>JBMNVA010000022.1:0-14737 GCA_050946555.1 Anaerovoracaceae bacterium | reverse complement strand
TCTGAGTTCCACAAGACTCATCAGGATGATCCTCTTCTCATCGTCGGTGAGATAGAGCGGATATTTCTTTTCCCTCATTCCAAACATGATGTTCCCTCCTCTCGTTTCTTTTCTAAAGGATACCCCGGCCGGAAAATGGATTCAAACATGCGGCGGTCACAGTCTGATCCCTGTCTTGACACAGGATCTGATCCGTGTTGAGATGAAAATGAAAAAAGCGGCAGGATGCTGTGATTCCAGCATTTCTGCCGCTTGAAAAAGTTTCTTGTAAATGTAGTATCAAAATAGTATCAGTGTTTTTTGAAATCGCCCCAAGCCGCTGATTGCAAGGGCTCACGAGGACATAAAAACCCCCTGGCGTTACTCCAGCTCAATCGTCCCAGGCGGCTTTGACGTCAAATCGTAGAAGACGCGGTTGACGTGGTCGACTTCGTTCACGATCCGGTTCATCACCTTCTGCAGGACGTTCCACGGAATCTCGGCGGCTTCGGCTGTCATGAAGTCGGAGGTCTCCACAGCGCGGAGGGCGATCGCATAATCATATGTCCTGAAGTCTCCCATGACGCCGACCGAGCGCAGGTTCGTGAGTGCCGCGTAGTACTGGCTGATCCGACGGGAAAGGCCGGCTTTCGCGACCTCTTCACGGAAGATCGCGTCCGCATCCTGGACGATCTTCACCTTTTCCGCGGTGACTTCGCCGACGATGCGGATGCCGAGGCCCGGGCCCGGGAACGGCTGACGGTACACCAGCTCTTCCGGGATGCCGAGCTCGAGGCCGACGGCGCGGACCTCATCCTTGAACAGCATGCGGAGCGGTTCGATGATCTCCTTGAAGTCGACGTGGTCCGGAAGGCCGCCGACGTTGTGGTGCGATTTGATCGTGGCCGATTTGCCGAGGCCGCTTTCGATCACGTCCGGGTAGATCGTGCCCTGGACGAGATAGTCCACTGCGCCGATTTTTTTCGCTTCCTCTTCAAACACCCGGATGAATTCTTCGCCGATGATCTTGCGCTTGGTCTCCGGGTCGGTCACGCCGGCCAGCTTTTTGTAATAGCGCTCGTGGGCGTCGACATGGATGAAGTTCAGGTCGTAGGGACCGTCCGGGCCGAAGACGCGGTCGACGCTCTCGGCCTCTCCTTTGCGTAGCAGACCGTGGTCGACGAAGACGCAGGTGAGCTGCTTGCCGATCGCGCGGGACATCAGGACGGCGGCAACGGAGGAGTCGACGCCGCCGGACAGGGCGCAGAGGGCGCGGCCGCTTCCGACTTTTTCGCGGATCTCGTCGATCGAGCGACGGGCGAAGTCCTCCATTTTCCAGTCGCCTTTGCAGCCGCACGGGCCGAAGACGAACGCGCTGAGGATCTTTTTGCCCTCGACGGTGTGGGTGACTTCCGGGTGGAACTGCGTCGCGTAGAGCCTGCGGCTGTCGTCTTCCATCGCGGCGACCGGGCAGACGTCGGTCCGGGCGGTGACGCGGAAGCCGGCAGGCGGCTCGGCGATGTAATCTGTATGGCTCATCCAGCCGACGGTTTCTTTTGTCACATCGGAAAAAAGGCGGCCGGTCTGGTCGATTTTGATCGAGGTCTTTCCGTATTCGCTGACGGGGGCGGTCTCGACTTTCCCGCCGAGGGTCCAGGCCATCAGCTGGGCGCCGTAGCAGATCCCGAGGATCGGGATGCCCGCGTCAAAAAGCGCCGGGTCGTAATGCGGCGAATCCGGGTCGTACGCGCTGTTCGGGCCGCCGGTCAGGATGATGCCCTTCGGCTTTCGTTCGAGGAGCTTGTCGAGCGGAGTCGTGTACGGCAGTACTTCGGCGTAGACGTTGTTCTCGCGGACCCGGCGTGCGATGAGCTGATTGTACTGCCCGCCGAAGTCCAGGACGATGATCTGTTCTCTTTCCATGGATGCCTCCTGATTGTTCTGGTGAGATCTGCTGAAAAAGCCACCTCCCGGGTGCCTCCGCCCGAAAGATGGCGTCAAACTGCTTAGTGTATGGAGTTCTGGCTGGAGTCGCGGAGAACGACGTCGTGTGCGCCGCCTTCGACGATGGATGTCGCGGAGACGAGCGTCAGCTTCGCGTCGCGCTGGAGATCCGGGATCGTGGTCACGCCGCAGTTGCACATCGTCGCCTTGACTTTGTTCAGGGAAAGGGTGACGTTGTCGTGCAGGCCGCCGGCGTACGGAACGTAGGAATCGACGCCCTCCTCGAATTTCATGCGGCCGCCTTCGCCGCCGAGATCGTAGCGCTGCCAGTTGCGGGCGCGGTTGGAACCTTCGCCCCAGTACTCTTTGACGTAGTTTCCGTTCACGACCAGTCTCGCGGACGGGGATTCGTCAAAACGGGCAAAGTAACGGCCCAGCATGATGAAGTCCGCGCCCATCGCGAGAGCAAGTGCCATATGGTAATCGTAGACGATGCCGCCGTCGGAGCAGATCGGAACGTAGACGCCGGTCTCTTCGAAGTAGCGGTCACGCGCTTCGGCGACTTCGATGACGGCGGAAGCCTGCCCGCGGCCGATCCCTTTCTGCTCTCTCGTGATGCAGATGGAACCGCCGCCGATCCCGATCTTGACGAAGTCCGCACCGGCCTTGGCCAGGAAGTTGAATCCTTCGGCGTCGACGACGTTCCCGGCGCCGATCTTGACGTCATCACCGTATTTTTCGCGGACCCATTTCAGTGTGTCGGACTGCCAGACGGAGTAGCCCTCGGAGGAGTCGATGCAGAGGACGTCCGCACCGGCATCGACGAGTGCCGGGATCCGTTCTTTGTAATCTCTCGTGTTGCAGCTCGCGCCGACGATGTAGCGCTTGTGCACGTCGAGGAGTTCATTCGGGTTGGATTTATGTGTATCGTAATCCTTGCGGAAGACAAAATAGGAAAGCCGCTGATTGTCATCGATGACCGGGAGCGCGTTCAGCTTGTGGTCCCACAGCATGTCGTTCGCCTCGGACAAGGTGCATCCGTCCTTGATGTAGACGAGTTTCTCGAACGGTGTCATGAACTCGCTGATTCGTGTATCGTTCGTCATCCGGCTGACGCGGTAGTCGCGGCTCGTGACGATCCCGACCAGTTTTCCTTTTGCCGTCCCGTCTTCCGTGATCGCGATCGTGGAGTGACCGCTCCGTTTTTTCAGCTCGAGGACGTCGCCCAGCGTCTGATCCGGCCGGAGATTGCTGTCGCTCTGGACGAATCCCGCTTTGTAGTCCTTCGCTTTCTTGACCATTTCTGCTTCGCTTTCAACGGACTGCGAGCAGTAGATGAAGGAAATGCCGCCTTCTTTGGCCAGCGCGACGGCCATGTTGTCGTCGGAGACTGCCTGCATCGCGGCGGAAACGAGCGGGATATTGGCGACGATCGCCGGTTCCTCACCCTTCCGATACTTCACGATCGGTGTCCTGAGTGATACATTTTCCATGATACAGTCCGCCGACGTGTATCCCGGGATCAAAAGGTATTCATTAAAAGTTCTCGACGGTTCTTCAAAATAGTGTGCCATGGTCTCCTCCTGCTCTTCTTCCTGCCGGTCTTCTTTCGCGGTCCGGGCTCCCGCATCCTCGTCCCGGACCCTGTAACTTTAACAATGATTCCATATAGATTGAAACAATTTTATAACATTTCCGACCGTTATTCAAGGACAAAGGGGAAAAGGGAAACATGCCGAAAGGAAAGGGCACCGGCGAAGGCAGAAGCGCCCCGGCAGCAGCGCTCCGGTAAGCTTTCCGCGCAGAAGCTTCATGAAGGCTTCCGTCTAAAAACCGCAGATAAAAAAGAGGTTCTGAACGATCGCTCAGAGCCTCTTCCCGATGGCGGGCTGCCTTTGCAGTGCCCGCTGCTTTTCCTTTTTACCATAGGAGCCCGTCACGTTCGGTCCTGCGGATGCTCTCGCAGACATCTTCGTCTGACAGCTCGAACGGCTCCCGCGTCCACTCGGTGTTCTTTGCATCGCGGCTGATCTTATCGATGTTCTCATCGCTCGCTTCGATGCCCAGGTCTTCGAGCGTCAGCGGCAGGCCGACGTCGAGATAGAAGGACCGGAGCTCCGCGAGCTCTGCTTCCGGCGCCTGCTCCGCGGTCAGCTGGCAGAGGATGCCGAACGCGACTTTTTCGCCGTGGAGGGCTTTCTCGCCGCCCGGGAGACGGCTGATCCCGTTGCAGATGACGTGCGAACCGGCGCAGCCCACGTTCTCGAACCCGAGACCGCTCATCAGCGTGTTCGCCTCGACGACCGCTTCGAGCTCTTTTGTCACTTCGTGGCGCACAGCGGCTTCTTTTGCCGCTCTTCCGTTCTGCAGGATGGTGTCTCTGCAGAGTTCGGCAATGCCAACGGCGGTTCGGGAAGCGAAATACGGTCCGGAGCTCTGCTCGATATAGTTCGGGCTCCCGGAGCGGATGCTCGCGCGGCCCTCATACGCGGTCGCGAGGGCGTCGCCCATGCCGGAGATCAGGAAGCGCGGCGGAGCATCAGCAATGATCCGGGTGTCGACCAGGACCAGATCCGGATTTTTCCGGTAATACCAGACGTCGTCGTGCTCGTGCCGGTCGTTGTAGATGACGGACATCGCGCTCGTCGGCGCGTCGGTCGACGCACTCGTCGGGACGATGATCAGCGGCAGGCCCAGGACGGACGCTGCCGCCTTGGCGGTGTCGATCGTCTTTCCGCCTCCGATGCCGGTGATGACGTCCGCGCCGAATCCTTCGGCCTGATCCGCTGCCTCATGGATGCGCTCCTTCGTGATCTCGACGGAGTAGCGGTACGCGTCAAAAGATGCTCCTTTCGCCCGGCAGGTCTCGTTAAGCGATTTTGAGTAGTCGTCAAAAAAGAACTCGTCGATGACCGCGAAGATCTTTTTTCCAAAGCCCGCCGCGTGTTCCGGCAGGCGGTACAGCTCTCCTTCGCCCTGGATATACCGGCCCGGAGAGCCGAATGCGATCGAATGATGCTTCATCGGACGCTCCTTTCTTCCGTGCTGTCCGGCGGCTTCCCTTTTCAGTGGAAGATCTCGTATGATTTTTTCAGCACCTCGTCGGTATGGTTCGAGATGTCCCAGTAGATCGGGTACATTTTGTCGTAGATCTCCGTGTGTTCCGGGATCGGCTCGAACCGGCCGCTGAATCGGACCATGTTCTTGACGGCGGTCTCGAAGTCCGGATAGATGCCGGATGCGACGGCGGCGCAGATGGCGGAGCCGAGTCCAGCGGCGTCGTTGACTTCGTTCCGGACGGTCGGGATGTTCAGGACGTCTGCGATGATCTGCATGAACAAATCGCTGCTGGAGCCGCCGCCGGTGACGATGACTTTGTCGAGTGTGACGCCGACTTCATCGACCATGTCGAAGATGTATTTTTTCATCGTGAGTGCGACGGCCTCAAGGATCGAGCGGTAGATGTGCGCCCGGGTGTGCCGGCCGTCGAAGCCGATCATCACGCCTTTCTTGTACTGGGCGTCGACCCACGGGAGCCAGTCGAGGACGGTCATCAGCCCGTCGCTTCCGACCGGGACGGATTCCGCCTCTTTGCTCAGCATTTCTTCCGGGGACATCCCGCGGGCGGCTGCCTCTTTCGCGTAGCCTTCGCCGAGGACATCGCGGAACCAGCTGACGGTCCACATGCCGCGCCGGATCCCCCAGGTATCGTACAGATATTTATTCGGCACGCACGAGAATTTCGGCCAGGTCGCGTGGGTGTTCCGCAGGAACTCTTTTCCTTCCATCATCGCGGCAGTATAGGTGCCGAGCGACAGGCAGACGGTATCGTCTCCCATGCAGCCGGTGCCGAGGCCTTCGACAGCCTTGTCGTTCGCGGTGGCGACGACCGGGAGCCCTTCCGGGAACCCGGTGGCTTCTGCGGCTTCTTTTGTCACATATCCCAGAACGTCACCCGGCATCACGAGGTCAAAAAGCATCTCGCGCGGCATGCCGCAGTCTTTGTACGCCTGCGGATCGTCGGACCAGTTCCAGGTATCGACGTCGACCGGCCAGCCGCCTTCATAGTTCGCGACGGTGTCTTTTTTCTCGCCGGTCAGGCGATATGTGATGTAGCCTGAGGACGCGGTGATGTATTTCACGTTCGGATTTTCCGCGACATAAGGTGCGGAGACGCGGACATCCATCCAGGAGAGAGCCGGCTGTGCGAGCATGCAGTTTTCATCGAGGTAGGCCCTGCAGTAGCGGATGGTGCAGAGCCCGATCCCGGCGATCGCGGAACGGTCTCCCTTGAAGTTCGCCATGCACTTTTTTCCGGCCTGACAGATGGCGTCCCACCAGTCATCCCCCGGGTGCTCGACATGGCCGGGCTCCGGAAGATCGTACGGCTTCAGCGGGTGCCGTCCTTCGCAGACGATCTTTCCTGTTTGGTCGAAGATCAGGATCTTCGCGCTCTGGGATCCTTCATCGATCCCGATAAGATATTTTTCTGCCATCGTGCACCTCCCGTCTTTACCGGACAAGATATCCGCCATCGACGACGAGGATAGTACCGTTCACGTAATCCGCCGCGCGGCTCGCGAGGAAGACCATCGCACCCATCAGATCCTGGCGTTCGCCCCAGCGGTCCATCGGGATGTGCTCTTTGATGCGGATGTACTTCGGATCGTCTTCGTTTCCGCTGCCGGTGCTCGCGGTCATCGCGGTCTGGAAGTAGCCCGGTGCGATGCCGTTCACGGTGATGCCGTATTTTCCGAGCTCGTCAGCGTAAGCCTTTGTCAGACCCATCAGGCCGGCTTTCATCGCGGCGTAAGCCGGGGAGCCGAGTCCGCCCAGGAAGGAGAACAGGCTGCAGATGTTGATGATGCGGCCGCTCTTCTGGTCGATCATGTATTTCGCGACGGCGTGGCTCAGGTCGAACGCGCCGGTCAGGTTGATGTCGATCATCGGGTCCCACTCTTTTCTTGTGAAGTCGAGGACGTCGGCGATGTTGCAGATGCCGGCGCAGTTCACGAGGATGTCGATGCTGCCGTAGGTCTTATAGCACTCTTCGGCGACCTTGTCGCAGATCCCGTCTTCGGTGATGTCGCCCTGCATGAAGTGGTAGTCGACGCCGCAGCCCTTCACCAGTTTCTCGGTCTCTCCGTTATCGTTCACCGCCGCGAAGCAGAAGATGTTCGCACCGGCTTTCGCGAGCGCGAGCGAGAAGCACTGACCGAGGCCGCTGCAGCCGCCGGTCACGATCGCGTTTTTCCCTTTTAATGAAAAGAAATCCATTGAAAAATCATTAATATCACGCATAATTTACCTCCTTTGAATTCTCCCGGGCCGTTGCCCGCTCCGTAAAAAAGAGAACGCCTCCTCCGCGCACAAAAAGCACGGAAGCTGCCTTCTCTAACACTCTCAGGAACTGATTTCAGTTTATAACAGGGATCCATATTTGTCAATGAAACCGCCGTGATCCGTCGGAATATTCTTACCTGATGTTCACGCGTCCCACAGCATGTTCACACATCCCAAAGTGCCCGGTTGGACGTCGCGACGGCGACGGCACCGGCGTTTAATGCAGCGATCACATCTTGTTTGTCCTGTGTGAGCCCGCTGGCGACAACGGGCTGGCGGATGACTTCGGTCAGATAAGCGATCACCTTGGAAAGACCGGACGGCATCAGCTCGACAACATCCGGGTCGCACATCCGGACATGGCGCTCGATGTTCGCGTAGGTGATCCCGTCCATCATGAACAGGCGCTGGATCGAGAAGAGTCCGATCTCATTCGCCCGCTTGATGAGCGCGGGCTTCGTGCTGATGATGCCGTCCGCGTCGGTGTATTTCCGGACAAAATCGACCGAGATCGCTTTTGCTGCCAGCCCGTCGATCAGATCGACGTGGACGATGACGCGGCGTCCGGCCTCCTTCGCTCTCCGGACGATGTCCGGGATCGTGCAGACGTTACCGTAAACGATATAGACGAACGAGCTGTCCGATTCGCCGATCGCGTCGAGCCACTCGTCATTCTTGATCTCCGGGATGACCGGGCAGTCGCCGGTCGCATCGATGAATTCCTGTCTCGTTACTCTCTGGATCATAGTTCCCCCGCTTTTCTGCTTCCGCGGCGCGCTCCGGACTCCTGCCCCGCAGGCGCTGTCGCTTTTTCTTTCATTACATTATATTCCTGCCGGAGCATGCTGACAATATGGAGAGGACCTCCAATTGTACGAAAATATGAACAGGAAACTTGACATTTTTCTACTAATATTTTACGATATATTTGTTACCAAGAGAGAAAGAGCGGTAATATCCTCTCTTTTCTCTTTTTTTGTATTTGTTCTTTATTATCGCTATTATGTATAAGGAGGTTATATGGAGACGACTAAGAAACCTATCCGCTGGGCCGTATTTCTGATTCCATGGCTCCTCGCGGTCGCGACGATCGCGCTGAACTTCATCAGCGGCAAGGCGTTCAACGCCATGGTCATGACGGTCACGAACTTCATTCTCGACAAGTTTTCCTGGCTGTTCGCGCTGATGGCTTTCATCTGCGTCGTGCTGATCATCATCGCGTACGTGACTCCGTTCGGACGCGTCCGGATCGGCGGCCGCAAGGCGAAGCCGATGATGAACATGGCAAACTACGTCTGGATCGTCCTCTGCACGATCATGGCCGCCGGCATCCTGCTGTGGGCCTGTGCGGAACCGATGTACCACTACTACAATCCGCCTTCGTCCATCACGCCGAAATCATCGGAGGCGATCACATTCCTGATGAAGGATATCTTCCTCGAATGGACATTCACTCCGATGTGCATCTACGGTGTGCCGGCGATCCTGTTCGCGTTCCTGTTTTATAACGCGAAAAAAGATTACTCGATCGGGAACATGCTGTACCCGGCGCTTCCGTATCCGACCGCGAAAAAGTTCTCGCCGGTCGTCGACGTCATCTGCCTGCTCGCACTCGTCTGCGGCATGGCGGCCAGCATGGGCTCCGCGGTCTTCCTGGTATCGGACGGCCTGTCCAGCCTGACGGACGGCGGCATCAAATCCAGCACGTTCCTCTGGACACTCGTCGGCGCGATCATCGTCGCGATGTTCGTCACATCCGCTGTTTCCGGCATCATGAACGGCATCCGCATCCTGTCCACGATCAACTCCAGGATCTACATGGTGCTCGGTCTGTTTGTCTTTATTTTCGGACCGACATTCTACATCCTGAACCTGACCGTTGAAGGATTCGGTGCGTACCTCACGGATTTCGCGAAGCAGTCGCTGTTCATCTCCGCCGCAGACGGAGATAAATGGGCCGACTGGTGGCCGGTATTCTACTGGTGCAACTGGATGGCATGGATGCCTGTCACCGCCGCGTTCCTCGGACGGATCTCCAAGGGATTCTCTGTTCGTGAAGCGATCCAGGTCATCGTCATCTTCCCGGCTCTGTTCTCCGTAATCTGGCTGGGACTGTTCTCTTCGTCCTCTGTCTACTATGAGCTGGCGGGCAAAGGGATCAACAAGGCGATGCAGGAAGGCGGCACGGCTTCCGCGACATACGCGGTCCTTCAGCAGATGCCGATCCCGACGATCACGATCCTCGTGTTCCTGGCCATCGTCCTGGTCTCTTTTGTCACCGCGTCCGACTCCAATACGAACGCGATGTCCGGACTGTGCACGGGCGGCCTGAGCGCGGATGACGCCGAGTCTCCGACCTGGCTGAAGATCGTCTGGGGAATCACGATCGGCGTAATGTGCATCATCTTCGTCAACGCATTCAAGTCCACTGATGCTCTGAAGTATCTGTCGAACCTCGGCGGATTCCCGGTCGTGTTCCTGCTGATCATTATCACGATCTCGTTTATGAAAGTCGTGATGAATCCGGCGAAATACGATACGTTCAAGGAGGACTATGATGAGTACGGCCAGCCGCTTCCTTCCAGGCGCCTGATGTCCGAACAGGACGAACAGGCGGCGGCAAAGAAGAAAGCGAAGCAGGCGGCAAAAGGCGGATCCGGCACCGACGCGGAACCCGCATAAATAAGTTTTTCAATGAAAGGCCGCCTCACCGGGCGGCCTTAATAATGAATTTCCCGGGAGGTCCGTCTTGAGGAAGAAGAACGAAACGAAACGTGAGATCCATCTCTCTGACCGCGTGAAGCCGTCATACCGGTTCGACTATCATCTGAGCTATGATGAGGCGTATCGCGCGTTCCGGACGCTGGCCACAAAACGCGGCGAAAAGTTCCAGATCCTTGTCGGTCTGGGACTGACCGCGATCGTCATCGCCTGTCTGATCCTCTTCCTCCTCGACAACCGGCGGGTCAACTATTTTTTCATTGCGATCGTCGCCCTGCTCATGCTTTTTTACCTTATATACAGCCCGATCCTGAAATCGAAGCGGGGTGCCCGGGCGGTGCAGAAGGCCGGAGGGCATTTCAAGGTGGAGGTGAGACGAGAAGGGACGATCAGCCTTCCGAAACGGGAGCCGATCGAGCTCGCGGGCGACAAGGACGCCAGGACCATCGAACTGGATGACATGTTCGTGATCCGGCCGGATCTCTCGAATACCTACTGCATACCGAAACGGATCATCAAACCGAAGGAACTGGACGGCTTCAGGGAGCTCCTCGCCGCGTACACCCGGCTGATCCGGAAGTAACATCTGCAGCGCGGACGGCCATCCTATGACGGCCGCCGGAGCGCCTGCTTTTTTCCGAGGGGCATCCCCGGCTTTTCCGGGAGTCCTTCGCGTTGTTCATGGAGGTGCATCATGATTACCAGAGAAGATATCGTTACGGGACTGAAAGGCCTCGTCGGCGACGAGCAGGTCGTCACTGACGAACAGGTCCTGAAGGAGAGCAGCAACGACCGCTACCGGAAATATGAGCAGTGCCACGACGTTTACACGCAGCCGATCCCGGCCGCTGTCGTTTATGTCAAAAGCACGGAGCAGGTCGCAGAGGTCCTGAAATTCGCGAACGAAAACGGGATCAATATCGTTCCGCGGACCGGCCACTCCGCTATCGAAGGAGGTCTTGAGACGGCAAAAGAAAACTCTGTCGTGCTCGACGGCTCGGAGATGAATGAGATCCTCGAGATCAACGAAAAAAACATGCAGGTCACCTGCCAGTGCGGCGTACCGCTGCAGTATCTGGATGATCTCCTGCGGAAACGCGGCCTGACGACGGGCCACTCCCCGCAGTCGAAGCCGCTGGCACAGATGGGAGGCCTCGTCGCGACCCGGAGCATCGGCCAGTTCTCGACGCTGTACGGCGGGATCGAAGACATGCTCGTCGGCTGCGAGGTCGTGTTCCCGAACGGTCAGATCTGCCGCATCAAAAATGTCCCGCGCCGCTCCTGCGGTCCGGACATCCGGCACATCGTACTCGGGAACGAAGGCGCCCTCTGCTTCATCACGGAAGTCACGGTAAAAATGTTCAAATATCAGCCGGAGAACAATATCTTCCTCGGCTACCGCATCAAGAGCATGGAAAAAGGATTTGACGCACTCCGCGAGGTCATGGTCCAGGGCTACCGCCCGTCTGTCGCTCGTCTGTACGACCTTCAGGACGCGGCGATGAACTTCGACTGGGCGGACGGCGAAAATGTCCTGCTGTTCATGGCGGAAGGCCCGGCTGCGATCACCCGTGCGACGGCTGACGCGATCGACGAGATCGTGAAGGCGATCGACGGCGTCACTCCGGTCGATCCTGCGCTGATCGAAAACTGGTTCAATCACCTGAACTGGGGCGCGGAACAGATCGCACAGGAGCGTGAAGAGATCCTCGCGACCGGGAACATCGGCATCACGACGGAGATCTCGGGCTGCTGGGACTGCATTTACAAGATCTACGATTCGGTCGTCAAGCGGATCACGAATGAGGTCCCGGATCTGACGATGATCGGCGGCCACTCGTCGCACAGCTACATCAACGGCACGAATATGTACTTCGTGTACTACTACAATGTCGTGGACTGCGCGCCGGAGGATGAGATCAACAAATACCACAACCTCATCAACCGGATCATCTGCGAGGAAACGGTCCGCTTCGGCGGTTCGATCTCGCACCATCACGGGCTCGGCAAGGCGCGTGCGCACTATGTCTATGAGGAGTACGGTTCGTCGTTCTACATGCTGGATACGCTGAAGAAGGCGTTTGATCCGAACGGCATCATGAATGCCGGCACGCTGATCCCGATCAGCCGGAACGAGAAGAATCCTTGGATTTTCTAGACTCCGGACGGACTAGAGGGACAAAAGGAAGGCGCAGCTTTCGAGGGCCGGTGTTGGCAGTTTCAGTGGCTGGGCCTGTGGCGCGGCCGGAGCGTCAAGCTTCAGCTGGCCGGATGCAAGGCCAGTCAGGAGCGAAGGCGCTATCAATTTCAGTCTCCGGGCCGGCCAGAGCGGCCGGCCGGGACGGCAGCTAGGCGCCGGCGGCGCAGATTTCAGCACGCAGTGTCGGACGCGCAGCCGGCCGGGCGCCTGTGCTTCAGATCTCAACGCGCCAGATGTGCGGCAGCCAGCTGAGACACAGCATCGGCAGCTCAGAGACTCAGAAGATCAAAGAGTCAAAGCTTCCAAGCCCCGGCCGCAAATAGAAAGGTTTCAAATCCATCGTATGATCAGAATTTTATGCTGTTTTAAAACCGTACCGGATCCGGACAGGTTCTCGGAGGCCGACTGGGCCTCCGGAGCCGCGTCCGGTAATTTTGACTTTGGCTGGATCCAGCGGATCCTGGATCCTTCCTCTGAGATCGCACTGGAGCTGGCTCTCCGGGCGCGGGACAGTTCGAAAGGATCGAAGGTGCTAGAAGCCGGGGGTTCTGAGACTTCCAGTCCGGAGCCTGAGATCCGGCTGACGGCTGCTGCTCTTGAAGGCGAGACGGCCGACCGGGAGCTCCGCGCTCTGGCCGCACTCGGCTTTGAGGAGACCTGGCGAATTGAACTTCCGGACTCCTATGAGCCGGATGCGGAGACGACGGCTGCCGCGATCGCTGATTTCTGCCGTAAGACCGGCCCGTATGATCTGATCGTCACGGGTTCGGTCAGCGCGGACGGCGAGAACCGGAAGATCCCGTTTCTGCTTGCAGAGTCGCTGGGGATTCCGTGTCTGAATCAGGTGCTTTCGTTTCAGGCGATTTCGGAGAACCGGATCACGGCGGAATACGCGACAGAATCCGGGAGGATCCGCGAGAGCGCCGCGCTCCCGCTTGTCCTGGCGTGCGGCGACTCTCCCGGCGTCCTGCTGCGGATCCCGACGCTGATGCAGCGGCGCGCCAGCTCAGGGCATGAGATCCGGGTGTTTTCGGTTAATGGGGAGCCTGCGGGCGCGCCGCGGGTGGTCCTGGAGGGATTGGAGCAGCCGGACGCCGGCCGATCCGCGGAGCGGATCGGCGGATCCTCGGCGGAGGAACAGGCGGAGAATCTTTTTGTCTTCCTGCAGGAAAGGGGGCTCGTATGAAATTCCAACTCATTTTGAGCGCTTTTTCACAGGATTATCGGGAGAATGCAGGGAAGGCTGCCGGTTTCATCAAAAGGGCCGGCCTGGGATTTTCGGATGGGATGACGATCCTGCTTGCTGGTCCGGAGAGTCCGGCAGCGGAGCGCCTCGCTTCGGCAGCACCGACAGAGAAGGTCGAGATCCTACGCTTCCCGCGCTGGCGGGCAGAAACGGCTCTTTCCGCACTGGCAGAACGGCTGGATTTCGCGTGCCCGGTTATTTTTGCTCCGGGTCAGGCCGGCGAGGAACTCGCGGTGCGGCTCGCCGCCAGAAAAAACGGTACTTCTCTCACCGGAGCGCTGGATGCTGATTTCTCGGGTAAGGATCTCGTCTGCCGGAAAAGGATCTACGCGGATCACATCGTCGGAACCTGGAGGTTGAAAAAGGCTCCTTTTTTCCTTTCCATCGACCGGGGCATCGCGGAGGAAGAGATCCCGGTGACACCGCATGATGTTTCGGAAGTGACGGTCCAGTCGGAGGATCCGATCCGGGCAAAAGATACAGTCAAAATCCCGGAACAGGATGCAGGAGATCTGAAAAATGCGGACCGTGTACTGGCGGTCGGACGCGGGATCCGGAGCAGCGCCAACGCGAAGCTCGCGGAAACGATTTCGGAAACGCTCGGCATGGAACTCGGCGCGAGCCGCCCGGTATGCATGAACGCGTGGCTTCCAATGGACCGCCTGATCGGCGTCAGCGGGACTCTGATCTCGCCAAAGCTCTGCCTTGTCGCGGCGGCAAGCGGGTCTCCGGCTTTTTACGCCGGAATCGAGGGTACCCGGACGATCGTCGCGATCAACCGGGACGAGGACGCTCCGATCATGAAAAAAGCCGACGCGTATGTCGTCGGCGACTGGAAACAGGTGTTAGAAGCGCTGGCAAAGCGGATGGAAAAGGAAAAAGGCTGAAAAAACATTTCTCATTTCTTCATGTTTCTAATTATTATTCTGCGGGGCTAGGACTCGGCCGTAGGTTGCTGCCGCTCCCGCTTCCTCTGCTCTCCTGCAGTCGCTTTCTTCCAATCGTCCTTCGCCTTCCGCTCGGACTCTTGGGAAAGCTTTGCATGTGACCTACCATCGACTCGCTTTGCGAGTCGGGTTAGGTCATCATCTTGGGCAACCCTGGCAGCGGTCCTACATCCGCTCAGGCTTCGCGTTCCGCTCGCCTTCACGGTGTTAGGACTCGGCCGTAGGTTGCAGCCGCTCCCGCTTCCTCTGCTCTCCTGCAGTCGCTTTCTTCCAATCGTCCTTCGCCTTCCGCTCGGACTCTTGGGAAAGCTTTGCATGTGACCTACCATCGACTCGCTTTGCGAGTCGGGTTAGGTC
>JBMNVA010000021.1:0-17347 GCA_050946555.1 Anaerovoracaceae bacterium | reverse complement strand
GAGACCTGAAGCTGCCGGAAGGGACTGAGATGTGCATGCCGGGCGACAACGTCGTCATGGAGATCAGCCTGATCACCCCGATCGCGATCGAAGAAGGACTGCGCTTCGCGATCCGTGAAGGCGGAAGAACCGTCGGATCCGGAGTCGTTACCGAGATCATCGAGTAAGCGGTCAGGGATGCCAGTTTCCATTCAGACGAAACATCTGCCGCAGGAGAGATGAAGTTACTGCATTGAATTCAAGGGCTGCGTCAGCAGCCCTTTTCTTTAGCAGTTTTCACTTAGAGAGGTCGCATGTCTCAAAACTATCAGGGAAATCACGACGCGAAGCGGGTAAAGCAGAAGACGAAAGCCCAGGCGAAAGGAAGAAAAAAGAAGAGCACGAAATCCAAAGGGCTCATTATTTTTTCAAAGATCTGGGCGCTGCTCTATCTTGCCGCTTGCGTTTTGTTCATCATATATATTGCATATACCAGTATACTGCCGCGAAAGTTTCTTCTGATCGCGGCGTGTGTTCTCGGCGGGGTCAGCCTGCTGCTCTTTATCACTTTGTTCGTCAAGGCGTTCAAGAAGTCACGGAAGATCTTCAGTATCATCCTGACTACTGCGCTGATGGCGGGGTTTGCGTTCGTCTTTTTCGATCTCGGTGTCACGATGGATTTCTTCACACAGGTCACGAACCTCGGGACGCAGTGGGAGAAATATTACGTCGTCACGACGACCGAATCGAATTATCTCACGCTGAATGACATTAAAGGAGAAAAGGTGGAGACACTGGACGGCATGGATTCCAATTATTCTGCCGCTCAGAAGAAGCTGAAAAAGAAGGTCGACGTCACGTATAAAGTGGACGTCAAGATCTCTTCGATCGGCGAAGATCTCCTGGACGGAAAAACCGATACTGCTCTGATCAGCGCCGCTCACTACGATGCGATCCGTGACAGTGAGAAAACATTCAAGAACAAGACGCGCATCATCCAGACGATCAATGTCCGGGTGAGCAGCTCCGATCTTTCCAAGAATGTCAATGTGACAAAGAAGTCGTACAACATCTATCTGAGCGGGCTGGATATCCGCGGCAGCATCGACCAGACGTCGCGATCCGATGTCAACATGATCATCACCGTCAATCCTGTGACGCACACCGTGATCTTGACCTCGATCCCGCGCGATTATCTCGTCCATCTGAAAGACAAGGGCGACGCGCAGGACAAGCTGACGCACACCGGAATCTACGGGATTCGTGAAACGCTCCGCTCCGTCGAAGATCTGACCGGCCTCGACATGAACTATTTTGTCAAGGTGAACTATTCCACGCTGACGCGGTTCATCGATGCGATCGGCGGGATCGATGTCTATTCTGATTACGCTTTTGTCACACACGGCCAGCAGTATTACGAATTCAAGAAGGGCAAAAATCATCTGAACGGGAAGGAGGCGCTGGCGTTCGCCCGGGAGCGGAAAGCGTTCACGAACGGCGACGTGCAGCGGACCATCGACCAGGAAAAGGTCATGGAAGCGATCCTGAAAAAAGCGAGCTCCAGCCGGACGATCCTGATGAACTACAACGACATCCTGGATTCCTGCAAGCAGTACATGCAGATCAACATGACGTCATCCGAGATCCGCAGCATCATCCGGATGCAGCTCTCCGGCGGCTATAAATGGAAGATCTACAAGCAGCACCTGAACGGTACCGACTCCTCGCAGCAGTGCTATTCTTCCGGGGATTACTACGTCTACGTGATGGAGCCGATTCAGGAATCGGTCGACCAGGGCGTCTGGAACATCCGGCGCGTGATGAACGGAAAGAAGATCACGAAGAAGGATGCCTCCAGAACAGGAACGATCACAGCGGGCGAGACTGTCGGGTCGGCGTCCGAAGCGGAGTCGTCGGACAGCTCGGGGACCGGAAGCGACAGCACCCAGGACACCCAGAACTGACCGGAGGAAAACAGGAAAATTAACCGGTTGACTTTGACAAAGGGTTGTTGTATATTTAATGGGTGACTTTATGCGGATTATCACAGAGCCGGTGGATTCGGCTCTGGGTTTTGGTATTTAATACGAAAGGAACGGGTCAATCATGAGAGTCAAGGTAACGTTAGCCTGCACAGAATGTCAGCAGAGAAACTATAATACGGTCAAGAACAAGAAGAACAATCCGGATCGTATGGAAATCAAGAAGTACTGTCCGTTTTGCAGAAAAGAAACGCTGCACAAGGAGACGAAGTAACGAGGGTCTGCAATGGCGAATAATAATAAGAAGAAAAACGGAAACAACAAGAACGGCAGCCGGCAGAACCGGTCTGCAATGGACAGAGCCAGAACAATGGCGATCAGCGGGAACACCAACAAGAAGAAGGGCTCCCGGAGGGATTTCTGGCGCGGCGTGAAGCAGGAGATGAGCAAGGTCGTATGGCCGACTCGTCAGGAGCTTGCCAGCTATTCGGTTATCGTAATCGTGACCTGCGCGGCATTTGCGCTCTTTTTCTGGGCGGTCGACACAGGCTTCCTGGCACTGCTCAAGGCGATCCTGGGCATCACGCTCAGTTAACTTTTTGTCAGAAGGTCAGGGAAGAGGCATAAGATGGCAGATTCTGAAATCAAGAATGCCGGTAATACTTTGTCCCCGCTGTCCGGCGAAGGCCTTCGCGGAGACGGGCAGCCGAGATGGTACGTTGTTCACACGTATTCCGGCTATGAAAACAAAGTAAAAAAGAATATCGACAAAATGGTGGAAAACCGGGAAATGCAGGATCTGATCCAGGAAGTCGTCATTCCGATGGCGCCTGTGATCGAGGAGCGGAACGGCAAGCGTGTCGTCAAGCAGAAGAAACTGTTCCCTGGATATGTCATCATCAAGATGGTCGTCACCAATGAATCCTGGTATCTGGTCCGGAACACGCAGGGTGTGACGGGCTTCGTCGGGCACGGGTCGGATCCGACTCCGCTCACGGATGAAGAAGTCGCCAGAATGGGATTTGAGAAAATCGATATCGACCTGGACGTCGCGATCGGCGACAGCGTACGGGTCGTCAGCGGGCCGTTTGAAGGCTACCGCGGCGAAGTGATCAACATCAATGTTGACAAACAGACGCTGAACGTGAAGATCTCGATGTTCGGACGAGATACACCGGTTGAGCTCGAGTTCAACATGGTGCAGAAATTAGACTAGGAAAGGAGGATATCATGGCGAAGAAGATCGAAGGCTATATCAAGCTTCAGATCCCGGCCGGCGGAGCGACTCCGGCACCACCTGTAGGACCTGCGCTCGGACAGCACGGAGTCAACATCATGGACTTCTGCAAGCAGTTTAACGCGAAGACACAGGATCAGCCGGGGATGATCATCCCGGTCGTCATCACCGTTTACGCGGATCGTTCGTTTACCTTCGTCACCAAGACGCCGCCGGCAGCCGTGCTGATCAAGAAGGCTGCGGGGATCGACAAAGCGTCCGGTGAACCGAACAAAACGAAAGTCGCGAGCATCACGGCGGCGCAGGCTCAGGAGATCGCTCAGACCAAGATGAAAGACTTGAATGCTGCAACTCTGGAAGCAGCGACGAGCATGATCAAGGGTACGGCGAGAAGCATGGGGATCACCGTCGAAGAATAATGTTGTGGGAGGAACGCCCTGTCATGCCATTCGGCAGGGAACCGTCAGAACCACGAGGAGGTAATTATGGCAAAAAGAGGAAAGAAGTACAAGGCGGCATTAGAGAAATTTGACAAATCAAATCTCTATGACGTGCCGGAAGCAATGAAACTTGTTGTGGAAGCTTCCCCGGCGAACTTCGATGAAACGATCGAAGTCCATACGCGCCTCGGCGTTGATGGACGGCACGCAGATCAGCAGGTCCGCGGAGCGCTCGTTCTCCCGAACGGAACCGGTAAAGAAGTCCGCGTGCTCGTGTTCGCAAAGGGACCGAAGGCGGAAGAAGCGGAAGCAGCCGGCGCTGACTATGTTGGCGCGGAAGAACTCGCAGACAAGATCCAGAAGGAAAACTGGTTCGACTTTGATGTCGTTGTCGCAACTCCGGACATGATGAAGGTCGTCGGAAGACTCGGCCGTGTCCTCGGTCCGAAGGGATTGATGCCGAACCCGAAATCCGGAACCGTCACGATGGACCTGGCAAAGGCCCTTCAGGAGATCAAAGCCGGTAAAGTCGAGTATCGTCTGGACAAACAGAACATCATTCATACGGTCATCGGAAAGAAATCTTTCGGACCGGAAAAGCTGGAGCAGAATTTCAACGCGCTGATCGACGCGATCGTCAAGGCAAGACCGGCCGCTGCGAAAGGTCAGTACCTGAGAAGCGTGACCGTAACGTCGACGATGGGCCCGGGGGTCAAGATCAACCCGGCACTGCTCGGCAACTAACCAACAGCGGATCGAAGGATCCGTGGTGAAAAGCTGAATACAACACCGAAGACAGCGGGAGCGAAAGCTTAATAGCCCGCCGAGGTACAATATAAGATATTGACCTCGCCGTGTCTTCTGGCACAGCGGGGTTTTCTTACGAATGTACCGAAAATCAGGAGCCGGACAAAGATGCCCGCTCCGGAAAGGAGAAACAATGTCCGAAGAAGCATTGAAGCAGAAACAGGAAATCGTCGACGAGATCAAATCGAAGCTCGACGGCGCTCAGTCTGCTGTTCTCGTTGACTACATCGGAATCACCGTTGCGGAAGCGGATGAGCTCAGAAAGAACCTCCGTGAAGCGAACGTCGATTACTCGGTCTACAAGAACACCATGATGAAGAGAGCGGTCGAAGGAACCGAATTCGAAGGTCTGGCGGACCTCATGAAAGGCCCGAGCGCGATCGCGATCAGCAAGGATGACGCGACAGCCGGCGCCCGGATCCTGAACGAAGCCATCAAGAAATACAAGAAGATGGAGTTCAAGGGCGGCGTCGTGGAAGGCGTGTTCTACGACAAGGAAGGGATCACTCAGATCGCTGACATCCCGTCGAGAGAAGTCCTGCTTGCAAAGTTCCTGGGAAGCATCCAGTCTCCGGTCAGCAAGTTCGTCAGAACGCTGGCGGCGATCGCCGATGCGAAACCGGAAGACGGAGCGGCGCCGGAAGAAGCAAAGGAAGAAGCCGCACCGGCTGCAGAAGCGGCTCCGGCAGAGGCTGCAGAAGCAGAAGCTGCACCGGAACAGAAGGAAGCAGAGGCTCCGGCAGAGGAAGCAAAGCCGGAAGAATAATGCTGCCGCATCCCGGCAGAGTCCGCTTTTGTCCCGCCTGAATGAAGGGCAGGAACGGACGGTAAGACAAACGATCAAACATTCAAATCATAGTAAAGGAGATAAACAATGGATAAGGATCAGATCATTGAGGCCATTAAAAACATGTCAGTTCTCGAGCTGAACGAACTGGTCAAGGCTTGTGAAGAAGAATTCGGCGTTTCCGCTGCAGCACCGGTCGCCGTCGCGGCAGCTGGAGCAGCTCCGGCAGAAGAAGAGAAGTCGGAATACGACGTCATCCTCTCTGAAATCGGAGGAGAGAAGATCAAGGTCATCAAAGTCGTCAGAGAGATCACCGGACTCGGACTCAAAGACGCGAAGGCTCTCGTCGATGGAGCACCGGGACCTGTCAAGGAAGGTGTCGACAAGGCAGAAGCAGACGAGATCAAAGGAAAGCTGGAAGAAGTCGGCGCGACCGTCGAACTCAAGTAACTTCCGATTACCTGAAACAGAACAAAGTGAAGACCGGAGCATCAGTGCAGGATGCCCGGTCTTTTGCTCTTTTTTTCCTATTAAGTTTGAGTAAAAGTTCTTGATTAATTGACAGATCTTTAGTATAATAATAGACTGCCATGCGAGTACAGTTGAAAAGGTAATAAGGAGTGATAATCTATGCCGAAACTGCCTAAGCCAATACAAGTTGGTAGAAAACAACGTATGTCGTTCGGGAAGATTGACGAAGTCTGGCCGATGCCGAACCTGATCGACATACAGCGAAAGTCCTACCAGTGGTTTCTTGACGAAGGTATCCAGGAGGTCTTTGACGACATTTCGCCGATCGAAGATTACACGGGCGACCTCAGCCTGAGATTCACGGGGTATTCCCTGAACGATCCTCCGAAGTACGACCAGGAGGAGTGCAAGGAACGAGACGTGACCTATTCGGCGCCTCTGAAAGTCCGGGTCATGCTTCACAGCCGTGAGACCGGAGAGATCAAGGAGCAGGAAGTGTTTATGGGCGACTTCCCGCTGATGACGGAAAAGGGCACCTTCATTTATAACGGGGCAGAACGTGTCATTGTTACGCAGCTGGTGCGTTCCCCGGGACCTTATTACTTTGTTGAAACGGATAAATCCAATAATAAACTTTATTCTTCACAGATCATCCCGAACCGGGGCGCCTGGATCGAGTACGAGACGGACTCGAAGGAAGTTCTCTATGTCCGTGTCGACCGCACCAGAAAGCAGCCGCTGACGACGCTGCTCCGGGCACTGGGGATCAGCACGCGGCAGGAGATCATCGATACGTTCGGTGAGGACGACCGCCTGCTTAATACGTTTGAAAAAGACCCGATCAAGGATACGGAGACCCTGAAGGACGTCGACGGCTCTGCTTCCGCGCAGGCCGAGGCATCCCACACGGCGCAGGAGTTATATGAAGCTGCGCTGAAGGAGATCTACCGCCGTCTGAGACCGGGAGAACCGCCGACCGTCGACAGCGCAAGGTCGCTGCTGAACAGTCTGTTTTATGATGCGAAGAGATATGATCTCTCGCACGTCGGCCGGTATAAATATAATAAGAAGCTCGGGCTTTCCAACCGTCTGCCGGATACGGTCGCCGCGGAAGACGTCATCGATCCGAATACGGGCGAGATCCTGGTGGAAGCCGGCAGCAAGATCAGCCGTGACATGGCGTCGGTCATTGAAGAGGCCGGTGTTCACCATGTTTACGTTTATGATGCGAACGATGAGGATGTGACGACGAAGGTCATCGGAAGCCAGTTCGTCAACATTCATAAATACATCAAGGACATCGACAACCGTTCCTTCCGTCTGCCGGACAAGGTTTACTATCCGGTCCTGAAGGAGATCCTGGACGAAGGCCTGGATCCGGAAGAGACACGCAAGAAACTGATCGAACGGAAAGATGAACTTTCGCCGAAGCACATCGTGATGGCGGATATCATCGCGTCTGTCAGCTATTTCCTGAACCTGAACCACGGTGTCGGGAACGTCGATGACATCGACCATCTGGGGAACCGTCGTCTTCGTACGGTCGGCGAACTGCTGCAGAATCAGTTCCGCATCGGACTTGCCCGGATGGAACGGACGGTCCGCGATCACATGAACGACAGAGAGACGCTGACTCCGCACGACCTGATCAATATCCGGCCGATGACGGCGGCGATCAAGGAATTCTTCGGAAGTTCCCAGCTGTCTCAGTTCATGGATCAGAACAACCCGTTGGCGGAGCTGACACATAAGAGAAGACTGTCCGCACTCGGACCGGGAGGACTTTCCCGGGAGCGTGCGGGGTTCGAAGTCCGGGATATCCACCATTCCCATTACGGGAGGATGTGCCCGATCGAGACGCCGGAAGGTCCGAACATCGGTCTGATCGGCTCTCTGACCACCTACGGTGTGATCAACGAGTACGGATTCATCGAAACGCCGTACCGTATCGTCGATAAGGAGACCGGTGTCGTTACGGATGAAGTCCGCTACATCTCCGCGGATGACGAGGAGCTCCTCATTATCGCGCAGGCGAACGAACCGCTCGATGCGGAGGGCCATTTTGTCAACGAAAAGGTCACGGCCCGCGGTGTCGGCGGCGAGATCGCGCTGTATGACCGCGCCAGCATCGACATGATGGACGTTTCGCCGAAGCAGGTCGTGTCGGTCGCGACGGCGATGATCCCGTTCCTCGAGAACGACGATGCGAACCGTGCGCTGATGGGATCGAACATGCAGCGTCAGGCGGTGCCTCTGCTCGTGACGGAAGCGCCGGTCGTCGGCACCGGGATCGAGTATAAGGCGGCCCGTGACTCGGGCGTTGTCATCCTCGCGAAGCACAGCGGGACGATCGAATTCGTCGATGCGGTATCGATCCGGATCCGCCGGGATGACAATGATGAGATCGACGAATACCACCTGCTGAAGTTCAAGCGTTCCAACCAGGGGACCTGCATCAACCAGCGGCCGATCGTCAACCACGGCGAGCATGTAGAGGAAGGAGAAGTCATCGCAGACGGACCTTCCACCGATCTCGGCGAGATCGCACTCGGAAAGAACCTGCTCATCGGCTTCATGACGTGGGAAGGCTACAACTACGAGGATGCGATCATCCTGAACGAAAAACTGATCATGAACGATGTCCTGACATCGATCCATGTCGTGGAATATGAGTCCGATGCCAGAGACACCAAGCTCGGACCGGAGGAGATCACCCGCGATATCCCGAATATCGGGGAAGACGCACTGAAGGATCTGGATGAGGAAGGTGTCATCCGTGTCGGCGCAGAAGTCAATTCCATGGACATCCTGGTCGGAAAGGTCACGCCGAAGGGCGAGAACGACCTGAGCGCGGAGGAGCGTCTGCTCCGGGCGATCTTCGGCGAGAAGGCGAGAGAGGTCCGCGATACGTCCCTCAGAGTCCCGCACGGGGAATCCGGGATCGTCGTGGAAGTGCGCGAGTTCTCCCGTGAGAACGGAGATGAACTCCCGCCGGGCGTCAATAAACTCGTCCGCTGCTACATCGCGACGAAGCGGAAGATCCAGGTCGGCGACAAGATGGCGGGACGTCATGGGAACAAAGGTGTTATCTCCCGGGTGCTCCCGGAAGAGGATATGCCGTTCCTGGACGACGGGACACCGCTCCAGGTCATGCTGAATCCGCTCGGCGTACCATCCCGTATGAACGTCGGACAGGTCCTGGAGGTCCACCTCGGACTCGTCGCGAAGGCGAAGGGCTGGTACGTATCGACACCGGTCTTCGACGGAGCGAGCTGGGACGACATCAGCCAGCTGCTGATCGACAGCGGATATTATACAGAAGAAACCGATCCGGAAACCGGAGAGACATATAAGAAGGAAAAAGTCAAGCTTCGTGTACGGGACGGCAGGACCGGGGAATATTTTGACAATCCAGTCACCGTCGGCTACATGTACATGCTGAAGCTTCACCATCTGGTCGATGACAAGATCCACGCGAGATCGACCGGGCCGTACTCCCTCGTGACGCAGCAGCCGCTCGGCGGAAAAGCGCAGTTCGGCGGACAGCGTTTCGGAGAAATGGAGGTCTGGGCACTGGAGGCATACGGCGCGGCATATACGCTGCAGGAGATGCTGACCGTCAAGTCGGATGACATCGTCGGACGTGTCAAGACCTATGAAGCGATCGTCAAGGGAGAGAATATCCCGGAACCGGGCATCCCGGAATCCTTCAAGGTATTGATCAAAGAGCTCCAGAGCCTGGCGCTCGATGTCAGGGTTTTGTCCCGCGACAACCGCGAGATCGAACTCAAGGAAATGGTCGATTACGATGAGAAATCCGGAATTGACAGCATCATCACCAATGAAGCCGTCCGTGACGAGGAGAACACGCTGATGAACGCGGGGTTCTCGGAAGATGTGAACGCACCGGCACCGGATGCGGATGCCGCTGCTTCGGACGAAGCCGAGAGTGATGCTTTTGCCTCAAATGAGGACGAGTAAGAAAGGGGAGTTATTCTGTGGCTGATAGCACTAATAACAAAGGATATATCGAATCGAACAATTTCGAATCGCTCCAGATCAAGCTGGCTTCAACGGAAAAGATCCTCGAGTGGTCGCACGGCGAGGTAACGAAACCGGAGACGATCAACTATCGGACGCTGAAACCGGAGACGGACGGACTGTTCTGCGAGAGGATCTTCGGGCCGGTCAAGGACTGGGAGTGCCACTGCGGTAAGTACAAGCGCATCCGCTACAAAGGGATCGTCTGCGACCGCTGCGGCGTCGAGGTCACGAAATCCAAGGTCCGCCGTGAACGGATGGGCCACATCAAGCTGGCTTCCCCGGTCTCTCACATCTGGTATTTCAAGGGCACGCCGTCGAGAATGGCGCTGGTCCTCGATATGGGGCCGAAGAATCTGCAGAATGTCCTGTATTTTGCCAGCTATATCGTCCTGGATCCGGGCGACCCGAAGGTCACCGGGCTTCAGGAGAAGCAGATCCTGACGGAAGAGCAGTACCGCGAGGCGAAGGAACGCTATCATAAGGGGTTCCGTGCCGGGATGGGAGCGGAAGCGATCCGCGAGCTGCTTGAGAAGATCGATCTGGAAGAGCTGTCAGAGAGCCTCCGGAAGGAGCTCAAGACAGTGACCGGCCAGAAACGGGTGAAGATCATCCGCCGCCTGGAAGTCGTCGAGGCACTCCGCCTGTCAGGCAACCGTCCGGAGTGGATGATCCTGGAGGTCGTTCCGGTCATCCCGCCTGATCTTCGTCCTATGGTCCAGCTGGACGGCGGCCGTTTCGCGACGTCGGATCTTAACGATCTTTACCGCCGGGTCATCAACCGGAACAACCGTCTGAAGCGCCTGCTCGAGCTCGGCGCTCCGGATATCATTGTCAGAAACGAGAAGAGAATGCTGCAGGAAGCGGTCGATTCTCTGATCGATAACGGCCGCTTCGGAAGACCGGTCACAGGTCCGAAGGGAAGAGCGCTGAAGTCGCTCTCCGACATGCTGAAGGGAAAACAGGGACGGTTCCGTCAGAACCTGCTCGGAAAGCGTGTCGATTACTCCGGCCGTTCCGTTATCGTCGTCGGACCGGAACTGAAATTCTATCAGTGCGGCGTGCCGAAGACGATGGCGCTCGAACTCTTCAAGCCGTTCATTATGAAGGAACTGGTCTCCAGAGGGTTCGCGCATAACATCAAGAATGCGAAGAGAATGGTCGAGAAGGTCAAGCCGGAAGTCTGGGAAGTCCTCGAGGACGTCATCAAGGAACATCCGGTCCTGCTGAACCGTGCCCCGACGCTTCACCGTCTGGGGATCCAGGCGTTCGAGCCGGTGCTCGTGGAAGGCAAGGCCATCAAGCTGCATCCGCTGGCCTGCACGGCATTCAACGCGGACTTCGACGGTGACCAGATGGCGATCCATCTGCCGCTGTCAGAAGAGGCGCAGGCGGAAGCGCGCTTCCTGATGCTTTCAACAAACAACATCCTCGCCCCGAAGGACGGGTCCCCGATCACGACGCCGACGCAGGACATGATCCTCGGTGCGTACTATCTGACGTATCCGGGCGACGAGCGGAAGCTCGTGGAGGAAGAAGTCCGGGACAAGAAGACGGGTGAGATGAAACTCAGAAAACGCTACATCTACCGGACGCAGCCGGATATCGATCCGGAACAGGACGGATTCGAACGCGTTCCGGAAAAAGGCGACGGCAAGATCTTTACGGATATCGATGAGATGCTCCTCGCCTATCAGACCCACGTCGTGAACATCCACGCGCGGGTAAAGGTCCGCCTGTACAAAGGAGAGGGCGACCGCGGACATCTGGTGGAGTCGACCGTCGGCCGCTTCATCTACAACCAGGGGATCCCGCAGGATCTCGGCTATGTCGACCGGACAAAAGATCCGTATTCGCTGGAAGTCGACTTCCTGTGCAAGAAGAAACAGCTGGAAGACATCATCGGCCGCTGCTTCGAAGCGCATGAAAATACGCGGACCGTCCTGCTCCTCGACTACATCAAGTCGATGGGATACAAGTATTCGACGATCTCCGCTGTCACGATCGGTATCGATGACATGGAGATCCCGGAGAACAAGTGGGACATCATCGACGAAGCGCAGAGCAAGGTCGACCGCTACGAAGAGGTCTTTGAAGAAGGTCTGATCTCCGACGAAGAGCGCTGGGAACAGCAGTCGAACGTCTGGAATGAAGCGAACGAAAAGATCACGAACGAGCTGATGGCTTCTCTGAAGCCGACGAACAACCTGAACATCATGGCGACGTCAGGAGCCCGTGGTTCCAAGAGCCAGATCGGTCAGATCGGCGGGATGCGAGGCCTGATGGGTACGGCGACCGGAAAGACGGTCGAGATCCCGATCAAGGCGAACTTCCGGGAAGGACTTTCCATTTTGGAATACTTCATCTCCTCGAACGGTGCGCGGAAGGGTCTGGCAGACACCGCACTGCGTACGGCGGACTCCGGTTACCTGACGAGACGGCTCGTCGACGTATCGCATACTGTGATCGTCCATGAGGAAGACTGCGGTACAGAAGATGGAATCCGCGTGTCCGCGCTGATGAGCGGGAAGCAGGTCCTTGAAACTCTGAAAGAGCGGATCCAGGGACGTGTGACGGCAGAGGACGTCCTCGATCCGGAAACGGGCGAAGTGATCCTCGAGAGGAATCAGGAGATCTCCAATGCGGACGCGGCATACATCGAAAGCCGCGGCATCCAGTCCATCAAGATCCGTTCCGTGATGACCTGCCGGAGCCGGAGCGGCGTCTGCGCCAAGTGCTACGGCCGGAATATGGCGACCGGATCGATGGTCAACATCGGTGAGGCAGTCGGCCTGATCGCGGCACAGTCCATCGGAGAACCGGGCACCCAGCTGACGATGAGAACGTTCCATACCGGAGGCGTCGCGGGTACCGACATCACACAGGGTCTTCCGAGAGTCGAAGAGCTGTTCGAAGCCAGAAAGCCGAAAGGTATCGCGCAGATCTGCGAGGCGGACGGCGTCGTGACCGAGATCAGCCCGGCGGAGAACAACATGACGAACGTCGTCGTCAAAGGGAAGACGGAGAAAAAGGCAAAAGACGGAACGGTCGAGTACGTCGATTCCGAAAAGACATACGAGGTGCCGTACGGCGCGAGGATCGTCCCGAAGGAAGGCGACGAGGTCAAGGCCGGAGAGAACATCACGGTCGGACCGCTCAACCCTCATGATATCTTCAAATACAAAGGCGTTGCCGGCGTGTATGACTACCTGCTCAGCGAGGTGTTCAGCGTCTACAAGAACCAGGGTGTAAACATCAACGACAAGCACATCGAGATCATCATCAGCCAGATGCTTTCGAAGTACAAGGTTGGAGATCCGGGCGACACAACGCTGCTCCCGGGCAACATGTACAGTATCTTTGAGATCGAAGACGCGAACAAGGAAGCCGAAAAGAACGGCGGCGAACCGGCGAAGTACGAGCATCAGCTGCTCGGCATCACCAAGGCGTCGCTCGCGACGAACTCCTTCCTGTCTGCAGCGTCGTTCCAGGAGACGACCCGTGTCCTGACCGATGCCGCGACGAAGGGCAAGACCGACCATCTGGAAGGCCTGAAGGAGAACGTCATCCTCGGAAAGCTGATCCCGGCCGGGACCGGCATGCGGCGGTATCGTGACATCCAGGTCGACTACGGCGAATACACCGAGATGATGGAAAACGCCGAGAAGAAGCCGGAGAACCACGAACGCGTCAAGTTTGACGATAAAAAGCCGGAATCCAGAGGGAGAGCGTTCGACCTCGATTCCAACATTTTCGACTTCGAGCAGAGAAGCGACAATGATCAGGATCAGGACAGCGGGAACAGCGTCCTGAACGGGATCCTTGATACATTGAGCAGGGATGTCGGTGAGACCGGAGAAGAATCGTCGGAAGGAAGCGATCAGGAGCAATAGATCCCGGGCGGGAAACGCCGCCGCACACTCCGTTCGGATTCTTTGAGAACGTTGAAAAACAGCACTTGCAATGTGATTCGCGTTGTGATAAATTATTAGTTGACTTTGGCACTGACCCTGAGTTATCGATCCAGGGTCAGTTTGCCTGTCAAAATATATTATTTAGAAAGGAGAAACGAATGCCTACTATCAATCAGCTTGTACGCGAGGGCAGGACCAGTTCTGTCAAGAAGTCTGCGGCTCCGGCGCTGGGAAAAGGAATGAATTCTCTGAAGAGAACTCAGACTGACACTTTTTCCCCGCAGAAGAGAGGCGTCTGCACTTCCGTCAAGACAGTAACGCCTAAGAAGCCGAACTCGGCTCTTAGAAAGGTCGCCAGAGTACGTCTGACGAATGGTATCGAAGTCACGGCATACATCCCGGGGATCGGTCACAATCTCCAGGAGCACAGCGTCGTGCTCGTCCGCGGCGGAAGAGTCAAGGACCTTCCGGGTGTCCGCTACCACGTCGTCAGAGGAACACTGGATGCGTCCGGCGTCTCAGACAGAGGACAGGCCCGTTCCAAGTACGGTGCCAAGCGCCCGAAGAAGAAATAAGTCCGAGGCGTAGTTAACGATCGGGAAAAATGCTCTTAATATATAGTAGGTTATCCTTATGATATATTAAGGCGCAGACGGAACCGAGAGCCGGATCTGCGGGGGCGGTGAGTCCCGGCGGGAGCCCAGCGAACACGCGGGATGTCCGGTCCGGCGCGGTGACGAGTACCCCCGAATCGCTGGAAAGTCAGGTGATTGCGGGCTTTTCAGAGTAATCCGCTGTCAGCCGAAAGCGGGCGGGTGAAGAGAAATGCAATTTATTCGTAGACACGTAAATTTGCAGGCGGTTTTTCTTTTGTCAAAAGGAAGAGCCGTGAATCAAGGGAGGAAGAGAAGTGCCAAGAAAAGGGAATACACCAAAGAGGGAAGTGCTTCCGGATCCTGTTTACAATGATGTTGTTGTTTCCAAACTGATCAACAGCATCATGCTCGACGGGAAGAAGACCGTTGCACAGCATATCGTCTACTCTGCCTTTGATCAGATTAAAGAAGAGACCGGCGAAGATCCGCTGGAGGTCTTCAAGAAGGCGATGGCGAACATCGAGCCTCAGGTCGAAGTCAAGGCAAGAAGAGTCGGCGGTGCGAACTATCAGGTGCCTATCGAAGTCCGGCCTGCCAGAAAGCAGACCCTTGCACTCCGCTGGCTCACGAATTTCACGAGAGCGAGAGGCGAACGGACCATGTCCGAGAGACTGGCGAAGGAACTGATGGACGCGGCGAACAACACCGGAGCTTCCGTCAAGAGGAGAGAAGACACACACAAAATGGCAGAAGCCAACAAGGCATTTGCACACTTCAGATGGTAATTTACTCTAGTAAGGGAATGGAGGAAAGATGGCTGGTAGAGCGTTTCCGTTAGAAAAAACAAGAAATATCGGAATCATGGCCCACATTGACGCGGGCAAGACGACTACCACGGAACGAATCCTTTTTTATACCGGAAAGACGCATAAGATCGGGGAGACCCATGACGGTGCTTCCCAGATGGACTGGATGGAAGAAGAGAAGGAACGTGGTATCACGATTACATCAGCCGCCACGACTGCTCAATGGAAGGGCCACCGTATCAACATCATCGATACTCCGGGCCACGTTGACTTTACCGTTGAAGTAGAAAGATCTTTAAGGGTATTGGATGGAGCTGTGACCGTACTCGCAGCGAAGGGCGGCGTTGAGCCGCAGTCAGAGACAGTCTGGAGACAGGCGGAGAAATACGGCGTCCCACGTATGATCTTCATCAACAAGATGGACGTAATGGGAGCCGACTTTTACGATGTAATTGATCAGGTCAAGGATCGGCTCGGTGCGAACCCGATCGCGGTCCAGCTGCCGATCGGCAAGGAGGAGGATTTCTCCGGCATCATCGACCTGATCGACATGAAGGCTGAGATCTATGAAGACAAGCTCGGCACGGAGATCGAGATCGAGGACATTCCGGACAATCTGCTCGACGAAGCGAAGAAATGGCGCGAGAAGATGCTGGAACAGATCGCGGACTTTGACGAGGACCTGATGATGAAATTCCTGGAGGGAGAGGATATCACCTCCGAGGAGATCAAGGCTGTCGTCCGCCGCGAGACGATCGCGAACAAGATGGTCCCGGTCATGTGCGGATCGGCGTATAAGAACAAGGGCGTTCAGATGCTTCTGGACGGCATTGTCGACTATATGCCGTCTCCGCTGGACGTTCCGGCGATCCAGGGCATCGACCCGGCGACGGAAGAGGAAGTCGAGCGGCCGGCAGATGACAACGGTCCGTTTGCCGCGCTGGCATTCAAGATCATGGCGGACCCGTACGTCGGGAAACTCGCGTTTTTCCGCGTTTATTCCGGTACGCTGGAATCCGGGTCCTATGTGTATAATTCGACAAAAGGTGACCGCGAGAGAATCGGGCGTATTCTGCAGATGCACGCGAACAAGCGCCAGGAGATCGATAAGGTCTATTCCGGCGACATCGCCGCTGCTGTCGGTCTGAAGAACACGACGACCGGTGATACGCTGTGCGACGAGGAGCATGAAGTGATCCTCGAATCCATGGAATTCCCGGATCCGGTCATCGAGATCGCGATCGAGCCGAGAACGAAGGCCGGCCAGGAAAAGATGGGCATCGCGCTCGCGAAACTGGCGGAAGAGGATCCGACGTTCAAGACGTACACGAACCCGGATACCGGACAGACGATCATCGCCGGAATGGGCGAACTCCACCTGGAGATCATCGTCGACCGGCTGCTCCGTGAGTTCAAGGTCGAAGCGAATGTCGGAAAACCGCAGGTATCGTACAAAGAGACGATCACCAAGAAGGTCACGGTCGATCACAAGTACGCGAAGCAGTCCGGCGGACACGGACAGTATGGTCATGTCAAGATCAACGTCTATCCGAGAGAGCCGGGCGAAGGATTCGAATTCGTCAACAGCATCGTCGGCGGTGCGATTCCGAAGGAATACATCGGACCGATCGAAGAGGGAATTCGAGAAGCGATGGAGACCGGACCGGTTGCCGGATACCAGGTAGTGGACGTCGGTGTGGAACTGTTCGACGGTTCCTATCACGAGGTCGACTCCTCGGAAATGGCATTCAAGGTCGCGGCTTCGATGGCATTCCGCGAAGCGGCACAGAAGGCTGCGCCGGTTCTGCTTGAGCCGATCTTCAAGGTCGAGGTCACGGTCCCGGACGAATACATGGGCGATGTCATCGGCGACCTTTCCGGACGGAGAGGCCGGATCGAGGGATCCGACATGGACAAGGGTGCGGTCATCGTACGTGCAATGGTACCGCTGTCCGAGATGTTCGGATACGCGACCGATCTGAGATCGAGGACCCAGGGCCGCGGGACTTATGTCATGCAGTTTGACCACTTCGACAAACTGCCGGACAGCCTCGTGGAGAAGATCGCAAACAAATAAGAGTGACAGTTTTCTGCTCCCGGAGGAGGTTCTCCGGGACAGGGTGTTATGGAGGAAGAGTCATGGCAAAACAGAAATATGAAAGAACCAAACCGCATATCAACATCGGAACGATCGGACATGTTGACCACGGTAAAACAACGCTGACGGCAGCAATCACGACGGTGCTGCATCAGAGATACGGACTCGGCGGCGACGTCGCATTCGACG
>JBMNVA010000020.1:0-19056 GCA_050946555.1 Anaerovoracaceae bacterium | reverse complement strand
CTGCATAAATGATCGTCATATACAGCTGCGCCTGAGCAAAGATCTCCTGCGGCGCGTGCGTCAGCCGAAGGAGCGGCGACGCGAAAAAGACCCCGAGAAGCGACACGATCAACGCGATGATAAGCGACAGCTTCACCGATAAACTTTTTTCACTCCGTACCATGCTCCAGTTTTTCTGACCCGCCATGATCGTTATAAGGATACCAAAGCCATCTGAGAATCCCGCGATCCCCCAGACCGCAAAGCTCCTCAGCATATCCGTCGCCCCGATCGCTGCAAGGGCGTCGACCCCGACGCCTTTTCCCACGATGATCGCATCACTGATCGTATAGAGCTGCTGAATAATGCTCGATCCAAGCAGCGGGATCATGAAACGGAAGATCAGCTTTGCCGGGCTGCCGGTCGTCATATCGATTATTCTTTTGCCCATCATCCAAGCTCCGCTCTCAGGTACTCGGCCGTATACGATCGCTCGCACTTCAATAGATCCGCAAGCGTCCCTTCAAACAAAAGCTCTCCGCCGTTTTTTCCTGCTTCCGGCCCAAGATCGATCACCCAGTCTGCATGGCAGATCAGGTCCGGATCGTGTTCGACTACGATTACCGTATTCCCGTTCTCGACCAGACGGTCCAGAAGCTTTATCAGCTGCCTGATATCATATCCGTGCAGGCCTGTCGTCGGCTCGTCCATTACGTAGATGCCACTCCTGCTCTTCAGGTGCGCCGCCAATTTCAAGCGCTGATTCTCGCCGCCAGAAAGAGTAGAAACCGGCTGTCCAAGTGTCAGATAGCCGAGCCCGACCTCGATCAGCTGTGAAAGGTGTGTCTGTATTTTTTCCGAGTCAAAAAAATCCACAGCATCTTCAACCGTCAGCTCCATAACCTCGGAGATCGTTTTTCCACAATAACGGTACGAAAGTGCTTTTTTATTGTAGCGACTCCCACCACAGGCTTCACAAGTCGTAGTGATCGGATCCATGAATGCCATTTCAGTCGTCACGACACCCTGCCCTTTGCAGACAGGACAGGCACCGGCGGAGTTGAAACTGAACAATCCCGGCTTCTCGCCACTTTCTTTTGCGAAGAGCTTCCGAATCTCATCCAGAATGCCGACATAACTCGCCGGATTCGAACGACTGTTAGATCCGGCGGGAGACTGACTAATATGAATGGCTTCCGGATACTGCTCGATCAGTTCACCGCAAGCGAGAGAGGTTTTGCCGGAACCCGCAAGCCCGGTAACGACAGTCAGCACGCCTTTCGGAATGTCGAGCGAAAAGTCTTTCAGATTATTCCGGCTGCAGTGCTCAAGATGTAAACTGCCGTGCGGCTCACACGGAATGAGATTGAGATTAATCTTTTGTCGGAGCCACTTTCCGGTCGGCGTGTTCGCTTTCAACAGCCCATTATAATTCCCCTGGTAAATGATTTGCCCGCCTTTTGATCCGGCACACGGTCCCATCTCGATGATTTCGTCCGCGATCTGAATCACATTCCGATCGTGTTCAACGAGGATCACCGTATTCCCTCGCGCTTTGAGACGCAGAATAAGTTTGTTCAGGCGCTTCACATCGTGCGGATGGAGTCCGATACTCGGTTCGTCAAAGATGTACGTCATACCTACGAGGCTGCTGCTCAGATGCCGTACGATTTTCAACCTCTGCGCCTCGCCGCCTGACAAAGTACTGCTGATACGATTCAGGTTCAGATAGCCAAGTCCGATGTCACGGATGTCACGAAGCGACTTCAGGATCTTTCCACAGATCTCAAGCCCTTTCGGATCTTCATACTGCTCTAGAAAGTCAATCAGATCTGTGATTTCCATCTCTCCCATTTCATGGATGTTCCTGCCCATAATCCGACTCTCCAGAGCCTCTCTCCTGAGCCTCATTCCACCGCAGCACGGGCAAACTTCTTCCTTCGTGAAATTCTTCAGGATATTTGCTGCCGCCTTGCTGACATTCTTCCCGACTTTCTTTAGATAAAGGCGTTCGATCCGGTCTTTCAGACCTTCATACGTTAAGTTGTATGAATCATCCCAGATCTTTCCTGTCGTGTTGTGGATCTCGACGATCCTGTTCTCACCGTGCAGGAACTCCTGCCATTCCTCTTCTGTATAATCACGGAGCTTTTTATCATTATCAAAAAGGCCGGAATTTGCGTACATTTGCCACTGATACGACCCTTTCCGGAACCCCGGCATGCGAATCGCCTCTTCATTCAGTGAGCGGTCCGTATCGAGCACTTTCTCCATGTCAAACTGTATGGTCTTCCCTAAGCCGCTGCACACCGGGCACATCCCCGACGGATCGTTGAAAGAGTAGGCGCTCGACGTTCCGATCTCGTGATCAGCACAGCGCGAAAACCACAGCCTCATCATCGCTGAAATATCCGTCATGGTCCCGACGGTCGACCGCGAATTTCCCGTGAAAGGCCTCTGATCGATGACGATCGCCGGTGTCAGATTTTCGATCGAATCCACCTTTGGTGCCGGGTAGTACGGCATGCGGTTCCGGACGTATGCCGGAAAGGTCTCATTGAGTTGCCGCATCGACTCGACCGCGATCGTATCAAATGCAAGCGATGATTTCCCCGAGCCGGACACACCCACGAACGCGACGACCTTCCCCTTCGGGATCGTGACGTCGACCCTCTTTAAATTGTTTTCGCGAGCTCCACGGATCTTAATGCTGTTCATAACGCCGCGCCTCTTTTTCTTTTACTTTTAATATATTTTATAATATATGAAGGACAAAAAGCGCCCAAGCTTTCCCGGGCGCTTTGTCATCCGAAATTTCTTCCAACCGATTATGTCTGCACTCAGAAATTCGTGCCGCGTCGCGTACCTAAGTCCGCAGCTATGCAATCCCCGTCTCGACGTACATCGGCTCAGAGATCGGAAAATCCAGCCGATTCAAGCCAGTCCGAAGAAGTCCGTTCACATAAACTGCGTTAATATTGCTTTCCGTCATGATCTTTGGCATATGTTCTGCCGTCACGATCTTTTCCGCCGTTTCGCGGATCACGCCAATTTCTGAGTCTTTCAGTCCGTTGCCCATCAGGATGATCTCCGCAGGATCGATCGTTGAAATGATCACTACAGCGATCTTACCAACATATTCCAAAAAACGATCTCGATCCTGCCGAATCTTCAACATCTCTTTCCGATCGATACCGAATGCTTCCGCCACATAAGACAGTTCGCCGGAAAAATGCGTCGCACCGCGCAGGACCTTACCGTTCAGCACAATGCCCGCTCCGACATAAGAATCTCCTTCGGCAGGGAACATCAGAACCGCCAGGTTCCGATCCCTGCTCCCAACATTATCATAGACACCATAGGAGATAAAGTCCATGTCGTTCTGAACCACGGTCTCGATACCGCCGCAAGCATCTGATATCATCTTCTCCAGTGGAATCCCGTCCAGTGATTTTACATCACAGAGATCGACGATTCCATCGGTCGCGACTCCCGGAATTCCGACGGAGATCGTGTCGATCTTCTTGTCTTTCTTCGTCATCTCTCGACAGAGACTGACGATTTCATCCGCCGTGACCTCCCGGTCTGCAAGCGTCCCCGAATCAATCGGTTCGCCCAGCGCGTTCCCTACTGCATATTCCTGATAATCTTTTTCCCCTGAATGCACGGCAACGCCAAGTACATGGTGATACTCTGCGTTATATTCAAACCGCGTCGCCGGGCGTCCCATCAGAGCATCCTCCCGGTCTACGGTCAGGAGTTCCCCGGACTTCAACATGTCATTGATGATATTATTGCAGGTCGCGACACTTAGCGACGTTTTCCGAGAAACTAAAGATTTAGTGCATTTCGGCGACAGTTGAATCTCCTTTCGAATTTTCTCGCTGTTTAACTGTTTAACTTCTGGTGTATTCCAAAGCACGTGAGATATCCTTTCTACATTCAACGATAATATAATAATATATCTTTTAACTATTATTATAATATCGGATCATCTCTGTTTTGTCAACTCATCACGTGAAAAAGCCCTGCGTTTTTTGATTCCGTAAAGTGCTCAAATAAATCTCTTCACCGCTTCGCCATATCCACATACATCGGCTCTAACAACGGGAAATCTATCCGGTTCAGCGATGCCGTCATCAGTCCACTTAAATAAGCACCATTCACATCGTCTTCTCCGCTCATTTCCGGCACGTGCGACGGCGGAATGATCTTCGTGCAGGCTGCTCGTATCTGCGCTATCCTTTCCGATCTGAACTCCTTTCCCATTAAAATGATCTCTACCGGATCGAACGTCGCGATAGCGACCACGATCGTCTGTGCGATGTACTGCAGGTACTTCATTGGATCATTCCGAACCTCTAACATCTCGCTCCGAGTGTAACCAAACGCCTCCGCAACATAGGAAAGCTCACCGGAAAAATGCGTTGATCCCCGAAGGACACGACCATTAATTGCAAATCCTGCCCCGACAAACGCGGTCCCATAAGCAGGAAATAAGATCACTGCCAGTCCCGCGTCCTTAGAGTTGCGTTTCTCATATACACCACGAGTGATCAGATCCATGTCGTTATAGACCACGCAGTCGACTCCGAAACGCTCCTTAAGTTCTTCTTCCAGCATCACATCGTTCAATTCGCTAATATCACAGAGTGCGATTCTTCCTTTGTCAATCACCCCAGGTATACCGACCGATACACAACGGATCAACGGGTCCTGCTCAATCTCCATCCTGATCAGCTCAGCGATCGAGTCATCTGTGATCACTCTCTCCTCAGCATGTTCCCTTTTGATCACATTGCCTACTGCGTCGCCAATCGCATACTCCACGAAATCTTTTTCCCCTGAATGAACCGCGACACCAAGCACATGATGAAAGTTATGGTCGTATTCATAAAGCGCTGCTGGTCGCCCCATTGGTGAATTCGCCTGTTCTGACAATATCAGTTCTTTCTTTTCCAGCATCTCGTTGATGATTGAATTGCATGTCGCTACGCTGAGGCCGGTTCTCCTTGCTATCTCCGCCTTCGTACACTTATCTGTCCGCATGATCTCCTTGCGGATCTTTTCCATATTCATCTGTTTGACATCTGGTGTGTTCCACTGCATTACGATCCGTCCTTTCTTTAACTAATATATGAGTGTTTTCTATATAAATCAGTTCTTTCGCTATCCACTAATCTTTGCGCAATTTATTATTTTATTTATTATATATATTATAATTTATCACTTCCTTTGTCAATGAGTTCCAACGGAATTCTTGCTCTGAACTTCTTACTCTGCGATTTCTGCATCCGCCTCATCAATCGAAATTGAAGTTGTGTACGTAACGCCGATTCCTTAAAATGTGAAGTCATTCCGTTGAAGAACCTCCCGCCTGTTCCGGCGATAGGATAGTCCGGCAGCTTGAACGTACTACCTGCTTGTTTCATAGCGCCAGAGCTATCACCAGACGGCACAGGTATCTTAACAGTCATCCTCACATCGTAGACGACTTTTTTATAATAATAGGAACTGCCATTTTCCACTTTCTTCTCACTTACCTTGGTGAAAACAAAAGTGGCATTCACGTTCCCGGAAGTTTTAGTGAACGAACGCTGATCCAGCTTGTCATTCATCTCACCATCTGTATCGTGCACATCCGGATCGAAGACATACTGCATGGATCCGCTGATCTCAACTTCCGTGGGATTCATACCACTTTCCCAGTATTTCGTAAATGTTATAGTATCTCCGCTGTTCGGAGTATGAGTCACTATAGTAATCGCATCTGCCTGATCTGCACCCCACGGCACGAACGGTGTGAACTGGATGATCATCAGCAGCGTCAGAAACACGATGAACCATCTTTCGAATCTAAAACTTTTTTCCGTCCATACGCTCTTAAAAAAATCGCAAGAACGCTCTCAAAAAAGACAAAGTTTATTTTAATATAATACCATATCACTATTTGATTGTCATTCCTATTTCACAACTGCGAGACAAGTTTTATCGGAGTCAAAAAATACTGCGAAGTGAGCCCAAGTTGCCGCCGCCCCGGAGACGTGATATATTGAGGCAAACCGAGAAAAATCTGAAAAGGAGGCGTCTCCAAAATGACCGATCAGGGGAAAAAAATCTCCGCTTATCCGGGGCCCGCGGGGAGTCCGATCGTGTATCTGAATACTTTTATGGAGGAAGAAAGCGAGAAGGTCCGCGCGTGTCTGGAACAGGAACCGTGCCCGGCGCACACGCTCGTCACGGTGAGCGGGATCGACTGGAATGACGAGATGACGCCGTGGTACAGCGCGCCACTTTCGAAACGCGATACCGCGTGCGGCGGGAAAGCGGACAGCTATATCACCTGGATGGAGCAGGAGCTGAGCCCGTCCATCGAGGGCAAGCTTTCAGAACCGCCGGCGTACCGCATCATCGCGGGCTATTCCCTCGCCGGGCTGTTCGCAGCCTATTCGCTCTACCAAACGACCCTTTTCCGGCGGGCGGCGTGCATGTCCGGATCGTTCTGGTACCCGGACTTTCTGGAGTTCGCAGAGAGCCATGAACTGCGGCAGCAGCCGGAATTCGTATATTTTTCGCTCGGGGACAAAGAGAGCCGGACGCGGCATCCGCTGATGAAGCAGGTCGGGGACCGGACGCAGGCGCTGGCGCAGGTGTTTCAGAAAAAAGGAATCCCGACGGTGTTTGAGTGGAACCCGGGGAATCATTTCCGGGATGTAGAGCTTCGTACGGCCAAAGGGATCCGGCGCGCGCTGCAGGGGGCGTGACGTCAGAACTCCCGTTTCGCGCGGAGCCTGGCCGCAGCGGTGCAGAGCAGAAAACCGGCGGCCGCGGAAAGGATGAGGATCCACCGCCCCGCCGGGTAGCCGTACAGCCGGATCAGAAAGCCGAACAGGGACGGTGAGATCGCAGAGCCCAGGCCGCCCGCGAGGAGCACAGCACTGGACATGATCCCCGTCGCCCGCGGATAATCACGATTGAGCGCGCCCGCGAGGAACGGCCAGATCGGAGCGCACACCGCGCCCAGAGCAGCATGCAGGACGACCAGGAGCACCGTCGTGTGAACATGCGGAAGCAGCAGGAGGAGCGCGCCTGCGAGGAGGAACCCGGCAAGAAGTACCTGCTTTTCATAGCGGGAGTAAAACCGGGACAACAGCCGGACCACTCCCATGCCGAGCCAGAACGCGCCGAGCGCGGCAGCGGACCACTGCGGGAGACGGGCACAGGTCGTCATGTAATAATCGATCATGCTGGCGAAGCCGCCCTCGATGAACATATAACAAAAGACAGCGCCGAGGAGGAGCAGCATGTTCCGGTCGACCACGCTCCAGAACCCGGCAAGGATCTCCTTCATGGAATTCGAATCCCCGTCCTGACCGCCGGCATTCCCGGCCGGGTACTCCGCCTTCGCAGTGATCAGGGCCGCAGCAGCAGAAACACCGGCACCAAGAAAAAAGAGCATGCGGTAGCCCGCGGAAGTGCACCGGATCAGAAGCTGCAGAAGAAGCGGCGCGGCAAAACACATGATGCTGAGGATGCCCTGCATGGAGCTGATCCGTGCAGCGGCGTTTTTACTGTCAAAATCGGAGAGCGCGGCGGTCGTGACCGTGTCGATGCAGCCGAATGCCGCGCCCATGCAGAAGACCCCGACTGCGATCAGGAGGAATGTGCTCCCCGAAAGGCAGATCAGCGTCCCTGCCAGGCAGATCAGGAGGGACAAAAGGAGCATCCGTTTCTTGCCGAAGCGGTCGGACAGACCGCCGGCGGCGAGGGGCGCGACGGCGCTCGCGGCGTAGTAAACAGACATCAGGCTGCCGGCCGCGCCGCTCCCCATGCCGAACTCGCGGGCGATTTTGAACACCGTGAATTCGAGGCCGCCGACTTCGATCCCGAGGACGACGGTCGCGGACAGGATCGAGATCCGGAACATCTTTTTTCCCATAAAAGCCACCTTTTCCCCTTTTGTCCCTCCCTCTCAGAATGAAACGGGCCGCGCCGGAGCGCGACCCTAGGAGGATTTGATTTCTAACCGGTACTTTTTTACTCTTTGGACCGGCCGATTTTTTCGTACACGTCCGGTTTCTTTTTCCGAAGGACACGCGCGTAGATCATCCCGCCGATGAAGAGCGCGGCGGTGATGCCGAGCCCGACGGCTGTGAGTGTGCTGCTCCCTCCTGTCAGTTCGCTGTAGTTGATGACCGCGAAGTACAGGAAGAGACCGAGTGCGACCGCGCCGAGGATCGGTGCGATCAGTGTGTTCCAGACATTGCCGCCCTGGTCTTTCCCGATCGGGTTGCGACGGAAATAGCCGATGATGGAAAGCGCGGCGATGAACATGGTCAGCATGACGGTGAACGTCCCGATCCCGTTGATCTTCGGGTAAATGAAGACCGGATCGACACCCGCGATGCCGAGCGATGTGATGACGACGGCATACAGGATGCCAACGCCCAGAAGTCCGATGTACGGTGAGTGATGTTTCGGATGCGCTTTCCCGAAGATCTTCGGAAGGACGCCGTCAACGCCCAGGGAATACCAGTAGCGGGCGGAAACGTTGATCGCTGACATCGTCGACGCAAAGGTCGAAACGAGGAGCATCAGCGTGACGATATCCATGAAGATCCGGCCGAAGAGCATTTTGTACGTATCCTGCATCAGATAGCCGACGTTGTCTGTCGCGATCTGCTGGATGTTGTTCGATCCGTAGCAGGAGATGAACGCCCAGGTCGCGACTGCGTAGAAGCAGCCGATGAAGATGACGGATGTCATCGTGGAATGCGGGATCGTCTTGTCCGGTGTCCGGACCTCTTCCCGGTAGATGACTGTCGATTCGAATCCCATAAATGTGCTGAAAATGTACAGCATCGACAGGCCTGCGTGCGTCGACGGATCCGCCAGATGCGGCATCGTCAGCGCACTCCCGCCGGAGCCTGCGCCCGGATCGTGAATGAAGCAGGCGATGTCAAGGGCGACCACAACGGCACACTCCAGGACCATGATGATCGACATGACGGCGACGGAAAGGCTGACGCCGAGGACGGAAATGAAGACGATCACGGCGATGTAGATCAGCGAAATGATCCACCATGTCAGTTCCGGACCGCCGAAGGACTTCACATAGTCGACCAGCGCGATCGGGAAAAAGAATGTCCCGTAAAAACCGATCAGCGGATATCCGACGCAGGCGATGAACGCGACGCCAAGGCCCGGCGACTTGCCGAGACCGGCTGTCGAAAACGCGTAGAACCCGCCGGGATTCGTCATCACTGTCCCCATTTTGGCAAAACCGACGGAAAAGAAGATCAGTCCGATCGTGACGATCAGGAAAATGATCGGTGCACTGGCGCCGCCGTAGGAAAGCATCAGCGGGGATACGCCCGCGACTGTCGCCAGCGGAGCGGACAGAGCCAGAACGGTCATCGTCAGCTGAAAGGTGCCGATATTACCGCTCAGTCCGCTTTTTTCGGCGCTGGCGCTGGCTTCTGCCGTCACCTCAGCCGGAGCCGCCGCGGACGTGCTCGTGGCATTGTTTGTGTCTTTCATTGTTACACCTCATAATTATCATGAAATACCTCCGTCACCCTGTCAATAAATTTCATAGGTGCAGCGGATGTATTCTTCGATTTCCTTTTTCCCTGGATTTCCCGGTGCGTTCCCGAACGCTCCGTCGTCCAGGAACATCGGCGCCGACTTCAGGCAGTCTTCCAGGCTGTAGCCGGACTCCCGGATCGAACGGATCCCGAGATCCTTCATCATTTTGACAAAAACATCCGCGACGCGCCCAGCAAGGGTTTCTGCGTCTTCTCCCGGATTCTCCCGGACTCCCGCCGCTTTCGCGACGATGCGGATGTCCTCCGCCCGGCCGTACTTCGCCGAGTAGATCATCACGCTCGGCAGTGCCCAGGCGCAGCCGAGGCCGTGCGGCACGTGATTCATCGCGCCGAATGTCTGGCTGAAGCTGTGTCCGATGGAGCAGCCCAGCGCGGTCATAGCGAGGCCCGCGATGTTCGAGGCAAACGCCATCTGTGTCCGCGCTTCTTTGTTCGCCGGATCGTTCACGGCGATCGGGAGATACTTCATCGTCAGCTCCACGGCCCGCTCGGCAAAGACGTAGCCGTACGGATTATAGTTGCGGTTGGTGAGTCCTTCCACGGCGTGGGCGAGTACATCCATACCGGTCGCCGCGGTCGTTCCTTTCGGGACGGAGTACGTCAGCTCCGGGTCCACGATCGCGAGATCCGGCTTGTAGACCGGCATCCGCTTGCGCCCGGTTTCCACATCCCCGATGACGCACCACTTCGAATTCTCGCTGCCGGTCCCGGATGTCGTGCTCAGTGTGATCAGCTTGATCTCATGGCGGTCTTCTTCCAGGTCGTAGTAATCCCGGATGGTCGTCCCGTTCTGACTGATGATGATGCCGATGGCCTTCGCGGTATCCAGAGAGCTCCCGCCGCCGACAGCGACAATGCCGTTGATGTCGTGCTCCCGTACGAATTTCGCTCCGGCGTCGCAGGTGTCGCTCGGCGCGTCTGCGAGGCACTTATCAAAAATATAGACGTTCAGGCCGGCATCTTTCAGTGATTCGATGACCGGCTTCGTGACGCCGACTTTCATCAGCTCCGCCTCGGTGCAGACCATGACGTCGGTCACACCCATTTCCTTTGCCCGAGGTCCGGCCTCCCGGCAGGCGCCGGGGCCGAACAATGTCGGACAGAATGTATTCCAAAGATATGTGCTCATGACGATTTGTCCTTTCTGCGGCCTTTCGCCGCATGGCAGCAGATCCCGGCCGGTCCGGGCGGTTTTCGCAGCGAACCGGCCCTGTGGATCTTACCTCATTCAGCACCTGCCTCAGAACAGCGAGCGGACATACTCCTGAACTGCCTCGAGGTCATAGCCGTAACGATGATAAAGTTCTTCCGCACTGCCGAAGCCCGGATAGACCTGCGGGATCCCGAAGCGCCGGAAGGATTTCAGCGGCACGGTATGATCCGTGATCACGTCTGCCACCGCGCTTGCGAGGCCGTTCTTCATGAGATGGTCTTCCCAGACGATCAGGCGCCCGGTTTCTTCTGCCGCTTTCAGTACGATTTCCTCATCCAGCGGCTTGACGGTGAACATGTCGATGACGCGCACGCTGATGCCGTCTTTTTCCGCGAGGTCATGCAGCTTGATGGCATATGACACCATTTCGCCGGTCGCGATGACCGTGATGTCGTTTCCGTCGCAGACCGTGTACCCTTTGCCGATCCGGAATTCATCGCTGTCATCATAAAGGATGCGGTTTTCTTTTCCCGGATCGATGCGGATCGAAAGCGGGCCGTCCCACTCCAGACTCTGCTCGATGATCCGGCGCATCTGGACCGGATCGGACGGGGCGCAGACTGTCATGTTGACAAGAGACGAGTACAGCGCCAGATCTTCCATCGCATAATGGGTCGAGCCGCCGTTTCCGGTCAGTCCGGAATAGTTTGCGATGATGCGGACCGGGAGGTTCGGGTAGCAGACGTCTGTCCGGACCTGCTCCAGCGCCCGCATGCTCATGAACGGCATCATGCCGATGATGAACGGGATGCATCCGTCGTATGCCAGGCCGGAAGAAATGCCGACCACGTTCTGTTCCGCGATCCCGGTATCGATGAATCGATCCGGATGTTTCTTTTTGAACCCGGCGCAGCCGAAACCGATATCCGGTGTCAGGAGCCAGACGCGGCTGTCCTGATCGCCGATGGCTTCGATCGTGTCACCGATGACCGACCGGGCCGAGTTGAATTCTTCCATTGTCATTGACTTTTTCATTTGGAGAACTCCTTTCTCTGCGCGGCATAGCCGGCTTCCAGATCCGCCAGCGCCCTGTTCATATCCTCTTCATTCATGCTTCCGGCATGCCATTTGATCTGTTTTTCCATGAAGGAAACGCCGCGTCCCTTGACGGTGTTCGCGATGACGACGGTCGGGACGGTCGAATCGGCTGCCGGCAGCTTCCCGAACGCGTCCAGGATCTGCGGCATGGAGTTGCCGTCCGGGATCTCGATGACGTTCCATCCGAACGCACGCCATTTGTCAGGATACGGTTCCAGCTTCACGGATTCTTCCGAAAAACTGGTCATGAACTGCCGGTTTCTGTCGACGATCGCGACGAGATTCCCCAGTCCGAGCGCGCGCCCTGTCATAGCCGCTTCCCAGACGGATCCTTCACAGGTCTCGCCGTCTCCCATGAAACAGAACACGCGGTGTTTCTGCTTTTTCTGCCGGGCAGACGCTGCCATCCCGACGCTGATGGAAAGTCCATGCCCCAGCGAACCGGTGGACGCATCCAGCATCGGCAGGCGCGTTCTGCACGGATGCTGTCCGTAGCGGCTTCCCTCTTTGCCATAGGTGCGAACGATGTCGTCATAGTCGAAATACCCCTTAAGACTCATGACAATATACATGCAGACGGCACCGTGCCCTTTGCTGAGGATGAAGCGGTCACGCTCCGGATCTCTGATCTTATCCGGCGACACATTCATCACGTGATGGTAGAGACAGGTCAGTACATCAATGGTCGACATGTCTCCGCCCATGTGGATGCTGCCGCTGTAAGAACCGCACAGCTTCACAAGTTTGACACGCGCTTCATAGGCCAGTTCGGCAAGACGCGCGACTTCTTTTTTCTCTGCCATTTTCTCTATCCTTTCTGTCGGCTGACGCAGGGCTGCACCGAAGGCGCCGCCCGCCGACGGCCGTGCGTGAACCGGATCGGCCCGGAAAAGCGGGCCGGTCCGACAAGTGAGGAGGTGTTACTTTTACAGATCCATTGAGACGAAGATCTTGCCGCACTGACGGCTTGATGCCAGGTCGATCGCTTCCTTGTAACGGGAAGCCGGGATCACATGGGTCAAAATCTTATCGAGTGGCAGGATGCCGGACTCGATGATCTGCCCGACCTTGCGCATATAGTATTTGCCGAGATAGCCGCCGTAGATCTCGATCTCGTTTCTGAGAAGCTCCGCGACCGGGAATTCCGGACGGGCGAGCTCGTCATGACCGAACTGCAGGATCTTTCCGTGCGGACGGACGAGGTAGATGCAGTCGACGAGCATCGCCGCTACCGCTTCGACGCAGTGATCCACTCCCAGGCCGCCGGTTTCTTCCTTGACGACCGCCTGCAGATCTTCGTTATCCGGATCCACGACGCGGGTCGCTCCGACCTGCATCGCGAGGTCACGCCGGTATTTGATCGGCTCGGAGACGATGACTTTGCGGCAGCCGTTCGCCGCGAGGAGCGCGGTGAACATGAGCCCGATCGGGCCCGCACCGAGGACGCACGCGGTGTCACCGACGTGAACGTTCAGCTTCTCGAGTGCGCAGCCGCATCCTGCCAGCGGTTCCGCCATCCCCATCAGTTCCGGCGGTGTATTTTTGTCTACTTTATATGCGAAGTTCTTCGGAATGGTGACGAAGTTGGTCAGACCGCCGTCTGCGAACACTCCGCGGGACGCGACGTTCGGGCATGCTTCCGGAAGTCCTGCAAGGCAATTGTCACATTCGCCGCACGGCCCGTGCGGGTCGATGATGACCTTGTCGCCCGGCTCGAGGCCCTGGACGTTGGAGCCGACCTCGACGACTTCGCCGCAGTACTCGTGGCCGAAGATGATGCCTTCCTTGCACGGATGCTTCTGCGGTACGGCAAAGATGTTGACATCTGTCCCGCAGATGCAGCAGCCGTAGCTCTTCAGTTTTACTTCATTCGGATCCTTGATCTCCGGAATCGGCCGGTCTTCATACGCGAATTCGCCCGGTCCTTTGTAAATCAACGCTTTCTGCATTTTTGCCATGATGGTACCTCCCTCTAAATACGATTCCCTCTCAAATCGAGTTCTCTTCAAGGTTCATTTTGTCCTGACATCACCCCGGCAGTCAGTCGAGAGCGACCCAGGTGGAATTGTGTTTCGCACTTTCCACGACAGCATGGAAGAATTTGACGCCGCTGACACCGTCGGATACGGTCGGGAAGTCCAGATCTTCTTCTGTCGGTGTTTCGCCGTTCTTTCTCTTCAGGATCGTCGAGACGAAGCTCCTGTAAACGTTCGCGATGCACAGATAATATCCCTCCGGATGACCGAGCGGCATGCGCGCGAGGTTTGCGGCCGGGACGGTGATGCCGTCTCCGGAGCGGTACAGCATCTGCGTCGCCTTGCCGGCCTGCGAGAACATCAGCTCGTCCGGACGGGTCTGGTGCCATTCCAGGGCGCCTTTTGTCCCGTAGATGCGCAGATTGATCTCGTTCGGCGATCCCGCGAGGACCTGCGAGAACCAGAACGCACCGTGTACGCCGTTTTCATACTCCAGGATGATGTTGTCGTTCAGATCCAGCGTCTTTCCAAAGGTATCGGACGTCGCCAGGAGACGTTTCGCGTGCATCCCGGTCACGTAATTCACGAGGTGCTCGACGTGGGTCCCGTCATCGGCGCAGGTGTTGGAGATCCCCGAATACTTCGGATCCGTGCGCCAGATCTTCGAGTCGACCTTCGAATTCTCGGAAAGCAGCGGCAGGAAGCATCCTTCCATGTAGTCCGCGTTGATCGCGATGATGTCGCCGATGTCGCCGCGCGCGATCATCTGCTTCATGACCTTCGGCATGACGTAGCCGGAGTAGCAGTAGTCGACCGCGAAGACGAGATCCTTTTCCTTCGTCAGGCGCTCCAGATCTTCTGCTTCTTCGATCGTCAGCGTCAGAGGCTTTTCGCACATGACGTTGATCCCGTGCTCCAGGAACGCCTTCGCCGCGGAGTAGTGGACAAAGTTCGGCGTGCAGATGGACACGAAATCGATCTTTCCTTCTTCCGCTTCTGCCATTTTTTCTGCGTCGTAGTACACCCTCGACGGATCGACATGATACGCTGCCGCACACTCGTCGTTCAGCTCATCGATCGCGGAAAAGCATCCGCATACGAGCTCTGCTCTCGGTTCCATTCCCAGTGCTTTTCTGTGGCATTCGCCGATCAGCGCCTTGAGGTCGCCTCCGACCATCCCGTACTTCAACCTGTCTGTCATTTTTTTCTCCCCTTTCTTCGATCCGGCCCGGTCTCCGCAGGGCCGGATCTGAATTGTGATGATTTATTTGAGCAGTTCCAAGAGTCCCTGAACTGCCGGAAAACTTGATTCGGTCTCACCGGACGGGAAATATTCGAAGCACACAGTCCCGGTGAATCCTCCCGTTTTGACAGCTTTCATCAGATAATCGAAGTTAATCTCGCCGGTCCCCGGTTCATGCCGGTCCGGCGCATCCGCGATGTGGATGTACGGCACGATGTCCACATTGCTGAGGATGTTCTGCTGAAGGTTGCCGTGCATGACCTGCATATGATACACATCGCACAAAAGGCGAACGTGTTCGCAGCCGACCGCCCGGACGATGTCCGCGCCTTCTGCCGTATCCGTCACTGTCATCCCGGAATCCGCGCCGACGTTGCAGAGCGGCTCCAGAAGCGCCGTGATCCCGTGCTCTTCCAGCACCGGCACCATCTCGCAGAGCGCCGCTGTGATGCTGGCTACGCCGCTTGTGTGACTGTCCCGGCGAGTGAAGTCCGCACATCCGGCCGCGGTGAAGTGATTCGGAAACAGGATCAGATTGCTGCAGTCCAGTTTCTCCGCGACTTCGATCGACCGTCTGATGTGCTCCAGGCATTCGCTCCGATGGAAGCGGTCACACAGCGAATAATCACCGGTCCCGCCGAACGCCTGGACCTTGACGCCGTGCTTCCGGCAGGCATCACGCAGGCTGTCGATGTCTTTGTTGTCCCAGCGCCAGAACTCGATCGCCGTGAATCCAGCCCGGCTCACCCGTTCGATCTTCTCTTCCACGGTCTTGTCCGGATAAAGTGTCTCGATATTGATCGCGATCTTGATCGCCGCTCTGCCGCCGCGTCCCTGCGATGCGGAAACATTTCCCTCTGCTTTTTTCTTCATCTGAAGTCCTCGCTGTTTTCTTCTTCCGGGCGTCCGGCATTTTCCGCCGCGCCCGTCCCTTTTTTGCTCTTGTTTTCTTTCTGACCCTATTATCGCGAAAATTCTGAAACAAATCAGTCTGCAGGCTGTCAAAAAACAATACGATTCCCCCACGTTCATGGGAGAATCGTGTTAGTCAGGCACCTGCGAAAAAAACAGGTCCCATTTTTTCCCTTCCGTCAAACGCTTGGAATCTTCGCATTTGATCAAAAGAAAATATGGAATCGTCTGAATTTTTGTATTGACCAATCGTTTATTTAATGAGATAATTGAGACACAAACGAGGAACCTTTACAAAGTCTGTCTGATCCTGTCGGAGGTCCTGTTATGAAACGATCCGGTCTGACTCCTGGTATCCGTGAAGAAGTGAAATATGAGAATCCTTATCTTCCGATCATGGAATTTATCGATCAGTACGATACCTTTCCGAAAAACGGCTTTCCCAGCCACTGGCACCCCGAGCTGGAATTCCATCTGATCCTGAGGGGCTCGGTCCAGTACCAGATCAACGGGAACTCCTACCACCTGGACGGCGGCTCCGCGATCTACATCGCGCCTGAAGCGATCCACTCCGCGCGGTCCCTCACGCCGGGCACCGTCGCCTACAACGTGCTGGCGAACCCGCAGATCCTGAGCAGCCTGTTCGAAAGCATCCACTGCGATCATTATCTTACCCCGCTCCGGAGCGGCCAGCCGGACGCCGCGCTTTTCCTCCCTCAGGAAAAGAATCATATGCGCATCATCGAGCGCCTGATCGAGCTCTACAATTCTGACCCGGGCGACACGGGCTATGAGATCTTTCTGCTGGAGAGCCTTCTGGAACTCTGGCGCAGGTTTTCCACGATCCTTCAGAAGACAAAAGGATCCGCCGTTGTTGACAATGTCAACCGCCTCCGCGAAAAGCGCCTGCGCAGTATGATCGACTTCATCCGCGATCACTACAGTGAAGAGATCACGGTCCAGGACATCGCGGCTTCCACGAACATCAGCAAAAGCGAGTGCTTCCGCTGCTTCTCGATGCTCGAAGGAACGTCACCGATCGAATACCTCAGTCACTACCGCCTCCTTCAGGCGGCGCAGGAACTTTCCACGACGGACCGGAGCATCTCCGATATCTGCTACGCGGTCGGCTTCAACAACACGAGCTGGTTTTCCAGGGAGTTCAAACGTCTGTACGGCATGACGCCGACGAAGTACCGCGCCAGCACCGGCACGAACTGAACGAGCTTCCTGCGGCATCTCCATGCGCCCTATTCCCCGCTAAAACAGGTCTCCGCGATCAGATCCAGAAAACATTTCCCGGTGCGGGAGATCCGGTTCATATCCTTCAGGACCAGCCAGACCGACGAGGTGATCGGCGGATCGAAGCCGCGGCAGACGATCCCACAGTCCGCCTCTTCCCCGCTCCGCACCAGATCCAGCGCCGTTCCGCTGCCGGGACGCTTCGCGAGGATGCTGATGCAGAAGCCGGACCGGATCAGCTCGAGTCCCGTCAGCATATCATCCGCCCGGTTGGCACACGTCAGCGTGATGCCCTGCGCGGAAGCCCGGCTCCGTACGATCCCGCATTCGTCACCGGTCCCGATCGCAAGGATCCGCTCATTGCCGAGATCGGCGAGCCGGACCGTTCCGTTCTCGCCGGCGAGGACATCCGCTCGCCCCGCCGCCACGAGCTCCACATCAAACAGTTTCAACCCCATCAGCGACGCGGGACGCTTCCCGTACAAAACCGCAAAATCCACCTCTTCATTCCCGGCGAGGAGCTGCGCGCGTTCCGCGGGCTCCGTCCGGATCGTAAACCGCACATTCGGGTATTCCCGGCTGAAATCCGCCATCAGATCCGGTAAAAACCCGCTCGACAGAAAACTGTTCAGCGCGATCGAGACCCGGCCGCTGTCGATGCTCCGGATCGCCGCCGCCATGTTCTCCAGGCGCCGGCAGTCGCCGACGACCGCTTCGATGAGCGGAAGCAGCTCCCGTCCTTCCTGCGTCAGCGCCATGCCTCCTTTTTTCCGGATCAAAAGCGTACTCCCGAACTCTTCCTCCAGCGACCGGATCATCTGACTCACCGCAGACTGCGTGTAGCCGAGTTTTTCCGCTGTCTTCGTGTAATTCCCGCACCGTGCGATCTCTAAGAACGCTTCATATTTTCCCGTGTTCACGCCACACCTCCCGGCGGATCCTTTTGTCATTCAATAAGCTTTGCTAATATTTTTGATAAAAAATATTACTTTTACAAATCTTACTTCCTATCTTATACTGATTCATAGAGAAAAACAAGGCCCGGCGGCGGGCGGAGGAAGGGAGGCAGGTGATGAAAAAAGAGCGACGAGCGGATCTGATGCTGGGCGTTGTCGTGACCTGCTGGGGATTCTCGTTTTTCCTGACCGATCTCGCGACGAAGGACCTCGAAACCTTCAACCTCAACGCGTTCCGGTTCCTGATCGCCTTCCTCATCTGCGCGGTCATCTTCCGAACGCATCTCCGCCGCGTCAGCCGCCCGACGCTCCTGTGGAGCCTGCTCGCCGGCGCCATCCTGTCCGCGATGTACGCGTTCATGAACCTCGGCGTCGCGAACACGACGCTTTCCAACAGCGGCTTCCTCTGCCAGCTGACGGTCATCGTGACGCCATTTCTCTCCGCGCTCCTGAACCGGACAAGGCCGCCGCTCAAAATCTACGCCGCGTCCTTCCTCTGCTTAGGCGGGATCGCACTGCTCACGCTGACAGATGGATTTTCGATCAACCGCGAAACGGTCCGGGGCGACATCTTCTGCCTGCTGTGCGGCATCGTCTACGCGGTGCAGATCGTCACGGTGGAGCGGGCGGTCAAAAATGAACAGGTCGACCCGCTGCAGCTCGGGATCCTGCAGCTCGGCGTAACCGGCGCGATCAGCCTTCTGCTCTCCATATTTACAGAGGACCCGCATTTCCCGCAGTCGAAGACGACATGGCTGGCGCCGCTTCTTCTCGCGGTGTTCTGCACCGGGCTGGCGTTTGTCGTCCAGAGCGTCGCGCAGAAGTACACGCCGGCGACTCACGTAAGCCTGATCTTCTCGCTGGAACCGGTGATCGCGGCGTTTGTCGC
>JBMNVA010000019.1:0-20544 GCA_050946555.1 Anaerovoracaceae bacterium | reverse complement strand
CGCTTCTTCTCGCGGTGTTCTGCACCGGGCTGGCGTTTGTCGTCCAGAGCGTCGCGCAGAAGTACACGCCGGCGACTCACGTAAGCCTGATCTTCTCGCTGGAACCGGTGATCGCGGCGTTTGTCGCGTTCTTTTTCGCCGGGGAAGTATTGACGCCGCGGGCTTATCTCGGCGCCGCTCTGATGGTGTCTGCGATACTTCTGGCCGAGGTCGACTTCCGGGCACTTTTCAGACGCAGCAGGAGGCAGGATGATAACTGCCTGCCGGACAGACAAAAGTTAAAAAACAGAGAGGAGTCGTCATGAAAAACATTGATGATATCGAACGGAAATACGAACAGCTCCTTGCGAAGGCGCAGGATGCCGGAAATGAAAATGCGCTCCATGAACTGGAGCGCACCGCTCAGGCGATCTTCGACTTCAAGCATGATGACTGCGGCTGCGGCGAAGTGATGCGCCGCCAGATGCTGAAATCCATGCTGAATGAAGTGGAGCATATGCTATAGAGAGATTCGAAATAGCGGATGTTTTCTGTCCGTCACCGGAAGAATCCATTATCGTTCCGTACCGGGAAGCATCCCGCACGTCTATTCCGTCTCAGTGCAGATCGTCGTCTCTTCGTACAAAGTTCGTCACATAAGAAACTTCCGTTGCCGGATAAGGGATGCCGTTTTTCTTCCCTTCCGCGAAGCACCGCATCATCCAGATCATGTTACGGGCGAGATTGCGCATGGTCTGCATCCCCTCTTCATCCTGCGGCGCCTCATCGGCGACCAGCCCGTGCACATTGTTCCAGTACGTCGACCCGGCAATCGGCATCTGCGCGATCCCGAAGTATTTGTTCAGGGCGTCCAGCGCGGCTGTCGTTCCGCCGCGGCGTGCGACCGCTACCGCAGCGCCGGGTTTGAACGCAAACGCATCATAGATCTCGTCTCCGCCGTTGCAGTAGAACGCTCTGTCCAGGAACGAGAAGATCCGGCCGCTCGGATGAGCAAAGTACGTCGGCGTAGCGAACACGAAGCCATCCGCCTGATATGCCTTTTCCACGAACTCGTTCACACCGTCACCTTTCAGTACGCATTTTCCCGTTTCGGCGCACCGATTGCACTGCAGGCAGTCCGCGATCGGCTTTCCGCCGACCTGTATGACCTCTGTTTCCACGCCGTTCTCATGAAAAATGCGGATCATTTCCTCTAACGCACGCATGGTCGTTCCATGCGGATGAGAACTTCCATTTACCAGTAATACTTTCATTGTTCTACCCCCTTTTGACAGGACGGGATGCGCCCGCCCTATGTCAGTTTTCTGTAATCTTTTGCCCGGATATTCTGCTTCCGGAGACGCCGGTAAAGCGAACTCGCCGGTATGCCCAGAAGTTCCGCTGTCTGCTGCACATTGCCGCCGGCGGCTCTGAGCGCCTGGGTCAGCTGGTAATATTCATGGGCATCGGAGATCGACCTGCCGGCATGGTCTGCTGATTTCTCTTTTTTCTCCTCATGCAAAGCAGTCTCCGGTGGAAGCTTCTGTGTGCCGGCGGAAGCATCCAGTTTTTCTCGCATGAATCCGGCGAAATATGCGTCGCTGATCTGCGTCGGGAGATCGTTGATCGAAATATTTTCCTGCGCAGCGGAGTGTACCGAGAGGCGGATGCATTCTTCCAGCTGCCGGGTATTGCCGGGCCACGAGCAGTATTCAAGAGCCTCACACGCATCGTCCGTGATCCGGACGGGATGCCCTGTGATCTGCATGGCGAACTGCTCCGCGGAGACTTTGATATCTTCCGGCCGCTCACGGAGAGGCGGGATCGTTATCGTCATGGAGCTCAGCAGATAATACAGATCCTCCCGGAAAACCCCTGTCTGGATCAGTGAAAGCAGATTTTCCGACGAGGAGGCGATCAGGCGGACCGCCCCTCCGCCCTCAAACGTCTGATTCTGTTTTTTCAGTACGCGGACCAGTTTTCCCTGAAGTTCTTCCGGCAGTGCACTGATCTCATCAAGAAACAGCGTGCCGCCTTCCGCGAGCCGGATGCGCCCCGGGATACTCACGCCGGTTTCCGGGTCCTCATTCCCGAAAAGCTCGGTCGGCAGGATCGAACCCGGGGTGGAGGCACAGTTCAGCTCCACAAACGGCCGGTCAGGATGGGCCCCCGCATTGTGTATCGCCTGCGCAAGCATGTGCTTGCCGGTCCCCTTTTCGCCGAACAGCAGCACCGGATCACGGCGGTCCGCCGCGATTTTCCCCATCGCGACGACGGTCTGCATCGCCGGTGAAGTCCCGATGACAGAATCGAAGCGGCAGACAGCGGAAAATCCGGCGAGCTTGCTCGTCAGACGATGCACATCCTTCTGCGAACGGATCAGGATCAGCGTACTGTTCATCCCGTGCGGATCCTCCCCGCCGGGACGGATCGTGACGTTCAGTTCCATGGCCTCGCCATCCGGCGTATAAAACGTGCAGTCCTCATCGGTCATCCGGCTCGAGAAGTCCCGGACCGCTTCCGGCAGCTTCTCCCGGCAGATGACAGAATACACGGATTTCCCCTGTAACTCGTCCTCGCTGAGATGCAGAAGGGAAGCGGCATCCCCATTGCAGAACAGGATATTCCGATCCCGGTCAAGCATGATGACGCCTTCTCCGACCGATTCGATCAGCGTGTCGAGCATATGATTTTTCCGGGTCAGCTCGAATTCCTTCTGGATCCCGCTGACCGCCGCCTGCAGAACGCTCATGATCATCGGATCCCAGTCCGAAAGGAATCCCGTGATGTTGATGCATCCGAGCAGATTGCCGGCCGGATCATAAATCGGAGCGGCATAGCACGCCATATCATGATAGCGCGGCTGATAATGCTCCGCTCCGAAGATCATGACAGGCTTCAAGGTCGCAAGCGCGGTGCCGATGCCATTCGTCCCCGCCGCATCCTCAGAAAAGTCCGTACCATCCTCCAGCCCGTCTTCCGGCTGCGGATCGAGCGACCCGTTGATTTTCCGCAGCTGATACCCGTGTTTATCCGCGAGCGTGATCTGAAGGTGAGAATTATCGATCCATTGATAAAAATCAAGCAGATACGGATATGCCACCTGGACGAGCAGCGCATTTTCGTTCAGAAGTTCCTGCAGCTCCTCCCCGCTCAGTTTGCGGAGTTCCCCGCTGCATATCTCCGCATGACGTTCCGACCTCTTCCAGGACTCAAGGACAAGAGGACGCACCCCGTCGATTTTGTCCGGAAGCCGGTGATTCCCTTGGATATAGTACTTCCAGGCTTTTTCCGTAGCTTCTCTGTCATACCGCGGCTTCTGATTCACGATGCCCTCCCTTCTCCGTCTTCCGTTCTTTCTCCCTTTTCCCTCATTGATATCCCGGCCTCCCGCCGGAACCGTCCCTGCTTGAAGGCAGGAATTATCACTGCAGATTTTATCACGCATGGGAATAATATGCAAGACAAAAGGAAAAATCCGCATATTTTTATCACATTCGTTTGATAAAAATAATAAATTATAATAATTAATGATAATTTTATATTGACAAAAAATCCTTCTTAGGATATGATAATTTTCGTCAAAGCTGTCAGGATCTTATGAGAAAAAGGCCGACAGCGGATTCGTGAAAAAACATCAGCAGATTTGTAATCAAACAGCAAAGGAGATTGTAATGAGCACGGAAAACGTAATTATGACACCGATCCAAGTCGGTCCATGCACTTTCAAAAACCGGATCATGATGGCGGCGATGGAGACGAGACTTTCCACACCGCTCGGCGACACGACACAGGAACTCTGCGATTATTATGCAGAACGGGCGAAAGGCGGTGCCGCTGCGATCATCGTAGAAAACACCTATGTTGATAATATCGCGTCACGCTCTTCACTCGCTTCCAGCGGCCTTTACAGCGACCAGCTGATCGCCGGCAAATACCGGCTTGCCAGCGCGATCAAGAGAAACGGTGCCGTTGCGATCCTGCAGCTTTCCCACGGCGGTCTTCAGGCCAACGCCGCCGCGGTCCCGGGACAGGAAGCCGTCGCTCCTTCTGCCGTCGCGAGCAAATTTGTCGGGAGGATGCCGCGCGCGCTGGAGCACGATGAGATCATCGCCATCGAGGACGCGTTCGCGGAAGCCGCGAGAAGAGCAAAACAGGCGGGATTCGACGGGGTCGAGATCCACGGTGCCCACGGCTATCTGATCTGCGAATTCCTGAGCCAGTACACGAACAAGAGAACGGATGAATACGGAGGAAGCCGCGAGAACCGCGCACGCTTCGCTCTGAACATCTTGAAAAAGGTCCGGGAGAAAGTCGGCGATGACTTCCTCGTCGGGTTCCGCATCAGCGGCGAAGAAAAAGTCGAAGGCGGCATGACGATCGAGGACGCGTGTGCATACGGAAAAATGTTTGAGGACTATATCGATTACATCCACGTTTCCGTCGGGAACTACGAAACGATGGCGACCTGGATGATCTCTCCGATGTACCGTCCGGAGCACGCGATCGTCGATCTCGCCTCTGCCATGAAGAAAACCGTCACCAAATGCAAGGTCGTGACCGTCAACGCCCTGACGCCGACGACCGCAGAACAGGCGCTGGAAAACGATGACGCGGATCTTGTCGCGTTCGCGCGTCCGCTCCTCGCCGATCCGTATATGCCGCAGAAGATCAAAGAGGGCCGCTTCGACGATATCCGTCCGTGCATGCGGGGTCACGAAGGATGCATCTCCCTGTTCTTCAACGGCTGCCCGATCCGCTGCGAAGTCAATCCGCAGGCAGGTCAGGAAAGAGAATATCAGATCCACCCGGTCGCGGAGCGCGACAGGAAAAAGATCGTCATTGTCGGCGGCGGTATGGCCGGCATGGAATCCGCCCGCGTCGCGAACCTCTACGGCCATGATGTCACTCTGATCGAAAGATCCGACAGCCTGGGCGGCCACTTCACCGAGGCCTCCGAGCCGAAATTCAAAAACGGCGCCCGCGGCGACCTTCTGTGGCTGGAACGTCAGGTAAAAAAGGCAGACATCCGCATCCTGATGAACACCGAAGCGACTCCGGAGCTGCTCTCCAACCTGAAACCGGATGCCGTCATCCTCGCCGTCGGATCGGAGTATATGATCCCGCCGATCCCGGGCATTGAAAACACGATCACGGCGGACAAGGCCCTGCTTGAGAAGGACAGCGTAAAAGGCAAAACCGTCATCATCGGAGGCGGCCTCGTCGGTTCCGAGACAGCCCTCGGTCTGGCAAAAGAAGGGATGGACATCACGATCCTTGAAATGCTGCCGGACATCGTCATGCAGGATGAACCGCTCTCCCAGATCGCGATCAAAGGCGAGCTTGCCGCAGCCAACGCCAAGGTCATCACGAACGCGAAAGTCACAAAGATCAACAAAGATTCTGTTGTGTATCAGATCGGCGAGAAAGAAGAAACCGTTGCTGCCGATACGATCATCGCAGCGCTTGGCCTGGCCGCAAGAAAAGGCGTCGTCGAACAGCTTCAGGGAGTCTGCCCGGAGACCTATGTGATCGGCGATGCCGTCAAGGGAAGAAAACTGTTCCAGTGCACGCACGAAGCATGGGATACCGTCCGCAGGATCAGCGGCGTATTTTAAGGCAGGACACCTGAATCAGGGGAAAAAAAGGAATCTCTGTAAACGAAAGGAACCGCAGAAGGTCTTCTCTGATGATGCGATCATCAAAGGAGACCTTTTTTCATGCCAGGAAAGGAAAAGGCGCTCTTTCACCGGAGCAGCTGCTGAAGCAGTGAAACCCGCAGCCTATCGGAGCGCCCGGACCGCATACCTTTTGTCTAAACATTCATCAGCCCTTCATCCGACATATATTGAAAGATCTCGTTCCGAAAAAGCTTCGCCGCCGGAGAAATGTAATCCGGATGCGAGGTGATCAGGCCAAAGGTGTAATAGCTTTGAGGGTACAAAGGGAACACATTCAGCTGCCTCGGATCACACTGCAGCGTCAGCTGCGTTGTGATCAGAAACCCGAAGCCTTCGTTCACATATGTGTCGCAGACATAATCTGATTCCAAGTGATAGGTAGACCGCAGGGTGATATTATGCTGATTAAAAAAATCGATCGTGGGCAGATAATTCCCTTTGATCTGCAGGATCAGAGGCTGTCCCTCCAGATCAGAGGCGGTAATACGGTCTCCGTTTTCCGGGACATATCCCGGAGGGGCCACGCAGACGACCGGGGTTTTATGGATCGGGAAAAACGTTGTCTTTACACTGGAAGACTCAAGGCAGAAAGCGAGATCGACATCGCCGGCTTCTGCCAGTTCCTGAATCTTTGCATCCGTCGTCTGCTGCAGCTGGACGTTTATCCCGGGGTATTTATCATGAAACCGGTGGATAATATGAGGCAGCCAAAGCTCCGCGGGACTCATGAGCGACGCGATGCGAACGATGCCCCCGGTATTATTTCTGAGATTGGAAAACGTCTGCTCAACGGCTTCATTACACTGCAGAAGGCTTTTTGCGTACGGGTAAAGGATGCTACCGTTCGTCGTCAGTTCCACACTGTTGCGGTTCCGGGTCAGCAGCGTGCAGCCGCAGTCCTCTTCCAGCTTTACGATCATATGACTCACGGTCGAGACGGACAGGTCCAGCTTCTGCGCCGCTTTGGCAAAGCTTTTGCACTCTACTACCGCGGAAAATACTTCCCATGCATGTATCGAAATCGCCATTGTCGCTTCCTCCCGGAAATATTTTATTGATTTTTTTGAAAACAGTAAAGCGAAATCGCTATAAATTACAACTTTAGTTGTAATAAATTGGCGCTTTATGCAACCATAATCCGGTTCTTTCCTTTCAAAAACTCGCCCGTAAATAAATTATCCCCGCTTCTGAGTGTACTTTTTATTCAACTATCCTATACCATAATTGCGCTTTACTTTGATTATTCCGTTCAATACAATGAGCTTGAAAAATCAACATCCGCATTTCATTAAAGATAGCTGAATGGAGGGAAATGTATGACTCAATTTGCAGAACGAATCGATGTTATGGCGAACGAGGTCGTGAAACTGAACTCTCTGGCCGGTTCCATAACAGCAGGCGATATGGTCTCCTTAGCCGTCGGTGCTCCTGCAGTAGAAGCGTATCCTATCGATACACTCCGGGAGATCTCACAAGACGTGTTTCAAAACAGCGCCCGGGGAGTGGAGGCATTGAAGTATGGCTCTACTTACGGCTTCACCCGGCTTCGCGAGGCGGTTCGTGATATCCTGCTTGCTCCACGGGGGCTGAACGCGGATGTCGAGAATATCATGATCACATCTGGCGGCATCCAGCCGATGAGCCTGATGAGTCAGCTGTTCATCGATCCCGGCGATACTATCCTTGTGGAGACGCCGTCTTTTGTCCACGCGAGCATGGTGTTTAAAATGTTTGAAGCGAATCTTGTCCCGTGTGCAATGGATGACAACGGCCTCGTCACCGAAGATGTGGAAGAAAAAATCAAAAAATACAACCCGAAAATGATCTATACGATCCCGACATTCCAAAACCCGACCGGCGTGACGATGTCTCTGGAGCGCCGTAAAAAACTGGCGCAGTTAGCCAGCCGGTATGACGTGATCGTGCTGGAGGACGATCCTTACAGAGAGATCCGCTATAGCGGGGAGCATCTGCCATACATCAAATCTTTTGATACGACCGGGAATGTCGTGCTGGCGAACAGCTTTTCCAAGATCTTTTCGCCGGGAAGCCGTTTAGGTTACATCGTGGCGGATCCGAAGATCCTGAAACACCTGGCCGATATCAAGCTGGCGGTGGATACCTGCGCGAACACGATCTCGCAGGCGCTGGTTTCGGAATTTTTCCTGCGGGGCTGCTATCCGACGCATCTGAAAAAGCTCTGCGATATGTACCGCAGCAGGAGAGACGTCATGCTGGAGAGTCTGGACCGGTACTTCCCGGAGGGAACAAAACATACCCGGCCGGACGGAGGCTTCTATGTATGGGCACAGCTCCCAGGATCTCTGGATGCAAGCGCTCTGTCAGAAGAGATCGCGAAAAAGCTGAATATCTGCTACGGGCTCGGAAGTGCGTTTTATACAGAAGGGAACCCGGAAGGAGCAGGCAGGAACTGCATGCGCCTCAATTTCAGTTCTTTGACCGAGGACGTGATCCGCAATAGTATTAAGAAGCTGGGGGACTTCTTCAAAAGCAAGCTGCAGGATAACTGAAAGAAGAGCAGGCTGCAGGAAAACGGAAAGGGGATGAAAGCATGAGAAATAAGGTAAAAGAACAGATCGCCGGAGGAGAAAAGGTCGTCGGGACATTCTTCGATATCGGCGGTCTGAGCGAGATGGAGTGCCTGGGCTATACCGGGCTGGACTTTGTTGTGATCGATACAGAGCACGGTCCGTATGATACAGAAACCGTGGCGGATCTCATCCGGACGGCGGAACGCGTCGACCTGACACCTTTTGTCCGTATCGCGGATGTCACCCACAAGGAGATCCAGCGTGCATCGGATGTCGGCGCGCGGGGCCTGATCGTCCCATGCCTTCGCACGATGGAGGAAATGAGAAGTCTGGTGAATTTCGCGAAGTTCGCACCGGTCGGGCAGAGAGGCTTTTTCCCGGCGAGGAGCGGAGGATACGGTCAGCAGGAATGGGCGAGGGATATCAACGATTATATGCGCGGATCCAACGAAGGTCTGCTCGTCCTCCCTCAGTGCGAAACCGTGGAGTGTCTGGCCAATATCGAGGAGGTCGCGGCCATGGACGGGATCGACGGCATATTCATCGGGCCGTTCGATCTGTCCATTTCCATGGGGATCCCGGGAGAGTTTACGAACAAAGACTTCCAGGCAGCGGTCGCGCGCATCCTGAAAGCGTGCAAAGCGGCAGGCAAGATCTCCCTGATCTACACTGGAGATCTGCCGTCGGCGAAAAAATACCTGCAGGCCGGTTTCGACGGAGTGACACATTCCTTAGACTGCTCGGTCCTGATCGAGGCCTATCAGTCCATTGTCAAATCACTGAAATAGCAGCGCCTTACGATAAAACGGGACTGCCCGCTCTTAAGCGGCGATCCCGTTTTTTGCTGCCGGCGTTCCTGCTGGCGGCTGCTTCGACTGCGATGCGGCGATCTTTCCGAAGACTCTTTTCCCCCCTCGCGCACGGATCGCAGCCCCGTCAAGATCCGGGCCCGAGCCGTTTTTCCAGCCACTTTTTCAGCACAACGGCCTGATTCTTCTCTTTGTCCTTTGCGGCGTACAGCAGCAGTACATCCTGATCGTGAAGGATCTCCCCGACGCCCCGTGCGAACTCTTCCGCATACGGACTGCGTTCCAGTTCCTCCTGATATCTGGAAGCGAACTCCTCAAAACGATCCGGATCATGTCCGAACCACTTTCTGAGCCCGCTCGTCGGCGCGATGTCTTTTGCCCACACAAACGGCTCGAGGGCCTCCTTCCGGAGACCCCTCGGCCAGAGCCGGTCGACCAGGATGCGATACCCCTCTGTTTCCGGGCCGAGTTCATAGACCCGCAGCGTCTTCAGCTCATGTCCCATATCCGGTCACGCATCCTCTCCGAAGAACAGCTTCAGATCATCCTCGACTGTTCCGATTCCCGCGATGCCGAAATTCTTCACAAGGACGTCGGCGACATTCGGAGAAAGGAATGCCGGAAGCGTCGGTCCGAGATGGATGTTTTTCACGCCGAGAGACAGGAGCGCGAGAAGAACGATCACGGCCTTTTGTTCATACCACGCGATGTTATAGACGATCGGCAGGTCGTTCACATCATCCAGCCCGAAGAGTTCCTTCAGCTTCAGCGCGATCAGCGCCAGGGAATACGAATCGTTGCACTGTCCGGCGTCGAGCACGCGCGGAATTCCTCCGATATCGCCCAGGTCGAGCTTGTTGTACTTATATTTCGCGCACCCGGCGGTCAGGATCACGACGTCTTTCGGGAGCTTCTCCGCGAACTCGCGGTAGTACTCTCTGGACTTCATTCTGCCGTCGCAGCCTGCCATGACGACGAATTTCCGGATCGCACCGGACTTCACCGCGTCGACGATTTGATCCGCCAGCGCGAACACCTGCTCATGGGCGAATCCGCCGACAATGCTCCCTGTTTCGATCTCCTTCGGAGGCGGGCAGTTCTTCGCCTGCTCGATGATTCCCGAGAAATCTTTTTCTTCTCCGTACTTCCCTTCGATGTGCCGGCAGCCCGGGAAGCCCGCCGCGCCGGTCGTCCAGAGTCTGTCTTTGTAGCTCTCGGCAGGCGGGACGACACAGTTCGTCGTCATCAAAATCGGTCCGTTGAATGCCGAAAATTCTTCCTTCTGCTTCCACCATGCGTTCCCATAGTTCCCCGCAAAGTGCGGATACTTCTTGAACGCCGGATAGTAGTGGGCCGGGAGCATTTCGGAATGCGTATAGACATCCACCCCGGTCCCTTTTGTCTGCTCCAGGAGCTGCTCGAGGTCCTTCAGATCATGACCGGATACAAGGATGCCCGGATTCTTTCTGACGCCGATGTCCACTGTCGTGATCTCAGGATCTCCATACGCCCCGGTATTCGCGGCATCCAGGAGCGCCATCCCGTCGACGCCGTACTTTCCGGTCTCAAGCGTCAGCGCCACGAGATCCTCCACGGACAGACTGTCATCCAGGGTCTTCGCCAGCGCTCTCTGGAGGAACGCATCGATCTCCTCGTTGTCCTGAAGGAGAGCATTGGCGTGCTTCGTGTAGGCCGCGAGGCCCTTCAAGCCGTATGTGATCAGCTCCCGGAGAGAGCGGATATCTTCATTCTCGGTTGCCAGCACGCCGACCTGAGCGGACACCGCCTTCGCCGCGAATTCTCCTTTTGTCCCATCCCAGATGGCTGCGTCCGGAAGATCCTCCCGGTTTTCCAGCTGAGCGAGCAGCTGTTTTTTCACGGACAAGGTCTCTTCGATCCTCGCGCTGATCGCGTCCGGATCAAAGTTCGCATTGGTGATGGTCGTAAAAAGATTGACGGTCACGAGATGATTGACCTCTTCACTCACGGGCTTCCCCTCTTCACGAAGACGGGTCGTGACAACGGATAAGCCTTTTGTCACATAGACTAACAGATCCTGCAGCGCGGCGACCTGCGCGTTCTTCCCGCAGACTCCCGCCATGGTGCAGCCGCTCCCCTTTGCCGTTTCCTGACACTGATAACAAAACATCGTATTCATCATCATTTCATGCTCCTTTCTGTCCTGTGACAAAATACTACTATGAAAGCTCCGGGATTTATGTTGTTTGAACAACAAAAAGAGACTATGCTGCCGTTCGTACGATCCACAGAAAAAGACCCGGCAGTCAGGCAGTCTGCCCGGCTCCCGGATCTTTGGTATAAACGGATCACAGTCTGGATCTCGATTTTGTCATATGATTTTTATTTATCTGCCAGATTCTTTACGGCGCAGATAGATCAGGACGCCGGTCGCTGCCGCGGCGAGGATCAGGAAGGATGCCCACAGGAAAACATCAAAGGAATCGCCGGTAGCCGGCTGATCGGATGATGCCGAAGCATCGCTTCCGACAGCTTTCGTTTTGGCAGCTTTCGTTTTGGAAGTTTCCGTACTCTTCGGGCTGTCAGGAGAATCCGGCCGATCCTCTACGACAGAAGGTGTTTTTTCATCCTCCATCGTGACGCGCGGCTCTTCCGCTTCTGACTCGGTGCCGGAAGAATCGATGATATGAATGCTGCCGTTTTCATCGAGCCGGAATGTGATCGGGTCCGCGATGTCATATCCTTCCGGTGCGGTGCGCTCAACGAGCGTGTAATATCCCGGGAGGAGATCGGATACACTGTGATCCGTTCCGTCAGACACCCATTTTTCGATGGAGCTGCCGTCTTCGTCTTTGCCGCTGACAAGCTCAAGTGTCGCGCCGGACAGGGCTTCACCCGTTTCGCTGTCGACCTTGCGGAAGCTTACCGGGAATTTCTCCGGCGTATCCTTCACGGTGGAAGGGATTTCCTCATCTTCCATCGTGACCTTGGAAACGGCGGTTTCTGCCTCGGCCCCGGATGAATCGATGATATGGATGCTGCCGCTTTCGTCGAGCCGGAACGTGATCGGATCCGCGATCCCATATCCTTCCGGTGCGGCACGCTCAACGAGCGTGTAATATCCCGGAAGGAGACCGGATACACTGTAATCCGTCCCGTCAGACACCCACTTTTCGATGGAGCTGCCGTCTTCGTCTTTGCCGCTGACAAGCTCAAGCTCCGCGCCGGAAAGGGATCCCCCTGTTTCGCTGTCGATCTTGCTGAAACTTACCGGAAACGTCTCCGGCGTTTTGTTGACACTGTCATCTTTCATCGTGACGAGCGCGTCCTGCTCGTCAGATAATCCGTCCTGCGTCAGGATCCTGATTCTGCCGTTCTTGTACAGATAGAACGTGATCGGGTCCGCCACGTTATAGCCGTCAGGCGCTGTCTTTTCAACGAGCTGATATATGCCCGGCAGAAGATCGGTGATCTCAATGTCGGATCCGTCCGTTGTCCATGTCTTTACAGATTTGTAACCCGTAGTATATTTTTGGAGGAGCTCGAGCTCCGCTCCTTTGAGCGCACTTCCCGTGCTGCTGTCGACCTTCCGGAATTTCACATTATGCTTTTTGTAATTCACGATGTTTATTACCGGTTCGTCGAGTTTTTTCCATGTATAGCCTTTGCCGGATACATACTCGAGCTGGTACAGGTTTGCTCCGTCCGTCTTGATCGAAGTCGACTTTCTGTATATCGTATAACCATCCGGTACGGTTACCTCTTTAAAGACATAGATCTGATTGACTTTCAGGCTGCCGAGATCGATCTTAAGCGGCTTTCCGTCCGTGGTCCAGGAATCTATGCTCTGCCCGTTTGATTCGATTGCCGGTTTGATAGTGAATTCCGCACCGGAAACGGGATTGCCGCTGTCATCCACTTTGTTTATCGTGACCAGCGGCGTGTTGGTCACGGTGATCGTCTGTTTATTATCGATAAAACGCGCCCCGATCAAATTCTGGAAGTCTTCATTCTCTCTGATGGCATCCGACGTTGCGAAAAACTCAACCGTCTGACTGTCATCGTAGCTGCAGGCAAGGAGTTCGTCATACGCGTCTGCCATACCTTCCGTAAAGGCGTCAGTGTACTCCTCTCCGGATGGCTTGTTTGTGATCGACAGATGCTCTAAATCAAAGTCTTTATAATCAGCACTATCCGTGTAATGCCAGACCGCCCACTGGGTGACCGCGTAGAATTCACGGTCCGTAAGGCCGTATTTCTCTTTTAACGAAGCCCCGTTGTTCGGGAAGCCGGCGTAAAGGACGCCGAGGATCTTTTTATATACCGTTTCCGGATCCCCGTTCAGACTGGCCGCGTTATTTTGGAAGATCTCCGGAGTGGCATTTTTTGAATAATATGTCGGTGTCTGATAAGGATCATTCCCGGGGCCTGCTTTCTCTTTATTGAAGCAGTAGACATATTCTACTCCGCCTTTATCCGGATTCGTGAGACGCCTCATGGCCGCTCCATGATCGCTTTCCCATGGGACGATATTGCCATTTTCATCGAGATACTGTACTTTCTGCCCGTCTTTCTCATAGACATACTGATCTCCTTTCGGAGGCGTCGAATAAGAAAGGGTAAGATCCCGGACGTAATATTTCCTGGTGCTCGTTTTCACATCCGCGACGCCGTTTTCGTCCACGGAAAACTCAACATCTGAAGCGAGCGGATAGTCTGCCTGTGATTCAGGAAGTCCCGTCTGACGCAGGATGTAGTCTCCGGCTCCAAGCGCGAGCTCGGTCGGACTCTCGGTAGTCGTAAACGTCGTCACTTCCTCGCCGGTCGCCTGATCCAGAACTGCAAATGCGGCTCCCGCGATCTGGTTTCCTTTTTCATCGAGGTCGTTGATTGTTACATTGTGCGTGTCATCGGCATAGGATATTTCAAGAGATGAGACATTAAAAAGGAGCGCTGCCGCAACGATGATGGCGAGCAGCAGTGCCGGGAAACGATATAATGCGGTGTTTCCGACGGATGGACGGTTCTTCTTCATGAATTCTTCCCTCCCAATAAATCAAACAACAATAGTATTATAATAATGTTTTTCTACGAACGCAAGATGAAATCGTACTATTTTAAAATTATTTTGAAAAAAAATTAAACGAAGCCCCGCGATTGCTTGACTTCGATATAATTTTCCGGTCGATCGATGTCCCGGTGCGCCGATACCCTTATTATATACCGCGATTTCTTTCCGCCTGCTATGACTCTGCCTTGGACAGGGTCCGCTCCGTGTATCGGAACAGGACCGCATCGAGCTCGTAGATGTCGTACCTGCCGTCCGCGATACTCTTTTTCACGATGGAGTCAAACACGCTGCTCGGATTGAACGCCCAGTCTGCTCTGGCCAGGAAATCCTCGGACTCCGCGAGGCTCAGCTTCAGCGCGACCGCGAGCGCCATGCAGTCGTTCTTGCTCACCCTCGCCGTCTTCCCGTTGATGATCCTCGAGAACGTCCGCCGGTCCATATTGGCCCGTTTATAGATATCGGACGGCTGCTCCCCGGACCGGATGATATACTCCCAGAGCTTCTCGGTAAACGGCGCCGTTTCGACAAAAAGCTCTTCGCCCTGATCGTCATCCGCGCCGTCATATGCCAGGTCCTCTCCGAACAAAATCTGGTATCTTCGTTTTTCCTTTTCCATCCACTCCCGGGAAGGGTACTCCATCATGTGCGTCTCTTCCACGTAATTGGCGTCGATGAAGGACTCGATATCCCCCAGCAGGTGTTCCGACAGGACAAACGCCTCTGTGCTGAACACCACCAGGATCACTTCCATTTCCGAATGATTCAGGAATTCCCTTATTTCGCTCAGAGCGATATCCAGCGCCATGCCTTTTTGAAAGCGGTGCGCGCCGGAGCCCATGATCGGGAACGCGATGCTTTTCGCACCGAGCTCTTCCGCCTTCGCGAGCGATTTCCGGTAGCAGCTCCGAAGAATGTCTTCCTCGTCCCGACTGCCTCCCTCCCACTGGCGGCTGACCGCATGGATGATGTATTTCGCGGGGAGGTCGAACGCCTCGGTCACCGCGATATCGCCGGGCTTGATCCTGCCGATCGCGCGGCGTGCCTCGAGGAGCTGCTCTTTTCCGGCGGCCCGGTAGATTCCCGCGTCAGTACCGCTTCCGACCAGCGGCTCCGTATTGGCGGTGTTCACGATCACGTCTGCGGCAACCTTCGTGATATCGTTTCGGATGATCTTGAATGGCATCTCTCGCTCCTGTTCACAGAAAATATCTTTGCTTTTTTATTATACTCTATTTATCATCGGAAATCTTTCCGAAGATATCATAGGTGAGCACTTCATATGCATCGTCCATCATCAGCCTGTGAACGTGTTCCGGGGAAAGCGACCGGAGCGACATCGTCACGCTGCGCCGGCCGTCCGGGTGGATCGTGATCGGGCGAAACCCTTCTCCCTTTGTCCGGCAGATGCCTTCCCGCGAGCCGTCGCGGTCCGGCCTTCTTTTGAGCAGGATGATCTCCTCCGGGTAAAAAGGATCCTCCGTATTTGCCGCGGCATGTTTTTTACGGTCACCCATGGCGCGCCTCCTTTCCTGCTGAGTTTCTTTTTGTCATAACGGCAACTTTTTGATAAAAGGAACAAGGATGTCACGGACGAACTCTTCTGTGACCCGGTGCTCCATCTCCACGAACTGAATGTGGTCCATATTGTAATGTTTTTTCAATTCCGGCTCGATCTCTTCATATTCGATCAGCGGGTCGTTTCTGCCGAGGAAAATATAGGTGCGGTCATACATTTCCTCCTGATATGCGGGGAACATAGCAAAATGATTCTCGATATCCCCATGGACTTTTTCCAGCTCTTCAAACCATTTCTCATCGAGCGTGTAGGTCCGGATCCCGTCTTTTCGCTCATCAAAATATTCATACGTCCCGCAGCCTACTTTTTCCCTGAGGATCGGAACGGGATCGAGCGCCGGATTGATCAGGATCCAGTATTTCGCGATCCCCTCCTGTGCGTAAAATCCCCCGAGAGAGGAGCCGATCATGAGATCAAAGCTGCCGAAGCATCCGCCGTCCCACGCCGCGTACTGCGGACGGATATCGACATCATCTGAGATCACATCGTATTCCGGCAGGTACTTCCTCAGCAGCTGGACCGTGCGGCTGTTCGCTGTGCTTCCCAGCCCATGGACATATCCGATCGTTTTTTTTCGTTCTTTTTTGACTGGCTTTCTGCGTTTTTTCCGTCTGGACATTCTTTTCTCCTTTTTGCTCTTTCTAATTACCTCCTGTGCTGCTGCAATGAAAGCAAGGCTGCCGCCAGGATCTCCTGACCGCAGTCTTATGATAGATCGATTCGCTATTAGAATGGTCGCATCCGGTAAGACAAAAAAATCCGGACTTCCTGAAAAATCAGGAAGTCCGCTCTGATTTAGTCGTCATATCCGTTTAGTCGTCATATCCGTCGTGCTCATCGTCATCATGGTCATCATAGCGATCGTCGGCGTCTTCGTTCTCGTACAAGTCGTCCGCACCCTCATACTCCTTGTGATGATGGGTGATCTTGCCGTCTTCGCAGGTGACGTGGTACTCGAATTCGCAGAGCTTGTTGTTTTTGTCTCTGGCATCGAATGTCACTTCCCAGATGTAGGTTCCGCCTTCGTATTCCCGGTCGGTCTCAAGATCCCGGACCGTGGATCTCTTGATGCCGTATTTCGATTCCGCGCTGCTGAGCGCTTTTTCTTTCGCTTCCTTGGCAGAGATGCCGGTCGTCTGTGTCGTTGTCTGCTGGTCCAGCGTCGTGGCCGTTCCGATCGAGGAACTTCCGGTGTTCAGCGATGCGCTGTCATCTCTGGAGTCTGCATATGCGTAAAGTCCGATCCCGATCACTGCGACGAGTGCGATGATCCCTGCGACTAATAATTTTTTGTTCTTCTTCATTTTGTCCACCTCCTGAATGATTTAGCTCTTTCTTTATTGTGGTTTAAAGATATCATCCCGGAATGAAACGTCCATGAATCGAACATTAAAATTCAATTAAAATTCCGCGCCCCGTATCGGCAAAAGGATCAATCCCGGTCGATCTCCCACTGAATGATCTCGCCCGTCCTGCCATCGATCTCAAAATCGTATTCGTATCCGTCATATCGGAGCTCGCCTTCATACACGAACTGGCCGTCATCGTGATCCACTTCCAGTTCATGGATATCGCTCTCCTCCGCGCCGTCAACGCGGTCCAGCACGATCTCGACCGCCTCTTCGCGGCTGATCTTCTGAGAAGCGGATCCGCTCTGCCGGCTGCTGCTTTCTTCCTGCTGCGTGCTTCCCGAGCTCTGCGACCCTGACGACGAGGTGCTGTCCGAATTATCTCCAGAGCAGCCGGCAAAAATAAGCGCCGCGGCGAGCACGATCACAAGCAGAAATGCCGTCCGTTTTTTCATACCGTCCCATCCTCCCCCTGGTGCGTTCAGACAAGCTTGTATCCGACGCCCTTTACTGTTGCGATGTGTTTCTTCTCCTCGCCCCCGTCGAGTTTTTTCCGCAGATGATGCATATAGACATCGACGACGTTCGATCCGCCGTCATAGTCGAAATCCCAGACACGGTTCATGATCTTTTCTCTGGACCAGACGTGACCCGGGCGCTCCATCAGGCAGGCGAGGATCTCAAATTCCTTCGGCGTGAGTTCGATCTTCCGGTCGCCGCGCGTGACCTCCATCGTGTCGCGGTTCAGGCTGAGGTCTCCGACGGTCATGGTCCGCTCCGTCAGCTCTCCGCCGCGCCGCACCATCGCCCGGATCCTCGCCATGAGTTCATCGAATTCAAACGGCTTCACCAGATAGTCGTCCGCCCCCGCATCCAGGCCCGCGACACGGTCATCCAGATCGCCGAGCGCCGTCAGGAGCAGCACCGGCGTCCCGTCTCCTGCCGCCCGCATCTTTTTCAGCACGCCGATCCCCGTCAGCCCGGGCAGCATGATATCCAGGATGACCCCGTCATACTCCGCCGCCTTCAGATAGTCGAGCGCCTCATCCCCGCGCAGGCAGGAATCTACCGCGTAATTCTCTTTCTTCAGTTTCCGGACGATGATCTCATTCAGATCTTCCTGATCTTCCACCACTAACAGCCGCATGATTCTTCCTCCTTGTGACAAAATGTTACCACATCGGCATTAAGCGAACATTAAACCGCGTGCCGCTCATGCTTAACCACAGTATATCCTAAAAAGCGCTGCCCGGATACACCTTACGCAAAGCAAAACCGCCGGAGCCCAAACTCTCCGGCGGTAATGCAAATCCCTTTCTTCAACGATTCATTATTTTGTTTTGACTTTTACTGCCTCCGACACGCTGCTGTTTCCGGATGCCGAGTAGGCTTTGATCTTGTAGTAATAGGTTTTCTTGCTCTTGAGATTCTTATTTGTATAAGTAATAGTGCTCGTGCTTGATTTAACGGACGTTACGTATTGATACCTGCCGTTCTTCTTCGTGCTCCTGTAGATCTTGTACTTGTTTGCACCAGGGACCTTCTTGAACGTGAGCTTTGCGCCCTTCTTGAGCGGTTTTTCTTTGATCTTCGTCACTTCAGACGGATTCTCTGACTCTTTCTCATAGACCGTGATCCCGCTCGTGTCTCTTGAACTGCTTGTATCATACACAGCGCCGGCGAATGTCCCGCCGTAAACCTTGATTGTACCAAAGTCTACGCCGCCATCGATCGTTGATTTGATCGCCGGATCCGCGTTGAATTCTCCACCGGAGATGACCAGGTAGCCCTGATCCAGATCATCATCCGCGCTGTTGTTGTTGATATTCGCTACAGCTGTTGAGGTATCAACTGTGAATTTCCCGCCGAGGATCTTCGCTACGTTCCAGTTCAGAATATTTTCATCTGCCGGCCCGGAGAACACACCGTCTACGATCGTTACGTATCCGCCGTCGTCGTTCTTTACGTTAGCGATACCGCCTGTAAAGGTACCGTTCTTGATCGTCAGGGTCGGATACTGGAAGTTGCTTCCTTCAACATATCCCGTTGCCGCGCTGCCGCTGCTGTAGCTATAGTAGCCGTTTTCAATCAGTGAAGATGTCTGATCGTTTGTCGTTACGACGGCAGAATCTTCCTCTCTCGAAGAACCGATCGTCATCATTCCATGGTTGACGACGGTATAGTATGTTCCTGCCGCGCTGCTTCTGGACAACGCGATCCCGTCATCTAATACTGCTTTACCGCTGTTGAATACTGCTGCGGAATCATCTGCGTTCGCGACGATCGAACCACCGTCATTTGTATTAAAGCTTCCGCCGTATTCTACGGTAACGACCGAGCTGGAGCTGCTGCTGTCACCGGTGATCGAGTGACCGTTCATGTCGATCGTGACATGTTCCCCGTCACCGATCGTGATGTTTCCTGTGATATCAGCAGTAAGCTCGATGTGGTCTGCACCGGCATCGATTGCTTCCTGCAGTTCTGTCGCAGTACTTACACTTGTCGCTGTCTTGTCTGCAAACGCAGCTGCCGGTATGAAGCACACGCTCATGATCACGCTGAGGGCAGCGACACTTATTTTCTGCATTGTTTTCATCGTTTTCTTCACCTCATCTTCCTCATTTACAACTAAGTGATGTTGATTGTTGAAGCTGAGCCTATTGCTTATGCAAAAATTGTAACAGCATTACCATTTTTTGGCTATAGTTCAAATCAACGAGATTTTCCCGGGGTTTGTTGTTCATATAACCAAATGCGTTTGTGCAATTACGCACATTATGGAAACCATTTTTCATTTTCCTTCGTTATCTCGACAGGAGCACCCCATTCTCCCTCACTGCGCGCCGGGTACGCCTTACACAAAGAAAAACCGCCGGGCTCAACGCCCGACGGCCTGCAGTAAAGTTCCTACACTATTTCGTCTTTACGTTCTTCACGCTCGACCAACCGGAGTAGTACTTCTTTCCGTTATACTGTTTATACGTTCTGATCTTCACATAATACGTCTTTTTGCTCTTAACGTATTTATTGAAGGTGATCTGAGTCGTCTTGTAAGTCTTGATGTATTTGATATGAGTGCCATTGGTGCTCGTCTTGGAGAATTTCTTGGAAGTGCTGTACTTAAGTTCGTATCCCGTCGCATCCGTGATCTTGTACCACTTCGCCGTGAACTTGCCTTTGCCTTTGTAGAGCTTCAGGATGCTCGTCTTGGAAGGCGCAAGAGTATTTGTCAATGCGGTAGTGAGGTCGTTGATCGTAGAGTTCGCTTCTTCCAGCGCTGTCGCAGCGCTTTCGCTTGTTACAATGTATGTACCATCGCTGTTCGCAACACACGCATATCCCGACGGAATATATGTACTGGAAACTTTTTCCGCAAACGTACCACCCATGACTTTGATCACGTCAGCAGCTTCGTCTTCCAGTCCGGTATCGACAACGAGGCTTCCTGTGAATGTCCCGTTTTTGATCGTGAGCGATGTATTGTTCGTATCAGGTTCAGTGCCCCAAAGGTCATACTGGACTTTACCGTCGATCGTTCCTGTCGTATC
>JBMNVA010000018.1:0-29886 GCA_050946555.1 Anaerovoracaceae bacterium | reverse complement strand
TTTACTACAATCTTTATCACTTGTTTTAATGTACTCTTGTTTGATAATTGGTTGATCTTTCTCATCAAACTCTACTGTAACTTTATTTCTGTCTAAATCTTCTCTTGTTAAATAATAATTTCTAATACTACTCATTTTCATACCTCTCTTTTAATTAATATATTTATCTCTTACTAACAAACTACCCTATTAATATTTATATCTTTAGTATTATCTAAAATAGGTACATCAGAAGAAAAAGATGTATCCCGCACCTTCAGGTGCGTAACTGTTTCTTTTTTAGTGTTTATTCTTTCTTGTTTATTATTAGTGTTTATTATTGCTGTTATTGATTGACATACCCTATGTAATAGAATGACATACCCATTATCATTGAATGACATACCCACTGTCATTGAATGACATTGTTCAATACTTTTGTTAATCTTCTCAAGTAGTTTTTTCTGTTCTTTTGCATTCATTTTTAGAACATCATCTTCAGATAAATACCTGAATGGTTTAACATACTTGTTGTAGATTCTAGAGATCTGAATAATCAATTCAGAATTAAGCTTTACCATCCTGCTACTTGTTTTTTTACTAATGTATGTCTGTATCAGATCTTTTTCTTCAAGTCTTTTAATTGACTGTCTGATTGTTGTAGGTGATGAAATTAATAACCTGTTACCGATGTATTTATCAGTACACATGAAATAACCATCACCTCTATGATCATGTGTATTTTCAGATGTAATGAGAAAACACAAAATTTCATAATCAGTTTTCCATGGTTTATTTTTTCCATCAGTGTACAGGTAATCTCTTAATGAATCGTATGATGGAATAAAAATTTCTTCACTACTCATTAACTCTTCCTGTGTTGTTAGATCTTCACCATATTCTTGTTTCTCAATCCACTGTTCCCTGTAATATTCTTTTCTATCTTCATTCATAAATAAAACCCTTTCCGGCCGATGACCGATGGCGTACGCATCACCGACCGGTCAGAGCCTTATAAACATAATTACAAACTTTTTCCTTTGTTTTTCCTCTCAATACAATTGAGCAAGGATTTGAAAAATTATTTTGCTGTTTTTAATTTTTTTAACTTTTCTTTGTTTTCGTTTTACATTAGACTTTAGCAAGCTTTCTCTGGATTAGTTTTACTTTCTGATACTATTTACAGCGTTTTTTTCGGAAATTCGGCGATTTTTGCCGATTTTGAGTGAATTTTAAATGAATTTTTTGTGAAGTTTCTGTGAAGTACTAAAAAGAAGGGATTTTAGGAAGGTAACTAGGAAAACAGGTGAGAAAAAAAGCACAATCTTCTCTATCAATCATTCTCTATCATTCTCTATCATTCTCACTATTAGTTAATTCATTAAATGATAACACTTTTGAAAATCACTACTTTCAGCAACAAAAAACAAGGCTTATAACGAACTTTCTTCATCAGATGAGTAATTCATCATTCATTAGAAAAAAATCCAAAATAGCCCTGTTTTTTAGCTCGTTTTTATTGAAGAATCGCTACTATCATTGAAATTTCAACATTTTTAGCAGTTTTTGATTGAATCGCTGTAAATATTGCAATTTCAACGGTTATTGAAGGTGGTGAAAATAAATGATTTTTACCTCATTCTCTGTACCCTCTTTGTTCTATTCTCTGAATGTTTAATAGAATCAAGTGGATTATAGGATTCAACTTCAATATCATCTGAAAACAGTTGTACATACCTTCTAGTCATGGTTAAATCAGAATGAGTTAACATTTGCTGTAACTGAAAAGCACCACCACCATTCCTAATCCATCCTCTTGCAAAAGAATGTCTTAAAGCGTGCGGGCCTAATACCTTAACACCTCTTCTTTTCTCATACTTTTCTAATGCTTGCCTGATAGCTGATACTGATAACTGATTTCCACTAACATCAGTAAACAGATATTCACTACCTGTATTCCAATCATGAAGGAAGTTGGTAAGAATGTTCACAATAGAATTTGACAAAGGAATAATAGCTGTATTCTTATTCTTCAGATGTCTGTAAGCAACTGTATGTGCTTTAAAGTCCACATCTTCTAGTTTGATTTCACTAATAGTACCAGCTCTTGCTCCTGTAGCTAAAATGAAGCAGATGATACACCAAGTTCTGTATTCAACAAAATCATCTTTATTAGGTTTTTTCGTTAGTATCCTTAGTTCATCATCAGTGAAATACTTGACTGGTTGCTGTTGATATTTTACTAACTTCACTTTGAATCTTTTGATTAGTTCATGATTCATGCACCAGTAAAGAAAAGCTCTCATTCTTGCTAAGTAGGAATTAACAGAAGCAGTTTTTAAATCAGAATCAAGCATCTTAATTGTCCAACTATGAATAACAGATTCATCAATAGTGCTTAGTACTTCATCCCCATCCAACTGGTTATCTCTTTTGAAGATGTAAAGTACATTCTTTGTATTCTCAATGGATTTTTTAGTAACACCTTTGCTTATTAGTTCATTGCAGTAATTATTTAATGCTTCATCAATAGTGATGTTAGTTGAATTGATTCTTTTGATTTTCCTCTTGTTCATACTCTTCACTCCCTTATTACTTCATTTCCCAGTTGCTGTAATAAATGAAGTGATTAGAAAACAATAAAAAAACACTGAAATTTCAACAATTCCAGTGCTTCTTATTTTACTTATTCACTTGTTTTAGGTCATGTACATTACCAATGAGGTGCTCTACCGACTGAGCTACAACAGCCTGTCAAAATTCAATCAATTGGTATTTTACAATACTTTCACAGGCAATGCAACAAAAGATTGCTGAAATTTTCATCAAAGTCCTGACCGTCAAGAGAAATGTCACACTCAGGATGTTCCGGGAGAAACTCCGCTGAGGCCTGATCCTTACTCTTGAAGTCAGGACTTTTGAGAGAGGGATTTCTCCCTGCTCTGAAAAACGCATCGTCATACCTTCATCACGTATTATCTGGAGCGGGTGTGTTACCTTTTTTCTTCCTTTGAGCAAGAAGCTTTTTCTTATCTCTGAGGAATTTCTTTTCAGCCTGATCCCAGGCTTTGTAGTCCGAATCTCCTCTGTGATCCTCGAGTTCCACGACACTGCTGATCTGTTTGTATATATACTTTGTATATGCCTCGGCACCGAATACGTTCATATGCGATCTCTCATAGTAGTAATGATTGTAATCGACTTTAAAATCCTCTCTGAGTTTCCCTGTATTGAAATCCCAGACTGTCATTCCGTTCTTCTCGATCAGTGCCTTCACATAGTTGAGTTTCGCCTGCGAATCCGGTTTGAATTTGATCGGCGAGGCAACAAAGATAACTTTCTGATCCAGGGTCTTGCAGTATTTGATGAGGTCCAGGAGGATCTCCTCCTGATCTGAATTCATCTTCGCATACCCGCCGAAATCCTGCGGATCCAGGATCTTGGTCGTATTCGTTACTATATACGTAAGATTGTAGCCCATATAATCCGTTGTCTTGTCGTTAGGCGTAAACTCATTCAGCTTCATGTTGGGCCAGCTGTTATGGTACAGGAGATAGCGGAAATAATAATACATCTTATTTGAGTTGAATGATCCTTTATTGAGCTTGTTCCCCCAGTACATCGCTGTATCGATCGTATCTACCCAGTTCTCAGAGTACTTCATACTGTCCGTGACATTTCTGATCGAACCTTCTCCGCCGCCCCAGTGATCCTTCACGAAAGGTCTGATCTCTATCAGTATGATCTTCATGTCCGGCTGTTCCTTCACAGCTTCTTTTACTATATTTTTTATCAAAAATGATGACTGGCCGGCTGTTGCAAGGTCATAAATGCACGATCCGTACCGCCTGTAATACTCTGTAGGAATAAAAAACCTGTTCACTGCGCTCGATCCGATATAGACTCCATCCAGCTTGGTGCCGCTGTCTGACAGGTCGTAAAACGTTCCGAACGTTCCCTCTGAATCATTAGGATCACGAAGACAGAATACTGAGTTGAGGTATATCATGATAAGCACGATGATCGCAAGGAATGCTATCATCTTGATGACTCGTCCTGTTGTGAACCCTTCTTTTGTTTTTTCTTTTTTCCCCATATCGATAAAAACCTGATTTGATCAGCCGTTCACCGGCTGCTGCGTTAAAAGTTCCTGTATACGAAGGCACTTGCGTTGTATCCTTCTCCAAACACACCAAAGACGACGGTGATCGTGAAAATACAGAGCAGTACTGCCCATCTGAGTGCGAGCGGCTTTTTCGAAAGAGCGTCTCTGATCGTTATACCATTTTCCTGCAGCACACTCACGATGAAAAATATCACACACGCGCCAAACAGTACGACGAGATTTCTCCCCGTCAGACCCATCGAAGTCATTCGCGATACGAAGTCCGCGAAATGAAACATCCCGAGCGTATTTTTCATCATGCTGACTGCTGCTCCGACGCTGCTGGCTCTCACGATCGCCTTTCCGTACATCATGATCAGAAACGTTCTCGCTATGCAGAAACATTTCCACGCAAATGATTTGTCGTTGATATGGAGCCCGCCTTTCATTTTATCGAACGCCGGCGTCAATGCCATCGATCCAACGATGATGATAGAGTTGTACAGCCCGTAAACGATATAGCCCCATCCGGCTCCATGCCATATGCCGATGAGGAAAAACGTCACGAACGTAGGAAAATAAGTCGGCAGCTGCTTAGCGATCTTACTTCCTTTTTTCATATTTTTTCTGGCCCAGCGTCCTATCCTGGCCGAACGTTTTGACAGCGCGATCGGGAAGAATACATAGTCCTTCATCCAGTTCGTGAGGGACATGTGCCATCTTCTCCAGTATTCCGCCACGGATGTACCGAAGTACGGACGTCTGAAGTTCTCGATGAGGTCGATCCCTGCCATTTCCGCCGCTCCTCTGGCGATGTCGATCCCTCCTGAGAAGTCCGCATAGATCTGGATGGCATAGATGCCGAATGCGACAAACGTCTGAAGCCCGTCATAGGATCCGGGATCCGAAAATACCTGAGAAACGAGTACCCCGGCCCGGTCGGCGATCACCAGTTTCTTGAAGAAGCCCCACAGCATGAGCTGTGCACCGTATGTGAAGTTCTTATAGCTGAAATAGTGATACTCTCTGAGCTGTTTCCCGAGATCGTCATACCGTGAGATCGGCCCCTGTATGATCTGAGGGAAGAAAGATATGAAAAGTGCATGCCTCAGGAGGTTCGTCTCCGCGTGATACTTGCCCCTGTAGACATCGATGCAGTAGCCGATCGCCTGGAACGTGTAGAATGAGATGCCGAGAGGCAGTACGATGTTGACCAGAGGCATGCTCACATCGTATTTGAAGAGGCCAAAAAGCGAATCGATCTGCTTCGCGAAGAAATTGTAGTATTTCAGCATCCCGAGTATGCCGAAATTCAAAACAGCGAGCAGGATGAGCACCCTCCTGTTTTTCGACTTGGCTTCTGACTTTTTCACCGAAGACTTCTGCTTGATGTTTTCCATCCATCTCGCGCCGCCGTATGTCGTGAGCGTCGTTAAGAGAATAAAGATCAGCGGTTTTAGCCCTGAGAAAAGATAAAACACATAGCTGACTGCCAGCAGGAACACCCACTGGTATTTCTTCGGCACGATATAGTACAGTACCAGTACGATCAGGAGAAAAATAATGAACTTAAATGAAATAAATGACATTTTTTACCTGTTTATTCTATCCACAAAATCCCTGAAGAATTTTATCACAGAAAACAATTTTTTTGTGAAGGTAACGTGATAAAAGGTGCATTTCCAGAGAAATCCTCCTGCTTCTTCTTTCGTGATCGAAATGAAATGCTTTGACCGTAATAAAAAGAGACACTGGAGTGTTTGAAATTCCAATGCCTGCAGTTTTCACATCGCGGATTATCCAGCTGAATTTCTCACCGATGAGATGCTCGGCCGAACACATCGGATCATCAAACCATCCCCGTTCACTTTACGGCTTCAGCTGGCGCAGGATCTTCTGGCGGATCCGCTGCATCGCGTTGTCGACGGACTTCGGGTCGCGCCCGAGATCCGCCGCGATCTCACGATATTTTTTGCCCTTTCGATACTCCGCCCAGACCTCGTTCTCGAAATCGCTGAAGATCACGACGCCGTCTTCCTTGAGGAGAGAAACGGCTTCTTCGATCAGCAGGATCGCCTCCGGGTCCGCCGTATCTCCCGCGGCCCGCTGATCCTCGATCGGCAGCTCTTCTCCCGTCGGATCGCTCCCGGACTCATAGGTCCCGCTTAAGGAGAGCGACTCGTTCAGCGGCCGGTATTTCTTGCGGTTCGCCTTTCGGATCGCCGAGATGATCCGCCGGTTGACGCAGAGCTCCGCGAACGCGCGGAACGAGGTGCCTTTTTCCGGATCGTAATCGCGGACCGCTTCAAAGATCCCGATCATGCCTTCCTGCATCACATCGTCCCGATCGCCGCCGGCGATATAGAATTTCAGCGATTTGTTCTTCGCCATCGGCCGGTAGCGCTCGATCAGGAGCTCTTCCGCTTTCCGGTCTCCGCTGTGCGCCCGGAGGATCAGATCCTCGTCGCGGACACTGTCATCATTTCTCATCGCGCTGCCTCCGGATCTCATACAGCAGGATCGCCGCAGCGTTCGACGCATTCAGCGAGTTGATCCTGCCACGCATCGGGATCGAAACGATGCCGTCGCACGTCTCCCGAACGAGCCGGCTGATCCCTCTCCCTTCCGCGCCGATGACGATCGCAGCCGGCCCTGTCAGATCCCGGCCGGTATAGTTCTCGCCGTCCATATCGCAGGCATAGATCCAGACGCCGCGTTTTTTCAAGACGCCCAGCGTCTGCGTGATGTTCGCGACCCGGGCGACCGGAAGATATTCCGCCGCACCCGCCGCCGACTTCAGAACGGTCTCCGTCACGCCGGCCGCCCGCCGCTTCGGGATGATGACCCCGTGTGCACCGGCGCATTCCGCCGTCCGGATGATCGCGCCCAGGTTATGCGGATCTTCGACCCCGTCGAGCACGACAAAAAACGGGTCTTCCTCCCGTTCTTCCGCGAGCGCAAAAAGATCCTCCACGTCCGCGTACCGATATGCCGCCGCGATCGCGAGCACGCCCTGATGCACGGCGCCACCCGCCATGCGTTCGAGCACGCTCCGCTCCTCGAAGCGGACCGGGACGCCTTTTGCCTTCGCGAGCCGCAGGATCTTCTCGATCGACCCCGTCGCGCCTTTCTGGACGACGAGACGCTCGATCTCGCGCCCGCTCTTCAGCGCCTCCAGGACCGGATTCCGTCCCGCGATCAGCGCTCCTTCGTTCGCCTGTTTCGTGTCGCTCAACTTATTTCACCTTTTCATACCGCACAAAATGATAGCGGATCCCGTGTTCTTCCTGCGGTTCACTTTCCCAGGCGATCCGAAAATCCGGATCCTGATCGATGTCGACGAACCAGCGGTCGGCTTCAAACTCCGCGTCAATTTTTGTGACAAAAAGATTCTCGCATTCTTTATAGTACTTCCGGTAGATCGACTCCCCGCCGATGATGAAGATCTTCCGATCCGGATACTTCCGGAGCTCCTGCCGGAGCTCTTCATCGGAATGGCAGACGGTGACGTCCTCCGCCTGATACTCCGGGTTTCTCGAAAGCACGATGTTCACCCGGTTCGGCAGCCCTTTCGGCTTCGGGAAGCTCTCCAGGGTCGCCCGCCCCATCACGATGACGTTTCCGGTCGTTTTTTCCTTAAAGTACTTCATGTCGCCGGAAAGGTGGCAGAGGAGCCCGCCTTTGTTTCCGATCGCCCATCTGCGATCTGCTGCGATGATCAGATCCATTGTTCCTCCTGCTTCTGCCGCGGCCCCGTTGAAAGGCCGATGCGGCTCCTTTCTACACGGCGACCGGGATGTTCTTCACCTGCGGCCCTGCCTGATAGTCCTCAAGGATCACGTCGTCCTTCGTGAAGTCGTAAAAGTCCTTCACATCCGGATTCAGCCGGAACTTCGGCGCCGGATACTGCGGGCGCGTAATCAGCTCGCGGATGATGTCCAGATGCCGGTCGTAGATGTGCGCGTCCGCGATCACATGGACGAGTTCGCCCGGCACGAGACCGGTCACCTGCGCCAGCATGTGGATCAGCACCGCGTACTGCACCACATTCCAGTTGTTCGCCGTCAGGATGTCCTGCGAGCGCTGATTCAGGATGGCGTTCAGCCGGTTCCCGGTCACGTTGAACGTCATGCTGTACGCGCACGGCTCGAGATGCATCTCCGAAAGATCCTGAAAATTATACATGTTCGTCAGGATGCGCCGCGAATACGGCGTATGCTTGAGCTGCCAGATCACGTTATCCACCTGATCCATCTCGCCCTGATGGAAACGGTAGCGGATCCCCATCTGGTAGCCGTAGGCCTTTCCGATCGATCCGTCTTCATCGGCCCATTCGTCCCAGATGTGACTGTTCAGCTCATGGATGTTGTTCGACTTTTTCTGCCAGATCCAGAGCATCTCGTCGACCGCCGACTTTACTGCCGTCGGGCGGAGCGTCAGCGCCGGGAACTCTTCAGACAGATCGTAGCGGTTCACCACGCCGAATGTCTTGATCGTGTACGCCGGCGAGCCGTCCTCCCAGCGCGCGCGGACCTCCTGGCCTTCCGTCGAGAACCCGTGATCCAGGATCTCGCGGCACATTTTGACAAAAAGTCCGTCTGCTTTGCTCATTTTTTCTTCCTCCCGTCCGCGGATTCGTCGATCACGCGGATTGCTTCTCTCACGACTTCCCGGAGCCGGCTCCGCTCGCCGCTCAGATACAGACCTCCGATCAGCGCTTCCAGCCCGGTCGCCAGCTTGTACTCCGCCGGCGTCGCGCCCCGGGGCCTCGCGGTATTCGTGTGGTTCCTCGCCCGCTTCACCAGGCGGACTTCCTCGTCTGACAAAAAGTCCTCCCGGAGCATCTCCCGGACCGCCAGCGCCTGACCCCCCGCGGAAACGTAGCGGATCGCCATCCGATTCATCGCGTGGGCGTTCGGCCGGGCATTCTCCATCACGTGACGCCGGATGAACACCTCATACACCGCATCGCCGAGGAACGCGAGCGTTGTTGTATTGCTTCTCTTCGCGTCGGCGAAGTCCATTTTTTCTTCCGTCAATCCCGGGCACCTCCGGAGCCCCTGAGGGTTTTTAAAGGAAAAAAACAGGGCCGGGCCGAGGCCGCCTTACTTCGGCAGCCGGGGCCCGCCTTCGCTTTCCTTTTGTTAGTCTTTAATGATCTGAACGCCCTGCGGGGTGTCTTTCAGCGTGATCCCCTGCGCCTTCAGCTGATCGCGGATCTCGTCGGCCCGCGCGAAATTCTTCGCCTTCCGGGCTTCCTGCCGCTCGTCCACGAGCTTCTGGATCTCCGGATCGATCGCATCCGTGTTCTCCTCCTGCTGCAGCAGGCCGAGCACGTCGCAAAACTCCATCAGCACGTCTTCCGCTTTCTTCGCGAACTCTTTGCTCGCGCCGCCGGCGACCGTCTGGTTGATGGCGCTGACGAGCTCGAACACCGCGCTGATCCCGTCTGCCGTGTTCAGGTCGTCGTCCATCGCCTCGATGAACTTCCCGCGGTACTCGTCAAACGAATCGACCGCTTTTTTCTCCTCGTCCGTCATGCCGCCGTCCGCGCCGCTCTTCTGGAGGTACACCAGGTTTTCCTTGCAGTTCCTCATCCTGGCGAGCGCGCTCCGGGACTGTTCCATCAGCTCATCGCTGAAGTCGATCGGGTTCCGGTACTGCCCCGACAGCAGGAAGAAGCGGATCTCCTCGCCGCTGTAGCGCTTCCGGATATCGCGGACCGTGAAGAAATTGCCTTTGGACTTCGACATCTTTTCGCGGTCCATCGTGATGTACGCGTTGTGCATCCAGTAGTTCGCGAACGGGACGCCGTTGCAGCACTCCGACTGCGCGATCTCGTTCTCGTGGTGCGGGAACTGCAGATCCTGACCGCCGGCGTGGATGTCGATGGTCGGGCCGAGATGCTTTCTGGCCATCGTCGAGCACTCGATATGCCATCCCGGACGTCCCATGCCCCACGGCGATTCCCACGCGATCTCGCTTTCTTCCTTTCTGGCTTTCCAGAGCGCGAAATCGAGCGGATCCTTTTTCACTTCGCCGATCGCGATCCGGGCGCCGGCTTCGAGGTCGTCGATGTTCTGCCCGGACAGCTTTCCGTATTCCGGGAACTTGCGTGTCGAAAAGTAGACGTCGCCGTCCGCCTCGTACGCGTATCCTTTATCGATCAGCGTCTGCACGAACTGGATGATATCCGGGATGTGCTCGGACACCTTCGGATGGACATCCGCCGGACGGACATTCAGCGCGCCGGCATCGTCAAAATACTCTTTGATATACCGCTCGGAGATCTCCGGCGCCGTCACGCCCTCTTCCTTCGCCTTGTTGATGATCTTGTCATCGACGTCGGTGAAGTTCTGGACATATTTCACCTTGTATCCGCGGTACTCCAGATATTTCCTCAGCGTGTCGAACACGACAAGCGGACGGGCGTTCCCGATGTGAAAATAGTTATAGACCGTCGGACCGCAGACGTAGATCATCACACGCCCCTCTTCAATGGTCCGGAGCTCTTCCTTTTTTCGGCTCATGGTGTTGTAGATCTTCATTGTTCTCACTCCTTGTTCTTCTCCCGCCCGGAAAGGCCCGGGCGCCTCACTGAGACGTACCGGTCAGCCTTCGACTTTGACGCTCTTCATCACGATCGGGCTCATCGGCTTGTCCCGGAAATCTCTCGGAGCCTCCGCGATGGCGAGCGCCGCTTCGATCCCCTCCGTGATCTTTCCGAACGCCGCGTAGTCACCGTCCAGATGCGGTGCGTCCGCGACCATGATGAAGAACTGCGACCCGGCGGAATTCGGATCCATCGCGCGCGCCATGGAGAGAACGCCGGTCTCGTGCTTCAGATCATTCTGAACACCGTTCGAACGGAATTCGCCCTTGATCGTGTAGCCCGGGCCTCCGGTCCCGTTCCCCTGCGGATCGCCGCCCTGGATCATGAATCCCGGAATGACGCGGTGGAACGTCAGCCCGTCATAAAAGCCGTCATTCGCCAGCTTCTCAAAATTCTGCACCGTGATCGGCGCGATGTCCTCATAGAGTTCGCCCTTCATCACATCGCCGTTTTCCATTTCGATCGTTACTGTTTTCATTTTCTATACCTCACTTATATAATAATTTGTACACGGATCGACAAAAGTGAACCTGTCGGGATCGCGGCATCCCCGCTTTCCCGCTCCTCATTCTTTCCGAACCCTCTACGAGCAGAAGATCGCCCCCGCGATCCCGGAAATGATCATGATCTGGATCGGCCCGAGCTTTTTCATCATCGATACGATGATCGTCACGCCGCAGATGATGATCGGGACCGGTGCCAGTGACGTGAAGGTCGTCTGCCCGATCATGAGCGCCGCGGACGCGATCAGGCCGACGGTGACCGGCCGGATCCCGAGGAACGCGCCTGTGATGAGCGGATTTCCTTTGAACTGTTCGATAAAATAGCATGCCAGTGTCACGAGGATGAACGACGGCAGCGCTTCGCCGAACGTCGCGATCGCGGCGCCCGGGATCCCGGCGCAGTTATAGCCGACGTACGTCGCGGCGTTGACCGCGAGCGGCCCCGGTGTCACCTGGGAGATCGCGACGAGGTTCGAAAACTCGCCGGCGGACATCAGCCCGAACTGCTCCGCTCCCTGATAGATCATCGGCAGCATTGCGACGCCGCCGCCGAACCCGAACAGTCCGATCTTTGCGAAGACGAGGAAGATTTTCAGATAGATCATTTCTTCTCCGCCTCCTTTCCGGACCGTTTCTTCTGAACGGACTGCCAGATCAGACCGAGCACGAGTCCTGCGAGGATCGCGTAGACGGCGTTGAACTCGAACCAGAACACGGCAATGAGCGAAGCGGCCGCGAGGATCCAGGCGAACGCGCTTGTCAGGACTTTCCTGCCGACGGTATACGCGGAGTAGGCGATCAGGCCGGTCGCAGCGGCCTTGATGCCGGTCAGCGCACCGTCCACATACCGGTTGTCGCCGATCGAGTGCAGCAGCTCCACGATCAGGATGATGATGACGAAGCTCGGGATGATGACCCCGATCGTCGCGACGAGCGAGCCCCGGATCCCTTTTTTCTTGTATCCGACGTACGTCGCCATGTTGATCGCGATGACGCCCGGGAGCGCCTGGCTTACCGCGATGCAGTCAACGATCTCCGACTCGTCCATCCAGTGCTTTTTGTCCACGATGATCCCCTGCATCAGCGGGATCATCGCCATGCCTCCTCCGAGCGTGAACAGCCCCAGCTTGAAGAAAGTCCAGAACAGCTGCACGTACAGATTGTCCCGAAAGCGGTGTTTCTTCTCCATCTCGTTTTGTTTCCCCTTTTGTCTTTCGCTTCTAGCCGAGATATCCCATCTTTTCAGACTGAACAAGTTCCACCGTGCGTTTCACCGCTTCTTCTTCGGTGATCTCGCTCCGGTCCTGTTCTCTTCTGAGCTTGTATTCTACTTTTCCTTCGCCGGCGAGTTTTCCGACGGTGATGCGGACCGGGATCCCGAGGAGATCGGCGTCCTTGAACTTGACGCCCGGACGCTCTTTCCGGTCGTCCAGGAGCACTTCGATCCCCGCGTTCAGAAGATCCTGATACAGCTTCTCCGCGAGCGCGGACTGGACTTCGTCCCCCGGCTTGATCAGCGTGATGATGACGTGGTACGGCGCGACGGAGATTGGCCAGATGATGCCGTCTTCGTCGTGATGCTGCTCGATGATCGCTGCCATCGTGCGGTCCACGCCGAATCCGTAGCAGCCCATCACGATCGGATGATCCTGCTGATTGATGTCGCTGTAATACGCGTGCATCGATTCGGAGTACTTCGTCCCCAGCTTGAAGATGTGGCCGACTTCGATCCCCCGCGCATAGCGGACCGGCTTTCCGCAGACCGGGCACGGATCGCCCTCCTGCAGAACTTTGATGTCGGTGACGATATCCGCCTTGTAATCTCTTCCGTAGTTGACGTTGATCAGGTGATGATCCAGTTTGCAGGCTCCGGCGCACATATTCTTCAGCCCCGGGAGCTCGCTGTCGACGACGATCGTGCAGTCGTGCAGGCCGACCGGCCCCGTGAATCCGCCGACGCATCCTGTGGCTTCACTCATCAGTTCTTCATCCGCGAACTCGATCTGATGCTCCGCGATGCCGAGGGCATTCACGAGCTTCGTCTTGTTCAGCTCACGGTCGCCGCGGACGAACGCGGCAACATAACCGTCCGGATTATAGTCTTCATCGTATTTCTGAAGGAGGAGGGCCTTGATGGACTGCTCCTTCGAGAGACCCAGGTATTCGCAGACGGCATCGATCGTCTTGGTGCCCGGTGTGTAGACTTCTTCCATCGGGAGCATCTCGATGTCATCCTGCGGCGGTGCGTCCACCGCATCCGCCCGTTCGACGCTCGCGGCCATGTCGCAGTGTTCGCAGTACAGGATCTCGCCTTCGCCGACCTCGGAGACCGCCATGAACTCATGGGAATCGCTCCCGCCGATCGCACCGGTGTCCGCTTCGACCGGACGGAACGTCAGTCCGCAGCGTTTGCAGATCCGGCAGTACGCGTCGTACATCAGGTCATAGCTTTTGTCCAGGCCTTCCCGGTCGACGTCAAAAGAGTAGCAGTCCTTCATGATGAACTCGCGGCTCCGCATCAGCCCGAAACGCGGGCGCGCCTCGTCGCGGTATTTCTGCTGGATCTGATACAGCATCTCCGGCATCTGACGGTACGACGAGATATCGTCTCTCACGATGTCGGTAAAAATCTCTTCATGGGTCGGACCGAGGCAGAAATCGCGGCCGTTGCGGTCTTTGATCCGCCAGAGTTCCGGACCGTACGCGGACCAGCGTCCGGACTGCTGCCACAGCTCTGCCGGCTGGATCGCCGACATATGGATCTCCTGCGCACCCTTCGCGTCCATCTCTTCCCGGACGATCTGCTCGATCTTCCGGATCGTCCGCCAGCCGAGCGGCATATAGCCGTAGAGCCCCGACGCCAGCTTCCGGATCATCCCGGTCCGGAGCAGCAGGATATGGCTCGGAAGCACGGCTTCATTCGGCGTTTCCCGGAGCGTTCTGAAGTGCATCTTAGATAGTCTCATGGAATTTCCCTCCGTATATGTTCATTCTCTTATTTCGAAATCGTCACGGTCACGCGGAAAGCGTTCTGCATCCGCTCATCCCCCGGTAAACCGGGGCTCAGGGGCGGGATCCGGCGCCTCCGCTACCCGGGTCGCCGGAGAAGACACACCGCTTCCGCCGCGATGCCTTCGCCCCGCCCGGTAAAGCCGAGTTTTTCCGTCGTCGTCGCCTTGACGCTAATCTGCTCTTCCGACACGCCGGTCTGTTCCGCGATATTTTTCCGCATCGCGGGGATGTACGGCCGGAGCTTCGGCGCCTGGCAGAGGATCGTCACGTCGGCGTTCCCGATCTCATAGCCCTCTTCGCGGATCCTCCGGTTCACTTCCTCCAGAAGGTCCAGACTGGACGCGCCGGCATACTCCGGGTCGGTGTCCGGGAACAGGACGCCGATATCGCCGAGCCCGAGCGCGCCGAGCATCGCGTCCATCAGCGCGTGAAGCGCAGCGTCCGCATCCGAATGACCGAGAAGGCCAAGCGCATACGGGATCTCCACCCCGCAGAGAACCAGGCGTCTTCCCGCTGTCAGGCGGTGGACGTCGAATCCCGTTCCGATCCTCATGCCTTCTCCTCTCTCCGGTATGTCTTCCGGCGTCGTGATCTTGATGTTCTCATAGCTTCCGGGGACAATGGCCGGGAGCACCCCGATCCGTTCCACGAGGCCGGCTTCATCCGTCCCGCGGAATCCGTCTTCCGCCGCTCTCCGGAACGCTTCCCTCAGAAGCGAAAACCGGAATCCCTGCGGTGTCTGAACATTATAAAGGCGGCTCCTCGTGAGAGTCCCCTGGTCGATATCCCGGATCGTATCCTTGGACGGCACCGCGGCGATCGCGGCACCGGACGTTTCCGCGGCGTCGATCACCCCGCGGATCGTCTCAGGGTCGACAAAAGGGCGCACGCCGTCATGGATCAGTACGATCTCCTCCGGCGGCCCCTCCCGTTCCAGATAGCCAAGCGCGTTCGCAACGGAATCCTGCCGTTCCCGGCCTCCGGGGATCACAGCGACGTCCGTCTGTGGAAACAGCGCCCGGCACGTATCCAGATAGTCTTCCGGGCAGGTGACGACGATCCGGCCGACTGCAGGCTCGTCCAGGAATTTCCGGACCGAAGCCTCCAGGATCGTCCGACCGTTCACCTTCAAAAATTGCTTCGGCACGGCGGATCCCATCCGCCGCCCCAGACCGCCCGCGGTAACGACCGCGGCGGCTCTTCCATCATTTTTCATGTGTTTACTTGAGGCGTCCGAAGATCATCCGCCCCGCGGATGTCTGGAAGACGCTGGTTACTTTGATTTTCGCAGTTTTTCCGATCATCCGGCGTCCGTTCTCCACGACGATCATCGTTCCGTCGTCGAGATAGCCGACACCCTGACCGGGATCCTTCCCCTGCTTGACGAGATCGACCGTCATCTCCTCACCCGGCAGAACGACCGGTTTCAGGCAGTTCGCGAGCTCGTTGATGTTCAGGACTCCCACACCGTTGATCCCCGCGACCTTGTTCAGGTTGTAATCGTTCGTGACGACCTTGCCGTTCATGATCTGCGCGAGTTTCAGCAGCTTGACGTCCACTTCCGGGATCTCCTTGAGGAGTTTTTCGTTTTCCGTATTGTAGATCTCGACACCGTAATCATCCTGGATCATCTTGAGGATGTCCAGTCCGCGGCGTCCGCGCACCCGCTTCAGCGAGTCGGAGGAGTCCGCGATGTGGCGGAGCTCCACCAGAACGTAATCCGGGATGATGATCGGCCCTTCGAGGAATCCGGTCTTCAGGATCTCCGCGATCCGGCCGTCGATGATGACGCTGGTATCCAGGATCTTCGGAACCGGCTGCTGTGCGCCTTTTTTCCTTCCGGAGACCCTCCCGACGGCGGCAGCATCCGGTTTCCCCGTCTGCTTTGGCTGACGGATATTCGGAAGTTCATTCCGCTTGGACGTACCGATGAGGACGCCGAGATAGCAGAAGAATCCGTACGTGAGCACCACCACGACACCGTAGATATAACGGTTCGTGATGATGAAGAACATCCTGGACACGAGATACGCGACGATCAGTCCGGCGATCAGCCCGAGCGTACCGCTGACGAGCATGCTGCTGGAAACATCCTGCATGTCCTGGTTGATCCTGTCTGAGAGCCTCTTGCTCTGATGCACAAGTGCCGGCTCGATCTTGAAAAAAATAATACCGAAAATAATTGCAATCCCGATCTCGACCATAAGGCCTTGATTTCCAGGGAATACAGAGTCAAGATCAACATGAGTCTTTCTGAGTATCCAGGCAAGAAGAAGACAGGTTCCATATCCTAAGACAATACCGAAAACTGTGAAAATGAATCGAAACAGTTTTCCGAGCATTCTTTACCCCCTTTCTTTGAAAACTGGCGGTTGATACAGGACGCGCCGAGGTCCCTTGGAGAAACGGACACATGAGCCCTCTCTCCCGGCCGTTTCCGGTCTCTGACGGCAATAAAAAAGACCGATAAAGCCTTCTACGACAAAATATAGTATAGTCTAACCACCCGAACGCGTCAAGCAAAGCCCGGAAAACATCGGAATGTACAGCATTTTAACGCCGCTTGCACACACAATCTCCTTTTCCTTTTCACCAGTATTTTTTTATGATAAAATAAAATCCTAAAAGGAGGTCTACTCATGTATAAGCTGCTAGTAGTTGATGACGAAGCGAAGATCCGCGAAGTCATCCGGGAATACGCTGAATTCAACGGTTATGAAGTCACCGAAGCGGAGGACGGCATGTCGGCAATCGGCCTCGTCAAGCTCGAGGACTTCGACCTGATCATACTGGATATCATGATGCCGAAACTGGACGGATTCTCCACCTGCAAGGAGATCAAGAAGATCAAGGACATCCCGGTCATCATGCTTTCCGCGCGCGGCGAAGAGTACGACAAGCTCTTCGGATTCGAACTCGGAATCGACGACTACATCGTCAAACCGTTCAGCCCGAAGGAGCTGATGGCCCGCGTCCACGCGATCCTCGCACGCAAGAACGCGTCTTCCAAAGGAACCTCGAACGTCCTGAAGTTCAAAGGCCTGGAGATCAACATCCCGGCCCGCACGGTTACCGTCGACGGGAATCGCGTCAACCTGACGCCCAAGGAGTACGAGCTCCTGTTCTATCTGATCGAGAACAAGGACATCGCACTCTCCCGCGACAAGCTCCTGTCCGACATCTGGGGTTACGATTTCTTCGGGGACGACCGCACGATCGATACTCATATCAAGAATCTGAGGAACGCGCTCGGCCCATACCGCGATTTTATCGTCACCCTGCGCGGCGTCGGATATAAATTTGAATGCAATGAATAAAAGGTTTTCATTCGATTTTCACAGTGTCAAGTTCCGGATCTGGGTCTATTTCATGCTGTTCGCGGCCCTGATCCTGGGTGCCATCTGGTGCATGCAGTATCTCTTTTTGGACTCGTACTACGCCAGATCGAAGCTCAACGAGACGTCCCGCCTCTCCAATGAGATCGCGGCGATATACAATCAGACCGGAGGGAGCCTCTCTGTCCTCAATTCGATGATCCTGAAACTCTCTCAGGAGAACGACGTGACGATCTTCGTTCAGACGACAGACGGACGGGACGTGATGAGCGCCGGGGACGTCCACCGGCTGAACGACGACTCCCGCAGGAATAACTATGAAGAGGAGATCGAGACGCTCCGAAACAAGCTCCAGAGCAGCAACCTGGACTCGACGAGCATCATCAGCCGGGATAAGAAAAAAGCGCGGTCGGTCTGGATCGCGAAGCGCCTGACCGGCAGCAGCTCGATCACGGAGATCTCCGGGAGCGAGTACATCCTCTTCATTTTTTCACCGCTCTTCCCGCTGAAGGCAACATTGGATATCCTCCGGCAGCAGCTTGTCATCATCATCCTCGCTGCCATGCTGGTCTCTCTGATCATTTCCTACTATCTGTCGATGCGGATCTCCCGCCCGATCCGGAAGATCACAAATTCCGCTTCCGAACTCAGCAGCGGCAATTTTGACGTACGATTCGAAGGAAACAGCTACAGCGAGATCAACGAACTCGCGGAAACGCTGACGAAGGCCGAAGGCGAAATGAAGCGGATCGATCTCTATCAGAAGGATCTGATGGCGAATGTCTCTCACGATCTGCGCACCCCGCTCACAATGATCCGTTCCTATGCGGAGATGATCCGCGATATTTCCGGCGACAACCCGGAGAAAAGGAACAAGCACCTCGATGTCATCATCGAAGAGAGCGACCGGCTGAACACGCTCGTGAACGACATGCTGAACCTGTCACGCCTCCAGTCCCGCCGACTGGAGCTCGATCTCACCGATTTCGACCTGGCGGAAGCGGCGTCTTCTGTGATGGGATCGTACCGGATCCTGAACGAAACGGAAGACTACGACATCCGCTACGAAGACCACGATCAGGTCTTCCCGGTGAACGCCGATGAGCAGAAAATCAAGCAGGTCATGAGCAACCTGATCTCCAACGCCGTGAAATACTGCGGCGAGGACAAATACATCATGATCGAACTCCGCAAAACCGGCCGCAAGGTGCGGTTCTCCGTTACCGATCACGGCCAGGGCATCGCACCGGACGAGATCGCGCATGTCTGGGACCGCTACTACAAATCCAGTACGCACCACGTCCGTCCGACCGAAGGGAGCGGCCTCGGCCTGTCGATCGTGAAAGAACTCCTCACACTGCACGGCGCGACGTTTGATGTCAAAAGCAAACTCGGCAAGGGGAGCACGTTCTGGTTCGAGCTCCCGCTTACCAAAGGCCAGAGCAAATGACCTGTAACGAATCATTACCCGGAGCCAGAGAAGAGAATGCAAAAGGACTGGCGAGATCCTCCGGATATCCGGAGAACTCGTTCCAGCCCTTTTTCGAATGCGATTTCATTACAGGAATATTGTTGTGCCGCACATTCTCTTAAGCTTTCTTTTTTTCCATTCTCTCACATGCCGCCGTCACGAAACCGCGGAACAGCGGGTGCGGCCGGTCCGGACGGGACTTGAACTCCGGATGGGCCTGCGTTCCGATGAAGAACGGATGATCCGGGATCTCGATCATTTCGACGATCCTTCCGTCCGGCGACAGGCCGGCCAGGCTCATGCCGTTCTCCTGCAGCTTGTCCCGGTAATCGTTGTTCACCTCATAGCGATGGCGATGCCGTTCGGAAATCTCGCGGGTGCCGTACAGCGCTTCCGCCTTGCTCCCTTCCTTCAGGACACACGGATACGCGCCGAGGCGGAGCGTACCGCCGATATTCTCGACGCCTTCCTGATCCGGCATCAGATGGATGACCGGATGCATCGAATCCGGATTCCACTCTGCGGAGTCGGCGTCGGCAAACCCGAGCACGTCGCGTGCGAACTCGATGATCGAAACCTGCAGTCCGAGGCAGATGCCGAGATACGGCACGCCGTTTTCGCGGGCATAGCGTGCGGCGCTGATCATGCCGGCGATGCCGCGGTCACCGAAGCCGCCCGGAACGATGATCCCGTCGGCGCCGCCGAGGATCTTCTCTGCGTTTTCGTCATTGACCGTCTCAGAATCGACCCAGTCAATATTGACTCTGGCACGATTGAAGGCGCCGGCAGCTCTGAGCGCCTCAACAACGGAAATGTACGCATCATGCAGGGTCGTGTATTTCCCGACGAGCGCGATCGTGACCTCCTTCTCCGGATGTTTCCAGCGGTCGACCATCTTTTCCCAGACACTGAGATCCGGTTTCCCCGGATCGAGTCCGAGCACTTTGCAGGCCACTTCCGCCAGGTGCTCTTTTTCCATCGCAAGAGGGACTTCGTACAGGACATCCATATCGGTGTTTTCGATGACGTGTGCTTCCGGGACGTTGCAGAACAGCGCGATCTTGGAACGGATGCTCTCGGTCAGCGGCTGCTCGGTCCGGCACACGAGGACGTCCGGCTGAATCCCGCATCCCTGCAGAGCTTTGACGGATGTCTGCGTCGGCTTTGTCTTGAGCTCTTCGGAACATTTCAGGTATGGGATCAGCGTGACGTGGATGAGCATCGCGTTGCCCGGCCCGATCTCGCTCCGGAACTGACGGATCGCTTCGAGGAACGGCTGCGATTCGATATCACCGACGGTTCCGCCGACTTCGATGATCGCGATCTCTGTTTTTCCCTCGCTTTCCTTGGCATAGTTGCGGTAAAAACGCGATTTGATCTCATTCGTGATATGCGGGATGACCTGCACCGTGCCGCCGCCGTAATCACCACGGCGCTCTTTGTTCAGGACGGTCCAGTAGACCTTTCCGGTGGTCACGTTCGAGTTGCGGGTCAGGGTCTCATCGATGAAGCGTTCGTAATGTCCGAGATCGAGGTCGGTCTCTGCACCGTCATCGGTGACGTAAACCTCTCCGTGCTGGACCGGGTTCATCGTACCCGGGTCGATGTTAATGTATGGATCAAACTTCTGCATGGTGACCGAATAGCCTCTCGCCTTGAGCAGACGTCCGAGCGACGCGGCGGTGATCCCTTTTCCGAGGCCCGATACAACGCCCCCGGTGACAAAAATATATTTTACTGACATCTCATCCCTCCTTTTTGAAATGAACTGATCTTGATCGTATTCGCGGGCGGGGCATTAGCATGGCCTGCCGTCCGCTTCTTTTATCGTGAAAATGCTTCTGCCGCTTCCCGCAGATCCCGGCAGCCGACGACACGGATCGACGAGCGGACCTCCTCCGGGATCCGCTCCGCGTTCCGTTTCGGCATCAGGATCTTCTGATAGCCGAGCCGGGCCGCTTCTGCCGCGATGCGCTCCGCACTGGCGACGGAACGAAGATCCCCGGTCAGTCCGACCTCGCCGATCGCAACGAGGCGGCAGGACGGTGCCGTCCCGTGCATAGAGGAGTACACCGCGAGCGCCGCGCCGAGATCCACGGACGTGCTGTCCGGCTTCAACCCGCCGACGACGTTGACGTACACATCCCGGTCGATCAGACGGATCCCGAGTTTCTTGTCGAGTACGGCAAGGATCATCGACAGACGCTGGTAGTCGATGCCGACCGCTGTCCGTCTGGCAAAACCGACGTTCGCCGCCGCCGTGAGCGCCTGGATCTCCAGGAAGACCGGACGGCTCCCTTCATACACCGCCGTGATCACCGATCCCTCCTGCTGCTCCGATACGGATTCGAGGAAGCTCGCGGAAAGGTCTCTGATCTCGACGAGGCCTTCCTCTTCCATGCGGAACGCCCCGATCTCGCTCGTCGTGCCGAAACGGTTCTTGAACGCCCGCAGGATCCGGAACTCATGATCCCGCTCGCCGGAAAAGTTCAGCACACAGTCCACCAGATGCTCCACGATCTTCGGGCCGGCCAGGTCCCCGCTCTTCGTCACGTGCGCGACGATAAAGATCGGAATATCCCCGGTCTTCCCGAGCCGCATCAGAAGGTTCCCGCAGGCGCGCACCTGAGAGACGCTCCCCGGCGCCGAATCCAGATCCTGCGAGTACATCGTCTGGATCGAGTCGATGATGAGGAATTTCGGCTTCAGGCTGTCGCAGGCCGCCTCGACATTTTCCATGTTCGTTTCGGCCATGACCATCAGATCGTCGGAAAGCGTCCCGCACACGCGGTCCGCCCGCATTTTTATCTGCTCCTCCGACTCCTCGCCGGACACATAGAGGGCAGTCCCTTCCTCCCGCGCGATGTTCGCCGCCGCCTGGATGATCAGCGTGGATTTTCCAATCCCCGGCTCCCCGGAGATCAGGACGAGCGATCCCTTGACCAGGCCGCCGCCCAGGACGCGGTCCAGTTCCCCGATCCCGGTCCGGATCCGTGCCCGATCCGCAGATCCCACCCGGTTCAAGACCGAAGGATGGACACTCTTCCCGCTCCCCGCGCCGCCGCTCCTCCGGCGGGCGTCCCTCGGATCCTCCGGGATGACCTTCTCCTCGACCATGGAATTCCACGCGCCGCAGATACACTGCCCCATCCACTTCGGACTTTCATATCCGCATTCCTGGCAGACATAGATCGTCTTTGCTTTCTTCGCCATTTTACCTTATTTTTCTCCCGACAAAAAGTAATCGCGACCGGATTCCTGAATCGATCCGGCCGCAGATTCTTTTTTACGCATCCTGCAGGCCTGCTGCCGCGGCCGCCGCCCCTTCCGTTCGGGCCGGCATGCCGGCCGGGCCCTGCCTGCATGCAGTGTTTTTATTTCTCTTCTTCCGCCTCGTGTTCCGCGATGATCTTATCCGCGAGCTGCTTCGGCACTTCCGCGTAGCGGTCGAACTTCATTTCGAAGCTGCCTCTGCCCTGGGTCATCGAACGGAGACCGAGGGAATAGTCGAACAGCTCTGACTGTGGTGCTTCTGCCGACAGTTTCTGGCTGCCGTCTGCCTGCGGCTCCATGCCGAGGATCTTGCCGCGGCGCTTGGTGATGTCGCCCATGACGTCACCGGTGTTGTCGTTCGGGACATAGATATCCATGTGCATGATCGGCTCGAGCAGGCACGGATTCGCTTCCTTGATGCCCTTCTTGAACGCCAGCGATGCCGCAATCTTGAAGGAAACTTCGTTGGAGTCGACCTCGTGATATGATCCGTCGTACAGGACCGCTTTGACTCCCTGGACCTTGCAGCCCGCCAGCGGGCCCTTGTCGAGGCACTCGATCAGGCCTTTTTCGACCGCCGGGATGTAGTTCTTAGGAATCGCTCCGCCGAAGATCTCCTCCGAGAATTCGAAATCCTGATCGGACGGTGAGAAGCGGATGTGGACGTCGCCGTACTGACCTGCGCCTCCGGACTGCTTCTTGTGTTTTCCCTGAACGTCGGAATTTCCCTTGATGGTCTCGCGGTACGCGATCTTCTGCGGCACGATGTTGACGCTGACGCCGAAGCGGTCTTTCAGCTTCGCCAGGATGATGCCGAGCTGAATGTCGCCCTGCCCTCCGAGCAGTGTCTGATGGGTCTCCGAGTTCCGCTCGATGATGATCGACGGATCCTCTTCTCTCAGCCGGTTCAGGCCGGTCCCCATCTTCTCTTCATCGTCCTTGTTCGCGGCTTCGATCGCGATATAGTAGTTCGGCGCCGGGATGTCGATCGGCGGATAATTCACGACCGCGCTCTTGTCGCTCAGCGTATCTCCTGTCGCCGTATACTGCAGTTTCGCGGCAGCGACGATGTCGCCGGTCACGGCCGCATCCATCTCTGTCTGCTTTTTGCCCCTGAGCGCGAGGATCTTGCCGAGGCGCTCCGACTTCTCCGCGTTGCCGTTGTACAGATCCTGTCCGGACGTGAGCTTGCCGGTGATGACCTTCATGATGGAGATCTTCCCGACGAACGGGTCGATGATCGTCTTGAAGACAAAAGCGGACGGGCTGTCATCCGGCGAGCAGGTCTTCTCCACGTCTTCGCCCGCGTCGTTCTTCGCCGCGTACGGTGCGTGCTCCAGCGGTGTAGGGACGTACGCGAGCAGAAGGTCCAGGATCGGTTCGACGCTCTTGCCGAGTTCGAAGATCGAAGAGCAGACCGGGACGATCGACCCTTCAGAGATGCCCTTTACCATTCCGCGTTTGATCTCTTCATCCGTAAACGCTTCGCCATCAAAATATTTCTCCATGAGTTCATCGTCAGCGCTCGCGATCGCTTCCGTGAGATCGTCGTCGATGTCCGCCGCGGAAATGCTTCCGGACAGCGGGACCAGCGCGCTCCCGAATTTCCCCTGGAGCTCGCTCAGCGTCTGGTCAAAATCGAACTCATCCTTATCTCTCTTATTAATAACGAAGAAACGAGGGACGTTGTATTTCTCGCAGGCGGCCCAGGCTTTCTCAGTGCCGACCTGGATGCCGGATCCGGCGTCGACCATGATGAGCGCGGCTTCACAGGCTCTCAGCGCCGCATTGACCTCGCCGACAAAATCGAAATATCCCGGCGTGTCGATGAAGTTGATTTTCATATTCTTATACTCGACCGGCACGATCGTCGTGTTGATCGAATATCCCTTCTCGATCTCCATCTTGTCATAGTCCGATACGGTATTCCCCTGGTCTACGCTTCCCATCTTGGTGATCGCACCGGTATTGAGAAGAGCGGTTTCCAGGAATGTCGTCTTGCCGCATCCGCCATGTCCGAGCAGCGCAATATTCCTGATTTTATCACTTGTATAGCCTTTCATTTATCGAGACCTCCTCGTTTGATTAAATTCTCCCTGTAATCGAAAAAAGCTCCCGGCTTTTTCACAACCACAACAAATAGATTATAGCAAAAATACACCCTGAGAACAACTCTATTTTGAATCGTCAAAAAAATCCAAAAATGTGCAGCAGAGCGCTTTCCGAGGGCGGCGCAGCCGGAAAAATCCCCATATCACTTTACGCTTCCCCGTTCCTGTAAAAAACTTCATTCCCTTTTAGAATATTTATGTAGTATAATGGGTGTACGATGCTTTCGCGGAAGGTATCGACGGGGGGAAAATTAAATGTCACTACTGGAATTTTTTTCACTGCTCGGAGGAGTGGGGCTGTTCCTGTTTGGAATGACGACCATGTCCGACGGGCTGAAAAGCGCATGCGGCGATGATCTTCAGCTGATTCTTGAGAAAGCGACCACGAACAAGGTCATCGCGGTGTTCGTCGGTCTTGCCATGACCATGCTGATCCAGAGCTCGTCTGCGACGGACGTCATGGTCATCGGGTTCGTCAACGCCGGAATGATGAATCTGTCGCAGGCGATCGGCGTCATCATGGGCGCGAACATCGGCACGACCATCACGGCGCAGATCACAGCGTTCGACCTCGCATCGTATGCGCCGGTCCTTCTTTTTGTCGGTGCTATCATGTACCTCTTCATGAAGCGGAGCATGGTGAAATATATCGGAGAAGTCATCATGGGCTTCGGGATGCTGTTCGTCGGCATCTCCATCATGAAAGCGGCGATCGCTCCTCTTTCGGAAAGCAAGGGCTTCATCCAGTTCCTGTCCGGACTGGACAACCCGGCGATCGCACTCCTCTTCGGGGTAGGATTTACCGCACTCCTGCAGAGTTCCTCCTCCTCTACCGTCATTTTCCAGACGTTTGCCGTGCAGGGACTGCTCGGCTATCATACCGCAGTGTACCTCGTCATCGGCGCTGCGATCGGTTCTGTTACACCGAACCTGCTGGCGGGCCTGACCGCGAACCGGAACGGCAAGCGCACCGCGATCCTGAACCTCGTGTTCAACCTGATCCGTGCGGCACTGCTCGTCACACTCATCAATATCTTCCCGCATTTCCTGGATCTGATCCAGTCGCTGTCGCCGAACGACATCGGCCGTCAGATCGCGAACACGCATACGATCTTCGCGATCATTGCGGTCCTGTGCGAGCTTCCTTTTTCCAATTACATCATCCGTCTCGTTGAGAAACTCATCCCGATCCTTCCGGACGAAAACGAACAGCTGGAGGACCGCAAGCTGCAGTACATGACGAACCTGTCGAACATCCCGACCAGTATGGCGCTCGCTCAGGCGCACCGGGAGATCGTCCGCATGGGCCGGATCGCCGCGAAAAACCTGCACCACGCGCTCGACTGCTTCTTCCACTACACGCCGGACAAGGCGGAGAGTGTCCGGGTCCGTGAGGAAAGCGTCAATATCCTGAACCACACCATCAACTCCCAGCTGACGCAGCTGCGCGGGAAAGATCTGAATTCCAATCAGATGCGGATCCTGTCCAACCTGACGATCACGATCAGCGACTTCGAGCGTCTGTCCGACCACGCGGAGAACATCGTCGAATACACCGAGGATCTTGTGAAGACAAAATCCAGCATGTCAGAGGACGCGCACAATGAGCTCGTCCAGATGTCCGAAGACGCCAGAAACTCCGTCGATCTTTCGATCGATATCTTCGACACACAGGATTACAGCCATCTTGATGAACTCGAAGCGTTAGAGGACCGGCTCGACGAACAGGAGACCCGGCTGATCCACAACCACCTGGACCGCCTGATGAATTATACGTGCGAACCGATGGCCGGCGTCGTGTTCTGCGACATGGTGACGGCACTCGAGCGCTGCGGCGACCACGCGATCAACATCGCCTACTCTATGAAAGAGTACCCGATGGAGAAGATCCATGTTCACAGTCAGCCGCCGACGCCGTAATGCGTTTTCTGCGTCTCGTCTCCGTAACGCGTCCGGAAGATCAAAACGAGGGTCGAGGGTCACAGGACAAAAAACGAACAGCCGCAGGAGGCGCAACGGATCGTCCGCCCGCACCTCACGCGGCTTATTTTTGTCCTTTTTTCTCCCTTGAACTTTTTGTCCTCTTAGAGCACTGCTGTTTTTCTAGAACTCCGCGTTCTTCGGCGTCCTCGGGAACGGCAGTACGTCACGGATGTTGCTCATCCCGGTCGCGTACATGATCATGCGCTCGAATCCGAGGCCATAGCCGGCGTGCTTCACGCCGCCGTATTTGCGGAGATCCAGGTACCACCAGTAGTCCTGCTCTGTCATGCCCATCTCCTCGATCCGGTTCTTCAGCACATCGTAACGTTCTTCTCTCTGGCTTCCTCCGATGATCTCGCCGACGCCCGGGACCAGCATGTCGCAGGCGGCAACGGTTTTCCCGTCATCGTTCAGGCGCATGTAGAACGCTTTGATGTCCTTCGGATAGTCTGTGACGAAGATCGGCTTTTTGAAAATGTGCTCCGTCAGATAGCGCTCGTGCTCGGTCTGGAGATCGATGCCCCATTCCACCGGGTACTGGAATTTCTGCCCGGACTTCTGCAGGAGCTCGACGGCCTTCGTATACGGCACGCGGTCGAACTCGGAGCTGACGACATGCTGGAGACGGTCCAGCAGTCCTTTGTCGATGAAGCGGTTGAAGAACTCCATTTCGTCCGGCGCGTTTTCCATCACGTAATTCAGGATGTATTTCACCATCGCTTCCGCGACGTCCATGTCGTCTTCAAGGTCGGCGAACGCGATCTCCGGCTCGATCATCCAGAACTCGGACGCGTGACGCCCGGTGTTGGAATTTTCCGCCCGGAACGTCGGCCCGAACGTATACACGTTGCGGAAGGCGAGCGCGAAGATCTCGGCTTCGAGCTGGCCGCTGACGGTCAGGTTCGTTTCCTTGCCGAAGAAGTCCTCGCTGTAATCGATTTTTCCGTCCTCTGTCCGCGGCGGGTCGTTCAGATCCAGCGTGGTCACCTGGAACATCTCGCCGGCGCCTTCGGCGTCGCTCCCCGTGATGATCGGGGTGTGGACATAGACGAATCCTCTCTCCTGAAAGAATTTGTGGATCGCATACGCGATCAGCGAACGCACGCGGAACACGGCCATGAACGTGTTGCTCCTCGGCCGCAGATGTGCGATCTCCCGGAGGAATTCCATCGTGTGCCGCTTGTTCTGAAGCGGATAGTCCGGATCGGAGTCTGCCTCCAGGACGACCTCTTCCGCGTGGATCTCAAACGGCTGCTTCGCCTCCGGCGTCAGCACGACGGTCCCTCTGACACGGACTCCCGCCGAGAGGTTCAGCGCCGCGACTTCCTTGTAATTGCTGAGATTCTCCGCCTCACAGACGATCTGGACCGGCTTGAAGCACGTTCCGTCGTTCAGCGCGAGAAACCCGAATTTATTGGAACTCCGGTTCTGGCGCACCCAGCCCCGGACGGTGACCTCCCGATCCCGGTATTTCTCCGTGTTCTGATATAATTCTTTCAGTTCGATATCCTTGATTTCCATGAACTCTGCCTTTCCGTTCTTCCGGTAATTTTACGCTGCCCCGTCAATTGTTCCTATCCCTGTACAGCCTGCAGCGCCTGGTCGAGGTCCTCGATGATGTCATCGACATTTTCGATCCCGACCGAGAGGCGGAGCAGATCCGGGCCGACACCGCCCGCGATCAGCTCTTCATCGCTCAGCTGCTGGTGGGTCGAATTCGCCGGATGCAGGATGCAGGTATGCGCGTCCGCGACATGCGTCGCGATGATCGCCAGCTTGAGGTGCTTCATGAACTCTTCTGCCGCCGCGCGGCCGCCCTTCAGCCCGAAGGAGATCACGCCGCACGTCCCGTTCGGCATGTATTTCTTTGCCAGTTCATAATATTTGTTCCCCGGAAGTCCCGGATAATTGACCCACGCGACCTTCTCATGAGACTGCAGATGCTCGGCCACTTTCTGGCCATTCTCACAGTGACGCTGCATGCGGACCGCGAGGGACTCCAGCCCGAGATTCAGATAGAACGCGTTCTGCGGTGACTGGATCGATCCGAAATCCCGCATCAGCTGAGCGGTCGCCTTCGTGATGAACGCGCCCTCGAGCCCGAACCGCTCTGCATAAACGACGCCGTGATACGATTCGTCCGGCGTGCACAGGCCCGGGAACTTGTCCGCGTGCGCCATCCAGTCGAACTTGCCGGAGTCCACGATCGCGCCGCCGACGGCGACGTCATGGCCGTCCATGTATTTCGTCGTCGAATGCGTGACGATGTCCGCGCCCCACTCGATCGGCCGGCAGTTGATCGGCGTGGCGAATGTGTTGTCGATGATCAGCGGAACGCCGTGCTCGTGCGCGATTTTGGCAAAACGTTCAATATCGAAAACGGACAGCGCCGGGTTCGCGATCGTTTCCCCGAAAACGGCTTTCGTGTTCGGCTTGAAGGCGGCTTCCAGCTCTTCGTTCGTGCAGTCCGGCTCGACGAATGTAAAATCGATCCCCATTTTCCTCATCGTCACGTTGAACAGATTGAACGTGCCGCCGTAGATCATGGAGGAAGCGATCACGTGATCGCCCTGGTTCGCGATGTTGAAAACGGAAAAAAAGTTCGCTGCCTGGCCGGAGCTGGTCAGCATCCCCGCTGTGCCTCCTTCGAGCGCCGCGATCTTCGCCGCGACCATATCGTTCGTCGGGTTCTGAAGCCGTGTATAAAAATAGCCGGATTCTTCCAGCGCGAACAGCTTCCCCATATCTTCACTCGTATCGTATTTAAACGTTGTACTCTGGATAATCGGAATCATGCGGGATTCCCCGTTCTTCGGAGTGTACCCCGCCTGGATGCATTTTGTCTCCTGCTTCATTCTATCCTCCCCCTTTCTGGGATCAAAAAAATTTACCGCTCTGGTATCAAAAAAATTTTACCGCATGGAAACCTGCTCAGGGCAGTACGTTCTCGGCAGCCCCTTTGCGCCGCGGCATACATATATAAGATTTTACACCTCTCCAGAGGAAATGGCAATGTTTTCAGACGGCGGAATCTGAGGGATCCGAAGGTCATCAGGCCCTTTTTCCCAAAAAAAGAGAAACAGCCCCTGTCGGAGCCGCCTCTATGTCTGGTATTAATCTGCAAATAAATTTGCAAGTTAATAATACTCCATCCCATGCGCTTTGTCCAGTAAAATCAGCCGTTTTGCCGGAATTCCTTTCATCAGAGCGTTTTCAGATCCAGATTTTTCCTCTTCGGAAGATGAAGGTACGTTTCCACCGCCGGGTAGCCGGTCATCAGCGCGGTGTGGACCGCGGCGCCTTCCGGAAGACCCAGCAGATCTTTGATGCTCTGATTTTTCGCGATAAAACTCGCGAGATATCCTGACCAGCACGAAGCGATGCCCCGGCTTTCAAGCAGCAGCTGGACCGCCGTCGTCTGAATGACAGCATCGGCATAAGGATTCCGGTATTTCCCGTCGGAATACGTGATCAGCAGGCATCGTGAATTACCGATGACCA
>JBMNVA010000017.1:0-30194 GCA_050946555.1 Anaerovoracaceae bacterium | reverse complement strand
GTGCTTCCCGCGCGAGCGGGGGTGATCCTGCTCTGTCGTACCCGACCCACAGCGGGCGGATGTGCTTCCCGCGCGAGCGGGGGTGATCCTCTGATGGACAAGTACCGCGAAGCCTATGACATGTGCTTCCCGCGCGAGCGGGGTCTATCCTATGTCGCACATATCCGGCACATTTCTGGTATGATGCTTTCTACATTAGCAGTTAACTTTCCGATCTCTACGCCGAACCTTGAATCCGCGCGTTCTTTCGTATAGAATAAGGATGATTTTTACAAGAGCGAAAAAGGGGAACGCATGAGTCACGACAACGATTATCAGAAATACATCAGGAACTTCAGCATCATCGCGCATATCGACCACGGCAAGTCGACGCTCGCGGACCGCATCATCGAGAACACCGGCCTCGTCGCCCACCGCGACATGAAGGAGCAGTTTCTCGACAACATGGACCTCGAGCGGGAGCGCGGGATCACGATCAAGCTGCAGACCACCCGCCTCGTCTACAAGGCCGAAGACGGGAATGAATACATCTTCAACCTGATCGACACCCCGGGACACGTCGACTTCAACTACGAGGTCTCCCGGAGCCTGGCCGCCTGTGAAGGCGCCGTCCTCGTCGTGGACGCGACGCAGGGCGTCGAAGCCCAGACCATGGGGAACGTCTATCTCGCGATGGATGAGAACCTGGAGATCCTGCCGTGCCTGAACAAAATGGATCTCGCGAGCGCCCGTCCGGAAGAGACAAAAGAAGAGATCGAAGAGATGATCGGCCTCGACTGTGAGAACGCACCGCTCGTTTCCGCGAAGATGGGGACCGGCATCAACGATCTTCTTGAAGCGATCGTGAAGGAGATCCCGGCGCCGCAGGGCGACGTCGACGCCAAGCTGAAAGCGCTGATCTTCGACTCCGTCTACGATAATTACAAAGGAGTCGTTATTTTTGTCCGCCTGTTCGACGGCCAGGTGAAGGTCGGCGACACGATCCGCCTGATGGCGGCCGGAAAAGACTATGAAGTCACCGAGGTCGGCGTGATGGCGCCGTCCCACGTACCGACGAAATGGCTCCGGGCCGGCGACGTCGGCTATATCTGCGCGGCCATCAAGCAGGTCCGCGACGCCCGCGTCGGCGACACCGTGACCCTCGCAGACGCCCCGACCGACACCCCGCTCCCGGGCTACAAAAAAGTCCAGTCCATGGTGTACTGCGGCATTTACCCGGCGGAAGGGGAAAAATACGAACCCGTCCAGGACGCGCTGGAAAAACTGCAGGTGAACGACGCGGCGTTCCGTTTTGAACCGGAGACCTCCGCCGCGCTCGGGTTCGGCTTCCGCTGCGGCTTCCTCGGCCTCCTCCATATGGAGATTATCGTCGAGCGCCTCGAGCGGGAATTCGACCTGTCTGTGATCACGACCTCGCCGAGCGTCCTGTATAAAGTCGTCCTGACCGACGGGACCGAGAAAATGATTCAGAACCCGACGAACCTCCCGGACCCGTCCGAGATCGACCATATCGAAGAACCGATCGTCAAGGCTGACATCATGCTCCCGAAGGAGTACGTCGGCTCTATCATGGAGCTCTGCCAGAAGCGGCGCGGTAACATGCTGGGCATGGATTACATCACCCAGGACCGGGTCGATCTGCATTACGAGCTGCCGCTGAACGAAGTCATCTACGACTTTTTCGACGCGCTGAAGTCAAAGACCCGCGGCTACGGATCGCTCGACTACGAATTCGTCCGCTACCAGCGCTCCAAGCTCGTCAAGCTCGACGTGCTGCTGAACCACGAGCTGGTCGACGCGTTCTCCATGATCGTCCACGAGTCCGAAGCGTACCAGCGGGGCCGCTTCGTCTGCCAGAAGCTGAAGGAAGTGATCCCGATGCACCAGTTCGAGATCCCGATCCAAGCGGCGGTGGGACAAAAAGTGATCGCGCGGGAGACCGTCCGGGCGTACCGGAAGGACGTCATCGCCAAATGCTACGGCGGCGACATCTCGCGGAAAAAGAAACTCCTGGAGAAACAGAAAGAAGGGAAAAAGCGCATGCGGCAGTTCGGGAAAGTCGAAGTCCCGCAGGAAGCGTTCACCGCGGTGCTCAAATATGACGAAAACAAGTGACCCGAAACCGCTCGGGATCTATCTCCACATCCCGTTCTGCATCCGCCGCTGCTGGTACTGCGCGTTTTATTCGCAGGCGCTCTGCAGCATGGACGAACCGGAGCGGGACCGGGCGATGCGGCGTGAAACGGAAGAGATCCTGGAAAAGATCCGCGCCGCAGGAAAAAAATACGGGGAAGGACACCGGGTCGATACCGTTTTTATAGGAGGCGGCACCCCGACCGTGCTCCCGGATGGCATGATCCGCCGGATCCTGGATGAGATCCGGCGTTCTTTTGATGTAGAAAAAAATGCCGAGGTGACGTCGGAGTCGAATCCCGGAACGATCACGGAGGCGAAGCTCTCCGAGCTCCGGGAAGCCGGCGTGAACCGGCTTTCGATCGGTGTGCAGTCGCTCGATGATTCGGTCCTTCAGACACTCGGGCGGATCCACAGCGCGGACGAAGCGCGGGACGCGGTCCGGGCCGCGAAGAACGCCGGGTTCGACAGCGTGAGCTGCGATCTGATGTTCGCCGTCCCGGGGCAGACGATGCGCTCCTGGAAGGAGACGCTCGAAGGGATCCTTGCGCTCGGCCCCGAACATCTTTCTTTTTACAGTCTGCAGATCGAGGAAGGGACGCCGTTCTACGACCTGTATAAAAAAGGTGACTTAGCGCTCCTCGATGACGAGGAAGACCGCCGGATGTACCACGAAGCGCTCCGGATCCTCCGCGAGGCCGGCTACCGCCGATACGAGATCTCAAGCGCCTGCGTTCCGGGCTTCAAGTGCCGGCATAATCTGAAGTACTGGTCGCTGGACGAATATCTCGGGATCGGGAAGAGCGCGAGTTCGTTCATCGGCGGGGTCCGGATGACGGAGGAGCCGTTTCCGGAGTATCATGTCAACGACCGGATGGACAGTGCCGGCGAGTTCATGTTCACAGGGCTTCGCCGGGCGGAAGGGATCACGTTCCGCGAGTTCCGGGAGAAGATCGGTGCGTCCTTTGAAGAGGTGTACGGCGACAGAATGCTGGAGCTCGAAGAATTCTTCAGGGCAGGCGAACTGATCCGCACAGAGGAAGGACTGTATCTCTCAGAGCGCGGGATCGATATCTCGAACCGGATCTTCGAGGTTTTTCTTTAGTCGGAGCGGGCGGGAATTCTCCGAACGAGCGCCTGACGGATCCGGATGTGCTCCCGGACATGCCCGCGGGGGCAAAACGCGGCTGCCGGGCAGTTTTTTCTAAATTCTTTTCTTTATTCTTTTTAAAAATCTGGTTGACTTTGCCTTTCTGTGGTAGTAGATTAGTATACAGAGGTTAGCACTCGGATGTATTGAGTGCTAACAAGGAGGAATCAAGATGGAACTGACAGAAAGAAAATTAAAGATCCTGCAGGCCATCATCGACAATTATATTCGATCGGCAGAGCCCGTCGGGTCCAGAACGCTATCGAAACAGTTTGACGGCGCGGTGAGCGCGGCGACAATCCGGAACGAGATGAGCGATCTGGAGGAGATGGGGTATCTGACGCATCCGCATACCTCGGCGGGAAGGGTCCCTTCGAACCAGGCGTACCGGCTGTATGTCAACAACCTGATGAAGAGGGTCGAGCTTCCGGAGAAGGAGAAGCAGTTCATCAACGACACGCTGAACAAGGACATCGACCAGCTGGATCAGCTGATCGAGCGGGCGGCGGATGTTCTCTCGGAGATCACAAGCCTTGCCGCTTTTGCCATCAGCCCTTCACAGAGCGATGATACACTGAAGTTCGTCAATCTCATCCCGGTCGATGAACGCACGGTCATCATGATGATCGTCGCGGACAGCGGAAAATCGCAGAACACGCTGATGCACCTGAATGTGCCGTACACGGATGAGTCACTGAAGATCCTGGCGAAGAACCTGACCGTGAACTACCGTGGGCGCAAGCTGACGGATGTTCTGAAGGCGCGGCTCGTCAACGATTTCCAGGGCGACATCGAGGCGATGAGCCGGCTCGGTGAGAGCATCATGCCGAACTTCATGAAGACGCTCGAGGAGATGCTGAACGTCAATCTGTATATGGACGGACTCAGCAACATCTTCGATATTCCGGAGTTCAGCGATCTTTCGCGCGCGAAGGAATTCGTTTCACTGTTCGATCGGAAAGAGCAGCTCGTGCAGGAACTGATGCAGCGGGCAGACGGGATGGTGGTCACGATCGGTGATGAGAACGTCAGTGATTCGCTGAGTGATTACTCCCTCATCACGGCGACGTACCACGTCAACGGCAGGTTTGTCGGAAAGCTCGGTGTCATCGGTCCGACGAGGATGAAATACGGTGAGATCACTTCCGTGATGAAGTATCTGACAGATAATCTCGACAAAGCATTTACGATGAATGAGGAAAAGGATAAAGATGATGGCTGAAGAAGAAATCAAGAAAAACGAACCGGAAACGGACTCGGACGAAGTAAAGAGTGCCGGAGATTCTCAGGAGGATAAGAAACCGGAGGCGGAAGCCGCAGAAGAGAAGACGGCCGGCGATAAGAACGCCGATGCCCCGGAAGAAGAGAAAAACGACGACAAAAAGGAAACAAAAGACGACAAGAAGGAATCTGCAGAGGAAGGAGAGCAGAAAAAAGAAGAGGAGGAAAAAGAAGAGTCCTCCGACGAGAAATATATGCGCCTGATGGCAGATTTCCAGAACTATAAACGAAGGACAGAGAAAGAGAAAGCGGACGTGTACACGTACGCGAACGAGAAGATCATGACCGACCTTCTGCAGGTGCTCGACAACTTTGAGCGTGCGCTGGCGAACGAATGCCAGGATGAAAAATATGCAGAAGGGATGGAGCTGATCTTCAAGCAGCTTTCCGACGTCCTGACGAAATCCGGTCTGGAGGAGATCGAGGCGAAGGGAAAAGAGTTTGACCCGAACTTCCATCACGCGGTGCTGACCGACGACAACGACGAGTTCGAGAGCGGCCAGGTGACCGAGGTCCTTCAGAAGGGATATAAACTGAATAACAAAGTGATCCGTCCGGCGATGGTCAAGGTCAACAATTGATGGAGCCGAAAAGGAGTAAGGGCACTTTGTAAAAATAACATTTTGTCCCAAAAGGAAAAAGAGATTAATGAAAGGCGAAAGCTGAAGTAAGGAGGAACAATCATGGCTAAAGTTATCGGAATAGATCTTGGAACAACAAACAGCTGCGTAGCAGTACTCGAAGGCGGAGAACCGACCGTCATCACGAACGCGGAAGGAAACCGGACGACCCCGTCTGTCGTCGGCTTCGCGAAGAACGGCGACCGGCTGGTCGGTGAGACGGCAAAACGTCAGGCTGTAACGAACCCGGAGCGGACGATCACGTCCATCAAGCGTCACATGGGGGAAGATTACTCTGTGACGATCGACAACAAAAAGTACACACCGCAGGACATCTCCGCGATGATCCTGACAAAACTGAAGAACGACGCGGAAGCGTATCTGGGCGAGAAGGTCACGGAAGCCGTCATCACGGTCCCGGCGTACTTCTCCGACGCGCAGAAGCAGGCGACGAAGGATGCCGGCAGGATCGCCGGACTCGATGTCAAGAGGATCATCAACGAGCCGACGGCGGCGTCGCTGGCATACGGTCTTGACAAGGAATCCGGATCCCAGAAGATCCTGGTCTACGACCTGGGCGGCGGCACATTCGATGTCTCCATCCTGGAACTCGGCGACGGCGTCTTCGAAGTCCTGGCGACAAACGGAGACACACACCTCGGCGGGGATGACTTCGATAACGCGATCATGAACTACCTGGCAGATACGTTCTCCCAGGAGCATGGTGTCGATCTGAGATCGGACAAAATGGCACTTCAGAGACTGAAGGAAGCGGCAGAGAAGGCCAAGAAAGAGCTGTCCAGCTCGACGACGACCAACATCAACCTGCCGTTCATCACGGTGACAGCGGACGGCCCGCTGCACCTCGATATGGATCTGACGAGAGCGAAGTTCGAACAGCTGACATCCGATCTGGTAGACCGGACCGTTGAGCCGATGCGCAAGGCGATGGCCGATGCCGGCATTTCGAACAGCGACCTCTCCAAGGTCATCCTGGTCGGCGGATCGACGAGAATCCCGGCCGTACAGGAAGTCGTCAAGAGAGAAACCGGAAAAGATCCGTTCAAAGGCATCAACCCGGATGAATGTGTTGCTGTCGGCGCGGCGATCCAGGCCGGCGTCCTGACCGGAGAAGTCAACGACGTCCTGCTGCTCGATGTCACCCCGCTGACCCTGTCGATCGAGACTCTGGGCGGCGTCGCGACTCCGCTGATCGAACGGAACACGACGATCCCGACGAAGAAGAGCCAGATCTTCTCGACCGCGGCGGATAACCAGACCGCGGTAGACATCCACGTTGTTCAGGGTGAACGGAAAATGGCGGCTGACAACATCACGCTGGGACGGTTCCAGCTGAACGGCATCGCACCGGCTCCGCGCGGGATCCCGCAGATCGAAGTCACATTCGATATCGACGCTAACGGCATCGTGAACGTCAGTGCGAAGGATATGGGAACCGGCAAAGAGCAGAACATCACGATCACTTCTTCCACGAACCTGTCGGAAGATGAGATCAACCAGAAGGTGAAGGAAGCAGAGCAGTACGCTGCGGAAGACAAGAAGAAGAAAGAGGCGATCGAGAACCGCAACAAGGCAGAATCTCTGGTCTATGAGACAGAGAAGACTCTGAAAGACGTTGAAGACAAGCTGACGCCGGACGAAAAGCAGAGGATCGTCGATGCGCAGGAAGGCCTGAAGAAGGCTCTGGAAGCGAACAATGACGAAGAGATCAAGCAGAAGACGACCGAACTCACAGAAGCGTTCGGAGCGGTCTCCAGCAAGATCTATCAGCAGGCGCAGCAGCAGCAGGGTGCAAACCCGAACATGGGCGGTCAGGGCGGCCCGAACATGGGCGGCCAGGCAGGACCTGATATGGGCGGCCAGGCCGGCGGTTCCTCCCAGGGAGGAAACGATGACAACGTGGTCGACGCTGACTACACCGTAGTTGACGATGACAAATAATCGTGATATTCTGATACATCGAGTTTGAGGAAGTCACGGGAAGCGGATGAAAAGGCGCCGGGACGGATCGCATTTATGTTCCGACGCTTTTGTCCTGCTTTTCCAGGTAGGTTTCCTTCGTTAAGAGGGTGGTGGAATGGCTGACAACAAGAGAGATTATTATGAGGTCCTCGGCCTGAAAAAAGGTGCCAGCGAAGACGATATCAAGAAGGCGTTCCGCAAGATGGCGTTGAAATATCATCCGGACCGGAATCCGGGGGACAAGGACGCGGAAGAAAAATTCAAGGAAGTCAACGAAGCATACAGCGTTCTGTCTGACCCGGACAAGAAGTCCAAGTATGACCGCTTCGGATTTGCAGGAGTGGATCCGAACGCCGGGTTCGGCGGTGCGGGCGGCAGCGGCTTCGGCGGATTCCAGAGCGCAGACTTCGGCGACATCGGCGACATCTTCAACGACTTTTTCGGGGGAGCATTCGGCGGCGGCTTCGGTGGGCAGCAGGCATCCCGCAGAACCGGACCGAGGAAGGGAAGAGATGTCCAGAAGAACGTCCGCATCAAGTTTGAGGACGCGGCGTTCGGCGTGAAGAAGGACATCACCGTAAATAAATATGTAAAATGTAAAACGTGCGGCGGAGAAGGCGCGGCACCGGGAACGCACCGGAAAACGTGCCCGAAGTGCAACGGGACCGGTCAGGTGACGCAGGTCGCGAGCACCGCATTCGGACGGTTCCAGCAGACCGGACCGTGTCCGGAGTGCGGCGGCCGCGGGACGATCATAGAGAAACCGTGCCCGGACTGCCGCGGCACCGGCAAGGTGAAGAGCAACGTCAAGATCTCCGTGAACATCCCGGCCGGCGTTGACAACGGGAGCATCATCCCGATCCGCGGGCAGGGTGAGCCGGGGGAAAACAACGGCCCGAACGGCGATCTCTACATCGTGATCCAGGTCGAACCGCATCCGATATTCCGCCGCGAGCAGAACAACCTGTATATCGATATCCCGATCTCTTTCAACCAGGCAGCACTGGGAGACGAGATCACGGTACCGACACTGGACGGCAAGGTTTCCTACAAGGTTCCGGCGGGGACGCAGCCGGGGACGGTGTTCCGTCTGAAGGGAAAAGGCGTCCGCAATGTCCAGAACGGAAGGATGGGAGACCTGTACGTCAAAGTGCAGCTTGAGGTCCCGACGAAACTGAACGGCGCCCAGAAAAAGGCGATTCGTGAAATGGGAAATGTCGTCGGGAACGACTGCTATAAAGGGAAAACGAGTTTCGCACAGAAGATCAAGGACCTTTTTTCCTGATGAAGGACCGGGCCGGATCGACTGGAAACTCAGTAAAATGGAGCCTCGAAGGGCCCCATTTTTTATTTAGCCGTAAATAATAGGAAGAGAGTTCATAAAGCATGATCAGCGCCAAAAAGATCCAGACGGCGGACTGCCAGAAGTAACTGTCATGGAGGATTCCGACAGGCGATGCAGCGCTGATATCAGCGGCATTCGCTGCAGCTAAAAAACGTCCAGAACGAGTGCCGTCAGGAGCAGCGGAAGCTGCGATTTTTTATAGCCCCGGTGGATCTGATCGACTTCCATCTCCGCGTCGGTGTAAACGGGAACGGCGTCCGGGTCCGTGTTGCTGAAGATCTGGAACTGCCGATTCTCCATCAGATATGTCCAGCCTGCATGGCGGCAGAGCTCGGTGAAGCGCGCCATCTCCTCCGTCGGTTCCGGTGAGAACAATGTGTCTTTCGGGAAGTACGTCAGGGTGAACCGGATGGCCTGAGGCTCGGCTTTTCGGAACACGATGGTCATGTCCCGGATGCTTTCCGGAATCCAGCCGCATTTCGCCTGATCCTTGAGCCAGGAAGAGATGCCCTTGCGGTCGTAAAAAGGAAACCGGATCCGTTCCCGTCGGGTGCCGCTGTCTTCTTTTTGCCAGATGGTTTTCATTTCCTGTCCTTTCCGAATATCGTTTCGTAATCACGGATCTGTTCCCTGAGCCGCCGGTACTCCCGGTCGAGTGCGGCGCGCCCCTTTCCCGTCAGGATGTAGCTGCGGCGCCGGCCTTCCACCCGGGTCTCCCGGATGAAGCCCGCTTCCTGGAACTTCTCGAGAAGATCGTACAGCGTCCCGGACCCGACGTTTACCCGGCCGCCCGTCATCGCGGGCACCTTGTCCAGGATGTCCATGCCATACGTCTCGTCGCGAAGGCAAAGGAGCGTGTAGAACATTTGCTCCGTCAGGGTCTTGAATTTCTGCCTTGGCATATTTTCCTCTCCTTATTCTCGATTATCGAGATTTCCTGATCCCAATATATACTCGATTATCGAGAATGTCAATCCCATATCGATATCATCTTTTGTCATAGATCGAAAAAGGAAGGCTGATATTTTGTCCGGAAAGCAGTTGACATTTACTGCGGGTAGGATATAATGATAAACACTGAGTTTAGTATTAGTAAACAGAACGGGAGTGAGATCCATGGAAATCGGAAAACGGATCAAGGAGCTCAGGATCGCGAGAGGGCTCACGCAGGAGGAGCTGGCGGACCGGTCCGAGCTTTCCAAAGGATTCATCTCGCAGCTCGAGCACGATCAGACATCGCCTTCGATCGCGACGCTGGATGACATCCTGATATGCCTCGGGAGTTCGCTGTCGGAGTTTTTTTCGCCGGAGCCGGAGAGCGAGATCGTGTTCCACAGTGAGGATTTTTTTGAGAAGATCGATCCGGAGCTTCGGAACCGGATCGAATGGATCGTACCGACGGCGCAGAAGAATCTGATGGAACCGGTCCGGCTGACACTGGAGGCGGGCGGGTCGACGTACCAGGACCTCCCGCACGAAGGCGAGGAATTCGGATATGTCCTCCGGGGCCGCGTGACGGTCCATGTCGGGAGCCGCCACGTCGAGGCGAAGAAGGGCGAGGCCTTCTATTACACGCCGGACAAGCGTCATTACATCACATCCAAGAAAGGGGCACAGCTGATCTGGGTCAGCGTGCCGCCGAGTTTTTGACAGGAGTAGAAAAGATTGGCAGAAACTTTACTGAGACTGGAAAACATCTACAAGTCGTTTGGGGAGAATGTCGTCCTGAACGATTTCGATCTTTCGGTCGGGCAGAATGAATTCATCACGCTGCTCGGGCCGTCCGGGTGCGGCAAGACGACGACGCTGAGGATCGTCGGCGGGTTCGAGACGCCGGACCGCGGGCGCGTGATCTTTGAAGGAGAGGACATCACGGACGTCCCGCCGAACAAGAGGAACATCAATACGGTGTTCCAGAAGTACGCGCTGTTTCCGCACATGAACGTCGAGGACAATATCGCGTTCGGCCTCCGGATCAGCGGGAAGTCGGATCAGTACATCCGGGACAAGATCCGCTACGCTCTGAAGCTCGTGAACCTGAACGGGTTCGAGAAGCGGCGCGTGGAGTCGCTGTCCGGCGGTCAGCAGCAGCGGATCGCGATGGCGCGGGCGATCGTGAACGAGCCGAAGCTCCTCCTTCTGGACGAGCCGCTCGGCGCGCTGGACCTGAAGCTCCGACAGGAGATGGAATACGAGCTGATCCGTCTCAAGGATGAGCTCGGGATCACGTTCCTCTATGTCACGCACGACCAGGAAGAGGCACTGACGATGAGCGACAAGGTCGTCGTCATGAACGACGGCTACATCCAGCAGATGGGGACGCCGGAGGATATCTATAACGAGCCGCAGAACGCGTTCGTCGCGGACTTTATCGGTGACAGCAACATCGTGGAAGGAACGATGATCCGTGACCGGCTGGTCCGGATCTGCGGCGTGGAGTTCCCGTGCGTCGACGAAGGATTCGGGATCGAGCAGCCGGTGGACGTCGTGATCCGGCCGGAGGATCTGATCATCGGAAGACCGGGCGAAGGGAAGATGGACGGTGAAGTCACGCACAACGTCTTCATCGGCGTTTACTATGAGATGGAGATCCGGGCGAACGGCTTTGAATGGCTCGTCCAGAACACGGTGAGCTACGACGTCGGGTCAAAGGTCAGCCTGGATGTGATCCCGGAGAACATCCAGATCATGCATAAGCCGGTCCGGGCGGACGAGGAGGCGATCGAGATCGATGTATAAAAAAATCCTCGCGGCCCCGTACGTTTTCTGGGTCATATGCGGCACGCTGATCCCGCTGCTCGCGATCTGCTACTACGGCCTGACGGACCGGACCGGAAAATTCACACTGGATAATCTGACGGCGATCGCGGAGCCCGTGCACCTCCATGCGCTGGGGCTCTCGCTCGGACTCGCGATCCTCAGCACGGTGATCTGCCTGATCCTTTCCATCCCGCTCGCGCTCGTTTTGAAAGGGAGCGGACTCGGGGAAAAAGGCTTCATCATTTTCATCTTCATCCTTCCGATGTGGATGAATTTCCTGCTGCGTACGATGGCGTGGCAGGTGATCCTGGAAAAAGGCGGGATCTTCAGTACGGCGCTCGAGATGATCGGGCTGAAGATGCCTGCGATCATCAACACGCCGGCTGCGATCGTCGTCGGCATGGTGTACGATTTCCTGCCGTTCATGGTGCTCCCGATCTACAACGCGCTGATGCGGATCGACGACAGTCTGATCGAAGCGGCGCAGGACCTCGGCGCACCGAATCGGATCGTGCTCCGGAAGATCATCCTGCCGCTCTGCATCCCGGGGATCGCGAGCGGGATCACGATGGTATTCGTTCCGGGCCTGACAACATTTGTCATTTCCAACATTCTTGGCGGCGGCAAGATCTACCTGATCGGAAACATCATCGAGCAGGAATTTACGACGAGCGCGAACTGGAACCTCGGCTCCGGGCTTTCGCTCGTGATGATGCTGTTCATCCTGGTCAGCATGTGGATCCTGAGCCGGCTCGACAAAACGGGAGAGGGGGCGTTTCTGTGAAAAAATTTCTGAGCGGCCTTTATCTGATTCTGATCCTGATCTTTCTGTACCTGCCGATCGGGACGCTGATGGTGCTTTCGTTCAACCGCAGCAAGTCGATGTTCGCGTGGGACGGATTTTCCCTGAAGTGGTACCGGGAGATCCTGACGAACGATGAGATCCTGCATGCGCTGTGGAACACGTTTTCGATCGCGTTCTGCTCGTCTCTGATCGCGACGATCATCGGGACGGCGGCCTGCCTCGGCATCCTCGGGATGAAGAAGAACGCCCGGAACGTGATGCTCGGGCTCAATAATATCCCGCTCCTGAACGCGGATATCGTGACCGGGATCTCGCTGATGCTGGCATTTATCGCGGCAGGGTTCTACCTGAACTGGGGGACCGTGCTTCTCGCGCACATCACGTTCTCGATCCCGTACGTCATTCTGTCCGTCATGCCGAAGCTTCGCGGGATGGGGAACGAGAAATATGAAGCGGCACTGGATCTCGGTGCGACGCCGAAGTACGCGTTCCGGAAGGTCGTTCTTCCGGATATCATGCCGGGGATCCTGTCCGGCTATCTGCTGGCGTTCACGATGTCGGTCGACGATTTCGTCGTGACGCATTTCACGCGCGGCGCCGGCATCAACACGATCTCCACGCTGATCTACAGCCAGGTGAAGGTCGGGATCCGGCCGACGCTGTTCGCGCTGTCAACGATCATCTTCGTCATCGTGCTCGTCGCGCTCGTGATCATGAATATATCGCAGTCGCAGAGGAAGAAAGGAGAACTGGAATATTATGCGGAAGTCTGCTGAGAAGCGGGGCAGGGCCGGAGGCGTTTTCCGGGCGGCTGCCCTCATCACGCTTGCTTTTGTCCTTGCGGTCTCCACGGTCCTGCTCTCTTCCTGCGGCGCGAAGGATAAGAACGAGGTCCGCGTGTACTGCTACGGCGATTACATGGATCCGGACATCGTGAAGCAGTTCGAGAAGGAGACGGGGATCAACGTCGTCCTGGACACGTTCGACACGAACGAGGAGATGTACCCGGTCATCAAGAACCAGGCCGGCGTGTACGACGTCATCTGCGTGGACGGCTATATGGCGGAGCGCATGCGCGGGGAAGGCCTGCTGCAGGACATCGACAAGTCGAAGATCCCGAATCTCAAGCATATCGGGAAGCGCTATCTTAAGATCGCGGACAAAAGCTACGACCCGGGGAACAAGTTTTCTGTTCCGTACCAGTGGGGGATCGCCGGCATCATGTACAACACGAAGAAGATCCCGAAGGGGAGCATCACCTCGTGGAGCGATCTGTGGAAAAAAAAGTACCGCCACAAGATCATCATGCAGGACAGCCTGCGCGATACGATCGGCGTGGCCCTGAAGAAGAACGGGTACTCGCTGAATTCCACTTCAAAGAAGGAAGTGGCGAAGGCGACGCGTGATCTGATCCGCCAGAAGAAGCTCGTATATAAGTATGCGAACGACTCGGCGAGGGACCTTCTGATCGGCGGCTCGGCGGACATCGGTGTCGTCTGGAATGGCGAGGTCCTGTACAGCCAGCACCTGAACAAGGATCTTGACTTTGTGATACCGAAGGAGGGGACGGAGATTTTCATCGACAGCTGGTGCATCCCGAAGAACGCGCTGCATAAGAGCAATGCAGAGAAGTGGATCAACTTCACCTGCCGGCCGGATATCGCGAAAAAGAATTTCGAATATCTGACATACAGTACGCCGAATGAGACGTGCCGGAAGAACCTGCCGAAGAAGCTCAGGGAAAACAAGGCGCTGTTCCCGTCCGATGAGCTTTTGTCAAAGAGTGAGGTCCTCAGGGATATCGGTCCGGACGCCGACGATATGTACAGCATGTTCTGGAAGGAGTTCAAATCGAAATAACGGAGGAGCCGGAGGGTTCCGCCGTTATTTTTGTTTCAATAACGTAATGATTATGTAAAAAGGGAGACGAAGTAAACAGATTCATGTATAATGTTAATTATAAGAAATAAAAGCCTAATGCGGGCAGTATGAGCGGAACCAGTCAGCCGCAGGCCTGCGCAGCAGATAAAAGAACTCCAGGAGGTAACTATGAAGTATGAAATCAGGGGCGGAAATCTTCCGGTCGTTGAATGTACGGTGGATCCGGGCGAAACGATGATCACCGAGAAAGGCGCGATGAGCTGGATGAGCCCGAACATGGAAATGAAGACGGTGGGGACCGGCGGCATCGGGAAGATGTTCGGCCGCATGCTCAGCGGCGATTCGATGTTCCAGAATCATTATACTGCTCGGGGAGGAGCGGGCATGATCGCGTTCGCGTCGTCGTTCCCGGGATCGATCCGCGCGATCGAGGTCGGACCGGGAAATGAGATGATCGTTCAGAAGAGCGCGTTCCTGGCGTCGCAGTCCAGTGTCGAGCTTTCGCTGTTCTTCCGGAAGAAGCTCGGAGCCGGTCTGTTCGGCGGCGAGGGGTTCATCATGCAGAAGCTTTCGGGACGCGGCATCGCGTTCATCGAGATCGACGGTGCGGTCATTGAATATACGCTCGGGGAAGGTCAGCAGATCGTCCTCGATACCGGATATCTCGCGGCGATGGATGCGACCTGCACGATGGATATCCAGACGGTGCCGGGCGTAAAGAACATGTTCCTCGGCGGAGAAGGCGTCTTCAATACGATCGTGACCGGACCGGGGAAGGTGATGCTCCAGACGATGCCGATCAGCAATGTCGCGGATCAGATCGCGGCGTTCATCCCGTCGAGCAACTGATCCAAACAAAGTCTTTTTGTGCCCGCATCCGCTGGGATCCGGAAGCGGCAAAAACAGGGGGAAAAGTTTTCTTTTTCCCCTTGACTTTAAATCAATATATGATAATATGTTCATATGAAAAGATGATAATCAATGGAGGGTATCATGAAAGAGACATTGACCGCCGTCAGCGCGGAACCTGCCCATAAAGTGGACCTCGATATGGAAGAGGACGAACTGATCGATCTGGCAGAGCTGTTCAAGATTTTCGGCGATTCGACGAGGATCAAGATCCTGTACGATCTTCTGCAGGGAGAAAAGAACGTCAGTGAGATCGTGAGCGACCTGGATATGAACCAGTCCGCGGTCTCCCATCAGCTGAAGATCCTCCGGGCGTCCAAACTGGTGACCGGGAGAAGAGACGGGAAGCAGATGATCTATTCTCTCGCCGATGATCATGTACGGACGATCATCGCGATGGGGAAGGAGCATATCGAAGAGTAATGATCATAAGGGGAATAATCAGAGGAGGATCCAAATGAAAAAGAGATTTCGTATTCAGGATGTAGACTGTGCGGACTGCGCGGCGAAGATGGAAGACCGGATCAAAAAGATCGATGGTGTCAACGACTGCCGCATGAACTTCCTGACGCAGAAGCTGGTTCTCGATGCCGACGATGACCGCTTTGACGAGATCGTTGAGAAGGCGGAAAAGGAAATGGTGAAAGTCGATCACGGAGCCTGCATCATTCGCTGACGGCCGGAGACAGGGGGGTTCAGAGAAGGAGGCCCATCATGACGAAGAAACAGAAAAGGGAGCTCATCCGGATCGTGACCGCGCTCGTGATCTACGCGGTGCTCTTGATCCTTGAACATTCGCCCGTTTCCGACCAGGTGTTTTTTGATCGGTGGGAATCGCTCGGGCTGTACCTCGTGCCGTATCTGATCGCGGGCTGGGACGTCCTGCTGAACGCTGTGCGGGGGATCATTCACCTTCAGATGCTGGATGAATCGTTCCTGATGACGATCGCGACGTTCGGCGCGTTCGCGACATCGCAGTACGCGGAAGGGTGCGCGGTCATGCTGTTCTATCAGGTCGGAGAGTTCTTCCAGGATTACGCGGTGAACCGCTCGCGGAAGTCGATCACGGATCTGATGGAGATCGCGCCGGAGACCGCGTTCGTGGAGCGCGAGGACGGGAACGTCGAAGAGATCGATCCGGAAGAAGTTCAGGTCGGCGACATCCTGGTCGTCCGCCCGGGCGAGAAGGTGCCGGTCGACGGTGTCGTCCTGACGGGCGAGAGCATGCTGAACACAGCCGCGCTGACCGGTGAGTCTCTGCCGCGTTCCACCCATCCCGGAGATGCGATCATTTCCGGCTGCGTGAACGGCGAAGGACTGCTCCGGATCCGTGCGGAAAAGAAATACGAGGACTCCACCGTGGCCAGGATCCTGGAAATGGTCGAGGAAGCCGCAGACCGGAAGTCGAAGACCGAGAACTTCATCACACGGTTCGCGAGGATCTATACCCCGCTCGTCGTATTGGGTGCCGTTCTGGTCGCGTTCGTCCCGCCGCTCGCGACCGGCGGGAGCTGGGTGACCTGGATCTACCGTGCCTGTACATTCCTCGTGATCTCCTGCCCATGTGCGCTTGTGATCTCCGTGCCGCTCGCATTCTTCGGCGGGATCGGCGCGGCATCACGAAACGGCATCCTGGTCAAGGGATCCAACTACCTCGAGATGATGGCCATGCTGAAGACACTCGTTTCGGACAAGACCGGCACGCTGACAAAAGGCAACTTCTGCGTGACCGAGGTCCGTCCGGAGGAAAGCGTGACAAAGGAAGACGTGCTGGAAGCGGCAGCGGCGGCCGAAGGCCTGTCCACTCATCCGATCGCGGTGTCGATCCAGTCGGCTCTCGGCCATGAGGTACGTACAGACCTTGTCCTTGAGACGGAGAACGTGACCGGAAAAGGCATCGCTGCGAAGACGAAGGAAGGCGTGATCCTCGCGGGAAACGGCAGACTGATGGAACAGTACGGGATCGGGTACGTCCCGGCAGAAGACCAGAAGAGCACCGTTGTTTACACGGCGAAGGACGGCCGGTATCTCGGCGCGATCCTGATCGCGGATGAGATCAAGCCGGAGGCAGCGGAAGCCATCCGGGAGATCAAGGACGAAGGTGTGAAAAATGTCGTGATGCTGACCGGCGACCGCCGCGAGGTGGCAGAAGAAGTCGGCCGCGAACTCGGAGTCGATACCGTGCTTTCGGAGCTCCTTCCGGAAGGGAAGGTGACGAGTGTGGAATCGCTGATCGAAAACGAAGGCGAGAAAGAGAAGACCGGCTTCATCGGGGACGGGATCAATGACGCACCGGTCCTCGCCCGGGCAGATGTCGGGATCGCGATGGGATCGATGGGATCCGACGCAGCGATCGAAGCGGCGGACATCGTGATCATGGACGACAACATCCGGAAGGTGCCGGTCGTCATCCGCATCGCGCGGCGGACGATCCGGATCTCGAAGGAAAACATCTGGTTCGCGCTCGTTGTAAAATTTGCGATCCTCATCCTCGCGGCCATCGGGATCGCCAATATGTGGGCGGCGGTGTTCGCCGACGTCGGGGTCGCATGCATCTGCATCCTCAACTCGATGAGGCTTTTGTCAAAAAGAAAATATGAGAAAAAAGGATCGAAGCCGGTGTCAGAGCTTCAGGAGCAGGCCGCCTGACAGCAGGTTCGGGATCCGTGAGAAATTCAGCCCGGCGGGATCAGCCGGGCATTTTCCGAAAGGAGCGGAATGTTAGGGTATGTGAAGGCGTATCAGCCGGAGCTGAAAGTGAAGGAGCTCGGGATCTACAAAAGCTACTACTGCGGGCTCTGCCGGGTGATCGGGGAGCGGTACGGGCAGCTGCTCCGCACCGCACTGAGCTATGATATGACGTTTCTCGCGATCGTCCTCGCGTCCTTTGACGGGAAGGAGGATCGGATCGTGAAAAAACGGTGCGCGGTGCATGCGTTCCGGGAGCAGACGATCGTGCAGGACGAGGAGGCGCTCGGCTACGCGGCGGACATGGTCGCGATTCTGGGCTACGAAAACCACCTGGATGACGTCAGCGATCCGGGCGGAGCGAAGCGGGGACCGGCGGGGCTGTATCTGAAGCAGGTATATCGGAAGGCCGCGTCCCGCAGGCCGGATGCGGCGGCGCAGATCCGGGCATCGCTCGCGAATCTCTACGCGCTGGAAAAACAGAAAGAGCGCTCCATCGACCGGATGGCAGACGCGTTCGCCCGCGTGATGGCTGACGTGTTCCTCGGAGGACGGCCGGATCTGCCGGAGGGAGATGCCCGGGCGCTCCGTGAGTTCGCGGAGAACCTCGGACGCTGGATCTATGTGATCGACGCGCTGGACGACCTTGAGGAAGACGCGGAAACCGGGGCCTACAACCCGCTTCACGAGTTCTTCACCGAAACAGAAAACAGAAGTGGTAAAATAGCAGCAAACAGCCGGATCCGGGAGCAGACCGGGATCCTTCTCTATCATTATCTGGGAAGGACCTCCGCCGCGTTCGACCTGATGGACATCCGAAAAAATCAGGGCCTGATCCGGAACATCATCTATCTGGGGCTTCGAAAAGAAACAGAAGACGTCCTGGGAAGGAGCAGCAATGGTCAAAGATCCGTATGAGGTGTTAGGGCTAAAGCCCGGTGCTTCACAGCAGGAAATCAAGCGGGCGTACCGGGAACTCGTCAAGAAATACCACCCGGACAAATATCAGGGGAATCCCCTCGCGGATCTCGCGGAGGAAAAGCTTCGTGATGTCAATGAGGCGTATGATATGCTGACAAAAGGAAGCACAGGCGGCTTCGGCGGCGCGGCAGGAGCCGGATCATCGTACGGAGGATCGTCGTACGGCGGCGCTTCTTCCGGGATCTATTTCCAGGTCAGGCAGGCGCTCGCATCGGGGAATTACGCCCAGGCGGAGCAGCTTCTGATCAATGCGCCGGACCGCGATGCCGAGTGGTTCTTCCTGAGCGGCGTGCTTTCCTATAACAAAGGGTTTGTCGCGGACGGCCTGCAGAATGTAGAGCAGGCGATGGACATGGATCCGACGAACCAGGAATATCAGCAGATCTACCAGCAGATGCAGAGCAACGGTTTCATGTACCGCAGTGCGTCGGGCAGGGCGGGGTACAATCCGTCTCAGCAGGCGGCGGATATGCTGGCATGTTCCACACTTCCGCTCTGTCTCTGCTGCCCTACCGGCTGCTAGCGCCGGAAGCGGGACGCTTTCCGGAAATATCAGATAAAACATCTCCCGGTCAGGAGGGGCCGCGAAACGGCCGGAGCTCCGGATCCGGGAGATGTTTCTGCGTAACCGGCTGGATCGGTTCAGGATCAGATGATGTGGATATAGCCTTCAAGCTCTTTTTCCATTTCCACGCGGTGGAACTTCGTGTAGATCCCCGGGATGCCGCCGGTGTGGAGCATCACGATTGTTTCGTCCGGATCGAACGCGCCTTTTTTCGCGAGATCACGGATGGCATTGAATGTCTTTCCGGTGTAGCACGGATCGAGGATGATCCCCTCTTTCTGGCCCATGTAGTAGATCGCCTCCCGGACGTCGCGCACCGGGTTGTTATAGGCGCCGTAGTCGTATCCGGCGTTGATGTCGAAGTCCTCCGGGCTGAGCCGGGCGCTGAGATCGTAAGCTGCGCGGACGCGCTCATAGTAGGACGCGGCGTATTCTTTCGCGGCCTGCTCTTTTTTCGCCGGATCGGAGGAATACGGCATGATCGTGATCCCGGTCAGCTTCATATCGAGAGGCTCGTTCGCGATCGCGGTCTGGAGGCCGACGTAGGTGCCCATGCTGCCGACGGTCGAGACGAGATGGACGTTTTTCAGGCCCATGTCCCGGACCTGGCGGTCGATCTCGACCGCGCAGTCGTAATAGCCGAGGGCGCCGAGCTCGTTGGAGCCGCCCATCGGGATGTAATAGACGTTTTCTCCTTTTGCCGTCCATTCTTCGGTGACGCGGGCGACCGCTTCCTCCTGGAGCTCCGAAGCCTTCCGTGTGCCGTCGTTTTTCACGAGGTAGACATGGCAGCCCATGATGCCGTCCAGAAGCAGATTCGCGGAGATCTCACCGGGATACGGGTCGACCGCGACGATCGCGGAGCGGAGTCCGTACTTTGAGGCGACGGCAGCTGTGAGGCGCCCGTGGTTCGTCTGGGCGCCGCCGACGGTGAGCAGCATCGTCGCTTTTTTGTCCAGTGCGTCCTTGATGAAGTATTCGAGCTTGCGGAGCTTATTGCCGCCGGTCCCGAAATTCGTCAGGTCGTCGCGCTTGAGGTAAAAGTTGATGTTCAGGTCCTCCGAGATCCGGTCCATGCGGTCGATCGGCGTCGGGAGGTTCAGAAAGCGGATCTTTTCTTTGCCGAGTGTCATCGCTGCTCCTTTCCGCAGGGGGGTGGGGCTTCCCCGTTTCCCCTGATCCATTCGATGGTTTCTTTTCTTCCATCATATACTGGATCGAAAGCCGGGGCAAGGGAGCACGGGATGTAATTTTACAGCCGGTGACTGCGGGAAGTGTGATATAATAGGCGAGGTACGTTAACGAAGACTTTGCCGGGAGAGGAAAAATGGCGGAATTCAGGATCGAACATGATACGATGGGAAATATGCGCGTGCCGGCGGAGAAATACTGGGGCGCGCAGACACAGCGGAGTTTTGAGAATTTCAGAATCGGCCGGGAGGAAATGCCGGACGAGATCATCGATGCGTTTGCTGTTCTGAAAAAGGCGGCGGCGTCGGTGAACGCGGATCTGGGGAAGATCAGCCGGGACAAGGCGGATCTGATCGGGATCGTCGCGGATGAGATCCTCGACGGAAAGCTGGACGGGAATTTCCCGCTCGTCGTTTATCAGACCGGAAGCGGGACGCAGTCGAATATGAATGTCAATGAAGTGATCGCGAACCGGGGAAATGAGATCGCGGGGAAACGGCTGCTCCATCCGAATGATGACGTCAATATGTCGCAGAGCTCGAATGACACGTTCCCGACGGCGATGCACATCGCGGCGGTGACGGTGATCGAGGACCGCGTGCTCCCGAATCTCATGACGCTGCGCAATACGTTCCGCCTTCTGGAGGACCGCTATATGGATATCGTCAAGACCGGGAGGACGCACCTTCAGGATGCGACGCCGCTGACGCTCGGACAGGAGATCAGCGGATGGCGTTCGATGCTCGACCACGATTACCGGATGATCGAAGGATCCCTGAATGAGCTCCGGGAACTGGCTGCCGGAGGGACCGCGGTGGGGACCGGCCTCAACGCGCACCCGGATTTTGCGGTTAAAGTGGCGGAAGAGATCAGTCGGATCACCGGGAAGGAGTTCCGGACGGCAGAGAATAAATTCCAGAGCCTGACCTCGAAGGACGCGCTCGTGTATTCGCACGGGGCTCTCAAGGCGCTGGCGGCAGACCTCCTCAAAATCGCGAACGACATCCGGATGCTGGCTTCGGGACCGCGCTGCGGGATCGGCGAACTCAAGATCCCGGAGAACGAGCCGGGAAGTTCGATCATGCCGGGGAAGGTCAACCCGACGCAGTGCGAGGCGGTCACGATGGTTTCCGTCCAGGTCATGGGGAATGACGTGACGATCGGGATCGCGGCGTCGCAGGGGAATTTTGAACTCAATGTGTTCATGCCGGTTCTGATCTATGATTATCTGGAATCTGCGAACCTTCTGGCGGACGTGATGCGTTCGTTCGAGAAGAACTGCGTCCGCGGGATCGAACCGAATCGGGAGCGGATCGAGGAGAACATGCAGAATTCACTGATGCTGGTCACCGCGCTGACGCCGCATATCGGGTATGAAGCGGCGGCGGCGATCGCGGAAACGGCGCACCGGGACGGGATCACTCTGAAACAGGCGGCGGCGAAGGAAGCGCTGATTTCGGAGGTGGATTTTGACGAATGGGTCGATCCGGCTCGCATGACAGGGATCAAGAAGGATTAGCCGGTCCTGCCCGCATGACGGAGATCCGGCCTGCATGTCAGTGATCAGAAGAATCAGCGGGAGAGATCGCGGAGCATCCTTTTGTCAAAAAGAGATCTCGGAAAGTGTCTGAGCGCTGCCCGGACGCGCTTCCGAAAATGTCGGGAAACTTTAGAATTTCGCTGTCAGAAATACTTGACAGCGATCTTTTTTTATATTATAGTATCCGAGTGTCAAGTAATTAACCTTTACGGGCGGTGAGTCAGATGAATGAGATCGTACGGGAGAGCATGCTGTTTGACTGCTACGGCAGTCTGCTCACGGAGAAGAAGCGGAAAGTGATGGAGCTGTATTACAGTGAGGATCTGTCGCTTTCGGAGATCGCGGAGGAGGAACAGGTCACCCGCTCGGCGGTCCACGATTCTCTGAGGAGCGCCCGCAGGAAGCTGGAGGAGTATGAATCCCGCCTGCATCTTCTGGAGAAGGAGCTGCGTGTGAGGGAAATAGCAGATCGTCTTGACGGCGTGATCCGGAAGATGGGATCGGAGCCGGAAGACAGGGAAACGGCGAAAGAACTTCGCGCTGTCAGAGAAATGATCGAGGAAGCTTATGGCATTTGAGAGCTTATCAGATAAATTACAGAACACATTCAAGAACCTGAAAGGGAAGGGCGTCCTTACCGAGAAGGACATCGACGCCGCGATGCGGGAGGTCAAGCTGGCCCTCCTCGAGGCCGATGTCAACTTTAAAGTCGTCAAGGAATTCGTCGCCGATGTGAAGGAAAAGTGCATGGGCGAGGAAGTCATGCAGAGCCTGACCCCGGCGCAGCAGGTCATCAAGATCGTGAACGAGCAGCTGACGGAGCTGATGGGCGGCGCCGGCGCCAAACTGACGTATTCATCGTCGGGATTCACGACGATCATGATGGTCGGCCTTCAGGGTACCGGTAAGACGACGACCTGCGGCAAGCTCGCGAACTACCTGAAGCAGAGCGGGAAGAAGCCGATGCTCTGCGCGTGCGACGTGTACCGTCCGGCTGCGATCGATCAGCTGGAAGTCGTCGCCAAGGCGGTGAACACACCCGTGTACATCGACCGGGAGAGCCGGGATCCGGTGAAGATCGCGAAGAAGGCGAGAGAGTTCGCCGAGATCAAGGGATATAACGTCCTCGTGATCGATACCGCCGGACGTCTCCAGATCGATGAAGCTCTGATGCAGGAGCTCGCCGACATCCGTGCAGCGGTCAAGCCGCATGAGATCCTGCTCGTCGTCGATGCACTGACCGGTCAGGACGCGGTCAACGCGGCGAAGGGCTTCAATGAGAAACTCGGCGTGGACGGCGTCATCATGACGAAGATGGACGGCGACGCCAGGGGCGGTGCGGCACTTTCGGTCCGCAAGGTCACCGGCAAGCCGATCCTGTTCATGGGAACCGGTGAGAAGTACGACGCGCTGGAAGCGTTCCATCCGGACCGTATGGCGAACCGCATCCTCGGGATGGGCGACGTGCTCAGCCTGATCGAGAGCGCGGAAGCGAATTACACCGAGGAAGAAGCCGCGAAACTGGAGAAGAAGATCCGCAAGAACCAGTTCACCCTCGATGACTTCCTGGACCAGATGGGTCAGGTCAAGAAGATGGGCGGACTCGGCAAGGTCGTCAGCATGCTGCCCGGGATCAATGCGAACCAGGTGAAGGAAGAGGACATCGACAAAGGGGAGCTGGAGTTCCGGCGCATGGAAGCGGTCATCCATTCGATGACGAAGGAAGAGCGCAACGACCCGAGCATACTGAACGCCAGCCGCAGAAAGCGGATCGCGGCAGGGAGCGGACAGCCGGTCAGCCAGGTCAACAGCCTGATCCGGAAGTTCGACGAAGCGAAGAAAATGATGAAACAGATCTCCAATCCGAAGGCGTTCCGCCGGAAATACCGCGGGATGTTCTGATGGATCGCAGAATAGATTTTACAAAGAAACTGCCGGCAGGGCCGGGAAAATAAGGAGGAAAAAATGGTTAAAATCAGACTGAGAAGAATGGGAGCGCACAAGAAACCTTTTTACAGAGTCGTCGTAGCGGATTCGAGATATGCGACGACCGGTCGTTTCATTGAAGAGATCGGGTACTATGATCCGATGGTCGAGCCGCCGGTCATCAAGATCAACGATGACAAAGCCAAAGAATGGCTCTCCAAGGGAGCACAGCCTTCGACTGCTGTCAGAGACCTGTTCAAGAAATCCGGCATCGTCGAGTAGAAAGGGTGATCTCGGATGACAGAATTAGTAGAAACGATTGCGAAGGCGCTGGTCGACAGTCCTGACCGTGTTTCGGTCACGGAAACGGATGACGGCCGGGACTGCGTTCTGCAGCTCGTTGTCGCGGGAAGCGACATGGGGAAAGTCATCGGGAAGCAGGGAAGGATCGCCAAAGCGCTGAGGACGGTCGTCAAGGCGGCCGCGCTGAGGGAGAAAAAGAACGTCACGGTGGAGATCATCTCGGAAGAAGAACTGGAAGAAGCAGAAAATGTTCTGAATACCGCAGATATCCTGGATCTCGAAATCAAGACACATAACAGAAAGAGACCGGACCATTCCTACGCAGAGGCTGCTGAGGATCGTGAAGCCGAAGGATCGGACGCGTCAGAGGCTGCGGATGACCCGGAAGAGTCAGTAGAAAGCCCTGCTGAGCCGGACACAGAAGAATAATGAAATAATGACAGGGGCACATGAGCTCGGACGCGAAAACCGGGTTCATGTGCTTTGGTGGTATTAATGGAAAAAATCCTGATAGGAAGAATCGGAGCGGCGGTCGGTCTGAAAGGTGAAGTCCGGATCGTGAGCTACGCGGAGTCGCCGGACCGCTTTACCCGTCTGGAGACCGTTTTCATCGGCGGGAAAAAAACGAAAGAATATGAGATCCGTTCGGTCCGGTTCCACAAAAATGCCGTGATCGCGAGCCTGGAAGGGGTCGATGACCGAACGGCCGCGGAGCGCCTGCGAGGCGAGAATGTCTTCATGTCTTCCGACGACCTGGAGGAACTCCCGGAAGGGGAGTTTTATATCCGGGAGCTGATCGGTATGACGGTGCGGGCGGAAGACGGAACAGAGATCGGCGTGGTCCGGGACATCCTGACCGACCGGCCGCAGGACGTTTACGTTGTCCGTCCGGAAAAGGGAAGAGACATCCTGATCCCCGGCGTCAGCGAATTCATCCGGAATATCGACAAAAATACCGGGACCATCACGGTCCGGCTGATCGAAGGGATGGTGGGAGCTTGAAGATCGATGTACTGACTCTGTTTCCGGAAATGTTCGCGCCGGTCCGCACCAGCATGCTGAAAAAAGCGGCGGAGCGCGGTCTGCTCGACGTCCGGGTGACAAACATCCGTGATTACAGCCGGGACCGCCATCACCGCGCGGACGATACGCCGTTCGGCGGAGGAAACGGTATGGTGATGATGCCGGAACCGATCGACGGCGCGATGGAGGCTGTCTCAGCGGGATCAAAGCGGGTCCTGTACATGTCGCCTCGCGGGAAGATCCTGGATCAGGAAACGATCACCGGGCTGGCGTCCGAACAGGAACTCGTGATCCTCTGCGGTCATTATGAAGGCGTGGATCAGCGGGTCCTCGACCGGTGGCACTGCGAGGAGGTCTCCATCGGAGACTACATCCTGACAGGAGGAGAACTCCCGGCGATGGTCCTGATCGATTCCGTGGCGCGCCTCATCCCCGGCGTTCTTTCGAGCGGCGCGGCGGCGCTGGAAGAGTCCGTATATTCCGGACTGCTCGAATATCCTCAGTACACACAGCCGAGGAGTTGGAACGGAGAAGACGTCCCTGAAGTGCTGCTCAGCGGCGACCATGAAAAGGTCAGACTCTGGCGTTTTGAACAGGCTCTCCGCCTGACCAGAGAGCGGCGCCCGGATCTTTTTGATGAATTTGTGAAGAATCGGGATGGTTTGTCCAAAGAAGAACAGAAAGTAATGGAAAATGTAAGGGATTTGTTGTAAAATTATCAGGAGAGGATTTTATGACAAGTAAAAGAAAAAAGTACATTTTGTTCTTCCTCATCGCGGTCATTGTACTATATGTTGTGATTTATATCATTCCCACGGTGACCGGGGCTTTGACCTCGAGCTATACGGTAGAATATGGCGTACTTCGGATCATGGACAAAGTGGACGGCTATGTGATCCGTTCGGAGCAGGTCTATTTTTCCGATAAAGGAGGAACAGAGAACCGGTACTTTAAAGAGGGCGCGTTGATCCGCAAGGGCAGCACCGTGATGGAGATCACGGGAAAGAGCCCGGATCAAGGGCAGCTGACGAATTATGATGAGATCCGTCGGAACGTGAAAGGCAGACAGCGCGTTCGGACGTCTGATTATACGGCAGAAAAGGAGGGAATCCTATCGTACTACGCGGACGGGTATGAGACCCGCTTTTCCCCGTCGACGATGGAGAAGCGGAGCTACAGTGATTACCGCAGTCTGGACGGAAATGCCGCGGTGAACCTGAAGAGGAATACCGTTGCAGAAGGTGATCCGGTGTTCAAGGTGAGCGATCGTTCGGAGTGGTACATCGTCGCATTTGTCCCCAAGGATCATAAGAACCGGTATAAGACCGGAAATGAGGTCTGGGTCAGTACAGGTGGTCAGGAGCTGAAGGCTGTCGTCAAGAGCACCCATACGGAAGGAAGCCGGGTGCGTCTGATCCTGAGGAGCGACTATTACATGAAGGGATTTTCCCGGAAACGCGTGATCAGCTGCCGCATCATCACATCGAGGAATTCGGGGCTCATCATCCGGAATTCGAGCATTTCGAAGAGGAATGGACACGAAGGCGTGTGGGTCCGTCAGAAGACCGGGGAATATAAATTTGTACGAATCAGCGTGATCGCTACCGACGGGGAGCGGTCCGTGATCCAGAAATCATATTTTTACGACAGTAAAGGGAATCTCGTCAATACGGTCAAAGGCTACGACGAGGTTCTTCGGAGAGGAAGGTGATTTGATGTCTATTAAAGAGAATCTCGATCACGTCAGAAAAGTCGCAGGGGAAGCGGCGGTTCGATCCGGGAGAAAGCCTGAAGATATTCACCTCATTGCGGTCACGAAGCTGCATACTCCGCAGGAAATGAATGAAGCGATTGAGAACGGTGTTACGGATATTGCCGAGAACAAGGTGCAGGAGATCGTGCGGAAGTATGACGATGTGAAGCAGCCGGTCCGCTGGCACCTGATCGGACATCTCCAGACGAATAAAGTGAAGCAGATCATCGACAAGGTGTGCCTGATCCACTCGGTGGACAGCCTGCATCTCGCGAAGGAGATCGACAAGCGGGCAGCGCAGCATGATCTGATCATGGATATCCTCATCCAGGTGAATATTGCCGAGGAAGAGAGCAAGTTCGGGATCAAGGATGACGAAGTGGATACACTGATCCGGGAGATCTCGGAGCAGTGTCCGAATGTCCGCATCAAGGGCATTATGTGCATCGCACCGTATGAGGAAGACACGAACAAGTGCAGACCGGTCTTCGCGGAAGCGAAACGGATTTTTGATAAATACGCGGCAAACAAAACAGACAGAGTTGATTTTGAATACCTTTCCATGGGTATGACGAACGATTATGACGTGGCGATCGAGGAAGGCTCGAATATGATTCGTGTCGGGACCGCGATCTTCGGCGCCAGAGATTATCGCTCTGAGGAGAAGTGACGTAAGGGAGCGGGATCGTTCACAGAGTATTAAGGAGGAAATTACATGTCGTTGGGAGATTCTATGAAGAAAATCATCGGGATCGAGGAAGAGTACGATGATGATGAAGATATCACGGAAGAAGAGGTCGAGGAAGAAAAGAAACGCATTTCTGCCAGTAAACCGGCGAAGAAGCAGGAGAGCCCTGCGGAGCGTCCTCGTCCGATGGTCACCGGCCGTCAGCCGGAGCGTCGGTTCCAGAACACCAATTCCGGAAACCTCAAGCTCGTTCTGATCGAACCGAAGACATTCGAAGAATGTCCGAAGCTGGTCAACAGCTTGAAATCACGTCGTCCGATCATCATCAATCTCGAACGGATCGAGACCGATGTGGCGCGGAAGATCTTTGATTTTCTGAGCGGCGCGACGTATGCGCTGAACGGAAACGTTCAGAAAGTCGCGAACAATATCTTCATTTTTGCCCCTGAGAACGTTGATATCGCGGGCGGGCAGATGCAGGACAAGAGCGGCCTGGAATTTCCGCTGGATGATCGCAAAGCCGAGAAGAAAGACGACGAAAGTCCGTGGAGATAGAACGTGACAGCGTATATATTAATAAGAGTGATAAACGGGCTCTGCATGGTCCTGGAGTTCCTTCTGGCTGCCCGGGCGATCATGAGCTGGTTTGCGCAGAATCCCTATTCACAGGCGGGGAAGATTTACCGTGTTCTGATCGATCTGACAGAATGGATGCTCAGACCGTGCCGGAATCTGATTTCCCGTTTTGTGAATACCGGAATGTTTGATTTTTCCATTATTCTGGCGTTTTTTCTAATGGATATTGTGAGGCGCGTGCTGATTCGGCTGATCTACATTCTGCTGCTGTAACGCGTGAACGGTAGGAAAGGGTTGAGAGATGATAAAACCACAGGAGATCGAAACAAAAGTATTCAATACTTCGATGAGAGGATACAACAAAAGAGAAGTCGATGAATTTCTCGATGAGATCATGATCGATTACCAGAAGGCCCTCACGGAGAATGACAAGCTGAAGCAGGCGGTAACGGCTCTCAATCAGAGACTGAACGAGAATAAGGAAAACGAAGAAAATGTCAAGAAGACTCTCGCTCAGGCAAAGAGTCTGATGAGCGATATTTCGGCGAGTGCGGAGAAGCGCGCCGAGGCGATCGTGAACAACGCGAAGGTGGACGCGGAGACCATCACACAGAATGCGCATAACAGCGTGAAAGAGGTCAACGAAGAGACGCGGCAGATGCGGGACAAGCTGGATGCGTTCAAAGTCCGTTTTCGTGAATTCATGAATGATGAGATCGATAAGATCAGCGGCGGAACGGAAGATCTGTTCACCGAGCTGAAAGACGACTTCTATCCGGAAGGCTCCGATGCGGACGCAAATGACAAAGCAGAGACGGAAACAGGAGAAAAGAACGATGATTTCCTGGACCGCTTCTTCTCCGGCGAGAAGAGTGATCAGCAGCCGCTTCAGGATGCGCCGGCGCCGGAATCCGGTGACGATGCGAAGTCCGATAACGGCTTGGACAGCATCTTCAACGGACTGGATGAGAAGCTTCAGCCGTTCGACAAGGCGAAGACGATCGTTGTCGAGGACACGGAGAAACTCCTTGACAAGGGAACGAAGGTCGTAAAATAGAATCAGAATACAGAAAAGCGGATCCTTTCGTTGCAGAAGGGCACCGCTTTTTATTCGGAAAAAAGCAGTATGCCGTATTTAATCCTGATCATGCTGATCATCGTGTGTGATCAGCTGACGAAATATCTGACCCGCGCGGTCCTGGTGCCGGGCGAGTCCATCGCGGTCATCGGCGATTTCTTTAAAATTGAATATGTGATCAACAAGGGGGCGGCGTTTGGAATCCTTTCGGGGGAGCACCGTCTTCTTGTTGTGATTCCGATCATCCTGATCATCGTCGCGATCTGTCTTCTTTTTACGAAAAAGATCATCGGCCGGCCGGCCAAGGTCGCACTGACCATGATTATGGGAGGCGGGATCAGCAACGTCATCGACCGGGTCGTGATGGGTCAGGTCACGGACATGCTGTCTTTCAAGATCTTCCCGCCGGTCTTCAACATCGCGGATACGATGGTCGTGATCGGTGCAGGGATCCTGATCCTGTATGTCCTGTTCGGAGGAAGCGAAAGCGGGTCGACACGCCGGAAGTCCGCATCCCGGGCATCCGTAAGATCGGGCGGCTCGAGACAGAAGAAAGCAGGTAGAAGAAAATCGAATACCAGTTCCTGATCAATGAAGAGCGCGAAGGAGAACGGCTGGATCAGCTTCTGGCGAGGGAGATCGACGGGGTGTCCCGTTCCCGGATCCAGGAACTTTTTCGCGAGGGACAGATCCTGGTAAACGGACGGGTCTGTCCGCAGAAAAAATATAAAGGGAAATGCGGAGACCGGGTCGAGGTTCGCGTTCCGGAGCCGAAAGCGCTGGATGTCCGGCCGGAAAACATCCCGCTCGATATTGTATATGAGGACGAGGATCTTCTCGTCGTCAACAAGCCGCGCGGCATGGTCGTCCATCCGGCAAACGGAAATAAGGACGGAACCCTGGTGAACGCGCTGCTCTGGCATTGTCAGGGGAGTCTGTCCTCGATCAACGGAGTGATCCGCCCGGGCATCGTCCACCGGATCGATAAGGATACGAGTGGTCTTCTGATGGTGGC
>JBMNVA010000016.1:0-32118 GCA_050946555.1 Anaerovoracaceae bacterium | reverse complement strand
TCTGTTCTGTTCCATCTTCCAGCTTGTCGTAAGACCGGACAAACGTGAGTTTCCATTTGGAACTGTCCGTATCGTCCGTCGAAAGCACGGCGTAGGCGTAACCGCTGTAATTCTCCGAAGAGGAATCATCCGAGGCGGTATCCGCTCGCGATACCATCGGGATCATGAAGGTGAGGATCAGAGCAGACAGGATCAGAAGCACGGTCCGCATTCCGGCTGTTCTCATGTTCCATCCTATCCTTTCCGTTCTTTCACTGGCCCCGTGAAGGGGACAAAAGGAACACGCCCGCTTTGCAGCAGGAGGTTGGTAAATTTATCTGTAACCTAATTATACCAATATTAACCAGTATCAGCAATCCTCTTCTGAAACAAAACGGCAGCTCTGCCGGTCAGAAAACGAGCTGGACGAGCAGCATATAGCAGACGGTCCCGCCGGCGATGGAAAGCAGCATCTGTCCTTTCCACTGATGGATCAAAATGGTCGCGGCGATCGCGATCGCTTCCGGGATGCCGTGGCTCCCGCCCGTGAAAGAAACATCTTTCAGGCAGTACACGATCAGCATGCCGAAGATCGCCAGCGGCAGTGTTTTGCCGAGGTACTGCACGATGGCCGGCGTCGGTTTTTTCGGGGAAAAAATGAGGAACGGCAGGAATCTTGTGAGCATGGTGCCGGCGACGCAGAGTGCGATCGTGATGATTTGCTGAGGCAGTGTCATCATAAGTTTCCTCCTTCCGGGTGATCCGTATCCGGGGCGTCCGATGGTGCAGCGGGGCTGTTGGCCTCCGGACCGGCCGGATCTGCTGCTTTTCCTTTTGACTCGCCTATGAGTTTCTCAGAGTTTTCTTTTGTTCCATCGGTGAGCGTCTCAGAGTTTTCTTTTGTCTCATCGTCGAGCTTCTCCGATTCTTCTTCGGTCTCGTCAGCGAGCTTCTCATATCCCATCGGCCGGCGCAGCAGACACAGCAGCGTGATGATCGCGATCATCGTCGGAATCATGAACGAGTCCGGCCCGAAGATCGCGAGGCAGGCCGCCGAAGCGCCGATGCCGACCGCCGCCGTCCAGCGCCGTTTCTCCTTTTTCCACTGCTCGAGGAAGATGACGACGAACATGGCCGTCATCACGAAGCTCAGACCTTCCGTGTTGAATTTCAGAAGCGATCCGGCGAGCCCGCCGATCGTCGCGCCGGTGAACCAGTACATCTGATTTAGGAACGTCACGAACAGCATGAACCAGCCGCGGTCGACGTCCTCCGGGATGTCCGCGGTGTAATTGATCGAAAACGTCTCGTCGCACATCCCGAAGATCAGGTAGAAGCGCTTCCAGCCGAGGCCTTTGAAGCGGTCGAGCATCGCGAGCCCGTAGAACAGATGGCGCGCCTGGATCATCAGTGTCATGATGAACGTCTGGAGCGGGGCAAAAGGAGAAAGCAGCATGGAAACGGCGACGAACTCCAGGGAGCCGCCGTAGATCGTGAAACTCATGATCATCGGGTACACGAAGCTGAAGCCGGAGACGTTCATGTAGATGCCGTACGCGAGGCCGAGGAACCAGAATCCGGCGAAGATCGGGAGCGTATAGGGGAATGCCGCTTTCAGCGCTTTTCTTCTCATTGCAGGCCGCCTCTTGGAGTGTTATAATAAACAAAAGATTACTTTATTTTACGACTCGATGATACTACGGGATTTTAAATAAGTCAATCGTTTATTCTAATGAACAGGCCGTTTTTTCGCATCGCCAGGCGAAGCGGCCGAAAAAAGGCGGGAATCTCATGGATCTCAATGAACTTATCGCAGAAAATCTACAGTCGCTCCGGACGGCGCGGAACCTGAGCATCAGCCAGCTCGCGGAGAAAACCGGGCTTTCCAAGGCGGTCCTGTCACAGATGGAGCGGGGGAACGGGAATCCGACGATCAACACGGTCTGGAAGATCGCGGAGGCGCTCCATGTACCGTACTCTGCGATCCTGGAGCCACGGAGGAGCGAAGTCGAGAAAGTCTCGAAGGCGGACCTTCAGCCGCAGTCGGACGACGGCGGGCACTACCGGATCAGCTGCTACTATCCGAGCACGCCGGACCGGGATTTCGAGTGGTTCCTGCTCGATTTCGATCCGCACACGAGTCATGTGACGGAAGGTCATGTCGAAAATTCACAGGAATTCGTGATCGTGAGCCGCGGGAAAATCCGGATCGAGGTGAACGGACGGTCGTTTGTCCTTGAGGAAGGGGACTCGCTCCGTTTCGACGCGACGCTCCGGCATGTTTACCGGAATGAAGAGGAGGAGGGAGCGCAGGCATACTGCATCAATTATTACCCGAGAGGGTGAATACAGCATGAAAACGCGGCCCGACCGGGGGAGTCTCCCCGGCCGGGCTGTTTTCATCTAAGTCTCCATTTTTCCTTTAGAACGCACCGCTTGGACACAGCGCTTATTCCGTGTCCGATCTCGGGCTCTTCTCGTGAGTGGATAGTTTGCGGAGCACCTTCTTTCGATCCCGGACGAGCAGAAGCAGCGCCCAGGCGGCCAGTCCGATCAGCACGATCACAACCCCGAGCAGTGCGTCGCCTGCCGAGAAATCGAAAAACCCCTCGCCGCCGGCGGCCGAGAAGAAGGAGTCGATCAGCCACATCAGAGCAGCGCCCCAGTACATGAGCGCGAGCGTCCCGATCCGACAGGTGTTATCCGGTGCTTTGGCATGCCAGACGATCGTGGCGATGAGCGCCGCCGCAGCCGTGATGATCAGGCACATGAGCCATCCTTTCTTTCGGCTGAGCGATGGACCCCCTTCCGGGCCCTGGCATCTGCAGCGACGATCATGACGACCCAGACCGCCGTGACGAATGCCGCCATAGCGACGCCGACCGTACTCATCTCGTGCAGCATGGCCGCGGTGTCAGATGAACTGCTCATCGCGGTCAGGAACGGTGGAGACAGGATCACCTCTCCGTGCCAGATGTGCTCAAACAAAAGAAGGAATGCGCCGCCCCACAGAAGATTGAGCAGCCAGCCGATCTTGCGGCTCCACGGGATCCCGTGCGCTGCCCTGTCTGTGCTTCCGGCTCCTTCTGCCTTCTTTTCGGAACAGATGCTCCCGTCAAATTTCAGTGTTTCTTTTTCCGTTTTTTTCACTTTGAAATACACGGCCGTCATGACCGCGGCTTCCGCAGCCGGTACCAGAAAACATGCCATAATATTTTTCTCCCTTCTTATTCTGATTTCGTTGAAACGGCTCCGGCCGGAACCAGTCGGTCGGAATCTCTTTCCCAATTACACAAAAACAATAGCACTTTCCGGAGCTCATGGTCAAGAAAGATATGCACATCGCGGACATTCTGTCTGCTTTCCTTGCATTCTACCCGGATACGGTATAAAATTTACATATTATTAACTCATGATTAACATTACTTGTGTCATTGATCAGAGCCCTGCATCCTGTGAAGCAGCGGCACATTAGGAGGTATCGCATGAATATCGCGATGATTTTTGCCGGCGGGAGCGGCGTCAGGATGGGATCGGGGATTCCGAAGCAGTTTCTGGAGATCAACGGAAAGCCGATTCTCGTCCATACTGTGCAGAATTTTCAGTGGCACAGTCAGATCGACAAGATCTATATCTCCACGCTTAAGGATTACATTCCTTATGTTAAGGCGCTGATCGATCTGTACCGGCTCACCAAGGTGGCTGATGTGATCCCGGGCGGCAATACAGCGCAGGATTCCATCTACAACTGTCTGAAGAGAAGCGCGGAGGAAGATGATCCGGACAGCATCGTGCTGCTCCATGACGGCGTGCGCCCGGTCGTGACGCATGATACGATCACCAAGAACATCGAGATGACAAAAAAGAAAGGGAACGCGATCACGACGACGCCGTGCTTTGAGACGATCCTGATCAGCAAGAACGGCGACAAGGTCGATCTCGTCCCGTATCGCCGTCAGACGTTTTCCGCACAGGCGCCGCAGACGTTCCACTTAGGGGATATCCTGCATGCGCACGATAAGATTCGTTCGCGGCCGGAAGGGTACAAAGACATGGTCGATGCGTGCACGATCCTGACAACGCTCGGTTATGAGGTCAATATGGTGGAAGGAAACCGGGGGAACATCAAGGTCACGACACCGGAAGACGTGTATCTGTTCCGCGCGATGCTGCAGTACAGTGAAAACGAGCAGGCGTTCGGTTACGGATCGGGCAGTATGGATTCGATGATCAGCAGCTTTCGCAAAGATTGAAGAATGAATCTACAGTGCATTTTACAAAGCCGGCCGCTGTGCCGGCTTTTCATTTGTGTAAGATTCTTTAAACATTTTTTCATTGAAAGTAAATATAAAGCTGATATACTAAAGGAAAACAGCGGAAGCTGCGATTTTTGAACTCAGGGGTCAACATGGATTATTTTCGTGAAATTTTACATACCGGTGATGACATCATGGACCGGGTCTCCGATGCGATCAAGCGGAACGATTTCAGCGGACTCGCGGACGGGATCAAGGGAGATGTCGATGATTTTTCTGACAAACTGGCGAACCAGTCGGGCGTGAACTGGACACCCGGCGGCTCGCAGGCGGGTTCCGGTGGAACCAATCGTCAGGGTACCTATGCCGGTCCGGGAACGGATCGGGGCCGGGGTGCTTACGGCGGCACAGGGAGAACCGGAAATGCCGGAGCAGGAGGCCCGGGAAGCGGCGCCTGGTTCGGCTCCGCCCCGAACAGCGGAGCGTACCGCCAGAGGCCGCAGGTCAGGTTGCCGGCGCCGTACTTCGTGAACCGCCCGAAAAAGAGCACGGCGATCCTTGAGATCATCTTCGGCGTCATCGGCTGCGTGATTTTTATACCGACATTTTTCTCACTGCTGGCTTCTGTCACGGGAGCCACGGAGACGATCATTTCCGCCGCGTTTGGCGGCGCCTTAAGCGCGGTCTGTTTGTTCCTTTTTCTCATGGGACTTCGCGACCGGAACATGAATAATGCCTATTACCGCTATGCGGACTATGTCGGCCAGAAAGAGCTGATCGACATCCGTGCGCTCGCGGTGAGCGTCGGAGAGTCGGACAAAACGGTCCGTCGTCAGCTTCGCCGCCTTGTCAAAAAGAAGATACTGCCGCGGGCGCGCTTTAATGAGCAGAAATCCGCGCTTCTGCTGACCGACGGTGCGTGGCAGCGCTATTGTGATGCCGAAATGGCAGTCCGGGAGCGGGCGGCGCAGGAAAAAGAAGAAGAGAAGGCCGAACGTGCTTCTGTAAATGCCGGGATCATCCGCCACGGACGTAAGTTCATCCGCAAGATGGAACATGCCGCTGCTGAACTGCGTGGGACGCCGATGGAAGAAAAGCTGTACCGCCTGACGGACATCGTAGACAAGATCATGGACTGGCTCCGCACGGCGCCGAACCCGGTAAGCGGCCTGGACCGCTTCACAGAGTACTATCTGCCGACGACCGAGAAACTGGTGGATTCGTACCGCGCGCTGTCGCAGGAACCGGAGGTCGGTGCTACCATCCGTGATACGAAGCGGGAGATCGAGGAGGCCATGGATTCCATCAACCAGGCCTTCGAGGTCCTGTTCGATTCCCTGCATGAGAAAACCGCCTGGGACGTTTCCTCGGACATTTCGGTCATGAAGGCGATGATGGAGCAGGACGGCCTCGCCGGCGGGATCGGCGGAGAAGAGGAAGTAAGATAAAAAAGAGCAGGGGAATGTTTCCTGCCGGAAAGAGAAATGTTATGGATCAGAAATTTGAAAACGCAGAATGGAATCAGAACGAGTTTGCTTTTGACATGCCCGAACCGGATGCCGGAACGCAGACGGACGACATTTCGGCCTGGGCCGACGCGACGGAGCGCCGGCTGAGTCCGGAAGAGCTCGCGAAGGTGAACGCGTTCGCGGCGAAGATCGATATCTCGAGCCCGCAGGCGATCATCAGCTACGGCACCGGCGTGCAGTCGAAGATGGTCAGTTTCTCTCAGGAAGCCCTTGCCGATACGCGGACGAAGGATATGGGCGAGATCAGCGGTATGATCACCGGTCTAGTCACCGAACTGAAAAACTTTGACGTTGACGATGAAAAGAGCGGGATCAGCGGCTTTTTCCGCAAGAAGAAAAACAACTTCGATCGCTTCACCGCCCGCTACCGGAGCGTGGAGGCGAACGTCGACAAGATCGCGGACGAGCTGAAAAAACGCCAGGTCGGCCTGATGAAGGACTCCGCTCTGCTCGAAAAACTCTATCAGCTCAATCAGAACTACTATAAAGAGCTGTCGCTCTACATCCTCGCCGGCAAAAAGAAACTCGACGAAGCGAAGAGTGTGGAGCTCCCTCAGCTGCAGCAGAAGGCGGAAACGACCCGCGATCCGCAGGATGTTCAGGCGGCGAAGGATCTCGCGGAACGCATCGTCCGTTTCGAGAAAAAACTGTACGACCTGCAGCTCACGCGCACGATCTCGTTGCAGACCGCGCCGCAGATCCGCCTGATCCAGTCTTCGGACAACGTCATGGCGGAAAAGATCCAGTCGACGATCGTGAATACGATCCCGCTGTGGAAAAACCAGATGGTCATCGCGCTCGGCATCGAGCACGCACAGCAGGCGGCCCGGGCGCAGCGTGAAGTCACCGACATGACGAACGAACTGCTGCAGAAGAACGCGGAGCGCCTGCGGACAGCGACCGTCGACACGGCGCGCGAATCGGAGCGCGGCATCGTTGACATGGAGACACTGAAGCATACGAATGAGGAGCTGATCGCGACGCTGGACGAGGTCTTGAAGATCCAGGAAGAAGGCCGCCAGAAACGCGAAGCAGCGGAGACGGAGCTCGGCCAGATCGAGGATCAGCTGAAGACTGCCGTGCTGGATGCGTCCCGCGCGGAAATCGAATAATATAATTTAAGGGTCATAGGGGAGGAGATCAATTATGAAAATTTGTATGAACTGCGGACATGAAATCGAAGATGATGCGAAGTTCTGCATCTACTGCGGCCAGGCGCAGGGACCGGACGCGCGCCCGGCGGAAAGTTCCGGATACAGCGGCGGGCAGCAGGAAAACGGCGCGCAGAACGACAATGCACAGTACTATTATGGCCCGCAGTACGGAGATGCCCAACAGAACGGCGGTGCACAGTACAACGGCGGGCAGCAGGAAAGCGGTCCGCAGAGCAGCGGTTCGCAGTATTACTATAACGGGCCGCAGTATGGAAACGCCGGGCAGAACGGCAGTGCGTACTACAGCGGACCGCAGGGGTATGGTGATTCCCAGTATTATCCGCCGAACGGTCCCACTGAAGTCTACCAGCCGTATGCCGTGAAGAATCCGCTGAAACACAGAAGCATCGTGCTTTCGATCATCTTCTGTTTCATCAGCTTCGGCATTTACGAGCTGTACTGGATGTATCAGATCGCGAAATCCTGGAACTACGTTTCTTACACGCAGGGCCAGAAAGAGGGGACGAGTCCGGGACTGGTCCTCCTGTTCAGCATCATCACCTTTGGGATCTATTCCATTTACTTCTGGTACAAGGTCTCCAAGCAGCTTTCCCGGGTCATCGACCGGAATGGCTCCCCGATGGAGGATCACGCGATCGCCTGCCTGATCCTGTCGATCTTCGGGCTCGGGTTCGTCTGCTGCGCGCTGCATCAGAATTCGGTCAACTATTATCTTCAGTACGGGATGTAACCGGATTTTATAAGAAAAAAGAGAACAGCCGGGGAAGCGCTGGACTGCAGCGTCTCTCCGGCTTTCTTCATGATTTTGAAAGGAGTTTCATAGAGATACCTGTGTTTTTTCCATCACCGGTATCGGGTGATCAGAATTTGATGACGAGGGTCGAATCCCAGTTGTAATATTCCCCATCGGAGATCCCCTGCTTCAGAGTGATCTTCTTATCCGGATCCATTGGCTGGAACGTCAGGACCGCGTCTTTCTCGGCGTTGCCGGAAAGCGTGTCCAGCGTCGGCCGGTCGTCACCTACGGCGGAATTGTAGAACGTGTCGATCTGCTTTCCGTCCTGGGTGACCGAGATGTCGGTGTCATAGATATCCACATCGCCGCTGTTCCCGTTTTTCGCGTTGATATAGATCCGGGTCTCGTTTTTCGCGAACTCTACTTTTTTAACGGTCATGGTGACGTTCTGTTCGGTCACCTTTTTGTTGACTTTGCGGGTCTTGAGGGCCTTTCCGACGGTCTCCTCATACGAGCCTTTTTTCACTTTCCCTTCGATCTCCAGGCATTTCGTTTTCGCGCCGAAGATCGTTTCGAACTCTTCGTTACCGACGATCTTTCCGTCGACCATCACGAAGTCATCGTCGCTCACGTCGGCGTCGTTCGTCAGTTTGACGACAAAATCGCCTTTGTAATTTTCCGGATCGGCGTAGCACTGGAGATACTTGTCATCGCCGTCTTCAAAGGAGGTGGAGACCTGCGCGCCGACTTTGATGTATTTCCCCGCGTAGTCATCCGGTGCGTCCAGAACGTCGTCCATTTTGGAAGAAGCGATATAGTCTTTCTTCTCCGAAGAGGAGCTGTCAGAGCAGCCGGTCAGAGCGGCTGTCATCGTCAGGAGCACCGCCGCGGCGACAAGAAGAACGGCGGATTTTCTAAATCGCATCGAGATCTGTTCTTTCATTTTTTGTCCTTTCTCCGCGGAAAGCCGCGGGTGTGCCGGCATCCTACAGGAGGCGGGTCCGGCTCGTTTCCTTTTGACGAATCAAATATATCGCATCCGGTGTACGAAATTTGCCCACTTCCTGCCGCGGTATGATAAAATCGGAAAAAAGGGAAAAGAAAGGAACGCGACATGGCAGAAGCGAGCACTCAGAAAAAACGGTTTTTTTACCTGATGAAGATCTTCGAGGAAGACACGGACGAGGACCACGGGATCACGATGCCGGAGATCCTGGAGAAGCTGCAGGAAAAAGGGATCCGGGCAGACCGCAAGGCGATCTACAGCGACATCGAGACGCTCCGCGAGTGTGGGATGGATATCCTGCACGAACAGGAAGGCGGGAAATATCTTTACCGCCTCGCGAGCCGCGAGTTTGAACTGCCGGAGCTGAAGCTGCTCGTCGATTCCGTCCAGGCTTCGAAGTTCATCTCGGAGCGGAAATCGCGCGACCTGATCCGGAAGCTGGAGACCCTGACGAGCGTCTACGAAGCGAAGCAGCTGCACCGCCAGGTCCTGATCGCCGGCCGCGTGAAGACCGTGAACGAGAGCATCTACTACAGTGTGGACCGCCTGCACACGGCGATCAACGCCGACCGACGCATCCGCTTCCAGTATTTCCAGTGGAACGCCGAGAAGGAAATGGTGCTCCGCCACGACGGCGCCTGGTACGACATCAGCCCGTGGCATCTGATGTGGGACGACGATAATTATTACCTGATCGGCTATGATCACAGCTGCGGTGAGATCCGGCATTACCGCGTCGACAAAATGCTCCATCTCGAGATCACGGACGAGCCGCGGGAGGGCGCGGAAGCGTTCCGGGATTTTGATGCCGCCGCCTATTCGAAGAGCATGTTCGGTATGTACCGCGGCGAGCAGAAAACCGTCACGATGGTCTGCCGGGACGACCTCGCGGGCGTTCTGATCAACCGGTTCGGCAAGGACACGCTGATGTACCGGGAGGAGGGACAAAAGGAGCAGGGACTGTTCACGGCGGTCGCCGAGGTCGCCGTCAGCCCGCAGTTCCTCGGCTGGGTCGTGTCGCTCGGCGACGGGATCCGGATCGCCGGGCCGAAGGACGTCGTATCCCGGATGGAGAATCTGACGGAGACGCTGGATGCCATGTACGAACCGGAATGACCGCGGTGTCCGCTTTGCATTTAACGCATAGCAGTATTTGAGATCGATATTGGACTTTTTTGTCCTCTTATCGTAAAGTGGAAGTGCGGAAAAAATTTGGAAAGTAAGGTTCGGAGAAGGATTCGGGGGTTTCTCCTGCCGGCCTGTCCGGATCGGATCATACGGGGCGGCGTGTGCCGCGAAGAAGGAGGCTGCTATGAAAAATATTTTCAGTGAGACATTCACACTGTCCAATGGAGTGAAGATTCCGAAGCTCGCGCTGGGGACGTGGCCGATGGAGGACGCGGAGGCGGAAGAAGCCGTCCGGCAGGCGGTGAAGATCGGATACCGTCACATCGATACGGCGCAGGCGTATGGGAACGAAGCCGGTGTCGGCCGGGGCGTCCTGGGCAGCGGGGTCCCGAGAGAGGATCTTTTTGTCACCTCCAAAGTGGCGGCGGAGAACAAGACGTACGATTCGGCGGCAAAGTCGATCGATGAGTCGCTCGAGAGATCCGGTCTGGACTATTTTGACCTGATGATCATCCACAGCCCGCAGCCGTGGGTCGAGGTGAACCAGTCGGACGACCGCCATTTCGAAGGCAACGTCGAAGCGTTCCGCGCGATGGAGGACGCGATGAAGGCCGGGAAGCTCCGTGCGATCGGAGTGTCGAACTTCCTGAAGGAGGACATCGACAACCTGATCCGGAACTGCAGCACGAAGCCGATGATCAACCAGATCCTCGCGCACATCTCGAACACGCCGCTCGATCTGATCCGGTACTGCCAGGACAATGGCATCGTCGTCGAGGCGTACTCGCCGGTCGCGCACGGCGTCGTGCTCAATAACCCGGACATCGCGAAGATCGCGCAGAAGTACGGGGTCAGCGTCGCACAGCTCTGCCTCCGGTACTGCCTGCAGCTCGACATGGTCATCCTGCCGAAGACCGCGAATCCGGAGCATATGAAGGAAAACGCGGCGCTCGACTTCACGATCAGCGACGAAGACATGGAGACTCTGAAGAACTTCGAGCCGATCAAGGACTACGGAGACAGCAGCGGCTTCCCGGTTTACGGCGGGAAGATCTGAGGAACGATCAAAAGGAAATGGAGTCAGGCCTCTGCCGGTCATCCGGCAGAGGTTTTTCTGTGGACAGGGACACCCTTCAAAATCCGTGTTATTTTTGCTATACTTCAGTAGGAACGAAAGAGAATCTGCTGAGAATGCGGTAATATAAAGGAGGGGTCCGATGATCCGGAAGACGGAACGATTTGAAAAAACGATCCCGGCGAAGGAGTTCACAAAACGCTATGTGGACATCCCGAAGTTTCTGAAATACTGCGAGCAGTGCGAGTATTACGGGAAAAACTGGGCCTGCCCGCCGTTCGATTTTGACCCGATGGACGTCTGGAATTCCTATGACAGCATCACGCTCGTCATGGAGCGGCTCTCGTTCGACAGAGATTCGACAAAAGAAGACGTGGAAAAAGAACTCTGGGAAGAGCGTCAGAAACTGCAGGACAAGCTGATCGAATGCGAAAAAGAGTATCCTGCGGCGACCGCGCTTTCCGCCGGAAACTGCAAGCTCTGTGCGAAGGGGACGTGCGCCCGCCTGAGCGGGGAGCCCTGCCGTTTTCCGGACAGGATGCGCCATTCGATCGAGTCGCTCGGCGGCGATGTCGGGATGGTGCTGGAGGATCTGTTCGATGAACCGCTGACGTGGGTGAGCGGCGATGAGGTCCCGCTGACGCTGAGGTTGTGCCTCGGGATCCTGACGCGGGGAGAAAAAAGTGAGGAGTAACACTGCGTACCGGGGAGGTATGTCCCGGAGCATCGCAGGTTCAACGGATCGTGAGGTGTGAGGATGACAGCGAAAGTCTGGCTTTACCGTCTGCCGCCGGAGGAGGACAAAGGGAGACGTCTCCGCGCTCTGCTGGAAGCGGAAGAGATCGCGTTCGGCGAACTGACGGAAGAGGATGCCGGGAAAAAGATCGGTGATCTGATCGAAGAAGAAATAACGGGCGATGGCCCGGACGAAGAGGCCGGAGCATCGGATGCGGCCGCGCCTGATGAGGAGTTCCTGCTCCTTTCGGGTCTGGAAGACGATGCGCTGGATCATCTCCTCGAGGAAATGAAAAAAGCCGGCGTTTCCGTCGGCTGCAAGGCGGTCGTCACTTCGAGCAATGTCGAATACCGCCTCGGCGATCTGATCGAGAGTGTCGCCCGGGAGCATCAGATGATGACGACGTTCTCCCTGCTGAAACAGGAGATGAACCAGGCGCTGATGGCGCTGATCTCCTCGAAGACGGATCCGGAGTCGAAGGCGAAGCTGAAGGCTGCCGTGGAGCAGGCCGCCGCCGCGCTGGAGTCGGGATCGGACGATCCTGAGGTCTACGAAACCGCGCTCCGAGATCTTCGCGCCGCGATGTAGGGGTTGACTCATCCGGCGCACGGCACTTCGCAGCCCACTTACTCTGCGACGCACTGTAGGGCGTGACCTATCCGGTGCCCGGTCAGAGGAGCTCGCTTAAGATCGTGAGTTTTTCCGGCGGCACCGGCGTGCCGTCACAGTTCAGCATCCCGAGAGGGATGTTTTTCTTTTTGCCGTGGTAATCGCTCCCGCCGCTGATCAGGAGCCCGTGCTTCTCCGCGGCGTCGCAGAGGAACCGGATCTCTTCTTCGGTATAGCGGGAATAATAGCATTCGAGGGCCCGGATGCCGAGCGGAAGCAGCGTCTTAAGCCGTGTCTCAAATTCGGAAGAACTGAGATGCGGCTCGCCCTCGCCGCCGAGCGGGTGCGCCCAGCACGGGATGCCGCCGGCCGAACGGATGCTCCGGACCGCTTCGGATGCCTCGATGCGGCTCAATTCCGGCGGTACCGGGAGCAGTTCGCTGCTCAGATAGCGGTGAAAGGCATCCGTGGTCGAACCTGCGAGCCCGCGGCGGATCAGCACCTCCGCGATATGCGGCCGGCCGGGGCTCTCCTGCGAGAAGATCCAGTCTGTTTCCTCTTTTGTCAGATCGATCCCCCGGTTCTTTCGGAGGAGGTCGATCCGGTATTCCGTTTTTTTCCGGCGGAGCGACGCGACGTGGCCGATCGCCCGTTCCAGATCTGCGTTTCCCCGGGCGTAGCCGTAGCCGAGGATGTGGAACAGGAGCTCGCCTGTGTGGCTCGAGAGTTCGATCCCGGGGAGGAACGTGAGACCCGCTGTGTCTGCCGTCCGGAGGAGCTCCGCGCCGGCGTCGCTGTCGTGGTCGGTCAGCGAAAAGATCCGGATGCCGCTCCGGCGGACCTGTTCCATGAGCGTTTTCGGATCGTCTGTGCCGTCGGACGCTGTGCTGTGCATATGAAGATCGATGGCGGATGGTTTCATAACGGTGCCTCCTTTTGTCTATCCGTATCTTACCACATCCGGGGCGGCGGAATTTCCTTTTTTCCCCGGTGGACAAAAGAGGGCCGGATAAGATATAATTCAGGTGGCAGAAGAGACGTATCTTTGAGGAGGTAGAGTCATGAAAATTCCTGAAAGCGAACACATCAAGGAATTAGCTGTTGATCTTGTGTCTCAGCAGAGTATCGTCGACACACCGGATGAGATCAAGATGGCGGAGAAGATCTACAACATCTTCGCCGGCATGGATTATTACAAAAAGCATCCGGAAAATCTTTACTATGTTGACTGCAAGGACGACGCACTCGGGAGAAAAGTCGTGGTCGCCGAGATGAACGGTGAAAAGGGAGATTCGAAGAAGACGGTCGCGATGATCGGCCACTTCGACACCGTCGGGATCAGTGACTACGGTCCGCTTGCAGAGTACAACACGAAGCCGTATGAATTGGCCGAGAAGTTCAAGGGCGTGAAGCTTCCGCCGGAAGCGCAGGCAGATCTGGAATCCGGGGACTACCTGTTCGGCAGAGGCCTGTTCGACATGAAGTCGGGCGATGCGATCATCATCGCAATGATGGAAGAAATCGCGAAGGACATCGAAAACTTTGAAGGCAACCTGGTCTACGGGGCAGTCTGCGACGAGGAAGGGAACTCGGGCGGCATGCTGAACCTGGTTCCGAAGCTGGTGGAACTGAAGAAGACCAAGGGCTACGACTATCAGGCGCTTCTGGATCCGGATTATGTCGCACCGGCGTACCCGGGCGATCCGCTGAAGTATGTCTACATCGGAACCGTCGGAAAGATCATGCCGACATTCTACATCTTCGGCAAGGAGACCCACGTAGGCGAATCGTTTGACGGACTCGATCCGAACCAGATCGCCGCGGCGCTGACGTCGAGGATCAACCTGAATCCGGAGTTCAGCGACACGCTGGAGGGCGAAGTCACCCTGCCGCCGATCACTCTGAAGCAGAGGGATCTGAAGCCGGAGTATTCCGTCCAGATCGCGAACAAGGCGGTCGTCATGTTCAACTTCGCGACGCATTCGTGGACACCGGACATCGTCCTGAAGAAGATGAAGGACGCCGGACAGGAATGCTTCCAGGAAGTCGTCGACACACTGAACGAGCGGTATCACAAGTACTGCGACATGGTCGGCCGTGAGTTCAAACCGCAGCCGTGGGTCGCGAGAACGATGACGTATAGCGAGCTCTACGCGGCAGTCAAAGCGGAAAAAGGCGAGCAGCTGGACAAGGACGTCGCGGCGCTGAAAGAGAAGCTGAAAAAAGACAACTCGATCGACGCCAGGGACAAAGACCTTCAGATCGTCGATTTCGTCCACGATCAGTGGTCCGATCACGATCCGGTCCTGATCACGTTCATCACACAGCCGTATTATCCGCATGTGTTCGTCGACGGCGCGAAGGCAAAAGACGCGAAGCTGATCGATTCGGTCAAGAAGGCGGTCGCCGAGACGGAGCCGAACTACGATTACGATCTCCGTCCGCGCAAGTTCCTGCCTTGCATCTCCGACCTGTCGTACGGCGCGGCGCCGAAGGAGAAGGACGCGATCGATGCGCTGAAGGAAAACGAACCGGGATATGGCACGCTGTATGAGCTCCCGCTCGAGGACATGGCAGAGCTCGATCTTCCGGTCGCGGACATCGGTTCGTTCGGAAAAGACGCGCACAAGTTCACAGAGCGCGTCGACATGAAGGCGACATACGAAGTCACCGCTTCGCTGTTCGTCAAGACCGTGGAGAACCTGCTGAAGTAGCAGAAGACCCGGTGGATCAATCGAATCAAATGCACAGGAGCCCGCTTTTCCGGCGGGCTTCTGTCGTATGCGGCCGGGAGCGGGAAGCCGCATGCATCGCGAAAGGGAAAGCCGTATATGCCGCGAGAGGGAAAGCCGTATGCGGCCGGGAGCGGAAAAAAGGAAAAATCCGGTATGGATTTCTGCCGCGTCCTTGAGAAAAGCGTGCTCTCCCCTTATAATAGAACGCAAGGGGCCTGAAAGCCCGGACAAGGAGGCATTGATCAATGGAAAATAAGAATACATGGGAAAAATACACCGACAAGCAGGCGGAAAAATGCATGAAATACTGCGAAGGATATAAAGAGTTCCTGAGCAGCTGCAAGACCGAACGGGAAGCGTGCGAGAGGATCGTCCGCGACGCCGAGAAGGCCGGCTACCGCGATCTGGACAAGCTGATCGAGGACGGCAGTTCGCTCAGCGCCGGCGACAAGGTCTACCGCGTCAACATGGGGAAAGCCGTCGTCCTGTTCAACATCGGGAGCGACCCGCTGGAGCAGGGGCTGAACATCCTCGGCGCGCACATCGACTCGCCGCGCATGGACGTCAATCAGAACCCGCTCTATGAAGATTCCGGCTTCGCGTACCTCGACACGCATTACTACGGCGGGATCAAAAAATATCAGTGGGTGACCCTGCCGCTCGCGATCCACGGCGTCGTCGTCAAAAAAGACGGAAGCACCGTGAACGTCCGCATCGGTGAGGATCCGAAAGACCCGGTGTTCTTCGTTTCCGACCTCCTGATCCACCTCGCGCAGACGCAGATGGCAAAGACCGCGTCCAAGGTGATCGAAGGCGAGGCGCTCGACATCATCGTCGGGAACCGCCCGGTCAAGATCGACAAAAAGGAAAAAGAAAAGAAGCCGTCCAAGGCGGAAGAAGCGGTGAAAAAAGGGATCCTCGACATCCTGAAGGAGCAGTCCGGGATCGAAGAAGAGGATTTCGTCTCCGCGGAGCTGGAAGTCGTTCCAGCCGGCGCGGCGCGTGACGCCGGACTCGACCGGAACATGATTTTGTCCTACGGCCAGGATGACCGGGTCTGCGCGTATTCGTCCTATCAGGCGATGCTCGACGTGAAAAAAGTGAAGAGGACCTCGTGCTGCATCCTGGTGGACAAAGAAGAGATCGGCAGCGTCGGCGCGACCGGCATGCAGTCGAAATTCTTTGAGAACACCGTCGCGGAGGTGCTCGCGCTCGCGGGATCGTACGATGACCTGCGCCTGAAGCGCTGCCTCGCGAATTCGACCATGCTGTCTTCCGACGTCAGCAGTGCGTATGACCCGACGTACGCGTCGAGTTTTGACAAAAAGAATGTCGCCTATCTCGGGTGCGGCATGGTGTTCAATAAATTTACCGGCGCCCGCGGGAAGTCCGGATCGAACGACGCGAACGCCGAGTATCTCGCGCATCTCCGGAAGATCTTTGACGAGGAAGACGTGAACTTCCAGACGGCGGAGCTCGGAAAGGTCGACCTCGGCGGCGGCGGGACGATCGCGTACATCCTCGCGCTGTACGGCATGAACGTCATCGACAGCGGCGTCGCGGTCCTGAGCATGCATTCGCCGTGGGAAGCGACGAGCAAGGCGGACGTATACGAGACCTATCGAGGGTACACCGCATTTTTGAAAAAGGCGGAGCGGATCCGCTGAGCGCCCGGATAGAGCGGACGCTGTGAGAAAGAGGGCGGATGATTCCGGCATCCGGGCCGGGAACAGGAAACGCCCGCCTGCTTTTTGACTGTAAAATTTACATGGGAGCTCCGATAGTATATAATCCGGGTAAGGAAATGTATTGGAATTGGAAAGAGGTATATTATGTCGGCACTGACCGAAAAGGCCCTGGCCGCCTCACTGAAAAAACTGCTTGCGAAGAAGACTCTTGACAAGATCACAGTGAAGGACATCACCGACGACTGCGGGGTGAACCGGCAGACGTTCTATTATCATTTCCACGATGTCTACGATCTCGTGGAATGGATCTTCGAGGAAGATGCCCAGAGGTACATCGCTTCCGGGGTCAGCACGAAGAACTGGAAAGAAGTGATGTCCGATATCATGGATGAGCTGATGGAAGAGAAGGATTTCGTGATGAACACGTACTATTCTCTGACGAGGCGTCAGCTGGAACAGTATCTTCAGAAACTCGCCCGTCCGGCGATCCGGGATCTTGTCCGGGAAATCGATGCGGATATGAACGTCGACCGGCAGGACGAGGAATTTGTCATTGACTTTACGCTGTATGCCATGTCCGGTATCCTGGCGGAATGGATCGCCGGCGGTATGGACGACAGCTACCGCGTGAAGATGAGAAGAATTTTTGTCGCGCTCGACGGCATTCTGAAAAAGATCCTGGAGAATCTGCAGGAAACACCGCAGGGGGGAGAACGATAAGATGGATAACATTGGAAGCGAACTGAAGAAACTGGGCCTGCTTTCAGCGTACAACTTCCTCGAGAAGAACCCGGAAGAGAACCTTCCGAAGCTGATCGACTGGCTGGACACCTATATGGACGAGAATATCCTGAAGAAGCAGCGCGAGGTGTTCCGGGAGATCGTCAACGAAAAAAACGACAGCAACTGGTATCAGCTGATCATCAGCGTCTGGAAAGACTATAACAGCGATGTCCGGAAGACGATGTTCGAGAACATCATCATCAACGCCGCCGCGATGGCCGCGCCGATCGCCGAGGAAAACCGGAAACGCTACAACTGCAACATCCCGTGGATCCTGTCGATCGAGCTCGGGGACAGCGAGAAGGACGGGAGCCTGGATTTCGATGAATGGGACAGCGTGATCACACAGGCGAAGCGGCGCGGGACGTTCATGTTCATCATCATGGGCGAAGATCCGCTGCACACCAAGGAAGAGATCATCGCGCTCTGCAACAAACACGCGGACTGCGAATTCCTGCTCGTGACTGACGGGCAGCGGTTTGACGAGGATTTCGCGATGGAGATGCTGCGCGTCAGAAACATCATCGTCGCGTTCAAGGTCAACTCACTGGAACAGGAGAAGATGATCGACGAACCGGCGGCGATCCTCCGGGCGTGCGGACTTCCTTACGTGATCTCCTGCCTGTATGACAAAACGAACCAGGAGGAACTCGACACCGAAGAGTTCTTCGATTCCCTGATCGACAAAGGCGTCAAGCTCGGATTTTTCCTGTCACGCCTGAGCGATGAGGACGACGAGATCTACAAAAAGATCCTGAAGTACCGGAACCGCAAGAAGTTCATGGCGATCCACTTCTGCAAGGACAAGGTGCTGATCGGCGGCTGCGTTGCCGGCGGGCGGTATTACGCGAGCATCAACTCCCAGGGAGATGTGGAGCCGTGTTTCTTCGTGAACCGTTCCGACGCGAATCTGAGAAATCTGTCGCTGATCGACGCGTATCGGAGACCGCTGTTCCAGTCGTACCGCGTACCGGAGATCGAGTGCGACGCGCTGGAAAGGTGATCGGCGATGCGGTACGGGGTTCGTGACGAAAAACTGTATACGCAGAAAGATGATGACCGCGGCCGGGTTACCCGTCTCGCGGTCTTTCCGCTGGATGCGGATCCGGACGGCGGCGCCTGGCTCTGGAAGCTGGAACTTCTGGACTTTGAAGAGAAAGAGTGGGAGCTTGCTCCGGAACCCGAAGCGGGGCGGGTCCTCGTTTCGATCACCGGATCTCCGATCGTACGGATCGGAGAAAAAAGCAGGAGGATCCCGGAAAAGGGAAGCTTTCGTTTTTCCGGCCGGGACACGGCGAGAGGGTTCGGCCGTTTCCGGGGATATCTTCTGAGTGTCAGGGGAGACTCGCTGGGCTTTACGGAATTCCTCCTTCCGGGTGAGGAGGAGCAGGTCCTCCCGCTCCGGAACGCGAGATGGTTCCGTGACCGCTTCCAGGCGTTTTACTGTGCGTCCGGAAGCGCGGCGCTCCAGATCAACGGGACGCTCGTTTCGCTGAAGGAGGGACAGCAGTTGATTTCACAGTGCGACGGGCCGGACGAACAGCCTGACATCCGGATCTCGGGGAGCGGAGCGGTGATCCGCTGCGAGATTCTCGCGTCGCCGGACGCGGAGGACGCCTGGGAGCAGGCGGATGCGCTGTTCCCGCCGGAAGGCGCGGGAGAAGAGGGCCTGGGGAACGGAGAAGCGGCGCCGGATCTTTCGATCCCCGGCAGTCCGGCTCCGGAGAACGCACCGCTGTCGTTTTCGGACTTCCGGGAGTGCCTGTTCCTGTCGCGGATCCGGCTCCGCGGGGCGAAGCATTTTTCGAAGCGGTATCAGAACTCCTGGTTCGACGGCGAGCTTCAGGCGGCGATGAACCGGATCGACCGATTTTTCCTTCCGGATCTGATTTTTTTCCTCGGTCTGATCGGATGCGTCGCGTACGGCGCGATGAATATGACGGTCGGGATCACGGTCATCCTGGCGCTGTGCTGGGCGGCTGTGGATCTGCTGCTCGTGACGCCGCTTCTTTACCTTGCGGTCGTGCCGCGGCCGGTGAGCCGCCACATCCTGGATCTGAACGCGATGAGCGAGGAAGAGCAGGCCGTCGTTCGCCGGCAGAAAAACCGGAACGAACGCGCCGAACGCCTGATGAAGCGCTACCGCGTCGGCGTCGAGTACGGGAACGACAAAAAGAAAACGCCGAAAAACAGGAAGCCGAAGTGATCCGCCGCGATAAGCAGGAAACCGAAGTGATCCACCGTTCCGGCCGAGGTCACTTTTTTCCCTTCCGGCAGAATCCCGGTTTCCCTTCCGGCAGAATCTCCCGGGAATCCCGGGATATTACGAGAACTTTACTTCGAAAAATTACAGTGTAAAAAAATATTAACATAGACTTAACATTACCGGTGCTATGATTTTACAAAGGACGGATATAATTATGGAAAAGGATATGAGAGAAGGTATACCAATGATTTATCTTGTTGAAGATGATGACAGCATCCGGGAACTGGTGGTCTATACACTGAAGAATTCCGGCTTCACAACGGTGGGTTTCCCGCGTCCGTCCGAGTTCTGGACGGCCGTCGCGAAACAGGTGCCGGACCTGATCCTGCTTGACATCATGCTGCCGGAGGAGAGCGGCCTTGATGTCCTGAAGAAGGTCCGCAAGATGCCGGCGATGAAACAGACACCTGTCATGATGCTGACCGCGAAGGGGACTGAATACGATAAAGTGATCGGTCTCGATTACGGCGCGGACGATTATCTGCCAAAGCCGTTCGGCATGATGGAGCTCGTCGCGAGGGTAAAAGCGCTCCTTCGCCGGGCGGCACCGAAAAGAAAAGAAGAGACATTTGTGTGCGGCGATCTGTCCGTCACGCCGTCTCGTCATGAAGTCATCGCTGCGGGGGAAAAGGTGACTCTGACTTACAAAGAATTCGAGCTGATCGCGCTCCTGGTGGAGAACCAGGGGATCGTATTCACGAGAGATCAGCTGCTTTCGACTATCTGGGGCTACGCCTTTGATGGAGAAAGCCGTACAGTGGATGTACACATCCGCTCACTTCGTCAGAAACTTGGACCTTGCGGAAAATTGATCGAGACGGTCCGCGGGATCGGTTACCGAGTTCGTGAGGAAGGGAGATAAACGAAGTGAGAAACCGGATTTTCAAGGGCATCATCACGGTCGCCCTTATCGTATGGCTGGCATCGCTGGCCGTGATCCTCGGCGCACTCTACGCAGAGTATTCCGGAGAATACAGGGAGAATATCAAGACGAACGCGTACCTCGTCGCGGCTGCGGTGGAGCAGGGCGGAGAGGAGTATCTGAACAGCATCAGTAAGCATGAGAAATACCGGATCACCTGGGTCAGCGAGACCGGAAAAGTTTTGTATGATTCTGACGCGGATCCGGGCGAGATGGGAAACCATAAATCGCGTCCGGAGATCCGGGAGGCGATGAAAAAAGGATACGGGGAGGAGACCCGTTATTCCCGCACGCTCGCGCAGAAGACGACGTACAGCGCCGTCCGTCTGAAGGACAAAAGCGTGATCCGCGTGTCGGAATCCCAGTTCACGCTGTTCATGATGATCATCCGGATGAGTCAGCCGATCCTGGCGGTCCTCCTGCTCGCGTTCATTTTGTCCTTCCTTCTGGCAAAGAACATGTCGAAGCGCATCGTCGACCCGATCAATAAGATCGATGTGAACGATCCGATGGCTTCCGAATGCTATGAAGAGATCGAGCCGCTCCTGTTCCGGATCTCGGAGCAGAACAAGCAGCTGAACGGAAAGATCAGCACTCTGCAGGACGATGTGTCCGCGAAGACCCGGGAGGCGGAGTTCCGGAAGGAATTCACGGCGAACGTTTCGCACGAACTGAAAACACCGCTGACCTCGATCTCCGGCTATGCCGAGATCATCCAGAACGGCATCGCGCGGGAAGAAGACATCCCGCGGTTCGCGGAGCGGATCTATACCGAGGCGCAGCGTCTGATCGTCCTCGTCGACGACATCATCAAGCTGTCGCAGCTGGATGAGAATCAGGTGTCCGCTCGGAAAGAAACGGTCGATCTTTACGAAATGTGCAGCGAGACGATCGACAGCCTGGACGACGCGGCGTCGAAAAAAGACGTCAAGATCCGTCAGCTCGGGGACCATGTGCTCGTCTCCGGCGTGTTCCAGATCCTGGAGGAGATCGTCTACAACCTGATCGACAACGCGGTGAAATACAACCGCGACGGCGGCGAAGTGTTCGTCGAGACCGGAAAGCGCGACACAAGGCCGTTCGTCCGCGTGAAGGATACCGGGATCGGGATCCCGAAGGAGGATCTGGACCGGGTGTTCGAACGGTTCTACCGCGTGAACAAGAGCCACTCCAAGGAGATCGGCGGCACCGGGCTCGGGCTTTCGATCGTGAAGCACGGCGCATTGTATCATAACGCGGACATCGGGATCGAGAGCGAACCGGGGAAGGGAACGACGATCACGATCACATTCCCGGGACCGAACAGCGGGAAGATCGGCACAAAAGAAAAAGCCGAGAAGAATCCGAGAGAAAAGAAGGAAAAAAAGGAAAAGAAGGAGAAATAGAAAAATCCTCTTTTCTGTCCTTGAAAAAAAATGTAGAATAGTTATAATAGCTATTTGGATATTGAAACGGATCAGGGACGGAGGAGAGAATGAGAAAATCCACACTTCGCATCAGCGGGAGCGGCATGGAGCCGTGCCGTGAAAGGAACAGCCGGATTTACGGGCGGATCATTTTTGTAAAAGCGGCGTCCCGGTTCTTTTCAACAAGGAAATGAGATCAGCACTCTACTGCATAGTTTTTGCAGCAGAGTGTTTTTTTAAAGACAATCAGGGCAGAAGGAGGGTTCCTTTTGTCCGTCACTCAGCAGGAACAGGGGGAAGCAATGGAAGGCACGCTTTATCTTGAAGATGGGACGATTTATAAGTGCAAGGGCTTCGGCTGTGAGAAGACCAACGTCGGTGAGCTCGTGTTCAACACGGGGATGACCGGCTATCAGAAGACGCTGACGGATCCGTCATATAAGGAACAGATCATCACGATGACGTATCCGCTGATCGGAAATTACGGGATCAACGATGAGGACTATGAATCCGACCGCATCCACGCGGTCGGCCTTGTCGCGCGGGATATCTGCTTCAAGCCGTCGAACTGGAACTGCAAGATGAATATTGACGAATGGCTGAAGCTCCAGAAGGTGCCGGGGGTCTATGATGTGGACACCCGGGAGATCACGAGGAAGCTCCGGACGAACGGGAATCAGAAGTGCGTGATCACGACGGAGGATATGACGACGGACGATCTCAAGGCGCTGTGCGAAGGAACGACGCTCCGCGGCGATCAGATGAAGGACGCCGGGACGGATCACATCACGGAGTGGAACCTCCCGCGGGCGAAATACCGCGTCGCGGTGCTGGACCTCGGGGTCAAAAGGAACATCCTGAAGGAGCTCCGCCGCAGGAAGTGCAGCCTGACGCTGTTCCCGTACGGGACGACGGCGGAGACGATCCTGAACATGCATCCGGACGGCGTGTTCATCACGAACGGGCCGGGGGATCCGGAGTGCGCGACGGAGGCGATCGAGACGACACGGGAGCTGATGCTGCGCTGCAATTACGGTGCGGACCAGATGCCGATCATGGGGATCTGCATGGGGCACCAGCTGATCGCGCTCGCGTCCGGCGGCAGGACATTCAAATTGAAATACGGACACCGCGGCGGGAACCACGGTGTGTTTGACAAGGAGACCGGAAGAAGCTACATCACGTCGCAGAACCACGGCTACGCGGTGAGCCCGGACAGCGTCGTCTTGAAGGGACTCGACGTGACGCACCTGAACCTGAACGACGGGACGGTCGAAGGGATGAAGCACATCAGCAAGCCGATCTTCTCCGTCCAGTTCCATCCGGAATCCAACCCGGGGCCGAACGATACCAGCTATCTTTTTGACCGCTTTATCGATCTGATGAAAGGAGGAAGACTGTAATGGCAAAAGACTACACGCTGAACAAAGTTCTGATCATCGGATCCGGCCCGATCGTCATCGGGCAGGCCGCGGAGTTTGACTACGCCGGGACGCAGGCCTGCAAGGCGATCAAGGAAGAGGGGATCGAAACGATCCTGATCAACAGCAACCCGGCGACGATCATGACGGACTACGGCATCGCCGACAAGGTCTACCTAGAGCCGATCACGGAAGAAGCCGTGACCCGGATCATCGAGCAGGAAAAGCCGGAAGGCGTGCTCGCCGGGTTCGGCGGACAGACGGGACTGAACCTCGCGATCAGCCTCGACGACAAAGGCGTATTCAAGCGGAACCACGTGAAGCTCCTCGGGGTGAACAAGCTCAGTATCTATAAGGCGGAGGACCGCGAAGCGTTCAAGAACCTGATGCAGGAGATCGACGAGCCGATCCCGCCGAGCACGATCGCGACGAGCCTGGAAGAGTGCCAGGCGTTCGTGAAATCCGCAGGATACCCGGTCATCATCCGCCCGGCCTACACGCTCGGCGGCACCGGCGGCGGCTTCGCATCGAATGACGAGGAGCTCGAAGAACACGTCCGGATGGGGATCGAAAAGAGCGCCATCGGGCAGGTCCTGGTCGAGAAATCCGTCGCGGGCTGGAAAGAGATCGAGATGGAGGTCATCCGCGATTCGAAGGACAACTGCATCATCATCTGCTCGATGGAGAACCTCGATCCGGTCGGCATCCACACCGGCGACAGCATCGTCGTCGCGCCGACGCAGACCCTGAACGACACCCAGTACCAGATGCTCCGCGATTCCGCGCTGAAGATCATCCGCGCTCTCGACATCGAGGGCGGCTGCAACATCCAGTTCGCGATGAATCCGGACAAAGATGAATATATCGTCATCGAGGTCAACCCGCGCGTCAGCCGCTCGTCGGCTCTCGCGTCCAAGGCGGCCGGCTACCCGATCGCGAAGATCGCGGCGAAGATCGCGATCGGCTATACCCTCGATGAACTGAGGAACTACGTCACCGCGGGATCGAGCGCCTGCTTCGAACCGGCGCTGGACTACTGCGTCGTGAAGATCCCGAAGTGGCCGTTCAATAAATTCCGCACCGCGAGCCGGAAGCTCGGCACGCAGATGAAGGCGACCGGCGAGATCATGGCGATCGACCGGAACTTCGAAAGCGCGCTGCTCAAGGCAATCGCGTCCCTCGAGCTCGAGGGCGCGGGCTTCCGGATCCCGTATGTCACGAATCTTTCCGATGAAAAACTGATGGCGAAGCTCCGGACGGGGGACGATGAGCGCATCTTCTGCATAGCGGAAGCGTTCCGCCGCGAGATCGCCGATGTCGAATCCATCTTCGCCGAGACGAAGATCGACCGCTGGTTCCTGTACAAGATCCGCTGGATCATCGATATGGAGAACCGGCTGCGCGACAGCGAGGTATCCGCGGACCTGATCCGTGAGGCGAAGGTCCACGGCTTCACCGATGAAGACATCCTCGATCTGACCAATATGCCGAGAGAGGTCCTGCAGGACATCAAGCTGTATCACGGGATCTACCCGGTCTACAAGGTCGTCGATACCTGCGCGGGCGAGTTCGAGGCGCTGACCCCGTACTACTATTCCAGCTACGGCGGAGAGGACGAGAGCGTCGTGACGCCGGACGAAAAGATCCTGGTCGTCGGCTCCGGCCCGATCCGGATCGGCCAGGGGATCGAGTTCGACTACTGCTGCGTGCAGGGCGTCTGGGCGCTCAGGGAAAAAGGATATGAGTCGATCCTCATCAACAACAACCCGGAGACGGTCTCGACCGACTTCGATACGTCAGATAAACTGTACTTCGAACCGCTCCACACTGACGATGTCATGCTCGTCATCCAGCATGAGCATCCGAGCGGCGTCATCCTGCAGTTCGGCGGCCAGACGGCGCTGAACCTCGCAGCGGAGCTGGCGGCCCGGAGCATCCATATCCTCGGCACGCCGAACAAGTACATCGACCTCGCGGAAGACCGCGAGAAGTTCAGCAATCTGCTCGCGGAGCTCGAGATCGCGACGCCGGCCGGAAGAGCGGTCCGGACCGAGGAGGAAGCGTATGACGCGGTGCGGGAACTCGGTTATCCGCTCGTCGTCCGTCCTTCTTTTGTCATCGGCGGAAGAGCGATGCAGGTCGTCTACAGCGATGAAGAGCTGGATACATATTTAAAGGAAGCGGTCCGGATGTCGCACGAACATCCGGTGCTGATCGACCAGTACGTCGAAGGAAAGGAAATGGACGTCGACGCGATCGCGGACGGCGAGGACGTGCTGATCCCGGGCATCATGGAGCACTTCGAGCGCACCGGCGTCCATTCGGGCGACAGCTGCACGTCGTACCCTCCGTATGACCTGCCGCAGCGCGTGATCGACGAACTGCTCGAGAGCACACAGAAGATCGTCCGAGCCCTCCACATTGTCGGCCTCGTCAATGTCCAGTACGCGTGGGACGGGGAAAAAGTCTACGTGATCGAGGTCAACCCGCGGGCGTCCCGCACCGTGCCGATCCTGAGCAAAGTCACGAAGGTGCCGATGGTTAAGATCGCGGTGCGCGTGATGACCGGCGAAAAGCTGAAAGACATGGAGTGGGGCACGGGCCTGTACAAAAAAGCGGATTACTACGCGATCAAGGTCCCGGTGTTCTCGGATTCGAAGCTGACGGACGTCGATGTCGCGGTCGGACCGGAAATGAAGTCGACGGGAGAAGTCCTCGGCATCGATCCGGACCTCGACAAGGCGATCTACAAAGGCTTCCTCGGGACCGGCACGACGATCCCGACGGCAGGCGGCGTCTTCGTCAGCCTGCGCGATCATGACAAGACCGAAGAAAGCGCGGACATCATCCGCTTGTACCAGGACCTCGGATTCGAGATCTGGGCGTCCAAAGGGACGGGCGAATTCCTGCGGAAGCACGGCATCCGGCTGAAGACGATCGAATACGGCAAAGTGAAGGAAAAAATCGGCGAAAAGATCCAGATCATCATCAACACGCCGACCGAGGTGAACCGGGTGAGTGCGAACACGTTCCCGATCCGGCGCGCGGCGATCGAATGGGGCCTCCCGGTCATGACGTGCATGGACACCGCGAAGATCTTCGCGACGGCGGTCCGGCTCGCGCAGGTCGGGGAGCCGCTGGAGTACGTGCCGCTGTAGCGGGCGCTGCCCAAAAATCAAAGGTGATGTTTTGTCCTATCAGAATATCGATCGATCAAAAAAATGTGAGCTTCTCGCCCCTGCCGGGGGCGTGAAGTCTTTTATTGCGGCGGTGGAGAACGGCGCGGACGCGGTCTACGTCGGCGGGCCGAAGTTCAGTGCGCGTGCGCACGCCGATAATTTTACCGATGACGACATGGTCCGGGCGCTGGACTACGCGCACAAGCGGGGCGTCCGGGTGCATGTAACGATGAATACGCTGCTCCGGGACGACGAGCTTTCCGCGGCCGTCCGCTACGCGGCGTTTTTGTATGAACACGGCGTCGACGCGCTGATCGTTCAGGATCTCGGGCTCGCATACCGGATCCGGCGCGTGATGCCGGATCTTCCGCTTCATCTTTCGACCCAGGCGACGGTCTGCACGCCGGAGGCGGTCCGGGCCGCGGCAGAGCTCGGGTTTTCGCGCGTCGTCCTCGCGCGAGAGGTATCGGACCGGGAGCTCGAGGAGATCGCGAAGGATGCGCCGGTCGAACTGGAGGTTTTTGTCCACGGGGCGCTCTGCATCTGCTACTCCGGGCAGTGCCAGCTGAGCCGGTACATCGGCGGCCGGAGCGGGAACCGCGGATCGTGCGCGCAGCCGTGCCGTCTTCCGTACGAAACGTTCTCCGGATCCGGGAAGCGCCTCGACGGAGCGCCGGCCTGCCCGCTGAGCCCGAAAGATCTCTGCCGGATCGATCAGCTCGGGGATCTCGCCCGCCTCGGGATCGCGTCGCTCAAGATCGAGGGGCGGATGAAATCGCCGGAGTACGTCGCCGTGGTGACGTCGATCTACCGGAAATATCTTGACCTCCTGTATCGGGACGGGAGTTATATCGTGAGCCGGGAGGACCGGGAAAAACTGCGGCAGATCTACAGCCGCGGCAGCTTCACGGGAGGCTACCGGGACGGGGATCCGGGGCGCGCTCTGATGTCCGGCGATGTACCGAAGCATCAGGGGATCCGGGTCGGCACCGTGCTCGGCGCCGGCGGCCGCTCGCTCGTCGACGTGAAACTCACCGGCGAACTCTCGCAGGGCGACGGGGTGGAGATCTGCGGCAGGTCCCGTGCGGGAAATGTTGTTACCTATTATAAGGAGCTTTCCGGAGGGAAGGACGAAGGGGAAAAAAAGAACCGCAGCCGCCATGCCGGCCGGGGCAGAAAACCGGCCGCGTCGGCCGCGTCCGCAGCTTCGGCATCATCGTCCGCGCCTGCTGCGCCAACAGCAAAAACATCGTCCGCTCCCGCATCGTCAGCCGCATCCGCCGCTCCGACCGCAGCTGCAGCGGCGGCACTGTCCGCTCCCCGTACGGTCCGGGTCGGCGATATCCGGGAGCGCGTCTATCCGGGCGATCCGGTGTTCCGCATGTCTTCAGGGAAACAGCTCGAAGAGGCGCGGGAGACCTTCCGGGACATCACGTTCGAAAGCGGGAAGTTCCACCGGCAGATGCCGGTCCGGATGACGCTCACCGGGACGGACGGCGTCCTGACGCTCCGCTGCGAAGCGGAGACGGGCGATGCGGCAGTCGCAACGAGCGGAACGTATCCACGGGATCCGGATCATCCGGCATCGGAAGAGCGCATGCGGTCGTCGCTGAAAAAAAGCGGCGGCACGCCGTTCGCGGTGACCGAGGTCCGGCTCGAAGGGGATCTCGATGTGCGGGTCCGGGCGGCGGAACTGAACCGGCTCCGGCGGACCGCGCTGGAAAAGCTCGAAGCGGCCCTCATCGTCCGCCGGGATCCGCCGGATCTGAGCCGGGAAGAACCCATCCCGGCACCGCCGGACATCCCGCGGGAAATGCCGGAGGAACGTTACTTTTTTACCTGGGAGAGCTATCGGGAGTTCCGATGGGATCCGGACGATCCGGCATCCGGCGGGAAGCCGGCTGCTGTCGTCCCGGCGGCCGCGCTCGCGATGCACGCGGACGAGTTTGACCCGAAGGATCCCCGTTTCTGCTGTGTGATCCCGTCGGTCGGGAACGTATCAAAAGGAGAGGAAGACCGCCTGATCCGGAAACACTTTGACCGGATCGCCGGCTGGGCGGAGGAGACCGGGATCTATCTCGGGAATCTGACCTGGCTGGACGCGTTCCGGAGCCGGGGCATCCGCCTGTTTGCCGATTACGGGCTGAACGTCACGAATCATTCCGCGCGGCAGGCGCTCCGGGAGATCGGGATCGAAGAAGGCGCTCCGAGCCTGGAGCTCGCGGGGGATGCTTTCCTCTGATGATCCTCGAGCACGATCCGGAAGGCGAGACGCTCTCCGGGCGGGGGCTCCGCTTCCGACTGCTGAGGCGGCCGTTCAGCACCCAGACGCTCCTCCTGCCGGAGCGGGAACGCGAGGGCGGACGTCCGGGAGGATCCGGAGCGGTCCAACGCATCTACATCACCGGATAACGCCGGAGCATTCATTTCTCGACGCGGCGAACGGTCTGCCGGCTGCCCCCATGGAGGTGACAATAACCGCCGGACAGACGCCGGAAAATGTATATACATTACCGCGTGCGGATAAAGAAATATCGAATTTTCAGGCACTTTTGAGGATTAAAATCCTTTAAAGTGCATATTTTTTCCTAAAATATGAAAAATTATAGATTATTATGTTGACATTATGCATTTCCGGTGTTATTCTTTGGATACAAATTAATAAACATGAAAGAAATTTCATGGTATCAGAAAGAAGGAAGAAAAAATGAAAAAATCTCTGCTTACTAAACTCGCTGTGATCGGCATGAGTGTCGCCGTCGCATTCGCGTTCAGCGCCTGCGGTTCGTCCGACAGCTCTTCCGACTCCTCCAGCTCCGAAAAAGAAACCTATGTCGTCGGCGCGGAGCCTACTTTTGCTCCTTTTGACACCACCGACGAAAACGGTGACTTCGACGGATTCGACAAAGACATGATGGATGCCATCGCGAAAGACCAGGGCTTCAAGGTCAAATACAAGACCATGAGCTTCGATTCGCTGATCCCGGCGCTGAATTCCGGAACGATCGACATCATCGCTTCCGGCATGAACTGCCAGAGCAAAGAGCGGAAAGAAAAAGTGGACTTCTCCAAGGTCTATTATGACAGCGGCCTGATCGTCGTCGTCAAGAAGGGCAGCAAGATCAAGAGCATCGACGATGTTGACTCTTCGATGAAGGTCGCGAGCCAGACCGGAACGACCGGAGCCGACAAGGCGAATTCGCTTGCGGAAAAAGGAAAGATCAGTGAAGCCGTCATTCTCGACGGATATGATACCTGCATGCAGCAGCTCTCCAACGGCGATGTTGCGGCAGTCATTATCGATAAGCCGGTTGCGGACAACTACCTTGCGAAACAGCCGGGGAAATTCAAGGAAGTCGGCGACATCATGAACGCAGAAGGCTATGGCATCGGTGTCAAGAAAGGGAACAAAGCCCTCCTCAAAAAGATCAACAAAGGTCTGAATGACATCATCGATAGCGGTGAATTCCAGAAGATCTGCAAGAAGTGGAAGATCAAGTCAAAGTATTGATGGAGAAAGAATAAAGGCAGGATCGATCCGAAGCCGGTAAGGCGCCGGATCGTTCTGTTTTAAAAGATAAAATCGACAATAACCAAGGAATAATTATTACTGATCATCAAAAGGAAGAGGCCCGCCCGGCGGGTCGAGAGGGACAAAAGATATGATGGAATTTTTAGTACATCTCTGGGAAGGCATCCTGGAAGCATTCAAAGGAGCACCGATGACGCTTTCTATCAGTTTTATCGCGGTCGTCATCGGACTTGTCATCGGTTTTCTGCTCGCCCTCATGCGTGAGGCAAAACATAAAGTATGGCGTGTGATCTCCATGATCTACACTGATATCGTCCGGGGGACTCCGCTCGTCGTTCAGATTTTTATCGCATCGTACGGCATCCCTGCTCTCCTCCAGTCATACGGGATCCAGTTCAAATGGGCCGATCCGGCGTATCCGGCCATCGTCGTCTGCGGACTGAACAGTGCCGCGTACATGGGCGAGATCATTCGTGCGGGGCTGGAAGCCATCGACATCGGGCAGCATGAGGCCGCCCTGTCCCTCGGCATGACGCCGCGGCAGGTCAACCGGCTCGTCGTCATCCCGCAGGCGATCAAGATCATCATGCCGGCGATCGGAAACGAACTGGTCACCATGATCAAAGAGACCTCCGTCCTGTCGTTCGCGGCCGTCGTCGAGATCATGAGAAGAGGCGTGCTCCTCGCATCGAGGACGTTCAACTTTTTCTCGTGCTACATCGGCGTGGCGATCGTATATATGGTATTCACGATCCCGCTGTCCAAACTCGTACTGTTAATGGAAAAGAAATTAGCGGAATAACCGGAAACAAGCGGACAGCATAAAGAGGAAAGAGGGATAGCATTATGATAGAAGTAAAAAACCTGAGAAAATCGTTTGGCGACCTTGAAGTCCTCAAGGGGATCAGCCAGACTATCGAAGACGGTGAGGTGCTCTGCATCATCGGACCGTCCGGCGGCGGCAAGTCGACGTTCCTGCGCTGCCTGAACCGTCTGGAGGTGCCGACCTCGGGCGAAGTCTATATCGACGGGACACTGATCACCGATGAAAACATCATCGAGACGCGGGAGAAAATGGGGATGGTCTTCCAGAGCTTCAACCTGTTCCCCCACAAAAGCGTTCTTGGCAACGTGACGCTCGCTCCGATGAACGTCAAGAAGATGGATAAGGAAGCGGCGGAGAAAAAGGGGATCGAGCTGCTCAAACTCGTCGGCCTGGGCGATAAAGTCCACTCGAAGCCGAGAGAGCTTTCCGGCGGCCAGCAGCAGCGTGTCGCGATCGCGCGTGCCCTCGCGATGGATCCGGAGATTATGCTGTTTGATGAACCGACGTCTGCGCTCGACCCGGAGATGGTCGGTGAGGTGCTCGACGTTATGAAGAACCTGGCGGAAGAGGGGATGACCATGTGCATCGTGACGCACGAAATGGGATTCGCCCGCGAAGTGGCGGACAAAGTCATTTTCATCGACGGCGGCGTCATCGCCGAAGAGGGGACGCCGGAACAGATCTTCGATCATCCTCAGCAGGAAAGGACAAAAGATTTCGTCGGCCATTCAAAATAACAGAGGATTCGACGGCCGCTCCTGCGGCTGTGGATCATATAGTAAGCAGAGGGAAACAGTGCCTCGAAGGAGGTGCTGTTTTCTTATCCGATATGCCCGTTTTGGCGGTCATTCATACAGGCAAAAAAACATAAAAAATTTTGATTTGAAACGCTTGACATTGTGTCGAAAAATGGGTATAGTATAGAACGTTGCCGCCGGGAAGAAACCGCGGGCGGAAAGCTTCGAAAACCTGGGATCAGGACGTGGGAAACGGGCCTGGCGAGGGGAAAAAAGAAGTTGACAAGAACGCGGTCAGGTGGTAATATATTAAATGCTCGCTACGGCGGGCGGAGCCCGGAGACGGGCAGAACCTAGAAAACTTCATAGACAGGAAATCAAAGTCAAACAGACA
>JBMNVA010000015.1:0-43422 GCA_050946555.1 Anaerovoracaceae bacterium | reverse complement strand
TCATCGTCGTCGTTCCGTCATAGGAATCTTCAATGATGGACGCGAGCTCCCCCGACTTTTCCGCTGCGGTCAGATTGTTCTGCGCCGCGACAAAGATCTCTTTCGCCGTCTGATCCATGTGATCCAGGCGGACCGCACGCACCAGGTAAAGGGAGACCATCATTAAGATCCCGAGCGCGACCGCGATCGAGATCAGAACGATGATCCCTCTCCGTGTCAGGATCCCTTCATAGACCATTTTGTTCAAGATGTGCCGAGGATGCCGAGGTCTGCGCTCCTTTTCATCGCGCTTTTTCGGATGTCCTGGCGTATTCGGCTTCCTGTGTATACTCATAACTGAACATTCCTTTTTTCTTTTCGAGATTCTGTCAAAGCGTTACGGCCGGGCTCTCCTTCCGATCAGAGCATCATCTGAAGCAGGCCGAGGACCCACTGTGCCGCCGGTGTCAGCAGGCGGTCCACCACATTGAACAGCAGCAGCACCATCAGGATCGCGAACCCGTTCTGATAAAGCGGTGCGTACCAGCTGTATTTTCTAAGGTCAAAAATCTGCGTAAGAATGCCAAAGCCGTCCAGCGGCGGCACCGGCAGAAGATTGAATATCATCAGGATCACGTTGATATAGATCACATCCGTGATGACATTTGCGACGACGCCTCCCGTTTCCGTATAGAACATCGTAGGAGCCGTCACCAGTAGAAGTTTCAGGATCAGCGTGAAGAGGATCGCCAGCAGCAGGTTCATCACAACGCCGGCGATGGAAACAAGAAATTCATCCCGCCTCGGGTGCTTATAATATCTCGGATCGATCTCTACGGGAACGCCCCATCCGAATCCGGCGAAAATCAGGCACAGAAAACCGATCGGATCGATGTGGCGGAGCGGATTCAGCGAAACGCGGCCTTCTCTCCTCGGCGTGGGATCTCCGAGCCGGTCGGAGACCACCGCGTGCCCGAACTCGTGGAACGCGAGCCCGAGAATAATCCCGGGAAGACACTCCAGTTCCGTGACGATCCAGCTCCGGAAGTCCGAATACTGTCCTGACGCGAAATTCCAGGCGATCAGAATGATGACGAGAACGATCAGAGGCATGTAGCCCTGAAGTTTTCTCACAGTTTTTCCCCTTTCAGCTCGTTGATGATCTTCTCGGCGTCCTTGATCTCCTCTTTATGGTCGCCGATCTCCTCCACAAAAGGCATGGCGTCTTCGATCAGTTCCAGCCCTTCTTCCATGTGCTTCTCATAATAGATCTCGCCGATCTGCTGATACGCGAGCGCGATCTGCTTTTTTTCGCTGCTGATCCGGCTCTTCTGCCGTGTCGTCTCGATCGTATCGCTCGCATTGTCTCCTACGGTTTTTGCAACGTCCTGAATCTTATCCAGTAATGCCATGTCTTACCTCCCAATAGTTAAAAACTTTGTCCTTCTTTCTCATGAAATTTCATCAGTATTCGAATCCGCACTCCGGATCACTGTACTCTTTCAGCCTTGCCCGGTACGCATCCATCGCGGCGTCTTCCAGAGCGGGCGTCACGCCCTCCCAGCCGGCTTCCGCGAGCATCTTCGTCATCAGCATCGGGTTCAGGATCAGAAGCGGGCCGATCACGTACGTCGCCATGAAATTCCCATGACGGATCCCTTCTTCTTTGATATCCCGGTTCAGACCCGGCCCCCGCGTCGTCTGGAACAGCGGCTCCGGTGTCCCGTCGTAATACGACTGTGTGAACTGGCTCTTGAACCCGACAACGTCCAGTTCTCCGTACTTCCCGAGATAGAGGGAATTGTACCGGTGCAGCATGTCCCTTGTCGTGTGGAAATCAAAGATCCCGAGCGCCTTCGTGTGGAATTTCTCCTCCGGCATGCCGCTGACATCGACCCGGATCACATTTCCGTCGCAGTCCGTCAGGCAGCTTGTTCGATCATCGACGATCTCTTTCCCGAACACCTCGAGCGCGTTCCCCGTCACGAGGAACCGCTGTCCCTGTTCGATCCGGTCACGGATCTCACTTCTATGCGGCATCAGGCGGTCGATCACGATCCGCTGGCTGCTCTCTGTCATCGTGCCAAGATAGACGAGGTCGACCGTCTCCGGCTCGTCCAGGAAAAGCGGGCGCGCCTTCAGCCCGGTTTCCCGGACCTCGCAGTCTTCTCCGAGCGTCCGCTTCAGATAACGGATGTTCGCGAGGTCTCCGTACAGATTCGCGATCTCCGGGTACAGAACTTCTACCGTGAACTTCTTCATGCCTCGCTCACCTCCCGGACTCTCTGTGAGATCTTCTCCGTGATCCTGCGGCCCAGCGCGATCACATCCGTGCCGTAGAGGATGTAGATCTGATCGTTCTCAAACAGTTTCAGTTTGGCAGGGATGCCGTCCGGCTCTTCGGCGTACGAAACGCGGGAGGGATCGATGCCGGCAAAAAGAAGCCTCAGGACATAATCTTTGCCCCGGTCACCGGTCACGATGATGTTCCGGATGCTCTCATCATTCAGAAGTTCGAAATCACAGTCATACAGCCAGCAGACGTTCTCCGACCACTTCTTCGCATCCGACATGTTGTTGATCATCAGCACGATCTCCTTTTCCCCGTCCTGCGAGGAAAGGTATTCGAACACCCGCGAGTTGGCGTAGGCGTTCCGGTCCTTGCTCAGCATCGTGATGATGCGGCGCGATCCGATCTTCTCTTCGTCATAGCGGCTCTTCGTGATCCCGACGCTTTCGATCGCCTTCCGGATCTCCTCCTTCGAGCAGCCGGTCTCGTACAGCAGCGACAGCACCGCGACTTCATTGTAGATATTGAACGTGCTCTCGTTGAGCAGCGGGTAGACTTCCTCCTCGTCCCCGGCCCGGAACGTCAGAAGCTTTTTCTCAAAATCCACCTCCGCGCCCCGGTACTTCGCATCCGGCGCGTGGAAGCCGCAGTCCGGACAGTACGCCCGTCCGATGTTGCTGTAGCGGACATACTCGTACGCGAGACGGCTCCCGCACTTCGGACAGATCTCCATGTCGTTGATCAGATTGTCCGGTTCCTTTTTATCCGAAGGCAGGTGGTCGATCGCGAAATACACCCGCTCATTCTCCGGCGCGGTAAACGCCGACAGCATATCGTCCGCGTTCAGGATCAGCTTCGTTTCCTCCGGCATGTAACGCGTCAGAATGTTCCGGATGTACTCCGGGTGTCCGTTCCTCATGATGGAGTCACGGGACAGATTGTTGATGATCAGATAATCGGGATGGACATAGGGAAAAACGAGCCTCGCCGAGCGCTCATCGATCTCGAGCACCGCCAGGTCATATTTTTCCCTGCCGAAAAACGTCACACCGCTGATCAGCGCCGTCGCGATCCCGGTGTTGATGTTCGATCCGAGGCTGTTGTTCAGCACGCGCTTTCCGAGCGTCCGGAACGCGTCATTCAAAAGGTTCGAGACGGTGGTCTTCCCGTTCGTCCCGGTCACGCCGTAGATCGTCTTCGGTTTTTTGATATATTTCAGGAAATCCGGGCAGATCCGGAGCGCGACGATGCCGGGAAAGTTCGTCCCGTTATGCTTCGTGATGCGCAGCGCGAGCACGGAGCATTTCGCAGCGGCCAGCGCGATCCTGTACCTCAATTTTCCCATGAGAGAATTCTCCTGTCAAAATAGAATATGTTTATTCTAATACGAAACCAGTTCTCCTTCAAGACTGAATGTCTTCGCCCGGGTGATCCGGACCCGGACAAAACGGCCGGTGAGCTTGTGCTCCGCCTCCTCTTGTTCCATCCCGTCCGGGATCGGGAAATTTACGAGCTTGAAGCCGTCGGTCCTCCCGGACAGCGCGCCGGGATCCCGCTTACTCGGTCCCTCCACGAGGACTTCTTCCGTCTTTCCTTCATAGAGCAGATTTTTTTCCAGGCTGATCCGATCGATCGAATCCACCAGGCGATTGAACCGTTCGTGCTTGACGTCCTCCGGGATCTGGTCGGAAAACCGCTCGGCCGGGGTCCCCTTCCGGATCGAATAGAGGAACGTGAACGCGGAGTCGTAGCGGACTTCTTCCACAAGATCTAATGTCTGCTGAAAGTCCTCTTCGGTCTCCCCCGGGAATCCGACGATGATGTCCGTCGAGATCGTGATGTCCGGCACGGCGTCCTTCAGCCGGCGTACGAGATCGAGATACTGCTCTCTCGTGTATTTCCGGTTCATCCTCCGGAGGATCCGGGAACTCCCGGACTGGACCGGGAGATGGATGTTCCGGCACAGTTTGCCGCATGTGCGGTACGTTTCGATCAGATCGTCCGACAGATCTTTCGGATGCGATGTCATGAACCGGATGCGCTCGATCCCGTCGATCTCCGCGGCAAGCCGGATCAGTTTCGAAAAATCGACCTCGACGCCGCAGCGCTCCGCGATATCCGGATCCTTCGTGATCCCGCGGTAGGAATTGACGTTCTGTCCGAGCAGCATGATCTCCCGGACCCCGTCTTCCGCGAGGCCGCGGAGTTCCCGGAGGATGTCCTCCGGCCGGCGGCTCTTCTCCCGCCCTCTCGTATACGGGACGATGCAGTACGTACAGAAGTTATTGCATCCGAACATGATGTTCACCAGCGCCTTGCTGTGATGGAGACGCTTTGCGGGAAGACCTTCGACGATCTCGGCCGAATCCTCCGGCACTTCGATGATGCTCTCCCGCTCTGCCATCACCCGGTCCAGAAGGACCGGCAGGCGATGGATGTTATGCGTCCCGAAGATCAGGTCGACCCACGGGTATTTTTCCTTCAGCTGATCGATCACGGCCTGCTGCTCCGTCATGCATCCGCAGACGCAGACGATCAGGCCCGGATCGTCTTCCTTCCGGTGCTTCAGCTGACCGAGCGTTCCGAAGAACCGCTTGTCCGCATTCTCCCGGACGCTGCAGGTGTTGAAGATGACGATATCCGCGTCATCACGGCTTGCTGCCTCCTGATATCCTTTTTCCGTCAGCATCCCCGCCATGATCTCCGAATCATGCTCGTTCATCTGACAGCCGAATGTTGTGATATGAAATGTTCTTTCCATCGATCTTCTGTCTAAGCTGTTAAATGACCATCTCGTTCTTGCGTTCGCGGCTCATGAGCGACGTGACTGCCTCTTCCGGCGTGATCTCGCCTTTGACGCAGCGGTAGATGCACTCCGTGATCGGCATCTCAACGTGCTCTCTTCTTGAAAGTTCATACGCCGCTTCTGCCGTTGTGATCCCCTCGACGACCATCCCGACGCGCCGGATCGCCTCCTGCGGCGGGACGCCTTCGCCGATCATGATGCCGCAGCGGCGGTTCCTCGAGTGCATGCTCGTGCAGGTCACGATCAGATCGCCGACGCCCGAAAGTCCGGCAAACGTTTCGCGTTTCGCTCCCAGTTTAATCCCGAGGCGTGTCATTTCTGTGATACCGCGCGTCATCAGCGCCGCCTTGGCGCTGTCGCCGAAACCGATCCCGTCAGAGATCCCGGCACCGAGCGCGATGATGTTTTTCAGTGATCCGCCGAGCTCGAGTCCGATCATGTCATCATTCGTATAAATGCGGAACCGGTCCGTCGAAAATTCTTCCTGGATCAGCTCTGCGTACGCCGGATCCTTCGATGCGACCGACACGGTCGCCGGGAGAAGGCGGCCGACCTCTTCCGCGTGAGAAGGACCCGAGAGAACGACATAGTTGGAACCCGGACGAAGGATATGCGTGATCTCGGACAGGCGGAGCAGCGTGTGCCGCTCGATCCCCTTCGCGACGTTCACCATGACGATGTCATCGTCCAGGAACGGGATCGCTTTCTCCAGCGCACTCCGATAATGCTGCGCCGGCACGGCGAACAGCGCGATATCCGCGCCGTCCAGCGCTTCCTCGTTCGAATCGACGATCGTGACATTATCGTTGAACTCCAGGCCCGGCAGATATTTCTCGTTCGAGCGCGTGACCTTCATATCGCGGATCAGATCCTCATCCACATCGCAGATGCGGACTTTGTGTCCCTTGGTGCTGAGCAGGATACCGAGCGCGGTGCCCCAGCTCCCGGCACCGATGATTCCAATGGTTTTCATAGCTTAATTACTCCTGTTTGTTATCATCTGGTGAATTTTTTTCGTATTCCTTGTATCGGTGAAAACTGATCTTGTCTTCCTCTCCATGGATCAGGCGGACGATGTTCGAGCGGTGCGCGAACAGCACCAGCACGGCCATGATGATCCCGTACACCAGAAAATCCGGCTCCAGGAACCAGCAGACAAAAGGAAACGTGATCGCGACGATCACCGATCCCATCGACACCTTCCGGGTGATCAGCACGGCGACGACGACGATCACAAGTGCGGTCATCGCGATCTGCCAGTTCAGACCGAGCAGGGCGCCGAACGAGACCGCGACGCCTTTTCCGCCGCGGAACTTCAGCATCACCGGCCAGATATGCCCGATCAGCGCGGCCAGGACACACGCCATCGCCGCAGGATGGCCCGCGAGAGCCTGACCGATCAGAACCGCGACGACGCCCTTGCTGATATCGATCACGAGCGTCGCAAGCGCCGCCTTCGGACCGAGGACCCGGAGCGTATTCGTCGTCCCGGCGTTCCCGCTCCCTTCCTTTTTGATATCATGTCCCATCGCCCGGGCAATCAAAGTGGACGGGGAGATATTCCCCAGGAAATAGGCGATTACAATGGACAAAATGAACTTTCCGCTGAGTGCCATCACTGATCCTTCTCTCTCTTCTCCCGGAAGACGAATTTGATCGAAGTCCCCTCAAATCCATACGCCTCCCGGATCCGGTTCTCCAGGTACCGGTTATAGGAAAAATGAAGAAGCTTCCTGCTGTTGATCTGGAAACTGAACAGCGGCGGCTTTACGCCGATCTGCGCGGCGTAATAGATCCGGAGATGCTTTCCTTTGTCGGCCGGCGGCTGCTTCATCATCACGGCATCCGCGATCAGGCTGTTGAGCTGCCCGGTCGGCACACGGAGCGCCCGCTTCTCGGCGATGACCTTGGCCATCCCCATCACCTGCTGAACCCTCACGTGATCCTTCACGGAAATGAAGAGGATCGGCGCGTAGGACAGGAACAGAAGTTCCGAACGGACCGTCTCTTCATATTTTTTCATGGTATTGGTCTCTTTGTCAATAAGATCCCACTTATTCACGACGATCAGGATGCCTTTTCCCGCTTCATGAGCGATCCCGGCGATCTTTTTGTCCTGTTCGGTCACGCCCTGCTCCGCATCCAGCATCAGCACGCAGACATCGCTCCGCTCGATCGCGGCGACTGCCCGGATGATACTGTAGCGCTCCACATCCTCTTCAATGCGGCTCTTCCTCCGGATCCCGGCGGTGTCGATCAGGATATAACGGTCTCCGTCCCATTCGAACGGGGTATCGATCGAATCCCGGGTCGTTCCCGCGACAGGCGATACGATGACCCGCTCTTCCTGGATCAGCTCGTTGACAAGGGAGGATTTCCCGACGTTCGGCTTCCCGATGACGGCGATGCCGGTCGCGTCCTCTTCTTCCGCACCGGCCCCTTCCGGAAAGCCCGATACGATCTCATCGAGGACATCGCCGAGATTCAGTTTGTTCACGGATGACACGGGGATCGGCTCTCCGATCCCGAGGGAATAGAAATCGTAAAACGAATCCGGCATGTTCGACGGGTTGTCGATCTTGTTCACGAGCAGGACGACTTTTTTCCCGGTCCTCCTCAGGATCTCTGCGACTTCCGTATCCGCTGAAGTGATGCCTTCTTTCCCGTCGACCATGAACACGATGACATCCGCGGTGTCGATCGCGATCTCCGCCTGCTCCCTCATTTTCTGGAGGATCACATCGCTTCCGGACGGTTCGATCCCGCCGGTATCGATGATCGCGAACTCGATGCCGTTCCACTCGGCTTCCGCGTAGATGCGGTCCCGCGTCACGCCCGGCGTATCCTCGACGATCGCGATCCGGCGCCCGACGATCTGATTGAAAAAAGTCGACTTTCCGACGTTCGGCCGGCCGACGACGGCGACAACTGGTTTACTCATCGATCATTCCTCCGGCAAATTCCGCTGGGTCAAATACTTCAATATCTTCTATCGTCTCGCCCGTTCCGATGAATTTGATCGGGAGATCGAACTCGTCCGCGATCGTCACAGCGATGCCGCCCTTCGCGGTCCCGTCCAGCTTCGTGATGATGACACCGGTCAGTTCCGCCGCCTCATTGAACTGCTTCGCCTGGGAGATCGCGTTTTTCCCGTTCGTCGCGTCCAGGATGAGCAGCGTCTCTCTCGCGGCTTCCGGATATTCGCGGTCGATGACCCGGTTCATCTTTGCGAGCTCTTCCATCAGGTTCTTCTTCGTCTGGAGCCGGCCGGCGGTGTCGCAGATCAGGACATCGATCCCCTTCGCCTTCGCGGACTGGATCGCGTCGTAGATCACGGCGCTCGGATCGGCACCTTCCTGGTGCATGATCGTGTTCACTCCGATCCGGTCGCCCCAGATCTTCAGCTGCTCTGACGCGGCCGCACGGAACGTGTCCGCCGCAGCGAGCATCACGGTCTTCCCCTGCTTTTTCAGGAGATTTCCGAGCTTCGCGATCGTCGTGGTCTTCCCGCCCCCGTTGATCCCGATCATCAGGATGATGAGCGGCGTTTCGTTCGAAAGTTTCAGCCGGTCGCCTTTGTCGATCGCCTCCGTGATGAGGCGGACGAGCGCCCGCTTGACGTACGACGGCTCTGTGATCTCCTTTTCCTGGACCTCTTTCTTCAATTCCTCCATGACCTTCATGGTCGTGTCCATCCCGATATCTGACGTGATAAGGGCCTCTTCCAGATCGTCGTACATGTCCTCGTCGATCCGGGTCCGTCCGAGGATCGCGTCCCCGATTTTCTCCGACAGCCTGCCGAAAAATCCTTTTTTCTTCTCTGTGATAGCCATGCCCTGATACCTCTTCCTTTTGTCAATTCGTGTATTCCGACGGATCGAACTCGCCGAGCCTCAGACTGACGCACTGGGAGACGCCGCGCTCCGGCATCGTGATGCCGAACAGGACGTCTGCGTGCTCCATCGTTTCCTGCTGGTGCGTGATCAGTGTGAACTGGATGCCGTCAAAGTTCCGGAGATAGTCGGAGAACCGGATGATGTTCCGGTCGTCCAGCGCGGCCTCCACCTCGTCGAGGATGCAGAAGGGCGTCGGTTTCACCTTCAGCACCGAAAACATCAGCGCGATCGCCGTCATCGTCTTCTCACCACCGGAGAGCAGGTTGATGTTCTGCAGCTTTTTGCCCGGCGGCTGTGCGACGATCTCGACGCCGGACTCCAGCGGATGGTCCGCGTCCTCCAGCCTCAGCTCCGCATGCCCGCCGCCGAACAGTTCATGGAACACGTTCTCGAAGCATTCCGAGACCTGATCGAAGCTCTCGCGGAACTTCCGGATGATCGTCCGGTCCATATCGCGGATGATCTCGTTCAGCTCGTCCATCGCCTGGACCACATCATTTCGCTGCTCAGTCAGGAAATGATACCGCCGGTTCACCTGCTCATATTCATCGATCGAGCTGATACTGACGTCGCCGAGCTCACGGATGCGTTTCCGGAGTTCACGGCTCTGCCGGACGGAGGTGGAAAGGACAAAATCGTCCCTCCTCATGTCCAGCGCCTGCGCATAGGAAAGCTCAAATTCATCCCACAGCTTGTTTTTCAGGTTCTCGAGCTGCGTCTCGTTCTTCGCGGTCCGGAGTTCGATCAGATGCCGGTCTTCCCGGTACTTTGAAGCCGCGGATTCCGCGTGGTGAATCTCCTCGTCGCAGCGGGCGATCTCCGCATCCTGTTCGGCTTTTTTCTTTCGGAGATCGGAGAGCTCCTGCTCCCGTTTTTCCCGCTCCTGTTCGGCTTCCCGGATCATCCGGTCCGATTCACTGGAGCGCGCTTTCAGTTCCTCCCGTTCTTCGCGGATCTTTTCGAGGCGGTCGTTCCTTCCTTCGATCCCCGCCTGATGTTCGGCGGCCTCGTTCCGGACCCTGCTCAGGATCGACCGGATGTTCCCGACCTTCGCCTCGCGCTTTTCCGCTTCGATCCGGGCATCGGTCATGCGTGCCCGGGCTTCTTCCAGCTCGGCTCTCCGCACTTCGTAATCCTTCGCCGCGTCCTCGATCTCCTGCGTTACCGACGCGATCTCCTGCTCTTTGTTCCGGCTCTCTTCCGCGAGACCGTCCGCCGCTTCACGGCTCGAACGGATGGTCTCCTCGATCTTCTGCTGTTCTTCTTCCAGCTCACCGGTCCGGGAGGAGATCCTTCCGGCTTCGTCTTCCCGGAGACGGAGTTCACGATCCATCGACGAGAGTTCGACTTCCAGATGATACCGCCGGTCCCGACGGTCGGAGATCCTCTTTTCGATCTGAGAGAGCTCTTCCTCGCGCTGCTTCTCTTCGTTTCCGATCCGTTCGAGTTCTTTTTTCCGGCGGCGGATCGTTTCGGTGAGCTCCGCCAGCTCGCTTTTCCGTCCGATCACACTGACGCCTTCGGAGCGGTGCCGCCCGCCGGTGATCGCTCCCGCCGCATTGATGACCTCGCCGTCCAGCGTGACAAAACGAAGCCTGGCTCCGCGCATCTTCGAAAGACGGATCGCCGTATCGAGACGGTCCACGACCACGACCCGCCCGAGCAGGTATTCAAATACCGACCGGTAGCGCTCATCGAACCGGATCAGATCGACCGCAGGCCCGATGAATCCTTTCTGGCGCTCCAGATCCTTCGGGATATCGGCGCGGCCGCCCCGGATACTGGAGATCGGGAGGAACGTCTGACGCCCTGCCCGCTTTTCCTTCAGCAGCCGGACCGCTTCTCTCGCGCTGTCGTCATCCGTCGTCACGATATTCTGCTTCTGCGCGCCCAGCGCGGTCTCGATCGCAAGCGCGTACTGTTTGTCGACATCAAGGAGCTCCGCAGCGACACCCTCGATCCCCGGAAGATCCGACTTCAGGATGAAGCGGACGCTGTAATTATATCCTTCATAATTCTGCTCCATCTCTTCGATGGTGCGCCGGCGGCTCTCTGAACCGCCGATCGCGATCTGAAGCTCCTGACTCCGGCTCTGGGAATCTGCCTGTTTTTCGTTGAGCTGAGCCTCCCGGTCGGAGTCCTCCCGGATCCCCCGGTCCAGCTCGTCCAGCTCCTCCTGAGACTGACGACGCCGTTCCGCGAGCTTTTCTGTCTCCTCTCCGGAAGCTTCTCCCTGGGCCTTGATCCGATCGCGTTCTTCCGCGATCTCCGCGCGCCGTTTTTCCAGCGTCGCGATGTAGCTGTTCATGCTGCTCGCTTCGCTCTTCCGGGACGCCGCCTCGCTGTGGAGCTCGAACAGACGGTCGTTCCCGCCGTCGACGATCTCGCTCAGGCCTGCCATCCCGGCCTGTGCTTTCTCGTACTCCTCTTCTTTGCGATTATAGTCCTGCTTTGCCTGCTCCGCCTCCTCGCGGAGAGATCCGGACTCTTCCTTCAGCTGGGTCTCTTCCTCGCCGCACGAACGGAGCTTCTCCTGAAGCTCGGAGAGCTCGTCCTGAAGCCGCTTCTCTTCCGAATCGATCACGGAGATCCGCTGACGGTCCATCTGGTTTTCCCGCTTCGCGCTGCTCACTCCCTCGACGGAGGTCAAAAGGACCTGGTTCAGACGGCTGATCTCTTCCTCGGTTTCGTCCCTCTGCTTCCGATGATCCACACGGTCGGCGTCGAGATCCGTCAGTTTTTCCTCCTGCTCGCGGAGCGACTGGTCGATGTCTTCGATATCCCCGGCGTATTCCGTTTTCTTCTGCTCGGCGCTCTCGATATTCCGGAGCACGACATTGACCTCGAGATCCCGGTAATTGTCCTTGATGCTCAGGTATTCCTTCGCCTTCGCACTTTCTTTTTCCAGACCGGGGAGGCGCGCTTCCAGCTCGCCCGCGATGTCATCGATCCGCTCCAGGTTCGCCTGTGATTTCTCTAATTTCCGTTCCGCCTCCGCACGACTCGTTTTGTACGAAACGATCCCTGCCGCTTCTTCGAAGATCTGACGGCGGCTGTCCGGCTTGTTCCCGACGATGTCCGCGATGCGGCCCTGACCGATGATGGAAAAGCCTTCCACCCCGATCCCGGTATCCATGATCAGCTGCCGGATATCCCGGAGCCGGCACGGGTTGTTATTGAGAAGATACTCCGTATCGCCGCTCCGATACATCCTGCGGGTGATCGCGACCTCTGCGTAGTCGATGTTCAGCTTCCGATCAGAGTTGTCGATCGTGAGGGTGACCTCGGCCATCCCCTTGGAGCGGCGGCTCTCTGTCCCGCTGAAGATGACCTCGTCCATGCGGTCGCAGCGGAGCGCCTTCGGGCTCTGTTCGCCCAGCACCCAGCGGAGCGCATCGCTGATGTTGCTTTTGCCGCTCCCGTTCTGACCGACAACGCACGTGATCCCCTCCCGGAAATCGATAACGACCGGTTCCGCGAACGACTTAAATCCGTTAATTTCCAAACTCTTAAAATACATTAATCTCCAGTCCTTCTCTCAAGTGCTGACTTTGCCGCGTTCTGCTCTGCTTCCTTCTTGCTTTTTCCGATCCCGCTTCCGGAACGTTCCCCATCGATCCAGAGCGTTACGTAAAACGTTTTATCATGGTCCGGCCCCTCTTCATGATCCAGACGATAGTCGATGTCCGGGGTGCCGCCGCCCTGCTGCAGGAGCTCCTGCAGCTCCGTCTTGTAGTCCAGGCGGAGCTTCCCGGCGATCGCCTCCTCGATCAGCTTCCGGAATTCACGAAGGACAAAACGTTCCGCCTCGGCAAATCCCCCATCAAGAAAAATAGCGCCAATCACGGCTTCTACCGCATCCGCTACAATCGAGCTCCGATGCCTTCCGCCGCAGCGCGCTTCTCCGTTCCCCATATTGAGATAATCACCAATTCCAAGGTGCATGCCCACCTTGACCAATGATTTTTCACATACCACAAGCGCCCTCGTTTTTGTCAGCTTCCCCTCGTCTACGGACGGGAGCCGGCGATACAGTTCGGCACCGGCGATGGCATCTAAAAAAGCATCCCCCAGGAATTCCAGCCGTTCATTGCTCTTTACCGGCGCCAGTTCATGCTCCCTGCAGTAGGAGCTGTGAGTCAGCGCCGTATCCAGAAGTATTTTGTTTTTGAACCGGTAATCGATGATATCCTGAAATTTTTTTGTGTTCAACGAGCCTCTTCCTCCTCCATCTCTTCCAGCGAATGTTCGATCTTGCCGACGACATCCTCGCGGACGTACGGAACGGCTTTCAGGATCGTCTGTGAAACCGCGAGCGCGTCCGAAGAACCGTGCATCTTCAGGAGCGGTTTTTTCAGGCCGAGGATCGGCGCACCGCCGTACTCCGAATAATTGAACTGTTTCTTGATGTCCATCAGCTGATCCTTCATCATCAACGCGCTGAGTTTCGTCTTCATGTTCGTCGTGAAGCGGTCCTTCAGTTCGCGGAGCACCATAAGACCGAGGCCCTCCGTCAGCTTGATCAGGCAGTTCCCGGTGAACCCGTCCGTTACGATGACGTCGACGATCCCCTCCTGAAGGTCTCTCGCTTCAATATTCCCGATAAAATTGAGGCCGCTCTCGTCCAGGAGCCGGTACGCTTCCTTCGTGAGCGTCGTGCCTTTCCCTTCTTCCGTGCCGTTGTTCACAAGGCCGACTGTCGGATCCGGCCTCCCGACGACCTCCTGCATATACAGGCTCCCCATCACGCCGAACTCCAGCAGATTCCTCGGCCGGCATTCTGCGTTGGCACCGACATCGATCATCAGAGAAGGCTGTTTCCCGATGACCGGATAGACCGTCGCGAGCGCCGGTCGGGAAATGCCGCGGCACCGCCCGAGGATAAAGAGCCCTCCGGCAAGCAGCGCTCCCGTGCTCCCGGCAGAGAGGAACGCATCCCCTTTGCCGTCCCGGACAAGCTCCAGGCCGACGACGATCGAGGATTCCTTTTTCCTCCGGACCGCCTTGACCGGATGTTCGTTGTTTTCGATGACCTCGTCCGCATTGACGATCGAGATCCGGGAGTCTTTCGCCTTCGCCTTCTTCATCGCCGACTGAATTTCTTTTTCCCTGCCGACGAAAACGATCTCGTCCTCCTGACCCAGTTTTTCCAGAGCGAGCATCGTGCCTTCCACGATCTGCCCGGGCGCGTTGTCGCCGCCCATCGCATCAATGATGAATCTCATAATCTATCCTTTGAAAAAAAATGTCATGTATCTTCAATGAGCTGCCATTTCTGGCAGCTCATTATAATTTACCTTTATTTCAGGAAAAAAGCAAGTGCGCAGGACTATTCCGCCTCGTTCTTCTTTTCTTCCGCGAGTATTTTCACCTGTTCGTCGATCCGTCTCGCGACTTTCCGGAAGTCTTCCTCATCGAAGCCTCTCGTCGTCATCGCCGCGGTACCGACACGGACGCCGCTCGTCTGACGAGGAGATCTCTTGTCTCCCGGCACCGCATTCTTGTTCAGTGTGATGCCGACTTCATCGAGACGATCCTGCAGATCCTTGCCGCTGAACGGATATTCGGACAGATCAATCAGGAATACGTGGTTGTCGGTCCCGCCGGTCACGACCTTATATCCGAGCTTCAGGAATTCATCCGCGAATGCTTTGCAGTTTTTCACGACCTGTGCCGTGTACTCTTTATATTCCGGCTTCAGTGCTTCTTCCGCGCAGATCGCCTTCGCTGCGATGATGTGCTCGAGCGGACCGCCCTGTGCATACGGGAATACCGCGCTGTCGATCTTCTTCGCCAGTTCGAGCCGTCCGAACACCAAACCGCCTCTCGGTCCTCTCAGTGTCTTGTGCGTCGTCGTCGTGATGACATCCGCATAGCCGAACGGGGACGGATGCTGTCCGCCTGCGACGAGTCCGGCGATGTGCGCCATGTCGACCATGAAATACGCGCCGACATCATGTGCGATCTCCGCGAATTTATCGAACGGGATGATCCTCGCGTACGCGGACGCACCTGCCAGGATCAGCTGCGGCTTGTATTCCTCCGCCTTTTTGCGGACGTCGTCCATATCGATGTATCCGTTCTCGTCGACATCGTAGAACACCATGTTGTACAGTTTGCCGCTGAAGTTGACAGAGGAACCGTGCGTCAGATGTCCGCCGTTGTCCAGGCTCATGGAAAGAATGGTGTCGCCCGGATTGATCAGTGCTTTATACGCGGCAAAATTCGCCTGAGAACCGGAATGCGGCTGTACGTTGACATGATAGTCCGTGTGGAAGACCTCTCTCCATTTCTGGCAGCAGTACTCTTCCAGCTCGTCGACGTACTTCGTCCCGCCGTAATATCTCGTCGTATTTCCGGAATACCGCTCCGTCGGATACCCTTCCGCGTATTTCCAGCAGAGGCAGCTTCCGTTCGCCGCGAGAACCGCTTCCGAGCAGTAGTTTTCGGATGCGATCAGCTCAATGTTGTTCTTCTGACGGTTGTACTCCTTCTCCAGAAGTCCGCCGACCGTCGGGGAATACTTTTTGATAAAAGTATAATTATCAACATTATAAGTGCTGTCGTCGTTACCGTACTTATCAAACATCTGAAATCCTCCTGTTTCAATTCCGAGAAATAATTATATTCAATTATACCATGTTTCGAAACTGATTGACAATTCTAACACAAACAGAATTTCAGAGCGCTCTTCGGAATTGCCTATACTTCATATTGATAATATAAATAGAAAAAGGCGGCCTCTATTTTGAAAAAAGAGCCAGCCGATAACGGTTCAGCACCGTGACGAGAATAAAGCCGAACGAGATCGCGAGCGCGATGACGAGCGCCGTCATCCCATTCTCCTGAGCGAGCTTCGTATTCTCCGTCATGAGCCCGTACATCATGTAATAAAGATTCCCTCCCGGGATCATCGGGACCGCCGCCGCGGTCAGGAAGATCGTTGCCGGCGCACGGTTCACTCTCGCCATGATCTCCGCGTACACCGCGACAAAACACGACGCGATGAAACTCGCGATAAAATAACTCTGCACAGCGTCATGCATCAGAAGATAGATCGCCCACGTGAGCGCGCCGCCGATCCCGGCGTACACCACCTGCTTTCCCCGGATCTTCAAAAAAAGCGCGAATCCGATCGATCCGGCAAACGCCGCCGCTACCTGAATCCAAAAATTCATCGTACAAACCCTCCGAAGAAATACATCGAGAGACAGAATCCGCACGCGACCGCTGCCGCGACAAGGAGCGCGTTCACCAGACGGATCATCCCCGATCCCACGTCACCGGTCAGCATGTCGCGGATCGCGTTCGTCAGCGCGATCCCCGGGATCAGCAGCATGATGCTCCCCATCATGATCGCCGCCTCGTGCTCGCCGAACCCGACCTTTACGAGAAGGTACGCGAGCAGCCCGCAGGCAAACGACATGACGAAATTATAGACGAGCTCGTTTTTTTCCACCCTCTGAAGAAGCGGTCCGACCGCTGTCACAAACACCCCGGTCAGCGCCGACGCCGCGGCGTCCCATACGCTGCCGCCGAAAAAGATCGCGAACGCCCCGGCGATCAGGATGCCCGACAGGATCCAGAGCGCCGTCGGCTGCGGCTTCCGCTCGATCACCATGTGATACTTCTCGCGGAGCTCTGAGATCCCCGGCTTGTTTTTCACAACGTACCGCGACAGATCGTTCAGATAATCGAGCCGGTCAAAATTGACGCTGTACCGCTTGATCTGACGGATCTGCGTGATGATCTTCCCGTCCGGCGCGACCATCGTGACCTGCATGTTCGATGTGATGATAAAGCAGTTGATCCGTTCCGGATCGCAGCCGTACGCCTCCAGCATCCTGCGGATACTGTCCTCGACGCGCCCGACCTCGGCTCCCGCGACGACCATCTCTTCCCCGATGTCCAGGATGCTCTGGAGCAGTCTGTCATAATCCAGTTTTTCTATGGTTTCCTTCATCCCTTTTACCGGTTACCCCTTAATGTAACAATAACTTATTTATTATCGACCTCAAGTTTCATGATCTCCGGATGACAGGTGACCCCGTTCTGCGGGCAGGATGCACATTCATAGAACGTCGGCGCCTCCTCCGCGGACACATTGACAAACCCGTTCTTCCGGAAAAATCCCGGTGCTCTCGCGACGAGATAGATCGCGTTTCCTCCGTGCGCTCTCGTCACGTCACAAAGCGTATGGAGCATCCGTTCTCCGATCTTCTTCCCGCGCAACCGTGGGTCGACGGCGATCCCGTCAATGATATATTCTCCCTCCCGGAGCGCGAGACAGCAGGCGCCGACGAGTTTCCCCGACCGGTCCGTGACCCGGAAGAGATCCGTGATATCCTCATCGACCTCGTCCTCGTCTTCCTCGTCATACTCCAGTTCGTTTTCGATAAAAAACCGGACCAGCGTTTCGTAGTCATCTGTCCGCTCCATCAGGAGACCTTCGGACTCCAGGACAGGGTCCTCGATTTTCTTGTTATCTTCCATCGCTGTCCTCATTTCCTTTCTCTTAATAGTCTGCGCACCTCGCCGATCAGATACAGCGACCCTGCGAACAGGATCACATCAAGGCCGTCACTGTCTTCAAACGCGAGATTTACCGCATCCTTCGGTTTTTCGGCGACCCGGACCGTTCCCCCGCGCGCCCGGATCTTTTCCGCCAACGCGTCCGCTGAGAGCTTCCGCGGGTTCACCGGCTCCGTCGCGATGAAGTCCTTCGTGATCCCGAGGAAGCAGTCCAGGATCCCGTCCACGTCCTTGTCCGCCAGGATGCCGACGACCATCCGGATCTTCTTCCCGCGGAAATACTCCCGTGCAGTCTGTTCCAGTCCGGCCGCCCCTTCCGGGTTATGCGCCCCGTCGATGATGACAAAAGGATCTCTCGCCATCACTTCCAGCCGACCGATCTGATGCGCGCGGCGCATGCCGTTCCGAAGTTCGGCATCGCTGAAATCGATCACGCCCCGCTCCTTCAGAAGCGTCAGACAGGTGAGTGCGGTGACGGCGTTGTCGACCTGATAATCCCCAATCGTCGAGAGTTCGATTGAAGGATATTGTACACCGAGAACCTCGGTATCAAACACCTGACCTTCCAATGATTTTTTCCGGATCGTACGGGGGAACTCCGTCGCGTCGATCAGCTCCGCATGGAGCTCGCGGCAGCGCTTCCGGAACACTTCCTTCGCGTCCTCATGTTTCGAACCGATGACGACCGGGCAGCCTTCCTTGATGATGCCCGCCTTCTCAAACGCGATCTTCGCGATCGTATCCCCGAGCACCGCCATGTGATCGAGCGAGATCGTCCCGATCACCGAGCAGAGCGGCTTCTCCACGATATTCGTCGAATCGCCGCGGCCGCCGAGTCCGACTTCAAGGATCACCGGATCGCATCCGGTCTCCTTAAAATACAGAAACGCGATCGCCGTGATCACTTCGAACTCCGTCGGCGAATCGTTCCCTTCGCGGACGATCTCATTCGCCTTCTCGATCGTCAGATCCGTCAGGCGATCCAGTGCGTCTTCCGGGATCATCTGATGGTCGACCTCGATCCGCTCGTTGAATTTCTCAATGAACGGAGACGTATAGAGGCCGACTTTACAGCCGGCCTCCTCGAGAACTTCATAGATGTATCTACAGATAGAACCTTTTCCGTTCGTCCCGGCGACGTGGATCACGTTAAGGCCGCGTTCCGGATGGTCCAGCTTCTCCAGCAGGGCTTCCATCCGTTCCAGACCGAGCACGCTTCCGAAACGCTGAAAAGCATTCAGTTTCTCTACTGCGTTCATATTTTTTCCTTTACGCTTGCGAGCTGCGACGTCACCTTGGCAAGCATTTCTTCATAGCGGACTTTCTTTTCCTTCTCGGCGTCGACGACCTTCTGCGGCGCCTTCGAGACGAATCCCTGATTCGCGAGTTTCTTGTCGACCCGGGCGACTTCGTCTTCCAGACGCTCCTTCTCTTTCGTCAGACGCTCGAACTCTTCGTGATAGTCGATGAGTTCCGCCATCGGAACGAAGATCTGCGCACCGACGATAACGCGCGACATGACGTCTTCCGGAACGTCCTTCTTGTCGGAGACATACGTGATCTCGCTGATGTTCGCGAGTTCCCGGATGTATCGCTCCGCGGCCTTCGCCCGTTCGAGATCGTCCCCGGATGCCATAATCACCGCCGTCAGACGGTTCGACGGGGCAGAGCCCGCCTCCGCGCGGATGTTCCGGATTCCGGTGACGATGTCCATCGCCATACCGAGCAGCGCCTCTTCCTTCGGGAAATGGCGCGCTTCACTGTAGACCGGCCAGTTCGCGCTGATCAGATATTCATTCCGCTGATCTTTATATTCTTCTTCCGCGTGCGGGAGATAGCTCCAGATCTCTTCCGTGATGAACGGCATGAACGGATGAAGCAGCTCGAGCATGTTTTTCAGCACCATGACGAGCACAAACCGGCAGACTTTCTTGTCCTCTTCATCGTCTGACCAGAGGCGCTTCTTGACGATCTCGATGTACCAGTCACAGAACTCGTTCCAGATCAGGTCATAGACCCTTTGTCCGGCGAGCGCCAGATCGAACTTGTCCATCTCGTCCGTCACGTATTTCACCGCTTCATTCAGGCGGCTGATCATCCACTTGTCCTCTTCCTTCAGAGCGATGCCGCTGAAGTCATCCGTCCGGTCGAACCCGAGCATGCTGCCATCGGCTGTCGGGAGGAAATTCCCCTCCTCATCCTGAAGGTTCATGATCACGAAACGGGAGGCGTTCCAGAGTTTGTTCGCGAAATTCCGGGCAGAGACGATCCGTTCATCCTGGTACCGCATGTCATTTCCCGGTGTGATGCCGGTCGTCAGCATGAAGCGGAGCGCATCGGCCCCGTACTTATCGATCTCTTCCAGCGGGTCGATCCCGTTCCCGAGCGATTTGCTCATCTTGCGGCCCTGTGCATCACGCACGAGTCCGTGCACATAAACATAGTGGAACGGCGGTTCTCCCATCGCTTCACAGCCGGCGAAAACCATCCGGACGATCCAGAAGAAAATGATATCATATCCCGTCACGAGCACGTCGGTCGGATAGAAATAATCCAGGTCTTCCGTCTGATCCGGCCATCCCAGTGTCGAGAACGGCCAGAGTGCGGAGGAGAACCAGGTATCCAGTACGTCCTCATCCTGCTTCAGGTTCGTGCTCCCGCACTTCGGGCAGCGGGTCGGATCCACTTCCTCCACGATGATCTCACCGCAGTCCTGGCAGTACCAGGCCGGGATCCGATGTCCCCACCACAGCTGCCGGGAGATGCACCAGTCATGGATCTCTCTGAGCCAGCGGAGATAGACCTTCTGGAAGCGCTCCGGCACGTGCTGGAGCTTCCCGGATTCCGCCGCTTCGATCGCCGGTTTCGCGAGGTCGTCCATCTTGACGAACCACTGATCCGACAGCATCGGTTCGATAACGGTATGACAGCGGTAGCATTCCGCAACCGGGATCGTCATCTCTTCCGTCTTGACGAGATAGCCCGCTTCATCCAGGTCTTTCACCCACTGCTTCCGACATTCATAACGATCCATCCCGGCATATTTTCCGGCAAGTTCATTCATCGTCGCATCATCGTTGATACAGCTCAGGACCTCAAGATCATGACGCATCCCGACCTCGAAGTCGTTCGGGTCGTGCGCCGGCGTGATCTTTACCGCACCGGTTCCTTTCTCCGGATCCGGATACGGGTCCTCGATGATCGGGATCTCCTTTCCGACAAGCGGCAGGATGACGTTCTCCCCGATCATGTCCTGATATCGTTCATCTCCGGGACTGACAGCGATCGCCACATCGCCGAACATCGTCTCCGGACGGGATGTCGCGACGACGATGTCTCTGCCGCCTTCCTTCGCCGCCGGATAACGGAAATACCAGTAGTAGCCCTGGATATCCTGGTGCTCGACCTCCGCGTCCGACAGCGAGGTCCCGCAGCTCGGACACCAGTTGATCAGCCGGTTCCCGCGGTAGATCATCCCTTTTTTATACAGGCGGACAAAAAAGGCACGGACGGCTTTGCTGCAGCCTTCATCCAATGTAAAGCGCTCCCGGTCCCAGTCGCAGGAATCGCCGAGTTTCCGGCACTGCCGGGTGATCCTTCCGCCGTATTCCTTTTTCCAGTCCCAGGCCCTCTTCAGGAATTCTTCCCGGCCCAGGTCCTCCTTTTCAATGCCCTCTTCACGGAGCTTGTTCACGATCTTGACTTCGGTCGCGATGCTCGCGTGGTCCGATCCCGGAAGCCACAGCGCCGAATATCCCTGCATCCTCTTCCACCGTGTCAGAACATCCTGAAGCGTCTGGTCCAGCGCGTGCCCCATATGGAGCTGGCCGGTGATATTCGGAGGAGGCATCACGATCGTGAACGGCGTCCTGCTGCGGTCGATGTCCGCACGGAAAGAGCCGCTCTTTTCCCACATTTCATAGATGCGGTCCTCAAACGACTTCGGATCATACGTTTTTGACAGGTTTCTTCCCATGTTGCTACCCTCTGATTTTACTGGTTATGATAAAAAAGCAGTAATCATTATACACCAAAAAACAGGGCCCGGCAAGGCGTGCGGGCCCTGTACACACGCTATCGGGAGCGTGCTAGTCTTCTTTCATGACCGCCCCTTCGGAGGCCGTCGCGACCTGCTTGGAATAACGATACAGCCAGCCGCTCTTCACCTTCGGTTCATGAGGGACAAAAGAAGCCCTGCGCCGGTCCAGTTCGTCGTCGCTCACGTCGACCCGGATCGTCCCGTTCGGGATATCGATCTCGATCGTGTCGCCTTCTTTGATCAGGCCGATGTTCCCTCCCATCGCCGCTTCCGGAGAAACGTGACCGATGGAAGCGCCGCGGCTCGCGCCGGAGAAGCGTCCGTCTGTGATCAGCGCGACAGTCTTGTCCTGCCCCATGCCGGCGAGCGCACTCGTCGGGTTGAGCATTTCGCGCATCCCCGGGCCCCCCTTCGGGCCTTCGTACCGGATCACCACGACATCTCCATCCTTGATGTTCCCGGCATAGATGTCCGCGATCGCTTCTTCCTCGCCGTCATAGACCCGGGCAGGACCGGAATGCTTCAGCATTTCCGGCGCGACCGCGCTCTGCTTGACGACGCAGCCGTCCGGGGCGATGTTCCCCCAGAGGATCGCGAGTCCGCCTGTCTCCATGTACGGGTTATCGATCGGACGGATCGCATCGGTCAGGATCGTTTTCCCTTTGATGTTCTCCCCGACGGTCTTACCGGTCACGGTCATCAGGGACGTGTCGATCAGGTCTTTCTTCGTCAGTTCGGCAATGACGGCCTGAACGCCGCCGGCATGGTCCAGATCGTGCATGTGCGTCGGACCGGCCGGTGCCAGGTGGCACAGGTTCGGCGTGACCTTGCTGACGTCATTGAAGGTATGCATATCGATATCGACGCCGGCTTCGTGCGCGATCGCGAGCAGATGAAGAACGGTATTCGTCGAGCAGCCGAGGGCCATGTCGACCGTCAATCCGTTCCGGATGGATTTCTCATTGATGATCTGGCGTGCGGTGATCCCTTTTTCCACCATATCCATGATCGCCATGCCGGCGTGTTTCGCGAGCATGATCCTCCTGCTGTGGACTGCCGGGATCGTTCCGTTCCCCGGAAGCGCGATGCCGATCGCTTCGCACAGGCAGTTCATGCTGTTCGCGGTGTACATGCCGGAACAGGAGCCGCAGCCCGGGCAGACATTCTGCTCATATTCCAGCAGCCCTTCATCGTCGATGATCCCGGCCTTGCGGGCGCCGACGGCTTCGAACATCTTGGAAAGCGAGGTCTCCACGCCGCCGACCAGACCGCTCATCATCGGGCCGCCGGAGCAGACGACGGTCGGGATATCGATGCGGGCGGCGCCCATAACCATACCCGGTACGATCTTGTCGCAGTTCGGAACGAGGACGAGACCGTCGAACTGGTGCGCGTTCGCCATCGTTTCGACACTGTCCGCGATGAGTTCCCGGCTCGGAAGCGAATATTTCATTCCGATATGTCCCATCGCGATCCCGTCGCAGACTCCGATGGACGGGACGATGATCGGCGTGCCGCCTGCCATGAGGACGCCCGCCTTCACGGCTTCCGCGATCTTGTCAAGGTGCATGTGCCCCGGCACGATCTCGCTGTGCGCGGAAACGATGCCGATCAGCGGCCGTTCCAGTTCTTCTTTTGTGTAGCCCATCGCGTAGAACAGGCTTCTCATCGGTGCGCGCTCGACACCTTTTGTCACGTTGTCACTTCTTTTTGCCATCAATAAGTCCTTTCATCACCGGAACGGATCCTCTCACCTCTTGGTCCGGCGGGATCACCAAAGCACCCCGGGGATCTTCCGTCCGGTGAAATGTTTATAAACAAGCAATGCCGGGACTGTTACAGCCCCGGCTGATTTTCTGATATGCTCTGTCGAGCGAATATCCGCCTACTGGAGCCAGCTCATCATGCTTCTCAGCTCTTTGCCGACTTCGTTGACCGGATGCTCGGCCTGAACTTTTCTCATTGCGAGGAAGTTCGCCTTGCCGCCCGCGTTGAATTCCTGGATGAAGTTGGAAGCGAATGTTCCGTCCTGGATGTCTTTCAGGATGCTCTTCATGCCTTCTCTGGATTCCTTGGTGATGACCTTCGGTCCGGAGATGTAGTCGCCGTACTCTGCAGTGTTGGAGATCGAGTATCTCATCATGCCGAAGCCCTTTGCATAAATCAGGTCGATGATCATCTTCATCTCATGGATGCATTCGAAATATGCCATTTCAGGAGCGTAACCTGCTTCGACCAGAGTCTCCCAGCCGGCCTTCATCAGTTCGCAGACGCCGCCGCACAGGACTGCCTGTTCACCGAACAGGTCGGTCTCAGTCTCTTCGCGGAATGTGGTCTCGATGATCCCGGATCTTCCGGCACCGATCCCGGACGCATACGCAAGTGCGATGTCCTTCGCCTTGCCGGTCGCATCCTGCTGAACAGCGATCAGGCTCGGAACGCCGGAGCCCTGTGTATACTGTTCTCTTACGATATGACCCGGTCCCTTCGGAGCGATCATGATGACATCGACATCTTCCGGCGGAATGATCTGCTGATAATGAATGTTAAAGCCGTGTGCAAACGCGAGAGCGTTGCCGGCATGCAGATGCGGTGCGATCTTTTCTTTATAGATCTGGGCCTGCAGTTCGTCCGGTGTCAGGATCATGACGATGTCGCCGGCTTCCGCCGCTTCTTCGATGTCCATGACTTCCAGACCGAAGTCCTGAGCTTTCTTCGTGTGGGACGATCCCGGTCTCAGACCGACGACGACCTTCGCACCGCTCTCGGTAAGGTTCATTGCGTGAGCATGACCCTGGCTACCAAAGCCGATGATCGCGATCGTTTTCCCGTCCAGCATGCTCAAGTTGCAGTCCTGATCATAATACTTCTTAATCATTTCAGTTACACTCCTTTTGTATGAATCAACTATTATTTGACAAATTTGTTGTTGTCCTTACTGATTATAGACCATTTGCCGTCCAATTCAAGCGTTTCCGTTAAAAATTCTATTTTCAGTCAATTTCTTTTCGATTCCTCGCGTTGCTCTCGATCGCAGTCACGCCGCTTCGGCAGACTTCGAGGATCTCATACTTGCTGATGACATCCATGAATCCGTCGATCTTCTCCGTCGTTCCTGTTAGCTCGATGATCATGCTGTCCACGGAGAGGTCCACGATCTTCCCGCGGAAGATGTCGACGATCTCCTTGATCTGAGAACGGATCGATTCGTCGGCCTTCACCTTGATCAGGAGCAGCTCGCGGTACAGGCTGTTCTCCCGACTCAGGATATAGATCGCCTTGACGACTTCCAGCTTCTCCGTCTGGGTGATGATCTGTTCGATCGATGTCTTGTTCCCGCTGACGACGATCGTGATCCGGGAAAGCTCCGGATTATTCGTCGCGGACACCGTCAGGGAATCGATGTTGAAGCCGCGCCGTCCGTACAGACTGACGACCCGGGTCAGGACGTTTGCCTTGTTGTCGACGAGGACGCTGACGATCTCTTTTTTATATGGTTTATACATCTGACGCCCTCCTTCCTACTCGACGATGATCTCGTCGACGCTCTTGCCGCCCGGGATCATCGGGAGCACGCGCTCTTCCTGTTCGATCACACAGTCGATCCATACCGGCCCATCGGTCTGAAGCGCCTCGGTGAGCGCACTCCGGAACTCTTCGACAGTACGGGCGCGAAGTCCTTTCGCACCGAATCCTTCTGCGATCTTGACAAAATCGGTTTTTCTGTTCGGCGCCGTCTCGGAATGACGCCCTCCATAGAAGAACGTCTGCAGCTGATATACCATCCCGAGGATCCCGTTATTGAAGATGATCGTGATGATCGGGAGATTGTTGCTGACCGCGGTGCACGCTTCTGCCATATTCATATGGAGCGAAGCGTCGCCGGTGATGTGGATGACCCGCTTGTCCGGATTTCCGAACTGGGAGCCGATCGCGGCGCCGTAGCCGAATCCCATCGCGCCGAGCCCGCCGCTCGTGATGAACTTCTTCGGCTTCTTCTGTTTCAGATACTGCGCGGCCCACATCTGATGCTGGCCGACATCCGTCGTGAAGATCGTCTCCTCGTCTGTCAGATCACTGATCACCTGGAGATATTCCTTCGGGTCGACGCCGTTCGTCAGCGTCCGTTCGACCCGTTCCTTCGTCTTCCAGCGGACGACCCGGTCATGCCATTCTTTATGTTCATTCTTCGTGATATACGGAAGAGCCTTCCTCAGGAAATCCTTGACATCGCCGTAGCAGCTGACGTCGATCGGAACGTTCTTCCCCAGTTCGCTTTTGTCGATATCGACCTGGACGATCTTCGCCTTCCTGCCCCAGCGTTTCGGATCCAGTGCCACACGGTCGCTGAACCTCGCGCCGAGCGCGATGATGAGATCCGCCTGATCGACCGCGCGGTTCGATGCGACGGTCCCGTGCATGCCGATCAGCCCCAGATTCAGCTCCATGTCGGAACTGACGACGCCGGTCGCCATCAGAGTATGGACGATCGGGATATCCGCTTTCTCTGAAAACTCCCGGACTTCATCAAAAGCCTCGGACAGATTGCATCCTCCGCCGATGTACGCAACGGGTTTCTCCGCGTTGTTGATCATGCGGACGATGTCGATCACTTCGTCCCGCTGGACCGTCGGTACCGCCTTAAGCGGTAGCGGCGGCTTGTTCGTGAACTCGGTCTTCGCCGCGGTGACATCCTTGGTGATGTCGACGAGGACCGGCCCCTTTCTGCCGCTGTTCGCGATGCGGAACGCATTCCTCAGCGCGTCCTCCAGATCATCGATATCGTTGATGAAATAATTGTGCTTCGTGATCGGGAGCGTGATTCCGGTGATATGGATCTCCTGGAACGCGTCCCCTCCGATCTGCTCGTTCGGTACATTCGCGGTGATCGCGACGACCGGGCTGCTGTCCATATATGCCGCCGCGATCCCGGTCACCAGGTTCGTCGCTCCGGGACCGCTCGTCGAAAATACGACGCCGGTCTTTCCGGTCGATCTTGCGTAACCGTCCGCAGCATGGGCCGCGCCCTGCTCGTGTGCCGTCAGAACATGATGGATCCGGTCGCTGTTCTTGTAGAATTCGTCATACACGTTCAGGATCGTCCCGCCCGGGTAGCCGAACACCGTATCAACGCCATGATCGAGGAGCACTTCCAGCACGATCTGTGCGCCTGTCAAAATCATCTGTCCTTCTCCTTCCAACGTTTTTTAGGTTTACCAAGTAGTATCATTATATAACGGGGCCGTCAAAAGTCAACCTCTGATTTATTTGTAAGGAACAAATAAAATACTGTTTTATATTAGTAATAAACAATTTTTTTAAAAAGAAATCCACGGACCGCTTGACAAAGATACCTTTGCATTATAATATGAATTAAGATTTTTGATCGGCGATGATGGGAATAAACCGGAGGCAACTGACTCACAGAGAGCAGCCGTTTTGCTGAAAGGCTGCAGCGGTTCACCGGTGTCTCACCCCGGAGCGGATCCTGAGAGCGGGCAGCCGGACAGAGTCCTGTGCGTCAAGAAGAGTGGTACCGCGGAATCTTATGAATTTCCGTCTCTTCACGAACTTGTTTCGTGAAGAGTTTTTTTTACCCCTGAACGCTGTATACAAATCCGGCCGGACGCTTCCTGCAGGGCATGCTCCGCCTGCCGGAATCACGTACAGCCTATCACATGAGGAGAGACAGAAATTATGAAGAATTTTGAGAAGTACAAGCCGGGATATTTCCCTCCTCCGGAACCTTCGGAGGACTGGGTCAGCAAGGACCATATTGAAAAGGCGCCGACGTGGTGCAGCGTCGACCTTCGGGACGGGAATCAGGCGCTGATCGTTCCGATGAGCCTGGACGAAAAGCTTGATTTCTTTAAATATCTCGTGAAGCTGGGATTCAAGGAGATCGAAGTCGGCTTCCCGGCCGCTTCGGAAACCGAATACGAATTCCTGCGGACACTAATCGAGCGGGACATGGTTCCGGACGACGTGACGCTTCAGGTACTGACACAGTCACGCCGCCACATCATCGAAAAGACGTTCAAATCCCTCGTCGGCGCGAAGCATGCGATCGTCCATCTGTACAATTCGACATCGGTCGCGCAGCGCGAACAGGTCTTCCGCGCTTCGAAGGAGAAGATCACGAAGATCGCGACAGACGGTGCGGAGCTGATCCTGGAGATCGCAGAGAACTACCCCGGAACGGACTTCCGTTATGAATATTCTCCGGAGAGCTTCACCGGCACCGAAATGGATTTCGCGACGGACGTCTGCAACGCCGTCATCGATGTCTGGAAACCGACGCCGGATCACAAGGTGATCATCAACCTGCCGTCGACCGTCCAGATGTCCATGCCGCACGTCTACGCGAAGCAGATCGAATACGTAAGCAAGCATCTCCACCGGAGAGATTCCATCGACTTGTCTCTCCACCCGCACAATGACCGCGGGACCGGCGTCGCGGACGCAGAGCTCGGACTCCTCGCCGGCGCGAACCGTGTGGAAGGGACGCTGTTCGGGAACGGGGAACGCACCGGAAATGTCGATATCGTCACGCTCGCGCTGAACATGTACTCGCACGGCGTCGATCCGAAGCTCGACTTCAGCAATCTCCCGGACGTCGCGGAGCATTACGAGACGTTCACCGACATGACCATCGAGCCGCGCCATCCGTACGCCGGCTCCCTCGTCTTCGCCGCATTCTCCGGATCGCACCAGGATGCGATCGCCAAGGGCATGAAGTATCGCGAGAAGAACCATCCGAAGTACTGGACTGTCCCGTACATCGCCATCGACCCGCATGATATCGGAAGAGAATACGAAGGCGACATCATCCGCATCAACAGTCAGTCCGGCAAGGGCGGCGTGGCATACGTCATTGAACGCGACCACGGCTTCGTGATCCCGAAGGCGATGCGTGCCGAGATCGGCTATCTGATGAAGGACATCTCCGACCGGACCCACATCGAGCTTTCCGCGGAGGATACGTTCCGGATCTTCGAGAAGAACTACGTCAATTATTTTGACCCGCTCGACATCACCGACGCGACGTTCAGCCACTTCTCCTCCACCAAGACCGAGGGAGATGACGACATCAGCGTGAGCATGCGCGTCGCGATCAACAAAGACGAGATCTACAACCTGCGCGCCGTCGGGAACGGGCGTCTGGACGCGGTCAGCAATGCGCTGAAGAAGACGAATTACAACATCGACTACAAGTTCGTCACTTACTCCGAGCACGCGATCTCGCAGGAGTCCAACTCCAAGGCGGCATCGTACGTCTGCATCGCGGACCAGCTCGGGAACCAGTTCTGGGGCGTCGGGACACACGACGACATCATCCTCGCTTCCGTGAACGCCCTGGTGAGCGCCGTCAACCGCATGAACGACAAACACGGATTTATCCCGAAAAAAGGAGAATGACCTATGGGAATGACAATGACTCAGAAGATCCTTGCCGCGCACGCCGGTCTGGATCATGTAACCGCCGGTGAGCTCATAAACGCAAAGCTGGATCTCGTGCTCGCGAACGACATCACCGGTCCGGTCTCGATCAGCGAGTTCGAGAAAGCCGGTTTTGACGACGTGTTCGACAAGAGCCGGATCGCCCTCGTCATGGATCACTTCACCCCGAACAAGGACATCAAAAGCGCGGAGCAGTGCAAGCAGTGCCGCACATTCGCGAGACGCTTTGACATCGACAACTTCTACGATGTCGGCGAGATGGGCATCGAACACGCCCTCCTCCCGGAAAAGGGCCTCGTCTGCGCGGGAGAAGCCGTGATCGGCGCGGACTCCCACACCTGCACATACGGAGCGCTCGGCGCGTTCTCCACCGGCGTCGGATCGACCGACCTCGCGGCCGGCATCGCGACCGGCCAGGCCTGGTTCAAGATCCCGTCGGCCCTGAAATTCAACCTGACCGGCAAGCTCGGGAAGAACGTCAGCGGGAAAGACGTGATCCTGCACATCATCGGCATGATCGGCGTCGACGGCGCGCTGTATAAATCCATGGAATTCCAGGGCCCGGGCGTCCGGAACCTGTCGATGGACGACCGGATGACCATCTGCAACATGGCGATCGAAGCCGGCGGGAAGAATGGCATCTTCCCTGTTGATGAAGTGACAAAAGAATATATGAAAGGCCGCGTCGACCGTGATTACAAGATCTACGAAGCCGATCCGGACGCGGAATACGATGAAGTCTACGACATCGACCTGTCCGAGATTAAGCCGACGGTCTCGTTCCCGCACCTTCCGGAGAACACCAAGACGATCGACGAGGTCGGTGACATCCCAATCGATCAGGTCGTCATCGGCTCCTGCACCAACGGACGCCTGTCCGACATGAGGATCGCAGCAGAGATCCTGAAGGGACGGCACATCGCAAAAGGCATCCGCGGCATCATCATCCCGGCGACGCAGCAGATCTATAAAGACTGCATCCGTCTCGGATACATCGACACGTTCATCGACGCCGGCTGCATCGTTTCCACCCCGACGTGCGGACCGTGTCTCGGCGGCCACACCGGCATCCTCGCCTCCGGCGAGAAATGCGTCTCGACCACCAACCGGAACTTCGTCGGCAGAATGGGGGCAGACGACTCCGAGATCTACCTCGCCAGCCCGGCCGTCGCGGCAGCATCCGCGATCGCCGGAAAAATCGCAGGACCGGATCAGATCTGACAGCACAATCTGGCAGCATGATCTGACCACGTGATCATACATCGAGAAAGGAAAATCCAATGAAAACGGCAAAAGGGACCGTACATAAATACGGTGACAACATCGATACAGACGTCATCATCCCGGCACGCTACCTGAACATCCACGATATGGATGAACTGGCATCTCACTGCATGGATCCGATCGATCCGGATTTCACGGAGCGTGTCAAAAAAGGTGACATCATGGTAGGCGGCAGCAACTTCGGCTGCGGCTCCTCCCGCGAGCACGCGCCGGCCGTCATCAAGGCGAACGGCATCAGCTGCGTCATCGCACCGACATTCGCCCGCATCTTCTACCGGAACGCGATCAACATCGGCCTCCCGATCATGGAATCGCCGGAAGCGAGCGAAGCGATCGACAATGGCGATGAAGTCGAAGTCGATTTTGACAGCGGCACCATCACCGACGTGACAAAAGGCGAAACGTTCCAGGCTCACCCGTTCCCGGAATTCATCCAGAATATCATCGCGGCGGGCGGCCTGCTCAACAGCATCAAACAAAACCAGGAGAAATAAGAAAGAAGGGATTTCTCATGCAGTACAAAATCGCAGTCGTTCCGGGCGACGGCATCGGCCCGGAAGTCGTCCGGGAAACCATCAAGGTCATGGACGCCGTCGGAGAAAGATTCGGACACACATTCCGGTATGAACCCGTCCTCGCCGGCGGTGCGGCGATCGACAAGACAGGCGAATGCCTGCCGCAGGAAACGATCGACATCTGCCGCTCCTCCGACGCGGTCCTGCTCGGCGCGGTCGGCGGTCCGAAATGGGACCATGTCCCGGGCGATAAACGTCCGGAAAAAGCGCTGCTCGGTCTCCGCAAGGAGCTCGGGCTGTATGCGAACCTGCGCCCGGCGATCGTGTTCGACGAACTCGCGGACGCGTCGCCTTTGAAACCGGAGATCATCGGCTCCGGACTCAACATCGTCGTCGTCCGGGAACTCACCGGCGGCATCTACTTCGGCGAGCGAGGGACGAAAGAGACCGAGAGCGGTGTAACAGCTTATGACATCGAGCAGTACTCCGATTACGAGATCCGCCGCATCGCGAAGGTCGCGTTCGATCTCGCGATGAAACGGAACCACCGGGTCGCGAGCGTCGACAAATCCAACGTTCTCGATTCCTCCCGGCTGTGGCGGAAAACCGTGGCAGAGGTGGCAAAAGATTACCCGGACGTCGACCTCACGAATCTTTACGTCGACAATGCCGCGATGCAGCTCGTCCGCGATCCGCAGCAGTTCGACTGCATCCTGACGAGCAACATGTTCGGAGACATCCTCTCCGATGAGGCGAGCCAGATCACGGGATCCATCGGCATGCTGCCGTCCGCCAGCCTCGGAGACGGGAATTTCGGGATGTACGAACCGGTCCACGGTTCCGCGCCGGACATCGCGGGGACCGACCAGGCGAACCCGATCGCGACGATTTTATCGGCCGCGATGATGCTGCGCTACACCCTCAATCTTCCGGAAGAAGCGGACGCAATCGAACAGGCAGTCCGCACGTTCCTGAAAAAAGGCTTCCGGACACCGGACATCTACACGGGAACGGAAACAAAGGTCGGAACGAAAGAAGCCGGGACCCGGATCGCGGAAGCGGTCTGATCCCTGGAACTCTTTCATAGAAAAAAATGCCTGCAGCAGGAAGCCCCGGCATCCCCGGGATATCACCTTCCGCTGCAGGCTTTTTTATTTTTCAATTCTTTCGAGCTCTCGCAGCAGCATCTCTTCCGGCGCCGCAGATCTCAGTACCGGACGCTGCGCTACCTCGCTGCCGCTCCGCTGCTTTGCCGGTGCGTCTTTGCTTTGGCGCTGCTTCCTTACTTCCCTTACTTCGCTGCTGCTTCTGCCGCTTCGACGAGATGACGGAGAAGGATCGCGCTCGTCACGCCGCCGACGCCGCCCGGCACCGGTGTGATCGCCTTCACGATCCCGCTGACCTCATCGAAATCCGCATCGCCGTACAGTTTTCCGTCCTCGTCGACATTGATCCCGACGTCCAGCACGGTCTGCTGCGGTGCCGCCATTTCCTTCGTGAACGTGTGCGGATGTCCGGCGGCGACGACGACGATGTCCGCGTCTTTGCAGTACTTCGTCAGGGTCTCACGGTCCGTCTTCGTATGGCAGATCGTGATCGTCGCCTGCTCTGCCATCAGCATCATCGCGACCGGTTTCCCGATGACCTGGCTTCTTCCGATGATCAGTGCCTTTTTGCCCCACATCTCGATGCCGTAATGCTTCAGGATCTCAATGCACGCTTCCGCAGTGCACGGCGGGAAACCGTTCGCCTTTCCCTCTTTGTTCGCCATGATCTTCGCGAACGAAAGATCGGAGATGCCGTCGAGATCCTTGGACGGATCCAGTGCGTTCCTGACTTCTTCCTCGTTGAATTTTTTCGGAAGCGGGAGGAAGATCATGACGCCGTGGACCGAACGATCTTCATTGATCTTCTTCATCTCGGAAACTAGTTCTTCCTGCGTGATGTCGAGCGGATAATGGAACAGCTTCAGCTTGATGCCGAGACGTTCGGTCTTCTTGATCACGCTCTTTTCGTATGTGATGTCGCTCGGGTCATCCCCTACGCGAAGCAGACCGAGTGTCGTATCCACGCCGTTCTTCCTGAGCGCGTCCGCACGGGCTCTGACGTCTTCCTCGATCTCCTGAACGACTTCTTTTCCTTTTAGTAACAGCATAATTCTCCTTCACTTCCATCAGCGGAGCTGTGATTTGACCAGCTCAAAGACTTCATCTGCTTCTTTGTTGTATTTTTCGAGCATTTCATCGGCTTCGCGGTCGACGGCGTCCGCATACGCGCGGTCCTTGATCGACTTCGTATTGATGAAGACGTTCAGGCTCGCACCGTTCAGCGCGGCTTTGCAGACAGCCACGCCGACGCCGGCGTCGCTCAGGACGAGCTTGCTTCCTTTTTCCGCGAATTCCTTGCAGAGGTCGATCGCTTCGCAGCACTTTCTCATGATCTCCAGAGGGACCTCGGTCGCGTCCTTCAGGACGATTGCCATGACGCGTTCTTTTTCCTGCTTCTGCTCTTCCGTTTCCTTCGGCATGCCGTAGGCTTTGGACAGCGGCTCGAACACTTCCGCGTCTTTTTCCACCAGACCGAGGAGGTCTTTCTGAAGCGCCTCAGCACGGGTGATCAGCTGCTTGATCTCCTCCTCCACATCGGCGTATTTCTTTTTGCCGACGGTCAGACTTCCGACCATGCAGCCGAGCGCGGTCCCGATCGCACCGACGCAGGCGGACGCGCCGCCGCCGCCGGGTACCGGAGCCTTGCTGGATAAGATTTCAACGAATTCCTGTACCGGTTTTTCTGTAAACATAGATCCTGCTCCTTTTTTCCTCTTCGTCTGAAAAGGGATGCAGGATGGCTGCATCCCCTGTGTTTTTTCTTTCACTGCGTTAGAACAGTCCGGTGATCTTTCCGTTGTTGTCGACGTCGATCTTCTCTGCCGCCGGCACTTTCGGGAGGCCCGGCATCGTCATGATGTTTCCGGTCTTCGCGACGATGAAACCGGCACCGGCATCGACCTTCACATCGGTCACGGTGATCCGGAATCCGTCCGGAGCACCGAGCAGCGCCGGATTATCCGAAAAGCTGAATTGCGTCTTCGCCATGCAGATCGGGAGATCGCCATAGCCGAGGTCCTCCAGCTGCTTAATCTGCTTGTTCGCGGCGGTCTCATAATTCACACCGTCCGCGTGATAGATCTTCTTTGCGATCATCTCGATCTTTTCCTTGATCGGAAGATCGGTCGGATACGTAAAGCTGAAGTGATTCTCGTCGGAATCGCAGAGACGGATGACCTCGTTCGCGAGATCGATGCCGCCCTTTCCGCCTTTGGCCCAGACCTCGCTCAGGACGACGTTGACGCCGAGCTCACGGCACTTGTCTTCTACAAATTTGATTTCCGCATCGGTGTCGGTCGGGAACTTGTTCAGTGCGACGACTGTCGGAAGTCCATAGACATTCTTGATGTTCTCAAGGTGGCGGAGCAGGTTCGGAATGCCCTTCTCGAGCGCTTCCATGTTTTCTCCGTTCAGTTCGTTCTTCGGAACGCCGCCATGATACTTCAGCGCACGGACCGTCGCGACCAGCACGCAGGCATCCGGTTTCAGACCGGCCATCCGGCATTTGATGTCGACGAATTTCTCCGCGCCGAGGTCTGCCGCGAATCCTGCCTCGGTGATCGTGTAATCCGCGAGCTTCAGTGCGGTCCTCGTCGCGGTGACGGAGTTGCATCCGTGTGCGATGTTCGCGAACGGGCCGCCGTGGATCAGCGCCGGCGTCTTTTCCAAAGTCTGCACGAGGTTCGGCTTGAGTGCATCCTTCAGGATCGCAGCAGCCGCGCCCTGCGCTTTGATATCAGCGACTGTAACAGGTTTATCGTCATATGTATAGGCGAGTACGATCTTCGACAGACGCGATTTGATATCATCGATATCGCTCGCCAGGCAGAGGATCGCCATGATCTCACTCGCAACAGTGATCTCGAATCCGTCCTCTCTCGGAACGCCGCTCTTGCTGCCGCCCATGCCGTCCACAATGCGGCGGAGCTGACGGTCGTTCATGTCGACCGCTCTCTTCCAGACGATCCGACGCGGATCGATGTTCAGCTTATTTCCCTGCTGGATGTGGTTGTCGAGCATCGCTGCGATCAGGTTGTTCGCTGCGCCGATGGCGTGCATGTCGCCGGTGAAGTGGAGGTTGATATCTTCCATCGGGACGACCTGCGCGTAGCCGCCTCCCGCGGCGCCTCCTTTGATTCCGAAGACCGGACCCATCGACGGCTCTCTCAGGGCGACCATCACGCTTTTCCCGAGCTGGTGGAACGCGTCTGCCAGTCCGACTGATGTCGTTGTCTTCCCTTCGCCTGCCGGTGTCGGCGAGATCGCGGTCACCAGGATCAGCTTCCCGTCCGGCACATCCTTTTTGTCCTGAAGAATCTTGTAATCAATCTTGGCTTTGTAATTGCCGTACAGTTCGAGGTATTTCTCATCGATCCCTGCTGCCTCGGCAATATCCTTGATATTCGCCATTTCAACACTCTGAGCAATATCGATGTCCGATCTGATTTCCATACTGTTCCTCCTCTGATCAATTAATACAGTATTAGCGAATGAATGCGGGATCACAGTCCCTTCAGGAATGTCCTGCGATGGACCTCCGTAATCCCTCTCTCCCGGATCCCCTCATAATGCGCCTTCGTCCCATAGCCCTTGTTGCTCGCGAACCCGTAGCCCGGATACACCCGGTCCAGTTCCCGCATCTCCCGGTCCCGGTGGACCTTTGCGATGATGGAAGCTGACGCAATTGATAGACTTTTCTGATCACCATGTATTATATCACGTTGCGGAAACGAAAACTTATCTAATTTGACCGCGTCGATCAGGACGACGTCGATCGAGCGTCCCTCGCGCGATATGAGCATCTCCTCGCAATTTCGGACGGCTTCTTTCATCGCCCGTTTCGTCGCCTCGAGAATGTTGATCTCATCGATCACATGGTTGTCAACGCGGCCGAATCCATACGCCAGCGCCTCGTCCAGAATCGCTTCCGAAAGCGTCTCTCGTCGTTTCTCAGAGATTTTTTTAGAGTCGTCGATCCCCAGAATATCAACGTTTTCCGGGAGTACGACACAGGCAGCCACAACGGGACCGGCAAGCGGCCCCCGGCCGACTTCATCGACCCCGGCGATCCGCAGCGCCCCCGGTGCTTCTTCCCGATCGAACTGTTTCATCCGCTCGAGTTTTTCTCTCTGCAGCTTCTCTCGTTCTTCTTTTTTCATTTCAATTTCCTTGGTTTAATATAGGAAAAAAGTTTCTCTGTCGGGCTCCTGTAAAATGGTTTCCGTCATCCTTCTTTCCACCCATTTTCTACTCCGGACATTTCTCCAGCGTGAGCCGTCCGATCTTCGCACTCCGGAACTCGTCCATCACGGTGCGCGCCGCACGCTCCAGGTCGATCCGTCCTCCGGCGAGAAGGAATCCCCTTTTCGCACCGATCATCCCGAGTGTTTCCTCCGCCGTGCTCCCGACCGCGTCCAGATGATACCGGCTGCACAACATCTCCGGATGTTCTTTCATCATATACCCGATGAAACTCACCGCGAGCTCCGTGATGTCCAGGATCTCCTCCCGGATCGATCCGCAGTAAGCGAGCGCGAGCCCGGTATTCGGATCATCGAACTTCGGCCAGAGGATTCCCGGCGTATCGAGAAGCTGCATTCCGTTCTTCAGCGTCAGCCACTGCTTCCCGCGCGTGACTCCCGGCCGGTCGCCCGTCTTCGCGCTTTTTCGCCCGGTCAGGCGGTTGATCAGCGAAGACTTCCCTGAGTTCGGGATCCCCACGATCATCATTCGGAGCGGCACCCCGCGCCGTTTTTTCTCACCGATCTCTTTCCGCATCTGATCAAACAGAGAAAACAGCTGCTTCGTCCCGGCTCCCGTCATGCTGTTCATCGGCGCAGCATAGATTCCGGACTGCCGGAACTTCCGCACCCAGCGGCGCGTCTCCTCTTCCTCCGCCAGGTCGCTTTTGTTCAAGACCAAGACCCGCGGCTTCCCGGCAGCGAGCTCGTCGATGATCGGATTCCGGCTCGACACCGGGATCCTGCTGTCGATCACCTCGATCACAGCATCCACCATCTTCAGATTGCTCCGGATCAGATCTTTTGTTTTCTTCATATGGCCGGGATACCAGTTGATATTTTCCACGCCATGCTCCCTTCTACGAAAAAAAGAGAGCCATCCGCATGGCCCTCTCTTTGATCTCACAACTATTTCGCGCTCTTGATCTTGGCCGCTTTACCGGTCCTGCCGCGCATGTAGTGCAGTCTCGCTCTTCTGACGTCGCCCTTTCTGACGAGTTCGATCTTCTCGACCCACGGTGAATGGATCGGGAATGTCTTTTCAACGCCGATACCGGATGACATCCTGCGTACCGTAAACGTCTCGCCGATCCCGCCGTTCTGGCGTTTCAGGACAAAACCCTCGAAGACCTGGATTCTCTCGCGGTTTCCTTCCTTGATCTTGACGTGAACGCGAACCGTATCGCCGATTCCAAACTCAGGGATATCGTCTTTCATATATTCCTTGGTGATCTGATCGATGACATTCATTCTGCAGTTCCTCCTTCCTCTCATGGACGTTCATGAACGCTCCCGGCCCGCCGGATTCCGGCCCCGGGATGCCTCGCTTCAGAGGACCGCCCGTAATACTGCAATATTGTATCATGCAGCCGGACGGATTGCAAGAAGTTTTCGCAGTGAACTCCCGGAAAATCCGCTATTTCGCACGCGGATGCGTCCGGTCATAGACGCCTTTGATCCGGTTCTTCGTGTTCCCGAAATACACCTGAGTCGCGGAAATATCTTCATGCCCCATCAGTTCCTGCAGAGACTTGATGTCAATCCCGTTGTGAACGAGATGCATCGCGAACGAATTCCTCAGGATCTGCGGGGTCAGCTTCTCCGAAAGTCCCGCCTTCTCTCCGTAGGATTTCATGACCTTCCAGAACCCCTGGCGGGTAAACGATTCGCCGTTGTAGTTGACAAAAAGATAACTGTCCGGCGCTTCACTGTCCTGATTTTTCATCAGGATCTTCCGGCTGTTCTCCATATAATCCCTCGTCGCCCGGATCGCCGGTCGTCCCATCGGAACGATCCTCGCCTTGCCGTGATTCCCGGTGCAGGTGACGAAGCCGAGCTCCAGATTCACGTCCTTCTTGCGCATCTCGATGATCTCGCTCACGCGGATCCCCGTCGCATAAAGGACCTCGAGCATCGCCCGGTCGCGCTTTCCTTTCACGGAATCATCCGGCATCTCTAAAAGCTTGTTGACCTCCGGAATCGAAAGATACTGGATCTTCTTCCGCGCGATCTTCGGTGACTTGATGTCCTCCGTAGGATTCTGATCGATCAGCCCGTTTTTCATGAGATAGCGATAGAAAGAACGGATCGACGCCAGCTTCCGGTTGACTGTCGACTTTGCTTTTCCTTCATTCTTCAGTTCAACAAGGTAGGCAATGATCGCCGTATTGGTCGCCATCGTCGGATCATTGATCCCTTCCTCATTCAGGTAATTCTGAAACGCAATGACATCCTTTTTATAGGCTTCGATCGTGTTCAGGGACATTTCCTTTTCTTCCTGCAGATACTTCAAAAAATCATCAATCAACATATTCTTCTGACTCTCCTCTTCCCCCTTAGAAACCTTAATCTTTAATCTTTCAGATAGCCATTCAACTCCCCCGTGTCGATTAGTCTGCGTACCATGAGAATCGCAACCAGCGTCTTACCGTCGGAGATCTCACCGTTTTCCGCCATTCTTGTCAGTTCATCGATAGAATACTCTTCGATGTCAATGGCTTCGTTTTCATCCAGATCCCTCTTCCCGCTCGTGAGATCCGTCGCGAGAAAAGTATACAGGAGTTCATCCGAAAAGCCGACAGATGGATAATTCTTGGTCAGGAACCGAAGGGATCCCGCGGTGTATCCGGTCTCTTCCCGGAGTTCTCTTGCCGCAGCATGCTCCGGTTCTTCTCCCGGATCGATCTTCCCGGCCGGCGCTTCAAAAACAACGCCCTGCACCGGATTCCGAAACTGACGCTCCATCAGCATCATGCCGTTTGGCTTGAGGGCCGCGATCACAACGCCGTCCGCGTGTTCCACGATCTCCCGGATCGATTCTCCGTTCACCGTCGTAACTCGATCCCGACGGACATTGATCAGCTTCCCTCGAAAAACGTACTCCGAATCCAGTGTCTTTTCTTTAAAAATCATGATGTTCCCTGACAAAATCAAACTGGTCTGTAATTAAATTTGCGATAGTATTATATCATGCAGTGAAAAAAAATCAATTATTTACGTAAAATCCTGTGTGGAATACACGATTTCTCAGTTTTGCAACAAAAAAACTTCACTTAATTCACACTTTTTTCCAGAAATCTGACAAGTTCGACCCGAATTTCCATGCCACATATTTTCTGGAATTTTCATAATAATATCCGAAATTCGGTGGGGTGATTTCGACTTAAGTGTTGATTTATTCAATTTGATAGGATATAATACCAATAGTGGTTATCCCACCGATAACCTCATTAATCTCTAATCCCAATACCCCTTTTGAACAAAATAGACTGCCTTGCGCAGTCTATTTTGTTTACAGAAAACGGGGAGTGCTTCCCGGACCAGGCGTGTCTCACACATCCTGCCGGGACTATGATCGGAAGAAACCATGAAAACAATAACGGATCGAATCCCCTGCCCGATCTGGAGCAGCCGGGCGTTTTCTCTTTATTTTGACAGGAACGATCTCGCGGTATTCGATATCGAAACGACCGGGCTCTCGCCCGAAAGAGGCCGCCTGATCCTGAGCGGCATCCTGCTCCCGGATGCAGACGGCGTCCGCACGATCCAGTATTTTGCGGAATCGCCGGAAGATGAGCCCGAGGTCATCCGGAACACGCTTGACGTTCTCAGAAGCCGTCACACCGTCCTGACGTATAACGGACGCAGCTTCGACATCCCGTTCCTTCTCCGAAGGGCGAAACATCTCGGGATGTTCCCGGAGAAGATGCGCCCCGGGAGCGCGCTGCCGGTATACGATCTCGACCTGCTCCTGATCCTCCGAAACTTCTCCGAGCTCCGAAACGTTCTCCCTTCCCTTTCTCAGAAAGAAGTCGAACGCTATTTCGGCATCGCGCCCGAGCGGGAGGACCAGATCGACGGCGGCATCAGTATCGAGCTGTATCAGCGCTATCTGATCTCCAAAGATCCGGAGCTCGAACGTCAGATCCTGCTTCACAACCACGACGATATCGTGCAGCTCTACCGGCTGCTCCCGATCCTGAGATCTGTCCGTCTGCATGAAGCCATGTTCGCCATGGGCTTCCCGGCGGAAGATTCGATCGTCCGCTCACTGAAGATCCGGAAGAATGCACTGGAAGCCTCCTGCCGGTTCTTCGCCGCAGATGCGGATTACTATGTCTTCCCCACGGAAACCTCTCCGTATCAGCTGAAGCTGATCGCCGATCAGAATCTGCTCACGATCCGGTTCCCGATGGAACAGGTCTCTCCCGATCTCTGGACGATCGATGCAGAGCGAATCCTGGAGAGTCTGGCGCCTTTCAGCGATCCCCTGCCGGAAGGCATCGCAGAGCTTCCGGAGTTCCAGAGCGGATACCTCATCACAAGGCAGGGCAAAAAGATCCACCACGCCGGCTGTGCTCTTTTTGTCCAGACGTTTCTCAACGGGTTTGCCAAAAAAATAAAACAGGAACCTTCTCCTGTCCCTCTGATCTGAAAAATAAGCGGAGGATCCATCCGATTGTTACCAGTCAGGATCCTGTCCGCTTTTTTTGCTTCTTTTTTTTTTGCTTCCTTTTAATAGTACTGCTATTGGTACCCTCTTACGCCACTTTGTGAGCAGACTCTTTCTGCTGCATGCCGGATTCCATCCGGGCAAGGACCGGCTTCAGCCGAACCGCCAGAATGACCGTGACGATCGTCTTCAGGATATCGCCCGGGATGAACGGTACGACGCAGAGCGTGAGCGCGGCGATCGGCGTGACGTGCATCGAAACGACATACCAGAGTGTTCCGAGCAGATAGCAGAAGAACAGACCGATCAAAACGGCTCCCGTCACATTTAACACAGTATATTTTTTTCTCCCCCAGACAGAAAGAAGGATCCCCGTCACAAAAGCGAACACGATGTATCCGACGATATAACCGCCCGTCGGTCCTGCGATCACGCCGAGTCCGGCAGAAAACTGCGCGAAGACCGGGACCCCCGCGATCCCGAGAAGGACGTAAACGATCACCGCAAGCGTCCCCCGTTTCCAGCCGAGCAGACACGCTGTGATCCCGACCGCCATCGTGGCGAGTGAAATCGGGACCTGAGTAAACGGAAGCGGGAAGGATATCCACGCACAAACCGTGATCAGTGCCGCAAACATCGCGACGAGAACCAGATTATAGACGCTGCTTTTTCTCATGATGAACCCCCTTTTCTACTGTCATTCCAGTCTCATTGATCCGATAGAATAGAGTATACTCTGCCGCGTTTGGAATGTCAACCTTAATTATAGATATAAGGGTGACATTTAAGTTTACAAAAAGAGTCTCCCATAATTTTCGAAAAATTTTTAAAAAAGGTGGTTGAACTCGTACTATCTGGGTATTATAATAAGCAAAGCAGTGATTACTGCGTAAAATCTGTAACAATAAAATTTCAGGGAGGTCAAAATGCTTTTCAAAACTACCGATGAACACGAAGAATTTCGTGCTAAAATTCGAGGATTTGCAGAAACCTTTGTTAAGCCGTACGCGTTCCAGTGGGACCGCGAAAACCAGTTTCCGTCAGAAGTCGTAAAGAAACTGGGAGAAAACGGCTGGATGGGTATCCCGTATCCGAAGAAGTACGGCGGTGCCGGTCTGGATGTCACGAGCTACGCGATCGCTGTCGAGGAACTGTCGCGTGTTGACGGCGGGACCGGCGTCATTTTGTCCGCGCACACTTCGCTCGGCACCTACCCGATCGCGGCATTCGGGACCGAGGAACAGAAACAGAAATATCTTGTCCCGCTGGCAAAAGGCGAAAAGCTCGGCGCGTTCGGTCTGACCGAGCCGAATGCCGGTTCCGACGCGGGCGGAACGGAGACCACCGCGGTCTATCAGGGCGACTATTACGTCCTGAACGGTGAAAAGATCTTCATTACGAACGGCGGCGAAGCCGACATCTATGTTATTTTTGCCGTCACCACACCGGGCATCGGGACAAAAGGGATCAGTGCTTTCATCGTAGAAAAAGGATGGGAAGGATTCACATTCGGCGACCACTATGACAAGCTCGGGATCCGTTCTTCCGCCACAGAGCAGCTGCTCTTTGAAGACGTCAAAGTCCCGAAAGAAAACCTGCTCGGCCGGGAAGGCGAAGGATTCAAGATCGCGATGGCTACACTCGACGGCGGCCGGATCGGTATCGCCTCTCAGGCACTCGGCATCGCACAGGGCGCGTTCGAAAGCTGCTCGACCTACGCGAAGGATCGTGTCCAGTTCCACAAGCCGATCGCATTTCAGCAGGCGAACTCCTTCAAGATCGCCGATATGGCGACCGAGATCCGCGCGGCGAGAATGCTCGTCTACAGTGCGGCGGAGCTGAAGCAGAACCATGAAGATTACAGCATGGAAGCTGCGATGGCCAAGCAGTACGCGTCCGATACAGCCATGAAGGTCACGACAGAAGCCGTTCAGATCTACGGCGGGAACGGCTACCTGAAGGGCATGGACGTTGAAAGAATGATGCGTGATGCGAAGATCACCCAGATCTATGAAGGAACGAACGAGATCATGCGCGTCGTCATTTCCTCGCACATCCTCGGAAAACCGCCAAAATCAGAGGCTCCTCTCCTCGCGCTCGGTGGAACCACTGCGATCACCGGCCCGCGCAAGAAACTCATCTACAAAAAGGGAACAGCAGAAGAAAAAGTACAGCAGCTCGTCGAGAACCTGAAGAGAGACGGCTACGATTTCACAGTCGGGATTCCAATCGACACGCCAATCACACAGGCAGAACGTGTTGTCTCCGCAGGAAAAGGGATCGGTTCCAAGAAGAACATGGTACTGGTCGAAGACCTCGCCCGCGCAGCAGGTGCCGCGCTCGGCTCCTCGCGTCCGGTCGCGGAAACTCTGCAGTATGTACCGATCGACCGCTACGTCGGCATGTCCGGCCAGAAATTCCGCGGCAACCTGTACATCGCCTGCGGGATCTCCGGTGCGGTCCAGCATCTGAAGGGCATCACCGAAGCCTCGACGATCGTTGCGATCAATAAGAACGCGAACGCTCCGATCTTCAAGAACTGCGACTACGGAATCGTCGGTGACGTGAACGAGATCCTGCCGCTTCTCGCGAAAGCACTCGATACCGGCGAAAAGAAACCGGCTCCGCCGATGGTCAAGATCAAACGGCCGACGCCGAAGAAAGAGAAACCGCCTTACAAGATCATGGTCTGTGACGGATGCGGATACGAGTACGACCCGATGGTCGGCGATCCGGATGCCGATATCGCACCGGGAACCCCGTTCGAGAAACTTCCGGACGACTGGACCTGCCCGATGTGCGCAGAGCCGAAGGAAAACT
>JBMNVA010000014.1:0-46016 GCA_050946555.1 Anaerovoracaceae bacterium | reverse complement strand
TAACTCGTAGTACAGAAGGTAATGTAACTACTTATACAATTAAAAGTAAAAATGATAGCTCTTCATCCAGTACTTTGTCAGTAGTGGATAAGCCAATCAGTATTGACAAAAAGACCAATGATTCAACAATTACAGTGAAAAAGGTCGATGGAGACAATAAACTCAGTGGAGCGGTGTTTACTCTGTATTCGGACTATGGGTGCACTACTGAAATCACTGATCTGCCATCGACAGACGAAAATGGTAAAGTAACAATCAGTACAAGTGCAGAGTTCCTGAAAAATTTTCTGCCGTCTAATAACGGTGGTGCAAGGAGTATCTATCTGAAGGAGACAAAGGCTCCAATTGGATATAAACTTAATAACAAGGTGTACACGCTGACTCTTAACACATCAGTGACGACAGAATTAAATTCGGATAAAACAGCAAAAATTGAGACAACAACTTATTCGATCACATGTGAGGATTTAAATGAGGACTCAAAAGAAATAACTGTTTCTGATCAGCCTGTTGTTTTCGATTTGACAGTGAATAAGATGTGGGCGGACGATCTTAATGGTCAGCAGGAAACTGTAACTGTACAATTGACGAAGAACGGGACTGGAACCGATCAAAAGGTAACATTGAATGAGACCAATCACTGGACTGCTACGTTCACAGATCTCAGGAAATACGATGAGAGCGGTAATGAAATTACATATGGTGTAATCGAAATTGATGGTGACAAACATTATAATGTTTCCTACTACCAGAGCGATTCCAGCCATATAGTTGTCTACAACAAGGCAAAAACGATTGAACTCCACACAACGGTTGCAGTCGATAATATAAATTCATCTTCAGATAAAGCGCTCAGTGTCGATTGCATGAACCTCACCAGAAATATAGTAGATACCGTCAGTTATTCGGGGCTGGATACAACTAAGACGTACACGGTAGTCGGCCGTCTGGTGGATGTAACAGATGTAAATAACGAGGAGATTATCACACAGGCATCAGAGGTCTTCCAGCCAGAAGCGGAGAAGGAGAAAGGGAGTATAGGCGTTGACTTCGGAAAAGTTTCTCTTGAGGCAGGACATAAGTATGTAGTATACGAATATCTGTACACAGGAGAAATCTCGAACCAGGAGCAAAACGATAAGGATAAAAAGTTGCCGGATGAAACGCCGACGGCAGAACATCACGATAATAACGACAAAGCTCAGACCTTTGTGGTGAAAGAAGAAACCCCGACCCCTACGCCGGAGACTCCTTCGATCAGCACAACAGTATCGGCAGATGGCGAATCCTCTACTTCAGAGAAAGCAGTGGAAACATCCAGCACCAGCGTAAACGTCATCGACAAGGTAACATATAAAAACCTGACTGCTGGGACAGAGTACACGCTGCAGGGCCAGCTGATGGACGTCACGGATAAAGACAATATCGTATCGGTAGGCGACGCTAAGACTGAGACTTTCACGCCGAGCGAATCCAATGGGACCCAAGACATCGATCTCGGAACTCTGGACCTTAAGCCGGGCCACACCTATGTGGTATATGAGACCCTGTATAAGGGCAGCGAGGCAGAAGGCACGCCGGTCGCAGAGCATAAGGACAAGGATGACAAGGCTCAGACAGTGGTCGTGAAAGAAGAAACGTCGACAACGCCTTCGATCAGCACAACAGTATCGGCAAACGGCGAACCTTCCAGTTCGACAAAGCCGGTAGAAGCAAACCGTATCAGAGTGAAAGTTGTCGACAAAGTATTCTATGAAAATCTGACAGTAGGGAAAGAGTACACCGTAAAAGGTCAGTTGATGGATATCACTGATAGGGATAACGTTATATCCGTTGGCGATGCGCATACCACGACTTTCACACCAACAGAAAGCAGCGGTACAGTAAACGTTGACTTCGGTACCATGAAGCTGACACCGGGGCATACCTATGTGATACATGAGACCCTGTATGAAGGCGCGAAGGCTAGCGGCACATCAGTGTTTGTGCATGATGACAATGATAACAAAGCTCAGACAGTGATCGTGAAAAGCGATGCATCGATATCAAAGTCAGATTACCCTTCGATCCGGACGACGATCTCCGCGGATGGAGAGAAATCGACCTCGAAGAAAGCGGTATCGACGGAGAAGACCCGCGTCCACGTTGTCGATAAGGTATACTATAATAACCTGACCCTCGGTGAAACGTATACACTGAAAGGCAAGTTAATTGATCTGACATCCGGTGACACTGTTGTGAAGACAGCCTCGATGACATTCACTGCAAAAAAGAGTGATGGATATGTCAAACTTGATTTTGGCAGAGTCACCGTGGAGCCGGGACATAAATATGTCGCGTTCGAGTATCTCTATGATGGAGCGAAGGCAGAGGGATCCCCGGTCGCAGAGCATAAGGACAAAAATGAAAAATCCCAGACGATAATCGCTACTGGGACCGCGAATACCAGGACCAGCAATGGAAACGGCAATGGGAACGGTGGCAATGGCAATGGAACTGGCAGCAATAATGGCAATGGTGTCAGAACCGGCGACAATGCTTCGCTGATCTGGGGAGTCGTATTAGCAGGCACAGTAGCAGCCTTACTGATAGTGATCAGGAAACGCAGATCCTCAGAGCGATAATTTGAGAAGATTCGTTTGAACAAGGGCTGCCGCATCGATCTGATGGGGTGTCCGCCAAAAGAAAATTGAATCATTAATGGGTAACGCCAGCAGTTTTGATGACTGCTGGCGTTTTTTTCGTGTTGTTTTTTGACCCAAATAAAAATAGATAATTTTATTTTACTAAAATAAAATTGCAAAAAAATTACTGGGAAATTCTGTATACAAGACTAAAACGGTAGACATTTAAAATGGGATCTGGTATTATATGTAAAATAATACTTTAGTATAGTTTTGAAAGGAGGAGGTCATGAAAATTCCAGAAAGGAATTCCGGAGTTCTCATAATCAATTCTGAATAATGATCGGATTTTGGGGAACAACGGTTAGCAATTTATTCAAAAAGAGAGATGGGGAAATCAAATGAATAGCAGAGATAATGCAAAAAATTCTATTGGGAGGAAAATTTTTGTACTTCTCATAACAGTTATTTTTATCTTCTCGGGATCCGTTGATGTCTCAGCGGTTTATGCTGATGACACGAACAGCACAAGTGGGGGTGTGAACTACGCTGCCAAATGGAATGACGCAGGTAGCGCGGTCGAACTGACGGTGACTCCCGAAAAAGCAGGCAAAGTATACTACCTGGTACAGAACAGCGGTGAGGCTGCTCCATCGGAAAGCAGCGTGAAAGACGGCAATTCTTCCGCCTGTGCTGCAGGCCAGGAAACAACGATTGAAATTACAGCAAGTGATAAAACGGCGAAGGACATTTACGTCATCTATCAGGAAACCGGCTCGGACAGTTCCTACGAAATGTCCAAAATGACGCTGCCGGCGTATAAGACGATCTCCGTTTCAGAGGGGTCTGCTGCCGGATCAGTGAGCATTTCCGGTGAGAGAAGCGGGTCGGAATCTCTTTCCCTTACCGTGAAACCGACGGTCGATGGGACGCTCTATTATATCGTGACAGATGCAGACGCTTCGGCTCCGTCCGACAGCGATTTTGCTTCTGCGGACTCGATTTCAGAGAGCGCAAATACCTCAAAGACAACAAAGATCTCTCTTGGCACCAATCCAACAGAGGCAAAGAAACTGTATCTTCGCTATAAATCAAATGATGGAACGCTTGTCACTGAAACGGCTGTGATGGACGTTCCTGCTCTTGACAGTTCCAGCTTCGCGGCAGAGATCAGTTCCAGCGAGCTGAATCTCGGAACCTTCCTGGAAGGGTACAGCGCGTCGGATCATTCAGCAGATGCGACGATCAGCAATACCGGGTCCGGAACGCTTTCGTTCTCCGTCGACAAGACGGCGGATGGCTATTCGGAGTTCATCAAGTATTTTGATGTTGACATTTCCGGTGCTGAAGATATCGCATCCGGCAAGAAGGGCTCGATCACTGTGACGCCGAAAGAAGGCTTGGAAGCCGGGGAGTACAGCGGAACATTCTATCTGGTAGATCAGATCGACGAGAACACTACTCTGAAGCTCGGACCGGTGACGGTCAAAATGACGGTTGCAGCGAAAGGTGACAGCACCGTTGACGGTGTCCGTTCGCCGGAAGGGAAATATACTCCATCGGTCAGCTGGGACGGTGACTTACAGGAAATTACGATCGATGACAGCGTCGCTTACTGCGCGAATTATTATTACATTCTTGATTCTACAAGCAACACAAAGATGCATACACTCTATGAGAATCAGTATGGCGTGATTCGGAGTGTTACGAATAAGGAACTGGATTCTTACACAGGGCTGAATCCGAACAGCGATCCGGTCGTCTATCCGCCGAATACGAAGGGATTCACACCGGTCAAGGAAGGCAGCGACAGCAGCACGGTGCGTGATAATGTCGCAAGGGTGCTTTATTATGGCTATCCGAATGACGCCTTGGGGCTGCGTTCCAGTGGAGGAACAAAATGGAACGACAATAATTACCAGTATGTCCTCATAGAGAAAGATAGAAAAGATTTAGCTTTTGAAATCGCTACTCAGTGTGCGATCTGGCATTATACTGACGGAATTGATTTTTCAAACATCAACAGTTCCAGTGAAACGGATCCGCGAGTCAGACATGTGTGGAGCATTTACAAGACATTAACTGATTGGGGATGGGAGGATGTACAGAATCTTTACAATTTCCTCGTTGGAACAACGGACAAAGAATTATTAGGCCGCGGAGAGTTCAGAAATGGCGTGGATTATCCTTCCAATCTTTCCGATGCGCCGGAGGATTTCTCGGTAAATCTTTTTGTCGTAGATAATCCGATCGAATATAATTACACAGATTACTGGACTCAGAACCTGATAACCGGGTCCGCGAGCACAGAAACGACCGACGTTTCCATTACAAAGAAATGGGCTGACGACAGCAACGCAGACGGGAAGCGTCCGGATGCGGATGAATTCAAATCCTGGATCCGTCTTTATCATGGAACGACAGATGTAACGGAGAAATATTCGGATAAGCTCACGGTCAAAGATAATGGGAACAATACGTATACCGTTACTTATACCGGCCTTCCGAAATCAGGGAGCAGCTACACCATAAAAGAGGAAATTCCGGACAGTTATTCTGACAGTTACAAGATCCCGGACGGGAAAAATTCTGCGAAAAACGACGGCAGCATCAAGAATTATGCGCCTACGAAGGAAACGCAGAATGCAGAATTAACTATCAAGAAGACAGACAGTGACGGAAACACTCTTGAAGGAGCGAAATTCACGCTCTATTCGGATGAAGCTTGTACGGACGCTATTGCTGAAATAGACGCGTCTGACGGAACCGCCACCATCAGTACCAAATCTTCCTACCTGAAGAGCTATCTCCCGACGGAAAATAACGGGACCGCAACGGTTTATCTGAAGGAAACGACAGCGCCGAAAGGGTATGAACTTTCGGATACTGTTTATCCGATCACCCTCAAGACAATGATTGAGGAAGGATGGAACAGCGACAACAGCGAGTATGATGTGACAACGTCGCACACGATCACTTATAAGGATAACGTGACACTTACCGTATCTGATAAGGCAAAGACGGATACCGCAGAAAAATACGAAAAACTTACCATTACAAAGGTAAGTGATGATGGACAAAATAAACTCGAAGGTGCGGGTTTCACGTTGTACAGTGATGAAAACTGTGAAAATAAGGTTGCTGTTCTCGATGCGACCGGATCTGACGGAACGGTCGTGATCGATACCGAGAACCTGCCATCAGGTCTCACAAACCCGGAGTCAGGCACCAAAACGTATTACCTGAAGGAAACGACGGTGCCGGACGGCTATACCGCTTCCGGTAAAGTTTATCCGGTCGTCTTAGGTACAACTGTCAGCTCTGATTGGAATAGTGATCATACCGCTTATGTGACGACGACGACACACACGATCCGCAGCTATGGCAGCAACGCCCTCTCGGTAAGTAATACATCGAAAAGTTCGACTGTGAATCACAGCAGCCTGACGATCTACAAGAACGATGCAGATACAGAGGATACGCTGTCAGGAGCGACATTCGCACTGTATGAAGACGAAAATGGTGAGACGAAGATCGATGGGTCTGAAATTACGACGAACAGTAACGGCCAGGCCGTCATCAATACCAGTGCAGGTTATCTGAGCAGCTATCTTCCGACAGAAGACGGAACGAAGACAATTTACTTGAAGGAGACAGGCGCGCCGACTGGCTATCAGTCCTCGGATAAAGTCTATCCGATCACGATAACTCGCAGCACGAAAGATGACGTCATCACTTATACGATCACAAACGGTTCGTCAAGTACATTGACAGTCGGGAACCAGCCGAAAACAGAGAGCAAGACGGTAAATTCGGATCTGACTCTGTATAAAGTCAATGAGACGCAGCAGCCGGTTTCCGGAGCAGAATTTACTCTGTACTCCGATTCGGACTGCACAAACAGCATCAAGACGTTGTCGGCCACCGATGAGAATGGAAACATCACCATCAATACCGGTGCAGATTATCTGAGTGATTATCTGCCGACTGAGGACAATGGGACAAATAAAGTCTACCTGAAAGAGACGAAAGCTCCGTCGGGCTATGCACTGAATGATACCGTGTACACACTGACACTGACCAAAAAAGTCACGAACGAATGGAATTCGGATCATACAGCTAAGGCCGAAACGACGGCGTACTCGATCACGAATGAGGAGTCAGACGCGATCACGGTTGTCGATCAGACTGTCATCAGTCTGGAAGTAAACAAAGTTTGGAACACAACTCCGCTGGATAGCAAGGTAACTTTCGAACTGACACGAAACGGCAAAAAGGTGGAAGGCAAGACGGTCGATCTGAATGCACAAAATAAATGGAAGGCTGCCTTTGAAAATCTCCCGAAATACGACAGCGACGGCAGTGAGATCGAATATGGCGTCGTCGAGGTCGATGGTAACAAGTACTATGATGTTTCATATGACCGGAACAGTGACGGAAGCATAACCGTCACGAACGATTCGAAAAAGATCCATACGACCGTATCGGCAAATGGAACGAAATCTTCTTCGGACAAAGCGGTGGAAACGACCGATACCAGCGTTGAAGTCGTTGACACGGTGTCGTATGAAACTCTGGACACAGAGACAGAGTACACCATAAAAGGTCAGCTGATGGATGTGACAGACACGAACAACATCGTAACGGTAGGCGATGCTGTGACGAAGACGTTCACACCGACAGAGGCCAGTGGGACGGTAGACGTTGATCTCGGTACCCAGACGCTGACCCCGGGCCACACTTATGTGGTCTACGAGACGCTGTATCTGGACAATAAAGTAGTGGCTGAGCACAGTGACGAGAACGACAAAGCGCAGACGATCGTCGTGAACGAAGAAACGCCGACCCCTACGCCGGAGACCCCGTCGATCAGCACGACCGTATCGGCGAACGGCGAATCGGCTTCTTCCGACAGCGCCGTCGAGACATCGCTCACCAGCGTGAAGGTCGTCGACACGGTGACGTATAAAAACCTGACCGCAGGGACAGAGTACACGCTGGAGGGCCAGCTGATGGACGTCACGGATCAAGACAACATCACATCGGTAGGAGACGCTCAGACGGTGACATTCACACCGAGCGAATCCAATGGGACCCAGGACATCGATCTCGGGACTCTGGACCTTAAGCCGGGCCATACCTATGTGGTCTACGAGACCCTGTATGAGGGTGGCTCGGCGGAAGGGACCGCCGTGGCAGAGCACAAGGACAAGGACGATAAAGCGCAGACGGTGGTCGTGACCGAGACCCCGATCGTAAGTTCGGACAGTCCGTCGATCAGCACAACGGTATCGGCGAACGGCGAAGCTTCTACGGAAGAGATTGCGGTAGAAACGACGGATACCAGCGTTGATGTCGTTGACACGGTGTCGTATGAGAATCTGGACACAGAGACAAAGTACACCCTGGAAGGCCAGCTGATGGACGTGACAGATGCAGATAATATCGTTTCTGTAGGCGATGCTGTGACGAAGACCTTCACACCGACAGGATCCGACGGTTCTGTAAACATCAGCTTCGGGACTATGGATCTGGAGGCTGGTCACACCTACGTGGTATACGAGACCCTGTATGAGGGAGATACGGCGGAAGGGACATCTGTGGCAGAGCATAAGGACAAAGATTCGACCGCACAGACGATCGTCGTGACAAGCGAGACACCGATCGTCAAATCCGATTACCCTTCGATCAGCACGACGATCTCCGCAGATGGAGAGAAATCAACCTCGAAGAAAGCGGTAACGACGGATAAGACCCGTGTCCACGTCGTCGATACGGTGTACTACAATGATCTGACTGTCGGTGAGACCTACACACTGAAAGGAAAGCTGATCGATGTGACCGCCGGCGGAAGTGTTGTTACGACAGCCACAAAGACCTTCACCGCGAAAACGGAGGACGGATCGGTCAAGATCGATTTTGACAGAGTCAGCCTGAAGGCGGGGCATAAATATGTCGCGTTCGAATACCTCTATGAGGGGAAGACGGCCGAAGGATCCCCGGTCGCGGTGCACAAAGACAAAAAGGATAAGGCTCAGACGCTCATCGTGGCAGGAGCTGCGAATACCAGTACCAGCACTAACTCCGGTACCAATCAAGGTGTAAAAACCGGAGATAATGCTTCCCTGATCTGGGGAGTGCTGCTGGCAGGCGCATTAGTGGCCTTATTGATAACAATGAAGAAACGCAGATCCTCAGAACGATAATTCAACGAGGTGCGTTTGAGCAGGGGCTGCCGCATCGATCCGATGTGCTGCCCGTCTAGAAAAAAATGAATAATTAAAAGGATTCCGTCAGCAGTTCTCAGCTGCTGACGGTTTTCTAATGTTGTTTTTTGACCCAAATCTAAAGAGACGGTTTTATTCAACGCTAATAAAATACTAAAAAAGTACTAAAATATAATATATTATGTACTAAATTGGTAGACATTTAAGCAAAATGCTGGTATGATATCAAAAATGATACTTTAGTGTAGATTTGTTGAGGAGGAGGTCATGAAAATTCTAGATAATAAATCCGGAGTTCTCATAATCAATTCTGAATGATGATCGGATATTGGGGAATAATCGGTTAGCAATTTATTACATTAAGAAAGATGGGGAAACAAATGAACAAAAGGGATTACGCAAAAAATTCTATTGGGAGAAAATTTTTTGTACTTCTAATTGCAGTTATTTTTATCTTTTCGGGAACGATTGATGGTTCAACGGTTTATGCTGATGATGAAAACAGCACTGCGCCATATCCATCGTATAAATCATTTGATAGTGGTTTTATTAGTAATAGAAACATACCTGAAACTTATCATGTAAACGGTGGGGAAACAGGAACGGTAAATGTTCGTGATTTAGAAAAAGAGCAGCGTGGTGTAAAAGTCTTTGCCAGAACAGATGAACAGGCTCTTGCAAAAGGCTTTGATAAAGTTGGAACCGATTCCTGGGAGAATTCCAAGTATGGGGATGCCAGAAGAGTCTATGCTACTACAGACGACAGCACAGGTACTGGTCAATTTTACGTTCGCCATACGGAAATCGTTCCTAATGGGGATACACCTTCGGTAAAAGGCGTCAGCAGATATGTAACTGATGAAGATCTGTCGCTTGTCGCACCGGGCTCCGGAAGTTCGACACCGGCACCTGGGACTTATTTATCTTTTGGTAATACTAATCTTGCTCCTTCCTATCGTTTTGATCCAAATACAGATAAAGGGAAGGAATATAACAAGAATTATTTAGATCGCAACGGCAGGGCAACCGTGTTCATGATGCCGGTAAATGTCGAAGATTCGGAAGGGAATACCACACGTGAGTGGTACTGGTGTGCGAATCCGACAGCGGCGACTCCGAAAAAGTATGACTTATACTACGAACTTCCTATGGAGCTGGCACCGCAGACACAGTTCTACAATGGTCAGGAAGTTGCATATATGGCCAATACCGTTCTCGCGAACGCAGGATTTAACACAACCAACGACGATGCTGAACAGAATAACTACAGTAAGGGTCTGCCGAATTTTACTGCCGCATATGATCAATTCCGGGAAGAATTTACTGCTATCGCAAGTGGAGATACCTCTGGAAAAGCATCCTTTGATTCCCGCATCACAAGAGCGGAACTGGCAGCTAAGCTGGATACGTTTATCAACGGTGGAACGGTAAACGGTGAGACGATAGAAAAGCAGGCAGACGCCGATAATGATGAATGGAAAACCATGCCGGATCTTTCGGATACGGATTACTGGGAAGTCGCCCATGTAGGAGTTCTTGGTATTGAGTATGCATTCCTGAAATACATCCAGGGATGGCCGATCGATGGAATCGGTCTCATTCAGGGCGGTTCAGAAAGCGTACTAGCTTCGTCGGGATTTATCGAAAAGGATAACAGGACATATGGCGCAAGAGCTTTAGCACGTCTTCTGATCGCATATGCCGAGGTAGCCCGTGACAAAGGATATCTTTCTGAAGTCAACAGTAATTCCACGTTCTCACTGGAAACGACGAAAATTGAACGTTCTGATGGTACTACTACAGTAACGGTAACCACAGAAGATACAGCAAATGCAAAGGACTTTTCCTTTACACTTCCGTCCGGCGTTACGGTGAAGAGCCTGAAAAAAGACGGGGCAGAAATAGCGCCGAATAAGAAAACGAATAGCGATGGAACAACAGAGTACACCTTTGAGAAGGATCAATATCCGGATACAATGGTGTTCCAGGTCTCAACCGACAAAGAAAAAGATCTGCGTGATAAAGCATTGTTTACGCTGGTTGATAATAAGAAGACCATCAGCAAAGCGTATGTGGACTCAAATGATATTTATCTGGATGAGGCAAGCGGGCACTATGTAGTTCGTGAGTTTGTCGGTGCGGATGACGGATATTCAGGAGATGGCGCGAATGAAGGCCGTGAACGCAGCCAGACAGTGTTTAAGCTCACACCGGAATATCAGAGTCTGCATGCACGTATCCAGTTAAGCGCAGCACCTTCGATCGGCACGACGGTATCCGCAGACGGAACAGAATCCACTTCGTCGAAAGCCGCGGAGACCAGCGATACAACGGTAACGGTCAAAGACACCGTATCGTATCAGAATCTGACAAAAGGCCAGACGTATACTGTGACCGGAAAACTGTTCGATAAGACGGATAACAAAGAAGTAGAGAATGTAACAGGGAAAGCTACATTCACGCCGGAGGCGGCAGATGGCGAAACAACTGTTGACTTTGGCGATATCAAACTGACAGCCGGCCATACCTATGTCGTCTACGAATATCTGTATGAAGGCAAGACCGCGACAGGTGATGTCGTAGCGAAACACGAAGACAAGGATGACGTTACTCAGACCTTTGCGGTAAATAAGTCAACAGAAGAGAAATCACCTTCGATCGGTACGAAAGTATCGGCGGATGGAACGGCATCCACTTCGTCGAAAGCTGCAGAGACCAGCAATACAAGCGTGAAGGTCGTAGATACCGTAGCGTATCAGAATCTGACCGCAGGAACGAAATATACGTTGACCGGTAAACTTTATGATAAGACCAGCGACAAAACAGTAGCGGATGTGGCAGGAACAGCCACATTCACGGCAGAGACGGCAGATGGCGAAACAACCGTTGACTTTGGTACTGTTGAACTGACAGCCGGCCATACCTACGTCGTATACGAATATCTGTATAAAGGAGAGAACGCGACAGGCGATGTCGTGGCTTCACACGAAAACAAGGATGATATCACTCAGACCTTTGTCGTGAAGGAAGAAACGCCGACCCCTACGCCGGAAACGCCTTCGATCGGCACGACAGTATCGGCAGACGGAACAGAATCCACTACGTCGAAAGCCGTTGAGACCAGCGATACGACCGTAACGGTCAAAGACACCGTATCATATCAGAATCTGACAGGAGGTCAGACTTATACTGTAACTGGTAAATTATATGATAAAACGGATAATAACGTAGTAGAAGGAGTGACGGGAACAAAGACGTTCAAGGCTGACGCAGATGGAAACGGCGAAACAACCGTTGAGTTTGGCGATATCAAACTGACAGCCGGCCATACCTATGTCGTATTCGAATATCTGTATGAAGGAGAGAACGCGACAGGCGATGTCGTGGCTTCACACGAAAACAAGGATGATATCACTCAGACCTTTGTCGTGAAGGAAGAAACGCCGACCCCTACGCCGGAGACCCCGTCGATCAGCACGACCGTATCGGCGAATGGCGAATCGGCTTCTTCCGACAGCGCCGTCGAGACATCGCTCACCAGCGTGAAGGTCGTCGATACGGTGACGTATAAAAACCTGACCGCCGGGACAGAGTACACGCTGGAGGGCCAGCTGATGGACGTCACAGATCAAGACAACATCACATCGGTAGGAGACGCTCAGACGGAGACATTCACTCCGAGCGAATCCAATGGGACCCAGGACATCGATCTCGGGACTCTGGACCTTGAACCGGGCCACACCTACGTGGTCTATGAGACCCTGTATGAAGGCGGCACGGCGGAAGGGACCGCCGTGGCAGAACACAAGGACAAAAACGATAAGGCGCAGACGGTGGTCGTTGAAAACGAGACACCGGTCGTCAAATCGGACAATCCTTCGATCAGCACAACGGCATCGGCGAACGGCGAGGCCTCTACGGAAGAGAAAGCAGTAGAAACGACGGATACCAGCGTGAAAGTCGTCGACAAGGTAACGTATGAGAACCTGACCGCAGGGACAGAGTACACACTGGAAGGCCAGCTGATGGACGTCACGGATAATGACAACATCACATCAGTAGGCGACGTCAAGACGAAGACCTTCACACCGACAGGATCCGACGGTTCTGTAAACATCAGCTTCGGGACTATGGATCTGGAGGCTGGCCACACCTACGTGGTCTACGAGACCCTGTATGAGGGAGATACGGCGGAAGGGACATCGGTGGCAGAGCATAAGGACAAAGACTCGACCGCACAGACGATCGTCGTGACGAGCGAGACACCGATCGTCAAATCCGGTTATCCTTCGATCAGCACGACGATCTCCGCAGATGGAGAGAAATCGACCTCGAAGAAAGCGGTAACGACAGATAAGACCCGTGTCCACGTCGTCGATACGGTATCCTACAATGACCTGACTGTCGGTGAGACCTACACACTGAAAGGAAAGCTGATCGATGTGACTGCCGGCGGAAATGTTGTTACGACAGCCACAAAGACTTTCACCGCGAAAACGGAAGACGGATCGGTCAAGATCGATTTCGGCAGAGTCAGCCTGAAGGCGGGACATAAATATGTCGCGTTCGAATACCTCTATGAGGGGAAGACGGCCGAAGGATCCCCGGTCGCGGTGCACAAAGACAAAAAGGATAAGGCTCAGACGCTCTTAGTTACAGGAGCTGCGAATACCAGAACCAGCAATGGTAATAGAAATACCTCCAATTCAGGTAATGGTGTAAAAACCGGAGATAATGCTTCCCTGATCTGGGGAGTGCTGCTGGCAGGCGCATTAGCTGCTTTACTGATAACGATCAGAAAACGCAGATCCTCAGAGCGATAATTCAACAATTTGCGTTTGAGCAGGGGCTGCTGCATGGATGATTCCATGCGGCAGTCTTTTTTTTACGTCGAAAAAATGTTATTTCAATCGGTACAGGTGACGTAGAATTCCCGGTTCTGCATCGATTCCGCCAACGTAAAATTCCCGGTCCTGCATCGATTCCGCCGGGATCGATGCACACTGAATTTGAATCGTGATGCATTTTGAGAAGGTGAAAAGAAGTTTAACTTATTGTTAACATATTGATGATGTTGCACAGTCTGTATGATGTCATAATTAATAATGCGCCTGAGGCATAATCAGGAGGCAATAAAGTGCTGTCCAGGAGGAACCGGTATGCGGAGAGTGATCACATACGGTACATTTGATTTGCTGCATTATGGTCACGTTAATTTACTACGCCGTGCACGGGCGTTGGGGGATTATTTGATCGTTGCGTTGTCAACAGACGAATTCAATCTAAAGTGCAAACACAAGAGATCCTATTTCAATTATGAAGCCAGGAAACAGCTTGTCGAGGCGATACGCTATGTGGATATCGTGATCCCGGAAGAAAGCTGGGATCAGAAAATCCATGACATCCAGAAGTACGACATCGATGTTTTCGTGATCGGAGACGACTGGAAAGGGAAGTTTGATTTTCTGAAGGATTATTGTGAAGTCGTCTATCTGCCGAGGACACCGGAGGTGTCGACGACGCAGATCAAAAATGAGCTTGCAGCAGGAAGGACAGTCAGGGTTTAACGACAGGAGAGAGAAATTGCAATTCAAGAAATTTGGCAAGAAATTTGGCATGAAGATGATTAACGGAATCCTGCGCTTTCTCTATCTTTTTTTCAAACTGCGGCCGGTCCGTCACCGGGTGACGATGATCAGCCGGCAGGCAGATCAGCCGGGAATTGATTACAAGCTGCTGTCAGAAGCACTCCATCGTCAGGATGAGACGCTGGAGATCCGGATGCATTGCAGGAAGTTGGGAAAAGGGTTCCTGGCGAAGCTCTACGCGCTGCCCGAATTGTTCCGCCAGATGGCGGCCATTGCAGGATCCGAGTTCGTCGTCGTCGACGGATATAACGTGGTGGTCAGCGTACTCCATCACAGGAAGTCGCTTCGGGTTTTTCAGATATGGCATGCGAGTGCGGCGATCAAGAAGTTCGGCCTTCAGACGGTCGGAAAGCCGGGCGGGACCGATCCGACGACGGCGAAATGCATGCATATGCATGAGAATTATGATTTTATCGCCTGCAGCAGCAGGATCACGGAACGTTATTACCGTGAGGCGTTCGGCTACAGCAGCGATGCGTTTGTTCCGCTCGCACTCCCGCGTGTCGACTATATCAGGCACGATGCCGGCGCGAGACGGAAGGAACTGATCCGGCGTTATCCGGTACTCGCCTCCGGAAGAAAAAATGTCTGCTATGTACCGACATTCCGAAAAGGACAAAAGGTGGATCTGGCGTCGCTGGCGCGCGTTCTCGACGGCAGCCGGTACAACCTGATTATCCGTAAACATCCTCTCGACCGGAGATCTGAGATTTCTAAGAGCGATGCGGAGGATCCCTTAACGTGCCCTGTCATTCAAATTGAAACCGCGAGCACATATGACGTATTCTCGGTTTCGGATATCATCGTGACAGACTACTCCGCTCTCGCGGTCGAAGCATCGCTTCTCGAAATACCGTTATACTTTTATACATATGACATTGAAGAGTATCGGCATAATGTCGGACTGAATGTGAACTACTCCGAAGAGCCGGTGGCGCGATACGAATTTCATGACGCAGAAAGCCTGGTCCGGGCGTTTGATGATCCATATGATTTTGAGGCGCTGAAAGCGTTCCGGGATCGTTATTTCGATGTACCGGTCACAGGATGCGCGGATCGCATGGCGGATTTTATCCTGAGGGAGATCCGGGCGGAAAAAACAAGGATAGTCATGGACTCCATGTCGTCAGTCGCTGATCATATGTCGGTAATTTAGGCTTATAGGTCAAAGGGCGGCTAATAGGATAAAAAAAGGGCTTATAGGACAAAACGTGTTGGTAAAAACCGCTGCGACCATTGAAAAACAAATGGTTACAGCGGTTTTATCTTTTCGGGTGGGACCCTGCCGTATTTTCCGGCGCTTCGGCTTACCAGGAGCCGCCGCCTCCGCCGCCGCCTCCCCCGCCGGAGCCGCCGTCGCCGCCGGAGAATGAAGACGAGCTCTCGTGGACTTCAGTCCCGATCTCGGAGGCGATCGTGGAGATGCTGGAGCTGAGGACGGACAGGCCCGCCGCCGTTCCGAAGTTCGTCGTCAGGATGGCGTCAGAGTCATCCTCATCCAGGATCTCGGAGAAGCGGCCTGCCCATTTTTTCAGAAGGCCGAACGCGTAGGCGTACGGGACCGTCTCGTTGAAATAGTTCGGGTCGTCTTTCAGGAGCATGCGGAGCTGATCCGCTTCCGCCCGCTCGATGAAGTTCCGGAAGCCCACGACCTTTCCGTAGATCTCGGCGCCCCATGGCGTCCACTTGCGGATCCCCGTCACGAGGAACGGGGAAACGAGGAGGAACACCGCGGTCGCGAGGATCTCCGGGAGACCGAGCCAGTGGCGCACGATCAGAGTGTACGCGACGGTCATCGCGAGATAGGCCGCGATAGAAATGACCATAACCGCACCGGCCGAACCCGCCCGCTTGGAGCGTCGGTATTCGATCGAATGACGGACGGAAGCGAGCAGACCGTACGCGAGCGCGGCAGCTGTCATCGAGACGCACAGCATCGTGAGCCAGTTCTCCGAAATCAGTCCGGTGTAGATCAGGAACGCTGTGGAGAGAACGAACGCGGCGCCGGCGTAGATGCAGAGGATCACCTTCTGCGCTTTGCTGGATTTCGGGCTGAAGATCGCCCGGTCTCCGGTAGAGAATTCTTTTTCGATGGCCTGCGAGATCTTGTCGTAAGACTTGCCGAGCTTTTTTTTCAGGCTTTTGAGCGTGACCTTTTTCCCGATAGGAACGGCTTCCGGGTCGGTCCCGAACAGCGCTTCGTAATACATTTTGAGGTACGGCCGCTCGGTGCCGGAAAGCGGTTTGAGCTTGACAAAAGAGAAATTCGTTTCGCCTTCTTCTGTCGGTTTTTCTTTTTCCTCGATCCGGAGATAGCCTTTGCCTGCCAGCTCGAGGAGGAGCGATGTCACATCCTGTTCGCTGATGTCGCCGTCGATGATGTAGCCGATCGTGGCGGATGTGAGGCCCTCCGGCGGGTAAAATTCCACTGTTTCGACGACCGGTGCGCCGTTTCCCGCGCGGCGCCGGAGGATGAACATGGCGACGAGCGACGCGATCGCCACGGCCGCGAACAGCCACATGGTCCAGCGGTTCGCCATCGGGACGTCCTTCCAGAAGCCCTCCGGGAGCTTCAGCAGGAGCGTGACGCCGGTGTGGTTCGGAAGATCCGTCGCGTGATAGTCGGCGGTGCCGTTCGTTTTATCGAACGTCCACGTTCCGTATTCATCGGCGGTCGAGCCGTAGCTGCCGGAGTAGGTTTTGATGTTGGATCTGCTGAGGTCGGCGTTTTTCGGGAAGATGATGTGGACGTGGGCGTTCTGGATCGTGGTCTTCCAGCTCGACGGGATGACGTCGAGATGCATCGTATCGCCGTTTTTATTTTTGTCTTTGAAAAAAGCGATCGTATAGCGGATCGTGTAGGTCTTGTAGCCGGTGATGGTCCGGTCCGGATCACCGATCTTGATCACCCGGTTCCCGTCGACCGTCGAGAGGCTGTATTCGGCGTTCGGGACATGGATGTCGCGGATGGCGTAATCTTTGCTCAGCGGGATGTAGCGGTAGATGCCGTGCCGCGCTGTCAGGAATTTTACTCGGATCCGCTCGGTATAGGTATAGGAATTATCCGAATGGGATTTGATCTGAACATCCATCCGGGGCGTTTCCATATTCGTATCGATCTCATACGCGAACGCGGTGTCTGCCGCCGCGGTGACCGTGAGCAGGGCGCAGAGCACCGCTGCGAGGATGAGGACCGCTGTCCTCCGGTATTTTTTTGTCAGCATGATAAATTCCCCCTTATTATTTATCAATATCAGTGTGTCTGCGTTCTTTCTATTCCCGGCGCCCGCGCTCCGTCCTCGCGGCCAGGAGCTGCGAGATCAGGAAAAAGATGAAAAGGAAGCAGAGGATGATGAGCGTGTTCCGCAGGATCGACATCATGATGCTGCCGTCTATCCCCGTGACGGCGCTGAGCCAGCCTGCCATCCCGGATTCGCCGCCTGCCGCGGATCCGGCATTGTTCGCTTTCAGGATGAGATGGTCGGTGTCGACGTACCAGTAGGACGGAAGCACATGGGCGAACTTCACGACCTGTGACGGAAGAAGATCCGTCGGCACGAACGCGCCGCAGAGGAAGCTGGATCCGAGGGCGATCACGTTCATCCAGCCGACGATCGCGTTGCGGCTCTTCGAGATGCTCGCGACCAGGAACGCCAGCGAAAGACCGCACAGGGCGAACAGGAGCGAGTTCAGCAGGAACAGGAGGCCGCTCGAAGACAGCATGATGTCCCGGAACAGGATCGCCGCTTCCACGTTCGACGCGGCCCAGAGGAGCAGCGCGAGCAGGGTGCTGTTCTGAAGCAGCTGCCGCCGGAACCTGCGGTATGGGAGCGGACTGACGAGCATGCGGCTCCGGATCTTGTCCTGGTCGAAGATGAAGAGGATCAGCCCGATCAGATAAATCTCGGCGAACAGGAACGTGAAGCTGCTGAAATCGTAGAAGCTCGCGGCCCGGGAGACGCGGTCCTCATCCATCTCCGCGTTCGATGCGAAATGGACGTCCGTGGACTTGCTCAGGGAGCGGCGCACGTTTTTCAGGACCGTGTCCTCGTCGGAGGAGAGCTTCGAATAGGATTTCACCGCGCGGATATACCGTTCCATCTGGACCTCGGCGAGGCCGCTGTAGGAGCTGCCGCCGGTCCGGACACGGAGCTCCGGATCCTCCCCGTCCAGTAACCTTTTGCCATACCCGTCCGGGATGTCGATGATCAGCGATACGGCGCCGTAGAACAGCGCGTCGTCCAGGCCGTTCCTCCCGCCGCGGACCGTCGGGACGTCGCATGTTTTTTTGAGATGGCGGACGAGACCGTCGGAGATTTTGTCGCCCTGATCGTGATTCACGATATGGATGCTCGGGCGTTCCCGGACGTAGGCGTCCGCGCCGCTGTTGTTCTGATAGACGAGGGCGCCGTACAGGAGCAGCATGCCGGTGATGACGAGGATGATGATCCAGTAGTGCTTCAGGATCCCCAGGTAAGCTTTAAACACTGTCATAACGCTGCCTCCTGAGTGCGAAGATGGAAATGGCAAGCAGGATCACCGTGACGATGACGAGGCTCATCAGATCATGATCGTACCTTGTGAATCCGGAATAGTAATAGAGCGAATAGTATCCGTCGGTGAGCATCGCTGCGGGATTGACCTGGTTCAGCAGCGGGATCTTCTGGTCAAAAAGATACTTGAAATCGCCGCCCATCATGCCGGCGAAAAAGCAGCCGAGCATGGTCAGCATCACGATGAACGTGTCCTTCGCGCTGTCGCTGATCTTCAGGACGCTGCCGACGGCGGTGCCGAACGTGAGGCCGGTCAGCGAGCCGGCGACGGTGAGTGCCAGGACGCGGCCGGTGTGGCTGCCGAAGTCCACGCCGAGGACGATCACCATGAACGCGTAGAGCACAGCAAGGCTGAGCAGCTGGACGAGCCACGCGGCGAGGGAGCTGCTGAGCACGAGGGTCAGTTTGGAAGCGCGGCTGATGGAGGTGCGCTTCCCCTGCGGGTTCATGTTCGCCAGGTGTTTCTTGATGGACTCCAGCCCGATGGTGCCGCCGTACAGGCAGACCATGGCCATCATGGTATAGAACTCGACCATCGCGAGGTTCATGTGCTCGCGTCCGGTGTCGACGATGCCGGAATCGGCGTTCAGGACTTCCTTGGAAGCCTTCCGGTAGACCGCTTCGGCGTCCGCGCGCGAGCGGATCCTGCCGTTCGCCGCGGCTTCCCGGATCCTGCGGGATCCGATCGTCTTGACGATGTCGGTGTCCACGATGATCTCATCGCAGACGCTTTTCAATATCGTCTGATCGACGCCGTTCGACGCGATGTAGATCTTCGGTTTCTCGCCGGAGACCACGTAGCCGGCGATCGTTTCGTCCTTCAGGAGCTTCGACGCTTTTTCCTGCGTCGTATAGCGGATGTTGAACGTCCGGTCCTTGTCTCCTTTTTCTCCGAGGGACGCGAGCGCCTGCTCGAAGATCTCCGCGTCGCTCAGATTGTTCTGGGAAACGCTGCTGCTTTTCACGACCGCGATGTTCACGGGGTGGAACGACAGGCTTTCGTCGAGATTGGAGAACGCGAGGTTGAAGAAGAACGACAGGATGATCGGGAACGCGAACGTCCAGAAGATCAGGCTCCGGCTTCGGAACAGGATTTTCATCGAGTAGAAAAAATTATGCCGGAACATCAGTCTCTCAAATCCTTTCCCGTAAGTTTGAGGAAGACGTCGTTCAGCGTCAGCTCGCTTTCGTCGAGGACGGCGCCCTGCGCCTCTTCTTCCTTCCGGACAAGAGCCTTCAGCTCGCTGACCGTCCCGGACGCGATGATCTTCCCCAGGTCGAGGATGATCACGCGGTCGCAGAGGAGCTCGGCTTCTTCCATGTAGTGTGTTGTGTAAACGATCGTCACGCCGCTGTCGCGGAGCTCCCGGAAGCCGTCCAGGATGCGGTTCCGGCTCTGAGGGTCGACCGCGACGGTCGGTTCATCCGCAAACAGGAGCTTCGGTTTATGTGCGATGCTGCACGCGATGTTCAGACGGCGGAGAAGACCGCCGGACAGCTTTTTCGGGCGGTATTTCCGGTAGTCTTCGAGGCCGGTGAAGCGGATCGCGTCTTCGCAGTATTCACGGCGGGTCTTTTTGTCAGTGATGTACAGCCCGCAGAAATAGTCGATGTTGTCCTGCACGTTCAGTTCGTCGAAGACGGCGACGTCCTGGAAGATGACGCCGATCTGCGCTTTCAGATCCCGGCTGTCCGGGCGCATCTCCCTGCCGAAGACGCGGATCACGCCGCCCTGGTATTTCAGCAGGGACAGAATGCAGTTGATCGTGGTCGATTTTCCGCTTCCGTTCGGGCCGAGCAGACCGAGGATCTCGCCCCGGTGTACTTCGAACGACAGATCGTCTACTGCCGTTTTTTCCCGGTATCTTTTTGTCAGACCCTGAACTTCAATGACGTTTTCCATGATGGCTCCTGATCGCGGCGCTGCCGCCTGTAATAATTTTACTGAACAAGTTTATCACGAGTGTTTTGTCACTTCAAGTTTAGCATGAATGTTTCGCATCTGATTAAAATCAGTGTTAAGAACAGGTAAAAGAGCCGCTGGACGGGAGGGAGAAAGAAACAAATCCTTTTCGATCGACAGAAAAGCGGTATAATAATATTGCGGCACTGGCGGGAGTCGGTCTGTAATCGCCCGGAACAGGACATCGATCGGCCGTTCGCGCCGCAGGGGGGAGTTTGCATATCTGGAAAAGGGGGCTCCAGTGATTTACGTGATGAGCGATATCCACGGAATGTATGACAAGTATCAGGAGATGCTGGACAAGATCGGGCTGACGGATTCGGATACGTTGTTTGTGATCGGAGATGTTCTGGACCGCGGCCCGCAGCCGGTCGAGATCCTCTTTGATATGATGATGCGGCCGAATGTGATCCCGATCATCGGGAATCATGAGTATATGGCAGCGAACTGTCTGGATCTCCTCGAGGATGACCTCACGCCGGATGTGATCGAGGAACTGGAGGAAGAACGCTGGATCAGTCTGTTCGAGTGGATGAGCAACAACGCCGATCCGACGATCCGGGAGCTGCAGGCGCTGGATGAAGAGGAGCGTGAGCAGGTGGTCGACTACCTCGGCGAATTCTCCGCGTATGAAGAGGTCACAGTGGGGGACCGGTCGTATCTGCTCGTACATGCCGGACTGGGGAACTTTCGGCCGGATAAGCCGCTGGACGCGTACGATCTCTTTGACCTCGTCTGGGACCGGCCGGACTGGGACCGAAGGTATTTCGACGATCCGAACCGTTATGTGATCGTCGGGCACACGCCGACGCAGACGATACAGGACGATCAGCCCCCGAAGATTTTCTACCGGAATCAGTTTATCGATATCGACTGCGGCGCGTGTTTCCCGGGCGGGAGACTGGCCTGTCTCCGGCTGGATGACATGCAGGAATTTTACACCTGAAGCTGTTTGGATCTGACGGTTTTCATATAAATTTTCTAACTATTACTTTCCGCTGTTTAAGAATGGTTTAACCCCTTGTAATTTTTCTTGTTAATGTTATTATAAGTTAGGTTTTGCAATGAATGGGAGAAACTGGTGAGATGCCCTGTAAAAATTGGGGTTCAGGACATCATGACGGAAGGACTTTGGGGGAAGTCTTTCCGATCAGTTTCTTCCCTGGGGAGTTTAAAAAGCAAGGGGATAAATCGTGCAGCGTTACCACCAGTACAGGCTGCGGGTGTTTTTTGTTGTGTGTCTCGCAGCAATTTCTTTCATATGTTTTACCTGGGCATGCATGTCGGCCTGCGCGGATGCACCGATTTCTGCTGATCCCGGGTTAAGCGATCCATCGAATCTTTCAAATTTAAGCGACCAATCGAATCGTTCAATAGAGAACGCAGAACAGACAAAATGCGACGGCTCTGTGACGGGTCTTGTTATGCCGCAGATAACGGCGGAAGAAGCACAGGATACCGCGTGACGGGAGCCGCTGTTTTTTTGCGGCCTTTCTGCTGCTACTCCGGGCTTAGGAGTGCTGCTCCCGGGTTCGGAGGGATCCGGGAAATCACTGCCGTAAGCAGGAAGAGGGAAACGATCGGCAAAATGAGGAATGCCGGAATGATCATTGGGGGATGATCCCGGTTTTCCACTTTAAAAATATTAATGAAGGGGATTTATCGTTATGAAAGGGAATATTTCAGCAAAGAGGGTCCGTTGGATCATAATGATCCTCACAGCAGTACTGCTTTTGTCCATCGCGTGGATCACGGCAGAACCGTCGTACGCGGCGGAGACCACGACGTACACGCAGGACGGTCTGACATATAAGCTGGATCCGGAAACGAAGGAGGCTCAGTTCTCGGACATCGACAGCTCGATCACGGACGTTGTGATCCCATCTGCGGTGACCGCAGAAGATGGCACGGAGTACACGGTGACGTCTGTTGTGATGAATCACAGCTATTATAAAAATGTGACAAGCATCCGGTTCCCGAACACGGTGAAAAAAATCTGCCGGCTGGAACTGCCGAACGTGACGTCACTTGAGATCCCGGAAGGAGTCGAAAGTCTTTCCTCACTGCATTTCTCGGGGATCACGAGTCTGGTGATCCCGGATACGGTGAAGGAGATCAGCAACGTCCAGATGGAGAACGTTACGGAGCTGAAACTCTCGAACTCTCTGGAGTCCGTCACGGGATATTTTCGGTTCAAGAGCCTGAAGGAACTCACGATCCCGGGCTCCGTGAAAAAATTCGACGGCTATCTGGCATTTAATTCGTCGCTGGAAAAACTGGTCTTTGAAGAAGGCGTGGAAGAGATCGGAAGAGGTTTCAGCAATCTGAGCGGATGTGATAATCTCAAAGAGATCGTGCTGCCATCGTCGCTGAAGAAAATCCAGCAGGGCGCCTCATTCAGCGGCGCGGCGGTGGAGTCTCTGACTCTCCCGGAAGGACTGGAGATCGACGGAGACAGCGCGGACAACATGTTCAGCAAAATGGAAAACCTGAAATCGATCGATCTTCCGGCCGGGATGACGCCGAACGGCAAGATCTCCTACGCGATGTTCCGTAAATGCAGCTCGCTTGAGAGCATTACAGTCCACGTTCCTCTCACGGAGATCGGGAAATACGCGTTCTCCGAATGTACTTCGCTTAAGGAAGTGCCGGATCTTAGCAACGTCACTTCCATGGGCGCGCGCGCATTTTATAAAACGTATTCTCTGACAGGAACGATCGATCTTTCGTCACTGACGGAGATCCCGGAGTATGCGTTCACCTACAGCGGGAGCGATTCGGACGAGGCGCTGAATGTAAAATTTTCATCGGATCTGAAGAGCATCGGGAACTGGGCGTTCGCCGGTGCGAATCTGGGGCTGGAGGATGGTGCACTGAAGCTCGATAACGTGGAAAGCATCGGGAACTATGCGTTTAATAACGATCAGAGCATCAAGAGCGTGGAGCTCGGAGATTCACTGAAGACTCTCGGAAACGGCGCGTTTTCGAATTGTACCGGGCTGGAAAGCCTGAAGATCGGCGACGGGATCACCACGATCAAGGCCGGTATTTTTAAAAACTGCACCTCGCTTAAGACGATCGAGATCGGATCGGGCATCGAGGAGATCGCAGACGACGCGTTTGCAGATTCGAACAGCCTCGAATCCGTCACGATCCATTCGGCGCCGGACGAGGTCAGCGTCACGTCGGTCGGAAACATCCCGAAATCGGAGATCCACTTTACCTTAGCTTCTTCCGAAGGCGAAGACGAGACATATACAGCGAACAGCGAGGAGACGCTGCAGGATGCGGTGAACAGAGCCGCAGCGTCAGAGAATGGCGGCGTCGTTGAGCTCGAAAAGAATGTCAAACTGAAGAATACCCTGATCATCCCGGAGGGGAATAAGGTGACGATCCGTTCAAAGGACGGCGGCGAATACCGCATCTGGGTAGATGCAAATGATGATCATACAGATGGCGCGCTGATTCGCGTTGAGAAGAATCAGACCCTGACACTGGATCATATCACCATCCGGGGGAAAGGCGTTACGATCGCAGATCACAGCGGACTGATCGATGTCGACGGGACGCTCGTCCTGAATGAGGGCGCGGTCGTCCGTGACGCGAAGCTTTCCGAGAATTGCAGCGGTGTCATCAATCTCGGCGGGAGCGGTGCGAAACTCGTGATGAACGAGGGCTCCTCGATCGAAAACAACGCGCTGGTGTCGGGTGCGACCTGTCAGCAGTGCGGAACGGTCCGGGTCGACTCCGGTGCGGAGTTTGAGATGTACGGCGGGTCGATTCAGAATAACGAAGCTCTGGACGATACCGGTTCAACTGAATGGAAATATGCAGGACCGGCTTTCTGTTCGGCGGGCGTCTACCTCGCCGGCGGCACGATGAAGATGAACGGCGGTTCGATCTCGAATAATCATGGCCATGCCGGGACGGCGGTTACGGTCACGAACAAATCGGTCTTTGAGGTCAGTGGAGACGCGCTGATCGAAGGGAACCGGAGCACCGTGAACAATGCCCGTCAGCATTATGCAAATGATGACACTTCGTATGGTACTGCACACGTCAATACGGTCTCCGGCGCGGTCCTGGTCGAGAACGGCGGCACGATGAAGATGACGGGCGGAACGTTCAAAGGAAATTCGAGTGCGCAGTGCGGCGGTGCGATCGCGGTCGCAAATGGCGGAACGCTGACGATGGACGGCGGCACGATTACAGAGAACCATGCCGGAAATGCCGGAGGCGGGATCTATTCCTACAGCGATGAGACGACGCTGAATGCCGGATCGATCACGAACAATACCGCGTACCTCGGAGGCGGCGTCTATTCGGAAGGTAATACCGCAGGATACAGCACCGTTACACTGAACAACGTTCTGATCGAAGGGAACAGCGCGTCGAGACTGGGAGGCGGTATCTGGACCTGCCCGACAGGCCGTCTTACCGTGGGAGATAACGGCGCAGCGATCTTCGGAAATACTGCGGGATCGGGTTCCGAAACGGCGGCAGCAGGGGATGACCTTGCGCTGCTTTCACAGGATCAGACGATCCAGAAGACGCATGATGTCTCGAACCGGATGCTCGGCGGCGGCAAGGTCAGCTACGCACAGGACGGGAGCACTGCTTCGAATCCGAGTTATCAATATGGCATGATCCTTGGACATGACCGCTATGATCCGGAAAATCCGAAGGAAGTCACAGTCCATAATGCGAACGGAAGGACCGGATATACCCTGAAGTCGATCGTGGACCAGGAAGGGACAAAAACACTCGCGAGAAGCAAAGCGAAGCTGATCATTTCCGGGAATTCCGCGACGCTCGGCGGCGGAGTCGGAGCGAACGGCGGGATCTATATCCCGGGATCCGGATCGAAGAAGATCCATATCCAGAAAATCTGGAGCCAGGAGCCGACCGGCGACGATGCGCCGACGTCCATCGTCGTGACGATCTATGCCGGAGGCTATCCGATCGAAAATGTCACCCTGTCGGAAGAGAACGACTGGAGTGCGGATCTGACGAACCTCCCGGATGATCTCGATGCGAGCAGCATCACGGCAAAAGAAGTCACGAATGTGGCGGGCTATACCGCGTCTGTAAGTGTTTCACAGAGCGAAGAAGACGCGGCACAGATCAACGTGACGGTCACGAACACCCCGACACCGCATGAGGAAACGAATCCGACATACACCAGCATGACCGTCTACAAGTACTGGGCAGACAACAACGGAAGCGGCCGGCCGGAATCGATCCAGGTCCAGCTGTATCGGGACGGAGAGGCCTATGGAGATCCGGTGACCCTGAACGAGGATAACAACTGGTCATACATGTGGGATCAGCTGGAGGAAGGATATCTCTGGACGGTCGATGAGGTCGAAGTGCCGGAAGGCTATACGAAGACCGTAATAAATGAGGAAACGACATGCACGATCACGAACACGGTGACGCCGTCGACGGACACACCGGACGAACCGGATGAGCCGGACACTCCGTCGACGCCGGATCAGCCGCATAAGAGCAATCCGCCTTCGGTCCATAAGACAACGGAGAATCCGACGAATCCGGCGAACCCGGCGAATCCGGTCAGGAGCATCGCGCCGAGGACCGGTGATTCGTCTGAGCTCTTCGTCTGGCTCGGGATCGCGGTCGCGGCAGTGCTCGGGATGTTCGCCGTCGTACTCGGCCGCAGACATCGCAGCAGAGCAAGGTAACAAAAAGTAACAAACAGAAAATAACGTCAGCCTGCAGCAGGAGTCTTCTCCGCCCGCTGCGGGCTTTTTGTCGCCTTCAAACAGCATCCTTTTGTGCGTCCCGCCCGATCATAATCAGCTTTTGCCAGGACTTTACACAAATCTAATGGAGGAAGATCTGCTCCTGTGTTAAAATATAGAAAAGAATCCAGACAGGAAGGACAGGTAAATATGGTCAAAAGCTACGTCATTGATACGAACGTACTGCTTCAGGATCCGAACGCGATCCTGGGGTTCGAAGAGAATGATGTCATCATTCCAAGTACGGTACTGGGAGAACTCGACAATAAGAAACGAGCGGACGGCGACCTGGGCTACAACGCCAGGGAATGCATCCGGCTGATCGAAGGCCTGAGGACGGACGGGAACCTCGTCAAGGGGATCGACCTTCCGAACGGCGGCCGGCTGTTCATCGAACCGGACGGCATCGATCAGGAAAACCTCCCGAACGGCTTCGACATCTCGAAGGCGGACAACAAAATCATCAGCACGTGTGTGTATCTGAAGAAGAAACATCCGAAGCGCTCGATCATCCTGGTGAGCAACGATCTCGCCATGAGGATCAGCGCTTCTGTCGTTTTAAAGCCGGAAAACGTGGAAAGCTACCGGAACACTCACGTCCAGAAGCAGAACTATGCCGGCGTCATCGACCTCGACGTCGCGTCGGAGCTGATCGATTCGCTGTATAAGGAGCCGTCGATCGACAGCCGCGCGCTGGACGACTACATCGTTGACGGGCAGCCGGAGCTGACGGAGAACGCGTTCATCACGCTCCACTGCGGGTCGCAGTCAGTACTGACGGTCAACCGGCTGGGACGGCTGGAAAAGGTCTCGGGGAAGCGCCTGTTCGGCGGCGTCAAGGCGCTGAACACGATGCAGTCGTACGCCATCTGGGCGCTGACGGCGCCGGCGTCGGAGGTGCCGCTCGTCATCATGGAGGGCCCGGCCGGGACCGCGAAGACGTACCTCAGCCTGGCGGCGGGCCTGACCTGCACGTATACGGATCAGAACCCGGAAAAGTGCGAGTACTACAAGATGCTGATCTCGCGGCCGAATTCCATCGCGGGCGATCCCGGCTTCGGCTATCTCCCGGGCAATCTGGAGGAAAAAATGGAGCCGCTGCTGCTCCCGTACTATGACAACCTGACGGCGCTGTTCCGCGGGCAGGGCCGGAGCGATGAGATCGGCTATTCGGAGATCCAGACGAGCATCGACGATCTGTTCGAGAGCGGCGTGGTCGAGCTCTGTGCGCTTTCGTTCATCCGCGGCCGTTCGCTGCAGAAGTGCTATCTGATCTGCGACGAGGCGCAGAACGCGACGCGGACGCTGATCCGGGACGTGATCACCCGGGCGGGCGAGGGAACGAAGATCGTGATCTGCGGGGATCCGGACCAGTGCGACAATCCGGTGCTGGACAGCCGGTCGAACGGCCTCGTCTACGCGGCGGAATGCTTTCGTAACTCCCCGCTCGCCGCGATCGTCCGGTTCTCGGAGGAACATTCCGTCCGGTCGCGTCTCGCGAAGGAAGCGATCCGCAGGATGACCGTGTGAGTATAAAACGACAGGCGGAGCCCACTATAGGTTTCGCCGCCTCATTCATTCGTTTCCGGCAGGAGGCAACCCGGGCCGCCCAGGACACCTCCTGCCGGAGTATTTTTTTGTCAGAGGATGCTTCCGGATCCCGGTAAAAAATTCGACGTTATGCCGCCGGCCCCGGGTGGAAAGCGGTGAAAAAATATAAAAAAATAGTGATAAATATGCGAAAACGACTTGAAAACGGGGTGATGAAGTGGTAATATCATCAATAAACATACAGAATTATTTATATTAATTAAATCGTTGGAGGGGATAATGAGTTACTTAAAGAAACTGGACACGCTGCCGAAGAAGGCGGCCGTCATCCTGCTTTCTTTCCTGATCGCGATGGTCTTCACCGTACCGACGTCACTGCTTTCGTCGTACGCGGACACCGTGAATCCGGGAAGTGTTGCGACAGGATACGATGTGGACTGCAACATTTCGCTGTCAGAGGACGCGAGCGATGTTACGCTGAAGATCCCGATGAACGGGATGACAAAAGATGAGCTGAGTGAGAATATCAATAATAATAAAGTCACGCTTTCACTTGTGAGAGACAAAGACAGAAAATACCTGGATACGAATCTTTATCCGTATCAGGAGGACGGCGGTCTGCTGAGCAGCTGGAAGACCCAGGGCGACACCGACATGTTTACCGATATCAGCATGAAGGCGGAAGAGGAGAACGGCAAGACCGAGCTCGTCGTGACGATGGACATCAACACGTATTTCTACAGCAACGGAGAGCCGGACCACAGCGCACCGCACAGTGAAGGAGGAGACTACCTCGATAAATGCGGATACTTCAACTTCACCGCTGCGGTTGGGGACATCAGCGGAAGCGCCCCGGTCAAGGTCGTGCCGTATGCGGATTACCATACGATGAGCGAGATCTACAGCGACCTCGAAGCCATTGAAAATTACAGCAATCATCTCTATGTGAAAAAACAATCCATGGGAACGTCCACTGACGGACGTGATATGCCGTATCTGATCATCGCAAAAAATAAGAAAGCCGTTTCCCAGTGGCTCTCGTTTGCCAGCACTGCAGAGAGCAACCCGGACAAGGCGCTGAAGATGATCAAGAACGGAGAGTGTGACGACCTCAAGGTGCCGGTCATGTACTCCAACGTCCACGCGAATGAGATCGCGGCAACGGACTCCGTCATGGATTTCGCCTGGAAACTCGTGAAGGAGAAGCCGATCTCCTACGATACTCTGACGGGCTTCACGGAGGAAGGAAAACAGGAACTCAGTGATGAAATGGGAGAAGCCGGCAAAGAAGGCAGTGTCGCGATCCCGGATCTGACGAAGAAATACGCGACGCAGCTCGGCTATCTCAAAGCCGGAAACAGCAGCTCCGGATCGGTCGACCTGACAAAATACTATAACGTGGAAAACAAGACGTTCGACGTGGATGACGCTCTGGACGATGTATTCTTTATCCTCGTTCCGGAAGAAAACGTCGACGGTCGTACCTACACGACCCGTGAGGCGGGGAACGGCTATGACCTGAACCGTGATAACTCGTTCCAGACCACGAACGAAACGTCGAATATGCAGCATCTGATCAGCATGTACAATCCGGTCTCGCTCGTCGAATTCCACGGGCGGGTCAAGGATTTCCAGATTGAGCCGTGCGATCCGCCGCATGAACCGAACTTCGAGTACGACCTTTTGTCCGAACACCTGACGACGGGAGGGGAAGCGCTCGGGATCGGCGCGGTCGCGAACAACACGCAGCATAACAGCTATGTGATGCCGCAGAGAGATTACCTCACGTACACGGGTGAAAAAGAATCTGATGGCAGTTACGCCACCAAATGGGAGGATCCGTGGGACGATATGTCCACGAGCTACACACCGCAGTTCGCGATGCTGCAGGGCACCGTCGCCTACACGGTCGAGCTCCCGTCCTACAGCCAGCAGGCCGCGAAGGCAGGATGCTACGGCATGATCTCTCAGTCCGCGTATATCGCGAAAGAGAAGCTCGGCTATCTCGAGGATCAGGTCAAGATTTTTAAACGCGGCCACGATAACGCGAATTCCGACGGCTATAGTCAGGTCGGACAGTATCTGACCGATCAGAACGACGTCGAAGGCGCGGAGAGCGAGATCTTCCGTCCGGAGTATGACGGAAAGGGCGAAAACGGCAATTTCTATCCGGAATGCTACATCATTCCGATGGACGGAAAGAACCAGAAGAACCTGCAGGCGGCAAGTGACATGATGGTCTGGCTCACGAGAAACGATGTCAAGGTCAACGTCGCGAAGAAATCCTTCAAATACGACGGAACGACCTATCCGAAGGGGACCATGGTCGTCTCGATGTATCAGGCAAAGCGTTCGGTCGCGAACGGCGTCCTGAACAACGGTACCCTGATCCAGAACTGGACGGCCCTGTACTCCGAGGGCATCACCGCGTTCAATAAGACGCGCGGATTCGACATGGCGACGTGTGCAGAACCGGCGTCGTACAAGAAAATCAAGAAAGCACTCGGAACGGCGATGAACTACAGCCAGGCGAAATCCTATGTGAGCAAGCAGGGCTCGTACTTCACGGGCGTAAAGAACGCGGATGTGATCATCTCCAACGCGTCGGAAGATTCCACGAGCGCGGTCAACGCTCTTCTGAAGGACGGCAAAAAGGTCGGGATGATTACGGAAGGCTCGCATCAGGATGATTTCATCACATCCTATAAGAACTACAAGAAAGTCGCGAAGAAGTATCAGCTGACGGCAAAAGGCGTCTACGGCGAGAACTACACCGCGCAGGTGATCAAAGGCGAACCGAGTGTGTATATCACCGGAGAGCCGGATTATTACACCTCAGGATGCGCCAAAGCCGGGAAAATCAACTGGCGGACTTACTACTACAACTACGATAAGAAGGCGATGAAGCTCCTGAACTTCAAGGTGACGAAGAACGCCTCAAAGGCAGATGTCATCATCGGGTCGAGCGCACTGGACAGTGAAGGACTCAGCGCCGTACAGGACGGCGTCCCGTACATCGGCTACTCGAGCAGAGGGGCTTCGACCAGCAGCCTTTCGAACTTCTTCGACGGAGTCGAGCGGAACAGCCTGAGCAACGCGATGGACTGCCTCGGATATGTCACGTATCCGGAAAAGACTGCGGTCAACGCATCGTATATCAAGGAAAAAGACAATATCATGTACGGCTACGGCTGCGGATACTTTACAGGAGTCCCGTCCGACGCGAAGGTCCTCGTCAAGATGAAGAACAAGACACCGCTCGAAGGGTTCATCCCGCTGCAGTCCGAGGATCAGAAATCCGAGTACAAGACGTTCCTGGACGGCTCCGTGCAGGCGTTCTCCTACACAGGTGAGGACAAATCCGGGAACGAGATCGATGTCGCGTTCTTTGCGAACACACTGACGAACAAGGCGCACCAGCGCGATGAGTATGCCTTCATCAGCAACTTCATCTTCTCGAAGAATCTCGGACTCGAGTATGAAGGGGAAAAGGATCCTTCCGCCAGCGAAAAGACGACGGTCAAGATTAAAGGGACCGGAAAAGCGTCCTACACCGTGAGCTGGAAAAAGGTGAAGAAAGCGGCGAAGTACAAGCTGTATAAGAAGGTCGGAAGCGGCAGCTATAAAGCCGTCAAGGAGACGTCTGGCACGAAGTACACTCTGAAGCACTACAAGGACGGCGTAAAGTATTCTTTCAAGGTGAAGGTCGGCAAAAAGAAGCACGGCAAGATCTCCTATGGAAGCGCCTCCAAGGCCGCCTCGGTCACGACCGCATCGATTCCGGAGACCGTTCAGGGCGTGAGCGTGAGCGCGGCAGACGGATCCAAAGCCACAGTTACCTGGGATGAGGTCACTGATGCCGGGTCCTACGAGGTCATTTACAAAAAAGACAGCGGCTCCTACAAGAGCCTGTCGACGGTAAAGGGAACGTCGGTCACGACAAATACGCTGGACGCAGGAAGCACCTACACATTCAAAGTCAAGGCGGTGAAAAAAGCAAACGGAAAGGTGCTGAAAAGCAGCAAATGGTCGGCAGGGAAAGCTCTCAAAGTCAGCTGACCCCGCCTGGTCATAAACCATTGTTAACCCATCAATAACCCATCATATCCGGGCCGGTATTCCTCTCTGAAACGGGAGGAGTACCGGCCGATCTTTTTTTTTTCGCACAATGCTGTCTTGTCAAAATCACTGTTTTGTGCGTTTTTACGCTTAAACAGGTGTTATATTTATGACAGAAGCGTCAGAACGTGATATAATGTATCCGTGCGAGAAGGGGTTCCGCATCGTGCGGAGCAAAAGAAAGAAGGAGGAACGTTTTTTTTCGGAGCAGAAAGTGGGGAGCAATGTCGGAATTTGTGCCGAACGCAGGCCGTGTCGAGGATGGGATCTCGATGTCCAGAGAGTATTCTGAACGTGTGCCGGGTGCGTCTGTCGTTCTGAAAAAGGACCGGAATGGGGAAATACTGTATCTCAACCGTACAGCCCTGAATCTGTTTGAATGTAAAAGCCGGAAAGAGTTCGACGAACTGACCGGCGGTGATTTTGTCGGGATGCTTTGCCGGGAAGACCGTCGAAGCGTGCGTTTTTCCATTGAGGATCGTCGAAACCGTTCCGACGCCGCGCAGACCGGAGAGGAGGATTCGCCGTGCGATCTTCATATCCAGTTCCGCATCAAAACGAGATCCGGACGCCGGGTCCCGGTCCACTGCTATGTGAATTTCGTGGATGATCCGGAAAACGGCAGCCTCTGCTATCTTCTTCTTCTCCCGCTTTCCAAGGAAGAAATGTCGGATACCGACTCGCTGACAGGGCTCGCGAACATGCAGAGCGCGCTTCGCTGTGCCGAGCGCCTTTCTTCGGGCGAACTGTCCGACGACTATTACTGTGTTTATATCAATCTCTCGGATTTCAAGCGCTTCAATCTCCGGTACGGATTTGAAGAGGGGGACAAGCTCCTCTGCCGGACGGCGGAGATCCTGAAGGAGTGCTTCCCGGACGAGATGATCTCCCGCTTTTTCGCGGATAATTTCGGATTTTTTACGACAAAAGATGACGTGGAAGAGCGCCTCACGGAGGCGCATGCCCGGATCCGGGCGATCGAACGGCCGGCGGGCATCGAGATGAAGGCCGGTCTTTTCCTCGTCGACGGAGAGCGTCCGGTCGACCCGAGCGTCGCGGTGCAGTACAGCAAGATCGCCTGCGACATGATCCACAGTGATCCGGACCGTTTTCTCCAGAATTACAATGAAGAGGCGTCGCAGAAGATCAAGCTGCGCCACTATGTGGAGGAAAACATCGACCGTGCCCTCCGCAAGAAACAGATCAAGGTCTACTATCAGCCGCAGATCCGCTCCGTGTCGGGGAACATCTGCGGATTTGAAGCGCTGTCCCGCTGGGATTCCATGTGGTACGGCATGCTGCAGCCGGCGGATTTCATCAAGACGCTGGAAGAGTGCCATAAGATCCACAAGCTCGACATCTATGTCGTGAATGAGATCTGCCGTCAGATACGGGAAGAGCTGGACGCGGGGAATCCGGTCGTTCCGATTTCCTTCAATCTCTCCAGTCTCGATTTTGTCCTCTGCGATATGTTTGAGGAGATCGAAAAGAGTGTGCTGAAATATGACGTGCCGCGCAGTTATCTCCGGATCGAGATCACAGAAAGTGTGCTCGCCGAGGATCGCGCCACGATGAAGAAAAAGATCGATCAGTTCCGTGACGTCGGATACAATATCTGGATGGATGATTTCGGGAGCGAGTTCTCCTCTCTGAACGTCCTGAAGGATTACCATTTCGATTCGCTGAAGATCGATATGGAATTCCTGCGTACATTCACAGAAGAGAGCCGGAAGATCATTTCCTCTGCCGCGAAGATGGCAAAGGAGATCGGTACGAACGCGATCGGTGAAGGGGTCGAGACGCGTGAACAGGCGGAGTTCCTGCGGACGATCGGCTGCGGGATGCAGCAGGGCTTTTACTACGGCCGGCCGATGCCGTATCAGGAAAGCGTTCGGAAATGCAAAGAAAAGGGATTCCTGACGGAGACGAGCGACTGGCGCCGCTACTACGACGCGATCAGCATGGTCGACGTGCAGACCGACAGCCCGATGTATATTTCGGAATATAACGGTTCCACCATCAAGATCCTGTTCGAGAATGAAGCCTGCAAGCGTCTGCAGTCGGAGCGCAGCCGGGAAAACCGCGTCGGGACGGATACGCTCCTGCTGGATCTCTATGATGATGACAATATGGCGTTCATGAAGGATTTTCTGGACAGCAATGACTGGATCGTCGGAGAGGAACCGAAACAGCTCGCCTGGCGCGAAGGCGATCATGTGATCTTCGACCGGATCCGGCTGATCGGGGAAAACGAGGGACGCCGCGCGTTCTGCGTCTACATCAACGATATCGCGCATTATCCGATCGCGCAGCGTGATGACGTACGGAAAGAAGCGGCATCACGGGCGCTGAGAGATCAGGCTTCCCACTACGACAATGTTTATAGAGTGTACCTCGAAAAGGATTACCTCGTGACGAAATATCGGGATCTGTTCTATGACAGAGTCCCGGGAACGCAGTATCAGGGCGTCCAGGGATACGTGGACGAGTTCGGCAAAAAGCTGATCCATCCGGACGACTGGAAGCGGTACAGCCAGGAGATGAACGCGGCGAAGATCGCGGAAACGCTCCGGAAGTACGGTTCGCGTGCCATTTATGAGGAGTTCCGTGTCCTCTGCAGAGACGGGGATTATAAATGGAAGCTCTTTATGTTCACGCTGGATCAGGATGGAGAGGAAACGGTCCTCCTGGTCACGATGCGGGATTCTGAGATCCAGATGGACGATGTCCGGGATGCGATCCTGGGCGAACCGGAAGGTGCTGCCCGCGGGATGCAGGCAGCTGCGGAAACATCCGAGGCGGGACTGAATGAGGCAGCAAATGAATGAATCGGGGAGAAGCGTTTTTCCCCGGCTTCCATATGACAGGAAAAAACAAGACGGGCAGTCGCTATGCGCTGTCCGTATCTCTTTTTGTCCGGCGGAGAGATGAGATTTTCTGATCTCCTTGAGGGACCGGGCAGGACGCTGTATAATAGCAGGGAAAAAAAGGAAAACTGGGACGGGAGGTAACGTTACGATGACGGATAAACAGAACCGTGGATCCGGATCGGAAAGTGAAATACTGAAAAACTATACGGAGAGGATGCCGGGCGCCGCACTGATCCTGCGCCAGCAGGACGGAAAGATCCTGTACGCGAACAGCAAGGCGCTGAGGCTTCTTGAATGCAGGAGCCAGAAAGAACTCGACGAATGGTCCGGCGGGATCTATTACAATCTGGTCGCGGAAGAGGATCAGGAGACGGTCCGTCTCGTCCTGGAACGGAGCCCGCGTGTCGATGCCGGAGGGGACCCTGCGGCTTCTCTGGAAGAGCAGGAGGAGTTCGAACTCACGGAGTCGCATGTTTCGTATCATCTCGTGACGAGGACAGGGCAGCTGAAGTCGGTGATCCATGCGGTCGAATACCGGGAGGATCCGGTGCTCGGCCGGCTCTGCTATCTGATCCTGTATCTTCGTACCGGCGAGGATACGAGCATTGTGGATGAACTGACCGGTCTTCCGGGGATGCAGAGTGCGTTCAACTACGCGCTCCGGATGGCAGCGGATGAGGACTCGGATCTCCAGCGGTACTGCATTTATGTCAATCTGGCCGGCTTCAAACGCTATAATCTGAAGTTCGGTTTTATCGAAGGGAATAAATTCCTGCGGGCGACGGCAAATATCCTGAAGGAATGCTTCCCGGGAGACATGGTGGCGCGCTTTTTTGCGGACCATTTTGGCATTTTCACGACGGCGGAGGACATCGAGGAGCGGCTGGTCCGTGCGCATGACCGGATCCAGGATATCCGGAGGAACGCGAAGGTCGAGATGAAGGCGGGCATCTTCCTGCTGGACGAAAGCGGTCAGTTCGATCCGGGCGTCGCGGTCCAGTACAGCAAGACGGCCTGCGACATGATCCGGGACGATCCGTCCGCGATCTATCAGATCTATAATGTGAACGTCGCGCGGCAGGTGGAGCTGCAGCAGTACATCGAAGACAATATCAACAAGGCAATCCGGAAGAAACAGATCAAGGTGTACTTTCAGCCGGTGATCCGTACGATCACCGGAGATGTCTGCTCGTTCGAGGCGCTGACCCGCTGGATCTCGCCGTGGTACGGCTTCCTGAGCCCGGGTGACTTCATCCCGATCCTGGAGGAGAGTCATCAGATCCACAAGCTCGACAATTACGTCGTCCACGAGATCTGCCGCATGCTCCGGGAAGAAGAGGACGCCGGCAGGCCGGCGGTCCCGATCTCGTTCAATCTGTCCGGGCTCGATTTTCTCCTGAGTGATCCGTTTGAGGAGATCGAGAAGGCGGTCAAGGAATACAATATCCAGCGTGATATGCTCCGCATCGAGATCACCGAAAGCGTCATCGCGGAGGACCGGGAGAACCTGAAGCGGGAGATCGATAAATTCCATGAGGCCGGTTATCAGATCTGGATGGACGACTTCGGCAGCGGCTATTCCTCGCTGAACCTCCTGAAGGATTATCATTTTGACACCCTGAAGATCGATATGGAATTCCTCCGCAATTTCTCTGACGTGAGCAGAAAAATCGTCGCATCGACGACCCGGATGGCGAAGAACATCAACACGAACACGGTCGCTGAAGGGGTCGAGACCCGGGAACAGGTCGACTTCCTGCGGTCGATCGGCTGCGGCATGCTGCAGGGCTTTTACTATGGAAAGCCCGCGCCGTATGAAGAAGCGCTGAAGAACTGCCGGGAAAAAGGACTGAAGATGGAGAGCCGGAAGTGGCGCCGCTACTACGATGCGATCAGCATGGTCGACGTGCAGACGGAGAGTCCGCTGTATATTTCCGAGTACAACGGAGAGTCGATCCATATTATTTTTGACAATGAAGCCTGCAAGAAACTCTGGTACGGTGTCGGCTACAAGGACATCGCCTACGACGAGGTCAAAGACGACGAGAGCTACGATAAGGATGTCTACACGTATGTCCGGGCGTTCCTCGACCGGAATGAGTGGCATGTCGGGGAGGAGCCGAAGCAGCTCGTCCTGATGGACCGCGACCATCTGATCTTTGACAAGATCTCACTCATCGCGGAGAATGAAGGCGTCAGGGCATTCTGTGTCTACATCAGTGATATCACGCACGATCAGCAGGATCCGACGAAGCTCCAGCCGACGATGGAGGACGTAGACCGGATCGTCCGGAAACTCGTTCTGATGTACGATAATGTCATGGTTCTGAATCTGAGTCAGGATACGATCGAGACGGAATTTCAGGATCTGTATTTCAACCGGATCCCGGGGACCTCGTATTCGGGTGTGAAAGAGAATCTGCGGAATTATGCGGAGACGATGATCTATCCGCCGGATCTGGAACGTTTCTCGGATGTCGTCGATCCGGATACGCTGCCGGACCGGATCCGGGAATCTTCGACGAATTCCGTCTTCGGCCTGTTCCGTGTCCGGGACACGGAGCGGAATTACCTCTGGAAGATCTACACGTTCATCCTCGTGCCGAGCGGGGACGAGACGGTCATCATGATGACCGTCAAGGATTCGGAGGTCCAGTCCGATCCGACGGCGACCGATTTTTACAATAAGTATTATGAGTCCGGGAGATCGAAGAACCGGGAGATCGTCGTATCCGTAAAAGGAGAAAAGGAAGAGGACGCGTACCATCCGATCGCGGCCAATCTGCTGGCGGACAGCATCGTCAGCATGCTGCCGCAGCCGCTGTACTGGAAGGACAGTGAGCTGCGCTATGCCGGCATGAACCGGATGTTCATGGAGTACTTCGGCATCCGCGAGCCGGACGAGATCCTCGGGAAAACGGATCAGGACTTAAACTGGGGCCTCCATAACTTTAATATTGAACAGGCGGAAAAACGGGCCCTGGCCGGTGAGACCCTCGCCGGTATTACGGACCGGCGTCTGGTCCGGGGAAGCATCGCCGATGTCACGTTCTCCGCGCTCCCGCTGTATTCGAACGGGAAGATCATCGGGATCCTCGCCCGGCTGCTTCCGCTGAAGAATGACGAAAAGCAGGAGGATTCCGAGCGGCAGAGCGGGATGATCGCGGAGGATCTTGTGACGAAGACGAACAGCTCGACCGCGATCCTCAGCGCGATGACGACGTTCAATCAGGCGAGGGCCATCGACGGGATCAATTACGACATCCTGCTGGTGTCGATCACGAGTTACCGGAACGCGATGTTCTCCTATGGCAGAGAGGTCGCTTTCGAGGTGCTCCGGCGATGCGGCGAAGAGATCCGTGAAGCGGTCGGGAATACCGCGTACGCCGGGATCCTCGGGAATACGACGTTCCTCGTGCTCCGGCAGGAGCGGGAAAATATGGTGCCGCTGTATGAACTGGAACGGGACATCATCAGCAGACTGGAATCGATCCGGTCGGTCGATGACCGCGACATCACGGTCCATGCGACGATCGAGGAACTGAACGAGCCGGAGGAGCTGTTCCAGAGCGAGTTATTTTTAAACGAATTCCGCGCGGATAACGCCGGAAGATAAAGCCGGATCAGGCTCCGGCAGAAAGGGCTTTCCTTTCTGCCGGAACCGGCTGGATCTGGGGGACCACTTAATGAATGATTCAGGACACAAAAAGAAGAACCCGGGAGGCCGGCGGGAGGATGTTTCGGACCGCCTCACCGGGCTTCCGGGGATGCGGAGCCTGTTTGACTATGCGAACGCTTTGCTGCAGGAGAATCGAGACGATCCGAATTTTCGCGCGGCGTTTGTCTATATCAACATCATCGGCTTCAAGCATTACAATGGGAAATACGGGTTCGAGCAGGGCGATGAACTGATCCGGGAGACCGCGGAGATCCTGAAGGACTGTTTTCCGAAGGATCTCGTCGCACACTCGGACGCCGATCATTTCGGGTTGGTCTCGACGGCGGAAGACACGGAGGAGCGTCTCGCGGCGGCGCACGACCGGATCCGGGCGATCCGGAGGGAGGACCCGGTAGAAATGAAGGCCGGCATTTACTTCACCGGCGGGAGCCGGGAGCCGGATGCCGCGAGTGCGGCGTCCGATCATGCGAGGACAGCCTGTGATATCATCCACGACGACGCGTCTCTTTTTGTCCAGGTCTACAGCGGACAAGTCGCTGAGCAGGCAGCGCGCCAGACATATATCGAAGAACACATCGACAGCGCGATCGAACGCGGTGACATCCGCGTCTATTATCAGCCGATCGTGCGCGCGCTTACGGGGAAGCTCCGTGGGTTTGAAGCGCTCGCGAGGTGGCAGGATCCGAAGTACGGGTTCCTCAGCCCGGCGGATTTCATCCCGGTGCTGGAAAAGAGCCATCAGATCCACAAGCTGGACTACTACGTCGTCGATCAGACCTGCCGGCTGCTCCAGAAGGAGTATGAGGCGGGCCGGGAGATCGTGCCGGTTTCTTTTAATCTTTCCAGGCTGGATTTTATTCTGACGGATCCTTTTGTCGAGATCGAGAAGATCGTCCGGGCCCATGGCCTGCAGCGCGACATGCTTCGGGTCGAACTGACGGAGAGCACGATCATTTCGAACCACGACTGGATGAAGGAGGAGCTGGGCCGCTTTCATGAAGCGGGGTACTATATCTGGATGGACGACTTCGGGAGCGGCTACTCCGCGCTGAACGTCCTGAAAGATTTCCAGTTCGATACATTGAAGATCGACATGGAGTTCCTTCGGGATTACAGCGAAAAGTCGCGGGAGATCGTCGCGTCGATGGTCAGCATGGCAAAGCGGATCGGGACACACGCGCTGGCGGAAGGGGTCGAGACCCGAGAGCAGGCGGACTTCCTCCGGAAGATCGGCTGCGAGATGCTGCAGGGCTATTACTTCGGGAAACCGGCGCCGTATGACGAGAACATAATAAACTGGCAGGAGCGGGGAGGCGGGATCGAGCCGCGCTCCATGAGGCGGTATTACGATGCGATCAGCGAGATCGACGTTCAGACAGACAAGCCGCTTTCTCTGATCGAATACGACGGCAGGCAGATGACGGTCCTGTATAATAATCCGAGCCTCAAGGAACTCCTCGCGAAGCTCGAGTACCGGGATCCGGACGCGGAAGAGGACATGGTGAGGATCGCGGATCATTATGTGGTCACACGACAGGAACTCTTTTTGTCAAAATATAACTGGGCGAAGGAGATCGGCAAAACGCGGGAGCTCCGCCTGGTAGACCACGATCATTACATCCATTACAGCATCACCTGCATCGCGGCATCGAAAGGGCGCATGGCGTTCACATTCTACTGCACGGATCTGATGGACGAAAGTGAGGATATCCGGAAGGGGCAGAGCGAGCTCGATGGGATGACAAGGAATCTGCTGCTGCTCTATGACAATATTTTTCTTCATCACCTCGATCCGGAACGGGATTACATCGAGACGGTGTTCCAGGATCCGTATTTCGATCGGCCGCCGGGAACGCAGTATGCGGGGAGCCGGAAACACATCCGGGGCTACGGGGAGAAAATGATCTATCCGGATGACCTGCCGCGCTTTCTGGCGGACAACGACCCGGCGAAGTTCGTCGAAAGGATCCAGGAGTCGCCGACGAGGTCGCTGGTCAACCAGTACCGGGTCCTCGATTCGAACGGGAAGTATGTCTGGAAGGTCTTCGACTACATCCTTCTCCCGAATCAGCAGGAGCAAGTGATGATGGTCACGGTCAAGGATTCGATCCTCGCGACGAAGCGGTCGCTCGAACAGGTCGCGTCGGTTTATTACGCGGAGATCAATGAGTCCGCGGATGAAACGGATCACGCGAATTCGTATATGATCGGCACGCACGAAAGCGGCCTGACGGATCGGGACATGCTGATCAGTCTCCTGTCGCAGGACCGGATCAGCGTGTTCTGGAAAGACCGCGATCTCCGCTATCTCGGCGCGAACGACCGTTTCCTGCGGACGTTCGGCCTGAACGATCCGAATGCGATCATCGGAAAGACGGACGAGGAGATCGGCTGGTCCGTCCTGGAGAAAAATCTGCAGGACGCGGAGCACCGGGTGCTGGGCGGTGCGCACGAATATGATGTCGTTTCCCGGCGGAACATCGGAGGGAGCATCCATACCTGCTTCTGCTCGGAAGTCCCGCTGTACGGCGACGGCCAGATCGTGGGCGTGATCGGGGTCTGGTTCGACCCGGAAGAAGTCCGTGAGCTCGAGGAAATGGTGAAGACCGCGGAGACGCATGACCTTCAAAGCGGGCTTCTGAACGGCCGCGGACTGCTGGAAGCGGTCTTCCTCCTCAACAACAAGCGTGCTGTGGAAGGTGTCCCGGTGCATATGTTCTATCTGAATGTCCTGTCGTGCCAGCAGATTCTGAACGAATACGGCAGGGAAACGTTCTGGAAACTGGTGCGTGCCATCGGAGACGCGCTCAAGGAGGAACTCGGCTTCCACGCGGTCATCGCCCGGCTGACCGGAGGAGTCTTCGTGATCCTGGTCACGGACAGCAGCAGGGAGCAGACGCCGGAAGAAACAGAGCGGTCCGCGGCCCGCGCAGTGGAGTCGATCCACACGGTGAACGGGAATGATGTGACCGTGATCGTGGAGACGAAACGGATCTCCGGACTCCGGGAGATCATTCAGAGTGAAGCGCTTCTGGATTCGCTGGAATAAGGGAATAAGTAATAACGGGCAGAACGGCGGAGGCCGTGCCCGTTGGATGGGATCGAAATGCCCGGCAGAGGGGGAGCGCCCTCTGCCGGGCAAAGATTTTTCCGGATCGTTGCCGAGAGCTTCTTTCTTGCTACCTCCCGGCGTTTCTTTTCAGCTGATCGTTCATCTGATGAACGTTCTTCCGGCCGATCAGGTAGGAAAGGATCCAGATGATCGCGAAGACGAGGACGAAGATCGCGAAATAACTCACGAAGCCGAGGAGCGTGTGCGCCATCCAGTAGTTGACGTAGGCGATCGGCATCATGACGAGGGAGTTGATCAGGAAGAAGAGTCCCGACTGTTTCAGGAGGCTCCACCTTTCGATTTCCCAGAAGATGCTGGTGCCGCCGAAGCTGAGGCCGAGCAGCCCGCAGAGCACGGTCTGCAGGATGACGGCTTGGATCTCACTGCCGGTCAGTTCGATCAGCTCCGGCATGCAGGCAGAGTAGCTGCCGTCCGCGGTGGTCGCGGAATAAATGATCGACAGCAGACAGCCGATGGAGATCCCGATCGGGATTCCAAACAGTGCGCGTAACGTAAATTCTTTTTTCATATTCATGGTATCACCTCATAATCCCAGATTTTTTTTGACTCTGGAAACGTACCGGCGCGAGACGTAGGTCGAACTTCCGTCAAGGAAGCGGACGCCGATGGTGCCGGTGATGCTCAGGTCAAAGCTCTGAATCTTTTTTACATTCACGATTTCCGAGTTGGAGATGCGGACGAACGTCCGCGGGTCCAGCAGGTTTTCCATTTCGTAGAGACGGAGATTCAGGCGGTATTCGCCGCGCCCGGTCACCGCATACACTTTCCCGCCGCTGCTGAAGACACGGATCAGCTCTTCGGGATCGATCACTTCGACCCGCTCATCCTTCCGGCCGGTAAGAATGGAAGGGTGATCCTGTGAAATCATCGCGGTGAGACGTCGGATCTCTTCGGTGACCGAATCGGTCAGGATGATCACTTTTGCCTCATGGTATCTCTCATCCAGTTTGATCTCAACCTTCATGATGTTCTCCTCTCTTTCTGTTTGCAGTGTTATTATAGGAAATCAGGGCCCCTGCTTCAAGCGATATGCGATAGTCGGTCGACAGGAGAAGACGGTCGGTCGGGAAACGGGGGCCGGCGGCAGGCGGAACCCGGCCGGGGGCGTGACCCGTCTGCGTTTTTATGTTAGAATCAGAGTATGGTTGGGAAGAATTTGACAGGGAAAAAGAAAACTTTAGTGATCTCCGCTGTGCTCATTTCGCTCTGCGCCGTTTTTCTGACGGCGTTCGTGCTGCCGGAGGCACAGGCAGAGGACGGGAGCGCTTCCGGCAGCGCAGACGTTTCTGCTGATACACGCGCGATCGGGAGCATCGTTTCAGAAAATCTCGATGCCGCGCTCCGGAAGGCGTCTGTCGCGGAAAAATCCACAGGCGATGTGCGCCTCCTCGAGTGCGTCAACCAGAAAAAAGGCGTTTTCCTCAGATGGAGCGCCGGCGCCGCAGACAGTGAAGATGACGGCTTCCAGATCTACCGCCGTACTTACGGTTCGTCTTCCTGGGAGAAGATCCGCCGGCTGGACGGCGCGTCCTATGCCTGCTGGATCGACAAGAACGCACCATCCGGTGCGTCGTGCGAATACGCGGTGCGGACGTTCCGTTACACGGACGGCGAGGAGGCCGCGAGCGAAAAGGCATCCGGGAGCACACTTGATTTTTCCTCGGTCCGGAGTCTCACGCGGATCCCGGTCCCGGAAAATGTCCAGGTCGGGAAAACGGAAGACGGACAGATCAAGGTCACCTGGGACGCGGTCCCGGGCGCCGAAGAATATGACGTCGAATACTCGAAAAACAGCGCGTTCTATGGAAATCGGAAGAAGAAGACGGTTTCAGGGACATCCTGCGTCTTTTCACTTGGCAGCAAGCCGTACTACATCCGGGTCCGCGCGAAGAGCGGGAGCGACGCTTCCTCGTGGTCTTACGGCGGCTACGCGGGGAAAACCGTCCGTTCGACCGTTTCCTATGTGTACACCCGATCGGGAGGGAGCGTCCATCTTATGAATCTCCGGAGTGATTTCCATCAGAAGATGGGCGGGTATGACACAGTGCAGGGGACCTGCTCCGACGGCGGGACGAATTTCTACACTGTCCTCTGGAACAAAACGAAGCGCGGCGGCGATTACGCCCGTATCGCGCGCTGGAACCTGAAGACCAGAAAGCTGACGAAGATCTCCAAACCGCTTCGCATCCGCCACGGGAACAGCATCACGTATAATTCCCGGAAGAAACAGCTGGTCGTCTGCCTGATCGATGAAACGCCGAAGCGTCTTGCGGTGATCAACGCGAAGACGCTGAAGCTCGTCCGATATGTCGATGTGGAGATGCCGGAAAAGCTGTACGGGGCGAGTTCCAGCAAACTGAAGAAATATGCGGGCCTCAGCTGCATCAGCTACAACAGGAAGCGGAACTGCTACATTGCGAAGTTCCGGGGCAGCTCCACCGCCGTCATCCTCGATTCCGGCTTCCGGCCGGTGCGCGCGTTCTCCGCACCGATCGCTTCCTCGAGCACGCTGTCACAAAATCTCCTTGCCTCGGACGATGCCGTGATCTGTGTCGCGAGCGGGGGGAACAGCGTGAAGACATACGACTGGGAAGGCCGGAAAATCGCAGAGATCCCGATCTCGGGCGGCTATGAACTCGAAGCCGCGGCGTACACCGGCGGAAGTCTCTACGGAGTCTGCTACCGATCGTATTATCAGACGTTCAAGGTGCGCCGCCGCGTCACAAAGTGGGTGAAGACAAAAAGCGGAAAGAAAAAGAAGAAGAAAGTCTGGAAGACATACTATGAGAGACGCTTCATGCGCGCGGGACACGTATACCGGATCAACCGGTTCTGATCCTCATTCGTTTACACTTTTTATCAAAACATCAAAAGAACTTCACCGCATCTGCGTTGAAAATTGCAAACGCAGGGTATAATAATATATATTCAGTAGGAATTTATCGCTTACGGATGCCGGACTCCGGCGCCGGAAGCGGTAGCTAAGAAAGTACGGGATCCACAAGGGATCCAGGAGGTAAAGAATGGCAAAATGGAAATGCACAGTATGCGGTTATATCCACGAAGGCGACACGCCGCCGGAAACATGCCCGGTATGCAAGAAACCGTCGGATGTCTTTGAGAAGGTCGAGGGGAATCCTTATGCCGGAACGAAGACCGAGAAGAATCTCCAGGAAGCGTTTGCCGGAGAATCTCAGGCGAGGAACAAGTACACGTACTTCGCTTCCGTCGCGAAGAAGAACGGCTATGAACAGATCGCGGCGCTGTTCCTGAAGACCGCGGAAAATGAAAAAGAGCACGCGAAGCTCTGGTTCAAGGCGCTGGACGGCATAGGAAGTGTTGAGGAGAATCTTCTTGCTGCGGCCGAGGGCGAGAACTACGAATGGACCGACATGTACGACCGGATGGCGAAGGACGCCGATGAAGAGGGATTCCATGATCTCGCGGAGCAGTTCCGCGGCGTCGCGGCGATCGAGAAGAGCCACGAAGAGCGGTACCGCAAACTGCTGGAGAACGTGAAATCGCTGGAAGTCTTCAAAAAGAGCGGCGTGACGATCTGGGAATGCCGGAACTGCGGCCACATCGTCGTCGGTACTGAAGCGCCGGAGATCTGCCCGGTCTGCAAGCATCCGCAGAGCTTCTTCGAAGTCCGCGCAGAGAATTATTAAAAACTATATCATAAGAAGAGAACATCAGAGGCGATATGAACAATAAGGAATTTGCGCTGAAAAAACACGCCGAGTGGCGCGGGAAACTGTCGACAGAACTGAAATCCCCGATCACGAACAAGGAGGAACTGGCGGTCGCCTATACACCGGGCGTCGCGCAGCCGTGCCTCGAGATCGCACGGGATGAAAATCTTTCTTATGTGTACACCGGAAAAGGGA
>JBMNVA010000013.1:0-46533 GCA_050946555.1 Anaerovoracaceae bacterium | reverse complement strand
AATGTGTTCGTTTCTGAATATATTGTACTCAAAACTTTTTCAAAACGCAAGGAGCGGATTCATGAATCGGATCAAGGAATGGATCACGGATGAAGCAAAATTCCGTATCGTCAGGATCGTTATTTCCGGTATCGCTCTGATCATAAGCCTGGGCAAATGGGTCACACTGCCCGGAAGAATCGATATGGCTTGGATCGCCATTCTCCTCTGCGGCATCCCGATCATTATCGGCGCTGTCAGAGCGGTGATCAAGGAGCACGACATTACGGCGGATGTCCTTGTTTCTCTCGCACTGATCGGTTCCCTGATCGCAGAAGAATTTTTTGCGGCCGGTGAAGTCGCTTTCATTATGGAGATCGGCTCCGCTCTGGAAGACTACACCTCTGCCAAAGCGAAGAAAGGCATCCGGGAGCTCATTCAACTGATGCCGAAAATGGTACGGGTACGCCGCGGAAGTGCAGAGAAAATGATCCCTGTGGAAGAAGTAAAGGCCGGCGATACGATCATGATCCTTGCCGGAGAAACGATCCCGACGGACGGCGTCATCACGTCCGGCACTGCTGCTGTCGATCAGTCTGTCATGACGGGAGAATCGATCCCGATCGATAAAACGGTCGGAGATACTGTCATGAGCGGCACGGTCAATAAAACCGGCGTGTTTGAATATACCGCTTCCACGGTCGTTGCCGACAGCTCTCTGCAGAAAATGATCGACCTCGCCGAGCAGGCGGATGAGAAGAAAGCACCGATCATCTCTCTCGCGGATAAGTGGGCGGCGTGGCTCGTCATCGCCGCGTTTACCGCGGCACTCCTCACGTTCTTCATTAACTGGGCCGTCCTGTCGGATCCTTCGGCGGCATTCCTCCGGGCGGTTACGGTCCTGGTGGTGGTTTGTCCCTGCGCGTTCATCCTGGCAACGCCGACGGCGATCGTGGCCGGGATCGGAAACGCATCAAAATACGGCATGATCGTAAAATCCGGAGAAGCCCTGCAGCGGTTCGGCACGATCGATACCGTCGCGTTTGACAAGACCGGGACCCTGACCTATGGGGAGCTGGGGATCAAGGAAGTGAAGCCGCTCTCCGCCGGATTCACGGAAAAAGAGATCCTGGATCTTGCCGCGGTCGCCGAAGCCCGCTCCGAGCATCCGATCGGCCAGGCGATCTGTGCCGCTACTGACAGTGAAGAGCAGGCCTCGAGCTGCAGCGTCACTCCGGGGAAAGGGATCGCCGCCCGCTATGAAGGAATGAATCTTCTTGTCGGGAAAGCGGATTTCCTGAAGGAAAACAATATAAAGATCGATGAGCATCTCACGGATGAATATCAGGATATCGGCGCGACGGTCGTCTTTCTCGCTGTTGACGGGACCGCTGCCGGACTGATCGCGCTTTCTGACACGCTCCGGGAAAGTGCCGCGGACATGATCCGAAAGCTCAGGGATATGAATGTCGAATCGGTCCTGCTGACAGGAGACAACCCGGCTGCCGCCCGCGTGATCGCGGACAAAGTCAGGGTCTCCGCCGTCCGCAGCGAGCTTCTCCCGGGCGATAAGCAGAAGATTATCCGGGAATATCAGAAGCAGGGGCATACAGTGTGCATGATCGGGGACGGCATCAACGACGCGGTCGCGCTCCGTACGGCTGACGCGGCTATCGCCATGGGCGGCATCGGTTCCGATATCGCAATCGAATCATCTGACGTGGTATTGGTGCAGGACGATATCAGCCGTGTCCCCTATCTGATCGACCTTTCCCGGAAGGTCCTGAAAAAGATCCGGACGAACATCATCATCTCGCTTTCCCTCAACGCTCTTGCGACCGTGCTTGCCGCGACCGGCATCCTCAATGCCATTGTCGGCGCGCTCGTACACAATGCCGGATCTGTGTTTGTCGTGCTGAATTCGATTTTCCTTCTCTCAGTGAAGGATACGGACCAGCCGGAAAAGTGAGCTGCCACTCCCGGGTTCCCGCTGCTCAGAATGGCCGGCACATGATTTTTCATCGCTCTCCTCCACCCTGTCGTTGGCATTATTCCCTTTTTATTCTATAATACAAATGTATACTCCGATCAAAGCGGTGCTGAAGAGGATTCTCATGAAAGTTCTGTCTGTGATCGGAAACGTCCTCAGGGAACACAGCGGAGAGAGGAACATGAGCAAATCCGGAGCGAATCGCAGAAATCAGAATAGAGATCATAACGCCCTGATGACCTCGGAACGGGGCCTCTCGGCAAAAGTTTTAAAATGGATCGCCATGATCACGATGATCATCGATCACGCGGCGCAGGCGATCATCGTCCCGTTTTTTAACTCCGGATATTTTTCATATCATCTACTGGATGACGTGTATCAGACGATGCGCATCATCGGACGCCTCAGCTTCCCGCTGTTCATCTTCCTTATCGTGGACAGTTTCTTTTATACGAGGGATCGCAGACGGTTTGTGAGAGGTCTGTTGATCTTTGCACTGATTTCGGAACTGCCGTTCGATATCGTGGTCACCATACCGATCTGGGGACAAAATGCGATATCGAAGGACTTATTGTTAGATCAGAACATATTCTTCACCCTTCTGATCGGTGTGCTCTGCCTTATGTTTTCGGAATACGTATTCCATGGCGCTCCGGCATTGATCTCAGATAAAGAGGTACAAAACCGTCAGAAGAAGAAAGGAAATACTGCTCCCGAACGTCCTCTGGCAGTCAGTCTCCTGCTGGTGGCACTCATCACAGCGGCCGGATGCGGGCTCGCGTACATTCTGCATGTCGATTACGGCATGTACGGCGTACTGGCAATCGTCCTCGCGTATTTGATCCGCAGGACCGGGCACAGAAAGCTGGAGATCTTCGGGATCGTCCTGGCCACGGTGTTCAGCAGCATCTACGAATTGTTCGGACTGCTGTCCGGACTCGCGATGTTTGCGTCGAACGGGAAACGGGGGAACATCCGTCATAAATGGTTTTACTATATCTTCTATCCGGGGCATCTTGCCGTACTCGCATGTATCAAGCTGATGATCATCCATTACGCGGGAGTCATCTGATCGATGAGATCGCTATAGAAAAAAGGCTATACCCGGGATTTCCCGGATATAACCTTTTTTTACTCATCCGGAACTTTGCCGCAACGGTATTATTCGTGTTTTCTCTTCCAAAGGATGACGCCGAAGGCCGCTGCAATAAAAAAACGGGACACAAGGTCCCGCTGGATTGGCGGAGAAGGTGGGATTCAGCCATAGCATGTATAGTCGTTGATATTTCAACATTTTAATAAGTAAATATGTCCGAACTGTGTCCGAGAATCAAACTTTAATGCCACCTAAAAATAAAAGAAGCCCCGAACGTTTCAGCCCGGGGTTATATAGATAGGAGGCAAAATGCCCACCGAAAGGTGGCTAAATTTTTTTCAGATAGGTCTTTGAGCCTTCGCCCGTGCAGACCCACCCTTTGTACTTTTTCGCGTATACCCAGCTGCCGCGCTTCTTCGTGCACTTGATGCGTGTTTTGTACTTCAAGCCACCGATGCGCTTCGATGCCGTTGTCGGAGACTTCCTGATATTACTTCCGACTTTGGATACGACACGATAGGTCGCGCTGATCTTCACGGTCTTTACGGATTTTGTCGTCTTCTTTGCTGCGGTTGTCTTTGCTTTCGTAGCAGGGAAGTTCGGTCTATATATACCGTAGATGTAGCAAGCCGCTCTTGTTCTCTCTGCGACGATCCCGCCAGACGTGTTGCCCTCGATCGTGTACGCCACACTGGATGTACCTCCCTTGCGGATAAAACCGATGTGGTCACGGCTTCCCCTCTCGCGGTTGTATCCCGTCCCGTCCCACGTAAAGATAACTACGTCACCGGCTTTTGCATTGCTCATTGATACGTGCTTACAGTGTGCTTCGAGCCATGCCTGTGCGGTCGGTACATATGCGACCTTTTTCCCGCCGTAAAAGTACTTCGACAATCCAGCCATGCGGAAAGTATCCCACACGGCGATGCAGCACCAAGCTGTGCCAGATGCTGCTCCATAATCTTTCCAGAACTTTGTGCCACGATCGCCCAAATATTTTTTTTAAATCTTTACCAGTTTTTCACCTTTGGTCATTTCTTCTCACCTTCTTCCTCTGCATCTTCCGGATCGTTTTCCTCGTGCGATGCTTCATCATCAGCTTCGTCTGCCTCACCGCCGAAGCTGTCCGCCGTGGCTTTGAGTGACAGCATGAAGTTGTCAGCTACCTTTGCTTCCGGCGTGATGCTGAAGTTTTCCACATATTGTAAGAGAGTACGATAATTGCCACGATGATGGTCACGATCTTCGTGATGATGTTTTCGTCCACGACCGGAACGTCGATTCCGAGTGCGGAAAGTGCTCCGATCAGATAAACGACTGCCTGAACGATACTTCTTACTGCGAGTTTTGCGTTCATAATTTCCTCCTTCACTAAAAAAGGCTCAGAACGTTGAAATTTCAATGTTCAACGCCGAGCCTCAAAATTGACTTGTAAGCGATTTTTATTTCTTTTTCGACCGATGACACCATCAATCACGATGGAGTTTTCGGTAATTTATCCACTTCATCATGCATTTCCTTTGCATAGTGATTCCACCCAAAATCTGCATAGGCTTGATAGTGCTCATCATACACTGACTACTCTCTGATGCTTATCTCTCCACGCTTCAGATAGACTTTTCCGAGTGTGTATAGACGCTCTTGCGCCTGTGCCTTTACCAATTCTAAAAGCCTCTGAAAATCTCTCGGATTGATCTTTTCTTCTGCTTCTGCCTTGCGCCTGTCGTGTCTCGTGATGAGATACTGGATAAAGCCTAAAAAGCTTCCGCCGAGTATGCCGCTGACGATTGCCAGCGCGATGTTAGGATCTTTCATTCCAATCATACATTCTCCTTGTATATTGAACTCATAGGGAAGTTCTCAACATTTTCCTTTCTTTGAATTTCTCTGTATACTTTTGTGTAGACGCAGTGGATTAGTATTACCTCCTACGGCAGCACCCTATTGCTGACTGTTTCCTTTAGGAGGCTCTAACCACAGCTCTATGTCTAAGTGTTAATGAGTTAGATAACGCATGACGTTTCATATACAGCAAGGATACATTCGACATAGAGTACTGCGGATACACAGCGTTGCAAGTTATTTCTCCATTACAAAGGAGGTGCTTTATGCTCTATGTTGGTATCGACGTTGCCAAATCCAAGCACGACTGTTACATCATTGGCTCTGATGGCGTTGTTCACGCGGACAACCTCACGATCTCCAATGACCGCAAAGGCTTCGATCAGCTTCTGGAAACCATTCTATAAGCCCTTGATGGTGATCCGACCCAAAATACAAAAGTAGGACTCGAACACACCGGACATTACAGCATCAACATCAAACGGTTTCTTGAATCCCAAGGCTTTGTCGTTACCAGCTTCAATCCCTTGGAAACGAATGCTTTCCGCAAAGCATCCACGCTTCGTAAAACGAAAACCGATAAGTGCGATGCCAAAACCATCGCTACGATGCTCTTCTCCGATGACTCGGTTCCTACTTTGAATCCATCATATCAGATTCAGGAGCTAAAGTCACTCACAAGACATCGTTTCAGGCTCATCGGATACCGCAGCAAGTTAAGGGTCTCCCTTACCAGGATCCTTGATGTTGTCTTCCCGGAATTCTCAGACTTTGTCTGGTCGGTCAATCAGAAGTCCAGTTATGAACTGTTCCTGGAACTTCCGACTCCGGAAGCGATCGCCGGATGTCATCTGACCCGGCTCACTAACCTGATCCGTAAGGCATCTCATGGCAAATATGGCAGGGAAAAGGCCATTGCTCTTCGTGAACTTGCGGCATCCTCTATTGGCCTGTCTGATGATGCCTACGCTTTTGAACTGCGGCAGACGATCCGCATAATCCAAAGCGTGCAGTCGGAGATCGATGTTCTCGACAGGAAAATCAAATCGATCGTCAAAGAACTTGATACCCCTCTGCTAAGCATCCCCGGCATCAGTTACACCCTCGCGGCGATCATTCTGGCTGAGATCGGAGACATCCACAATTTCCCGACTCCTTCAAAGCTGCAGGCGTTTGCCGGACTTGATCCATCGGTTTATCAATCGGGCAAGTACACCGCTTCGTATTCAACAATGGTCAAACGCGGTTCCACATACCTCAGATGGGCCTTGTTCCATGCCGCTCGTCTCGTTGCGATGAGAGACAAAACCTTTCATGATTATCTGGCAAAGAAACGTTCCGAGGGGAAGCATTTCAATGTCGCTGTCAGTCATGTCAGCAAGAAGCTTTTGAGAACGATCTTCTATATGCTCAAGCATAACGAATCGTTCGTTCCACAGAGCTGATAACAGAGCGGATACTGGCCGACCGATTTTAAGGCAAGCCTCGCTTGTCTGTTTTGTCATGTCATTATTTAGTTCTAAAGGTTAGTTATGATTTTTTTCAAAAATCACTTGACTTCACATAGTTAGTCTCCATGTTAAGGTCATTGATTTCCGCATTTTAGGCACGCGTTGCCAATAAAAAAGGCGGTCATTTCTGATCGCCTTCGTTATCCATATTTTTTGTATAATAAAACCCCGCGGATTTCCACGAGGTCTATATTTATCTTCTATCAGTTCAGCTCTCTGGTATATATTCCCTAATTGCTTGTAACGCCAATTTCGTCTCTGGTAATAAATATTCTTTGAAATCTGCATCACGATAGTCGTCGCAAAGTTCTTCTAATACTGTAAACTCGACTACTTCTGCCACATCCGAATTACCAGAGCATTCCATTTTTTCTAAAAATCCGCACAGCCTTTGAGCTAAATCACGATTGCCATCAGATATTGCTTTTTCAAGTAACGGTACAAAAACAAAACTAAATACGGTATGAGGTCCAGAATCTAAATCAATATTATCTTTTTCAAATTCTAAATCATACGCTTTAGCAAATTCGGGTATCTCCATTTGAGCTGTTTTAACTATATTATCATAATCCATAATTTTATGCCTTCTTCAGTTTTTCCAATTCCGATTCAAGATATTTCTTTTCCGACCTTGAAACATCTCGTTTAAGAGATTTCTCAATTTGTCTAATTAAATCCGCTACCTTCTTACTATGATCATTCCCGTTACGCCCACAATTTAAACCTGTTGCTTTTTCAAATTTACGAATAGCCACGGTCCCGCCATCACCAATAACAGATCCTTTTCGATACGCCGTACGAATATATTTCTTTGCCTCTTCGCCAGGAGCATCTCTCATTAATTGTTGATATTTATTATCTCCAATCCATTCAGAGTATTTTGCTGGTACAATTTGAGTATATCTTGGCCCAGCATAAAAATCCACTTTCTTCTTATCGGTTTTCTCGTTTGTGTCGCCTGTGTTTGTTGAGCCTTTGACTTGCTGCCTTCGTTCATACGCCGCACGTTTCTGCGCCCGGATCTTATCGCCGTTCACCTTGTACTGTTCGCGCCGCAGTGAATTAACTTTTTCATTCCATGTACTGCCTTCAGCGTTATCATATTGTTCGCGAAGCTTGTCCGGATCATATCCTTCGACGCCGCTCTTGCCGTCGAACCGTATCGTGAACATACAATCGCAATGAGCACTGTGATGCCTTGTCGCTACGTTGCTTAAATACGTGCACGGCGGATGTGCAATAATCAAATCCCATCGCTCTATATCAATCCATTTTCCGGTTTGCAGTTTCGCAATACCCCCCCTAATACATTCAGCGCATTGTCGTAAATGTGCCATTCCGGATGTCTGCCGCTGCATTTCTGAATATCGCACGAATACGCTCTATGTCCTCGCTTTCGGAACTCTGTGCATACCCGCTGTGATTCCTCACACGCTACCAAAACTTTCAATCTTCCGCCTCCTCAAACAGTCCGCTCTCTGCGTACATCCGCATGAAGTCGTCGAGCCTGAGTACAACTAGATTCTCACAGTAGTTTTTCCGGAAGAAAACCGCTGGGATCTCTCCGTCCCGTGCGTCACGCTTCGCCTGATCCATCCAGTCATAAATCTTGAGTTGCTCTTGATGCTTGCATTCGATGTGGATTCCTGGTAGACCGAGAACATCAGCGTCTCCGTTTGCGCCGCTGTACTGCTGCCCGCGCCGCTCGTTTTCCCACCCGTACTCGTTACGGAGTAGTGACGCGATTTCCCGCTCATACCTTACGCCTTTATTCCTGCTCTTTCTGCCCATGCTCTACTCTCCAAATTCACGTTTGAACGCTTTTCTCGATGGCGTGTAATTGCTCGTGATGATGATCGGCAGCTGGTTACGGTATCTGGTATCAACGATGTCGAAAAGGACCTGTGATGACCATTCCGAATACTTTTCTTTTCCGAGATCGTCAAGTATCAGCAATCCAACGTGTTTCGCTGTCTCCTCGATGTCTCCATCATCGCCGCCCTTAAAAGACTTCTGAATCCTTCGGATGATTCCGGCGAAGGTTTCAAAGTACGCTGATACGCCGTGTTCGTAGACAAGGACGTTCGCCGTTGCCGTTCCTAAAAAGAGAAAAACGAGCGCCACGCGGACAAAAGATTGGAACGTGTATAGTAAAGAGGAACTAGAAAAATTTCTTACACTCGCGGAGAAAAAATTATCTCATGACTGGTTCGTTTTCTTCCGTCTGCTGGCTTATACCGGCATGAGACGCGGAGAAGCGCTTGCCCTGACGTGGGATGATATAAACGAGGAAGATTCGACCGTATATATACACCGCACAGCAACACGCGGTTCATCCGGTCTTTATATCTCAGACACGCCAAAGACAAATAAGTCTAATCGTACTATCTACATCGATAAGACTACTCTTGAGCTCGTTTTGAGTCTCAGGCGTGAAGAGGATACTGGCAAATCGTTCATCTTTCAGAACAGTAACGGAAGTTTTTTCACTCCTTCTTTACTCGTTAAAAAGATCCACACTGTTGTGAGCGGGACCGATCTGAAATACATCACACCTCATGGTTTCCGCCATACTCATTGCTCACTACTTTTTTCTGCCGGCGTTTCTATTCCAGAGGTCCAAGATCGCCTCGGCCATTCCGATGTAAAGACCACGATCGACATTTATAACCATGTTTATAAAAAAGACCGTAAGACCGCTCTCGATAAACTTATGAAATATATGGCGTAAGTGTGTCCGAAAGTGTGTCCGAAAGTCCGAAAGTGTGTCCGAAAAATCACCATTAATTTACATCATTTTACATTTTGAAATAAATAAAAACCGTTGAAATCTCAACATTTACGGCTGATTTCAACGGTTTCTTAAAATTGCTTGGCGGAGAAGGTGGGATTCGAACCCACGGTACCCGGAGGTACACCGCATTTCGAGTGCGGCTCGTTATGACCACTTCGATACTTCTCCATTTATGAAATTGCTTTGCAGACAAAAAGCATTTTAGCATAAATACAAAATCCATTCAAGAAAATCCCTGCTGTGGTTCTGAAAAAATCCAACAGAAATGACGGATGCAAACTTTCCGTAGTGGAAATCCGGCGCTGTTTCCTGTATGCTGTGATTAGCAGGATGCGGGTTTCAGGCTTTGAATGACCGAAGCCGCCCTGCTGAGAAAAAGGGGTACTGAGTTATGCTTCAGATCAAAGGAATCAATAAGCGTTACGTCACCGGGGATTACGTGCAGCAGGCGCTGGACAACGTCAGCCTGAACCTCCGGGACAGCGAGTTTGTCGCGATCCTCGGGCCAAGCGGCTCCGGGAAGACAACGCTTCTCAATATCATCGGAGGACTGGACCGTTACGATTCCGGCGACCTCCTCATCAACGGGGTCTCGACGAAGAAATATAAAGACCGGGACTGGGACCGCTACCGGAACCATTCGGTCGGCTTCGTCTTCCAGAGCTATAATCTGATTCCGCACCAGACCGTTTTGTCCAACGTCGAGCTGGCGCTGACGATCTCGGGGATCCCCCGGGAAGAGCGGCGCAGGCGGGCGGAGGAAGCGCTCCGGGAGGTCGGCCTCGGCGAACAGATACACAAGAAGCCGAATCAGCTTTCCGGCGGGCAGATGCAGCGGGTCGCGGTCGCGAGGGCCCTCGTCAACGATCCGGATATCCTGCTCGCGGACGAACCGACCGGTGCGCTGGACAGCGAGACGAGCCTCCAGATCATGGAACTCCTGAAGAAGGTCGCCGAGGATCGGCTCGTCGTCATGGTCACGCACAACCCGGATCTCGCGGACCAGTATGCGACCCGGATCGTACGGCTTCTGGACGGGAAGATCGCATCGGACAGCGATCCGTTTGAGCCGGAAGGCGCCTCTTCGGATGCGGCGTCCGGGGCAGCCTCTTCCGCGCCGGGCAAGGCATCGATGTCCTTTCTGACCGCCCTCTCCTTGAGCTTCAACAACCTGATGACGAAAAAGGCCCGGACGATCCTGATCGCGTTCGCGGGGTCGATCGGCATCATCGGGATCGCGCTCATTTTGTCCCTCTCCAACGGGGTGAACGGATACATCCATTCTGTGGAGGAAGAGACGCTGTCGGAATATCCGGTCGAGATCGACCGGACGAGCATCAATTTCTCGTCGATGATGGGGATGGACAACCGGAAAAAGGTGATGCAGAACCGCTCGAAGAAGGATGTGCAGGAATACCAGACGGTGACGAACATGTTTTCCCAGATGGATTCGAACGACCTCGCTTCGCTGAAGGAGTATCTCGATGAAAACCCGAAACATCTGAATAAATACACGAATGCGATCGAGTACAAGTACGGCATCACGCCGGTGATCTACCGGAAGACCGGGAAGCGGAGCTACCGGAAGGTCAACCCGGATGAGACGTTTTCCTCGCTCGGGATGGGCGAAAGCTCCGGTGCGAACAGCATGATGTCTTCGATGCTGACGACGAACTCTTTTTACGCGCTCCCGCAGGATCAGGCCCTGTACCGGAAGCAGTACGATGTGAAGGCCGGGCACTGGCCGAAAAAATATAACGAGATCGTGGTCGTCCTCGCAGGGGAAGGAAAGATCTCGGACCTCGCGCTCTACACGCTGGGCATGAAAGACGTGAAGGAGCTCGACAAGGCCGTCCGCGATTTCCGGAACGAAAAGCGGGTCGACCTTACGGAAAAACTGGCTTCCTATGACTATGAGGATTTTCTGGGGAAGGAATTCCGGCTTGTGCAGGCCGGAAAGCTGTACCGGTACAATAAAGAATACGATTTCTGGGAGGACTGCTCCGATGATGAGGATCTCGTCTATCGGACGGCGGAAAAAGGAGAAAAGCTGAAGGTCGTCGGCGTCGTTCAGCCGAAGAAAGGGAACGATTTCCAGATGCTGCAGAGCGGTCTCGCCTACTCCCCGTCCCTCACAGCGCACGTGATCAGACAGTCGGAGGACAGCACGATCGTCAAGGCCCAGCTGAACGAGCCGGACATCAATGTGTTCACCGGAAAAGAGTTCGGCGGGAATGAGAGCGATATCGACCTGACGAAAATGTTCACGGTCGATCCCGACGGGATCCGGAGCGCGTTCCGGTTCGATGCCGGAAAGCTGCAGGAAGCGCTGTCCGGCGCGGGCAGTCTGAAGTCCGGCGGGCTCGACATGTCGAGCCTTGTCCCGAGCGGGAGCATCCATTTTTCACAGAAAAAAATGACCGCGCTGATGCAGCGCCTGTACCGCGGCTATCAGAAGTACACAAAAGGGAACGCCGCGGCGGACATTTCCGGTCTTTCAGACGGGTTTTCCCGCTACCTCCAGTCGTCGGAATTCCGGAGCCTCCTTCAGAGCGAGCTTCAGTCCCAGCTTTCCGGCGCGCTTGAGGGATCGATCTCGCAGGAGACCCTGCAGCAGCTCGTCGAAAGCGTGATGAACGGATACGAGGATTACCTCACAGAACACGATTATACGGATGTGACAAAAACAAACGAGTACATCCGGGAGTACCTTCAGTCATCCGAAGCGCAGACGGCCATGCAGTCAGGACTTTCGAAGATCGTGGGCAGCCTGGATAACGTGACGCTTTCGGATGCTCAGATCCGGAAGCTGACGAGAAAAGTCATCAGCGGCTACACGTCGTATGCGAAAAAACACGGCCTCGCGAATCCGGATTCGATCCGGACGGCATTCACGAAATACCTGAACACGAAGGACGCGAAGAAGCGGATCGCCGCGGGCGTTTCCGGCATGGTGGACGCGAAGAAAATCCGGCGCGGGATGGTGTCTGCAATCCAGAGCGCCATGACCTCCAGGATGAGCGGACTTTCCTCCCAGCTCGCAGAAGCGATGCAGAGCGCGATCACGGTCGATCCGAACGCGTTCGCCGGCGCGATCAGTCTGAACATGACGCCGAAACAGCTTCAGAACCTGATGACGTCGATGCTCTCGTCGAGCCAGTCATCGTACGAAAACAATCTTAAAAAACTGGGGTACGCGGATCTCGATGATCCGGAGCAGATCCTGATCTACCCGAAGGATTTTGAAGCAAAAGACAAGATCCTTGCTATCATCGACGGATATAACGAGGATATGAAGCAGGCCGGAGACAACGACAAGGTCATCGCGTACACGGACCTCGTCGGGTCGATGATGGATTCGGTCACGAAGATCGTGAACGCCATCAGCTACGTCCTGATCGCTTTTGTCTCCATCTCGCTCGTGGTCTCGTCGATCATGATCGGCGTCATCACGTACATCAGCGTACTCGAACGCCGGAAGGAGATCGGCATCCTGCGCGCGATCGGGGCATCGAAGCACAACATTTCGAACGTGTTCAACGCGGAGACGTTCATCATCGGCGCGCTGGCCGGCCTGATCGGAGTCGTCGTCACCTGGATCCTGCTGATCCCAACCAATATCATCATCCGGCATGTGACGGACGTCGTCGGCATCCATGCGGCGCTTCCGCCGGCGGCAGCAGTGATCCTGATCCTGCTCAGCATCGGGCTGACACTGCTCGGCGGACTGATCCCGTCACGGAAGGCGGCGAAGAGCGATCCGGTCACCGCGCTCCGGACGGAGTAACAGGGATAAGAATGAAAGAGAATACGAAAAAGAATAGCAGCCTTCGGAAGATCCGCATCGTGATCGAGGTGCTCTGCGTCACCGCCGTGATCCTCATCCTCCTGCATCTTCATCATGTCCATACGCCGACGATCCTGGAGTATCTCCGCGATGACGACATTTCCGGCCTGACGGGCTACATCCGCGGCGAAGGAAAGATCGGGGAACTGTTCCTCATCGGCCTCCAGCTGATCGAGACCGTGTCCATCGTCCTTCCCGCCCTTCCGGTCTATATCTGCGCCGGGATCCTCTACGGGAAAATCGAAGGGATCCTTCTATGCTACGTCACAAACCTCGCGGCGAACGCCGCTCTGTTCACTTTTGCACGGAAACGCGGCGTGAGCATGAAGCAGTTCTCAAAATACATGACGAACCCGAAGGTCGAACAGCTGATGGACCGCGTGAAGCGACCGGACCGGGTCGTCCTCGCGATGTGTCTCCTGCCGGTGATCCCGAACGGGACTATCCCGTATCTCGCGGCACAGACAGAGGTCACGTTCCGCGAATTCATGCGGTCCCTTGCGATCGGCTGCTTCCCGTCGATCGCGTTCAACGTGATCTGCGGCGACGCGCTCCTCACGATCAACTGGAAGATCTTCCTTCCGGTCATCCTCGCGGTCATCGTCATCGCCGTGATCCTGATGATCCTGCATAAACGCGTCACCGTCTGGCTGGAGCCGAAGCTCCGCCGCTACGCAGACGGAAAAAAAGAACCGTGATATAATACGGAATGAGGTGAAAAAAATGGACAACAGAGATAAAAAGCTTGCGGACCTCCTGGTCCACTATTCCTGCCGGCTCGAGCCGGGCGAAAACATCCTGATCGAATACACGGGGAGCGAATGCACGGACCTCGTCCGACAGATCGTGAAGACCGTGTATCAGACCGGGGCGAAACCTTTTGTCAACGTCAGCGATTCCCGGGTGACGCGGGAGATCCTGCTCGGCTGCGACGAGGAGCAGCTGAACTTTATGCGGGACGTGCAGCTGAAGCAGATGCAGGGCATGGACGCCTACATCGCGGTGCGCGGCTCAGCGAACCAGTCGGAGCTTTCGGACGTGCCGGTCGAAAAGCTGAACCTGTACAACAAGGTGCTGGACCCGGTCCTGGACTGGCGCGTCGACAAGACGAAATGGGTCATCCTGCGCTATCCGAACGCGTCGATGGCGCAGCTCGCCGGCACCTCGCAGGAAGCGTTCGAAGATTTCTTTTATGATGTCTGCACGCTGGACTACGCGAAGATGAGCCGGGCGATGGATCCGCTGAAGGAACTGATGGATCACGCGGACAAGGTGCACATCACCGGGCCGGGGACCGACCTGACGTTTTCGATCAAAGGAATCGGCGCGGTCAAGTGCGACGGCGAATGCAACATCCCGGACGGCGAAGTGTACACCGCACCGGTCCGCGACTCGATGAACGGCGTGATCTCATACAATACGGTTTCGCTCGAGCAGGGCTTTACGTTCGAAAACATCCGCTTCGAGGTCGAAAACGGAAAGATCGTGAAGGCGACTGCGAACGACGACAAAAGGATCAACCAGCTGCTTGACACGGACGAGGGCGCCCGCTACTTCGGCGAGTTCAGCTTCGGCATGAACCCGTACATCCTGCATCCGATGAAGGACACGCTGTTCGACGAGAAGATCGCCGGAAGCTTCCACCTGACGCCGGGCATGTGCTATGAAGACGCGCCGAACGGCAACAAATCCGCTGTCCACTGGGATCTCGTGATGATCCAGCGCGAGGACTACGGCGGCGGCGAGATCGAGATCGACGGCCGGCTCATCCGGAAGGACGGCCGCTTCGTGGTGCCGGAACTGGAAGGCCTGAATCCGGAGAATCTGAAGTAGAGACAATCGTAAGCAGGGACAAAATGAAGACATCAAATGAACTTCGGGATCTTCTGCGGCGGATCGACCACCGCGGCTATCCCGCATACAAGGATACCCGAGGGAGCTGGGGCTTCCGGACGCGCTCGGGCGCGGCGTACACGCTGAACATCGAGCACGTCCAGGGCGACCCGTTCGCCGCGCCCTCTTCGCTCAGCATCGAGGTGGACGGCCGGGTGAACGGCTTCCCGCGGGAATACATGGATCGGAACTTCAAACGGATCACGCTGGAGGACTTCGTGATCCGCTCCTTTTCCGCGGCGCTCGCGCGCTTTTCCGGGCGGGCCCGCGGCTCGGGAGGGAGCGGCCGCTTCGGCATGTCGCGCCCCGGCCAGGAGGTGCTGTGGCGGAGCGCGGCAGCCGCCGAACCGGACAGCGGGCGGCTCACGGTCCGGTTCGAGGCCGGGTTCCCGGCCAGCGGCCGCTCCATCAATGCCCGGGAGCTCGAAAAAATGCTGTTCGAGTACCTGCCGCAGTGCGTGGAACGCGCCCTGCTGTACCCGAACATCGATCAGAACCGGCTCCGCGAGGCGGTCGAGCTCGCCGAAGACCGCGAATTCCTGAAAAACAAACTGGAAGAAGAGGACCTCGTCGCGTTCGTCGCGGACGGCTCCGTGCTGCCGCGGGAGTCCGGCGTCTCCTCCCGCCCGATGAAAGGCGCTGTCCCGTTCCGCTCGCCGGAATCCATGCGGATCGCGTTCGACCTCCCGCACCACGGAAGGATCACCGGGATGGCCGTCCGCTCCGGCATCACGCTCATCATCGGCGGCGGCTACCACGGGAAATCGACGCTTTTGAAAGCGCTGGAGACCGGGATCTATCCCCACATCAAAGGAGACGGCCGCGAGTACGTCGTGACGTCGCCGGCCGCGGTGAAAATCCGGGCGGAAGACGGAAGATGCGTCACCGGCGTCGACATCTCGCTGTTCATCCGCGGGCTCCCGAACGGCAAGGACACCCGCCGCTTCTCGACAGAAGACGCGAGCGGCAGCACTTCACAGGCGGCGAACGTCATCGAAGCGATCGAAGCCGGGGCTTCCACTCTCCTGATCGACGAAGATACCAGCGCGACGAATTTCATGGTGCGGGACCGGCTCATGCAGGAAGTCATCCATCCCGACAAGGAACCGATCACGCCGTTCCTCGACCGGATGGAAGATCTGTACCGGAAGCTCGGTGTCTCGACCATCCTGGTCGCCGGTAGCTCCGGCGCGTTCTTTGAGAAGGCAGACGCGATCATCCAGATGGACCGCTACCTTCCGAAAGACGTGACCGGCATCGCGAAAGCCGCCGCTTCGCGCCGGGCAGAGGAAACGCCGGAAGACCTCCCTTCCGCGCCGCCGTTCCAGATGCCGTCGTTCTCGCGCGCTCCGCTCGCGGACCACACGCTGCGGTATAAAGGAAGAGTCAGGATCCGGACGAACGGGACGGACAGCGTCACGGTCGGACGGGAAACCGTCGACCTGAGGTACGTCGAACAGCTCGCGGACAGCGAGCAGCTCACGATGCTCGGGAAGCTCCTCACAGTACTTCTCGAGGATTCTTTTGACGGAAAGAAGACGCTCCAGAGCGCAGTCCGGGAACTTTCGGAGCGCCTGGAAGCCGAAGGCTTCTCCGCAGCCTCGCCGCACGTTCCGGGAAACCTCGCGATGCCGCGTTCCCAGGAGATCTTCGCGTGCGTCAACCGGCTGCGCAGGCTGAAACTCCGCTGAATCCCAGGCCTCCTGCTGCCCCGGTGAAGGGCCTTTGTGTTCAGTTCATGAAATTTATGGCATCTTTTTAAATATTATCCTGCCCTATCTGTTTCTATGGTATAATAAACAAAATTGCGCTTAGAAAGTACGGATACCGGATGCGATGAATACACTCCAACATTTAGAAAAATTTTATGAGAATTATCCGGACATTGTCATCATTTTGAACTACGACACGAAGGAAACGGTCTATCTTAACGAGGCCGCCCGCAAACAGTTCGGATATACCGATAAGGAATACGTCGGGATGTACTGTTATGAGGTCATGCGGCCGATCAACGGTCTTTGTGCACACTGTCCGCGCGGCAGTCTCAAAGTTGACGAATTCAAGGAACTCCAGTACACAGACGAACAGGCCGAACAGTATTTCCTGGTCAAATATACTCTTTTTCATGTCGACGACCGGACCTATCAGATGAGCATCGCTTCCGATTTCCGTCAGGAATGGGAACGCCAGCAGGCGCTCGGCGAGATGATCGGCAACGAAGCCCTGATCGATCAGGCGCTGGAACTCGCCATGAACGAAAAGGATCCGGACAAAGCGATCAATCTCCTTCTGTCCTACGTCGGCGAACACATGCACAGTGACCGCGCCTACATCTTCGAGGAAGTCGGTGACAATCTGTTCAGCAATACGTATGAATGGTGCCGCGAGGGCGTGGAACCGGAGATCGACGCACTGCAGAACCTTCCGTATGAAGGCCTCGTCGAAGTCTGGTACAACGAATTCGACAAGCACAGAAATATCCTGATCCATGATCTGGAAAGCTATAAGAATGTCAGCCTTCCGATGTACAACATCCTGAAGCCGCAGAACATCCGGACGCTCGTCGTCGGACCGCTGATCCTGAACCACCGGCGCATCGGATTCTACGGCGTTGACAATCCGCCGTTTGAATCCATCGAGAACATCTCCATGCTCTATGATGTACTCGGCCGTTTTATGGTCGCTTTGATCCGGCACAGGAACAATGAGAAACGCATCAACCGCGATCCTCTGACCGGAGCATACAACCGCAACGCGCTGGATGATTATCTTGCTTCAATAGACGACAAAAAAAGCATCTGCTGCTTCTTCAGCGACATCAATGAGCTGAAACTCGTGAACGACGAATTCGGGCACGAAGCAGGAGACGAGCTGATCCAGAAAGTCGCCAACGTGATGATGGACTACTTCAAGTCGGATCCGGTCTTCCGCATCGGAGGCGATGAATTCATCGCGATCCAGACCGGCATCACAGAAGAGGAAGCCGACTCCCACGAGAAAGACCTGGCAGAGCTTTTCACAAAGGAAAACATCGACATCGCGACCGGCGTCGTCTGGGAGAAAGACGGCACACGGCCGTTCAGTTCGACCTTCCACGAAGCAGACCGCAGGATGTATAAGAAAAAAAGCAAAATGCATGCGAACAACCGGCATCCGGTCGAAAAAAAATCCGCTGCCTGGGAGACTCGCCGCAAGCAGTAAGTCCTCCCGAAGCGCGGAATCAAATCAAATAAGAAGATCAGGCGGTCCCGAACGGCATCAGACGGATTCCATGCCGCGGCGGACCGCTTTAATATTGCCTTCGACAAAGCCCGGCTTCACATTCTCCCGGATGATCGTTTCCCAGTCTACATCAGTAAGGCCGAGCGACTTTACCATCGCACCGAGCAGCACGACATTCATCGCCTTCGGCTGACCGATCTCGCGCGCCATCCCGGCCGCGTCGATGAACGTCGCGTCCGCAGCAGAAGAGATCGCTTCTTTCAGATCCGCCGGATAACTGCACTCCCCCATCAGGATCGGTGCGGACGGGATCTCGTAATCATTCACGATGATCCTTCCGCCATGTTTCAGGTACGGCAGATACCGGTATCCTTCCATTTTTTCGAACGCGATGATGAGATCCGCTTCTCCGAGGCCGATCGTCGGCGCGTACACCTTGTCTCCGAAGCGCACCATCGTTGTAACGCTCCCGCCGCGCTGGCTCATCCCGTGGATCTCCGACATCTTGACATCATATCCTTCCTGAAGAAGACCGATCGAAAGCAGCTTGCTCGCCAGGATCGTTCCCTGGCCGCCGACTCCTACTAACAGTATGCTTTTGACCCCGTTCATGCGCGTCCCTCCTTTGTTTCCTTCGAGATCGCAGAGACCGGGCAGATCTGAGCGCACACCTCGCAGCCGTTGCACGAAAGCGGGTCGATCTCCGCGCGTCCGTTTTCCTGATCAAAGCGGAGCGCCGGGCAGCCGCAGCCGAGGCAGACTTTGCAGCCGACGCATTTCTCCGGATCGACCCTGCATCGATCCTTCTCCCGGCCGAACTCTTCGAGATCCCGTCCGGACAGCTTTTTCAGCGAGCACGGCCGGCGGCAGATGATGACGGACGGCTCATCAAGCGCGAGCGCCTCATCCAGCGTCTCGTGGAACAGTCTCATGTTAAGCGGATCCAGGCTCCAGACGTGCGAAACGCCGAGCGCCCGGACGATCGCTTCGAGATCCGCTTCCTTCGTGAACTCCCCCTGGGCGGTGTAGCCTGTCCCCGGATGATCCTGATGACCGGTCATGCCTGTCGTCCGGTTGTCCAGGATGATCGTCACCGTGTCGCTCCCGTTGTACACGACGTCGAGGAGGCCGGTCATCCCGGAGTGGAAAAAGGTGGAATCGCCGATGACGCTGACGACTTTTTTGTCCGTCCCGTAGATCTCCGCCGCCTTGGCCATGCCGTGACCGGCGCTGACGGAATTCCCCATGCAGAGGATCGTGTCGACGCCATTGAGCGGCGGCATCGCGCCGAGCCCGTAGCAGCCGATATCGCCGGACACGACGATGTCCTTCCGCTTCCCGAGGTCGTAGAAGACCGGGCGGTGCGAGCAGCCCGCACAGAGAGCCGGCGGGCGGCCGACGAGTTCGTCCGGATCCGTCTCGATCAGGGTCTCTTCCTCGCCGAGGAGTTCTTTTTTCAAAAGACGTGTGCTGAGCTCGCCGCAGCCGGTCAGCTTGTCGCGTCCGGTGCAGTCGATCCCGAGCGCCTTGACTTGTTCTTCCATGAACGGCTCGGTCTCCTCGATCACGTAGATTTTCTCTTTTCCTTCGGCAAACGACCGGATCTTTTCAAGAGGGAGCGGGTTGCTGAAGCCGATGTCCAGATACGATGCGTCCTTCCCGAACGCGTCCCGGGCGTACAGCCGGGAGATCCCGTTCGCGATGATCCCGATCCGGCTCCCGTTGTCTTCGATCCGGTTCATCGGGCTCGCCTCGGACTCCTGACGATACTTTGCGACTTTTTCCTCGATCTCTACCCGGAGCTTCTTGGACACCGCCGGCATCGTCGTGAACTGCCAGATGTCGCGGTGATACTCCCGCGCCGGGACTTCCTTCCGCTCGCCGAGCTCGACGACTCCCTTGCTGTGGCAGATCCGGGTCGTCATGCGGATCAGGACCGGCGACTTATATTTCTCGCTGATCCGGACCGCCTCGATCACCATATCCCGGCATTCCTGACTGTCCGCCGGTTCCAGCATCGGGATCTTCGCCATCTTCGCGTAGTAACGGTTGTCCTGCTCCGTCTGCGACGAATGGATCCCCGGCTCGTCCGCGCTTATGATCACGAGCGCCCCGTTCACGCCGGTATACGCCATCGAGAACATCGGATCGGACGCGACGTTCAGGCCGACCTGCTTCATCGAGACCATGGAGCGTCCGCCGAGCACGGAAAACCCGAACGCGGATTCCATCGCGACCTTCTCGTTCGGCGCCCACTCCGCGTGGATGCCGTCTTCATAGCGGGCAGCGTTCTCCAGGATCTCCGAGCTCGGAGTCCCCGGATACGCCGCCGCGAAACGGATCCCCGCTTCATACGCGCCGCGGGCGATCGCCTCGTTTCCTGTCATCAGTTCTTTTGTCATTTTTTCCCCTTACAATGAAACGGAGCGGCTGAAACCGCCCCGGATCGTTTCTTTTTATCTGTCTGGATCAGCCGAGAAAAATGGTCGGTACCGTAAACATGAACGCCGTCACGACCGCGATCACAACGACGCCGATCTTGATCAGCAGGCTCCTGCCCTTGTTGTATTCCGAGTAGTCATCTTTCTTCTCCGCTGTCTTGCGGTATTTCTTCGAACTCATGAGACTTCCCTCCCTTGCCTTCTATTGATAGCACACCCTTGTGTTTTTTTCAAGTCGAAGCAGGAAAAAAACGGTGAAGCCGTGCGCTGCCAGTGATCACCGGCAAAATCCGCCGGGCGGGAAAGCCCGGATCATCCCGGCATTTCTCTACAGACGGCTCAGCAGATAGTCTCCGAATTCGACACACGTCCCGCCGTCCGCGAAGCCGGTCACGACGACGTTTTTCTCCTCTTCACAGCAGAGATGAAGCGCTTTCTCCAGACGATCCGCCTTGTCAACGAATCCGATATGCCGCAGCATCATCGCCGCCGCCTTGATGATACTGGATGGATTCGCGTAGTCTCCGAGCCCGTCTTCGATCAGACGCGGCGCGGAGCCGTGGATCGCCTCGAACATCGCGAACTGGTCTCCGATATTGGAACTTCCCGCGGTGCCGACCCCGCCCTGGATCTGCGCGGCTTCATCTGTGATGATGTCCCCGTAGAGGTTCGGCAGGACGAAGACCTGGAAGTCGCTCCGGATGTCCGGGTTCACGAGGTTCGCGGTCATGATGTCGATGTACCAGTCCTCGACCTCGAGTTCCGGATAATTCGCCGCGACCTCATGACAGATGCGGGAGAAGTTCCCGTCGGTCTTCTTCATGATGTTCGCCTTTGTCACGATCGCAAGTTTTTTCTTTCCGTTCGCACGGGCGTACTCGCAGGCTCTTCTCGCGATCCGCTCCGTGCCCGGCTGCGTCTGGACTTTAAAGTCGATCGACAGTTTCCCCGGGATCTCAACGCCCTGGCTTCCCAGAGCGTATTCCCCTTCCGTGTTCTCACGGAAGAACGTCCAGTCGATCCCCTCTTCCGGCACGGAGACCGGACGGACATTCGCGTAAAGATCGAGCTCCCGCCGGAGCGCCACGTTCGCGCTCTCCAGGTTCCCGCCTTTCGGGGTCGTCGTCGGGCCTTTCAGCAGGACGTCGCACGTCTTGATCTCCGCGAGGACGTCCTTCGGTACGGCTTCCATCTTCTCCAGCCGGTTCTCGATCGTCAGTCCCTCGATCTGCTTCAGCACGACCTTTCCGGAAGCGATCTCGTCCTTTAACAGCTCGTTCAGCACCCGAACGGCCTGCTCCATGATGATCGGTCCGATCCCGTCTCCCGGGCAGATGCCGATCGTGATCGTATCAAGCGACTGAAAATTCTTCGGCTCGATCTGGCTCTTTTCATCCATCATCAAAAGCACGCGGTTCAGCTGATCCAGCAGCATGCCCCTGAATTCTCCGCAGGCATCCCCTACGGCTTCCATCTCCATGATCTCTTTGTAACTCAAATCCACCATCTCTTTCACAAATCCGGGTTTCTTTTTATTCTTCATCATGCATTCTCCTTCGCGATGTACTTCAGGAGTCCGCCGGACTTCAGGATGTCCTTCTGGCGGTCCGTAAAGCGGCAGCGAAGAACAGACGAAGTTCCTTTTGTCTTGTCTGTCAGCGTCATGCTTCCCGTTTCCATCCCTTCGGTGATGCCGGTGATCACGAGCTCGTCGTCCTGATCCAGCTTGTCGTAATCCGCCGGATCGTCAAACGTGAGCGGCATGATCCCCGCGTTGATCAGGTTCGCCGCGTGGATGCGGGCAAAACTCTTCGCGATGACGGCACGCACGCCGAGGTACAGCGGAACGAGCGCCGCATGCTCCCGGGACGATCCCTGTCCGTAGTTCTCTCCGCCGACGATGAAGCTCCTTCCGGCCTTCTTCGCGCGTTCCGGGAACGTCGGATCCGAGACCTCGAAACAGTACTGCGACAGGTGCGGGATGTTGGAACGGTACGGCAGGATCTTCGAGCCCGCCGGCATGATGTGGTCTGTCGTGATGTTGTCCCCGACTTTCAGGACGAGTGGAGCGTCGATCTCATCCGCGACCGGTTCGCCGACCGGGCACTCCTTGATGTTCGGTCCTTTCAGGATCTCGATCGAATCCGCCTCCTCCGGCGATGCCGGCAGGATGATCGCGCTGTCATCGATCCGGAATGCGTCCGGCATCGTGATCTCCGGCATTTCGTCGAACAGGACCGACGGATCGGTGATCTCGCCCGTCAGCGCCGCCGCGACCGCGGTCTCCGGCGAAACGAGGTAGACCTTCGCGTCCTTCGTCCCGGAGCGCCCTTCGAAGTTCCGGTTGAACGTCCGGAGCGAAACGCCGCCGGAGTTCGGGGAGAATCCCATGCCGATGCAAGGTCCGCAGGCGCATTCCAGGATCCGGGCGCCGCTCGCGATGATGTCGCTCAGCGCGCCGCAGTCCGACAGCATCCGGAGGACCTGCTTCGATCCCGGAGAGATCGACAGGCTGACGCTGTCACGGATCGTTTTTCCTTTCAGAAGCGCCGCGACTTTAAGCATGTCAAAAAGCGACGAGTTCGTGCAGGAGCCGATGCAGACCTGGTCCACCTTCGTCCCTTTGAGCGACGCGACGTCGACCACAGCGTCCGGGCTGTGCGGACACGCGATCTCCGGGCGGAGCTTCGAAAGATCGATGTCGATGACCCGGTCGTAAACAGCGTCTTCGTCACTCGACAGCGGCGTGTAGTCTTCCTCCCGGCCTTCCGCCTTCAGGAACGCCCGCGTCACCTCGTCCGACGGGAAGATGGAGGTCGTCGCGCCGAGCTCTGTTCCCATGTTCGTGATCGTCGCGCGTTCCGGCACAGAGAGCTCTTTGATCCCCGGGCCGCCCCACTCGATGATCGAGCCGACGCCTCCCTTGACGGAGAGGATGCGGAGGATCTCCAGCGAGATGTCCTTCGCCGTGACAAAAGGCGAAAGTTTTCCGGTCAGATTGACCTTGATCATCTTCGGCATGTTGATGTAATACGCGCCGCCGCCCATCGCGACCGCGACGTCCAGCCCGCCGGCTCCCATCGCCAGCATGCCGATGCCGCCCCCGGTCGGGGTGTGGCTGTCCGATCCGATCAGCGTCTTCCCCGGCTTTCCGAAACGCTCGAGGTGGACCTGATGGCAGATCCCGTTCCCCGGACGCGAAAAGCGGAGCCCGTATTTTTTCGCCATCGACTGGATGAATCGGTGGTCGTCCGCGTTCATAAAGCCGGACTGCAGCGTGTTATGATCGATGTACGCGACGGAAAGCTCTGTGCGGACGCGCGGGATCCCCATCGCCTCGAATTCGAGGTAGGCCATCGTGCCGGTCGCGTCCTGCGTCAGCGTCTGATCGATCTTCAGTGCGATCTCCTGTCCCGGCTCCATCACGCCGGAAACCAGGTGTTCTTTGATGATTTTCTGTGCGATTGTAAGTCCCATTTTGTCTATTTCCCCTCCATAATCCGGATCATCTGCCGAAATGCCTTGTCAATATGGATCTGCATCAGCGATTCCACCTGATCCTCGTCGTGCTCGGCGAGCGCTTCGTAGATCCTGCGGTGTTCATTCACGGAATCGTCGATCCGGTCTTCGATCTCCAGCGACGCCTTCCGGTAGCGGTACATCTTATGATGGAGCGGCTTCAGGATCCGCTTCAGCACGGTGCTCCCGGACGCTTCGTAGATGACATCATGAAAATCCGTGTCGAGATCGCGCAGTTTTTCCGTCTCATTCTTCTGCGCGTAGAATTCCTGCTTTTCGACGATCTCATGGAGTTCCTTCAGCTGCTCGTCCGTGATGTTGTTCGCCGCCCAGCGCGACGCCAGCACCTCGACACGGCGCTTGACCTCGTACGAATCCCGGACGTCTTTCTCGGTGATGCCGCGGACGACCGTGCCCTGCGGGGAGTCCTCGATCAGATCCTCGGCTTCCAGCATCGAGATCGCCTCGCGGATCGGCGTCCGGCTGACGCCGAGCTCCTCGGAAAGCCGCTTCTCACTGATGACCTCGCCCTGCTTGTACTCGCCGGTCAGTATGCTGTGCTCCAGCTGTTCAAATACCTGATTTGCAAGTGATACACTCTTATATGCGATCATTACTGAATCCCCTTTCCGTCTGTCAGCTCGCTGATGCGGTTCAGCATTTCCTTCGTTGAAAGCGCCGTCGTGCGTCCGTCGGCGTACATCTCATCGACCCACTCTTTCAGCTTCACGACCAGCGGGTCGTCCTTGCTGATCTGCTGATCACCCACGAGATCGTACTGATCGTTGATCCAGTATGCGATCCCCGCGAGCCCGCTCGTCTTGCTGACCGCGACGCCCGGCTTCCGGTTCAGGATCTTCTTGGTATCGAAGATGTTGTAGATCTCTTCGTCCTTCATCAGACCATCCGCGTGGATCCCGGCGCGTGTGACGTTGAAGTTCTCGCCGACAAAAGGTGTCATCGGCGGGATCTCATAGCCCATCTCATCCTGGAAATACCGCGCGATCTCGGTGATGACCGTCGGATCCATGCCGTCCATCGATCCTCTGAGCGAGGCATATTCCATCACCATCGCCTCCAGCGGGATGTTCCCGGTCCGTTCCCCGATCCCGAGGAGCGAACAGTTGACGGCGCTCGCGCCGTACAGCCACGCCGTCGCCGCGTTCGCGACGCCCTTGTAGAAGTCGTTGTGGCCGTGCCATTCGAGGAGGTCGCTCGGGACGCCCGAATAATGCTGGAGCCCGTAGATGATGCCCGGCACGCTCCGCGGCATCGCGACTTCCGTATACGGCACACCGTATCCCATCGTGTCGCACGCCCGGATCTTGACCGGGATCCCGGCCTCCTGAGACAGCTTCGTGATCTCATTGACGAACGGAACGACAAAGCCGTAGAAGTCCGCTCTCGTGATGTCCTCCAGATGGCAGCGCGGAACGACACCGGCGTCGAATGCGTCCCGGATCGTCTCCAGATAGTAGTCGACGACCTGCCGGCGCGTCATCTTCATCTTTTTGAAGATATGATAATCGCTGCAGGAAACGAGGATGCCGGTCTCCTTGATCCCGAGATCCTTGACCAGCTTGAAGTCCTTTTTGCTCGCGCGGATCCATGTCGTGATCTCCGGGAAGCGGTATCCCAGGTCGAGGCACTGCTCGACCGCATCACGGTCTTTCTTTGTATAGATAAAAAACTCCGACTGGCGGATGATCCCGTACGGGCCGCCGAGTTTTGCCATCAGCTTATACAGATCGACGATCTGCTTCGTCGTGTACGGCTCCATGGACTGCTGGCCGTCACGGAACGAGGTGTCCGTGATCCAGATGTCCTTCGGCATGCTCATCGGCACGCGCCGGTGGTTGAACGCGACCTTCGGCACTTCCGTATACGGGTAGATATCGCGGTAAAGATTCGGCTCCGCGACGTCCTGCGGGGCATATCGATAAGTCGACTGTTCCAGAAGATTTGTCTTATCCGATGTCTGAAGCATGTTCCTATCACCTCCGGAAAAAATATATCCTTGATATGGGCCCTCCTCCGGACCCGCCTGGATCTTGGTATCAACGTATACAAGTATAATTCCCGCATCACCATTTGTCAATACCGGGATACATGTATAAATGTGATAACAGAGTACAGGTATCATAACACTCCCGGATGTCAGTACAGATAAGGGCGCATCCGGATCCCGATCTTCCCCGTAGATTTTCGTCGCATGCTGCGTATAATATAAAGAAGAAATTTACTGAAGGAGGATATGATCGATGAGCGTGCTGTTTGATACCTTCCCCGTCCTGCTCGCGGGATGCCGGGAAGAACTCCGCCTGAACAAAGTCCGCGTCCTGGAAGAACCGGGGGACGTGATGCTGTATCAGAGCCCGGGAACGGGCCTCCTCATGAGTGCGGCGCTGGATCCCGACCGGGAGATCCGCGTTCTGAAACAGCACACGGAAGTCCCGCATCCTCTCGTCGTGACGAACAATAAGGAGACCGCCGCGTTTATCAAAGACACGTACGGTCTGGATGAGATCCTTCCCTGCCGGACGACGGCGATCCTGAACAGCGAAACAGGAGCGTCCGTCGCCGAAAACACGGACCGTCCTGCCGGGTCCCTCGGTGCAGATCTCCCGTTCACGATCCGCCCCGCCGCTCTCTCGGATCTCGATTTCATCTACCGGTACTATCAGGTCCTCCCGAAAGATCTCCTGTCTGATCTGATCCGGAAGGATCATCTCGTGATCGCAGAACAGAGCGGAAGACCCGCCGGTTTCGCCGGCCGCCACGCCGAAGGGAGTCTCGGCCTCCTCGAGGTCCTGCCGGAATATCGCCGCCGCGGCCTCGCGACAATGCTCGAGCAGTATTTCATCCGGAAGATCCGGGGAGCCGGCGAGGTCCCGTACTGCTATGTCGCAGAAGACAACGAAGCGTCTCTCGCCCTTCAGCGGAAAGTCGGGATGGCGATCTCCGACGAGCTGTTCTACTGGTGCACCCCGGGCGTCGGAAAGTACTGAACCAAAAAAAATATCAGGAGGCCGGATCGACAGATCACCGGCCCCCTGCTTTCGTCATATTACTCGCTCGTTTTCCATGCGGCGACTTTTTCCGCCGCTTCTTCTTCGCTCAGTTTATCCCAGAGGCCTTCCTCCCGGATCTTCTGCTCCACCATGCGGGCAAGCTCCAGGTACTGCTCCGCATAGCGGCTCTCTGCCGCCTGATCCGTGCCCTCGACGGCTTCCTTCGCCCGGCTCCGGATCTCCGACAGTCGGCTGATATCATCGTCCTGACACATCAGAAACGGATACAGACTCTCCGGCGTCGCCTCAAAATACAGCGCGTCATCTTCCCCGGCGATCCACTCGCAGATCAGATAGACGGTCTCCCCGTCGTCCTCGACTTCGATCTCGCCGCAGACCGCGGTGACGAACACCGGGAATTTCGCGACGCCCTTTTTCGTATTCAGTTCACACCTTCTTGAAATTTCACGAATGCTCATTCTGGTCCCTCTCTATTCCTGATCCAGCCCCACCGTCTCCCGGACGAGGACCGGCTTTCCCGGGCGGCCCCGTTCGATCACGAACGCGTCCCGGATCTCATCGGCCCCTGCCTCGGCGAGCTTCCGGCTCCTGGCGCAGACCTTCGCGATCACATCGCCGCGGCTGACTTTCTCATCGGTCTTTTTCAGGAGAACGATGCCGGCCGAAAGATCGATCCGGTCTCCTTTTTCCATGCGCCCCGCACCGATGTGCTGAGACGCGGCGCCGATCACACCGGCATCGACGGACTGGACGTAGCCGTTTTTCTCCGACAGGATCTCCTTGACATAGGACGCCTGCGGGAGAAGTGACAGATCATCCAGAATCCGGCTGTCTCCGCCCTGCGCCTCGATCAGCTGGCGGAACTTTTCCAGTGCGGCGCCGCTGAGCAGCGCCTGACGCGCGAGATGCGCCCCGTCATCCGGCGTCCGGGCGCGGCCTCCGAGATATGTCATCACGCCGGCAAGCCGGACCGCGAGTTCGGTGATATCCTCCGGCCCGAGGCCCTTCAGCGTGCGGATCGCCTCTTCCACTTCCAGCGCGTTTCCGACCGCGCGGCCGAGCGGCTGATCCATGTTCGTGATCAATGCCGCGGTGCGCTTTCCGGCATCCTCGCCGATGTCACACATGATCTGCGCGAGATCGCGGGCATCCTTCAGTGTCTTCATGAAAGCGCCGCTCCCGCACTTCACGTCCAGCACGATCGCGTCGCTCCCCGCCGCGAGCTTTTTACTCATGATGCTGGAAGCGATCAAGCCGGTGTTCTCCACCGTTCCCGTCACATCACGAAGGGCGTAGATCTTTTTGTCCGCCGGCGTGATGCTTCCGGTCTGGCCGGTGAGTGCGATGCCGATCCGGTTGACCTGATCGGTAAACTCCTCCGGCGTGAGGGAGGTGCTGAATCCCGGGATCGACTCGAGCTTGTCGATCGTGCCGCCGCTGAAGCCGAGGCCCCGCCCGCTCATCTTCGCGACCGGGACCCCGCAGGCCGCCGCGATCGGCGCGGTGATCAGCGTGGTCTTGTCCCCTACACCGCCGGTCGAATGCTTGTCGACTTTGATGCCGCGGATGCCGGAAAGATCGATCTGATCCCCCGAATCCCGCATCGCGAGCGTGAGTTCGTGGATCTCCTTTCGGTTCAGTTTCTGGAAAAAAATCGCCATCAAAAGGGCCGACATCTGATAGTCCGGGATCCGCTCCGCCACATAACCGCTGACAAAGAATCGAATCTCCTGCTCGGTCAGTTCCCCGCCGTTTCTTTTTTTGATGATGATATCCTGCATATCCATGAAACCGCCTCCTTCTCTCACTTCAGGATCCGTTCAAGAAAGCTCGTCCCCATCGTTGTCGGCGCGGTGCCAAGGTAGTCACAGACCGTCTGACCGCAGTCCGCGAACGTCGTCCTCGTCCGGAGATCGATCCCCGGACGGACCGGGCCGCCGTAAATCAGGATCGGCACGTACTCCCGCGTGTGATCGAATCCCGAATGGACCGGATCGTTCCCGTGGTCCGCTGTGATGATCAGAAGATCCTCCGGTCCCATCGCGTCCAGGATCTCCGGGATGCGCCGGTCAAAGTCCATGATCGCCCTGCCGTACCCCGGCGCGTTCCGCCGGTGACCGTACAGCGAATCAAAATCGACGAGGTTCGTGAAGATCAGATCGCCGGCTTCCGCCTTCATCGCATCGATCGTTTTGTCCACCCCGTCCATATTGTTTTCCGTGTGGATCCATTCCGTCACGCCGCTCCCATTGAAGATGTCGTGGATCTTGCCGACGGCGTACACCTTTTTCCCGGCCTGCTCGACCTTGTTCAGCACCGTGTCCTCCGGCGGGGACACCGCGTAGTCTCTGCGGTCGCTCGTGCGGAACCGTTTCCCGTCCTTTATGATATACGGCCGCGCGATGACCCGTCCGCAGGCCCAGTCCCCGACGAGCATGCCGCGCGCGGTCTCACAGATCTCATACAGGCGCTCCAGCGGGATGACCGCGGTGTTCGCCGCGATCTGGAACACGCTGTCAGCGGACGTATAGACGATCGGTTTCCCGGTCTTCTCGTGCTCCGGCCCGAGGACTTCGATGATCTCCGTTCCGGACGCCGGATAATTCCCCAGGACTTCCGTCCCGATCGCGCTTTCGAACTTCCGGATGAATTCCTCCGGGAATCCGTCCGGATACGTCTTGAACGGCGTCACGGTCTCGATCCCGGCGATCTCCCAGTGCCCGGTGATCGTGTCCTTGCCGGCGGAATACTCGCGCATCCTTCCGTAGGATCCGAGGACCTCTTCATTCGGGATGCGATACCGCATCTCCGCCGCTCCGACGATGTTTCCGAGCCCGAGCTTCTGAAGATGCGGAATGGAGAACCCTTCCGTATTCTCCGCAGCGTGCAGCAGCGTATCCGCGCCGATGTCCCCGTAGCGGACCGCGTCCGGCTCCGCGCCGACGCCCAGGCTGTCCATCACAATCAGTATCACTTTTTTCATATGTCAGATCCTCCCAGGTATATGTCTCATTTCAGTTTCAGCGGCACCGCCTCAAGATAATCCAGCGACACGAGGTGATAGTGCACCCCGTTCAGCACTCCCTTCAGGCCGTGCCGGAACGTATCTTTCCCGTGCAGATGGCCGTAGATGCACGTCCGGACGCCGAACTCCTCCAGCATATCCGTGAAGCCCGACCCCTGCATCCGGTCGTTCGTCGGCGGATAGTGGAGCATCGCGATGATCTCGCCCCCGCCCTGCTTCTTCGCATCCTCCAGAGAAAAGCGCAGCCGGATGAGCTCGCGGTCATAGATCTTCTGGTCGTGTTCATCAAATCCTTCCACCCCCGGGCAGATCCAGCCGCGCGTCCCGCACACTGTGACGCCCTCCTCCGGGATCCGGACGCTCCGGTTCTGGAGGAACAGGATGTCATCGTACAGCTCGTTCATCTTCGTGATCGATCCCCACCAGAGATCGTGATTCCCCTTGGTGATGATCTTCCTTCCCGGCAGGCTGTGGATCCAGTTGAAATCCGCGGTCGCCTCATCCATCCGGAGGCCCCAGGAAATGTCGCCCGGGATCAGGACCGTGTCCTCCTCCCCGACTTCCCTGAGCCAGTTTTCCTTCAGCCGCTCCGCATGATCCTCCCAGAGCGGGCCGAAAATGTCCATCGGCTTCTGTATTCTTTTGTCAAAAGATAAATGCAGATCGCCGATCGCGTAAATGCTCATTCGTCCCTCTCTGCTCCTTTTACCCTCATGCGGCCGGGCAGGCCTTTCTGCGCCCACCCGCCACCAATTTTATAACAGTTCCTTTGCAAAATCAACAATCGCACCAATCCTTCACATTCCCATGCTATCATGACACGTATGAATACGATCGGACAAAAAATGAATCTGACGGATGGCAGAAAAACACTGCTCCGCATCCTCGTGCTCCTCATCGCCGTGCTCGGCGTCTACTTCTTCGTGCGCGGGGACGCGTTTCTTTACCACCGCTCCGTCGGAAAGATCGATTCGGTCCGGAACAAGTACCTCAAAACCGAGACGCTCGAAAATGAGAACGTGAGCTACCACGAAAAATACTATGAGCAGACCATCACCTGCCGGATCCTGAACGGGAAACACAAAGGGCAGAACGTAACGATCAAAAGCCGCTATGCGAAGTCGCAGGTCTACGATACGAAATACAGCGAGGGCGACTACATCTTCGTGGACAATATCCGGAATCGCTCCGGCACTCTCACCGGATTTGCGGCGGGGACAAAACGGGACTATTACATCTTCACGATCCTGACGCTCCTGTTCGGCCTGTTCCTCCTCGTCGGCGGGATGCGCGGTGCCTTCACGATCCTGAGCCTGGTGCTCAACATGATCGCGTTCTATTTTGTCCTCGTGCTCTACACGAAGGGTGTGAACATCCTGTTTGTGACGATCCCGATGGTGATCTTCTTCACGGCCATGCTCCTGTTCTTCATGTACGGACGTTCCGAGCGCACCCTGCTTTCGTTCGCCGCGACCATCGCGACGTGCGCGGTCACGATCGTGATCGGCATCCTGGCGCTCTCCGCGGGCGGCCGCGTCGATTACGATTTCCTGGAATACCTGAACCAGCCGTACGAACAGTCGGATGCGAACTTCATCTTCGTCTCGGAGCTCCTCGTCGGCCTGCTCGGCGCGGTCATGGACGTGGTCGTCACGATGGTGATGACGGTCGACCAGATCGCGGAAACGGGCGGCGACCTCGGCCGGAAGAGCATCATCCGCTCCTGCCGGTCGGTCGGAGACGATCTCGTCGGGACCATGGTCAACCTGATGCTGTTCACGAACATCGCCGCCTGCATCCCGGCCTTCATGCTGTACCTGCGGAACGGGGTCGCGTTCCACACCATCATCCGCTACAACATCTTCTTCGAGCTGACCCGGTTCCTGACCGGCAGCATCGGCATCGTGCTCGCGATCCCGATCTCCTCACTCATCGCGGTCACGTTCTACCGGAGGAAATACCGGAAAGGAGGCACGGCATGACACTTCTCATCCTGACTGTCATCCTCATCGCTCTGATCCTTCTGTTCTGCGGGGACAAAGGAGTCCGCGCGATCATATCGACGGTGATGAACGCCGGGATCCTCCTGATCAGCTTATTTCTGATGTATCACGGCCTGTCCCCGATCCTGGTGACCACGGCCGCCTGCGTCATCATCACCGCGGTCACGCTGTTCTACCAGAACGAGATCAATGTGAAATCCAGGGTCTCCTTTTTCTCCGTTCTGATCGTGATCGCCGTCATGGTGCCTCTGATCGCGTTTTTCGCGTCAGGCGCCAACGCGGAAGGATTCAACAGCGAGCAGTACGAGATCACCGACTCCAACGGCTTCACCCGGAACATCGACCTGAGCATGTTCCAGATCCAGGTCTCGATCATGCTCATCGCGCTGATCGGAACGGTGATCGATACGGCGGTCGCGATCACTTCCTCGATCTGGGAGATCCGCAGCGCGAACCCGGACATCACCCGGAAGGAGCTCACCCGCTCCTCGTTCCTCGTCAGCAAGTCGATCATGGCGACGTCGATCCACACGATCTTCTACATCTACATCGCGGAGTACCTGACGCTTCTGATCCAGTACCTGACCGACTATTCGTTCGCGTACGTCCTGAACAGCAAATCGCTGGCCGGGGAGTTCATCACGATCTCGATGACCGGCTGCGGCTGCTGCCTCGTCTGCCCGGTCGCGACGATCCTCGGGATCCTGCTGATCCACGGGTCGGACAATGAGGGGGCAAAAGAAAAAAAGAAGGAGCCGGAGCTTCCTTCTGCCTGATGATATGACAGCGGCGGCAGGATCGACGAACGGTCCGCTGTGTTTCCGCGTCCGCCGTGTGTTTCCGCGGCCGTCGTGTGTTTCCGCGCCCGTCGCGTTTCCGCGGCCGTCGTGTGTTTCCACGCCCGCCGCGTTCCCTCGCGCCGCTAGTTTTCTTTTTGTCCGTTCTCCATCAGGATCCGGATCGCCTCGATGTAGCTGTCGAAGCCCTTCCCGGCGACCGTCGCCACGCAGGCCTGTCGGACATAGGAGACTCTCCGGAATTCTTCCCGGCTGTTGACGTCGGAGAGATGCACCTCCACAGTCGGGATCGAGACCGCCTTCAGCGCGTCCAGGATCGCGACGCTGGTGTGGGTATACGCCGCCGGGTTCAGGACGATCCCGTCGTAGACGCCGTACGCCTGCTGGATCTGATCGACGAGATCTCCCTCGTGGTTCGACTGGTAGAACGAAACGTCCTGGCCGAGCGCTTCCGCCTGCTCCCGGATGTACGAAACGAGATCCCGATAGGTCCGCTTCCCGTAGATCTCCGGCTCCCGGATGCCGAGCATGTTGATGTTCGGTCCGTTCAAAATCAAAATCTTCAACGCTCATCCCTTCCTTTCGTTGTTATCGATGACAAAGTCGCTCCAGCTCTCATAGGCCTGTTTCCGCTGCGCAAAAAGCGTTTCCGCCGGGACGCTCTTTGAGATCGGTCTCCCGCTGATCGGGAGCCTGGAAAGGTCGCGCTGCACCCATCCGACCCGGCTGTTCCTCCGGATGATGTTGTAGTTCACCGGCTGCGTGACCACGCCGCCGCCCGCCGCGATCACGACGTTTTTTTCCGCGCAGGCCTCGCGCAGGACCTCGGTCTCGATGCTCCGGAAATACGCTTCTCCGTGCTCCCGGAAGATCTGTTCGATCGAAACGCCCTCACGCCGGACGATCTCTTCATCCGTATCGATCAGGCGGCGGCCTTCTTTCTCCGCGATCCTCCGGCCGACCGTCGACTTGCCGGCTCCCGGCATCCCGATGAGGACGATGTTCTGCATGCTGCGGCTGAGCTGATCCAGGACCTGTTCGGCGGGAAGCCCGTCCGGTTCCCGCCCGAGAAAGATCCTGCAGCCGGCTTCCGCCTGCGCGACGAGCATCGGGAGTCCTCCTGCCGCCGGGATGCCCCGTTTTTCCGCGTCCAGCACGAGGTCGGTGCGGTACGGGTTGTAGATCAGATCGAGCACGCCAATTACCTCCGGGAACGGCTCCAGCGAAAGCGGCGCGTTCCCGACATTCGGATACATGCCGACCGGTGTGGTATTGACGATGATTCCGGCATCGCGGTGGCGGTCCAGATTCTGATAATTGTTCTCTCCGCTCCGGGAGATGATCACGGTCTCCTTCGCGCCGAGGTCTGTGAGCACGGTCCGGACGGTCCGGGAAGAGCCGCCGCTCCCGAGAATCAGGCATTTTTTTCCGGCCGGGTCGATCCCGGTACGTTCTATGAGATACCGGAACCCGTCATAGTCGGTGTTGTCGCCGAACAGGCTCCCGTCCGGCCGGCGGACGATCGTATTCACACATCCGATCCGCTCCGCCTTCGGACTGATCTCATCCAGGACCTTCATCGCATCGATCTTATACGGGATCGTGACATTGAATCCGAGGTACGCCGGATCCCGGAGCAGCGGTTCGAGTCCTTCCGGCTCGACTTCGCGGAGCCCGTAGTCATAGTCCTTCCCCGCGAGCAGGCGGTGGATCTCCGGAGAGTAGCTGTGGCCGAGCGTGCGCCCGACCAGCGCGACCTGATCTTTCATTCTGTTTCCTCCATATGTTCTGCCTGATAGCGGCGGGAGAGCTCCATCAGCTTCTCGAAAAGCTGCTCCGCGTACGGCGCGAGCTCCGATCCGGCCTCGCGGGCGATGCGGGAGATCTTCTCCTGCTCACGCGCTTCATCGAGGACCGGAAGCCCGTTCTCCTTCTTGTACCTTGCGATCTTTTCCGCGATCTCCATGCGCTCCCGGAACCCGGCGAGGAGCTCCCGGTCGATCCGGTCGATCTCGTTCCTGTAATCCTTCAGGTCCATTTTTGTCCCCTTCTCCTCATTCGATCTCGCTGTAACTTCCCATGTAGCAGAAATCCTGACTCAGTTCGTTGACCTGGTTCATCAGGCGGATGAATTCATCCGCGTAGATCTCGACATCGATGTCGGCGTAGAAGCGGAAATCGAAGTCGCGGCTCGGGATCGGCCGGGATTCCAGCTTGGAGATGTTGATGCCCAGCGAGTAGAAGCGGGCCAGCACGTTGTACAGGGATCCCGGTTTATGGGCCGTCGTGAACATGATGCTCGTCCGGTTCGCGCCCGGATAGATCTCCGGCTCTTTGCTGACACAGATGAACCGCGTGTAGTTGTCCCGGCTGTCCTGCACGCGCTCTTCGAGGCATTCCAGACCGTACAGCGCGCCGCACTCATAGGAGGAAAGCGCCGCGATGTCCGTCCGGTCGGATTCGGATACCATGCGCGCCGCGGCGGCGGTATTTCCGTACACCGTGATCCGGGCGTCCGGGAAATTCTTGAGATAGTTTTCACACTGCATGACCGCCTGTTCATGCGAGAAGATCTCATGGATGTCTTCCTTTTTCGTCCCCGGCTTCGTGAGCAGGCGGTGATCGACTTTGACCTTTGAGCTCCGGACGATGTAAAAACGATATTTCGTGAGGAGGTCATAGATCTGGTTGACCGAGCCTGCGGTGCTGTTCTCGAGCGGCAGGACGCCGTACCGGCACAGACCCTGATCGACGGCGGCAAAAACGCCTTCGAAATTTTTCATGTACATGATATTCGGTATCTTGAAAAACTTATCGACGGCCTGCTGGGAATAGGATCCCTGAACGCCCTGACACGCGACGACGGCGCTCTTCGGGAAAACGTTCGGGGTCGTCTCCATCGCCTTCCGGATGCTGCGGACGAGGTCGCTCTCTTCCTGAACATACTGCCGCTGATAATCATGGCTGAGCTCGCTGATCGCGTAGAACAGAAGGCGGTTGTAGATCTTCATGTCGTCCGGCGATCCTTCGGTGATCTCATCGATCCGTTCCCGCTCTGCCAGCGGATCCTGGAGCGGGATCCCGTGTTCTTTTTTCTCCAGCGCGATCAGCTTGGAAACATCCATGCGCTTCTGCAGCTGCTTCAGGATCTCGTCGTCAATGACCCGGAGATCCTCCCGGTACCCATCGATTCTGTCATTTGTCATTCTGCTCATATCTCTTCTCCTTATTCTTCCCCGCTGCTCATCATCATGTCGTAAACGGCGATCGCACAGGCGGATTCGACGCATGGCGCAGCCCGGAGGACGATGCACGGATCGTGTCTTCCGCGGACGCGGAGCTTCACCGGTTTTCCGGTCTCAAACTCGATGCTGTCCTGCTCCTTCGCGATGGAAGGCGTCGGCTTGAACGCGACGCGGAATGTGACCGGCATCCCGTCTGTGATGCCGCCGAGGATCCCGCCGCAGTGGTTCGTCCTCGTCCGGACCTGACCCTCTTCATCGGTATAGAACGGGTCATTGTTCTCGCTTCCGCGGAGCCTTGCGGCCCGGAACCCGTATCCGAACTCGATGCCCTTGACGGCAGGTACCGCGAACACGGCCTGTGCGATCCGGTTCTCCACACCGTCAAACATCGGATCGCCGATCCCGGCGGGGATCCCTTCTGCCGTGCAGGAAATGATCCCGCCGACCGAATCCCCTTCCGACGCGGCCTGTTTCACCTGCTCGAGCGCCTCTGTCATGTCTCCGTTTACGACCGGGACCCCGGCAATCTCTGCAATCTCCGCATTGATCCGGATACCCTGCTTTTCCAGAATCTGCAGGACGATCCCGCCCGCGACACAGAGCGGCGCGGTGAGGCGGCCTGAAAAATGTCCGCCGCCCCGGTAATCTTCATAACCTTTGTATTTCACGCGGGCTGTGTAGTCCGCATGCCCCGGCCGGGGCACTTTTCTCATTTCATCATAATCCGACGAGCGCGTATCCTCATTTCGGATGATTGCTGTGATCGGGGTCCCGCACGTTACGCCGTCCCGGATCCCGCAGAGAAATTCCGGGACGTCCCCTTCTTTTCTCTTTGTCGCATACTTCTTATTCGCCGACGCCCGCCGGTCCATAAATCGCCGGAGCTCCGCGCTGTCGATCCGGCAGCCCGCCGGGATCCCGTCGATGGTCACGCCGATCGCAGCGGAATGCGATTCGCCGAAGATCGAGACACGGATCCGGTTTCCAAACATTGAAGACATTTCTATCCTCCTTCTATAATAAAGTCAGGGTGCAGATCACCCGACAGACAGCTTTTTTCTGCCTTATTCTTCCGCCCGCACGTTTTTGTCCAGTCCGAGCTTCTTCAGATCCCGGAAAAAGCCGGGATAGGATTTCGCAACGCAGGAACTCCCCTTGATGCGCACCGGATTCCGGCAGATCAGTGAGGCGACCGCCGCCATCATCGCGATCCGGTGATCGTTTTTCGGATCGATGACGCCGCCTTCCAGCGGCCGTCCGTCCTGTCCGCCGATCAGCAGACTGTCCCGGCTCTCGATGACATCTCCTCCGAGTGCAGACAGCACGTCCGCGATTCCGCTCAGCCGATCGCTCTCCTTCAGCCGGAGACGCTCCGCGTTCGCGATCTTTGTCGTTCCGGACGCCGCCGCCCCGAGGAGCGCGATCACCGGCGCGAGATCCGGGATATCGGAAACGTCCACCACACTCCCGTTCATTTTCCCCGGAGAGACCGTCACGCAGTCATCTCCTGTTTCCACATGTGCGCCGAACTGCTTGATCAGATCCGCGATCCGCCGGTCTCCCTGAAGGGAGTTCAGGTTCAGATTCCCGACGGTGAGCGGACGATCTCCGATCGCTGCCGCCGTGAGCCAGAACGCGGCGGAGGACCAGTCGCCCTCCACGACATATTTTTCGCCGCCGTGGTACTGCTGCCTGCCGCTGACGTGGTAGGAAATCCCCGGGCCGCTCTGGACCTCGACTTCGATGCCGAAGTCGCGCATGACGGCGACCGTCATGTCGACGTAATGCGCGGACTGCAGCTCTCCGAGGATCTCGATCGTACTGTCCTCCTCCAGCAGCGGAAGTGCCAGCAGGATGCCGCTGACGAACTGCGAGGAGACGTTCCCCGGCAGACGGAACAGGCCCGGACGGAGCCTGCCGCTGACAGTGAGCGGCGATTTCCCTTCTTCGGAAAGCGTCATGCCATGCGCCTCCAGTTCTTCCCGGAGCGGTGACATCGGCCGCTTCGGCAGGCGCCCCTTCGTATAGAAGACCGCCGTCCTTCCGAGCGCCCCGACGACCGGAACGAGGAACCGGAGCGTCGATCCGCTCTCTCCGCATTCCATCCCCTCTTCGCCGCGGCTCAGCGCTTCCAGGCAGCGCCTCGTCGCCTCCACATCCTCGGAATGAAGACGGCAGATGACCCGGGTCTTCTTCGGAGACAGCGCCGCGCAGATCAGTGCGCGGTGCGCATAGGATTTGGATGGGATGATATCGATTCTGTTCATCATGAGCTTTGTCCTCTCTTACGCGCGCGAGATCACATTTTTCTTTTTTTCTGTCCCTTCGTGGAGCAGCTCTCGGAGCCGGTCCTCATCGCCGGCATCGAGTGCCTCTTCATACTTTTTCAGCTCTGCGATATAGATGCGGAGCTCCCTCAGCAGATTGTCCCGGTTTTCGAGGAACAGTTCGGCCCACATGTGGTCGTTCAGCTCCGCGACCCTCGTGAAATCCCGAAAACTGCCACCGAACGGGATCTTCCCTTCGTGCTGCTCTTCATTTTTGATGAACGCGTTCGCCGCGAGATGCGTCATCTGCGACGTGAACGCGACCAGATCGTCGTGTTCCTCCGGTGTCATGAACGCGACATTTCCGAATCCCGCTTTCAGGAAAAACTCCTTGAGCTTTGTCATCTTTGTCAGATCGTCACGCTTTTCCGGCGTCAGGATCATTGTCGCGCCGCGGAATACATCCGCCCGGCTGTTCTTGTATCCTCCCTGGTGGCGTCCCGCCATCGGATGCCCGCCGATGAACGTGAATCCGTTCTCCTTCGCGAGCCGGAATCCCAGGCTGCAGATCCGCCGCTTCGTGCCGCAGCAGTCGATGACGATGGTCCCTTTGGAAAGCACCGCCGCGTGCTGGTTCAGCCACTCTTCCGAAGCTTCCGGTGTCGCGCAGACGAGAACGACCTCGCACTGTTTCAGCGTGTCCTCTGTCAGCGTGCCGTCGATCGCGCCGCTCATCCGGACGAAGCCCGTTACTGTCGAATCAATATCATAGCCATAGATCGTCATCCCGGCCTGCTTAAACGCCTTGGCCATCGAGCCCCCGATGAGGCCGAGGCCGATGATCCCGATGTTCATCTCATGTCCTCCTTTTGTTCCCCAAAATCCTGCCGCTTGCTGCGTCGCGCCGGCCGCCGGATCTCCCGGTCAGGCCAGAACTCCTTCGCGCACGCTCTTCACTTTCGGCATCAGTTCATCGAACTGATCCGGTGTGAGGGACTGCGCGCCGTCGCAGAGCGCTTTTTCCGGATCATTATGAACCTCGATCATTAAACCGTCTGCTCCGCAGGCCGCGGCGCCGAGCGCCATCGGTGGGACGAGATCCGAATGGCCGGTCGCATGGCTCGGATCGGCAACGACCGGAAGATGCGTCAGCTGGTGCAGGACCGGGATCGCGGAAAGATCCATCGTGTTCCGGGTCGCGGTCTCGAACGTGCGGATCCCCCGTTCGCAGAGGATGATCTCATCGTTTCCGCCGGCCATGATGTATTCCGCACTCATCAGCAGCTCCTGGATCGTGTTCGCGAGACCCCGCTTCAACAGGATCGGCTTCCCGCAGTGTCCGAGTTCCTTCAAAAGTTCGAAGTTCTGCATATTGCGCGCACCGACCTGAATGATGTCGACATCATCATACAGCGGCAGATGATTGATATCCATGATCTCCGTCACGATCGGGAGACCGGTCACCTTCTTCGCCTCAGACAGCAGCTTCAGACCGTCTGCCTTCAGACCTTGGAACGAGTACGGTGACGTCCTCGGCTTGAACGCGCCGCCTCTCAGGATCGTCGCGCCCGCCGCCTTGACGCGCTCCGCCACGCCGACGATCTGCTCTTCCGATTCGACCGAGCACGGTCCCGCGATCACCGCGAAATGTCCGCCGCCGATCACCGCGCCGCCGGCTTCGACGACCGTATCCATCGGGTGGAACTTCCGGTTTGCCATCTTGAACGGCTCCGACACCGGAACGACCCGCTCTACGATATCGAGCGCCTCGACCATGTCCCGGTCGATCCGGGACGTGTCCCCGATCAGTCCAAGGAACGTCAGGTCATCGCCCTTCGATTCGTCGACGCGGAACCCCTGGTCCATGAACCATTTCTTCAGCTGATCCTTTTGTTCCGTTGTAACGCCTTCTTTTAATACTGTAATCATGATTCTCCTCCTGCACTCCTGCATAAAAAATCCCCTGCGGCATCTTTGCCACAGGGGATCGTTTTCGCTTTCGCCTTCTCTTTCAACTTCCACTGCATACGCAAAAATGCCTTTTCTAACTCCTGTAGAAAAAGTAAAAGTAATAATATGCGTATGCAAATGTACCGTTCAAAGTTTTCATCGTACCCTCCGTCCCGGTCTTCTCCCGGGACCTTTTTATGACAAGCAAACATTATCATATTTTCTGTTCGAAATCAAGTGCGAATTCACAATTTTTATGAAAAAAATTGTTATGTTTAACAAAAAATACACAATTCCGCTCGGAAGCCTGTCTGCAGGGGCATCTCACCCATCGCCGATGACGGGATCCCGCACCGAGAGCCTGCCCTCTTCCCGGAAATCAAGGTGTGAAACTTTCCTTCAAAGCACGATTATGATAAAATTAACTCGGATATTTTGTATAAATAGGGACAGATCCCTGACAGAAGCGGAGGGATGATTTTGAATAAAACGGATCCTACGAAGATCAACACGGTCATAAAACAGCTGAAACCGATCCAGCAGGCAACGCTCCATCACGATTTCCGGGAGCTGATCGACTATGCCGCCTACCATTTCAGTGACCGGGACGCGTTCATCATCAAGACGAAGACCGGGAAACACGATCCCAAACCGATATACGAGCATATCACGTACGCCGATCTGAAGCGCGACATGATCTACCTCGGCACCGAAATGAAGAACCTCGGCCTGCGCGGGAAACGCTTTGCGATCATCGGCGCGAACAGCTACGAATGGTTCCTCGCCCACCTCACGATCCAGTGCGGGATCGGCATCAGCGTGCCGCTCGACAAAGGGCTCCCGTACGATGAGCTCGTCAATTCGCTGGACATCAGCCACAGCGAAGTGCTGATCTACGACGAGAAACACCGGGAGCTGGCGGAAAAGCTGAAAGCAGAGGAAAACACCAGCGTCACGCATTTCATCTCGATGAAGCAGAGCAGGGAAGAGTACTCCATCCCTCAGATGATCCATGACGGCGGGAGCGCGATCTACAATGGGGACAACAGCTTCCGGGATCTCCCGGTCGACGGCAAAAAAGTCTCGATCCTTTTGTTCACGTCCGGCACGACGAGCCAGGCCAAAGCCGTCATGCTCACGCAGTACAACATCACGAGCAACGTCTACTCGCTCCAGCGCTGCGAGGACTTCAACGAGACCGACGTCAACATGGCGTTCCTGCCGTACCACCACACGTTCGGCTCGACCGGCCAGATGCTCATGCTCGCATGCGGCGCGACGACCGTCTTCTGTGACGGCCTGCGCTACATCCAGAAGAACATGGTCGAATACGGCGTTTCAACGTTCATCGGCGTCCCGCTCCTCGTCGAGGCGATGTATAAAAAAATGATGACGGCGATCCGCCGCCAGGGTCCGGAAAAAGTAGAGCAGTTTGAAAAAGGCCTGACGATGACCGGCCGCCTGGCGAAAGTCGGCATCGACGTCCGCCGCCGCGTGTTCAAAGAGGTCATCGACGGTTTCGGCGGCAATCTCCGCCTGATCATCAGCGGCGCGTCCGCTCTCGATCCGGTCGCGGCCCGCGGCTTCAACGCCGTCGGCATCCGCGTCTACCAGGGCCTCGGTCTGACAGAAGCCTCCCCGGTCATCACCGGAGAAAACCCGAAAAACCGCGCTGTCGGCTCGGTCGGCCGCGCCATCTACGGCGTTCAGGTCGCCCTGTACGATGAGGACGAGGAAGGCGTCGGTGAGATCATCTGCCGCGGCCCGAACATCATGAAAGGCTATTATCAGAACCCGGAAGCGACCGCGGACGCTCTCGCGGGCGGCTGGCTCCACACCGGGGACTACGGCCGCGTCGACAAGCGCGGATTCCTGTATGTCTGCGGACGCAAGAAAAACGTCATCGTCCTGAAGAACGGCAAGAACGTCTACCCGGAGGAGCTGGAAGCACTGATCGACGACCTGCCGTATGTAAAGGAGAACATCGTCGTCGGCCGGAAGCGCCACAAGAACGGGGATCACAAGGATCTCGTGCTCTGCGCGAAGATCGTCTACGACAAAGAGATCCTGACGAAGGAATACGGCTGCACTTCCCTGGAGGAAATCAAGAGCGTCGTCCGCCGCGATCTCGACGCGATCAGCGACGAGCTCCCGAACTACAAGCGCATCATGCGCTTCGAGCTGACCGAAGAGGAAATGGAAAAAACGACGACCGGAAAGATCCGGCGCTATGCGCAGAAGGATCCGGACATCCCGCCGGCTGCACCGACGGAGGAAGCGCCTGCTGAAGCGGACGCTGAAGCGGCGAAGGAGGATACGCCGGCGAGCAGCGCACCGGCAGACGACACATCAGCAGACAACGCATCAGTGGACGACACATCGACGGACGAAGCACCGGCAGACAAAACCCCGCCTGCCGCGGAGGCCGCTCCACAGGGAAGCGACACATCGACGGACGAAGCACCGGCAGACAAAACCCCGCCTGCCGCGGAGGCCGCTCCACAGGGAAGCGACACACCAGAAGATGAAGACGCTCCTGCCAGGGCGGACGCACCGGAAAACGGCAGCGACGCACAGAAGGACGAATAACCCATAAAAAATCAGCCTCCTTTCCGGGCAGACAGGTGAACCGAACGCCTGCTCCCCGGGAGGGAGTTTTTCCTTGTTCTTTTTGTCCCTTAAATCATGGTATGATAAGCGCAGGAAATTGGATATCCGATTTTGAGAAGAAAAACCGTGCGGTGCGTATTAACATAGAGTTCGGAGAGGAGCGGTCATGGGCGAGTACTTTGAATACGGCGAAAGCGAGATCGAATATCTGAAGCAGCGGGACGCGAAGCTCGGTGCTGTGATCGATGCGATCGGCCATGTTTACCGGCCGGTCGATCCGGATCTGTTCTCGTCCGTCGTACACCAGATCATCGGCCAGCAGGTCTCGACGAAGGCGCAGCAGACCATCTGGAGCAGGATGCGTGACGGCCTCGGCGGGATCGATCCGGAGCGCATCGCGGCGGCGGGCGTCGATACGATCCAGTCGTACGGCACGACATTCCTCAAGGCGGGATACATCTGCGATTTCGCCCGGAAGGTGCTGGACGGGAGCTTCGACCTCAATGCGGTCACGAAGCTGCCGGACGACGACGCGGTCCGCGAGCTCACAAAATTAAAAGGCATCGGCGTGTGGACGGCGGAGATGATCCTTCTGTTCTGCCTGCAGCGGCCGGACATCTTCAGCTTCGATGACCTCGCGATCCTCCGGGGGCTTCGCATGGTGTACCACCACCGGAAAGTGGACCGGAAGCTCTTTGAAAAATACAGGCGGCGGTACAGTCCGTACGGGAGCGTCGCGAGCCTTTACCTCTGGGAAGTCTCGTGCGGCGCGATCCCGGGAATGAAGGACTACGTACCGAAGAAAAAATGAGTATGAGGGTGAAAACATGCAGTACACGAAACATTACGATTCTCCGCTCGGCAGGATCCTGATCGCGGCGGACGACATCGGTCTGACAGGGCTCTGGTTCGAAGGGAGCAAATACTTCGCAGAGCACCTTTCGGCAGAGCACGAAGAAGGCGAACCGCCCGCGATCGAAGAAGCGATGCGCTGGCTCGACGTCTACTTCACCGGCCGGGATCCGGGGAAGCTCCCACCGCTCCACATGACCGGCACCGACTTCCAGCTGTCGGTCTGGGAGATCCTCCGCGGGATCCCGTACGGAAAAACGATGACATACGGCGAGATCGCAGAGAAGATCGCTTCCGCCCGCGGTCTCTCACGGATGTCCGCACAGGCAGTCGGCGGCGCCGTCGGCCATAACGGGATCTCGATCATCATCCCGTGCCACCGCGTCATCGGTGCTGACGGAAGCCTCACCGGATACGCGGGGGGCATCGACCGGAAAAAGGCACTCCTGGAACTCGAAGGCGCATACACGGATGCCATGCACATGCCGACAAAAGGGACCGCGCTGTGACAGCGCCGTCGCATCTATAGGGAGCCGCACAGGGACAAAAGGCGAAAATGATGACAAAGAATGAAATGTATGAAGCACTCACGAATAACGACGCGAACTACGACGGACTGTTCTTCTACGGCGTGAAGTCGACCGGGATCTTCTGCCGGCCGTCGTGCCGATCGAAAAAGCCGCTCCCGGACAACGTGGAATATTTCCGGACCGCAGAGGAAGCGGCCGCCGCGGGATACCGCCCGTGCAAGCGCTGCCGGAGCGACCTCCTCACGTATCATCCGATGGAGGACATCGCTGAAAGCCTGAAGGATCACCTCGACCGGCTGTACCGCCAGCAGCGCTCGTGGAGCGATGAGCTCAGAAACGCCGGCGTCTCCGAACGCCGCGCCGTGGAGATCTTCAAAGAAGCATACGGCATGACGCCGAAAGCCTATACGGATCATCTCCGCCTTCAGGCAGCGGAAAACATGCTGCGGGAGACAGACGATAAGGTCCTGGACATCGCGATGTCGGTCGGCTTCGGGAGCCTGTCCACGTTCAACCGGTTCTTCAAGGAGCAGACCGGCTTCACCCCGACGGAGTTTCGAAAGAAAAAGAAATAACATGATCCAACGGGCCCGGCAGATCGCCGGGCCCGTTCATGATTCCGGGACAAGCTGCTGTGCAGCCCTGTAATAAATCCATTCCCCGGATCATCGATTCTTTTTCTTTTACTGCAGCCTGTTCGCTTCGGACACCGCCAGAAGTACACCCATCACGATATACGGGATACCGGACTTCGCGATATAAAAATAAGCATAAAAGAACTTTACGATGAGCCCTTCGAACGTCCCTCCGCTGATCAGCAGGGCCGGAACGGGGATGCAGGCAATCAGCAGCACGATCATGACGATCAAAGAGATCTTCTTCGTTTTTTCCGAGATCGAACTATGCACCATCTTCAGAAACAGCCCGCCGATAAAAGCCGAAGCAAAAAATATCGCGGCCGGACGAAGGATCATTAATTGAATGATGTTGAATCTGGAATAGTTATCTGCAAAAGGATCCATTCCTCGGAGCTCATGTGACATGATCAGCGTACAGGCGCAGAAAACAACGAACAGCATCGCTGCCGATATATAGAAGATTTTATTTTGTCTGCAGGAAACTCCTGATTGAATGAGATGACAGTGAGATCGGCTGATGACAAACCTCAGCTCATGCTCCGTTCGTTCTGTCCGCGCCTTCCTATCAGATACGCCGTTCCACTTTCCTGATCAGTGAGTACAGACCGACGAAGACGATCGTGACTTCGAGACGCCCGAGGATCATGCCGATCATCAGCACGATGAGCGCCGATTCCGGGAGCGTCGCCGATGTCAGTCCGGCCGAAATCCCGACCGTAGTAAACACCGAAGTAAACTCAAATGCCGCAGTCTGCAGCGAACAGCCTGCCGTCAGTGTTGTCAGCAGGATCCCGATGAGCAGGACCATTACATAAAGAAAAACAAAACCGAAGATATCCTCCATCTGCTTCGCACGGAGCGTCTGCTCCGCTTCATGCTTCCGGTATGTAAGCAGGATCACATTCCGCGCCGGGTTCATGCGCCGCCGGAAATTCGTCGCTGCGATCCTTATCAGAAGATAAGCGCGGTACATTTTGATCCCGCCCGCGGTCGATCCCGTGCAGCCGCCGATGACCATCAGGATCATCAGGATACCAAGAGAAAACGCCGGCCAGTTCGAATAATCCATCGTTGCATATCCGGTCGTCGAGGATATCGACACGACGCCGAAGATCGCCCGGTGCAGGCTGAACAGGAAGCTTCCGTCCGTATGCCGGTACAGATCGATGCCCGCCAGGATAGAGCAGACGATCAAGATGATCCACATAAAACGGAACTCGCTATCCCGTAACGCCTGGCGGAACTTTCCACGGAACAGCAGGTCAAGAACAGAGAAGTTTGATGCCCCGATGATCATCAGAATGATCATCACGCTCTCGATCAGGATGCTGTTGTACGCGAGGATGCTGTCGTTTTTTGTTGAGAAACCGGCCGTTGACAGTGCTGACATCGTGTGGCAGATCGAATCGAACAGCGGCATCCCGAGGATCGTGAACGCCGTCGAACCGAT
>JBMNVA010000012.1:0-60965 GCA_050946555.1 Anaerovoracaceae bacterium | reverse complement strand
AACTACGTTCTGCAGTCGGATGCACCCAATCAGCCTTCGCCCCTAGCTCGGCTTCTTGGGCATCCTTTGCATGGCACCTTCCTTTGCTCCCCTTCGCCTTGCGGCTTGGATCGCAAGGATAGGTGCTCATCATCTCCTTCTTGATCGTATAAAAAAGCAGTGGGTTGAACCCACTGCTTTTTTCTATGCGCCACGGGAGACTCGAACTCCCAACCTACTGATTCGTAGTCAGGCACTCTATCCAATTGAGCTAGTGGCGCAAAGTAGCGCGCTCAATTATTATATAAAAAATCATGAGCCTTGTCAAATATGAACTCCAAAAAACCGATAAGAAATCAGGAATCTCCGGCCCGCTCGCAGCGGGTGACGACCTTCTTCCCTGCACATAAAACGAGGGCGCGCAGCATGCTGCACGCCCGGTTTCTTTTTTCCCTTCCTATTTGCTCAGGTCGAGGTCGCGGATCGTCTTCCGGAGAGGCAGGATGCTTCTCGGGTTGACGGAGAGTTCGTCGATCCCCATCCGGAGGAACGTTTCCGTGAGGTCGAGGTCCGCGCCGAGTTCGCCGCAGATGCCGACCCAGGTGTTGTGGCGGTGGCCCGCTTCGATCGTCATCTGGATCTCGCGGAGGACCGCCGGGTGATGCGTGTTCAGGAACACGTCCAGCTTGTCGTTCTGACGGTCGATCGCCGTCGTGTACTGGATCAGGTCGTTCGTTCCAATCGAGAAGAAATCACATTCTTCTGCGAGGTCGTCTGCGATCAGGACGGAGGCCGGTGTCTCGATCATGATGCCGATCTGCATATCGCCCATCGGGACGTTTTCCGCTTCCAGCTCTTTGCGGCATTCCGCCATGATCTCCTTCGCCTTGACGAGCTCTTCCTTGCTGATGATCATCGGGAACATCACGCCGAGGTTGCCGTAGGCGGAGGCGCGGAGAAGCGCGCGAAGCTGCGTCTTGAAGAAGTCCTTGCGGGTCAGGCAGATGCGGATCGCGCGGTAGCCGAGCGCCGGGTTGTCCTCATGTTCGAGGCCCATGTAATCGACCTTTTTGTCGGCGCCGATGTCGCAGGTGCGGATGATGACGAGGCGAGGCGAGAGTTTTTCGAGGACCTCTTTGTACGCCTGGAACTGCTCTTCCTCGGTCGGATAGTCTTTGCTGTTCAGATAGACGAACTCGGAGCGGAACAGGCCGACACCTTCGCCGTCGTTGTCGAGGACGGACTGGACGTCATCCGGGCCGCCGATGTTCGCGAATACGTTGATCTTGCGGCCGTCCTTCGTCGTGCTCGGCTGGCCGATCAGTTTTTTCAGCTCGGCCTGCGCCTTGAGATCCATCTCGCGGCGTTCCTGCATGACGGTGCGGGTGCCTTCGTCCGGTTCGATATAGACGCAGGAGTTGTAGCCGTCGATCACGGCTTCCTTGCCGTCCCAGTCCTCGGAGAAGTCCGGGGTCTGGATCAGGGTCGGGATGTTCATGCTGCGCGCGAGGATCGCCGTGTGGCTCGTCGCGCTGCCGGCTTTCGTCACAATGCCGAGGATCAGGGACTTGTCCAGCTTGACGGTCTCGGACGGCGCGAGGTCATCCGCGGCCAGGATCGCAGGCTCTGTCCCCTGCCCTTCATTTTCGATGCCGAGCAGGACGTCGAGGACGGAATTCTCCAGATCCCGGATGTCCGCGCTGCGGGCTTTCAGATATTCATCGTCGATCTGCTCGAACATGTCCGCCATATTGTCAAAACCGTGCTGGACGGCGTACTCCGCGCCGCGTTTTTCCCCCTCGATGATCGAAGTGACGGCTTCCAGCAGATCCGGATCTTCCATCATCATCGCGTGGACCTGGAAGATCGCCGCGTTCTCTTCCGTCGTCGACTCCAGCGCCTTCTCGTAGAGCTCGTTCTGCTCTTCTTTGACCTTATCGACCGCGTCCTGGAAGCGCTTCAGCTCGGCGTCCGTATCCTCGTGGATGGATTCGTCGATCACTCGTTCGGCAGCCTTCAGTACTTTGATTTTTCCGATCGCGATGCCTTTTACAATGCTTTTTCCCTGTGCTTTCTGCATGGGTTTCCTCCATTCTTCCGGGGCAGGTCCCGGACGCTAAAATGGCATTTTTTATACGTTCTTACGCAAGGCCGTTTTCGACAAAAGCATTCTTGATGGCTTCTGCAGCCTGGTCTTCGTCTTCTCCCTCGACTTCGATCTTCACGGTGTCACCTTTCTTGATGCCCATTCCCATCATCGCGAGGAGCTTTCTCATATCGCTGGATTTCTCTCCGAAATGGATCGTCGCCTTGCTCTTATACGCTTTTACGGCTTTCACGACCAGTCCTGCCGGGCGCGCGTGGATGCCGTTCTCATCTGTGATGACCAGATCAAATTCCTTCATATTGTACTCTCCTCCCCGAGCGGAGCCCCGCTCTTTTATCTCTTTTATTATGTATTCTGATTATTATTATAACCGATTTTCACGGGGTATGGCGAGCGAAAAACGCAAGCTCATGCCCCCGCGAAAATTTCACAGACAGTCCTTTATTTTTCCGGCTCGTCCTTTGGAGCGTCTTCCGCCTTGCCTTCCGGCGCAGCCTCTTCAGTTGGCGCAGCTTCTTCTGCCGGTGCGGCTCCATCTGCTGACTGCTCAGGCGCTGCTTCTTCTGTCGGTGCAGTCTCCTCTGCAGGCTGTACTGAAGCAGACTGTTCTGAAGCAGACTCTCCTTCCGGCTGCTCCGATGAAGCTTCTTCTGCCGGCTGCTCGAGCGCACCTTCGCTGTTCACCGTGAGGTCGTCAAAATCATCCGAGTTGGTGAGCAGTACGACAACGACATCCGGATGGCCGGCCTCTTTGATCTTGGCGCGGTCAAAGTGCAGCAGCGGCTGTCCTTTCTCGACTTCTTCTCCTTCTTCAACGGCCGGCTCGAAGCCTTCTCCGTTCATCTCGACCGTGTCGACACCGACGTGGATCAGGAGTTCCATGTCTCCCGGCCCGGTGATGCCGATCGCGTGCTTCGACTCGGCGACCGAACTGATCGTCCCGTCGAACGGTGCGGTGATGAGTTCTGCGTCCGGTTCGATCCCGACGCCGAGGCCGAGCGTGTCTGTCGCGAACAGGTCGTCCGGGATCTGCTCCTGCGGGATGACTTTTCCGGAGACCGGAGCAATGATCTCGCCCGCGCCGGTCTTCATGATCACCGGAAGCGGCTTCACGGCTTCTTTTTTGCCGCCCTTCTTTGCCTTTTGTCCTTCCTCTTCATGCCACATGATCAGCGTGAGTACGAACGCGACGCCGGATGCGATCAGAAGCATGATCGTGTAAGGAAGGATGTGGTTGATGGTGAGGAATCCCGGGATTCCCGTGACGCCGTACGCCGTAGCGCCGATGCCGGACAGCGATCCGAAGACCGCGCCGCATGCGCCGCCGATCATACCGCAGATGAACGGTGTCATGAAGCGCAGGTTGATACCGAAGATCGCCGGCTCCGTGATGCCGAGGGATGCGGAGAGTGCGGACGGAAGTGCGACCGCCTTCGTCTTTTTGTTCCTCGCCTTGAGCGCGACCGCAAGGCAGGCGCCGAACTGTGCGAAGTTCGCGGAGGACGCGATCGGCATCCAGATGTTCAGGCCGCCTTTTTCCGCCAGCATCCCGGCTTCGATGATGTTGTACATGTGATGCAGACCCATGACGACGGTGACCGGGTAGATCGCAGCCATCGCTCCCGCGCCGACGCCGTAGCCGATCGTGATCAGCCATTTCGCGAAGGACAGGACGTAGGTCTCTGCCGTGGAGAAGATCGGTCCGATGATCGTGAACGTCAGGAACGCGGTCACGAACACGGTCGTGATCGGTGTGACGAACAGATCGATCATCTCCGGTACATGCTTATGCAGCCATTTCTCCAGGATACACATGAACCAGACCGCGATGATGACCGGGATGACATGTCCCTGATAACCGACTGCTTTAACATTGAAGAACAACAGATGCCATACCGGGATCTCGCTCGCCTTCATACTCGCGACGGACCATGCGTTGATCAGACTGGAGTTGACCATACACAGGCCGATGACGGCGCCGAGGAACAGGTTCCCGCCGAACACCCGGGCGGTACTGATCGCGACGATGACAGGAAGATAAGAAAAAGCGGTCCCTGAAACGAGATCGAGGAACGCGTACCAGCCGGTGTCACCGAAGTTCGGGATCGCACGGCCGAGTGCCTCGACGACACCCATGAGAAGACCGGATGCGACGATCGCCGGCAGGATCGGGACAAAAACGTCTCCCAGCGTTTTGATCATCCGCTTCCAGAGCGGCTGCTGCGCCGCTGCCGCGGCCTTGACGTCATCCTTGGTCGCCGCGGTCATGCCGGTGACCGCGAGGAATTCGTCATAGACCTTGTTGACGGTCCCGGTCCCGATGATCAGCTGCAGCTGGCCGTTCGAATCAAAAAGACCTTTGACCCCTTCGACATTTTCCAGCGCGTCCGTGTCGACTTTGCTGTTGTCCGCGATGACAAGTCGAAGACGCGTAGCGCAGTGTGCGGCGCTGATAATGTTATCCCTACCCCCAAGATGACTGAAGATCTCTTCCGCACACTTTCTGTAATCAAGTGCCATGTATACCTCCATTCCCAAACCTGTTTTTAACACAGGACAAAATATTTAACCTGACAATTAAACATTATAACATTTGTTTAAATTTCGCACCATAAAACCGGGCCGAAGCCCGGTTAAATCATTCACAAAATTGAGATCTGATTTTTTGTGCATTTGCACAATCACTTGGTGAAGTCTTTCAAAAGCCAGCGGAACTCGTGACTTTTCAGGATCATCTGATTCCCGTAGATCTTTTCGCCGGTGAAGGCATCCGTGTATTCTTCATCGTCCGGAATGGTCGACGCTTCGTCGACATCGCTGAAGTTGAACAGCGCGAGGAGCTTCTCTTCATTGCTGAAGCGGCCGATCCCGAGGACGTGTTCGTTTTCGGTCTCGAGCAGCCAGGTGTCCGCGTCAAAATCGAACGCGGCATGATCGGTACGGACTTTGTGCAGTTTCTGGATCGCCGTATAGATGCGCCCCGGACGGGTCGACGGATCGTTTCTTTTTGCCGCCGCCTCCCAGTCGAACTTCCCGCGGTGGACGTAGCGCGAATCGTCCCGCTTCATCGGATCGTCATGGTAGGAGTAATCGTTCGTCATGCCGATCTCATCGCCGCTGTAGATGATCGGGATCCCGCTGAGTGTCATAAGGAACGCGTGGAGCATGATGTCGAGGTCCTCGGACCAGTGCAGCATCTGCTCATTATGCTCTTCTTCCGCCGCTTCGATCCCGCAGAGTGATGCGGTCGTCCCGCAGAGCCTTGCGTCGCCGAGCTCCGGCGCGTCGTTGTACAGCTCGCCTCTTGCCGGGCTTCCGCCCCATTTCCCGGTGAAGTAATCGTTCAGGAATTTCTTGTGTGTCACCTGATCGATCAGGAACTGCTTCAGATAGTCGTAGTCGAGTCCCCATCCGATGTCATCGTGACAGCGAAGATAGTTCAGGAACGTGAAGTCGTGCGGCAGGGAAAAGACGGTCTCGAGCTGATGCTGCATCAGACGGACGTCCCGGGTCGCTACCGTGTGCCAGGTCGTCGCCATCGTCGTGACGTTGTAGAGCATCTGGCATTCCGGCTTTTCCACGGATCCGAAGTACGGTACGACTTTATCCGGCTCCATCACGACTTCGCCGAGCAGCAGCACGCCCGGCGCGACGATCTCCGCCGCGATGTGGAACAGGCGGCAGATATTATGGACCTGCGGCAGATTGCGGCAGTTCGTGCCCAGCGTTTTCCAGATATACGGGACGGCGTCGAGCCGGATGATATCGATGCCTTTGTTCGCGAGATACAGCATGTTCGCGACCATATCGTTGAATACGGTCGGGTTCGAATAGTTCAGATCCCACTGATAGGAATTGAACATCGTCATCACGACTTTGCCGAGCTCTTCGCACCAGGTGAAATTGCCCGGCGCGGTCTTCGGGAAGACTTCCGGCACGGTACGGTCGTACAGATTCGGGATGTTCCAGTCATCGTAAAAATAGTAGTGGTTGATAAAGTCTTCTTCGCCTTTTTTTGCCTTCATCGCCCATTCGTGCTGGTCGCTCGTGTGGTTCATAACAAAATCCGTGCAGACGGCGATCCCTTTTTCATGGCAGCGGTCGGTGAGCGCGGTCAGGTCTTTCAGTGTTCCGAGCTCCGGCTGGACACGGCGGTAATCGGAGACGGAATACCCGCCGTCGCTCGCGCCCTTCGGCGATTTCAGGAGCGGCATCAGGTGAAGGTAATTCACCCCGCTTTTCGAGATGTAGTCGATCTTGTCCAGTGTGCCCTTCAGGTTGCCGGCGAAGCAGTCGACGTAGAGCTGCACCCCGAGATTTTTCCGCTGGCGGAACCAGTCTCCTTCGGCGAGGCGCTGCTGGTCGAGATCACGCAGCCGGGCCGGGCGCTTTTTGTAGTATTCCTTGAGCATGCCGCAGAAGTAATCAAACGCGTGCATATCGTTATGGTAGAGCTCGGCGTAGAGATATTTCATCTCGTCGTAGAGTGCATCAAAACGCTGCTCGTACGTGCTCACGACAGGCGCCTTCTTCCGCGGCGCTCTTCCGGACGCGGCGGTCTTTTTCGCTGTTGTTTTCTTTGTAGAAGCTGCCTTCGCTGCAGTTTTTGCGGCTGAAGTCTTCGCTGCCGTCTTCTTACCCGCGGCTTTCGCGGTTTTTGCGGCAGGTTTCATTGGTGCTTCCTTATCTGCGGCCGCCTTCTCTGCGGCCAGACTCTTGTTTCCCTTTACTGGCATGATCATACCCCTTTCGTTCTCGTAACTGTTATTTATCGCTGTGCGCCCGGATCACATCCCGGACTTCCTGCTCTGTCGGCATCATCCGCAGCGCGCCCTTCCAGGTCGTGACGACGGACGCCGCCGCGTTCGCAAAGACGAGCATCTGGCGAAGATCGCCCGGTGTCAGGTCGTCGATGTCGTGCTCCAGCAGGTAGTTCAGGATGCAGGCGCCGAAGCAGTCGCCTGCGCCGGTCGTTTCCACCGTATCCGGCGTTTTAAACGCAGGGACCTTGAACTTGAATCCCTTGTAATACGCGATGCTGCCGTCCGGTCCGAGCGACACACAGATCAGCCGGATCTGCGGATAGCGTTCCCGGAGGATGTCCACCGCCGCATCGAAGTCCTGTTCGCCCGTGAACCACTGGATCTCGTTGTCCGCGATCTTGAGTACGTCCGTATGCTGAAGGCCGAACGCGATCTGTTCCTTCGCGAGGTCCAGATCCTTCCAGAGCGGCGGACGGAGGTTCGGATCGAACGAGATCAGGCAGTCCGCCTTTTCCGCGATCTTCAGCGCTTCGCGCGTTGCCGTCCGCGCCGGTTCGTCCGTCAGCGACAGCGACCCGAAATGAAAGATCTTCGCGCGGCGGATCAGATCCAGATCGATCTCCTCTTTGCGGAGCATCATATCCGCGCCCGGGCCGCGGTAGAACGAAAAGTCCCGGTCGCCGTCCGGCAGTTTATGGACAAAAGCAAGCGTCGTATGGACGTCTTTATCATAAATCAGGCTGCTGATGTCGATCCCCTGTTCCTCGACCGCGTCGCCGAGCAGGTGTCCGAACCCGTCTTCTCCGACCTTCCCGATGAAGGCCGTCTTTTTCCCGAGCTTCGCCAGCATCGCGAGAAGATTGCACGGCGCGCCGCCGGGATTCGCCTCGAATGTGACGTTCCACTGGTCTGACACCCCGTACTCCGTGAAGTCGATCAGGAGCTCGCCGAGTGCTGTAACATCAATATCCTTTGCGGTAGGTGTACCCATGATTCCATCTCCTTTGATTTTTTCCTATCGTATATAATAATACATTGTCTAAGACTATGCCAACAAAATAATTCGTTAGAGATCATCCTGCCCGGGTAAAAAGGAAATACTGATGTGCCGGGAAACCTCGCAAAATCAAGATCGCGAGGCTTTATACGCCCGGCGGAAGGAGAAACCATGGCATTATTTTCATTCAGAAGAAAAAGTATCGACGATTACGTCGCAGAGGCACGCGGGCAGAAAGACGCGCTGCTTCTTGACGTTCGGAACAAAGACGAATACGCCGCCGGACATATCGAGGGAAGCGTCAACATCCCGCTCGCCGACCTGCAGTTCTCGGTCGGAAAACTGGGCGGCGACCTCGACCGGCCGATCTACGTGTACTGTCTGTCGGGAGCGCGCGCGGACACGGCGACCAGGATCCTGTCGCAGATGGGATATACGAAGGCAGTCAGCATCGGCGGGATCAAAAGCTGGAAGGGAGACATCGTCCGCTAGGAAACCGTCTGTTAGCGGGAGCCCTGCCGGATCCTGACGGGTTCCGTCGGGTTCCGTCGGATCCTGCCGAGTTTCTGACGGGTTCTGCCGGATTCTCCCGGGATCAGCCGGACTCTGCCGGCTCTAACCGGGCAAAAATCTACGACCGGGTGCGCGCGATCAGCGCGCCGCCGTTTTTCCGGAGCCAGGCGCGCGAAGCCTGGTAATCCGGGCAGACTTCTGCGACCTCGCGCCAAAATCTGGCGGAATGATTCATTTCTTTCCGGTGGCAGAGTTCGTGCACGATCACATAATCACGGACGCTTTCCGGCACGAGCATTAAAAGACAGTTGAACGAGAGGTTCCCGCTGCTGCTGCAGCTCCCCCACCTCGTCTTCTGACAGCGGATCGTGATGCGCCCGTAATCGACGCCGATCTTTTCGGCAAAGTATTCCACACGGCCCGGGATCTGATCCCGGGCTTCTTTTTTCAGTTCTTCCAGTTATTCCTCTGTGAATTTTTCCAGAGAATCATAATACGCCCGGCGTTCGCGCACTTTTACGACATGCTGCCGGATCCAGTCTTCTCGTTCTTCGACGAAGCGGCGGATCTCTGCGTCCGATGCCGAAAACGGCGCCCGGACGATGATGTTTCCGTCTGACTGGATCTGGATCTCCATCGTTTTCCGCCGGCTGCGGATCACTTTGATCTTCAAGCTGCTCATGCTATTCTTCTCCGAGGGAATTTTTTGTCCTGTCCTGTTTCAGCGCACCGCACATGGCAGACGAAGAGGCGTCCTGTCCGCTTTCTGCGCCGTCCTCCGAAAGCAGTCTCCGCACCTCGACGGCGACCGCGTCTGCGAGCAGGCGGTGTCCCTCTTCATCCATGTGGATGGTGTCGACCGCGCTCGCCTTTGTCACCTTTGCCGCGTCGAAGAACGCGATCCCGTAGTCCTTCGCGACGATCCGGTAGTAACGGGCAAGCTCGCGGGCACGCGCCGGCGCCTTCGGGCCCATCTCGCGGACGATGACCTCAGGAGTGACGTCCTCCCGAATGAGAGGCGGCGAGATCAAAAGGACCTTCGGTGCGGTTCCTCCGATCCCGGCGCGCGAAAAGATTACGGCGTCGAGGAGCCTCGTCATGCTGCGCGCGATATCATATCCGTCCAGGTTGAACCGCTCCTTGGTGTCGTTGCTTCCGAGCATGATGATCACGAGATCGAGCGGCTTGTGCGACTGCAGACACGGCGTAATATACTCAAGTCCGCTTTTGTCCCCCTTGACCGGGTCATCCCAGACGATCGTCCGGGAGTTCAGGCCCTCCTCGATCACGTAATACCCGCTCCCGAGCAGCTTCTGGAGCCGCCCCGGCCAGCGGACGTCACGCGGATGGCGCGCGCCGTTTCCGCCCGGCACATAGCCCCACGTGTTGGAATCTCCATAGCACAAAATCGTTTTTTCCTGTTCCATTACTGTCACCTCTTTTGTCATGACTGCGGCGTCTCTTCTTCTGCGATCCATTTTTTATGCCAGGCGGCGAAAAAAATCACGCAGAGGATCGCACTCTCCGCCGAGCCGATCGGCGTCGCCCAGCCCATCGGCCAAAGCGTCGTCGGATACATCTTCGAAAAAAGGTACGCGAGCGGGATCCTCGCGGTCGTGATCGACACGGCGTTGTGGATGAACGAAAGGATCGCCCGGTTGTATGCAGTGAAATAGCCGCTGAAGCAGAAGTGTGTCCCGGCGAAGATCGTGTCGAACACGTACGACCGGAGATACTGCGCGCCCATCCGGACGACTTCGTCATTGTTCGGTGAAAACAGCCGGATGAATCCCTCGGCCTCGAACTGGCAGATCACGGTGATCACCGCGCCGAATGTCCAGCAGATGATGAGTGCATATTTCAGCGTCTTCAGGCCCCGCTCATGAAGGCCGGCTCCGGCGTTCTGCGCGCTGATGACGGAGACCGTGGACAGCATAGCGGATGGTACGAGGAAAAGGAAGCTGATGATCTTTTCTACGATCCCGACGGATGCCGCCGCGACGACGCCGCGCTGGTTCGCGATGACGGTGATGACGAGGAACGCGATCTGGACAAAACCGTCCTGGCAGGCGATCGGAAATCCGGTCTTCAGAATGGTCCGGATCATCGACGAATCCGGCTTCGCATCGGCCCGCCTGAGTTTCATGCCGAAGTCCAGTTTTACGATCGCGATCAATGAAACGATGACGCTCACGGCCTGGGACAGCACCGTCCCCAGCGCTGCGCCGCGCGCGCCCATCCCGAGCGGTCCCATGAAGATGTAATCGAGGACGATGTTGATCACACCGGCGATCGCGATGAAGTACATCGGCCGCCGGGAATCTCCGAGGCCCCGGAAAATACTCGCAATGATGTTGTATGCCGTGATGAACGGGATTCCCGCAAAGCAGATGACAAGATAGCGGTACGTCTCACTGACGGCCTCTTCCGGCGTGGAGAGGATCGAGATGATCCCGTTTTCCGCGATCAGAAGCACGATCGTCAAAGCGACCGCGATCATCGAAAAGATCAGGATGGTATTCCCGATACACTTTGCCGCCCGGTCCGGCATCTTCGCGCCGACCGCCCGGCTGATCGTTACCGTGGTTCCCATTGCGAGTCCGACGAGGACCACTGTGACCATGTGCATGACCTGGCTCCCGATCGAGACAGCGGAAATGACCGCCGCTCCGTTGAACTGCCCGGCGATGAACAGATCCGCCAGCCCGTAAAACGTCTGCAGGAAACAAGAGATCAGATATGGAATTGAAAATCTGATGATCAGATGGAAGATGCTCCCCTTCGTGAGATCGTTCTGCATTCTCTGGTATCCCTTTCCCGGCGGCAGAGGATGCTCCGCAGGCTGTGCCGCGGAATCCTCTGCCTCAACTTCTTTTTATCTTAACAGAAAACGCCACTATCGCAAAATATTTTCTATCTGTTCTCTTTCCGCCCATGGTAAAATGAGTCAGAACGCGGGCGGCTGAGGCTGCCGGCCCGCCCATTAAGAAAGTGAGGTACCGAATGTTTACGTTCAATCATTTTAATTTCAATGTGCTCGATCTTGAGAGAAGCCTGAAGTTCTACGATGAGGCGCTCGGGCTGAAACCGGTCCGCAGGAACGACCAGCCGGAGTTCACGATCGTCTTCCTAGGCGATGGCAAAAGCGATTTCGAGCTCGAGCTCACCTGGATGAAGGACCGCAGCGAGCCGTACGACCTCGGCGAGATCGAGTACCATCTGGCGTTCACGACGGACGACATGGAAAGCGCGTTTCAGCATCATACGAAGATGGGCTGCGTCTGCTTTGAAAACAAGGCGATGGGCGTGTATTTCATCGAGGATCCGGACGGGTACTGGATCGAGATCCTGCCGCCGAGAGAGTAATCCTTAGCAAGGAGCTCTCTGCCGTCCCTCTTGACAACCGGCCCCCTGACCGATAAGATGAAAGAAAAGCGAATGTATGTTCGCGCTCATCCGGCTTTGCTCCCTTCCGGGCCCGGCCGGATCCGATCTTGACAAAAGGAGACTGGTGAGAAATCCATGAGCGACATTCTGGAAGAAATCCTGGGCGGCCTGAACGAAAGCCAGCGCGAGGCCGTGACCACGACCGAAGGCTTCGTCCGCGTCATCGCGGGCGCCGGTTCCGGCAAGACCCGCGCGCTCGCGCGCCGCTTCGCGTACCTTGTGACCTGCGCGGGCATCCTGCCTGAGAACATCCTCTGCGTGACATTCACCAACAAAGCCGCCGGCGAAATGCGCCAGCGCATCCACAACCTGACCGGCGACAACGACACCGGCTACATCAATACCTTCCACGGGTTCTGCGTCTCGGTGCTGCAGGAAGACAGCCACGCCGTCCAGTACCCGAAGAGTTTTGTCGTCCTCGACAATTCCGATATCGACCAGATGCTCGCTATCATCTATGAAGAGCGGGGCCTGACCCTGCGCGACATGACGTTCAAGAACGCACGCGACATGATCGAGATCGAGAAGCTGTTCCACCAGCCGGAGTACTACCTCGACATGATCAATCTGTCCATCGACGCTCTGAAGCAGAAATATCTGGACGCCGTCACCGCGAAGGACATCATCTTCTACGGCTATCTTTATCAGGAAAAAAAATGCTTCGGTCTGGATTACAACGATCTGATCAAATTCACGCTATATATCTTCGAGCAGCGGGAGGAGATCCGCCTGAAGTGGCAGAAGCGCCTGGAATACATCATGATCGACGAGTTCCAGGACATCGATCAGCTCCAGTACAAGCTGATGAGCGTCCTCTGCGGCTGGCACCACAACCTGTTCGTCGTCGGCGACCCCGACCAGACGATCTATACCTGGCGCGGCGCTTCCGTGCGGTTCCTTTTGAATTTTGACAAAGACTTCCCCGGGACGAAGACGATCATGATGATGGAAAATTACCGCTCGACGCCGGAGATCCTGAGCGGTGTCAATTCCCTGATCGATAAAAACAAGGACCGGATCCGGAAGGATCTCATCCCGACACTCGGTCACGGGCGCCCGATCCGCTGTCAGCACGCCGAGACACCGGAGAAAGAAGCCGGGTGGATCCTGGACCGGATCAAGGAGCTCCACGCGGCCGGGACGCCGTACCGGGACATCGCCGTCCTGTACCGCGCGCACTATATCACGAGGAACCTTGAGCAGGTCTTTCTGAAAAACAAGCTCCCGTACGCGATCTACAGCGGCGTGCAGTTTTTTGACCGCCTCGAGATCAAGGACTCGCTCGCCTATCTCCGCATGATCGCCTGCCGGGACGATCTTTCGTTTCTCCGGATCGTGAACCGGCCGCGGCGAAACATCGGCCAGAAGCGGATCGCGTTCCTTCGGGAATACGCGGATCAGAACCACGTCACCCTGTATGAAGCACTCTCCCGGAACCGGGATCACGAGCTGTTCCGAGGGACCGGGGCCGGACAGTTCCTCGACCTCATCGAAGAACTGTCCCGGACGTCCGCCGGCCGGCCCGTCACCGAAGTCCTGACCGAGGTGCTCGACCGGAGCGGCTACGAAAAAATGCTCCGGACCGAGGGGAGCCAGGAGCGGCTCGACAATCTCGCGGAGCTCAAACAGTCCATCTATGATTTTGAGATCAGCTGCGGCGAGGAATGCGATCTGAACTATTATCTCGCGCACGCCGCGCTGTTCACGAACAGCGACGCGGAAGATCATCAGGACAAAGTGAAGCTGATGACGATCCACGCCGCGAAGGGGCTGGAATTCCCGTATGTCTTCCTGTGCGGCATGAACGAAGGAATCCTCCCGACACGAAGGACCCTGACACGCCCGCAAATGGAGGAAGAACGGCGGCTCGCCTTTGTCGCGATGACCCGCGCGGAAAACGGCCTGTTCCTGTCGGAATGCGAGGGCCGGAGCCATGACGGTTCGCCGCGCTTCCCGTCCCGTTTCCTGCTTGACATCGATCCCGCGCTCCTGGAATATGACCGCGAGCCGCGGGAAGAACTGATCAAGGACACCCGCGACTACATCCGCTTCAGCGACCGGAAGCTGGACGAACAGGAAGCCGGACCGGAATTCGCAGAAGGCGACCGGGTGAAGCACATGATCTTCGGCGCCGGTACGATCGAGAAGGTCGATCCGGAGAAAAAAGTCTATCAGATCGCGTTCGACGGTCTGGACACCCCGCGCCGCATCACATTCCGCGCGAAACTGGAAAAGCTGTAGGATTTTAGAAAAAGAAACGCCGCGCCCCCATCATTCCGGAGCGCGGCGTGATTCCCTCAGGATGCCGATCGTTCAGCCGTTTCTCGCGACTTCCACGAGCTTGTCCAGTTTCTCCGCGAACGACAGGATCAGCTCGCGGTTCAGATCCTGATCCGAGAGCGGTTCGACGAGGCTGAGTTCCGCAATGAACTCGTTCCCGCCGCCCGAGAGCTTCTTTTTCAAGGATTCGATCATCTTCTCCGCCTTGCCGGTCCTGGATGTTGCGAGGACCGCGATCTTTTTCTTTTTGATCTTCGTCTGCTTCAGAAATGTGGCGACCGCCGGCGCATAGCGCCCCGCCCAGATCGGCGTCGCGATGACGATCGTGTCATACGGCTTCAGCTTGATCTTCTCATTCAGAAGCTCGGGCTTCCGCCCCATGATCGCCGCTCCGCCGCCGGAGAAATACATGCCGAACCCTTCCTTCGGCGGTTCCTTGTCCGGTTCGAGCCGGATGATGTCCGCGCCGAGCTCCTTCGCGAGAAGCTCCGCTGCGAATTTCGTGTTTCCCTGGAACGAATAGTACACAACAAGTATATTTTTGTCTTTCCCAAACATAATCTTCCCTTCCTTCTACTACCCTGATTATATCGTTCCGGGCGGTGCTTTGCAACGGGAAGAGACGAGGCAGCGCCTCTCCATTGAAATTTTCGGCTCAATATGGTAGCATCAACTATGCGTTTTTTCCGCAAAAAAAAGAGGTGAAAACTTTGGAATCCCTGAAAAAATTCATCAAGATCCTTCTCGTCGTCGCGATGGTCGTCCTGATCGTCTATTTCGGCGCGATGATGCTCGACAATACCGGCAGCAACCGGGCGAAGGTCTCCGTCAAAGCGCCTGCCTTTCTCAAGGGCAAATATAAACTCGCGATGAGCGACGAGTTCACCGGCAGGAAAGTGAATAAAAAGATCTGGAACTTCGACATCGGCAGCGGGTTCCCCGGAGAAACGGGCATCCAGTACTACAGCAAAAGCGGCTACGACATTTACACGCAGGACGGGACGCTCATCCTCACCGCGCACCAGAACAAGACCGGGACACATCGATACGTCTCATCCCGGATCCAGACCCGCTCGAAGGTCCAGTTCCGCTACGGCTACATCGAGGCGCGCATCAAAATGCAGGACAAGAACGGCTATTCTCCGCAGTTCAAGCTCCTCGGCGTCGGCGCAGACTGGTCGAAACAGAAGGACGAATCCAAGGCATCCGGCTCAGAGATCATCATCATGCGCCACGACCGGCAGGGACGCTTGAGCTACGGTCTCGTCTGGACAAAAGGAAAGAAAAAGAAAACGGTGACGGATCTTCAGAGCACTCTCCCTTCCTCTCTGAAAAATCTCGACGTCACCAAATGGCATCGCTACGGAATCTTCTGGAACGACAAAAAGATCACCTGGTACATCGACCGCAAACCGGTGCACACGGAGAAGCTGAACAAAACGGACCGCAACAATTTCCGAAGGATCCACTACGTGATGTTCAACACGGAGATCGAAGCGGACGGGAGCGGAACGGCAAGAGCGGCGTCCGACCGCATGACGGTGGACTACATGAGGATCTTCCAGGTGAAATAATAGTTATAAACCTGACCATTCAGCAGCGATCAATACGGTCAAACAACAGCGACAGACACGAAAAAGCGGAACCCTCAGGCAGGCTCCGCTTTCTTTGAATCTTCCTTTTTGCATCTTCTGCAGAACGCCTGACAAGGCGTTCTTTTTTTCCGGCGTCTTCCTATTTTACCTGGCGGATCCCCTTCATGATCACATCCAGGCCGTACATGAAACGGTACGCTTCCAGCGCGTCGCTCGGTTCCTTTTTGTCCGGATCCTTCTGATCGTCCGCGACGCAGGAGAGGATGAAGTTGTTCAGCAGGCTCGCGGCCGGTTCGAGATGCGGCTTCCGGACCCCCATCTCGCTCAGGTGATCGAGAAAGCGGCAGGTGAGCTCCAGCCTCGCTCCGCCGTTCGTCTCAGTCTGCTGGAAGATCTGGCAGACACTCGGGATCTTGCGGTACTCATTGTATGCCGAGTAGCAGAGCTCTTCCAGCGTCGCGTCGTCCTTCGTCTTGTTCAGGATATTTTCGCAGATCTTTTCCGCGAGAAGCGAATAGAGATCGTTCTTGTCCTTCACATGGAAATACAGCGTCGGCGCCGACACGCCGAGCTTCGTCGCGATCTTCCTCATGGAGAGGCCTTCCAGGCCATTCTCGTTCAGGAGGTCCAGCGCCGCCTCCATGATATCGTCTTTATTGATAGCCAAAGTCGTTCACTCCTTTCGGTCCGCTGAGGAATTGCCTTTCGCTCGAACGGTGTTAACCCGATTATATCACTGACTGAGGAAAAACGCTACACGGTTTCGCGGACCGCACGGATGAGGGCTTCCATTTTCGCCGGATCCTTCAGTCCGCCGGTATCGAGCGACGTTCCGGCGTCCAGTCCGTACGGCTCGAGCCAAGTGATCGCGTCGCGCACGGTCTCCGGATAGATCCCGCCGCCGACAAAAAACGGCTTGTGTATGTTCGCGCGGTTTGCCCGGAGAGCATCCCAGCGGAACGCTCTTCGCGTTCCCGGCGTTCCCTGGATCCGGTGATCGAACAGGAGCAGATCGGCAACGGAATCCGCCGCCCGTAGAATCTCGTCGTCCGATGTGACACGGACCTCGCGGATGACCGGCTTCCCGGTAAACTCTTTCACATCATGGATATAAAGCTCGGACTCGCTGCCGCTCAGCTGGATCAGATCGATCGAACCGCTCTCCGCGATCCGGCCGATCGTCGTCGGATCCTCATTCAGGAACAGCCCCACGGTGCGGATGTCCGGATCCAGAAGCTCTTTCAGCTCTTTCGCCTTCATCGGCGTGATATACTTCCTGGAACTCAAGGTGAAGATGAAGTCGATATAGTCCGGCTTCAGCCGGTTGATCGCCGTGATCTCCTCTGAATCCGTGATCCCGCTGATCTTGACACGCACATCGCTCTTCAGGCGGTTCAGCATGTATTTTTTATATGAGGACTTCATCAGGCTCTCTCCGATCAGTGCGCCGGAAACGCCGGACGCGCGGAGCCTTCGAACGTCCATCGCTGTTCCGATGCCGCTTTCCGCGACGAACAGGATGTCTTCCGGAGCCTGCTTTTTCAGATCGATGCTCCGCTGAACATTGATGGAAAAATCCCGGAGATTCCGGTTGTTGACGCCGATCGCCCGGGCGCCTGCACGGACGGCACGGTCGATCCCTTCTTTATCATGGACTTCCACGAGCGCCGTCATGCCGAGCCGGTCGCAAAGGGCGATGAACCGCTTCAGCGTTTCGTCGTCCAGGATAGAAGCGGTGATAGAGACTGCGTCTGCCCCGGCTGCCCGGCTCTCATAGATCATATATTCATCGACGATGACATCCTTCCGGAGGACAGGGATATGGACCGCCTCCGCGACCTCTTTCAGGTGCTGAATATTTCCCCGGTACCATTTCGGCTCTGTCACGACCGCGACGGCCGCTGCACCGGCTTCTTCATACTCCATGGCGATGTCGACGTAAGGATAGTCCTGCGCGAGGAGTCCCCGCGACGGCGATGCTTTCTTGCACTCGCAGATCAGAGAGATCTCTTTTTCCTTCAAAACGGCTTCAAACGGAAACCCGGTCGTCAAAGCTGCGTGCTCTGCCCGCGATCTCATTTCCTCAAACGACACATTCTTTTTTGCCTCTTCTACCAGGTGCTGATTCGATTTCGAGATTTTTTCCAACAGGTCTTCCATGTCGCTCCCCTCACTTTCTGACAGATGAACAAACGGGATCCGGCAGGGATGGCAGAAAGCGTTCCGTTATCTGCCGGCCGCTGCGTCGGAATCTGCTTCGCTCTGCGCGATCGCTCCCTTCCGGTCGATCACGATCGAAACGATGACACAGAGCAGCAGCAGGAACTGATAATACAGGAACGGGATAATGGATACGCTGGTGATCTTCGCAAGGCTCGCTGCGACGAGGAGCTGTGCTCCGTACGGGATGATCCCCTGTCCGACGCAGGAGAAGATGTCCATCAGCGACGCGGTCTTCTTCGGTTCGATCCCGTATTCTGCCGCGATCTCTTTCGCGATCGGGCCGGACAGCACGATCGCTACTGTATTGTTCGCCGTCGAGATGTCCATCAGAAGCGTCAGAAGTCCGATGCCGAACATCCCGCCTCGGTACCCGTGGAAGAAACGCTTTATGAACGCGAGGATCGAGGCAAATCCGCCGTTTGCCCGCATCAGCGCGCCGATCGACGCGACCAGGATCGTGACGATCATCGTCTCAAACATCCCCTGCGTCCCGCTCCCCATCGCGAGGAACGCTTTTGAGACGTTGACCGAACCGGTCGCAAGACCGACGATAAAGAACAGCACGGTACCCGAACACAGAACGAAGAACACGTTCATGCCCGCGATCGAGGCGGCGAGCACGATGAAGTACGGGATCGCCTGCCACACATTGAATTTCAGATGATCGATCGAGGCCGAGCCGCCCATAGCTGCGATGACGATCAGAATCACCAGCGTGATCAGCGCCGCCGGAAGCGCGATCTTGAAGTTGACGCGGAACTTGTCTTTCATCGCGACGCCCTGCGTCTTCGTCGCCGCGATCGTCGTATCGGAAACGAAGGAAAGGTTGTCACCGAACATCGCGCCGCCCACGACGGTCGCCGTGCACATCGCGAGGTTCAGATCCGCACTGGACGCGACGGCACTCGCGATCGGCACCAGGACCGTGATCGTCCCGACACTCGTCCCCATTGCCATCGAGATCAGACAGGCGATGACGAAAAGGCCCGGGATCGCAAACCGCGCCGGAATGATGGCGAGGAGCATGTTCGCCGTACTCGACGCGCCGCCCGCCTCGGACGCCAGTCCGCTGAACGCACCCGCGACCAGGAAGATGAACAGCATGATCGTGATGTTATCATCCCCGATGCCCGTAGCGCAGATGTGGATCTTCTCGTCAAACGAAAGCGATTTGTTCTGCACCAGCGCGACGATCAACGCGATGAGAAAAGCGACGACCACGGACATCACATAAAAGCCCATCTGGCCCTTGGTCGGGTTGATATACTCGTAATAGATCCCGCTTCCCAGGTAAAAGACCAGGAAGATCAGGATCGGCAGCAGCGCCTTGGCGTTTGGTTTGTGTTCATTCATTTTCACTCCACCTCTCCGAACGGAGCGGCCGCTCCGTTCACCGCATCAGATAACAGACAATGGCCGCGACAAAAATGCCCAGGATCACACCTGCGGCGATCTCAGGGAACGTATGTCCTATTTTTTCCTCCATCGGCTTATCCTGTTCCGGCTCCCTGCCTTCTGAGAGCTCTTTCTCTCTCATCCGGTTCAGGACTTTCGCCTGCTGTCCGGTCTCGTAGCGGACGCCCATCGCGTCATACATCACCACAATCGCGAAGATCAGAGCCATGACAAACTCAAAGCCGCCGGTCCCGCAAACGATCCCGGTCGAACAGGCGAGTCCGGTCACCGTCGCGGAATGCGCACTCGGAAAACCGCCTCCCCCGGCGATCCTCTCCGGACGGAATCCGCCCTTGATCCATTCGATCAGGATCTTGGTGAACTGGGCGATGAACCAGGACGCGGCCGTTGAAACAAAAATCCTATTCGTTATGAAGTCGATCAGATAGTCCATGCTTTCCCGTTTCAGTCACTTTGAAAATATTATATCACAGGTATTTACGCAATGTAAAAATAACATTGGTTCTGTTAACTCGATCCGGCAGGCGGCGTGAGATCTCAGTCCGCCTTATCCGTGTGGATAAAGATGTCGCTGTTCAGAAGATCGGTCACGAGATTCCGCGCATCTTCTCTGTTCTTCTCATTGATGAACCTGCCGCCGGACGCGTGGATGAACCCCCAGAACCCGACCGCAAAGAAGGCGTTGAGCTGATCTTTCGGATATTTCGGCCGGAGCTGATCCTGATATTCTATCTCAAACGCGTCAAGATGACTGACGAGGAACTGATAGTAGCTGGTGACGAGGTCGGAGTTCTTCAGCAGGTACTCCTCGCTCGTGATATAGTGGCTCTCGATGTCGACCACCGCATCGAAGAAGTTCCGAAAACTCGGCACCGCATCATTTTCCTCATTGTTTTCCTTCTGCAGCTCCTCGAAGCGTTCCCGCGTCTGATCACTGATGTCTGCGAACAGCTCCTGCAGCAGTTCGTATTTATCCCCGTAATACGTGTAGAACGTGATCCGGCTGGTGTTCGCCTCCGCGCAGAGCTCTGTCACACTGATCTTGGCAAACGGTTTTTCGTTCATGAGCTTGATCAGTGCTTCTTTCAATCCTTTCTTTGTCTTGATGACTCTTTTATCCATACGATCCCCCGTCCTTTCACTTCTAAAAATTCCCGGTTAATCAAACCGATACGATTTTTTTGTATGATTATTATATTAGGTGTACAAGTATTATACAATCGACAAATACAAAAATTTGTCCTGAATTCTATATATTTTACAAAAATTGTTGTACTGCTTCATAAAAATCATCGGAAATACGGGTGGATCTCACTTCTATTTAGAGAGGAATCCCATCTTCCCGGAGCATTACTGCCCGCACGGCATCCCAAGCTCCCGTTTCAGCATCCGGATGAATGCGACCGTCAGATTCGCGGTCAGCCCCCAGATCACATCACCGTCTTCTGTCTCGTAAAAATAAAAACGGCGGTGGATGTTTTTGAAGTTGTAATCCCGCCCGTTCGGGATCAGATGGTACGGGAAATCCGGCTCCGGCATCATCACAAAGTCCGCGTCATATGCTTCCGGTTCGTTCTCCAGGAACCAGGCAAGCGGCACGCGGATCATGCGCTCGACTTCGTCTGTGGAAAATGTGCCCTGATAGTTCCGGATGATCCCGAGGTACGATGTGATCTCCGCACCGCCGGGTCCGGGTACGATGTTAAGCGGAGCGATCACCTGAACGTCTCCCGCGTCAACAAAGAGTTCCTCCGTCGTCTCCCGGACCGCCGCCTCTTCCGGCGTCTCGCCCTTCTGGATCCGACCGCCCGGATAGCAGATCTCCCCGCCCTGGTCGATCGTTGCGATCCTTTCTTCAAAAAGAAGATCGAGGCCCTGCTCACCCTCTACCAAAGAAACGAGGACGGCGCTGCTCTTGTCCGGCGCCGGCAGGATCCGCTCCGGCTGATGCCCTTTAAAAATTTCACTGAGTTTCTTGTCGTTGATTTCCATTTTTTCCCTTTAAATGAACGGGGCAGACCCTGACCTAAGTCCGCCCCTCTTCCCTTTCAAGTTATCGTTTTCTGTCTCCGGCCTGCCCGGCCGGTCGCCTCTGAAACTGCTCTACAGCAGTTCGCGGTACCCCGGAACGTACAGATGGCGCGGGATACCGTCGACCATGACCGGGGAAACATCGCCCTGGATCAGCGGACGCACATACGTGATGAAATCGTCCGTGACATAAGTTCCGTCTTCTGTGATCCACTCTCTCGGGACGACTCTCTCGTCGTTCGCGATCTTGTGGACATCCTTGACCTCGGTGCTCGCCTGATACGGATCATCCGACGTGCGAACGATGACGACCATCTTTCCGGTGTCGCCTTCATCCGCCGCTTTCAGCGCCGCACCGCCGACTTCATACGCCTCGAGGATGTCGACACGGGACGCGAGGTGGCTCGCTGCACGCTGCAGGGTGGAAAGCTCGATGCCGCGTGTCTTGCAGCCGTATTTCTCGGCGACAAGCTTGCACAGGTACGTCGCCGTTCCGGAAAGTTGCTTGTGGCCGAACGCATCGACGTAGCCGCTTTCTTCCGCACCTTCACTGACATAACGGCCGTCCGCCGTGTGGATCCCTTCGGAGACCGCGATCACGACCGAAGATTTTTGCTTGAGAAGTTCTCCGACCTTATCCAGGAACGCATCGACATCGAAATCGAGCTCCGGCAGATAGATCGCGTCCGGGCCTTCGCAGTCCTCGCCTTTCGCGAGCGCCGCCGCACCGGTCAGCCAGCCGGCGTTCCTGCCCATGATCTCCACGATGATGACCTGGCCGTGCGCCGTTTCCAGGCTCCACCCGTCGCGGATGATCTCCTTGACAGACGTCCCGATGTATTTCGCGGCGGAACCATACCCCGGCGTATGATCCGTCAGCGCGAGGTCGTTGTCGATCGTCTTCGGACAGCCGACAAAACGGATCTTGGAACCCGTCACGAGCGCGTAGTCCGAAAGCTTCTGGATCGTATCCATCGAATCGTTTCCGCCGATGTAAATGAAGCAGTCGATCTCGAGATCATCGAGGATCTTGAAGATCTTCTCGAATACTTCCTTCCCTTTTGAGATCTCCGGAAGTTTGAAGCGGCAGGATCCGAGATAAGCAGCCGGTGTACGCTTCAGGAGCTCCTCATCGAGCGCGGTCTTGATGTGATCCGACAGATCGATGTAGCGGCCTTCCATCAGGCCCTGAACACCGTGAAGCATCCCGTAGACTTTCTTGTACCCCCGTTCTTTTGCTGTCCGGTAAACACCAGCGAGCGATGAATTGATCGCCGCGGTCGGGCCGCCGGACTGGCCCACGATGATATTCCTTTTTTCAGCCATTTCATTCCTCCTGACCTGCAGAATCTTAAAACTGCTGCTCCCTATAATATATAAGGAGACGGGGAAAAAAGCAACTCATTTCGGGGACGAAATGCCAGCGTTTCATGAGCCGCGGAGCGAAAATGCAGGATGCCGCCTTTCCACGCAAAAAAATCTTTTTTCCTTGCGAAAAGCGCGTTCGGATAATATACTTTACAAAAGCAGGGTCTCTCATGAGAACCCTGCTGTATAGCTCAGACAGGAGACGATGTAAAATGGCAGAAAACACAGCCCGGATCGGCGAGACGCTTCGCCGCATCCGAAAAGATATGAAGATCAGCCTGGATCAGGCGGCGCAGCTGACCGGTGTTTCCAAGGCGATGCTCGGACAGATCGAACGCGGTGAATCCAATCCGACGATCTCGACGCTCTGGAAGATCTCCGCAGGACTCAAAGTGTCGATGTCGACGTTTGTCTCGTCCACTGATTCGCGCCGGGACCTGATCAGCCTTGATGAGATCACACCGGTCGAGGAAGAAGACGGAAAGATGCTGCTGTTCAATATTTTTCCGTTCGACCCGATCTCCGGCTTCGACTACCTCGAGATCCGGCTCGCGCCCGGGTGCCGTCACGTTTCGGAAGGACACGCGAACGTGATGAACGAGTATCTGATGGTCCGGAGCGGCGAGCTTTCCCTCACAGTAAACGAAGAGGTGTTCCGGCTCGGTCCCGGACAGGCCATCAGCTTCCCGGGAAACAGCTACCACGTTTACATGAATCCGGGAGAAAAGGAAACGGTATTCAGCAACATCATGCGCTACATTTAGCGGCACATTTATTAGCACATTTCTGCGATGCATATTAAGGTAGGTTTTTCGCCTGCCTTTTTTTATTCTTCACCGCGATTTTTTTGTCTGAATTCATTGACATTTATGCCTGTCTGATGTAAATTATAGTCACGAAGAGAACGTGCGCTATAGCGCACGATATGAGATCAAGGGGCGCTGCCCTGGGGGAGAGCAGCGGATCTCAGAAAACTGTCAAAAGAGGATCGGCAGACGGTCTGCGAAAGGCATTTCGCAGGCCAAATCCTGCCGGCGATGGAAACGATTCGAATAACGGAGGGATTGAAATGGAAAAAGAACTTCAGACCACGGAACGTATCGAGCGCCTCAGACAGGCTTACATCAACGAGAAACCGCATATCTGCACCGAGCGCGCGCGGATCTATACGGAATCCTATAAGAAGAACGAAGGGCTGCCTCGCCCGATCCAGAGCGCGAAGGCATTCTATGATTTCGCCGAGCAGTTCGACTTTCCGGTCTTTGAGGACGAGCTCGTCGTCGGCTCCACCGGAAAATACGTCCGGAGTGCGATCCTGACACCGGAATTCGCATGGACGTGGGTCGACCGCGAGATGGAGACGTTCTCCGAACGCCCGCAGGATCCGTATGAAATGACACAGGAACAGATCGATTTTGTCCGCAAGGAGATCTTCCCTTACTGGAAGGGCAAATCCCTGGAAGAAAAATTCCTCGCGGCGCTCCCGAAGGAGACGGCGCACATCGGCGTCGACACCGGCATCATCGATACCGATTCCAAATGGAGGCAGGCCGTCGGTGAAGTCACACCGGACTATGAAGACCTGCTGTTTGTCAAGGGCTTCGGCGGCATCCGCAAAGAAGCGGAAGAAAAAAAGGCCGCGCTGGATATGGAAGACCCGGAAGCCTACGATAAATCCGTATTCTATGATTCCGTCATCATCAGCTGCGACGCGATCATCCTCATCGCGAACCGCTATGCGGACATCACCGCGAAGATGGCGGAAGAGACCGACGATCCGGTCCGTGCGGAAGAGCTGAGGAAGATCAGCGCCGTCTGCCGCCGCGTACCGGAAAATCCGCCGGAAACATTCCATGAAGCGATCCAGTTCGTCTGGTTCACACAGATGGGCGGCATCATCACCGAGAACCCGCTGTCCCTGAACCCGGGCCGCTTTGACCAGTATATGTACCCGTACTACAAGGCCGACATCGACGCCGGCCGCATGATGAAAGAACAGGCGGAAGAGCTCGTTCAGGCACTCTGGCTGAAATACTCCGAATGGGTCTGGACGATCTCGTCGAACACTGCCGGTTACTTCGCCGGATACAACCAGTTCCAGAACATGACGATCGGCGGAAAGAAGAGAGACGGTTCCGATGCGACGAATGAACTTTCGTACATCTGCCTCGACGCAACCGCAAAAGTAAAAAGCCACCAGCCGGGACTCTCCGTCCGCATCAGCTCGACCTGCCCGCAGGAATTCCTCGACGCCGTGACCGACCTCGTGTCGACCGGCACCGGATTCCCGGCGATCCACAACGATCAGGCCGGCACACAGATGCTGCTCCAGGCCGGGTATGAACCGGAAGATGCGAGAGACTGGAACAACTGCGGCTGCGTCGTTCCACATTATCGGAAGACCCACGAGATGACCTCCGCCGCGAACGTCAACTTCGCCGCTGCGCTGGAATACGCGCTCAACGAAGGAAAGAGCCGGATGACCGGAGAAAAGATGGGACTCGACGCGAAGCCGATCACCGAATACCAGAGCTACGACGAGATCGTCGAGGCATTCAAGAAGCAGCTGGACAACCTGATCCACCACTCTGTCGTCTCGCTGCTCGTCTGCCAGAAGCTCCACAAAGAGATGGTCCCGCGGCCGTTCCTGTCCTGCTGCATCGATGACTGCGTCGAAAAGGGAAAAGACCTGGTCGACGGCGGTGCACGGTACAACGTCGGACCGGTCCTGACCGGCATCGGCCTCGCGGTCGTCGCGAACTCGCTCGCCGTGATCAAGAAACTCGTCTTCGAGGATCATGTCACCACGCTGGCGGAGCTGAACGACGCGATGAACGCGAACTGGAAAGGCTGGGAGACTCTCCGCGCACAGGCGCAGGCGGTTCCGAAATACGGCAACGACGAAGACTATGTCGATATGATCGCGCAGCAGATCGCGAACTTCTACTATGAACAGACGAGAAAACGCACCGATATCTACGGATCGAAATTCAATTCCGCGTTCATGGGGATCTCGAACTACATCCCGACCGGACGCGTCATCGGCGCGACTCCGGACGGCCGCCTCGCCGGCCAGCCGATCACGGAAGGCGTTTCCCCGTTCGCCGGGACAGACGTCAAGAGCCCGCTCGCCGCGATGAAATCCTCCGCGAAGATGAATCACGAGGTCCACACCGGCGGCACGCTGCTGAACCTCCGGCTTTCCCCGGATCTGGTCAAGGACAAAAAGGGACGTCACGAACTCGGCAGCATCCTGAGGACCTATTTCTACCTCGGCGGGTTCCATGTACAGTTCAACACGCTGTCGACCGATACGCTCCGCGACGCACAGGCCCATCCGGAGAACTATAAAGACCTCCTGGTCCGCGTCGCCGGCTACTCGACTCAGTTCGTCAACCTGTCACCGGAGATGCAGGAAGCAATCATCGCGAGGACCGCACACACAAAGATGGCGTAATACAAGGAGAATGCGGCTGACTGGCCTTATGCAGTGCCGCAGACCGGCAGACTTTCCCGCAAAGCCTGCCGGTTTTTTCAGATTATTTTTTGTCATACCCTGATCTGTAACAAGGAGCAGAAAGCATGGAAGAAAGGACAAAAGAGACCCGGACGGAGGGCCGCGTCCTGCAGGTCCAGAGCTACTCGATCAACGACGGCGACGGGGTGCGCAGTACGATTTTTCTCGCGGGATGTCCGCTCCGCTGCGTCTGGTGCGCGAACCCGGAGTCGCAGACCGCGGCGCGGAAACTCCTGTACTATGAGAACAAATGCGTGCACTGCGGACGCTGCGTCGAAGCCTGCCCGGAGCATGTCGATCCGAGGACCTGGCCGGACTGCAGCATGTGCGGAAAATGCACGGAAGCCTGCCTCGTGGAGGCCCTGGACATCGCCGGAAAGATCTGGACGGCGGATGAGGTCCTTAAGGAAGCGCGGCGTGATTCGCTGTTTTTCCTGTTTTCCGGCGGCGGCGTCACCTTCTCCGGCGGGGAGCCGTTCGCGCAGCCGGCGTTCCTCCGCGAGCTCGCCGATCGCTTTCAGGATCTCGGCATCGACATGTGGGTGGAGACCTGCGGCTGCTTCCACTGGGAGGAATGTGCGGACATCGTTAAGATGCTGAGCCACGTCTTTTTCGACCTGAAGCTCATGGACCCGGAGGCGCATAAGAAGTACACCGGGGCCGGGAATGAAGAGATCCTCGCGAATGCGACGCGGATCTATGATGCCGGCATCCCGATCACGATCCGCATCCCGGCGATCCCGGACGTGAATCTGACAAAAGAAAACATAGAAGAAACGGCCCGCTTCATGGCAAAGCGCCTTCCCGACGCGGACATCGAGCTCCTTCCGTACCACGAGCTCGGGAAAGCAAAGTACACGGCGCTCGGACGGCCGTTCACTTCGTTTCGGATCCCGGAAACGGAGGAGCTGGAAAAAGCCTATGAGATCTTCGCCGCTCACGGGATCCGGAGACGGACGGACAAACTTTCGGAATGAAAAAATGATATGAGAATAAACCGATTCGCTGCCAAAATTTCGGGCATCCTCCAGCTGCTGGAGGATGCCCGGCTTTTGTCTACGATATTTTTTCCTAAAATCATTCTCCTTTGTGGATCGCGTCGCAGTACACGCAGCGGTAGATCTTGTGCTCGCGGTCGACGAGGCGGAACTTGTGGTCGATCCCCTGCTCGGTCGAGGTGATGCAGCGAGGATTGTTGCAGTAGATCACGTTCGTCAGCATCTCCGGGAGGTCGAGCTTCATCTTGTAGACCAGGCTCCCGTTCTGGATGCGGTTGACCGTGATGTTCGTGTCGATGTAGCCGAGCGCCTTGAAATCGATATCGATGTCCGCGTCGATCTTGATGATATCTTTTTTGCCGTACTTGGTGCTCCTCGCATTCTGGATGATCGCGATGGTGCAGTCGCGGCCGCCGAGCCCGAGGAGGTCATAGACTTCCATCGCCTTGCCGGCTTTGATATGATCGAGTACGGTTCCTGTTTTGATTCCGTCAATATTCATAATCTCCTCCTGATCCCGGCTATTTCAGCCCCAGCAGATATAAGATGAGCGCCATGCGGATGTATTTGCCGCAGAGTGCCTGGTAAAAATAACACGCGCGCGGGTCGTCGTCGACCTCGGTCGCGATCTCGTTGACCCTCGGGAGCGGATGCATGATGATCATGTCCTCTTTCGCGCTGTCGAGCTTGTCCAGTGTCAGGATGTACGAATCGCGCAGCCGGACGTAATCGGCTTCATTGAAGAAGCGCTCGCGCTGGACTCTCGTCATGTAGAGGATGTCGAGCTTCGGCATCGCTTCCTCCAGCTTCTCGTATTCTTCCCATTCGACGCCTTCCGCGGTCATTTTTTCCTTGACGTAATCTGGAAGCTTCAGTTCCTCCGGTGAGATCAGGATGAATTTCACCTTCGGGTAGCGCATCAGCGCTTCGATCAGCGAGTGGACGGTGCGTCCGAACATCAGGTCGCCGCACATGCCGATCGTGAAGTTGCCGAGTTCTCCTTTTTTCCGGTGGATCGTCATGAGGTCGGTCAGGGTCTGCGTCGGATGGAAATGGCCGCCGTCACCGGCGTTGATGATCGGGATCGTGCAGCGCCTCGCCGCGACGATCGGTGCACCTTCCTTGAAATGGCGCATGGCGATGATGTCCGCGTAATTGCTGACGATCGCCGCCGTATCCGCGACGCTTTCTCCTTTTGTCGCCGAGCTGGACGCTTCCTGGTCAAACCCGAGGACATTTCCTCCGAGTTCCATCATCGCGGCAGTGAAACTCAGGCGAGTACGGGTGCTCGGTTCGTAAAACAGTGTCGCGAGTTTTTTGTGCGCGCAGATGTCCTGATATTTTTCCGGATCCGCCATGATATCGTCAGCGACTTCGATCAGGTGATCGATCTCGTCGACGGAAAGATCGGTGATGTTGATCAGATGACGAACTTCCTTCATAATGCCCCCTTTTCCGGCCGGGTGCGTCCCGGCGCTCTCCTGTCTTCCCGGTATATACTTTTTCCAATTAATTAGTATACCATACTTTGAAGGGATGTCGGAGCGGAAATGATGCGCAAGGCAAATCTCTCCTTCCATCCCTTCCGGTTTCGGTGTATAATGTTCTGCAACAGGGGAGCTGCGTGAGCGGCTGAGAGTAAGCGAATGCTTTTACCCTATGACCTGATTTGGATAATGCCAACGGAGGGAATCATATCGATCTGGCAAATGCGCCTGTCCATCCAGCGGCTTAAGGCGCATTTTTTCTTGCGCGGAAAAAACGAAAGCCCGTGTATTCCAGACAGAGATCTATTATCACACTGCGGCAGGTCGGGGGCACCACTTCCTGCCGGGATTAATGCGAGGTATCGAAATGATCAAAAAAACTGCATTAACGATCGCTGGATCGGATTCCAGCGGAGGCGCCGGCATCCAGGCAGATCTGAAAACCATGACCGTGAACGGCGTGTTCGCCATGAGCGCGGTCACGGCACTGACTGCCCAGAACACGACCGGCGTCACAGACATCATGGAATCGACGCCGGAATTCCTGAAAGAACAGATCGACGCCGTATTCACCGACATCCGCCCGGACGCGGTCAAGATCGGCATGGTCTCTTCGGAAGGCCTGATCAAGGTGATCGCGGAACGTCTGAAATTCTACAAGGCGGAGCACATCGTCGTCGACCCGGTCATGGTCTCGACCGCCGGATCCCGGCTCATCGCCGAGGACGCGATCGACTCTCTCAAACAGGAACTCCTTCCGATCGCGGAAGTCATCACACCGAATATTCCGGAAGGCGAGCTCCTGTCCGGCATGACGATCCGGACCCCGGAAGACATGGAGACCGCGGCGCAGAAAATCGGCACGGAATTCGGCTGTGCGGTCCTCCTGAAAGGCGGACACAACCTGAACGACGCCAACGATCTTCTTTTTGACAAAAAAACACTCCGCTGGTTCCGCGGGAAACGCATCGACAATCCGAACACCCACGGCACCGGCTGCACGCTCTCCAGCGCCATCTGCTCCAACCTGGCGAAAGGCATGGACCTCGCGGAATCGGTCGAGCACGCGAAGCGTTACATTTCCGGCGCCCTCGCGGCCATGCTGGACTTAGGCTCCGGCAGCGGCCCGATGGATCACGCGTTCGCGGTGAAAGGAGAGTATTAGATCATGGAAACGACAAGACGCACCTCCGTCTTTGAAAACAGTCTGATCTGGTTCGGCGCCGGCGTTTCGATCGCCGAGATCCTGACCGGGACATATTTCGCGGACCTCGGCCTGAAAAAAGCGGTCGCCGCGATCCTGCTCGGCCACCTGATCGGCTGCACGCTTTTGTTCCTCGCCGGCTACATCGGCGGTCTCGCGCGGAGAAGTGCGATGGAAACGACAAAAATGAGCTTCGGCAGCCGCGGCGGCCTGCTGTTCGCCGTCCTGAACGTTCTCCAGCTCGTCGGCTGGACCGCGATCATGATCTACGACGGCGCCCTGTCCGCGAACGCGGCGTTCCCGACCGGACACTGGGTCTGGTGCCTCGTCATCGGCGCGCTGATCATCGTCTGGATCTTCATCGGGATCACGAACCTCGGGAAGGTCAACATCGTCACGATGTCGCTCCTCCTGATCCTGACGCTCATCCTGTGCAAAGTCATCTTTTTCGGCCACGGACAGCTTCCGGCTGTGACAAAAGAAGGCATGTCGTTCGGCGCGGCCGTCGAACTCGCCGTCGCGATGCCGCTCTCCTGGCTGCCGCTGATCAGCGACTACACCCGTGAGGCGGAAAAACCGTTCGCCGCGACGCTTTCAAGCGCGCTCGTCTACGGCATCATCAGCACGTGGATGTACTTCATCGGCATGGGTGCCGCGCTCTTTACGGATTCCACCGATATCTCGGTGATCATGCTGAAAGCCGGTCTCGGTGTGGCGGGGCTCCTGATCATCGTGCTCTCGACGGTCACCACGACGTTCCTCGACGCGTACTCCGCGGGCGTTTCCGCCGTTTCGATCTACAGCAAAATCGACGGGCGCATCGCCGGCATCGTCGTCGCCGTCATCGGCACCATCGCCGCGATCGTCTATCCGATGGACGACATCACGAACTTCCTGTATCTGATCGGCTCGGTCTTCGCCCCGATGATCGCCGTCATGATCACGGACTTCTTCTTCCTGAAGCGGGACTTTTCGGCGCAGGCGTTCAGCTGGCAGAACCTTCTCGTCTGGGCGGTCGGATTCGTGCTGTACCGCTACCTGATGACGGTCGACATCCCGGTCGGAAACAGCCTGCCGGACATCCTGATCACGATGCTCCTGACGTTCGTCGTCGCGAAGATCACAGGGAGCGGAAAAAAGAAAACGGAGGAAACAAACCGGAAAGCCGAGTAAGGCGGCTCCGGCGCGACCTTCTGTATCTTACCCCGGGCAGACGCCCGGGGATTTTTTTGTCATTTCATATGCCATTTTATATGACGTTTTATGTGCCGTTTAATGTGCCATTTCCCTTGATTTCATGTGCCATTTTGTGCATCAGAAAACAAAACGCCCCTGCATAGCAGACCGGGCCGCCATGCAGGGGTGATGTCATCAAGTCATAGGGTATTTCCCTCAGATCTTCTTTTTCCGGAACGCCGCCACCGTGATCAGAAGCGGCAGGACGATGTAGATCACGAGGATCAGCACAAGCCGCACCGGCTCCACCGTCCCGTCATTCATCAGCGTTCCTGTGAACGACGTCACGAGATTCGTGAGAAGACCGAGCGAAACGCCGGACGCCGCCGCCGGAAGGATCGAAAGGCTGAGCAGTTTCGTGATCAGCAGGTTCAGGGCTTCTGTCGACAAAAGAACATACAGGATGCTCCCGATCTCCGGACTGAGTCCGCCCAGCATCGGGATCATCGAGATCGCCGCGAAGCAGATCGTCTCGAGAAACGCGCCGAGTTCCAGGAAGATAATCGCTTTCAGGCCGCTCCCGCCGATCCCTGTTGTCATGACAGCTGGGACCGCGTACAGGATCGCGCCGACGATCGCGAAATTGATCAGAGCCAGGAGCAGCACCTCGACGAATTTTCCGATCACGATGCTCCCGCGTCTCACGCCACGGACGACTGCGGTCTCAAATGTGCGGGCACGGACGTCCATCGAAAAGATCGAGACGAACAGCGGAAGTCCGAAAATCAGAGGAAGATAGTTGATGTACGTTGAGATGCTCTCTGTGTAGGAGTCTGCTCCGCCCAAAGAGACGATCACCGCCGCCGCGGCCGCGATCACGAACTCCAGAAGCACCATCAGAAGATATCTTCGCTTCGTTATGATGCGATGCAGATCTGCATTTACATATCTGTTCATTTTCTACCACCTCCCGTCGCCTCAATGTAATGATCCAAAAGGGTCGCCGACAGCACATCCTCGCGTTCGACCGGCACCTTGTTCGCTTCGAGCGAGCGTTTTGCCCGGTCCAGATGCTCTCCTCCGATCGTCAGCTGAACGCTCTTTTTCTCGTTCTTCAGCTGGTCCGCGGTGAGCTCGCTGCGGATCCTTCCGTTTCCGAGGAAGCCGAAGGTCGTCGCGGCCTCCGCCAGTTTGTCAAAATGATCCGAGGTGATAAGGATCGTCGTCCCTCCGCGGTTCAGACGGGTCAATGAGTCATACATCCGGTCGATCTGCTCCCGGTCGAGACCTCTCTCCGGTTCGTCCAGGATCAGGATGTCCGGGCTTCCCATCAGTGCGTTCGCGAGGGCGAGGCGCTGGCGCATCCCGGCGGAATAACTGCGGTACAAGGTCTTGTTCCCGTTCAGACCGACGAGATCCAGAACGCGTTCGATTTCTTTTTTGCCTCCGCGGCTTCCTTTCAGCCGGCGGTAATAGTTCAGGTTCGCTTTTGCGTCAAGGTAAGGGAAAAAGCGCGGCTCGAGCAGGAAGCCGATGTTCGCTCTCTGTTTGCGGTTTTCCTTCTCGGTCCGGACGGAACGAAGCGAGATGCTCCCGCCGTCTGCCGTCTCGAGTCCGAGGATGATCCGGAGGAGCGTCGTCTTTCCGGATCCGGTATCTCCTATCAGCGCGTAGAAATCTCCATTGTTGACGTGGATGGAGGCGCCGTTCAGAACGCTCCGCGCGCCGAAGCTCTTTTCGACGCTCATCACGCGGATGGCGTTCCCCATCGGCGTGGACGGATGAGCAGACGGACGGTGCAGGCGTCCTCCCTGCTGGACTCCCCCCTGCTTTGCTCCTCCCTGCGGTGTTCCCCCCTGCGACGGTTCCGGAGCAGACTGCGGATGCTGCTGCGCTGCGGCTGCTGCCGCAGGAGCTTCCGGCTTCGCATCAGTTGCCGGGGCCGATGTTCCGGCACCGGCCGCGGCAGGAGACGCAGAAGGATGTTCCGCGTTTTCCGCTGTGCCCGCCGCCGGTGAAGCGGCCGGATTCTCTGTTCCGTTCTCTGCCGGTGAAGCGGCCGCGGTTTCCGTTCCGCTCGCTGCCGGCGCTGCTGCCTTATCGTCCGCTGCCGGGGCTTCCTGATCCGCAGCGCCGTTGTCCGACGGATCAGCGGCCGGCGCTCCTTCCGGAGCCGCAGCCTGTTTCACGGCCGGATCCCCCTCCGGAGTCCCGGATTTATTTTTGTTAAAAAACATGGACCTTCTCCCTTCTGATAGTTCTATTTCAAATCATCATCTCTGACATTATACCACATATGGTATTTTACTCAACTCTCCTGCTGTCCGTGTGAAGGCATGATGAAGATTATCACTCTTCACGCTGTGAGGACAAAAAAAGCCCCGGAAGACGCTGTGAAACACAACGTCTTCCGGGACGGATACTCGTTCCGGCTCACCTCTATTCATGGACCGGGATCGGATGAAAAAGGAAATCCTTCCGGATCCCGCTCCGCCCGTAGTCGATCTCCACCTTGCGGAGGTACGGTTTTGCCGTCTCGGAAACGATGAACGGCTCCCCGCCGATCTCCATGATCTCTTCTTTCGCCTGCGGCGCCTCTCCCGAACTCATAACGAGATAGAATGAGCAGCATCCGCTTTTCGCGAGATAGATCCTCGGCGTTTTTCCGGTATTGCGGATCTTCTGCAGTTCTTCCGCCGCGCGGTCCGTGATCCTGACGTCATAATTTGTCATTTCCCTGCCTCCTCTCAGCCTCATCTGCTTTCTGTATACCCGGTTTATTCCGGTGCAAAGCAAAAAAGGAGGGTCCGGTCTACAGATTGATCTCGCCTTCCGCGAGGATGGCCGCGTTTCCGCCGACGCGGACCAGGACCTTGCCGCCCTCTTCATCCAGCGTCGTCACGATCTCGGACGGGCGCTCCATCGCCTCGCCCTGGATCATCCGGTTTGTCGAATGGTTCGGGACGATCCCATGGGAAAAAAGATAATACGTCAGGGCCCCGCTCGCCGTTCCTGTCGCCGCTTCTTCCGGGATCCCGCAGGCCGGAGAGAAATTCCGGCAGTGACAGACCGCCTCGTCATCCGAATCCAGCGTGAACGCGTGGACGCCGGTCACGCCGTACTGATTCGAGATCCGGGTGAGCGCTTCCATGTCCGGTGCCATTTTCGCGAGGTCCTCCCGGGTCTTTACCGGCATCATGATATCCGGAAGTCCGGTCGAGATGAGCTCCGGGAAAAGATCTCCCCGCTGTTCGGCAGGATCCAGCCCCATGACGCTGTAAAGCTCCGCGAACTGCAGCGCCTGATCGATCACGCCGATCTTCTCCGGGGACGCCATGTCCATCATGACGAAGCCGTCCCGGAAGCTGATGTTCAGCGTCCCGGCCTTCGTCTCCGCCGTCACGGTCTCGTTTTCTCCGACTTCCCCGACCTGAAGCAGCGTACCGAACGATCCGATCGTCGCGTGGCCGCAGAGGTCGACTTCGTATTTCGGGGTGAAAAAGCGGAGCTGATAATGATCGTCTCCGAGTTTACGGAGGAATGCCGTCTCGGAGTAGCGGAGCTCCGCGGCGGTTTTCCGCATCCTCTCATCCTCCGGATAGTCTTTCCCTTCCGGGATCAGAACGACGCCGGCGGGATTTCCGCCGAACACCTCTTTGGTGAACGCATCCGTGATCCAGTATCTCATTTTGTCTTCTCCTCATAATACTCAAACAGCAGTTTCATTGCGTCTTTCAGGTTCTGCATCGAGCTCGCGTAGGAAATGCGCACGTAGTTGCTCCAGCGGCTGCCGAAGACAGAGCCCGGGGACATCGCGACGCCCTTTGTCCGGAGAAGGTCTTCGCAGAAATCGGCGCCCCGCATCCCGCTCTTCCCGATGTCGAGGAACACATAGAACGCGCCCTGCGGCGCCACATAGGACATTCCTTTTTCTCTCAGCACGGATTCGAGGTAGTCGCGCCGCGCCTGGAATTCATTCCCCATCTCGGCGACTTCCGGGATCTCGTTCTCAAACGCGTACGCCGCGCCGATCTGCGCGAACGCGGACGGGCAGACGACTTCATTTCCGTGGATCAGCTTGCACGCCGCGACCAGCTCGGCAGGACCGGCGACGAAGCCGACGCGCCATCCGGTCATCGCGTACGTCTTGGACGTCGAGTTCACGACGAGCGTTCTTTCCTGCATCCCCGGGAGCGCCGCGATCGTACGGAATTCTCCCTCGAAGATGAAGTGGTCGTACACTTCATCAGACACGACGAGCAGGTCGTACTTTGTCGCGAAATCCGCGATCTCACGGATCTCTTCTTCCGTCATGATGTGTCCGGTCGGGTTGTTCGGGCTGTTGATGATGATCATCTTGGTGTGATCGGTCACCGCCTGTTCGAACAGATCCATGTCATAGCGGACCTGGCCGCTCTCATCGATGATCGGGACTTCCACCATTTTACCGCCGTTGAATGTGATGATCTCACGGTAGCAGCAGTAGAACGGGCTCGGCATCAGGACCTCATCGCCCGGGTTGAGAAGTGCCGACCAGATATCGTGCAGCGCTTCGCTCGCGCCGGCGGTGACGAGGATCTGATCGTCCGGATCATAATCCAGTCCGTAGCGGCGTCTCTCATAATCGCTGATCGCGCGGCGGAGTTCGAGCTTCCCTTTCATGTCGGTGTAATGCACGTCGCCTGCTTTGAGGTCGCGGATCGCCGCTTCCTTGATGGAATCCGGCGTATCGAAGTCCGGCTCGCCGATCTCCAGATGGATGATGTTTTGTCCCTTCTCTTCCATGGAGAGCGCGATGCTGTTGATCTCGAACAGCCCTTTCTCTTTCGGTTTCTCAAAAATTTTTCTGCTGATACGGTCCTGATTCGATTTCAATGGTTTCTCCTTTCGTTTCGTTTATACGGGTCTCAGCGTCCGAGGATCGGTACGCCTCCCGCGATGAGTTCCTGCATGTATTCGTCGATCAGACGCAGGCCCTCCTTCAATGTCTCGACATCGGAGGAAAGCGTGATCCGGAAGGTGTGCGGCATCTGGAAGCAGTCGCCGTGGCAGACCAGGACGCCTTTCTGATCCAGAAGGTCGTCACAGAATTTTTCCGCACCCACATCGAGGTCGTAATGGATCAGGTATGTCGTCGCCCAGCCTTCCGCGTACTGATGGACGAGCGGCTGGCGTTCGACCCACTCGTCGATGATCTTCTTGTTGCGATTGACGATGCCGCGGCTCCGTTCGAAGATCTTGTCCTTATGCTGCAGGGCGATGCCGAACAGCCACTCGTCGAACACACCGCCGCAGATCGAATTGTAGGAGCGCCGGTTGAAGAGATTCCAGCGCATCTCCGGATCCCGGCAGACGATCCAGCCGACGCGGAGTCCCGCCATCGAAAAGATCTTGGACGAGCTCGCGGTGACGATCGTCTTGTCGTAATAGTCGGTGAAGGACGGGTTGTATCCCTCTTTCAGCCCGCGGTACATTTCATCGCAGACGATCCAGCAGCCGGCGTCCTTAGCGATCCCGGTCATTTCTTCCATGACGTCCGGCGGGAGCAGCGCTCCGGTCGGATTGTTCGGGTTCGTGAACATGATCGCCTTCGTGTTTTCGCTGACTGCATCGCGGACTTCGTCAAGATCGAGCCGGTAGCCCTCTTCCGGCTTCAGATGCACCTCACGCACCTCGACCCCGATCGACTTCGGGATCGAAACGAACTGCTGATAGTTCGGCACGATCGAAATGATGCTGTCTCCCGGTTCCAGCAGGGTCTGCACGACCGTGTCGTTCGCACCCGTCCCTCCGTGGACGAGCACCACGTCCTCCGGTTCCACCTTCCGGTACAGCCCGGCGACCCCTTCGCGGCAGAGCGGCGTTCCGGTGAAATACGGATAGGCCAGACTCAGATCCGGGATCTTCTTCAGGAACGAATCCATGTCCTCCCCGATCACATCGAACAGTTCCCGGACCGTCATCGGACTGACGCAGCTCCCGCCGAGGTAGACTTTGTTCTTCTCGCTGTCACAAGCCGGGTTCAGCCAGTTTTCCAGTGTGAAATCATCGATCTTCATTATAACATCCCTCCTGCTGAAATGTCCCGCGATCCATTCCCTGCGGGATCAAAAATCGGTATTGCTGTACGGTCTCTGCCAGTAATACAGCATCGAGTCCAGAAGCCCGACATACGCCGGATCGCTGATCTCCGCCTGTCCGAGCGCGATCAGCGAACGAAGGCTCGCGGAATTCATGAAAAGAGACGAGAGCTCGGCTTTCTTGAGGCGGACCGTGACATTCGCCTCCTCCCCTTCTTCTGCGACGCTCCAGGCCGGATCACCGTACCGGTCCATGCCGAACCGGACCGAGACCGCATCCTCACGTTTCGCGATCTCATCCTCATAATCGAACCGGACGATCAGTCCGTCCTCCTCCGACGCCGCCCGTCCGCACGGACCTGCCGGAAGATGGAAGGAAAATTCCCTCCCCGACGTCATCCGGACAAAGCGCTCCGGATCCACGACTTTATACATGTTCCCGATCGCGGACACGTTCGTCTCCAGGTAGCCGAACGGGATGTAGTTCCCGGTCAGATCCTGCGGGTCGCGTAAGACGTGATAGAACTCCGCGTCGCCCGTCCGGATCCGGATCGTTTCCGCCTCGTCCGACTGGTTCCGGAAGTAGCCGAGGAGCGCCCGCAGCTCCTCCGGCTCCTGATAGATCAGTTCGTCAACGACGATCTCATTCATCGTGTAGTTGACGTCGCTCGTGCTGACAAAATGATACGCCGCGTACGCGTCCAGCTTCCCCTCGCGGTAAAATCCGATCCGCCGGGTCGCCGTATCCTGCTCCATATCGTAGATCTCTTCGCTGAATTTCCGGATCATGCCGTGCGTATGCTCCGCGTACCGGCTGTGGCACGCGAGGACGTCCGGGAGATCTCCATGCTCCAGAAGGCGCAGCTTCGAAAGATCCGCGGCCGCCGGGAGCGACCGGGTCGGCAGATGGTATTCGTCGAGCTTCGCGCCGAGACCGTAGCCGAGCGAACGGTAAAAGCCCATGTTGAACGGGAGGAGAACCGTGACGGCGGCTCCTTTTTTCCTCGCATCGTCCTCGAAGTACCGGACCATGTCCAGCGCCGCGTGCTGTTTTTTATGCAGCGGGTGGACCGCGAGCGACATCAGGCCGGTCGCCGGGCACATCGTCCCATAGAGATTGATCCGGAAATTCACGATCTTCATCGTGCTGATCAGCGTTCCGTCTTCGAACAGACCGATGAAATCGACATCCTCCTGCCGCTCCATATCGCGTTTTGTTTTTTGCCGATATTCTTCCCGGCATTCGTCATCCAGCGTCTTGAAGGCCGGATACGCGTTCAGGTAGATCGTCAGGTAATCTTCGATCTCCGCCGGGCCAAGTGTTCTGATTTCTCTCATGATAACCTCCGTGACAGTTAAATTATAGGACAGCAGGCGGCCCGATTCAATTCGCCCCGATGTGTTTTTATTCAAAAAAACAGGATCTTTTGTTCTGTGAAAAATCTCCCACGCGAAAAAATCTCAATATTCTCATTTTTTCGGCGATAATCTGTATTTTTTCCGGCGAAATCATAATATAATGGAGAAAAGAGAATTCCCATGGACCGGCAGGTACTCAGGTACTGACACCGGATCGGAAAAACGGCTGCACGCCGGTCAATCCAGGAGGAACCAGCTATGAAAGAATGCATCAAATCCGTCACGCTTCACCACGAACAGGATCTGTCCGACACATCCGCCTTCTGCGAATCCGTCGCGGAGCACTCGCTCGCATTTCACCGGAGCATCCCCGGCTACGAGGAGACACCGCTCCGCTGTCTTTCTTCCCTCGCGGATCAGCTCGGTGTTTCCGCGTTCTATGTCAAGGACGAAAGCGCCCGTTTCGGGCTGAACGCCTTCAAATCCCTCGGCGGAAGCTGGTCGATCGCCCGCTGCATCGCCGAAAAAGCGGGCCTCGATCCGGAAAATCTGTGCTTTGACCGGATCACGAGCCCGGACGTCCGCCGGAAAACGGGCGAGCTCACGTTCGTCACCGCGACCGACGGGAATCACGGCCGCGGGGTCGCGTGGACGGCGGCGAAGCTCGGACACCGTGCGGTCGTCTACATGCCGAAGGGAAGCTCGAAGGAGCGCCTCAATAACATCCTGCTGCTCGGTGCCGACGCGACGATCACCGATCTGAATTACGACGACGCCGTCCGCCTCGCCGCCGAAAAGGCGGAAACGAACGGCTGGATCCTCGTCCAGGATACCGCCTGGGAAGGCTATACGAAGATCCCGCTCTGGATCATGCAGGGCTATCTGACGCTCGCGCTGGAAACGGTCCGGCAGCTCGGAGAGGTCCGTCCGACGCACGTCTTTCTTCAGGCCGGCGTCGGCGCCATGTCGGGATCCTTCACCGGATTCCTGAGCTCCTTCTACGGGGAGGAACAGCGCCCGGTCATCACGATCGTGGAACCGAATCAGGCGGACTGCCTGTATCGCACCGCGGAAGCAAATGACGGGACGCTCCATTTTGTCCGCGGCGACATGGCGTCGATCATGGCGGGGCTCTGCTGCGGCGAGCCGTGCACGATCGGCTGGGACATCCTGAAGGATCACGCTGACCACTTCGTGTCGCTGCCGGACTGGGTCGCCGCGAAAGGGATGCGGATCCTCAGCAGTCCGATCGGAGCAGACGCCCGCGTGATCTCCGGCGAGAGCGGCGCGGCAGGCGTCGGATTTGCCGCCGAGCTGCTCCAGAACCCGAGCCTCGACGAACTCCGCCGGAAGATCGGGATCGGCCCGGATTCCCGGATCCTCTGCATCTCGACCGAGGGGGATACGGACCGGGAGCAGTACCGCCGCATCGTCTGGGACGGACTGTATCCGAGTTTCTGAAACCAATGCTCCTGCAGGCGGCCGGCTCCCGGCCGCCTGCATTTTCTTTTGTCCCGTTCTATCCTGCACCCCTGCGGATTTTCTGTAAAAAGTCCCGTTTAATGATATAATGGGGATAAACTTTGAAGAACGGAAAGGAAGGATCCGCGGCGCGCCGCTGTCCTTCCGCAGGCCATAACAACAAATAACGAGGAGGTCCATTATGAAAATCGTGATCCTGGACGGATATGTGGAGAATCCCGGCGACCTCAGCTGGGGACCGATCGAAGAGCTCGGCGACGTGACGCTGTATGACCGTACATCATACGTCGAATCCCCGCTGATCGCGGAGCGCATCGGCGACGCGGACATCGCCGTGATCAACAAGACGCCGATCTCGAAAGCGACGATCGACGCCTGCCCGAACCTGAAAGCCATCGCCGTGCTCGCGACAGGATATAATGTCGTCGACATCGACCACGCGAAGGAAAAAGGCATCGTCGTGATGAACGTCCCGACCTACGGGACCAAGGTCGTCGCTCAGTTCGCGGTGTCGCTCCTGATGGAGATCTGCTCGCACATCGCACACCACGATGAGACGGTCAAGGCGGGCAAATGGCAGAACAATATCGAATGGTCGTACTGGGACTACCCGATGATCGAGGTGAGCGGCATGACCGCCGGCATCATCGGCCTCGGAAAGATCGGGCGGACGACCGCGAAGATCCTGAACGCGCTGGACATGAAGGTCATCGCGTACGATAAATTCGAATCCGAGGAAGGCTGGAGCGTCGCGGAATATACGGACCTCGACACGCTGTTCGCGGAGTCCGATGTGATCTTCCTGCACTGCCCGATGTTCCCGGAGACCGCCGGCATCATCAACAAGGACAACATCGCGAAGATGAAGGACGGCGTCATCCTGATCAACAACAGCCGCGGCCAGCTCGTCGTCGAGCAGGATCTGGCGGACGCGCTGAACTCCGGCAAGGTGTACGCCGCCGGGCTCGATGTCGTCTCGACCGAGCCGATCAAAGCGGACAACCCGCTCCTCAAAGCAAAGAACTGCATCATCACGCCGCATATCTCCTGGGCCGCGAAGGCCGCCCGCCAGCGGATCCTGGACATCACGGCATCCAACATCCGCTCGTTCCTCGAAGGAAGCCCGGAAAACGTCGTAAACCGCTGATGCTCTGACAGAAAGGACTCTTATGGGAGCCAAATCACTGAAGAAAAACAAGAATAACAAGAACCGCAGATCGTCCGGGAACGCCGCTTCGAAAGGCGGCGGGAGCAAAAACCGCACCGGGTCAAAATCCGGGTCAAAATCCGGATCGAAAGCCGGATCAAAAGGAAACGCTTCGCTCCGGAAACCGCCCGGGAAGAACCAGCGCACGGCCTACAACCCGCAGTACCTTCCGGGCGCCGGCAAAAAGAAAAAAATCAGCTTCGCCGGCGTGATGATCTTTTTCATCCTGGTCGTCCTGATCACCTCGTTCATCACGATCGAGATCAACATGCTGATGAGCAAAGCGCAGGCTTACTTCCTGCTGGATCCGTCGCGCATCTTCTCGGAACGCCCGACATACAGCGAGACGCTCCTCACGTTCGCGATCGAGATGCCGCTTTTGTACCTCTGCTTCCTTTGGATGTACAACCGCTATGATCATGTGAGCCTGTCGTTCGTCCCGTCCCTGACGAACGCGATCAAAGCCTACCCGGTCATCTTCGCGGTCATCCTCGTTCTGATGTTCCTCGGGAGCTTCGCCGGCGTGAATGAAGTCATGGAAAACAAGGTCATCTCGCACAGCCCGGGACATCCTGCCGGAACGACCCTGAAATTCAGCGAAGTCGAATCAATCGACGTCAGCTTCACCCGGCAGGGCGAACTCACCTACACGGTCGACATCGGCGAGCAGACCCTGACGTTCTCCACGCCGGACGTCAACACAGAGAAGTATCCGGACCTGAACGGGTACACCGCCATCGCGGAGCTTGACAAAAAGCTCCTGAAATATCATCCGGAGAAAACGGTGAGTAAAAAGTACAGCACGAAATACACGTACACGAAGAAAGAAAAAAGAGCGCTGGATCAGATCCTGACGGAAAAATAAAGGTGCCGGTCCGCCCGGCGCGGGCTCCCCGGACATTCCGGGACCCGCCGGGCGCCGTCACTTTTTCTTTTTCCCCTTGACGAAGCGTGCGCGGGCCGCTATAATCCATATCTGAAGATAGTATTTGCGAGAAACTATACTTTGCACATCTGAATCCTGTTCATTCCGAGCCTTTACTGGATGAATCACACTGACCGCAGAGGATGCGGCAGAGATCAGCATCGGGGCGAGATCGTCCCGCCCGTTACGGGTTAGAAAGGAGCACGAATGACAGTAGAAATGTTAAAAGGAAAAATTCACCGGGCAACGGTCACCCAGGCGGCGCTGAACTACGTCGGCAGCATCACGATCGATGAGGATCTGATGGATGCCGCGGGGATCCTGGAATACCAGCGCGTACAGATCGCGGACGTCGACAACGGGAGCCGGTTCGACACCTACACCATCGCGGGAGACCGCGGGAGCGGCGTCATCTGCCTGAACGGGGCTGCCGCGAGATGCGTCAGCGTCGGTGACAAAGTTATTATCATGGCCTACACGGACATGGATCCGGAGACCGCGAAGGAGCACCGTCCTTCTGTCGTCTTCGTCGATGAGAACAACAAGATCAGCCGCGTCACGAGCTACGAGAAGCACGGCCGGCTGGAAGACATGGAATAACAGCTTCAGAGTGCTATCTTCGAATCCATGTACCCGAAATGCCGTGTGCAGCGGAAAAACGAAAAAAAGAAGAAACCGTCGGGGATGATCAACCAGGATATCGGCGCCCGGGTGCGCTGAACACGTCCCGGCGGGCGGTTTCTTCTTTTTTTATTTTTTTGTCACGCACAAAAAGAGGCCGGGCCCCGCGGAGATGTTCCGCCGGCCCGGCTTGATCGTTTTGTCCTGTATCCTTTTGTCAGAGCTACTCCAGTTTCCGGAAATCGCTTGCCGGGTGCTTGCACAGCGGGCAGACGAAGTCTTCCGGAAGCTCTTCGCCTTCATAGATGTATCCGCAGACGCTGCAGACCCAGCCCTTGACTTCCGCCTGCGGCTTCGGTTTGACGTTCGCCTGATAGAAGGAATACGTCATCGTTTCGACGTTGTTCAGCACGGCGGACTCGGTGATGTCGCAGATGAACATCCAGTGGGAGCCGAGATCGATCGTGTCGGTCACCTTCAGCGAGATGTACGCGTTGGAGTACTTCGTCAGGTACGCGATGCCGTTGGACGCGATCTCATAGTGCTTGAAGTCCGCGAACTTGTCGACATCTCTTCCGGACTGGAAGCCGAAGTGCTTGAACAGCTTGAACGGCGCCTCTTCATTCAGGACGCAGACGTTCATCTCGCCGGTCTTGCGGATGATGTCCGCGGTGTAGTTGGATTTGTTGATGTTGACGCCGACCTTCTCCGGGTCGCTCGCGATCTGGGACACCGTGTTCGCGATCTGGCCGTTCTGCTTCTTTCCGTCGTTGGAAGTGACGACGTACAGTCCGTAGCCGATCTTGAACATCGCTGTCGGGTCGATGTTCTTGTCTTCTTCCGCTGCCGTGTTCGTATAGATCGCCGCGAGTTCGTCCGCCAGAGCGTCCAGCGCTGCCGTGCTCTCGTCATCCAGTGCGGAGTGGATCGTCACGGTGTTCTTCAGGATCTTGATGTCCTTCAGGTTCTTCATCTTGCTCTTCATGACGTTCGCCGCTTCCGGAGCCCAGGATCCGTTTTCGATGAACGCGACGTTCCTCTTCTGATATCCTCTCTCAACGAGGGAGTCGATGAAATCTCTCATGAACGGGAAGATGCCCGCGTTATAGGTCGTCGTCGCGAGGACGAGGGTGTCGTAACGGAACGCGTCCTCCACGCACTCCGCGATATCGCTCCGCGCGAGGTCGTTCAGGACGACTTTCGGAACGCCCTTCTTCTCGAGTTCGTCACGCAGACGCTCGACCGCCTTCTTCGTATGTCCGTAAACGGAAGTGTAGCAGATGCAGACGCCGTCGCTCTCCGGAAGGTAGCTCGACCAGGTGTCATACGTGTCCAGATAATACCCGAGGTCTTCCGTCAGCTGCGGTCCGTGCAGCGGGCAGATCGCTTCGATGTCGAGCGTCTCCACCTTCTTCAGCACGTTCTGGACCTGCGCGCCGTATTTCCCGATGATGCCGAAGTAGTATCTTCTCGCTTCGCACGCCCAGCCTTCCGGGTCGTCGTAGTCGAGCGCGCCGAATTTTCCGAACGCGTCCGCCGAGAACAGGACCTTGTCCTCCGCGTCATACGTCATCATGACTTCCGGCCAGTGGACCATCGGCGCAAAAATGAAGGACAGGGTGCGGCTGCCGAGATCCAGTGTATCGCCGCTCGCGATCGTCAATGTATTTTTCAGTTTCTCCCCCGGGAAAAACTGATTGACCAGCTTGAACGTCTTTTCATTCCCGACGATCGTCGCATCCGGATATTCCTCGACGAACGCGTCGAGCGATCCCGAATGATCCGGTTCCATATGCTGGATGATCAGATAAGTCGGCTTTTTGCCGCCAAGTGCTTCCTTCAGGTTCTTCATCCATTCGTCTTTTTTCCGGCAGTCGATCGTGTCCATGACCGCGATCTTGTCATCGAGGATCACGTACGAATTGTACGCCATGCCGTTCGGCACGATGAAATGCCCCTCGAACAAGTCAATATCATGGTCGTCTGCTCCTATGTAGACGATCGAATCCTTAATCTTTTTAGTCATTTTACCGTCTCCTTTTTCCCGTCAGGGATCATATGAAAAAAATTAAGTACTGACTCCAGCAGGTGGATTTTCAAACGCCGGCTCGCTGCCGGCAGGATACTTATACACTGAGTTTATCAAATGAGGATGTGAAAATCAATAATATTGACAATTGTTTCACACGGGCAGGATAAAAATGTGGACTTCCGCTCATTTCCTACATAAACATCGTGGATGCCGTCGCCGCGAGCTTCCCTGTCACCCGATCGTAGAGTTCCCCATGAAGAAAACGGACGCGCTGTCCGGTCTTGTCCTCATACGCTGTGACGAGGAACGGATGATCCAGCGGGATGCCCCGCATGTAGCTGATCTTCAGATCGACCGTGAGCGCATCGCTGTTTCCGGTGCAGAACCTCGTCAGCGAGCCGAACGTGATGTCGAACGCCGTCGCGATGATCCCGCCGTGGAGATTCCCCGCCGGGTTCGCTTCCCACAGCTGCGGTTCATACGCCACCGTGAGCGACATCTTCTCCGCACAGCATCCCTGATACGACGGCTTCAGCATCTCATTGAAACGCTGGAGCTCTCCCGCGGCCGGGAGATCAAACACCGCGGAGAGGACCCGGTCCATATACACCTGGTCGCTCTCCCCCTCCTGCCGCGCGAACTCGCCGCCGTGCATTTTCTCGTAAACTCCGTAATTCAAACAGATCTCCTTCCCATTTCCCCTTTTTTCAGAAACGCCCCCGGCCGCCGGATTTTCCCGGCGAAACTCGGGGGCTCATATTACCATGTCATTTATAGTTTCCGGCAGATCCTCACGCTTATCTTCACGCTTTGCCGGCGCATCCGAGCACGTCGATCAGTTTATGACGAACGAGCTCCTTGATGTTGGCGCGTGCCGGCTTCAGATACTGACGCGGATCGAAGTCCGCCGGATGCTCCGCGAAATATTTGCGGATCGTTCCTGTCATCGCGAGACGGAGGTCCGAGTCGATGTTGATCTTGCAGACTGCGCTGCGGGACGCTTCTCTCAGCTGGTCTTCCGGAACGCCGATCGCTCCCGGCATGTTCCCGCCGTTCTCATTGATCATCTTGACGTATTCCTGCGGTACGGACGACGATCCGTGAAGGACGATCGGGAATCCCGGCAGGCGCTTCTCGCACTCATGCAGGACGTCAAAACGCAGCTGCGGTTTCGTTCCCGGTTTGAATTTATACGCACCGTGGCTCGTTCCAATCGCGATCGCGAGGGAGTCGCAGCCTGTTCTCGAAACGAATTCCTCGACTTCCTCCGGATGCGTGTACGAAGAATCCTCCGCAGAGACCTTTACGTCATCCTCGATCCCTGCCAGTGTTCCGAGCTCCGCCTCAACGACGACACCGTGATCATGTGCGTATTCTACGACCTTCTTCGTGATCTCGATATTCTCTTCGAACGGTTTGGACGAAGCATCGATCATGACCGATGTGAATCCGCCGTCCACGCAGGCCTTGCAGGTCTCGAAGTCCGGGCCGTGATCCAGATGCAGAGCGATCGGGATGTCCGGGCAGTCGATGACCGCCGCTTCTACCAGTTTCACGAGGTAGGTGTGGCTCGCATACGCGCGGGCACCTTTGGAAACCTGCAGGATGACCGGTGCGTGTTCTTCGCGGCACGCTTCCGTGATACCCTGGACGATCTCCATATTATTGACGTTGAACGCGCCGATCGCGTATCCGCCATTATACGCTTTTTTAAACATATCAGTCGTTGTTACTAAAGCCATGGGTATTACCTCCATTCTTCAACGGTTATATCTTACCGTCATTATATCCCAATAATCATTCTGCCGCAATTTTTTTGTCCTTTTTCCTCTGCACACCAATCGATGGGAAAAGTGTGACATTTTACGCAGTTTTAAACAAAAATATCACGCATCGGGCCGCCCGGCCCCTATCCCGAAACCCTGCTCCCCCTCCCGTTTTCAGGCGCTTCCCCCGGCGTTTCATGATATAATGGTTATGGTAGGAGTTAACAGAGATTTAACATGAAAATCGGGATAATTTAACACGCAGCCGCTATTCTTATGTTGCTATATGTAATCATTTCAAAAGGAGACTGAAAGAATGAAAAAAGTCATTATCGACATCGGCTCGAACTCGATGCGCCAGACGCTGTACGAAGTGTCGGACGGCAGCTTCCAGATCCTGTTCCGCAAAAAATTCATGGCAGGCCTCGCCGGCTACGTCAAGAAAGAGAACCTGACGAACGAAGGCATCGAGCGGGCGATCACCGGCTTGAAGGATTTCAAGCAGACACAGCAGCTGCTGAACATCGACAACTCCGATGTTTCGATCTTCGCTACTGCATCTCTTCGAAATATCCGCAATACCGAAGACGTACAGGCCCGGATCCTTTCCGAGACCGGCTATAACGTCGAGATCCTGAGCGGCGAACAGGAAGCGTATTTAGGCTACACCGGCGCGATGCAGGAAGTTCCGGCGGACAGCGGCGCATTCGTCGATATCGGCGGTGCGAGTACCGAAATCGTTTCCTTTGACAAAAATAAAGTGCGGCGCGACTCGAGTTTTCCGGTCGGTTCCCTGAACCTCTACAAGAAGTGCGTGAAGCACATCCTTCCAAGCGAGAAATCCCTGAAAAAAATCGAGAAGACGATCACGGATCAGATCGACAAGGATTACCTTTATCTTTTTGACAAAAGGTCCCCTCTGATCTGTGTCGGCGGCACCTCCCGGGCAGTCCTGAAGATCGCGAAACGGAGATACGATCTGCCGGAAGACTGCAATACCATCACCGGTGAGCAGTTCAAGGAGCTCAGCCATTACCTCATGAGCGGCAAAGAAGAGATCAAGGACGTCATCCTGAAACTGGAGCCGGACCGGATCCACACACTGATCCCCGGCATCGCGATCCTTCATCATATCTATAAACTTTTCGATGCAAAAGAACTGATCGTCAGCAGTTATGGTGTCAGGGAGGGATATCTGTGCCAGAAATTGATGTAAACAAAAAAGAAAAATATCTCTATACGCAGAACCGCGAGCTCAGCTGGCTCCGCTTCAACCAGCGCGTCCTGGAGGAAGCCGGGGACAAAACGGTCCCGCTCCTGGAACGGCTGAAATTCATCTCGATTTTTTCCAGCAACCTGGACGAATTCTTCATGGTCCGCGTCGGAAGTCTGGTCGATATCGATCAGATCTCGCCGGATGAGATCGATAACAAGAGCGGTATGACGAGTTCCGAACAGCTCATCAAGATCTTCAACACGATCCCCGGCCTGCTCGAACAGAAAAGACGCATCTATACGACCGTGATGCAGGAGCTCAAGACGTACGGGATCCACGACCTGGAATATTCGGAGCTCCGCGAAGACGAACGGAGACGGGTAGACCATTATTTCTCGGTGAACCTTCTTCCGATGCTCTCTCCGATGGTCATCGGGAGCCATCATCCGGTCCCGCACCTCGTGAACAAGGACCTGTACATCGCGGTCCTTCTGACCTACAAGAAAGGCAAGCACGAGATCGGCCTCGTGCCGGTACCGGACTCGCTTCCGCCGTATCTTTCGCTTTCAAAGGACGGCCGCTTCATCCGCCTGGAGAACATCATCATGCAGTGGGCGCCGGAGCTGTTCGGCGCGTACACCGTCACGGAATCGTGCGTCATCAGCGTCACGAGGAATGCGGATCTGAGTTTTGACAAAGAGAAATTCGAGGACTATGAAGATGACTTCCGGAGCCGCGTACTGACGCTCCTGAAGAAGAGAAAGACGATGTCGGTCGTCCGTCTGGAGCTGGACCGGAAGATATCGGACAACTTCCATAGCGCACTGAAGAAGATGATCTCCGTAAAGCCGAACCAGATCTACGTCGACTTTTGTCCTCTCAATATGAAGTACGTCTATCAGCTGGCGGACGAACTCGGGCCGATGGATCCGGAGCACCTCCTCTATGAGCCGTACACGCCGAGATGGCCGGAGGACATCAGCCAGAAGCATCCGATGATCGAACAAATCCAGCAGCGTGACCGCATGCTGTTTTTCCCGTTCGACAGCGTGGATCCGTTCCTGCAGCTGCTGAATGAGGCGGCGGACCGCCCGGATGTCGTCTCGATCAAGATCACGATCTACCGGCTCGCATCGACGTCGAAGATCGCGCAGATCCTCTGCCGCGCAGCGGAAAACGGCAAGGAAGTCCTTGCGATCATGGAACTCCGCGCGCGCTTTGACGAGGCGAACAACATTTCCTGGTCGAAACTGATGGAGGACGCCGGATGCCAGATCATCTACGGGATCGAGGACTATAAATGCCACAGCAAGATCTGCCTGATCACGATGCGGAACCGCGGCAAAATCAGTTACATCACGCAGATCGGGACCGGGAACTACAACGAGAAGACGAACGCGATGTACACGGACCTCAGCCTGATGACGGCGAATGAAAAGACCGGCGCGGACGCGACGCTGTTCTTCCAGAACATGCTGGTCAACAATCTTCACGGCAACTATCAGAAGCTCCTCGTCTCGCCGGTCGGCATCAAGCAGGGCATCCTCTCGCTGCTGGATGAAGAAATCGCGAAAGGCACGAACGGCTATGTCTGCATCAAGGCGAACTCGGTCACGGAGCGCGAGGTCATCGACAAGCTCCGGGACGCGTCCCGCGCGGGCGTGGAGATCCAGCTGATCATCCGCGGGATCTGCTGCATCCTGCCGGGCATCCCGGCGCAGACGGACCACATCCACGTGACGAGCATCGTCGGCCGCTATCTGGAGCACGCAAGGATCTACTGCTTCGGGCGCGGCGATGAAGCGAAGCTGTTCATTTCCTCTGCGGATCTGATGACGCGAAACCTGAACCGACGCGTCGAGATCGCGTACCCGGTGTACGACGAAGATCTCCGGCGGCAGCTCCAGGAGATCCTGACAACCGAGCTGAACGACAATGTCAAGGCGAGCTTCATGCAGCCGGACGGGACGTACAGCCGCAAGCTCTCGCAGCCGGGCTCCTGCTCCAGCCAGGACGAGTTCATGAAGAAGTCGCTCCACAATCAGTCGTCTCTCATCGAGCCGAAGCCGATCCGCCCGGGATTCTTCGCGCGTCTCAAGAAGGCGCTGCTCGGATAGCCAGACGCCTGTCAGGAACAAAAGAACACGCATACTGCCCCTGCTCTGTGAGAGCGGGGGTTTTTGTGTCCCACCGACCCGCTTCAGAGCGAAAGAGAAAAAGAGAACGGGAGTATTCTGCCCCATCGCCCCGCTCTGAGGCATGGAGAAAAAAAGAGAGGCATCCGCACAGATGCTCTCTCTTTATAAACAGCCTGCCATCCTGGCGGAGGTCCGGGGGTGAACCATGCCGCAGCGGATGTCGCTGTATTGATCAGCGCTCGAGTCTTTGTACTCTGCGCTTTCCTGTAAACATTTTTGTCTCTCAGGCTCCTGCGCCGCCTCCGATCACGGTGAGCCCGCTGTCGGAGCGTTCCTGCTGGAGCGCTGCGAGCTTCGGGATGTCGCCGACACCATTTAAGATCATCGACGGCCCGTACGCGAACTTGCTCGCCTGCTCCCGGGTCGTGACGCCTGAAAGCACGAGGATCGTCGACATGCCGCTCTCCATCCCGGAGATGACATCCGTATCCATCCGGTCCCCGATCATGACCGCCTCTTCCGAGTGGCATCCGAGGATCCGCAGGCCCGTCCGCATCATCAGCGGATTCGGCTTGCCGCAGAAATACGCGTTGATCCCTGTCGCCATTTCGATCGGCGAGATCAGCGCCCGGCACGCCGGAGCGATCCCCTCTTCGACCGGCCCGGAAATATCCGAGTTCGCGCCGATGAGCTTCGCCCCGCCCAGGACGAGATTTGTTGCCTTGGTCAGCGCCTCCATCGAATACGAGCTGCACTCGCCGAACACGACATAGTCCGGGTCGACGCTGTTCATCGCGACGCCCACGTCGTGGAGCGCGTTGATCAGTCCGGCGCCGCCGATCACATAGGCCGAGCAGCCGTCCGGATTCTGATCTTTCAGGAATGCCGCCGTCGCCTGACCACTCGTATAAAAGTGCTCTTCCGGCACATCGAGCCCCATGCGGAGCAGCTTTCTCCTCAATTCCACGGGCGTCGTCCCACTGTTATTCGTGAGGAAAAGGTACTCCTTCTTCTCATCCTGAAGCCAGTGGACAAATTCCTTAACGCCCGGGAGAATGCGGTTCCCGTGGTAAATGACACCATCCATATCACTGATAAAACCCCTTTTGTCTGCAAAATTGATCATCTGACCCTTCACCGCACCCTGGCTGATTATATCGTTCAAATACGTATCTTATCCTCCGTTATTTCAATTCTTCCCATTTCGAATATTTCCCGTCAAACAGATCCTTCACCTGATCTTTGGAAAGATCGGTCAAAGGGTTATCCGGATTGACAACGACAACGATCGCATCTTTTGCGACGGTCACCGTGGTTAAAAGCTCTTTTTCATAATCCTTGAGATCTCTGGACGACATCGCGAGATCGCATTTTTTCTGCATCGCCGCGGTGAGTCCGCTTCCGGAATCTGTCGCAGTGATCCGGATCTTCGCGTTCGGGTTCTGCGACTGGTATCCGGCCTTGAGGTCCTTCATCATGGATTCCATCGACGTCGATCCCTCGATCCGGATCGTGCCGCTGCTCTTGTCGGACAGGAACGTCCCGCTCTTATACGCCGGAAGGCAGTAGCCCTTGACGATGTCCTGGCCTCTCGACCGGACGTAGTGGATAAAGTCCTGTTCGACTCCGTTCAGACTGCCCGTATACGCGAGATAGTAATTTCTCTTGAGCGGGTATTTCCCGGAACGGATCGTTTCGTTCGAGGCGGAGACGCCGTCGATCTTCAGGATCTTCACATCATCTCTTCCTTTTGCCTCGCTGAACGCCGCGTACCCGATCGCGTTCTTGTCTTTTGCGACGGTATCGAGAACATCGTTCGTGGATGCTGCGGTCGTCGCCGCACCGTTCTCATCGGTGTCGACCAGCTGGCGGAACTGCTCCTTCGTGCCGGAGCCTTCCTCCCGGACGACCGCTGTCACGTTTCCCATCCCGCTGAGATCCGGAAGAGAACTGTTCTCACCGCATCCGGTCAGAAGGAACGCGGCGGCAAGAGTGATAAGAAACAGTACTGCTGCGGTCACCCGTCGACGTGCCGGCTTCCGGGCGTTCATTCTGCCTGAAGTATCACGTCTCGCTTCCACGCAGTCCACCTTCTCTCATCCCCAGAGCATCGATCCCGGATCGGATATTCCGGTCGCTCTCTTTTTTCTCTTCTTTCTCTTCCCTTTCGATCGTTGTCAGAGACAGATCATCCAGCGTCTCCTCGGCGATGCCCATGCAGTTATCGATCATACGGTAAAAGCTGTAAAGGATGGAAGTGTAGTCTTCTGTTAACGAGACATCGCACTTTTTGTTTTTCAGACGGGCGAGATGCGCCTTGTAAAATTTCTTCTGCGCTTTCAGCAGCGTTTTCCGGTTCGCGGACAGGTTCCGCGCCGCTTCCTTGTCTCCGGTTTCCACGGACTCCATCACTCCGGTAAACAGATCGCTGACTCCCGAGAAACATTCTTCGACTTCCGCGACCGCGTCCTTGCTCAGATTCTTTTCGCCGCTTCCGATCTTCCTGACACGCTCCATGACTTCTCCGCACCGGTCGGTGACACGGCTGATGTTGTTGTAGACGCTCATCAGTCCGGCCGTCTCATCCGACTGCCGTTCCGTCAGTCCGCCGCTCGCGATGAGCTTCGAGATATAGACGCCGACTTGATCCAGGACATTCCTCAGCCCCTCAAAATGCTGATTGAATGATTCCGATACGACGCCGGAGACGACCTCACCGGACGCTTCTTTGATCAGTGAAGACGCCGTCGACGCGCAGTTCCGGATCTCCTGCGAGATCAGGTACATCGCCGCTGCCGGCTGTCCGAGCACGGAATCGTCGAGGTACACCGGCTGACTGAGGATCTGCGGATGTTCGCCCTTCTTCTCCGGGATCAGGGTCGTGACGATCTTGACCATGAGCGGGATCAGCGGCAGCCAGATCAGCGTGCATGTCAGGTTGAAGCACGTGTGTGCGTTCGCGATCTGACGGGAGATCACCTCGATCTCCGGTCCGCTCGGTGAGATCATGCGGACGACATGTGCGAACGGCTTGATCAGGAACATGAACACGATCGTTCCCGAGATGTTGAATGTGCTGTGTGCGATCGCGGTCCGTTTCGCGTCTCTCGACAGAGGGATCGACGCCAGGATCGCGGTGATCGTCGTTCCGATGTTGTCTCCGAACAGGATCGGGATCGCTCCCGTCAGGCCGATGACGCTGTGGACGCCGTCCGGCCCCGCCTGGGAGGCGAAGTTCTGCAGCACGGCGATCGTCGCACTGGAGCTCTGGACGACGAGCGTCATGCACGTCCCCAGGACAACACCGAGGATCGGTGTGTTGCGTACGTTGTGCATCAGATCGATAAAGAACGAGCTGCTCGCCAGCGGCTTCATGACGCCGCTCATGATCTCGATTCCTTCGAACAGCAGTCCGAATGCCAGGATCACCATTCCGATATTTTTCGTCCGCTCCTTTTTGCCGAGGAAGCGGATCATGAATCCGATGAAGATGATCGGATAAATGTAGTCACTGATCTTGAATGCCAGGAGCTGTGCGGTCATCGTCGTACCGATGTTCGCACCGAAGATGACGGAGATCGCCTGCGGCAGGCTCATCAGTCCGGCGCTGACGAACCCGATCACCATGACCGTCGTCGCGCTGCTGCTCTGCAGAATCGCCGTTACGAGACATCCCGCGAGCGCTCCCATGAGAGGGTTCTTTGTCAGGAACCCCAGGATCCTCTTCATCTTCTCGCCCGCAGTCTTCTGCAGGGCATCACTCATTTCGTTCATTCCGTAGAGGAAAAGTGCCAGTCCCCCGATCAGGCCGAAAACGACTTGTACCTGTTCACTCATTTCTCTCTCCTTAGTGATTCTCTTTTTTCCATTTTTCTTCTTACCATTTTTCCTTTTATCAGCCTATAGAATGAATGTAAGAACCACTAGCGGCTCAATGTTAGATTTATGTTAAATATTTTACATAAGGAGCCGGATCGCCCCGCGGAATCCCCGCTTTCAGGCAATTTTGAACGATTTTCAAATTTTACATTTGTCTATGTTGATTTTCGCCGCGCTTGAAAAGTCACATTTTTCCGTGTAAAGTAATTTTAGAAAGGAGCCGTTCATGAGCTGGAAAGCGATTCTTCTCATTTTCATCGCGATCTCGACCGTCGTCGGCGACGTCAATCTCGCGCTGATGTATTACCAGAAATATTACAAGCGCAAAGACAAAAAGAGAAATGACAAGCCGGACCCGGAACAGGACGACTCCACCACCTGACTGTACTGTTTAAAATAATTAAAATTGCATATTTCTATCAGAGCACTTTGATGATACAATGCCGGTAATCCATGAAGCACTGGTAACCATCCGGAGACGCCGCCTTGTATGGCAGGAGCGATTTCCGAGAGGTTCGATCAGGAAAGGCAGGCACATTATGTATCTGATCATGACACCGGGACCGACTGAAGTCCGGGAGAACGTGCGGGCACAGCTGAGCCGTCCGTGCACCAATCCCGACCTCGATCCTTCTTTTTATGAGTTTTATCACGAGACGTGCGGACTTCTGGAGCAGGCGTTCCACACGGACAGCCGCGCATTCATCCTGGACGGAGAAGGCATGCTCGGCCTGGAAGCCGCGTTTGCATCTCTGACCGAGCCGGGCGACCGCGTCCTCGTGATCAGCAACGGCATCTTCGGCAAGGGGAATGCGGATCTCATCAAGATCTACGGCGGCGAAACTGTGCTGTACGAGGCAGACTGGCGTCGGCCGCTCGATCCGGACGATCTCCGTTCCTTCCTGAAGCAGGATCACGATTTCAAATACGCGGCTGTCGTCCACTGCGACACGCCGACCGGCGTCCTGAACGACATCCTCGCGATCAGCAGGCTGCTCGACGAATACGGGATCATGACCGTCGCGGATTCGGTTTCCGCGATGTTCGCGGTATCGCTTGATCTCAGTGAAGGGAGCATCGATATCCTCTGCGGCGGATCGCAGAAGGCGCTCTCCGCGCCGCCGGGGCTTTCGACCGTCCATGTCAGCGAGCGGGCGTTCCGGTCGATGAAAAACCGGAAGACCCCGATCGCGTCCTTCTACGCCAATCTCCTTTTGATGGAGCCTTATTACGAGAACCGCTGGTTCCCGTACACGATGCCGATCGCGGACCTGCACGCGTTCCGGCAGGCTCTGGACAACTTCCTCGCCGATCCGGACGTCTTTAAGCGCCACGCTGCGGTCGCTGAAGCGACACGGACCGCTGCCCGTGAAGCCGGACTGAAACTGTACCTCGATTCCGGCTTCTCCGACTCTGTGACTGTCCTGGAGATCCCGGAGGGGATCACCTATGAAGAGCTGTTCCGCGAGATGCTGGAGCATAACGTCATGATCGCCGGCGCGTTCGATGAGCTGCAGGGGCGCGTCATCCGGATCGGGCACATGGGCGAAAACTGCCGTCCGGAGAAGGTCGGCACCGCGCTCGCCGCGCTCGATGCCGTGCTGACGAGCCACGGGATCCATCTGGACACATCGCTGTCCAAAGCATTCTACAAGAAGCTGTATCTGTAAGCAGAACGCATGCAGGATGCGGGCCGGCGGCAGGCAGAATGCAGGCAGGATGCGGGCAGGCGGCAGGCGAAATGCAGGCGAAACTTTTGCATACGGACGAAGGAGGTGCTGCCCGCACCTCTTTTTTACGCGTCCCGAAGCAGTTTACTTTGCCCGGAAAATACCTTAAAATGAATAAGAATCTGAAAAAACTACCATTCAGGAGGGATATTATGAACGAAAACATTCTCCGTGATCCGCAGAACGCGTGGGCGGCGGACTTCGGAAAACTGGGCTTCGGCCTGATGCGCCTGCCGCGCCGGGATGACGATACGATCGATCTCGAAGAAACGAAGAAGATGGTAGATCTCTACCTCTCCTCCGGCTTAAATTATTTTGATACGGCCTGGAACTACAGCGGCTCGGAAGACGCGATCCGCGAGGCGCTCGTCAGGCGCTATCCGAGGGACCGCTACTTCCTCGTCAGCAAACTGAACGCGTGGGCGGCAAAAGATGAAACAGAGGCAAAGGACGAGATTCATGTTTCTCTGGAACGCACCGGCGCCGGCTACCTGGATCTCCAGCTCCTCCACGCACTCCGGGAAGGAGCGAACGGGGACATCTACGACGAGTACAGACTCTGGGACTACATCCGCGGCCTGAAAGAAGCCGGCCTCATCCGCCACTGGGGCTTTTCCTGGCACGGAAAGGCGGAGGGCCTCGAGAAGCTCCTGACCGAACACCCGGACACAGAAGTCGTCCAGCTCCAGATCAACTACGCGGACTGGGACAGCGAAGCGATCCAGTCCCGCGCGAACCTCGAAGTCTGTCTCCGGCACAGGAAGCCGGTGATCATCATGGAGCCCGTCAAAGGCGGCCTTCTCGCACAGCCGCCGGCGCCGGTCAAAGAGCTCCTTCTCCGGGAAAATCCGGATGCCGATCCGGTCAGCTGGGCGCTCCGCTTCGCGGGTTCCCTGCCCGGCATCGTCACGGTCCTTTCCGGCATGAGCAGCCTGGATCAGATGAAGGAGAACCTCGCGACGATGAAGGACTTCCATCCTCTGTCCGAACAGGAAAAACAGACACTCCGCGAGGCGCAGGACCTGCTCCGGAACGCGGATCAGATCCCGTGCACCGCGTGCCACTACTGCACCGCCGGATGTCCGCAGAAGCTGAACATTCCGGGGATCTTCGCCGACATGAACATGTACCGGCAATATGGCTCGCTGGAGCTCGCGAAAGACCACTACGCCTTCACGACCTCCGTCGGCCCGGCGGCATCCGAATGCATCGCGTGCGGCCAGTGTGAAAAGGCCTGCCCGCAGGGGCTCCCGATCATCCAGTATCTGCAGGAGACTGCGGAAGCGCTGGAATGACGATCCCTTCGGAAGGGCTGAAATTCCAGGTCTCCAGGAGCACCGGAATAACAGTTCTCCTGAAAACGACGGAAAACATTACAAAACGGAAAATGAGATTTGCCGCCTGCTTTTTTCCATGGTACAATGAGTCACTACATAGTAAAGACACCGTATTCTATTTAAAAAGGAAAAGGAATGACAGCAATGACAGACAGGAACTACGATGACTACATTTTAGAAAAAGCAGAAGTCTGCCGGAAGAACGATACGATCTCCGATGACCTCTTTAAGCAATATCATGTCAACCGCGGGCTCCGCGACGTGAACGGCCAGGGCGTCCTGACCGGTCTCACCAGGATCTCCCAGATCAACGCGTTCAAAATGGTCGACGGCGTGAAGACCCCGTGCGACGGCGAGCTCTGGTACCGCGGACACCGGATCGAGAACCTGATCCTCGGCCTGAAGGACGGCCACCCGGGATTTGAAAAGATCAGCTATCTCCTTTTGTTCGGCGAGCTCCCGACGGAGAGCGAACTGACGGAGTTTACGGCACAGCTGGCAAAATACCGTCATCTTCCGAAGAATTTCACACGCGACGTCGTGATGAAATCGCCGACGGCGGACATCATGAATTCCATGACAAAAAGCATCCTGACGCTGGCGACATATGACCGTCAGCTCACGGACAACAGCCTCGAGCACAACATCCAGCAGCTGCTCCGCCTCATCGCGGTGTTCCCGATGCTCGCGTGCTATGCGTACCACGCGGACAATCACTACAATCACGACGGCAGCATGTACATCCACCGGCCGAAGGATACCCTTTCGACCTCGGAGAACTTCCTCCGGATGCTCCGCCCGGACAGCAATTACACTCCAACGGAAGCGACGGCGCTCGACGCCTGCCTGATCCTCCACATGGAGCACGGCGGCGGGAACAACTCGACGTTCACGACGCGTGTCGTCACCTCGTCCGGGTCCGATGCCTACTCTTCGATCGCCGCGGCGATGTCCTCGCTGAAGGGACCGCGTCACGGCGGCGCGAACCTCCGCGTGATGGGCATGATCGACAACATCAAACGAAATGTGCATGATGTCAGCGACCGCGCCGAAATGAAGGATTACCTCTCGAAGATGCTGGACGGTGAAGTGTACGACCATGCCGGCCTGATCTACGGGATGGGCCACGCGGTGTATTCTCTCTCCGACCCGAGGGAACGGATCCTGAAGAAATTCGCGGACGCCCTCGCACAAGAAAAGAACATGCAGCAGGAGATGGATCTCTACCGGATGATCGAGGAACTCGCGCCGGAGATCATCGCCGAGAAGCGGCACATCTACAAAGGCGTCAGCCCGAACGTCGACTTCTACAGCGGCTTCACCTATGAAATGATGGGGATCCCGCGCGTCCTGTTCACCCCGCTCTTCGCGATCGCCCGGATCGTCGGCTGGAGCGCGCACCGCCTCGAAGAACTGGTCGGGAACGGGAAGATCATCCGCCCGGCGTACAAGAGCGTCATGGAGAAACTGGACGATTAAGGCGATCAAGGTCATAGAGGATCCGGACGATCCCATTCGATGCATTCCCAAAAAACAATGACCGGAAGCACATTGATTCTCTGTGCTTCCGGTATCTTTTTTCCAAAACAGGTTTCCGGGATGTCTCCCCTCTCGCCGTTATGCCGCGATCCGGTCCATCTCTCTCTCGTACTCCTCCGCTCTTCTGTCAAGCTGCACGTTGCGGACGTACAGGGCCGCGTCGATCAGGACCATGACGATATCCGCGATGTAGAACCAGACCGAGTACGCCAGAACGCCGGTATTCGCATATGCGATGAACTTGCCCGTGAGACCGATCGTATAACCGATGACGACGACCACCTCAAAAAGGATGCTCTTGCCTTTTGCCGTGCGGGATTTCCATGACTTGTAAATATTGAACGGCCACGAAAACCCAAACGCCAGTAACATTCCGATCTCACAAAGCTGAACGAAGTCCATAATGCAATCCCTCCTGTATGATTTCCAAATAGGTTCCGTCCGGCGCCCGCATTTTTCGCGCCGCCGAACATGTAAAATTATAACACTCCGAAAGAAAAAGAAAAGCATTTCAGGGATATTGGAAATCTTCCGAATTTTCAACGTCTGCGGGCTGCTGACCACAATTTTTTTTCCGCGTCTTCCTCTGTTCTTACAAACTTCTGATGTCCGTTCCGCGTCCAGATGATATAATGGAAGGGCAAAAGGAAACAGAACGGATCCTGCGGCAGGCCTGCTCTGCCGGCCGCCGCGGAGAAACGGAGGGGTATCATGATCCAGTGGAATAATCTCGATAAGCTCAAAGCTTTTGAGGCATTGAAACATACGACACCGGTCGACTTAGCCGATGCATTTTCCGGCGAAAACGGCGCTTCCCGCGTCCGCAGCTACAGCATCCCGATGGCCGCCGGCCTGACTTACAACTATGGCGCGAAGGCGGTCGACGAGGACATCCTGTCGTGCCTCACCGCGCTCGCGGAGGAAGCACAGCTCACGGACAAGTTCGAAGCCCTCTATAACGGCGGCGTCGTGAACACCGGTGAGAAGCGGCTCGTCCTTCATCATCTGACACGCGGGCAGCTCGGAGAGGCGGTCCTCGCGGACGGGGCGGACAAAAGGACGTTCTACGTCGAGCAGCAGGAACGGATCGCGGACTTCGCGAACCGCATCCACGCCGGCGAGATCACGAACGCCGCCGGGGAAAAGTTCACGACCGTAGTTCAGATCGGGATCGGCGGGAGCGACCTCGGGCCGCGCGCGATGTACATCGCCCTCAAGAACTGGGCGAAAGCAAACGGCTTCCTCAAGATGAACGCGAAATTCATCAGCAACGTCGATCCGGATGACGCCTCGCAGGTGCTGGCCTCCATCGATGTCGCCCACTCCCTGTTCATCCTGGTCTCCAAGTCCGGGACCACGCTCGAGACGCTGACCAATGAAGCGTTCGTCAAGGACGCCCTGGCGAAACAGGGGCTGGATCCTTCCAGGCACATGATCGCCGTCACGAGCGAGAGCTCGCCGCTCGCCCGGAGCGATTCGTATCTCACGGCATTCTACATGGACGATTACATCGGCGGCCGCTATTCGTCCACGTCTGCGGTCGGAGGCGCTGTCCTGTCGCTCGCGTTCGGACCGGAGATCTTCGCCCGCTTCCTCACAGGAGCCGCGGCGGAAGATGAACTGGCGAAAGAAAAAGATCCGCGGAAAAACCCGGACATGCTGGATGCGCTGATCGGCGTCTATGAGCGAAATGTACTCGGGTACCCTGCCACAGCGGTACTCCCGTACTCCCAGGCGCTCAGCCGCTTCCCGGCCCACCTGCAGCAGCTCGACATGGAATCGAACGGAAAATCGGTGAACCGCTTCGGCGAACCGGTCGACTACCCGACCGGGCCGATCCTGTTCGGCGAACCCGGCACGAACGGGCAGCACTCATTCTACCAGCTCCTGCACCAGGGGACGGACATCACGCCGCTCCAGTTCGTCGGCTTCAAGAACAGCCAGATCGGGAACGACACCGTGATCGAAGGCAGCACGAGCCAGAAAAAGCTGTGCGCCAATGTCGCCGCCCAGATCGTCGCGTTCGCGGCCGGAAAGCCGGACGCGGACCGGAACAAGAACTTCAAGGGCGGCCGGCCGTCGAGCATCATCATCGGGGAACAGCTGACGCCGGAATCGCTCGGCGCTCTGCTTGCGCACTTTGAAAACAAGGTCATGTTCCAGGGATTCTGCTGGAACGTGAACAGCTTCGACCAGGAAGGCGTCCAGCTCGGGAAGGTCCTGGCAAAACGGGTCCTTGCGCACGATACGGATGGAGCGCTCGCCGTCTACAGCGAGCTGCTGGAGATCTGATCAACGCCGGATATTTCGGATAACGAAACGACCGCTGCAGAAAAGTTCTGCAGCGGTCGTCGTATTTCCAGAGGCTCTCTCTGAACAACGCTTATTCCATTTTCGCAAGACGGCTGAGTTCCGCCTGTTCGGAGGCCTCGCACGCCTCTTTTTTCCGGATGTTCTCCGGATCCTTCAGCGCGGCTTCCTTCACGGCCGCCGCAACGTTTTTGACGACGTCCGGGTTGAACCCGTCCGGAAGGACGTAATCCGCCCGCAGCT
>JBMNVA010000011.1:0-72081 GCA_050946555.1 Anaerovoracaceae bacterium | reverse complement strand
GGATCACCCCCGCTCGCGCGGGAAGCACTCACCATAAAAGCGATCGAGATCCAGATAGCCAGGATCACCCCCGCTCGCGCGGGAAGCACAGTAAAAGATCCCCTCAATTCCAAGCACTCTTAATAATTCTTTACCGGAATTTCTTCACTTTTTGCGAAAGTTTATATACCAATATTGCATCTTCAAGCGCTCTATGCTTAACCGGCTCATCGATCCCATATGCTTTGAGAGTCGTCTGGAGTTTATAGTTCGTCTGAAACATTTTCTCCTGCTTGACCGTTTTTAGTAAATCCAAACTGCGATTGTGGATCATCGGGAGGCTCAACTGTTGAAGTTTAGAGTTCAAGAACCTGATATCAAATCCGATATTGTAACCGACAATATCGTCATCCCCGATAAAATCCATCAATTTGGACAAAACATTCTTCAACGGCAATCCCTGCTGCCGAATCATCAACGTTGTGATCCCGGTCAGCTGCACTATCTTATCAGGAATTTCTCTCTCACACGAAATGAATCGCTGAAAGTATTGGAGCTCTCCATTATTAAACTTTACTGCCCCTACTTCGATGATTTCATCACTTGTCTCATCTAACCCTGTCGTTTCAATATCCAACGCAACAAAATGATTTGTATCTCTTTCCTCCATTTTCTGCCTTCCGGCATATCTCCTGGCTCGCTTAAATTTAGATGCATTGCTGAAACCGTTACTTAGTTTGGATTCTTCCTCCGCACTTGTCCCGGGTATCATGACCAGTGGAATCCCATCATAATCAATATTCTGCCGTCTAGTGTTGCTCGTTTGAAATTGATACCCGATCTCATTGCGAGCGGTATAACTCATTGTTGCTTCGCCAGTTCCTGCAGATTTGCATACTCTTTCCCACAGCGCCTCCCGGATTCTCGCGTTGAAGTTGCCTACATAAACTCCCGTTGCGATTTCCTGCATCCACTTCGTCAGATCCCCTCGGAGAGCCGGAGGTACATTTTTTAAAGTAATCACTGTCAGCGGCATCTTTTACCTCTCGCTGTAATTCACACCATATGGGACAAGCTTTCCCTTATCATCCCAAAGTTCGATTGATTCCGCCTCAATATTTTCCTGCTCCGGGACATCCAGCAGATACTGCAGATCTCTTACGATCCGAACTAAGATCTTCCCATTGGAAAAAGCATCGCGCACATTTAATCGAGTGATTTTCCCTACATCATCTCCATCAGTGTATCCTGCTGCAACTTGGAAGGCGATCGGAATCGTTGTCTCTGCTTTGTACAGATCTGCCACATCATAAACAAATGACAAATCGTGCCCAGTGTGAATAAAACCGAGGCCAGGCGAAAGGCCCATCGCCGATACAACACTGTGAACCACTCCATAAAGCGCGACATGAGCTGCCGACAACGCCTGATTTATCGGATCTCCAGACTCAAAATTATCTGGATCATAGGTTCTTTTTTTCCACTCTACGCCATACTCTCTTGCTAATCGGCGATATAAGTTCCGGATCCGGGCTCCCTCGCGAGCCCTCAACTGCTGCATGGTCAACCGACTGACGTCTTCATTTTGAAATCGCATCTGATACATTTTTCTTGCGACCGTCAGACGCTGCCGGGTATTACTGACCAGCGCAGCCTGCCTCACTAAAAAACGAGTCGTTCTTGCCATGGGCCTTCCACAGGCATATTGACGCACTCCACGTTCTCCTACCCAAACCATGCAGGTCCCGACTTCACCCAGAAGTTCGACAGCTCTGTGGCTGATATCTGTTCCGGGACCGATAAGCAGAACACTGATGATCGCAGCCGGGATCCGAACGGTCCCATGGCTGTCAGCTACTGTAACAGCCCCGTCCTGCCGATTTACTTTGGCATGTTCTATATAGATAAACGATACTCGATCCTCTATTCTGGGCAGATTTACCAGTTCAATCTTTGCGTGCAAATCACCTTTTGTCATATCTCATTCCACCGGAATCACGGTCATCAGACCAAACCCATATGCCTTTTTCTTACCGATCCCGTTGATCAGCGCATCTCTGAACAGTTCCGTATCCGTAACTTTTAGCATGCCTTCATAAGTGACTTTGCTGAGCCTGACAGCACCCTCACCTTTTTTCCTCTGAAGTTCGCGTTTTCTTTCAGTGATGGTGTACTCATTCTCAATCAATGAAAACCCGCATTTTTCAGCCTTCCGTTCAAGGAAATTCAACTGCTGCTCAGCTGTGATTTCCGGGACGACCCTGCCACGCACCCCTGCTCCTCTTGATGCGGAATGCACGGGATTCAGTGTAACGCGAAAACGATACACTCCGTCTTTATGGATCGCTTCCAGAAATTTATCGTATGATTTTGTCTCTGCACTACCCGGCACGCCATATTTCTCAAGACGCGAAAGATCCGGCTTGTCACAACTGACAACAAGGAGATAAGTTTTGCCATATAGATGATCCAGACGCCAAAGTTTCCTGCTTCGGATCCCTTTCGTCATCTCTTCCGGAAAACTCTCTTCAACCCAGCTGTGAAACGCTCCAAGGTGAGTCAGATCCTTGATTTTTCGGCGATCCTCCGAATCCAATTCCACTCGTGATAAATACATCGTATTCTATTCTCCTATCGCTTCGAATGCGTCATGATCTTCATGAGAAAAGACCTTGACGCGCAGTCTGGCTTCTTTTCTACTTGTAAACTGACGGCCTCTGATCTGAGAGAACGACACTACATGGTCATTTCGTAAAGCATCGTCACTGTCATCGATCAGCTCAGCATCTGCATATATCGTGACCTGGTTCGTATGCGCTTTTCGATACCGTGACGCTGCCTGCCATTCATAATCCTTCAAAGCCGTGATGACATCCGTTTCTACAGAGCCGAGCAGAAAATCGAGCGTGACCGGCAGCGATCTTCTCCCCAGGAAAAGCTGAAAATATGGATGCCGAAGCGCGTCTTCAATCGAATCGATCCAATCGTCATCTTCATTTCCGATCCCGACCACAAAAACGGAATCCTCAAGATAATAGCGATTGGTCACGTAATTCCGCTCAAAATCCCCGTTCTTCTTGTATTTTCTGGCTGTATGAAAATCCTTGAGGACAGAACCGATCTGATCTGCGCGCACAGCATAATGCAGCTGATTCAGACGCCGAATCGATTCATCGTCATCTCTTCGATACCCGAACGCGGCAGCAATCATTCCAATGACAGCACTTTTTGACGGATACGGATCAGTATGGCGGGTTTCAAAATGAGAACTCGTCCCCCATGACTGTAAAGGCCCTGAGAATTTCAACAATATCGTTTTCATCATGACCTCCCGATCCTATTAAAGTAATTCGCTCAGTTTCGCTTCAAAATCATCCATCAGAGAAGTGAAGTCATTCTCCGCTGTGCCAAGAGTCTCCCGACTCACCCCATCCAGCGGAAGGTAAATCGTATCCAATGCCGGATGTACGATTTTCTCAGCCTTATCCAGCTCTTCACACAGCCGCTCGATCGACGCTTCTACATAGCCCTTGCTGGATCTCACAGGTTTTTCAAAGGCACTGACCAGATTCACCGGCCGGTCTTCTCTGATGTTGATCATAATGAACTGAGGAACGGTTTGATTCGCAAACGTATTGATCTTCCCCGTCGGCATGGAATTGACAAATGACTCAGCAAATAATTTCAGCGCTTTGATGACAGCATCCTTATCATCATTCATCTGGCTGCTGAATTCATGGATCGCAACGTTCGCATAGCGATATAGCGTAGAAGAATTATATTCTACCGTTCCGAGCATGCCCGCTCCGGCATTGTCTTCCGGCGCGAGGTCATCCACCGCTGTATAAAAATCGAATTCCGTCTGCACCGCGTGCGTTGAGATGGCGTGTGCCACCTGTGCGGAAGCGTCTTCGTTCAGTGAAGGATCATCCGCGACCATACGTCCGAACAACGCGATATCGACCGCAGGATTGGATTTCAGTATCTCTTTGACTTTGTTCTTGTCGCCGCTTCCGTTCAGTGCTTCCTCGGCGAGCTGTTCTGCTTGTTGTTTCCCCAGGAAAAACAGAGCTTTGACCTTTCCGTCCTTCGATTTGACATTCGCATTATTAAGGACTTGATCTGCCAGTTTCAAAGCTTCTTCCGGTGATTTCGATGCATCCTTCTGCTGAATAATCCCGGCAACATAGTCACCGACATTCAACGTTCGAACACCGACTTCAAGAGAACTGTTCTCACTGAAATACTTTCTCATCGCCCTTTTCCAGGACTGTGAACTAACTCTGGCCCGACGGGCTCCTCCATATACTGCGGTCTTCGGACTCCCTGTATCATCACGGTTGACATTTGATGGCGGCAGTGTCTGGATCACATGAAAATCCGCATAAAGTCTTCTCTCATTCATTTTTTTCGTCCTCCTTGCTCGAATAATTCCAATAATAACTCTTTGCCCAGCTGAAACAGACTTCTCTGTCCTTCCCTTTCTGATACCAGAACAAGTCCTCCGCCAGCTTCGCAAAATCCACAGAAATCGGTGATTTCGCCCGGGATTTAAACAATTTGATCATATGCCGAAGATGGTACGTGAATTCGTCAAATGTCGCACATGTCATCAAAGCGTTGAATCTGCGATCCAGTGACTGTGAATCCGCGTCTCGGATCTGGCTCAACGATCTTCCGATGTTCCCTGCCTCGTGTCCTGTCACACGAATATTGTCGGCACTACCTTGTCTGCACACGGCATAGTTCTGAAGAGAAATGTAAACAGCATTTTCCTCTGCAGTGACTCTGCTTCCGGAACCCAGAAAATCCTCGGGAAGATTTCCAAAGAGAAATGGCCATACATCTTCCGCGTCGGAAAAAGGTTTTCCTGCTGAATTTCTGAAAGCAGCGAACAGGTCTTTGTTTTCCTTTTTCTGATACATCGATTCCATGATCTGGATCAATCGAAATGTTGTATCATAGATTTCATTCTTCTTCATTCTTTCTGCATTCTCCCTCCTCTGTTAAGCGAATTTCTTGTTCAGGGCATTTTTGAATTTTAAATAGGCAGTGGCTATGTTCAATGTATGCCCGTCTTTATCAACAACTCCCTGGAAATCTTTGTTCCCGGCATTATCGATCATCTTCAGTGCTTCCTGTTCCATGATTTTCTTTAACCGACTGTTCCATTCCTGCATCTGCTGTTCAATGGAGTCTTCCGGTTTTTGCGATTCCAGCCACTCACGAAACGGTCGATCAATGTCAATATAAGCCTCTTCTATATATTCAGAAACAAACACGGTCTGCTGAAGTCCTCGGATCGTCTCAAGATCTTTAAGGAATCTCCAGTAAGTCTTTCCGATCACATCTTTTGTCAGCTGGACTTCATCATTGATACGGACCACCCAGCCGCCCTCGTTCTGATCCGTGATGATCATATCGTTGATATTTAATCGGTCTGTTATTTCATCGACCGGGACCCAGGACGTGGCATTCCCGTCATCCTGCATGCTGACCGCGTTAAGTGAAATCCAGCGGCTGCCCTCAAGCTGTCGTATCCTGTCATACTGCTCCATGATTTCCGGTCTGTGCTGATCCTCTGCATTTTTCAATGTCATCAGGCCGAAAGACCGCCACATAGCCTGTTCCGGTCTGTGTTTCCACGGCAGATAGTGTCCTTTATTCTCACCGTCGTTATATTTTTTCCAAATCGTCATCGGTTCCAGGAAAAAATCCTGATGATCGATCGCCGGCAGCTTCGCGATACCGAAACAGATCGGCGATCCAAAGTCAAACTGCGGATCCATATAGATGACGCGGCTCCAGTTCGTATACAATTCTGCAATGTTATCGATCCTTTTTCCCGATCGGATCCGTTCCACGACAGCTTCGTCGTCGGATTCCCAGCACGGCCTCTGAACAGCGAGAACGAACTCTTCACCCTGATCTCCTGCACCTGCAAATGCCGGGACGTCGTTCATTACCAGGGTCTCAAACAGATTTCTGCCTTCCAGATACAGCCCTCCAATATCATAAAGCCATCCCTTAGAAGGGGCCTCTCCCTTCGGCACAAGTTTTTTCTTATCCGACAGACCCGTATATGCCTGAAACGTGATCAGCCACCTCGCAAATGCGGCGGGAGTCATTCTATCCCTTATCTCACCACTGGAAACAGGAATCGGAGAAAATAGTGCCGCTTTATTTTCACTCTCAGAAATCAGACGATTAATAAATTTTCCATGAGTGTTTCCTTTGATCAATGAGTCATAGTCCTTATCCGACGAGAAATTCCTGCGGATCGTTTCTTTATTTACCTGAAAGAACGGATGCTCCTCGTCCAGCAGATAAAACCGATCCCGCCACATCTCCAGATATGACTGGATGATTTCCGGAAATTCCCCATTTTTCCAGAGGCCCTTCCACGTGGTCTCCAGGAATTCTTCCTGATCTTCCAGCTCATCTTCCTCTACCCTGTCTTTCTGACGCATCCTGTCATCCAGTTCGATGTTCGGGTTAGGGGCCCCGTCCACATCATAACGGGAAAAAACTGTACGTACGATCGCCAGCAGAAATCTCAGCACCGCGAAATTCTGCGTTGCGGTGTCCCCGCTCAGCGATTGATATCGATGTGCATCACGAAACAGTTCTTTCAGCGATACATCCTTCTGACCACTTCCGTCAAGCGGCATCACAGAGATCCATGCTTCATCCAGTAGGTTAAATCTGCTCATAATCTTCATCCTCTTCTCTTATTCTCAAGCCATATCGATCATCATATTTCAATGTGCAGTCACCCATGGTAAATTCATTATTTTCATCAAAGATGACTCCCAGCGATCCCTCCAGCCATGGCTGCTTCTGCCAGTCACTCAGATATTTCCGGTTATAATCCTCCAGCCAGCGAATCAAATCACGGATGCCGCTCTTTCGGACAGCAGCGGCTGGAAGCCGGAGTGTCTGCTGCGCGATCTGACGCGCTGTATCCGCAGAATCGATCCGGTCTGAAATATCCTGTGTACTTTGAAACAGTCCGTAGCCGCTCCCAATCCTTTGCAGCGCAATGATCTCAATGGTCTCCTGAATATCGCGCACCTGCGCTGCTGCCCGTATATCACTATCCGACTCATTATAATCTTCCAGCCATCTGATCATATTGTTTCTGTCCGGCCGGATCTTCTGCTTCGGCGGGCGGATCCGGAAAACTTTCGCTTTCTCCTCTTCCTTCGAACGATATTTTTCATGCCGTCGTTTCCCCTCTTCATACTTATCTTTCAAATCCTCCGATAAGATGATCTCATCATCAGAATATACTTTTTGAACAAGTTCAGGGATGTCTGCCGGCACGCTGATCACATCCGGAAGAACATACTGCGTCCGGGTCAGATAATATTCGCCGTAAACGCTTCTTGATCCGGGTTCGAATTCCAGTTGATCGCTTAGTCCCATCACATACAAGACAGGCTCTTGATGCATTGCTGCCCGTTTTGTTTCCTGATGTCGCTGCAGACGCCCGATCCTCTGGAGCAGAAGATCGATCGGGCACAAGTCGCTGATCATGACATCAAAGTCAATGTCGAGTGACTGTTCAATCACCTGTGTCCCGATGATGATCTTTCGACGCGGCCGCTTCCCGTTTTTTCCGATCATCTGGATCAGTTCCTGCTCCTTGTGAGCTCGATCCGTTGCGATATACGCAGAATGAAGAAGTACGACCATATTCTCTCCGAATCGATCCGCACACTGATGTGCAAGACGCTGCGCTTTTTTCACAGTGTTGACTACGATCCCGATCACTCCGCCATCACTCATCAGAGATCCCAATTTATCCATCAGATCCTCCTCAGCAAGAGGCCGGACGTGGACTTTCCTCTGACGCTGCTCCGGGAAATCATCACTCAGACGGATCTCTTTTCCGTCCGTATAGCTGATCAGCGGATATGCTTCAGATCGGAGACTTTCAAAATAAGGTTCCAGTTCCCTGTTTTTTACCCCCTGCCCTTTCAGATAACTGGAAATCAGAAGTCTTCTTTTTTCAGAAGGGAGTGTCGCTGAAAGCAGAATCACAGGAACATGATAAGCGCCCATCCACTGAATGGCCCGTTCAAGATATTGCTGCATATACGCGTCATACGCGTGCACTTCGTCGATTATCACGACTTTCTTCGAAAAGCCGAGATGCCGCAGCGCCAGATGCTTCTGCTTCAATGCCGTCAGGAGAAAATGATCCACTGTGCCAACGACAAAATCATCCAAAGCTGATTTTTTTCGTCCTGCGAACCATTCATTTACCGAAACATTCTCGTATTTAGCTCCGTCAACATCGATATGATTCGCCAGGTTCTGCATCACGTCATTTAACGCAGCCGAGCCATGTGAAAGCCGAATAGAAGCCTGCTGCCCATAATCCCCTGCCAGATGATCGAGCCAGTCAACGACTCTCTGAAACATCCCGTTCGAAGTCGCCTGGGTCGGCAGTCCGAAAAACAGCCCGCTGCAGCCGGTTTTTCCGGCGATCTGCTCTGCTGCGACAAGTGCCGCCTCTGTTTTTCCACAGCCCATCGGCGCTTCGATGATCATGATCCCGGGTTTTTGGATCTTTTCTACTGTTTCGAATATTTTCTTCTGTATTTCACTCGGTGAGAATTGAAACCTGTTTCGGTAAAGATCCAGACAAACGGGTGCCCGATCGATTTCAAGAGGCATATTCTGATACCACGCACTCATGCCTCGTTCAAACCGTTCATCGCTCTGCACTTCTGTCTGCTCGATAGGAATCAAAGGAAAATAACGCTCATTGCTGGAGATCCAGTCAGCCATGATGAGCAGTCCGGACAAAAGGATCTGCCCGGCTTCTGATACCTGCGGAAGGTCTTCCGGATTTTCAAAGCTGCATTCCTCAAGAGCCCAGTCAAAGATAGTTTTCTGTACATCGTCCCATTTCCTGTGGAGATCAGAAGCGGCATCCGCAGACTGATAATAATTCACCGGGTAAGCAGACTGATTGATGTACTGTATCTTGCTGTCGATCGGTTTACCGTGATGTGCACCGACGATGGAACCCAGATCATCCCGCACATGAAAATTATGAAGGATCGTCTCCCCCGCCAGTGCATGATGAGAAGCCTTCGGGTTGTTCAAGGTTAGATCACTGATCCCGGAAAATCCGGCTCGCTCTAAACGTTCCAGCAGAGAAATGTCAAGATCCGCTGAATTCTGATATCCTTTTTGGATCTGGAAAGCGGGAGTTGCTTTGCCGATATCATGGACGCCGCCCAGAAAGCGGACCAGCCTCGCGGCATCCTCTTCGTACCCGGAATCTATCTGACTAGCGATATATCTACGCTGACTCGAACTCAGCCAGTGATCCCACAGCCACCCCGCAACATCCATCGTATCTTTCAGATGTACGGGAAGCGGGAGCCAGTAAAACTCCCCGCTCTGTTCTCCTTTTTTCGCCCACAGAGCCTGATCGATCTCCATATTCGCCTCTCTTAAAAACATCTTAGACAATAATTGTTTATTATTATATCATATTTCCCCGCAAAATCCTTTCCATCATGTACCAGAATCGCACCACCAGATCGATATCCGATAACATTCACCCGAAAGATCCCCGCTCTCCCGGACGCATCCGGCCCGGAAATCGCTTTCAAAATCCGGAAAGTCCTTGCAAATTGCGGCTCCGTATTATATACTTGTTGATGCGAATTTATTTCTATTGCTGAATTTAGAATTGTGGGGTGAAAATTAATGGCAAATATTAAATCCGCAAAGAAAAGAGTTAAGGTAATCGAAAAGAAGACAGCGCAGAACAGAAGAGTGAAGAACGGCCTGAAGGACGCTCTGAAGGATTTTGATGCTGCACTGGATTCCGGAAATCTCGACGAAGCCGCAGAGAAGAGAACGAACGCGGAGAAGCTGCTGAAGAAGGCGGCGGCGAAGCACACGATCTCCAAACAGCAGGCGAGCAGAAAGGTTTCACAGATCACCAAAAAGCTGAACGCCGCCAAGGCGTCAGAGTAAGTCTCACCCGTCCCCACAGTGTATACGCTGAATACACACAATGAGCAGAAAAACGATGGATGTGTCTCCCATCGTTTTTTGTTGCCAGAAAACATCTGAAGGATTTTCATAACGGAGTGGCCATGAAGAGTTCTATCATTCCCAACATTGAATTTTCAGAGATGTTCGGTACGTACTGGATGTCGTACTGCATCATCACGAGCTTCTGCTCGACGTTCTTCCTCGGGAACGGCTACACGAACACCGAGATCGGGATCCTCGTCGCACTCGCGAATCTTCTGTCAGTGATCATCCAGCCGGTCGCGGCGGACTTCATCGACCGCTCGAAACACTTTACGGTGCTGGAAGTCATCGAAGTCATGTGCGTCGCCGTCATGGGGCTCGAGCTGTTCACGATCGTGCTGCACGGCCGTTCCATCGTCATGTTCGTCGCCTACATCGTATTCTATTCGATCCATGCGAGCCTGCAGCCGCTCCTGAATTCTGTGAACATCACGCTCGCCCACCGGAACATCATCGTGAATTACGGGATCTGCCGCGGCATCGGGTCGCTGTCCTACTCGATCATGAGCCTGCTCACCGGAACACTCCTCGGTGTGTACGGGATCCGGGCCCTCCCATATGAAGGCGAGATCACAGTCGGTCTCCTGCTCGTCGGGACGCTCATCCTTTCCAGGAGATACTACCGCGCGAAGGACGTGAGGGGACAAAAAGAGACAGAGGAAGCACAGCCGGTCCAAAACGAGATCAGCATGAAGGAATTCCTCGGACGCCACCGTCTGTTCCTCGTGCTCTGCATCGGCGTATTCATCCTGTATTTCAACCATCAGGTCCTGAACTACTTCCTGCTCCAGATGTTCCAGAACGTCGGCGGCGGGAGCAGCGACATGAGCCTGTACTATTCGATCATCACGCTGCTCGAAGTCCCGGGGCTGTTCGCCTTCTCGTGGCTGTGCAGCAAATTCTCGCTGGATACACTGATGAAGGTCTCGGCGCTGAGCTACGTGCTCCGCTCCGCTGTGATCATGATCGCGAGGACACCTTTTGTCATGTTCGTTTCGGTCATCTTTCATTTTTCCAGCTTCCCGATCTTCCTGCCGGCGATGGTCCGCTACATCAACGAGATCATGGCTCCGAATGAAGCCGTCCGCGGACAGTCGTTCTTCATGATCGCCGTGACCGCGAGCGCGATGGCGGCGAGCTTCACTGGAGGCATCGTCCTGGATCATTTCGGCGCGGGCACGCTGAACGTGATCAGCACCCTGACAGCGATCGTCGGCACCATCATGATCTTCGGCCTTGTGAAGGGCGTCCGCCGGGAGAGCATCGAACTGGAAGAAGCCGGAGCCTGACCGGATGACCTGTCTTTGTGATAGAATATAGGAAAAAAGGAACAAGGAGGTACTGCATGTCACTTCATATCGCCATCGATGAGAAAGCACCGGTCGCCAGGACCGTTCTGATGCCGGGCGACCCGCTCCGCGCCAAGGTCATCGCGGAGACATATCTTGAAAACCCGGTACGCTACAGCGAGATTCGGAACATGTACGGCTACACCGGCACCTACAAGGGCGTCCCGGTCTCCGTCCAGGGGAGCGGCATGGGCATGCCGTCCATGGGCATCTATTCCTGGGAACTGTTCAGCGAGTTCGGCGTCGAAAACATCATCCGCATCGGGACGTGCGGCAGCTTCAACGAAAAGATCAAGGTTGGCGACATCATCGCCGCGCTCGCCGCGTCCACCGATTCCAACTACCCGCAGAAATTCGGAACGGACGGGTTTTACGCCCCGTCCGCGAGCTATGATCTTCTGAAAAAGATCCAGGCCGCGTCAGAGAAGACCGGCATCGGGTTCACCGCCGGGAATGTGTATTCCAGCGACCATTTTTATGAAGTCAAAGAGGACTGGTGGAAGACCTGGCAGCAGATGGACGTCCTCGGCGTGGAGATGGAAGCAGCGGCTCTGTACTCGAACGCCGCCTACCTTCATAAGAACGCGATCGCGATCATGACGGTGAGCGACCATTTTGTCACAGGGGAAAAAGCATCTGTAGAAGACCGCCAGAAGAACTTCACGGATATGATGGAGCTCGCGCTCGAAGCGGCGATCCTGTAAATGCCGGGCGCTGTCCGGCAGCCATCAAACAAGACATCAGAAAAGCGGCAGCCGGTTCCGGCCGCCGCTTTCTTTGTCATATTCAAGAACTTCTACGCCTCGTCTTCGGCCTTGATCGGGCCGTCATGCTCAAACGCCGGCATCACGGACAGCTTGAACTTGTTCGCCCGGCGCATATAATCGATCTTCTGCTTCGTTTCTGCGTCCTCACAAACGCCGGTCCGGATGTACCGGTCCAGCACGTCATACGTGAACCCGAGGCGCTCCTCGTCCGTCAGCGGAGTCAGACCATCGATCGGCACTTTGAACACGAGATCGTGCGGCAGGCCGAGCTCGACGCCGATCGCCCGCACTTCCTGTACGGTCAGCTTTGAGAGCGGTGAGAAATCCCCCGCCCCGTCGCCGTAGCGCGTCGCGTAGCCGACCCAGTCTTCCGAAAGATTGCACGTGTTCGCGACCCGGCCGTTCATCGACTGCGATACCGCGTACGTGGCCGCCATCCGGAGTCTGGCCGGAAGGTTCGTGATCGTCTGCTGCTCGACTGGGACCGGAAGATGTTCCTTCATCTCACCGATGATGCCGTCAAACGCAGACTTGATATTGATCACCGCGTAGTCGATCCCGAGGTGCTTCACCAGCTTCTCGGATGCCGCGATGTCTGCCTGGACCCCGTTCGGGAGCAGCACCCCAAAGACCCGGTCGCGCCCGAGCGCCTCTACACAGAGCGCCGCGACGACGGAACTGTCCTTGCCGCCGCTGACCGCGATGACCGCCTTGCAGCCGGGTCCATTTTTGTCAAAAAACTCACGGATCCAGTCGACCAGTTCGTCTTTTACCTTCTTCGGGTCAAACCCGCTGTCATAATACTCACCCATCTTGAATTCTCCTTTCTCCCTTTTCCCCTTGTCCGCATGGACATTGATTATGCTAATTATAGCACCAGAAGGAAGCGAAATGTGATAAAATGGGGAATAAGTTTACGACAGACGAACGAAGGAGCAGTTACCATGACGACACCGGATGTCCGGACACAGATAAAAAACAGCAGCAGATCCGTGATCAAGGTCGGCACAAGCACGCTGACGCACTCGAACGGGAAGCTCGATCTCCATATGATCGACACGCTCTGCCGGATCATCAGCGACCTTGAGAATTCCGGCCGTCAGATCGTCCTGGTCTCATCCGGTGCGATCGGCGTCGGACAGGGAAAGCTGAACCGCGCCGGACAGCGGCCGAAGGGCATCGCCCGTCGCCAGGCGTTCGCGGCGATCGGTCAGCTGGAGCTGATGTTCATCTATGATAAATTTTTCAGCGAATACAACAACACGGTCGCGCAGATCCTGATCACCGCCGATATCCTGACGGATCCGAAGAGCCGGAAAAACACGCAGAACACGTTCAAGGAGCTGATGAAGCTCGGCGTGATCCCGATCGTGAACGAAAACGACTCGGTCGGAACGGAAGAACTGGAAGGCAAGAACATCGGCGACAACGATCAGCTCTCTGCCTACGTCGCGAAACTGATTGGGGCGGACTCTCTGATCCTGATCACGGATATCGACGGACTTTACAGCAGCAATCCGCGGGAAAATCCGAACGCGGAGAGGATCCCTGTCGTGCGGGAGATCACGCCGGAGATCGAACGCCTCGCCGGAAGCCCGGGCTCCGCGTTCGGGACCGGCGGCATGGCCACGAAGATCAAGGCGGCGAGGATCTCGACGGAGGCCGGGATCCCGTGCAGCATCATCAGCAGCAGCGATCCGAACAATCTCTACCGGATCTTCGGAGGAGAAGAGGTCGGGACCCTGTTCCTGCCGAAGGAGTGATCCGCTGCGCCGGAAACGGGAGTCCGAGCCGGTCCGGGCCGGGTCCTTTCCGGCGGTTTCTTTTGTCAATATCAGAAGGGAGCAATCCATGACGGAGCTTGAAAAAATGGGAGCCGCCGCGAATCAGGCGGCAAGAACTCTCCGCATCCTTGACTCGGATGCCAAGGAGCGCGCGCTGAAGCAGATCGCCGAAGCGCTTCTCGCGCATACCGATGAGATCCTGGAGGCGAACCGGGAAGATCTGAAAGACGCGGAGCAGGACGGGATGAGCGTCTCGATGCAGGACCGCCTGCGCCTGACGGAAGAGCGGATCCGCGGCATGGCGGACGGCGTCATCGCGGTCTCGGAGTGGCCGGACCCGGTCGGGAAGGAACTCTCCGCCTGGGACCGCCCGAACGGTCTTCATATCGCGAAAGTCAGCGTCCCGCTCGGCGTGATCGGCATCATTTTTGAGGCCCGCCCGAATGTCACGAGCGACTGCGCGGCCCTCTGCATCCGCGCGGGGAACGCGGTCATCCTCCGCGGCGGACGGGAAGCGTTCCGGTCGAACAGCCGGATCACGGAAGTGATGCGCGCAGCGCTCAGAGAAAGCGATGTCCCGGAAGACGCGGTGCAGCTCGTCCAGGACACGAGCCGCGATTCCGCACGCGAAATGATGCAGCTGACGGAATACCTTGACGTCCTGATCCCGCGCGGCGGCGCCGGACTGATCCGGAGCGTCGTGGACAGCGCGAAAGTTCCGGTCATCGAGACGGGCGCGGGAAACTGCCATATCTATGTCGATAAGGACGCGGATCTCGACATGGCGGCCGATATCGTGATCAACGCGAAGACGCAGAGACCGTCCGTCTGCAACGCGGCGGAGCACCTTCTGATCCACAGAGACATCGCCGGGAGCGCCCTTCCCGTCATCGCCTCGAAGCTCCGTGAAAAGAACGTCGAAGTACGCGGCGACAGCGCCTCGCTCGCGATCGTCCCGGACCTTAAGAAAGCGGACGACACCGACTGGGATACGGAGTACGTCGATCTGATCATGGGAGTCAGGATCGTGGACTCCGTCGATGAAGCCATCGACCATATCGAGCGGCACTCCACCCACCACAGCGACTGCATCGTTACGGAAAACGAAACGACCGCCCGGCACTTCCTGGCGCTGATCGATTCGGCGGCGGTGTACTGGAACGCGTCCACCCGCTTTACTGACGGCGGCGAGATGGGGCTCGGTGCGGAGATCGGCATCTCCACTCAGAAGCTCCACGCGCGCGGTCCGATGGGAGTCGATCAGCTCGTCACATTCAAATACGAGATCACGGGGAACGGTCAGATCCGGGTCTGACCGGGATACCGGATCCCGACGAAAAGCAGATCTCATAAACCGCAGTAACAATCGATCCGGCGCCTCATTCTGCAGGGCGCCGGTTTTCTTTTGTCCCTCCCGGACGAAGGTCGAATGTAAAATTTGTTTAAAAACCTAAATTTCCACTTGACACCACGAAATCCTTTGTGTTACTATATGAAAAACTTAATAAAGAAACCGATGAGGAAGAGTGAGTAAGAACGGAAACTTACTTCAGAGAGAGCCGCGGATGGTGTGATCGCGGCATGGAAAGGCCGCTCCGAATGGACTTCCGAGGGCGAACTGAAAGGGAAACCGAGTAAGCGAGACGGAGAATAAACTTCGTGAACAAATGCGGTATATGTCAGTATACTTTGAGAGGGCGCAGGAACCTGCGTCAAGCCGGGTGGCACCGCAGAAGAACACCAACTTCTGTCCCAGCATCAGTTGGGACAGGAGTTTTTTTATACTCAGGGTCCCGAGCTGAACCGTCATATTTCATCACTGTTTAAGAAAAGGAGACAAAAAAATGACAGCGAAGAACAACGAGATCCCTTACAAAATCTATCTGAGTGAAGACGAAATGCCGACGCATTTCTACAACGTCCGGGCCGACATGAAGAAAAAGCCGGCACCGCTCCTGAATCCGGGAACGCTGAAGCCGATGACGGCGGAGGAACTCAGCGGCGTCTTCTGTGAAGAGCTCGTTCAGCAGGAACTGAACAACGACGACCGCCTGATCGAGATCCCGGAAGAGATCCGCAGTTTCTACCGGATGTACCGTCCGTCCCCTCTCGTCCGGGCGTACTGCCTCGAGGAGAAGCTCGGGACGCCGGCGCATATCTACTATAAGTTCGAAGGAAACAACACCAGCGGCTCCCACAAGCTGAACTCCGCCATCGCGCAGGCGTACTACGCGAAGAAACAGGGCCTGAAGGGCGTAACGACGGAGACCGGAGCCGGCCAGTGGGGCACTGCGCTGTCCATGGCGTGCGCCTATTTCGGCCTGGACTGCAAGGTATATATGGTAAAAGTATCATATGAACAGAAACCGTTCCGCCGCGAGGTCATGCGGACGTACGGCGCTTCCGTCACGCCGTCCCCTTCCATGACGACGGAAGTCGGGAAGAAGATCAACGAGGAATTCCCGGGGACCGACGGGAGCCTCGGCTGCGCGATCTCCGAAGCGGTCGAGACGGCGACAAAGAATGACGGATACCGCTACGTGCTCGGCAGCGTGCTGAACCAGGTCCTGCTCCATCAGAGCGTGATCGGCCAGGAGACGAAAACCGCTCTCGACAAATACGGCATCGTGCCGGACATCATCATCGGCTGCGCCGGCGGCGGTTCGAACCTGGGCGGCCTGATCGCCCCGTTCATGGGCGAAAAACTCCGCGGAGAAAAGGATTACCGCATCATCGCGGTCGAGCCGAAATCCTGCCCGTCACTGACCCGCGGCCAGTATCTCTACGACTTCTGCGACACCGGCGAAGTCACACCGCTCGCCAAAATGTACACACTCGGAAGCACGTTCATGCCATCCCCGAACCATGCAGGCGGCCTGCGCTTCCACGGCATGAGCAGCATCCTGTCTGAGCTGTACGATGAGGGCCTGATGGAAGCCCGCGCCTATGAGCAGACAGAAGTGTTTGCCGCGGCAGAGCAGTTCGCCCGCTGCGAGGGCATCCTCCCGGCGCCGGAATCCAGCCACGCGATCAAGGGTGCGATCGACGAAGCGCTGAAATGCAAGGAGACCGGAGAAGAGAAGAACATCGTGTTCGGACTCACCGGGACCGGTTACTTCGATCTCGTCGCGTATCAGCAGTTCAACGACGGCGTGATGACCGACTCCATCCCAACAGATGAGGACATCCTGAAGAGCCTGGATCAGCTCCCGAAATTCCCGGGGAACGAGGTGAAAAAATAAAAAATCGGCCGAAGGTCCGGCCGATATCCGATGATTTGATGAGCGCCGGAGAAAAACGGCGCTCATTTTTTTCGCTTTTGCACACAGGTGTCAGTCTTCGTCGAGGATCTTTTTGTCTCCCCTCTTCATCGACATCAGCGTGCCGATCAGGCAGAGCACGATGAAGACCCGGAAGATCAGCCGGATCGTATCGATCAGAAGGCCGGCCGGCGCCTCTGTCAGCGCCTTCCCGCTCATCTTGATCCCGACGATGATCGTGACGACCGCCATGCTCGAAGTATGGCCCATCGTCCGCATCGTGGCGACGATCGACTGCGCGATGCTGTAGTCCTTTTTCCCCACGCGCGACATAATCGCATTCGTGTTCGGCGAGGAGAACAGGGCAAAGCCGAACCCTTCAAACATCAGAGCGAAAATGATATACGTGAGGTGCGTCCCCTCCCCGACGAAGGAAAACAGCGTGAGGCCGCCCGCGCAGACCAGCATGCCGAGGCTCGCGACTTTATACGGCGCCACACGGTCGGACAGACTCCCGGCGAGCGGCGACAGCACCGCCTGCACCGCCGGCATGAAGATCAGAATCAGCCCTGCGGTCTCAGACGAATAGCCCGACACGACCTGGAGATAGATGCTGAGGAGATACGTGATCGCGAACGTCGCGCCGTAATTGAGGAGCGCGGCGAGATTCGAAAGGGTGAACGCGGCGTCCTTCGTGAACATCGAAAGCCGGATGAGCGGATCCTGCGCACGCTGTTCGCGGACGACAAAAAGAACCGCGAGAAGAACACCGGCGATCATCATCAGCTTCCCGGATTCCGTGATCGTCACATTCGTCAGCCCGCAGAGGAACAAACCGATCGACGAGATGAACAAAAGGTTCCCGGGGATGTCCACGATCGCTTTTCGTCCTTCTCTGGAATCCTTCGGCGCTCCGGTCACGATGAAAAACAGAGAAACGGCAGCGACGAGGCACGTCACGATGAAGATCGACCGCCAGCCGAAATGGTCATTCAGGAAGCCGCCGAGCACCGGCCCGAGCGAAAGACCTGTGTACGTCGCCGCAACGGAAGTCCCGAGTACTTTCCCCCGCTCCTCCAGCGGGAACGCGTCGATCAGGATCGCGTTGTTCGTCGCGAAGATCATCGATGCCGCCATGCCCTGGAGCGCACGGAGCGTGATGAACATCGCGATATTCACGGAGAAGATGCAGGATACCGCGAGCACCGCGAACAGGGAGACTCCTGTGATCAGGACTCTCCTCCTTCCGGTCGAGTCGGCGATCTTCCCCATCGGGACGGACAGCATCGCCGTCGTCAACGTATACGCGGTGACGATCCATCCGACCATCGCCGCCGATACGCCGAACTCGGTCTCGATGTCCGGGATGGACAGATTGATCGCGCTCCCGGTGAACGTCGTGATGAACGATGTGATCATCGCCATATAGAGGATGTGTTTCTGCTTTTTCGAATGGTTCCTGTTCTCTGCCATGCTTCACCTGAAAAGGGGCCTTCCGGCCCCGATGGAGAATCGATTTCTCTTCCCTACACGGCCGCCGGGATGGCCTGACGGGTAAACTCGGTATAGATCGCCCGGATCGCGCCGTTCAGATCTTTTTCGTCGACACCGATCATGAGGGTGATCCCGTCCGCGCCGTGGTCGATCATGCGGACGTTGATGTTCCGGGACGCCAGGGAGTCAAACACACGCACCGCGATCGCCGGAGAGTGGTCCATCTCCCGCCCGACGACAGCCAGCAGTGCGATCCCGCGCCGGATGACGACACGGTCCGCGCCGGTCGCTTTCTTCATCTCGGCGGTGATCTTCCGGACCTTGCCGTCGATGCTGGACTCCGAAACGATCAGATTCAGTGAATCCATGCCGGCGATCTCCGTCAGGATCCCGACCTCCTGCTCGCCGAGCAGCTCCCCGGCCCTCGCCCGGATCCCGTAGTCGGCGCTCAGGTCGTTCTTTTCGATCAGGATGCTCGCATATCCCGTCTTTCCGGAGATCCCCGAGATCTTCAGCGGCGACTGGTAGTAATCCGCATTCCCGACGATCATCGTACCGGCGTCGTCCGGCCGTTCCGTGTTCCGGATGCAGACCGGGATCCCGACATGACGGACCGGCGTCACCGCGTCCTCGTGCATCACGGTCGCGCCCATCATCGACATCGCCCGGAGCTCCTTGTATGTGATGACCGGGACCGACAGCGGATTCTTCACGACCTTCGGGTCGGCCATGAGGAGTCCGGAGACATCGGTCCAGTTTTCATAAAGATCCGCACTGATCCCTTCTGCGATGAGAGATCCGGTGATATCCGATCCTCCGCGTGTGAACGTCACGATCTTTCCGTCCGGGTCGCTCCCGTAGAATCCCGGGATCACCGCGGTATCGTGATTCTCCAGCACCGCCTCGACCACCGCGCGCGTCGCGTCCTCCAGGATCTCGCCGCTCCGGTCGAACCGGATCAGGTCCTTCGCGTCGACAAAATCATACCCGAGATACTCTGCGATGATCTTCGCGTTCAGATATTCCCCGCGGCTGATCAGATACGGTTCTCCGGCACCCGCGGCATAGTTTTTTTCGATTCGCTCAAACTCGGCATCCAGGTCGACGCCTTCCACGCCGAGTCCGTTGATGATGTCCCGGAACTGCTTCTTCACCTGCTCCAGGGCGCCTTTTGTCTTCTCCGGATCCAGGCCTTCGATGAGCTGATCCGTGATCTTTTTGTCGGACGCGGTCCGCTTTCCCGGTGCCGAAACGACGATGTAGCATTTTGCCGGGTCCTTCTCGACGATTGCCTTCACCTTCCGGATGCGGTCCGCCGATGCGAGCGAGGAACCGCCGAACTTTGCGACGGTCAGGTCCGCACGCTTCTGCGGCGCCGGAGTGAGATCCTCGCGGCGGATCTCGCGGATATCGTACGGCGTCGACTGGTAGACGAAATAGTTCAGCCAGTTGGAATACAGCAGGTTCGCGCAGGAACGCCAGCGGACGATCGGCTCCTTCGTGTCGTCATCGTCCGGGAAATAATTCTCCGGCACCTTCGGGTTGAGCCCTGCCTCTTTATCCCTCAGATATTCTTTTTTCAGAGTGTCTCCGTCGTATTCGGAGTGCCCCATGATGAAGATCTGACGGTCGTTTTCGGATTTGATCGCGAAGATCCCGGCCTCGTCCGAACTCGCGATGATCTTGAGCTCCGGCACGGCCTCGACGTCCTCGCGGGCGGTCGTCGTGTTCCGGGAATGCGGTACGTAGAACGAATCGTCGAAACCGCGGAACAGCATCCCGTTTTTATAGTCAAGATGATGCTCGTAAACGCCGGAGATCTTGTGATCCAGCAGGCGTTTCGGGATCCCGTAGTGGTAGTAGAGCGCGGCCTGTGCGCCCCAGCAGATGTGGAACGTGCTGTGGACATGGGATTTCGTCCATTCCATGATCTCACAGAGCTCATCCCAGTACTCAACTTCCTCGAACTCCAGGAGTTCGACCGGAGCGCCGGTGATGATCATTCCGTCGTAGTAATTGTCCCGGACGGCATCGAACGTCTTGTAGAACGCGATCATATGCTCCTGGGACGTGAAATGCGCCTTATGCGTGCTCGTCTGAAGGAGTTCCAGCTCGACCTGGAGCGGCGTGTTCCCGAGGAGTCTCGTCAGCTGAGTCTCCGTATCGATTTTCGTCGGCATCAGATTCAGGATCAGGATCGAAAGCGGACGGATATTCTGTGTCATCGCCCGCGTGTCCGTCATGACGAACACGTTCTCTTTCGTCAAGGTGTCGATCGCCGGTAAATTATTCGGTACTTTAATAGGCATGCGCCATCCCCCCCTTTGAACTTGATTCCCTGTTTGAACATGATTCTCTAGATTATATCATTTTTTTACTGCAGGATAAAGTGCTGACAACCACTCATGGACAAAAGGAGACACAGAAAGCCCGAAATAAGCGGTCCGCAGGATGAAACAGAAAATGCGCGGGAAAGCCGTCCGCGGAAAGTGAAATTCCCTTTCCGGCGCCCTGCATCCGGTGTAAAATAGAAGAAATGATAACCAACAGGAAACAGCAGGAGGAACTATGATTTTTGTAATCCAGCGCGTGACCTCGAGCAGCGTCACCGTCGACGGCGAAGTGGTCGGCAGGATCGGAAAGGGATTCAACGTCCTGATCGGTGTGAGCGCGACCGACACGAAAGAGACCGCAGATAAAATGATCCGGAAGCTCATCGGCCTTCGGATCTTCGAGGACGAAAACGGGAAGACGAACCTTTCCCTCGAGAAGGTAGGAGGCGAACTTCTCCTGATCTCGCAGTTCACTCTGTACGCGGACTGCCGCCACGGAAACCGTCCCGGCTTCACCGACGCCGGCGATCCGAAAATGGCGGAGGAGCTGTACGAATACATTATCGCCGAATGCCGGAAGCAGGTCCCTGTCGTGGAAAAAGGCGTCTTCGGCGCCGAAATGCAGGTCTCGATCGAAAACGACGGCCCGTTCACGATCATCCTCGATTCAGACAAACTGAAATAGAGACTGTAGGACCTGCGGCAGAAATCCTGCCGGGCCAAAAGCCGGAATCCGTTTGCCATATCTGACAAAATGGGTTATAGTAACCTTAGCAGAGGAAAAAAGGAGGAGCTATGGAAGATTCGAAAACTACCCGCTTCATGCTCATCGCGATTGCAGCAGTACTGAGCGGCGGAATCGCCCTGATCGTATATCTTGTAAAAAAACACAATGACAAAAAACTGAAGAAGAGGATCCTGAAGAAGATCCGCTCCGTCAACCTGAAGGCGTATGACGTCGCGGACCGGATGCAGATCCGCCAGCTGATGAGCCGCTACATCCAGAAGGTGAAGGACGCGACCGACCGGATCGACCTGTACGCCGCAAGAGCCGCATTCGAGGACTCACTCAGCACATTCAAGACCAAAGCCGCCAAGCTGAAAGAAACGAAGATCCCGAAGGTCCACGTCACAGTGGACTGATCCCGGGATCGAGACGGCTGCATCAAAACGGCATCAGAAACGAACTCCCACGGGAACGGAACGCTTCGCTCCGATCCCGCGGGAGATTTTTTTGTCCCTACTTCACTTCATATCCGCCGGAACGGATCACATCGACGATCTCTTCGGCGTAATCCTTTGCCATGCCAGCGTCTTCCGCCTCCACCATAACGCGGATGACCGGCTCCGTCCCGGATTCCCGGACGAGCACACGCCCGAGAGCTTTTTCCGAGAGCCGCTTCGAAACCTCGTCGATCTTCGCCTGGAGCGCTTCATCCGCCAGGGTCTCCTGCTTGTCCCGGACGCGGACGTTGATCAGCGTCTGCGGATAAATCTTCACCGGGCTCGCGAGCTCCGAAAGCGGTTTTTTGCGGTCGAGCATCACCTGCATCACCTTCATGCTGGTGAGGATCCCGTCGCCCGTCGTCGCGTATTTGGAGAAAATGATGTGTCCGGACTGCTCCCCGCCGATTCGGCAGTGGTGCTCCGCCATGTAATCGTGGACGTTTTTGTCCCCGACCGGCGTTTTCGCGTAGCCGATCCCGATCTCGTCGAACGCTTTATAGAGTCCGTAATTCGACATGACGGTCGTGACGACGGTATTCGTCAGAAGCTTCCCGCGCTCCTTCATATAACGCCCGTAGATGTACAGGATCTTGTCGCCGTCCACGACGTTCCCTTTTTCGTCGACCGCGAGGCAGCGGTCCGCATCGCCGTCATACGCGAAGCCGACATCCAGACGGTTGTCGACGACGAACTTCTGGAGCCCCTCAATGTGCGTCGATCCGGCGTTGTTGTTGATGTTCACGCCGTCCGGCTGATTGTTGATGATGTACGTTCTGGCACCGAGGGCATCGAACACGGCAGGCGCCACGGTCCAGGATGCGCCGTTCGCGAGGTCCAGGCCGACTTTGACGCCGCGGAACGTATAGATCGCGAGCGAAACGAGGTAGCCGACATAGCGGTTCCGGCCCGCTTCATAGTCGACCGCCCGGCCGACGTTCTCTTTCAGGGCAAATGGGATCTCATCGTATTTTTTCCCGAACACCTCAAGATGCCCGTCGAGATAGGCTTCCACGAGCTCGATCACATCGTCGTTCATCTTCTCGCCGTTCCCGTTCAGGAGCTTGATCCCGTTGTCATAGAACGGATTGTGGCTCGCAGTGATCATGACGCCGCAGTCAAAATCGTCGACTCGCGTGATGTATGCGACGGACGGCGTCGTCGTGACGTGCATGGTGTACGCATCGGCTCCGGACGCGACCATGCCGGCGATCAGCGCATATTCGAACATATAACTCGAACGGCGGGTGTCTTTTCCGATCACGATCCGCGGCTTGTCTCCGTCTGCGCCGCGCCAGCGGATCTCAAAGTCATCGCCCTTCTCTCTTCCGTTCCGGCGGCGAAGCTCACCGTAATACCAGCCCAGGAAGCGTCCGATCTTATATGCGTGGTCCGCATTGAGGTTGACATTTGCCTCGCCGCGGAACCCGTCTGTACCAAAATATTTACCCATGATTCTTTTGTCCTCTCCTAAATGATATAATTCGTCAGGCGACCGATCTCAGGGATCTCACAGGTGATGATGTCCCCCGTCTTCATGAATCCCGGAGGATCCATGCCCATGCCGACCCCGGCGGAAGTCCCGGTCGCGATGATGTCGCCCGGTTCCAGCGTCATGCCCGCAGAAAGATCCGCGATGATGCCGGGAACGTCGTTCAACATCAGTGATGTGTTGGAATGCTGGCGTTCTTCGCCGTTCAGACGGCTGATGATATCGACAGAGAGCGGAAGCGGCAGTTCGTCCCGGGTCACGATGGCCGGTCCCATCGATGTATAGGTGTCGAGACTCTTTCCTTTGAGCCACTGGACATGCTCCCGCTGAAGTGTGCGCGAGGAGATGTCGTTGAATACGGAGTAGCCGAAAATGTAGTTTTCCGCCTCACCGCGCGGGATGTCTTTCCCCCTCTTTCCGATGATGACCGCGAGTTCTACCTCATAGTCGAGCTCCGGATCCAGATCCAGGCGGCTCTCAATGCTCTCGCCCGGTCCGAGGATACGGACAGCCCGCTTGGAAAAATAGATGCTCTTCGGCGCGTTCTCATGGCTCTGATCGATCCCGTCGGAGACTTCCTCGCGGTGACTCCGGTAATTCACGCCGACGCAGAGGATGTCATGGATCGGGCGGGTGATCGGTGCCGTGATCTTTACGGTCCGCTCAAGCACCGTCTGAGGAAGATACGGCTTCTCGATGAACTTTCTGAGGAGCGCGATCTGCTCCGGCCGGACGGTGGAAATGAACTCCGTCATCGACCCGTGGTAGTTCGTACCGAGCACCTCGTCAACGTACGCGATCCGTCCCTCTTCCGCGGTCATCACGCCGATCTCAGGGCGCCCCGCGTCTTCAAAACGCACAAACTTCATTGTTATCCCCCTTTTTCCCCTTTGTTTTTCAGCATCCGGTCTTTATTTTACCATATGTGCCGGTCAAATAACAGTGGAACCGGTACGGAGAGGACGGCCGGCATGGATGCGCTTAGACAAAAGATTAGACAAAAGACAGGAGGCAGAGCTTCTGAAGAAATATTGAATCTGAAGGCTCCGTTAAAACGGCGGCCGGGAAGAGATCCCGAGCCGCCGCATCTTTTTGTCCTGTTATAAAATATCGATGTACTCGCCGGCGAGCGCTTTGTTCATGCTCCGCACCGCGCAGAATTTCCCGCACATGCTGCAGGTGTCGGAATGGTCGTCCTCCGGCAGGCGCGAATCGCGGATCGCTTTTGCCGTCTCCGGATCGAGCGCGCACTCATACTGTGCGTCCCAGTCGAGGTTCCGCCGCGCTTCGGCCATCCGGTCGTCCATGTCCCGCGCTCCCGGAACGCCTTTCGCGATGTCCGCGGCGTGCGCCGCGATCTTCGAGGCGATGATCCCCTGCTTGACGTCGTCAACATTCGGAAGCGCGAGGTGCTCCGCCGGCGTGACATAACAGAGGAAAGCGGCGCCGTTCATCGCGGCGACCGCACCGCCGATCGCCGAAGTGATATGATCGTAGCCCGGCGCGATGTCCGTCACCAGCGGCCCGAGCACATAGAACGGCGCGCCCATGCAGATCGACTGCTCCACCTTCATATTCGCCGCGACCTGATCCAGAGGCACATGTCCCGGGCCTTCGATCATCACCTGGACATTATGCGCCCACGCACGCTTCGTCAGTTCGCCGAGGCGCACGAGCTCCTCGATCTGGCACACGTCCGTCGCGTCCGCGAGGCATCCCGGGCGGCAGGCGTCTCCGAGCGAGATTGTCACGTCGTGCTGTTCGCAGATGTCGAGGATCTCATCGAAATGCTCGTAGAACGGGTTTTCCTCTCCGGTCATGCTCATCCATGCGAATACCAGACTCCCGCCGCGGCTCACGATATTCATCTTCCGCTTATGGCGGCGGATCTGGTCGATCGTTTTACGGGTGATGCCGCAGTGCAGCGTCACGAAATCCACCCCGTCCTCCGCGTGCAGTCGTACGACGTCCACGAAGTCTTCCGCGGTCAGCGTCGCGAGGTCGCGCTGATAATGGATGACGCTGTCGTAGACCGGGACCGTCCCGATCATCGCCGGGCACTCGCCCGTCAGCTTGCGGCGGAACGGCTGCGTATTTCCGTGGCTCGAAAGGTCCATGATCGCCTCGGCGCCGAGATCGACGGCGGCCATCACCTTCTGCATCTCCACGTCGTAATCTTTACAGTCCCTGGAGACGCCGAGATTGACATTGATCTTCGTGCGCAGCATGCTGCCCACGCCCTCGGCATCCAGGCAGGAATGATGACGGTTCGCAGGGATCGCGACTTTGCCCGAAGCGACGAGCTCCATCAGTTTTTCGACCGGCATCCTTTCCTTTTTTGCCACCGTCTCAATTTGCGGCGTGACGATCCCCTTTCTCGCCGCATCCATCTGTGTTGTGTAGTCCATCTGATCCTCCTTTCAGATCCTCTGCCGCCGGGCAAGGTGGTGACCCCAATGCGGGGCGGCAATAAAAAATGCGGGTATGCCTGACGCAGCATATCCGCACGAAAAAACGCTTCTATATCCCTACGTTGGCATTATCCAAATCAGGTCATCGGGTCGGCCCGTTCATCGCAGCCCTCTCAGCAAAAGCTCCCCGTTTTTATCCGCTGCGCCGTTTTCCCGCGCAGCATGTTGTCTTTGTTATTTATAGTATACCGTCTCAAACAGCGGCGTGCTGAAATAGCGTTCCCCGGTGTCCGGGAGCACGGTCGCGACCGTCTTCCCCTTGCCGAGCTCCCGCGCCAGCTTGAGCGCCGCGCAGACGTTCGTCCCGCTCGAGATCCCGCAGAGGATCCCCTCCTCCTTGGCAAGACGCTGCGTCGTCGTCAGCGCCTCTTCATCCGTGATGATGTAAATATCGCTGTAAATATCCATGTCGAGGATATCCGGGATCACTCCGTCGCCGATCCCCATCTGGAGATGCGTCCCGATGTTCCCGCCGGACAGGATCGCTGCATTCTTCGGCTCCGCCGCACAGATCCGCACATCCGGGTTCACTTCCTTGAGCGCGTGCCCGAATCCCGTGATCGTCCCGCCGGTCCCGACGCCGGATACAAATCCGTCGATCGGCCCGTCGACCTGCTCGAGGAGTTCCTTCGCGGTTCCTTCGAGGTGCGCCCGGATGTTGTCCGGGTTGCCGAACTGGTTCGGGACAAAAACGTTCGGATCGTTCTCCGCCATCGTGTTCACCCGCTCGATGCAGCCTTCGATGCATTTCCCGATGTTTCCCGAATCGTGGACGAGCTGAAGCTCCGCGCCATACTGCGCGATCAGAAGCCGGCGCTCCCGACTGACGGAATCCGGCATGACGATGATCACGCGATATCCCTTCACTGCTCCGACAAGAGCGAGACCGATGCCCTGGTTTCCGCTCGTCGGCTCGACGATCACGGATCCCTCATGCAGTTCTCCTCGTTTTTCCGCTTCTTCTATGATCTTCAGCGCCACACGGGTCTTGATCGACCCTCCGACGTTGAGTCCTTCAAATTTCGCGAGCACCCTGGCGTCATCCGGCCCGGTCAGCTTGCTGAGCTTGATGACAGGGGTATTTCCAACCGCTTCCAATATATTCCTGCAGATCATTCAGTTCCCTCCAAAGCGCGAAGACACGCCTCAACTATTATATTACCCAGTATCCGACTGTGCAATCTTTTTCTGAAAAATCATACCGAAAGCGCGGCGCACTGCCGTCTCCCGCGGTGTCCCCGCACGCCTTCCGCAGGTTTCTCTACCTGCCTCCCGGCCGGCTGTCCTGCCCGCCCGGCCTTCTTGCAGCCCTCCTCTGCCCGGTGTATAATGCAGGAAAGACCCGTCACAACAGATTCATTCGAAGGAGGATGAAATGGAAAAGAAAGTCATCGCCACGAACAAGGCACCTGCTGCTCTCGGCGCATATTCTCAGGGAATTCTTCTGGATAACGGTCTCGTCTACACGTCCGGCCAGCTCGGCATCGATCCGGAGACCGGCGAATTCGCGGACGGCATCGAAGCCCAGACTCGCCAGGCACTGGACAACGTCAAAGCGATCCTCGAAACAGCGGGAAGCAGCATGGACAAAGCCGTGAAGATCTCGATCTTCATCAGCGATATGGGGAATTTCTCCAAGATCGATGCGGAGTACAAGAAATATTTCAGTGAAGGATGCTATCCGGCCCGTTCCGTCGTGGAAGTCGCCTGCCTGCCGAAGAACGGCATGCTCGAGGTCGAAGCGATCGCGCTGGTATAGACAAAAGGATACAGAGGGAAAATCCGAAGCGCCCCGGACGGGGCGCTTCTCTTTTTGTCAGTCCTTCCGCTCCGCCTTCCGGCTCCCGCCCGGCTCCTTATGGTCCGTATGACGGACGGGTTTTTCACCATGGAACTGATAGTAGCAGACCTCCATCCGTCCGTTGTACAGCTTCCGGCGGCGGTCCGCCTTCCGTCCGGCGACGCGGCTTTCGATCTCTTTATCCGCCGTGATCACAAAGAGCGACCAGTCCGGCCGCGCCTTGAGGAACGAGGAAAGCGCATCGTAAATCCTCCCGATCGTCTTCGCGTCCCCGATCCGCTCTCCGTACGGCGGGTTCATGACGATCACGCCGGATTCCGGGAGCGTCTCCGGATTGAGGATCTTCTTCATGTCCATGCAGGAAAAGTCGATGTCCTCCAGAACGCCCGCTTCTTCTGCGTTCGAAAGCGACGCCCGGTACGCCGCCCGGTCGATGTCGCAGGCGCGGATATCGAGCGGCGCGTCAAAGTCCATCCGCTCTCTCGCCTTTTTCCGCTCTTCCTTCCAGAGCTCCGGGCGGATGATGTCCCAGCCTTCCGAAACGAATTCGCGAGACAGGCCCGGTGCGATGTTCCGGCCGATCATCGCCGCTTCGATCGGGATCGTCCCGGAGCCGCAGCACGGGTCCAGAAGCACTCTTCCCGGTTTCCAGAAGGAGAGCTCGAGCATCGCCGCCGCGATCGTCTCCTTGAGCGGCGCCGCGACCGCTTCCTGACGGTATCCCCGTTTGTGGAGCCCCGGTCCGGTCGTATCGACCGTGATCGTCGCACGGTCCTTCAGGAGCGTCAGCTTCACCCGGTACTCCGGCCCGGTCTCCTCGAAATGCTCCACTCCGTAGAAATCCGAAAGACGTTCGACGATCGCTTTTTTTACGGTCTTCTGGTTGATCGGTTCGCTCCGGAGCTTTGATTTGACCGTTGAGACGATGACGGGAAAGGCTCCGTCGATCGGGATCAGCTCTTCCCAGGGCATGCCCTTGACTGTCTGGAACAGCTCCTCGGATTCCTCCGCCGGGAACTCGCCCATCTTGAGCTGGATCCGGTCCGCCGTGCGGAGCCAGAGATTGCTCCGGACGATCGCCCGCTCGTCACCGGAGAACGTCACCTTGCCGTTCTCGGTCTTCAGGATCTCATAGCCGAGCGCCTGGATTTCCCTCTTCACGACGGCTTCCAGACCGAATGTCACGGCGGCGATCAGTTCTCGTTTCATAAAAAAAATCCTCCTGGATTTCCAAAATTTCTTCTATACAAATAAATTGATTCGTGTTATACTATCATTCGTCAGCTTGATCCGTTAGCTCAGCTGGGAGAGCGTCTGGGTGACAACCAGAAGGTCACAAGTTCAAGTCTTGTACGGGTCACTTCAGAATAATATCACGGAAAGCGCAGAATTTCAACGAATTCTGCGCTTTTTCTTTTGTCTTCTATTTTGGTCAGCCTGTCGGAAAAATGATGAAAAGTGAGGGAAAATGACGTGAGAAGTGGGCGCCCGGGTGGGCGCCCACTTGCTGTAAAGTGTGAAAGCATAAGTCATGCGAGAAGTGAACTCACCGGATCACTTCATGTCCGGCGTAAAATACATCGAAAGCTCTCCGGCGAGCTCCGCCAGCAGCTCTTCCGTCAGTTCCTCCTCTTCCGCCTCCTCGATCAGCGCCTGAGCGAACGGATCGCTCCCGTACAGTTCCCTCAGATTTTCCAGCATCGCATCCAGCGATTCTTCCATATCCGTCATCATATCCCCCCTGAAATCGAGCGCTTCCAAAGCCGGCGGAATGACGCAGGCTCCGAAAGCGCTGAAAACAAGAACAAAGTGTTATACCGATCTCACAGCGCCAGGATCAGAAGCCCGACGAGATGCACGATCAGCGAAGCGATCCACGCGATCACACACTGCCAGATCACGACAATGATCGCCCACTTGGAACCGAGTTCCCTCCGGATCGACGCGATCGCGGCGACGCACGGCGTGTACAGAAGGCAGAACACGAGGATCCCGAGTGCCGTGAGCGGCGTCAGTGCCGCGGCGATGGCTTTTGTCCCTCCAAACAGGACCGTCAGCGTCGAAACCACGCTTTCCTTCGCGATAAAGCCCGAGATCAGCGCCGTCGAGATGCGCCAGTCGCCGAAGCCGAGCGGTTTGAAGATCGGCGCGATCCAGCCCGCGATGACTGCGAGGATGCTGTCCTGTGAGTTCTCTGCCACATGAAGTGTCGGATCGAACGTCTGGAAGAACCAGATCACAATGGTCGCGACAAAGATGATCGTGAACGCCCGCTGCAGGAAGTCTTTCGCCTTGTCCCAGATCAGCCTGCCGACATTCTTCATGCCCGGCATCCGGTAATTCGGGAGCTCCATCACGAACGGCACCGGGGCCCCTTTGAACACGCTGTTCTTCGTGAGCAGCGCGACGATCACCCCGATCGCCATGCCCGTGACATAAAGTGCGATCATGACGAGCGCCGCGTGATCCGGGAAAAACAGTGCTGTGAACAGCCCGTAGATCGGCAGTTTCGCCGAGCAGCTCATGAACGGCGTCAGCATGATCGTCATTTTCCGGTCACGCTCCGACGGCAGCGTCCGGCTCGCCATGACTGCCGGCACCGTGCAGCCGAATCCGATCAGCATCGGCACGATGCTGCGCCCGGAAAGTCCGAGCTTCCTGAGCTGTTTATCCATGACGAACGCGACCCGCGCCATATATCCTGTATCTTCCAGAAGCGACAGGAAGAAAAACAGCGTGACGATGATCGGCATGAAACTCAGGACCGAACCGACCCCGCTGAAGATCGCGTCGATGACCAGAGAGTGAATGACCTTCCCCACGCCCCAGGCCGTCAGCGCCTGATCGGTCCATCCGGAGAGCGCGTCGATCCCCATCGCAAGCAGATCCTGGAGCCACGCCCCGATCACATTGAACGTCAGCCAGAACACAAGCCCCATGATCACGATAAATGCCGGGATCGCAGTATACTTCCCGGTCAGGACACGGTCGATCGCGATGCTCCGCTCCTGCTCTTTGCTTTTATGCGGTTTGACAAAAGTCGCACTGACAAGGCGGGCGATGAAACTGAACCGCATGTCGGCGATCGCAGCGGCACGGTCGAGTCCCCGCTCCTCTTCCATCTGTACGATGATGTGCTCCACCATCTCTTTTTCGTTTTCCGACAGCTTCAGAGCATCCAGGATCCGCTGGTCGCCCTCGACGACTTTCGTCGCGGCAAAGCGGAGCGGGATCTCCGCCGCCTCCGCATGGTCCTGGATCAGATGCATGATCCCGTGGAGACACCGGTGGACCGCACCGCCATGATCGTCCGCCGCACAGAAGTCCTGCCTCCCCGGGCGCTCCTGATAATGAGCCACATGGACTGCGTGCTCGATCAGTTCTTCCGTTCCTTCGTTTTTGACCGCGGAGATCGGTACGACCGGGATGCCGAGCATGCCTTCCATTTCATTGATACGGATCGCACCGCCATTTCCGGTCAGTTCGTCCATCATGTTCAGCGCAAGGACCATCGGGATATCGAGCTCCATTAGCTGCATCGTGAGATAGAGATTCCGCTCTAGGTTCGTCGCGTCTACGATATTGATGATTCCTTTCGGCTTTGAATCGATGATATATTTCCGGGTGACGATCTCTTCCGCACTGTACGGCGACAGCGAGTAGATCCCGGGAAGATCGGTGACTTCCGTGTTCGGATATCCGATGATCGTCCCGACTTTCCGGTCGACGGTAACGCCCGGGAAATTCCCTACGTGCTGGTTCGATCCGGTCAGCTGGTTGAACAGCGTGGTTTTCCCGCAGTTCTGGTTGCCGGCCAGTGAGAACGTCAGAATCTCGTCATCCGGCAGCGGATGCTCGTCCGCCTTGACGTGATACCGTCCGCCTTCTCCAAGACCCGGGTGTTCGACCCGGTGTTCCGCCTTCGCCTCCGGCGACTGAAAGCGGGATACATGTTTTTCCGAGACCGGCCGGATCCCGATCTGTTTTGCCTCTTCCAGACGGAGCGTCAGCTCATAACCGTGAATCAACAGCTGCATCGGGTCGCCCAGTGGAGCGTATTTCACCAGCGTTACTTCCGCGCCCGGGATCAGTCCCATGTCGAGAAAGTGCTGGCGCAGAGCGCCGCTTCCGCCGACTTCCGTCACGACGGCCGTCTGCCCGATGTCCAGTTTTGTCAGGTCCATACTATTATCACCTCATATGCAGTCAAAGAACATTTCTTGTCTTCCTTCCAGTCCGGCGGACATAGTATCGGGCGGAAGGAATTCCTTCCGCCCGCCGATATTACATCAGGAACAGGAACATATCCAGAATGAAGACCGGGATCAGGAATCCGATGCTCCATTTCATGTATCCGAAGAAGGACGGCATTTCGACCTTGTTCTCCTCTGCTATGGATTTTACCATGAAGTTCGGTGCATTACCAATATAAGTGTTTGCGCCCATGAAAACCGCGCCTGCCGAGATCGCCATCAGCATTTTCTGCGATACGATACCGACTGTCGTGTGGATGCCGGCTTTAGCACCGAGTGCACCGGCCGTCGTCAGGAAGACCATGTAGGTCGGCGTGTTATCCAGGAAACTCGACATCAGTCCGGTCGCCCAGAACATCTGATACGGTTCGGTCAGTCCCAGTTCGCCGCCTTTCGCGTGCAGGATGAGCAGCGCCGGGATCATCGTGATAAAGATGCCGAAGAACAAAATAGCAACTTCCTTGATCGGCGCCCAGGAAAACGCGTTCATTTCGCGGATCTCTTTTTTCGTCGTCATAAACGAGAGGACGCAGGCGACCAGGATGATCGCAAGCTCGACGTACGTGGTCCCCGTCATACTGATCACGCCGATGCCATAGTTCTTTTCGAATGTCGGGCTGGATGAAAGATATCCTCTGAGGATGACGGCAAAGACGACCATCAGCAGAAAGATCACGTTGTGAAGACCGCGGACCCGGATCGACTTGACTCCGATATTTCCAGGATGGAGACCTTCCGCAACATCTGTGGAAAACGCCCGGACATCAAGGAAATAATAGATCGTGAGCAGGATCACCGCATTGAGCAGCAGGACCGGCAGGAGATGCATGCTCCAGAAAAACGGAACGTTCCGCATAAATCCCATCAGAAGCGGCGGATCGCCGACCGGCGTCAGAACGCCTCCCATGTTGGAAACGAGGAAGATAAAAAAGATAAACGTATGCTTTTTGCGTTTCCTCCACTGGTTTGAACGGATCATCGGACGGATCATAAGCATACTCGCTCCGGTCGTCCCGATCCAGCTCGCGAGAATCGTTCCGACGAGAAGCATCAGCAGATTGACTCGCGGGGAACCGTCAAGGTTGCTGTCCATCGTGATATTCCCCGTGATGCAGAAAAGCCCGAACAGGAGCACGATGAACGGAACATAATCTTCCAGAAGTGAATCTGCGACTTCCGTTCCGGTTCTCTTGAACCCGAATCCGATCGTGAACATTACAATAAAAAGTAAACTCCAGAGAAGCGAAACGAGAAGTTCGTGTTTCTCCCACCATTCCGGCTTCAGCACCGGAAACAGTGCAATACTGAGAAGCATCCCTACAAACGGGATGCAGTAAATAAGACTGATATTACCACCCATAATTCTAACCCTACTTCTTTTTTTCTCTAAATCCCCTTTCCTATTGTCGGTACCGTGCCGTTAAAGATCGCGGTGAGAAGATCGACACATAGTTCCACTGAGAGTCCGCTGCTGTTCAGGCAAAGATCATAATTCTCCGTCGCTCCCCACTCGTGACCGGTATAAAAGCGATAATGCGCCGCGCGCCGACCATCCTTTTCTTCAATACGTTTTTCGACCGGGACATCCGTCGCGCCGTAACGGCGCAGGATCCGCTCTTCCCGCTTTTCCAGATCCGCGTAAATGAACACCGTCAGAACATCCTCACGGTCATGCAGGATCTGGTCAGAGCAGCGCCCGACGATTACACAAGGGCCTTCCTCGGCGATGTTCTGGATGACTCGCTTCTGGGCCTCGAACACATAGTCCGAGATCGAATTCCCTTTCAGGTCACGACCCATCAGGAACTGCGCTAAACGGCTCTTCGCCATCGTTTCCGCTTCGTCCATACTTTGAATGAAGTCCTGATCATAACCGGACTCATCCGCGATTTTTGAAATCAGATTCCGGTCGTAAAACGGCACGTCAAGCCGGCGGGCCGTCTCCTGACCGATCGTGTGGCCTCCGCTTCCGAACTGCCTCGCGATCGTAATGATACGTTTCTTCATCATAACACTCCCAACTCCGGCTTTTGACGTATAGTCTCTCACCGGGCGCCCAGCCGGACAGGCGACCGGAAAATCTTGATTTGCCATGCGAGACTCGACTTATTCATTATAGCCTTTTTTCCGAAATTTCTGCAAGGTACTGACAAAAAATACCCTCTGTTTTTTTGACAGAAAATAATTTCTGTTTTTATTATCACACAAAAAAAGCTCCGCCGGTCCCGGCAGAACTTTTCAAACAAAAATATTGATGCACCCGATGAGGAATCCGATCAGAAGGCCGAGGTTCACGATCGTACTCAGTTCTTTTTTCATCACGGTCAGAACAAGCCGCTCCAGCTCGGCGACATCCATCCCGTTGATCTTGTCCTCGATCATCCCCGCAACGTCGAGGTTCTTCAGGATCCTGCGGATCAGTGACGACGTCCCCCTCCGGTAGCCCACGCGGATGAAATTCCGGAGCAACTCTTCGGAGACGCCCTGCGATTCGAGCAGCGACAGGAGTGATTCCTGTTCCAGCTGGTCCAGCCGGTCGCTCACGGCGCTGTGGACATACCCTTCCGCGTCTTCGTCGATGAAACGATCCACCTCATGGCTGAGCGGGCGGGTGATCGACTGGATCATTTCGTCGGTCAAAAGGAAACCGATCATGGAAACGGATTTCTTCCGGTGAATCGCCTCGGTCGCCTCCCGTTCCAGAGTTTCGCTGACATCCATCCCGCGGATCGTCTCCATCACCTCCGCCGTGATCAGATCGACGACGGCATCCTTCAGAGCGTCATAGCTCTCCTGGGAGCCGGCGAGCCCGGACACGTTCTGTCCGATCTCATCCTCTGCCTTTTCCATCAGCGAAGAGACCGCCTTCTCCTCGCTCTCCGGCGACAGGAGCTTCGCACGGAAGTCTTCCTCGGACATGAGGTTCTCCGCGACGACGGTGCCGACAGCATGCGCCAGCCGGGGCTGGTTTTTCGGGATCGCGCCCGGCGTGAACGGCAGACGGTGCCCGAACAGATAATATGCCTTGTGTGGCCGGAACAGCATTTTGACCGCGATGTAATTCGTGAAGAATCCGATGACCGCCCCGACGACCGGGCCTGCGAGAATCTTTAGGATCCCTGTCATTTCACATCATCCTTTCCCGCTTTCGCCGAGAAAAAGTAGAACGGGATCGCGGCGAGCTGTACGATCACGGATATGGTAATCATCGCCGGGATGCTCACATCATAGAGGACGCCGAGCAGCCAGCTTCCGAGGAACCAGAAGATGCCGAACGAACACTCGAAGATACCGTACCCGGTCGCCCGGGAGGATTTCGGCACCATCGTCGTGACCGCCGCCTTCATGATCGATTCCTGCGCGCCCATCCCCACGCCCCAGAGAGCGATCCCGAGGAGGAGCAGCGGCACCGAATGCATCCCGAACACCAGGATCGGGAACGGTGCGGTAATGACGGACGCCAGCGCGAGGATCTTCACGCCTTTTTTATCATAGAGATTTCCGAAGATCAGCGCAGCGACGGCATCGATCAGCATGGCACCGGCATACAGCAGCGGGATCGTGCCCGTCGTGACGATAGATGACGTTTCCGCGAGGCTTGCGGAAGCGGCCGTGTATGTCCTGGAAACGTGCATGATGATGATGGAATAATCGATGAACCCGAACGCGAACAGACTGATCCCGGTGATGTAAAACACGAAACGGCTCTGCATGCGGAACGGGATATAGACCTTCGGTTCCGGCTCGAATTTCTCCGGATTCGGGAATTTCATCCTCGTCACGATCAGTAAGATCAGCGTGAGCGCGCCCGGGATCGCGAGCACTGCGAAGCAGGTGCGGTAGATCTCGAACGTCGTCCCGTGCGTCTTCATCAGCATGACGAGATACAGGAGGACCGGACCGGCGAACGCACCGATCTGATCCAGCATCTCCTGGATCCCGAAACTCTTCCCGACCCCTTCCTGTGAAGCGGCAAACGACATGACGGTGTCCTTCGCCGGTTTTTTGATCGCTTTCCCCATCTTCTGGATCACGAGAAGAAGGCAGGCAGCGATCCAACCGTGTCTTCCCACGAGCGCAAGCGCCGGCACGGCGAGGACGTCCAGGACATAGCCGAAGATCACCATCGGCCAGTATTTTTTTGTCCGGTCGGTGAGCTTCCCGAAGACATAGCGCATCGAATAGCCGACCAGTTCTCCCAGTCCGGAGATGAACCCGATCGTTCCCGCGGACGCACCGAGGAGTGACAGATAGACGCCCCGGATGCTGGACGCACCTTCGTGCGTCATATCCGAGAACAGACTGACGACACCGAAAATCAGGATAAAGGTCATCGCCTGTGAAATATGACGGTGTTCCCGTTCCGGCTCTTCCTGATTTGTTTTCTTCATCTTGCATTCTCCTGATAACGCTTTGTACGGGACCCGGGCGCACGGCGCTACTTAGCGTATACGGTCCCTGCGAGATACGTGATAAACTGTTGCGCGGTCCGGCCCGAAAATCCGCCGTGGCGGAGCTCCCACGCGTGCGCCTGGACTTCAAGCTCTTTCGGGTCGATGTCGATCTCCGGATACCGCTGCGCGAGCTCCCGGACGATATGGATATATTCCTTCGGCGTCGGCGCGAAGTACCCGATCGTCAGGCCGAAACGGTCCGCGAGAGACAGCTTTTCCTGCACGGTATCGCTCCGGTGCAGATCGTCATCTGAGGTGTCATTTTTGTCACTCCAGCTCTCGTGGATCAGGTGGCGTCGGTTCGACGTCGCATAGATCAGAACGTTCTCCGGCTTCGGCTCGATCCCGCCTTCGATGACGGCCTTCAGATATTTATAATCGGTCTCGAACTCCTCGAACGAGAGATCGTCCATAAAAATGATAAAGCGGTAGTTCCGGTTTTTTACTTCGGAAACGATCTTCGCGAGGTTCTTGAACTGGTGCTTGTAGATCTCGATCATACGGAGCCCGTCTCCGTAGTACTGATTCAGGATCGCTTTGATGCTCGTGGACTTTCCGGTCCCGGCATCGCCGTACAGCAGGACATTGTTCGCCTCCCGCCCGCGGATGAACGCCTCCGTGTTCGCGACTAGCTGCTGTTTCTGGATCTCGTAGCCGACCAGATCGTCCAAAACGACGTCACTTGTGTTCGTGATCGGGATCAGGAGCTCCGTCTCCGGATCGTCCGACACGCGGAACGCCTTGTTCAGCCCGAGCTTCCCTACGCCGTACCGGCGGTAGAATTCCGTGACCACATGGTAGAGTTCCGGTCCGGTCTCCGCCTGTTCGATCGCATCACTCAGCTCCTGCACTTTTTCACTCACGCTTTTGTTGAAGATCTGCTCTTTTTTCACCACTGCCCGGTAGTTGCTGATCACCGAGAAGCAGTTGAGGCCGAGCGCCTGCTCCAGCGGCGTGAAGTCATAGTCAAAAAGCTGCTTGAAGATCATCAGGTCATTCTCCGCAAACTGATTGACGCTCCCGTCGTTCGCGCCGACCTTCTCGGACACGAGCGTGAACGGCGTTTCCGTCGTCGCGATCAGATACGCCAGATAGTTATGCCAGAGATTTTTGTTGAATCCGTACTTCGTTGAGATATCAAGAAGCCGGTGGATCTGCTCCAGGATCTCGGACGCCATCTCCTTCTCCGCGGTGCTGCCTTCCTCAAAACGGTGGCAGATGTCCGCGAGGCGATACAGGATGCTGTCCTCCCCGATGTTTCGGTAGATGATAAGTCTCGATACCAGATCGTACATATTTCCCCCTGTTTTCTATCTTAATGAGCGCTTTCTTTCCTTTCGTAGCCGTACCGGATGATCTTCTCGAGGATGTCCCGGAAGCTGTAGCCGCATTCGCTCCAGAGCATCGGAAACATGCTGTATTTCGTCATCCCCGGGATGGAGTTGATCTCGTTGACAAAAATTTTCCCCGACTTATTGTCCATCAGAAAGTCGACCCGGGCAAAACCGGTACAGTCGAGCGTGAGATAGGCGTCGACCGCGAGTTTCCGGATCGTATCCCGGATCTCTTTGCTGATATCCGCCGGGACGTCGATGACGGTCCCCGCATCGTCGGAGTATTTCGCCTCATAATCGTAAAAATCCTTCGCCGGCTTGATCTCGCCCACCGTCGCTGCCAGAGGTTCGCCGTTTCCGATCACCCCGGTCTCCAGCTCCCGCGCGTCGATCCCCTGTTCCACGATGATCCGGCGGTCATACTGCATCGCCTCCTGAAGACCCTGCTCCAGTTCCTGCCGCGTCCGGACCTTGCAGATCCCGATGCTCGAGCCGGTGTTCGACGGCTTGACGAACATCGGATAACCGAGATCGTGCTCGCAGGTATCCATGAACCGTTCTTTCTTCTCGTCGTATTCATCCACATTGATCCAGGCGTATTTCGGCGTCGGGATCCGGTTCGCTTCAAGCGCCATTTTCGACTCGATCTTGTCCATCGTGATCGACGTCCCGAGCACCCCGCTTCCGGAATACGGGATGTCCAGGAACTCAAACACGCCCTGGATTCTGCCGTCTTCTCCATAATTCCCGTGCATGATGATCAGCGCGAAGTCGATCGTAGACGAGAGCTCTTCATATCCGATCGGCCGTGCTCCCTCCCGCCATTCATCGTGTTCGATCTTCTCCGGATCCGGTTCCGTGACGAACCACTTCCCATCTTTTGTGATACCGATCGTCGTGATCTGATGTTTCTCCTGATCGATCGCACGCAGCACCGCCGCGGCCGACATCAGAGAAATCTCGTACTCGGCGGATTTCCCGCCAAAAATGATTCCTACCTTATCCAAATTATGCCTCCCTTGAGAGCCTGCACTCCTCTTCAGAGCCCGCTCTCGTCTTCCGGTTTTCGCAGGGATTCGTTTCCAGTCTCTTTACTAGAAAAATATACGCCGCTTATGGCTGACATGCAAGAAAAACGGAAAATCTTTAATACTTTTACAATAAATTTTAGATTATTTTGTTTTAATACGACAAAAATATAGCCAATTATACGAAATTTGTGTTGACAAAAGGAACCGTCCGGATTATAGTCATCATATAATTTAACCGACTTTTCAGACGGCATTGACTGGAAAAGCCGGCGCAGAAAGGCATTGACCCGGGAAAAGTACCATGGACGTTCAGCCACAGTGAGCCGGAGATAATGAGAACCCGGCGCGAAGAATCCATGCGAAGAACACCCGGAGAGCTTCAAACAGAAACCGCGGAAGCGATGATTCCTCCGCGGGAGTAAGGGCGACGGGTTGTGACCGTCATATCACACAAGGCTTGTCAGAGCCCGGAGAGATCGTATTACGATAATTTAGGTGGCACCGCGGATCGCAGCTATTCGTCTTAAAGAAAGGAAGAATTAGCTGCAGAAAATCCGGAGGTGCTTTTTATGTGTACAGTATTTGCTATTTCAGGAAGAGGCTATACGAAGGAGGAGCTTCTTCCATACTTCATGAAGACAGAATCAAGAGGCCCGGACAAAATGAAACTGGTCGAAGTCGGACCGGCATGGCTGGGATTCCAGCGCCTTTCCATCATGGACCTGTCCTGCGACGGGATGCAGCCGTTCGAACTGGACGGCGACTACGTCGTCTGCAACGGCGAGATCTACGGATTCCGGAAGCTGAAGGATCAGCTCAGCGGAAAATATGAGTTCCACAGCACGAGCGACTGCGAGGTGATCCTCCCCCTCTATCACGAATACGGGGTCAAGATGTTCTCCATGCTCGGTTCGGAATTCGCGCTGATCCTCTATGATTCGAAACGGGGTTCTCTCATCGCCGCCCGCGATCCGATCGGGATCCGCCCGCTCTATTACGGGACCGACGACAAAGGCGAGCTGGCGTATGCGAGCGAGCCGAAGGATCTCGTCGGGCTCTGCCGCGACATCCGGCCGTTCCCGCCGGGATGCTACGCCGTCGACGGCGAGATCCACCGCTACATGAGGATCTCGGAGACGGACGGATATGTGAAGGACGATCTGGATACCGTCTGCCGGACGATCCGCCGGAAGCTGATCGACTCTGTCGAAGCCCGGCTCGATGCAGACGCACCGCTCGGCTTCCTCCTCTCGGGAGGTCTCGATTCCAGCCTCGTCTGCGCGATCAGCGCAAAGCTTCTCGGGCGGCAGATCCGCACGTTCGCGATCGGCATGGATACCGACCCGATCGATCTGAAATACGCCGAGCAGGCGGCGGACTTCATCGGCGCGGAGCACACCGCGTTCCACATGACCCGGGACGACGTGCTCGACGCGCTTCCGGAAGTCATCCGGCTTCTCGGGACCTGGGACATCACGACGATCCGCGCGAGCATCGGCATGTATCTCTGCTGCAAAAAGATCCATGAGACAACGGACATCCGCGTCCTGATGACCGGTGAGATCTCCGATGAGCTGTTCGGATATAAATACACCGACTTCGCGCCGGACGCCGACGCGTTCCAGAAAGAAGCGCAGAAACGGATCGACGAGATCCACATGTATGACGTGCTCCGGGCTGACCGCTGCATCTCCGTCAACTCCATCGAAGGCCGCGTCCCGTTCGGCGACACCGACTTCGTGAAATACGTGATGAGCATCGATCCGGAGATGAAGATGAACCATTACAACATGGGGAAATACCTGCTCCGTCACGCGTTCGAAGACGACCATATCCTGCCGGACGAGATCCTCTGGCGGCAGAAAGCGGCATTCTCCGACGCCGTCGGGCACTCCATGGTCGACGACCTGAAGGAATACGCCGAGGAATATTACAGCGATGAAGAATTCGAAGAAGGCCGCCGGAAATACCGCTACTACTGCATGCCGTTCAGCAAGGAGAGCCTGCTGTACCGGGATCTCTTCGAACGGTATTATCCGGGGGAAGCGCGGATGATCCGCGACTTCTGGATGCCGAACAGATCCTGGGAAGGCTGCGACGTCAACGATCCGTCCGCAAGGGTCCTGTCCAACTACGGAGCGAGCGGGATGTAAGCGGTACAGAGCAACATAAGGACACTTTTTTCCATCAAAGAAAAAGAATTGGGAGGTTGAGATGAAAACTACAGAAACAGAAGTGAAAATGCCGGAACTCTTCGGGTCCATGGCCTTTAACGAAAGTACGATGAAAGCCCAGCTGTCTCCGGCTTCCTATAACACCTGGAAGCACTGCGTCACCACAGGAGAGCCGCTCGATATCGCGACCGCGAATGAGATCGCGGAAGCGATGAAACAGTGGGCAGTCAGCCTCGGCGCGACCCACTTCACCCACTGGTTCCAGCCGATGACCGGCGCGACCGCGGAGAAGCACGACAGCTTCATCTCCCCGACCGGCGAAGGCAAGGTCATGATGGAATTCTCCGGAAAAGAACTGATCAAGGGCGAACCGGACGCGTCCTCGTTCCCGTCCGGCGGTCTCCGGAGCACGTTCGAAGCACGGGGCTACACCGCGTGGGACCCGAACTCGTTCGCTTTTGTCAAAGAAGGATCCCTGTACATCCCGACGATCTTCCTTTCCTACTCCGGGTACGCGCTGGACAAAAAGTCCCCGCTCCTGAAGTCGATGGAAGCGGTCAGCCGGGAAGCCGTCCGCATCCTTCGGCTGTTCGGCGACACGGAAACGCAGAAAGTCACCGCGCAGGTCGGACCGGAGCAGGAATACTTCCTGATCGACAAGAAGCTGTACAACCAGAGAGTCGACCTCCGGATGACCGGACGGACGCTGTTCGGCGCAAAGCCGCCGCGCGGTCAGGAGATGGAGGATCACTACTTCGGCATGATCAAGCCGCGGGTCGCCGCGTTCATGCAGGAGCTCGACGAAGAGCTGTGGAAGGTCGGCGTCCTCGCGAAGACGAAGCACAACGAAGTCGCGCCGTCGCAGCATGAGATCGCTCCGATCTACAGCGACGCCAACACGGCGAACGACCACAACCAGCTCGTGATGGAGCTGATGAAAAAGGTCGCGGACCGGCACGGATTCGCCTGCCTGATCCACGAAAAGCCGTTCCGCTACGTCAACGGATCCGGCAAGCACAACAACTGGTCGCTCAGCACCGATACCGGTGAGAACCTGTTCAAGCCGGGATCGACTCCGAGCAAAAACGCACAGTTCCTTTTGTTCCTCACCGCGTTCATCAAAGGCGTCGACACGTACCAGGAATTCCTCCGTTCGACCGTCGCGACACCGGGGAACGATCATCGTCTGGGCGCACAGGAAGCGCCTCCGGCCGTGATCTCGATCTTCCTCGGCGAAGAACTGAGCAGCGTCGTCGACTCGATCATCAAAGGAACGGAATACACGGACGTCGGGAAAAAACGCCTCGAGATCGGCGTCGACGTGCTGCCGTCGATCCCGAAGGACAACACGGACCGGAACCGGACGTCTCCGATGGCGTTCACCGGGAACAAATTCGAATTCCGTATGCTGGGTTCGTCCCAGTCGATCGCCGGTCCGAACATCGTCCTGAACGCGATGATGGCGGAGGAACTCGGAAAATTCGCGGACGAACTGGAACAGTCGAACGACTTCTACGGCGATCTCCGGGAGCTGATCCGCCGAGAGCTGACCGCCCATCAGAGGATCCTGTTTGACGGCAACGGTTACGATGACGCCTGGATCAAGGAAGCGGAGCGCCGCGGCCTCGTCAACGACGCCTCATCGGTCGATGCGATCGACGCGTTCACCGATCCGAAGAACGAAGAGCTCCTGATCAGCCAGGGCATCTATATCAAAGAAGAAATGGAAGCCCGGAAGAACATCCACATCGAAAACTACAGCGCGGTGATCAACATCGAAGGCCAGACCATGGTGAACATGCTGAACAAAGACATCCTTCCTGCCGTCTCCGCGTATGCCGGCGACCTCGCCGAACGCGCTTCCGTCAAGAGCTCCCTCGGCGTGGATTCCCGCTATGACAAGGAATCGGTCCAGAAGCTCACCGAAAAGACCGACACGCTGATGGATCTCACCGGCCGGCTGGAGCAGGATCTGGCAGCGATCCCGGACGATCCGGATCAGGCGATGCATTACTGCCATGACACGATCATCCCGGACATGAACGACGCGCGGGAGATCGCCGACGAACTCGAGCTCCTGACGGACAAAAAATACTGGCCGTTCCCGACGTATGAAGACCTGTTGTTCAGCGAACGGTAAGCAGGCAGGGCGTTCCGGCACGCCGGAGCATCCTGATCCGTGCGGGGAGGAAAATCACCTCCCCGCTATTTACAAACCTGCCGGTTTCGTCTTAAAATATATGGCATAAAGATGAATCGTTTACCGCTTTCAAACCGCAAAGGAGCAGGAATGTATAAACTCAACGAAAACTATCTGAAACTCCCGGGAAGCTATCTTTTCTCGACGATCGCGAAGAAGGTCGCCGCGTATAAAGAAGCGAACCCGGACAAAAATGTCATCAGTCTGGGGATCGGCGACGTGACCCAGCCGCTTGCCCCGGCCATCATCTCCGCGATGCACAAAGCCGTCGACGAGATGGCCGACGCGAAAACGTTCCGCGGCTACGCGCCGGACCTCGGCTACGAGTTCCTCCGCACTGCCATGGCGGACGGCGACTACCGCTCGAAGGGGATCGACATCCGGCCGGATGAGATCTTCATTTCGGACGGGGCTAAAAGTGACTCGGCGAACATCCAGGAGATCTTCAGCGAAGACACGAAGATCGCGGTCTGCGACCCGGTCTACCCGGTCTACGTCGACTCGAACGTCATGGCCGGACGCACCGGGACCTACGATGAGGCGACCGGGACCTGGAGCGATGTCATCTACATGCCGTGCCTCGAGGAGAACGGCTTCGCGCCGGAACTCCCGAAGGAGATCCCCGGCATGATCTATCTCTGCTCGCCGAACAATCCGACCGGCTCCGCGCTGAAAAAAGATCAGCTTCAGGAGTGGGTCGACTATGCGAACAAGAACGGCTGCGTCATCCTGTACGACGCGGCGTATGAATCCTATATCACCGAGCCGGACGTCCCGCATTCCATCTATGAATGTGACGGTGCCCGGACCTGCGCGATCGAGATCCGCAGCTTTTCCAAGAACGCCGGCTTCACCGGCGTCCGCCTCGGCGCGACGATCGTCCCGAAGGATCTGAAGTGCGGAGATATCCAGCTCCACAGCCTCTGGGCGCGCCGCCACGGCACCAAGTTCAACGGAGCGCCTTACATCGTCCAGCGCGCCGGCGAAGCCGTCTACACGGAGGAATGCCAGACCCAGATCAAGGCGCAGGTCGCGCATTACATGGAAAACGCGGCGATCATCCGCAGCGGTCTTGCCGATGCCGGCTTTGAAGTCTTCGGCGGGAAGAACGCGCCGTACATCTGGACGAAAACGCCGGACGGGATGGACTCCTGGAAGTTCTTCGACTATCTGCTGGAAAAAGCGAGCGTCGTCACGACGCCGGGCTCCGGCTTCGGGCCGAGCGGCGAGGGCTACATCCGCCTGACCGCGTTCGGCACCCGCGAGGATACGAAAGCCGCGGTGGAACGCATCCGCTCGATCTGACGATCCGGACGGACGCGTCATCTCAAATTCAAAAAAAAGATTTCCGCCGGAGATATTTCCGGCGGAATTTTTTTATCGGATCTCACGGACGACGGACTGCAGCGTTTCCTCCCGTTATTTCTGAGCCGCGGATCACCTGCCGCCGCACTCCGGAATCCCATAGTAAAGCCGCTCCCGCAGGAACGGGACAAATTCCTCCGGTGTGATCCGGTCCCGGTTTTCATACCAGAAGTTCAGACCGGCGATCACCGCGGCGAAGCCGATCTCCTTCGCGGCGTCCCGCTTCCAGTCCGGGACAAAAGGAAACAGCAGAGAACCGCTCTCCGTCAGCAGCTCTTTCACCTTTTGACGAAACTTAGGATCACGGTTCACGAAACAGTAAAGGACTTCGCCTTTTTCCTCATAGAGACGGATGAGAAGATCGGGCAGAACCGTCTGATGCGGGTCAGCGAGCGCACCGCTGTCCGTCAGTGTACGGCGGACCCAGGCAAGCTGCTCTTTCTCCAGTTCATCCAGAACTTCGTAAACATCATGAAAGTGAAGATAAAACGTGCTGCGGCCGCACCCTGCCCGCTCGGAAACGTCACGGACACTGATCCGCGTGATGTCGGTCGTCTGATACAGTTCAAAGAACGCGGATTTGATCGCCCGGCGGGTGCGTTCTGATTTTGTCTTTCCCGGTTCCGTCTGATTTCGTTTCATTCTGCTATCCTGCTCAATGCTGCGGTGGAAACGGCCGATGCTGGACACTCCGCCGGTCATTGTCCATTTTTTCTGTGCTGAAATTCCTATAATGTATTTTAACATAGAACCGGCAATTTTTTGCACGCCACGAAGCGGACCCCCTGTGATGGACAGGGATCGGATCCGCCTTTCGGGACGAACAGATAAGGAGGTACTGATGATCGATTTTGGCATCCCTGAAGAGAAAAACCTGAACGAGCTCCTGTCGCTGAAAGGAAAAACCGCTGTCATCACGGGCGGAAGCCGCGGCATCGGCCGGCAGACCGTGAAACGATTCGCGGAAGCCGGCGCCAGCGTCGTCTTCACCGGCAGGAATCTCGAAGCGCTCCGGAAAGTGGAGCAGGAGGAACGGGCAAAGAGCAGCGAAGTCACCCTTTGTCAGTCGGATGTTTCCAATGTCGAAGACTGCCGGAAAGCCGTCGAATTCACCGTGAAAAAATACGGCAGCATCGACATCCTGGTGAACAACGCCGCTTCCTTCCCGTTCTGCGACACCGCACATATGACGGAAAAGATCTGGGACGACTGCTTCCGGACCGATGTGAAAGGGACGTTTTTCCTGTCGAAGCTGGCGGCAGAGCGGATGATCGATCAGGGAAACGGCGGAAGGATCATCAATTTCCTGTCGACCGCCGCACTCCGTCCGACCGGTCCGCTGATCGCTTACGGCGCGGCGAAGCAGGCGGTGTGGTATGTAACGCAGACGATGGCGCAGGAACTCGCGAAGCATAAGATCACGGTGAACGCGGTGACTCCGGGGGCGACGATGACGAAAGACCGGATGGAAGCGTTCGCGGGAAATGCAGAGAAAATGAAGGCGTTCACAAAGAGCAGCGGGAATGAAGGCCTGGCGTTTGCAAAAAATCTCAAGACGCAGGGCATGGACGGCCTCCCGCAGATGCTGATGAGGAACATGCCGATGGGGCGCGTCGGAAGCCCGGATGACCTTGCGATGGCGGTGCTGTATCTCGCGTCCGATATGGCGTCGTATGTTACGGGCCAGAATATCACGGTCGACGGCGCCCAGAGCATTCAGAACCCGGTCGCTGCCAAGATGAGCCAGGTCAGCGAGATGAAATGATCGATTGTTCATGAAGGCACCCGCACGTGTGGAGCGTGCGGGTTTTTTGATATCTCCTTATTTATTCGCCGCGAGCTCTTTCAGCAGCCAGTCGGAAAGAAAGCTCTCCGTGATTTTTGTCAGCTCACTCAGTTCGATCTCATCCTGATGCTGGATCCACCGCCCGATCATCGAAAGCATTCCGCTGAAAAAGAGTTCAAAAGTATAATCTGTCCTGGCATCCGGCTTTTCAATATGGAACGCTTCGGAAAATACCGGTATGAGCTTTGATTTCAGCGCGTCGAAAAAATGATACCGGTTCCCCGGAGCCAGAAGGATCCTCAATTTATCTTCTTTTCTGGAATACAGCTTGATAAACACATCCACGATCGTCTTGTCGACCTTGGTCCCGTCGGATTTCCCTCGAATGATCGTCCCGACATCTTCGATGATCTCTGATTCGATGTATTCCAGGATCCCGTACACATCGGGGAAGTATCGATAAAACGTACTCCGGTTGTTCCCCGTTATCGCTGTGATTTCCCGGATCGTGATCTTTTCGATCGGTTTCTTCGCGTTCAGCGAGAGGAACGCGTCGACAAAATTCCTGCGCGTCTGATCTGTGATTTCCGGCTGTTTCTTCATTGGAATCCCCCCTACCGTGCAACACATCGGAAAATCTGTTTCTTGATGATCTCCCTGCTGCATTGTATTTTAATCATACAACAAGTGTCGCACGATTACAAACGGAAGGAACCGGAGGCGAGGAGTATGTACGTAGAAAAAAAGTATCATATTAAGCAGCTTGCAGAAAGAGTGCAGCGCTTTCGCAGGCCGAGGAACATTCAGGTCATCCACTGCAGTGACAATATGATCATCGAGCGGGATGTCCACATTTCCCTCCCCGATGGCAGCTATCTGAGCGCCAATGTGTACCGCCCGAACAGAGGAGGAAAATTCCCGGTGATCCTTTCGCTTCATCCCGGCGGAAAAGATCTGCTCTGGAAAGACGGCAATATGCTGTTCCCGTTCCGATTCGCGAGACAGCCCGGGCAGATCCGGATCTCCGATGAGACGAGTTTCGAAGCGCCGGATCCCAATTTCTGGGTTCCGAATGATTACGCTTTTGTCAACATCGATAAAAAAGGATTCGGCATTTCTCCAAAAGGCGACCATCCGCAGATGTACTGGGGAGACGAGGAGATCGATGATATCTGCGAGTGCATCCGGTGGGCCGGCACGAGAACATGGTCCAATGGAAATGTCGGCATGCTGGGCGTTTCTTATCTCGCGATGAATCAGTACCGGACCGCAGCGAGGCACCCCGAACATCTGAAGGCGATCTGCCCGTGGGAGGGCGCGGCGGACCTGTACAAAAATCTCCTGTTCTACGGAGGCATCCCTGAGATCGGCTTCGCGAATTTCGTGTTCGGCAGAGTCAGCCGGATCGGATACGGCGTTTCCTTAGAGCAGCTTCAGCGGGAACATCCACTGAGAGATGAATTCTGGAAACGCTTTCAGGTGGATTTCCAGGAGATCGATCTCCCGGTGCTGACATGCCTGAACTTCGCGACGCAGATGCTGCACGCCAGAGGGAGCGCCAAAGTATTCGAGTCGGCGGCGTCAAAAGATAAATGGCTGTACACTCACAGAGACGGCGAATGGACGACCTACTATTCCTCCGAAGCGAACGCCATGATGCTCAAGTTCTTCAACTGCTTCCTGAAAGAAAGCGACAGCAGTATCTATGAAGTGCCGAGGGTCCGGCTGGAGGTCAGAGAATTCGGAGACCGCGTGAAGGAAGTCCGATATGAGGACCAGTACCCGCCGGGAAATGTCACATGGAAGGAGCTCAACCTGAATGTCAGAGATAAGGCCCTGCAGGAAGAAGCCCCGGCGGATTCCGACGCGTCGTTCGATTTGAAAAAAGGCAGCCTGCCGTTCGACTATGAGTTCGAAAACGACACGGAGATCGTCGGACCGATGAAGCTGACGCTGTTCGTGGAACTGGAAAACTGCAGCGACGCGTATCTTTTCGCGGGGCAGCAGAAGTTCCATAACGGCAGAGAAGTCGACTTCGAGGGCGCCTATGGCTTTGCGAATGATATCGTCTCAAAAGGCGCGATCCGTGTCGCACTGAGAAAAGTGAACGAGGAGCTCAGCTCAGAATATCTCCCGGAGTATGACTTTGACGAACCGGAATACGTGAAACCCGGCGAGATCGTCAGGCTGGAGATCGCGATGGAGAACCAGTCGACCTACTACAGGAAAGGCGATCACCTGAAACTTACGATCCAGGGCCGCAGCCCCATCAGCGGGAAGATCATCCACCAGCCGTTCTGGTTCCCGTTCAACAAAAAAGGACGCTGCAGGGTCTGTTCAACGAAAGAATATCCGAGCCGGCTGCTTGTCCCGATGATCGAAAAATAGAAACATCAAGGAGGACGCAAAATGAAATGGCTATATGAAAACTGGCCGAAAGCTACGATATTCACTGCCATCTATATCATGACACTGCTGATCCTGTTCGTCATGAAAACAGATTACGCTTTGTTTCTGATCTGGGCGCAGATGTGCATATATCTGCTCCATCAGTTTGAAGAATACATCTTCCCGGGAGGCTTCAAAGAATATTTTAATATCCATATGCTGAACTCGAAAAATGATCAGGAGCCGCTGTGCAAAGCCGTCGCGTTCTGGATCAATGTCCCGGTGGTGTTCATCGCGTATCCCGTCACGGCGATACTCGCACAGTTCATCGGGATCGGCGTCGGGATGTGGACCGCGTATTTTTCCATCATCAACGCGGCCGGCCATGTGGGGATGGCGATAAAAGACCGTGGATATAACCCGGGATTTGTCGTAAGCCTCTTTGGCAACATCCCGTTCGGGATCTACACGGTCTGGTATCTGAATTCCCATGCATCCGTCAGCGTCACGGCAAATATCGCCGGACTCGTGATCGGTCTGCTCATTCAGGGGACTGTGATGTTTTACGGGTTCGCTATCCTGAGGCCGAGGATCCTGAGATCCTGACGTTCGCTCTCATTTTTCGGAAGATTGACTCAGTTGAGTTTTTCCCCTGCCCGGTGTTATACTGAATGCTGTTGGCTGTTTCAGCAGTACCATGGGTAAGAAATGAAGAACGAATCTCGTACAACATATCTTCTGCCGGTCCTCGGGACGCTTCTGATCGTCGCGCTGATGACCGGTCTCGCCGAGGGCCTCGGCGACCGGGAGATCCTTTTCCCGGAGATCGCGGCGCTCGCGATCGGGTATCTCTGCGCCCCGAAGCGAAAGTGGCAGGTCGATTCCCTCAGGATGTTCGTCCTGATCACCGGATGTGCGGCGGCCGGCTTTGCGATCAGCTGCCTCATGCCGGGCCCGCTCGGCCTGAAACTGATCCTCGCGTTCGTGCTGGCGCAGATCGTGTTCCTTTTTTCCGGCACCTCGCTCGCGCCGATGATCTCGGCCGTCGTCCTGCCGGTCCTGATCGGCACACAGTCGTGGCTTTACGTCCTGTCGGCGTCCGGGATGACGCTCCTCGTCATCCTGTTCCATGCGCTTTTCGTAAGACGCGGCATCCGCCGGGAGGAACCGTTCCGGAAGAAACCGCTCCCGGACATCCGGGCTGCAGAGAGGTTCCTTTTCCGGACTGCCGTGTTCGCGCTGCTGCTCGTGCCGGCACTTCAAAATGATCTTCTTTTTGTCGTCGCCCCGCCGCTTCTCGTCGCGTTTACGGAATGGACGGAGTCGGAGCGGACAGAACCCGCTTCGGACAGCGTACGAAAAGTCGTGCTGATCGCATCGTGCGCGCTGATCGGCGCCGGATGCCGCCTGCTTTTCACTGTGCAGCTCGGTCTCCCGCTGATGGTATCGGCCGCGCTCGCGACGCTTATTGCCGCCCGGATCATGATCCGGACCGGGAGGTTCCTGCCGCCGGCCGGTGCGCTGACGCTTCTCGCGATGCTGATCCCGGAGCAGGCCCTCCTGCTGTATCCGGTCGAAGCAGCGCTCGGAGCCTTGGTTCTGATGCTCGCGACGCGCGTCATGAAGCAGGCAGAATACCGGAATGCGATACGCAGGAGAGCCCGCCGGCTCGGCCCGGTATGGCGTATGAACATCGCCGGCGTCCCTGCCCGCGTAAACAGAAACGAACGAATTTAACCAGAAGAAAAAACCGGGACCCAAACGGATCTCGGTTTTCTTTTCTCTCTTCTCTATCCTTTTTTCCCCATTAGCAGGCCGCATCGGAGCAGTCTGCCATCAGTCCCGTCTTCATCAGGACGTCCGTGACACGGCTCACCGGGATGATATTCAGCTTCTCCCGGACTTCCTCGTCGACATCGCGGAGATCCTCTTCGTTTTCCTTCGGAATGAAGACGGTCGAGATGCCGGCGCGCTGGGCCGCCATCAGTTTCTCCGGCAGGCCGCCGATCGGTGTGACGACGCCGCGGAGAGAGACCTCTCCGGTCATCGCGAACTCCGGACTTACCGGGATGCCGGTGACGAGCGACGTGAGCGCGGTCGTCAGGGTGATGCCGGCGGACGGTCCGTCTTTCTGCACGGCGCCTTCCGGGACGTGGATGTGCAGGTCGTTTTCCTCAAACAGCGACGCCTTGTCCGGGTACATGGACTTCACGAGACTGATCGCGATCTGAGCCGATTCCTTCATCACATCGCCGAGCTGGCCGGTCAGGATGACTTTGCCACTCCCTTTTGTGAACATCGTCTCGATGAACAGGATCTCGCCGCCGACGCGGGTCCATGCGAGGCCGGTCACGATGCCCGGCTTCTTCTCGGCCAGGATGTGATCGTGGCTGACCGGACGCGTGTCGAACGCATCGCGGAGATCGCCCGGCTGCACGGTCACCTTGCTCGTATCACCGCGGACGATCTTCACGGCAGCGCTGCGGCAGAGTGTGTCGAGGCGCTTTTTCAGGCCGCGGACGCCGGCTTCCATCGTGTAATCGGAGATGATCGCGCGGAGCGTGTCATCTGGGATCTCGAGCTCGCCTTCGTTGATCCCGACGGCTTCCATCGACTTCGGGATCAGGTGGCGCTTTGCGATCTGCAGTTTGTCATTCGGCGTATATCCGGTGAACTGGATGACTTCCATCCGGTTGAGCAGCGGCTCCGGGATCGTGTCGATCGTGTTCGCCGTGCAGATGAACAGCACGTCGGACAGGTCGTACGGCACGTTCATGTAATGATCGGTGAACGTGTTGTTCTGCTCCGGATCGAGCACTTCGAGAAGCGCTGACGCCGGATCGCCATTGTAGGAAGTAGACAGCTTGTCCACCTCGTCCAGTACCATGACCGGGTTCGACACGCCGCTCTTCTGGATGCCGTCCATGATCCGGCCCGGCATCGCGCCGATGTACGTCCTGCGGTGACCGCGGATGTCCGCTTCGTCACGGACGCCGCCCAGGCTGACCCGGACGTATTTCCGCTTCAGCGCACGCGCGATGCTCCGGCCGATGCTGGTCTTGCCGGTCCCCGGCGCACCGACGAACAGGAGGATCGATCCGGACTGGCGGTGCTTCAGGTTCATCACCGCGATCTGCTGGATCACCCGCTCCTTGACTTTTTTCAGGCCGAAATGATCTTCATCGAGGATCTGCTCCGCCTCTTTCAGGTCGATGTCTTCCATCGTTTCCTTTTTCCACGACAGCCCCGTCACGAAGTCGAGGTAGTCATAAAGCATCCCGGATTCGGCACTGTTCTGGCCTTCCTGACGGAGCCGGTTCAGCACCTTCTCCGCCTCTTTTTTCGCGGTCTCGTTCATGCCGGAGTCTTCGATCTTCAGCTCGAATTTCCGGACATCCGAGACGCTTTCCGGATCCATCTCGTCCAGCTGCTTCTGCAGATACTGGATCTGCCGCTGGATCGCCTGCTTCCGGTAGATCTTCTGGTTGTCCTGCTCGTGTTCGGACTCCGCCTCGTTTGTCAGCTTCGTGATCTCGAGATATTCATAGACCATTTTCTCCATGGCCTCCATCCGCTCCTTGCGGCTGTCCTTCTCGAGGATCTCATATTTCTCATGGTTCGTGTTCGTGAACCACGGCGAGAGCGCGGCAGTCAGCTCCGCGATCGTGTGGAACTGCGCGATATAGTTTTTCGCCATCTGGCCCCACTGCAGGTTTTCGACGAAACGGTTCAGTTCCCGCTTCATCTTCCCGAAATGCTCTTCCTCTACCTGCGGATCGAGGTCATCGATGTCTTCGCGGTGCCCGATATTGACTTCCATCTTGTATTTCCCGCTGACATGGATCGATTTCAGGTCGACGCGGTCTCCGGTTCGGATCTCGAGGTACCCTTCCTTGCTCACACTCACGATCTCTCCGGCGACGCCGATCGGATAAAAGCTGTCATCGCGGATCTCGTCCCAGTCCTGCTCTTCTTTCAGCACGACAAAAACGAGCTGCTCGCCCGCTTCCGGAACGACGCCTGAAGAATTTTTGTAGCGTTCCGTCTGCACATAGACTGTCGCATGCGGAACCAGCATATAATCATAAACCGGTACGATAGTCATAACATTACCCCTTTCAAACGGCAGTTCGCCGTTTTTTACAATACTCGATTTATCATTATTATATCCAAAAAATTAGCACTCAAACATATTGAGTGCTAATAAATTTATTCTTTTTTTGACAAAAGGATCCCTCCTGTGGATCTCGCTGCTTTTTTGACAAAAGGATCTCTGCTGTGGATCCCGCTGCTTTTTTGACAAAAGGATCTCTGCTAAGGATCCTGCTACAAAGCTTTCGTGATCGAGACGAGGATGACCCCCGCCAGGACGAGCAGGCTTCCGATCAGGCGCCAGATGCTCAGGGAGATCTTCTCCGTCCGAAGGAGACCGCGGGAGTCGATCACCATCGCGCCGCCGAGCTGGCCGAATGTGTTCGCCGCGATCATCAGCGTCACGCCGAGGTGCGGTGTGACGAGGACATTGATGAATACGCTTGTCGCACCGTAAAGACCGCCGATCAGCATCCAGGGCCGGATCCCTCTGGTCTGTGCTCCGCGCAGCGGGCGCCCTTTCGTCCTGATCATCAGGATCAGGAAGATCGCGATCGTACCGACGAGAAAATTTATCAGGCTCGCTTCGATCGTTCCGATGATCCCGGAGAGCGCGACATTCGTCGGTGACTGCATCGCGCTGACAAGGCCCGTCACGAACATGACGGCCGCCGCCCGGATATAGGCCCTGTCGATCTTCCCGACGCTCCCGCTCTTTCTGCCGCGGTAGACCATAAGGATCCCGCACGCGATGATCAGGCAGCCGAAGACCCGAAGCGGCGTGATCGGGATCACTTCACAACGGAGCCAGCCGAACGCGTCGATGACCGCGCCCATGATGAGCTGCCCCAGCATGATGATCGTCAGCGTCATCGCGACGCCGAGCACCGGGACGACATACGTGATCGACAAAACGATCGATACGCCGTAAAGCCCTCCGAACAGCATCCAGGGCTCTGCCTCCGTGACCCGTGACAGATCGCCGCTCCCGATCAGAAGCACTCCGATCGTGAGGATCCCTAGACCGACGAGAAAATTCAGCATCGTCGACTGCATGTTCCCGATATATTTTGATAATACCGTGTTTGTCGGGCTCTGGACCGCCATCACGATCCCGCCGGCAAACGTGACGAGAAGCGCTGTAATTAGAATCATACTCTGCCTGCTCTGTCCTGTTCGTCTCTCCTTTTATCCCTGCTCTCAAACTGCCGCTTCGATCATTCCTCCACCGGTTTCCGGAATACCGGCGCGTAATGCGCGGCTTTGCAGATGGCTTCGACCATGCTGATCTCCCTGGCCTTCCCGGTCCCTGCGATATCGAACGCTGTCCCGTGGTCGACCGAGGTCCGGAGGAACGGAAGGCCGAGCGTGAGCGAGATCGTCCGGTCAAAATCAAGCGTTTTCGCCGCGATGTGCCCCTGGTCGTGGTACATCGACAGAACGCTTGTGTATTTTCCTTCCGCGGCCAGGTGGAATACGGAATCCGCCGCGATCGGTCCGACGACATTGTACCCTTCTTTCCGGCATCTCCGGACCGCCGGCGTGATGACCGCCATCTCCTCCGTCCCGAAGAGACCGTGTTCGCCGCAGTGCGGGTTCAGTCCCGCGACCGCCATCGTTCCTCTGCCGAGTCCGATCTGATGGAGCGCCGCCGTGCAGCGCCTGATGTAATTCACGATCCGCTCTTCACTGATCTGCTCCAGCATGTCCCGGAGCGAGATGTGACGGGTCAGGAAAAAGATCCTGAGACGGCCGGTCTCGAACATGGTGAGCGGATCCGATGTCGACGTCATGGCGCCGATGATCTCCGTATGTCCGATGTAAGAGATCCTCGCTTCCTGAAGTGACTCTTTGTTGATCGGTGCCGTGACGATCGCGTCGGCTGCGCCGTTCATCGCAAGTTCCACGGCTTTTTCAATGAATTCATACGCCGCTCTCCCGCCTCTCGCACTGATCTCCCCGAACTGGAATCTCGTCGGGTCAAAATTCGCGAGATCGATCAGATTCAGAGCGCCCGCCTCCGCTTCGGACGGGGTCGTGACCGGACGGATCCTGAGATCCGCTCCGGTGATCCGGACGGCCTGCTCCATGATGGAACGCGAAGCGACGACAGTGACGTCTGCACAGTCTGTAACTTCTTTATGTGTCATCGCCTTCGCGATGATCTCGGGTCCGATCCCCGCCGGATCTCCGGCGGTCACAATAATCCTGGGCTTTCTCAAGCGTTCTCCCTCCTTTTCCGGAGTTCTTCGATCATCAGCGGCAGGATCTTTTTGACGTCGCCGACGATGCCGAGGTCTGCGACCGAAAAGATCGGCGCATCCTCGTCTTTATTGATCGCGATGATATAACGGCTCCCCATGATCCCGGAGAGATGCTGGACCGCACCGGATACGCCGCACGCGATATAGAGGTCCGGTGCGACGATCTTTCCGGACTGGCCGACCTGATGCGTCCTGCCGATCCAGCCGTTCTCGATCACCGGACGGGTCGCGCCGAGCACGCCGCCGAGAAGATCCGCGAGCTCTTTACAGAGCGCGAAGTTTTCCCGGCTTCCCATTCCGCGTCCGCCGGTCACGATCACTCTGGCGCTTTCAAGGTCGACAGTGTCCTCTGTTTCCGCGATCCATTCCCGGACACGGGTCCGGAGCGCGTCTTCCGGGAGGCGGAGCTCCGCTTCCTTTACCACTGCCGGTCCGGAGACCGGTTTTTCCCGTTTTTCATAGCTCCCGCGGCGCAGACTGATCACCGCCGGGCCGTTCGCCCGGACGGTCTCAAGCAGCGCGCCGGAATACGCCGGCCGCGTCACGGTCAGCGTGCCGGCATCGGAACGGATCCGGACCGCGTCATTGATGACGGCGATCCCGAGCCGGCCGGCAAGGCGTCCGGCAAGATGTTTTCCGGTGACGGACGCCGGAAGCAGGATCCCGCTGTAGTCTTCTTTTTCCGCAAAAGCCGAAAGTGCTTCTGTAAGATATTCTTCCGTCGGATCGTCCGGTGCGTCCAGAGCGGTCACGCTCGCGGCCCCTTCCAGCGTGGCTTCTTCTGCCGCCTTTTCCAGTCCGTTCCCGATCAGGACGGCATTCGATTCCGCACCGACGGACGATGCCGCGTCGATCAGTTCGATGCTGCCGGAAGCCGGCTTCCCGCCGTCTGTTTCAATGTAAATCAGAAATTTCATCCCAAGCCCCCTCAAAGTACCTGATCACTGATCAGGGTCTCCATCGCCAGGCGGACGGCATCTTCCGGCTCTTCTTCCTTGATGAGCACGCCGGCGTCCCGCTTCGGCGCCTCTTCATAGCCGAGATATTCGACCAGCGGTTCTGCCGCGATGTCGGCGCCGGAAAGCGCCGGGATCTCTTTTTTCCGTGCGGCGAGTTTGTTCCGGATCGTCGGGATGCGAGGATCGTAGTCCGGCCGGGAAACGGTCACCACCGCCGGGAGCGGGCATTCGACGATCTGATATCCGGATTCCAGTTCCTTTTTTGCGAGGAGGACTCCGTTTTCCTCCCGGAACTCCACGATATCGGTCACGCACGGGTATCCCAGCACGGCCGCGAGGAGTTCTCCCGTGCATCCGTCGATGCTGTCGGTCGACTCTCTCCCGCAGAGGATCAGATCGAATGCTTTCCCGGAGGTCTCCTCGATCTCCTTGACCGCCTCCGCGAGCAGCCGGGCGCACGAAGAAGGATCGATCCCCTCCCGCTCCGGCATCCGGTACGCGTTCGACGCCCCGACGGCGAGGCAGTCCTTCAGACAGGAGCGGACCTCTTCCGGTCCGACCGAGACCGCGGTGATCTCTCCGCCGTTTTCTTCGGTGTAGCGCGTCGCCATCTCGAGCGCATAAGAATCAAAGGCACCGGCCTGCGGATCTGCCGCGGCGAGATCCGGCTCCCCTGTCGCGGGATCCAGACGGACCGCGACCGAATCGTCCGGCACCTGTTTCACACAAATCAAAAATTCCATTTTCCCTCCAGAGCTTCAGAGCTTCAGATCTTCCCGATGGTATTCCTTCCGATGACGAGGCGCTGGATCTCATTCGTCCCTTCGAAGATCTGGAAGATCTTCGCGTCGCGGAGGAGTTTTTCGACCGGATAGTCTCTCATGTATCCGTTTCCGCCGAGGAGCTGGATCGCTTCTGTCGCGCAGTACACCGCCGCGTCACCGGCCATGCATTTCGCTTCTGCCGCCGCCTTTGAGAAATCTTCCCCGCGGTCGATCAGCTGGAGCGTATACGCGCAGAGCTGGCGCGCCGCCTCGGTCCGCATCTCCATGTCGGCGATCTTGAACTGGATCACCTCATTCTTCGCAAGCGGTTTCCCGAACTGGACTCTTGTTTTGACATAATCGACGGCTTCATCGATCGCCCGCTGGCAGATCCCGACGGCCGTGACACCGCACCACACCCGGGCGATATCGAGCGTCTGCATCGCGATCTTGAAGCCTTCTCCTTCTTTCCCGACGATCGACGACGCCGGTACCGTCACATCCTCCAGGATCACTTCGCTCGTCAGACTCGCGCGGATCCCCATTTTGTTTTCATGCTTTCCGATGGACAGGCCCGGCGTTCCCTTCTCGATGAAGAACGCGGTGAACCCTTTGTTCCCGGCCTCTTTGTCCGTCTTCGCGAACACCGTGAAGAAATCCGCGATCGGTGCGTTCGTGATGAACGTCTTCGTGCCGTTGATCACATACTGGTCGCCTTTTTTCACCGCCGTCGTCTGCGCGCCCGAGACATCGCATCCCGCATTCGGCTCTGTCAGGCAGAAGCAGCCGAATTTTCCGTCCAGCACGAGTTCATACATCCTCCGGAGCTGTTCTTCATTCCCGGCGATCATGACCGGATCCATCGCGAGCCCGTTCGCCATGAACGTCGTCGCGAAGCCGGCATCGGCTTTTCCCATCTCTTCGAGGATCGCGGCGTGGTCCATCCGGGCGATCCCCGGCCCGTCGTATTCCGCCGGCACATCGAGCATGCTGAGCCCCATCTCGACGGCTTTTTCCACGGCTTCCTCCGGCAGCTCGCTACTCTCGTCATACGCGCCGAGCTTGCCCTTCACTTCCCGCTCGCAGAATTTCTGAACGTCGCGCAGCAGGTCTTTTCCTTCTTCTGAAATGATATAACCCATGTTCTCCTCCCTTTTGGTCCGTTTCTTCACGGGGACAAAATCAAACTCGTCCGACGAACAGCCCGCCCGGACTTCCCCGAAAGACCGCCCTACGCTTATTTTAGCAGGAATGGACGCGGATGGAAACCTCCGGCGGGGAAAAAAGAATCCTGCGCGCCCCCGGCGGGGCGTGCGGAAAACATTGCAGTAAACCGGGCCGCAAGCTCCGCTAAAACGGAAGACAGCGGGCAGAATCCTGCCCGCTGTCACCCATGAAAATCGTATCGTCACCCGGATAAAAAATTTCGCACTGCCCGGGTCTAACGCAATCCTTACGGCGTTATGCCGCCTGTCTTGACCGCTCCGCGAGCCGTCCTCCCACCGACTGGATCCCGAGGACGACGGCGAACACTGCCACAGAAATCGGAAGCCACGCCAGGTTCTGTCCGGAAAGCGGAAGCGCTTCATAGATCGTCCGGATCACACCGAGGTCAAAACCGAACATGCTGCTGTACACTTCGAGCATCGAAAGGATGCTGACGCAGAACGCCGCGATCATCGTATATTTCATCGCCACGAGGTGGCTCGCCGCGTTCGGAAGCCGGTCGAAGCAGTAGTAGACGGCGATCACGATGGCTGCCGGATAGCAGGCATCCAGCACCGGCTCGATGACCTCCACGATGGTATCCAGGTCAGCAAACGAGATCAGGCACGAGATGACGCAGGACGCGATCGCGAGGTTCCGGTACGAAAACGCCGGTTTCTTTTTTTCCTTCAAAAGCTCCTCCCAGATCTCCGATGTGGACGCGATCGCCCCGACCGCTGTCGTCAGAGCCGCCGCGATGAGTGCGATGTTGAACAGGAACGCGCCTGCGCTGCCCCAGAGCTCCAGCACCATCTGCGTGTACAGCGCAGACAGCGTCAGATGGATCGTCCCGCCCGTGTTCGCACCGGCGATCATGTGTCCGAGGATCGTCAGCATAAGAAGACCCAGTCCGACGACCCCGACGCGGATCAGGTTCCGGTTGATGTCGCGCCCGCCGATCCCGGCGTTCCGGATCCCGTGAACAATGACGAGTCCGAACATCAGCGCGCACTGCAGATCGCCCGTCGCGTATCCCTGAAGGAAGCCGTACGCGACTGGGTTTTCATGGAAGGACGGTTTTGTCCACGTGTGCGAGATCGGAGTCGCGATGCTTTTGATGATCACCGCTGTGACGACAATGATCAGGATCGGGAAAAGGATCTTTCCGATCTTGTCCATCACGCTCCCTTTGGAAGAAACGAACCAGTATGCGACCAGATAGTACGCAATGCTGAACAGGACGACCGGGATCATGGAATCCGTATGGAATCCGCTGAGCTGCACGATCGCCGCCCACGCCGCCGCGCTCATCCGCGGGACCAGGTAGATCGGCCCCAGCACGAGGATTGTCACCGCGATGAAGAATGTTCCGAATTTCGGTGCCGCCCGCCGCGTGATATCAACGAACGTTCCGTCTCCGCGCACCAGCGCGTAGTACCCGAGGAACGGGAGGATCACGCCGGAGATCAGCACACCGAGGAATACGAGGAAAACCAGTGATCCCGCGTCTTTCCCCCACTGTACCGGGAACAGCATACACGCCGCGCCGAAATGCATCGAAAACAGCGCTCCGCCCATTACGACAAGTTCCCTCATTGTGAGATTCTTTTTCATCGGGATCACGGCTCCTTCCTCTGTTATTGTCCTGTTTTTCTCCAGGCAGGACCGCCCTGCGAAAGTAGTGGTGTTATTGCAGAGAATGTTCTCTTCTGATATAAAAATAAACGAACAAACGCGATTAGTAAAATTATTTATTTTAATTTTCATCATTATATTTTTTTATGACAAAAAGAGGCGAAGAATTCCTCGCCCAAAGCAGCAAAAAGAAGCGGGGAAAACTCCGTCAGATGCGACAAAAGGAAGCTGAGAAAGCCCCGTCCGATGCGACAAAAAGAATCTGAGAAAATCATACCCGATGCAGAAAAAAACGCGGGAACATTCCCGCGCCCTCATCGATTTCGTTTCTATCTTCCGGCTGCTCTGACTGGCCGCACGGCCGATGCCCTGCCATCCCGCCGGACGTCTTCCGCCCGGTCGTCATCCGAAATGTTCCTCTTCCAGAAATTCCTCGAATTTCGCGAGGCACTCCGGGAAATTCCGGCGGCCGTACCCCATCCGGAAATACGGTTCGTCGATTCCGTAGACACTGGCCGGAAGGAGCAGCACGCCTTTTTTATCCACCGCCCTCTGGCAGAATTCCGCGGGCGGCATGTCGACGAGCAGTTTGTGGAACGCGACCGGCCCGCACGTCATGGTCTTTTCTTCAAAGAGATCCCGGTGACGCTCAAAGAACGGCGCCGCGACCTGAACGTTCTTCCGGATGATGGACCGGCTCCGCTCAAGAAGTTCTTCCCCATGCTTCAGTGCGACATCCGCCAGGAACTCCGACGGCGCGGAGTCGCAGATGCTCATGTAATGCTTGAACCGGACGACCCGCTCCAGGAGATCGTGATTCCGGCACGCGATCCATCCGACGCGGAGGCCCGCCAGCCCGTACGACTTCGACATGACGCCAAGGGACGCCGTATTCTCGTCGTGATCCGCCATCCAGTCTCGTTTTTCCCCATCCAGTTCCAGTCCCTTGTACACTTCATCCGAAAACAGAAAGATCCCGCGCTCCCGGCAGAGCTCGGTCAGACTGTCGATCTCGTCGTTCGTAAATGTGAAGCCGGTCGGATTGTTCGGCGAATTCACGGCGATCACCCGGGTATTCGGCCGGATCAGGCGCTCCAGCTCATCGAAGTCCGCCTCCCAGTGATCCCCGGCATCGTGGAGATTCCAGAAACTGAGTTCACAGCCCGGCACAGAATTCGCGACTTCATATGCGGACTGATAGTTCGGATACATCGAGATCATGTGATCGCCCTCACGGAGCATCACGTTCATGTACGCGAAGATCGCCTCCTGCGCACCGTGGAACACGAGGATGTCGTCCTTTGTCATCGTCTGATACAGCCCCGCGATCCGCTCCCGGAGCCAGGGGCTCCCCCACGTTTCCGTGTAGCCGAGGCCGAGCTGAAGGTAGCGCTCCCGGGCGCCGGGCTCCAGGTCGAGAAGCTCCGCGGTCGTCATCGATTCGCAGTCCGACTGCGTCAGAAGATACGGCGCGGAAAATTCATAATCGGCAAAAAAACATTCCAGCTGAAAATCCCGTATTTTCATAGTGTCACCTCCGGTTACTGCCATTATATCGCACTCCGGAGCCGGCAGCCACGGGAAAAACAGGAGACAAAAAAATACTGCAGAAGGAAGAGAGCGAACTGCTAATTTTCAAAATCCGCCGCGGTGCTGCTTTCGCGCCATTTCCGGAGCTCCAGCAGCCGCCCTTCCAGATAGGACTCCGCCGCGTGGAGCGCGTCGCTCCCCAGAAGGAGCCGCTCCGGCGCATCGCTCCTCACTGCCGTCCGGACGATGATGCGGCCGCATTTTTCCGGATCGTCCGGCTGGTCGTGGTGATTCACGGACGATTCTTTGCGATAAGAAGAAGCGATCGCATCATAGTCACGGATCTTCACTTCGCTCCCCTCGAGCCGATCATCGAAGAACCCCGTCCTCATCGCACCGGGCTCGACGAGCATCGTCCGGATGCCGAGATGGGCCGTTTCCTTCCGGAGCGCCTCGGTCGCCAGCTCGAGCGCTCCCTTCGCGGCGGAATAATAACCGTTTCCGAGCGCGCCGCGGACCGCGCCGATCGACGTCACATTGATGATCAGGCCGCTTCTTTTTTCACGCATCACCGGGAGGACCATCCGGATCAGCTCCACCGGTCCGAAGAAATTCGTTTCAAAAAGCTCCCGGATACGCTCGTCTTCTCCTTCTTCGATCGCCGCGCGGTATCCGTGCCCCGCGTTGTTCACCAGCACATCGATCCCGCCGAACCGGGAGACTGCCTGATCCACTGCCTCGCGCATGCTCTCCCGGTCATTCAGATCGAGCCGGGCCGCGAGAACGCGCTCAGGATCAATCTTCGACAGTTCTTCCAGCGTTTCCGGTTTTCGCGCAGTCACAACAGCAGAATCCCCCTGCTCCAGGACAGCGTGTGCGATCCCGATCCCGAGGCCGCTCGAGCAGCCGGTGATCAGCCATGTCTTCTTCATTCTTTCCATCCCCTTTTTCAAAACGTCTACCGGATGAAGTTCGTGTTGATCCGCTTTTCCCGCCCCGGCGCTTCGAGCCCCGCGGCTTTTCCGGCTTCGATCGACTTCATCAGCCAGGCCATGTTTTTTCCGAGAACGCGCAGGATCTGTACGCCTTCTTCATCCTGCAGCACTTCTTCCGGCGTGTTGCCGTGGATCATGTTCCAATAGCGGGAGGTCGCGACCGGCATCTCCGCGTACATCAGATATTTGTTCAGTTCTTCGAGCGCCGCGGTCGTTCCGGCACGGCGGGCGGAAACGACGGCGGCTCCCGGTTTGTGGACGAACCGGCCGAGCCCGGCCAGCTGATCCGCAAAAAACGCCCGATTCATAAACGCGATCATGGAAGCGGCCGCCGAAGCGAAGTGGACCGGCGCACCGAACACGAATCCGTCGGCATCCGCCGCCTGATCCAGAAAGTTATTTACGACATCGTCGTAGTGGCAGGCTCCATGCCCCCGGCACCAGCCGCAGCCGAGGCAGCCGGCGATCGGTTTGTTCCCGATCCAGAACGGCTGTGTTTTGATCCCTTCCTGATTCAGTGCCGCCCCGACGATATCGAGCGCCATGTTCGTGCATCCCTTCGGATGCGGACTCCCGTTGACCAGCATCACTTTCATAAAAAATCCCCTTTTGTCATTACTTTGTAAACAGATACCGGACGCCGTGCTTCACTTCCGCCTTCAGCGAAGCTTCCCCATGACTGCCGCCTTCATTTTCCCAGTAGATCAGGTTCTGCTCCGTGATCTGCCCCGGGAAGTTCCTGCGGAGCGCCCGGATCTGCGGCAGCATGCTGTATTTCGTCCCGTCTTCCGACCCGACCATCGCGATGATGCGGAAATCGCCGGCGCCGTAATGATTTCTCCGGATCGAACGCATCATCTCCGCCGCGAGCTCATCCTCCGAATCCGCGTCCGAAACGCGGTTGAGCCAGCAGTCCCCTGCCATCGGCATGAAATACTGAAAACAGTCCGAGTGAAGCGACATCACGTCCCATGTCGTAACGCCGCCCATGGAATATCCGCCGAACGCCCGGTGTCCCCGCGACGAACGGATCTCCTGATCCGATGTTCCGCGGGCATAGGTCGAAAAGTTCTCCTCGACCGCCCGGATCACCTGCATCACTTCCGTCTTCGCAAAAAAATGATCCAGCGGATAGTCTTCTGTATAATCGGACCGGACAAAAGAATCATCCGGATAATACGTCGGAAAAACGACGAGCATCGGCTTCATCCTGCCGCTCCGGATCCACGAGTCGAACAGCGGTCTCATCTCTGTCGCGAACTCCAGATTGTCGCCGCCCGATCCGTGCAGGAGATAAAACACATCCATCCGCGAATCCTTCGTATAGGACGCCGGCACGTAGACAAACGCTTTCTTTGTATACTCTTTCCCCTGATATCGGATCCGGTACGTCACGGTTTTCAATGCGCTCTCTTTTGTCCCGGAGGTCCGGACGGCACTGCTTTCCGTGCCGGTTCCACGCTCCGTCTGTCCTGCGTTTTCGTCATCATGCAGAAACACCATAAACAGAACGGCTGCGATCACGACGGCGAGCAGCACCATCCCGATCGTTCTCCCCCGGCCGGCAGCGATACGCTTCATTTCTTCTGACTTCCCCTCACGGCACTCCCGCCGAAAACAGCGGACATGCCGACCTGATCCAGCTTCTCATCGATTTCCTTCACCTCTTCCGGCGACAGCACGATGTCCGCGGAGCCCAGGTTCTCCTTCATCCGCTCCGGTTTCCGGCTGCCCGGGATCGGAACGATCCACGGTTTTTTGTTCAGCATCCACGCGAGGGAGATCTGAGCCGGCGTCGCGGACTTCTGCTCCGCGAGCTCTTCCAACAGCCGGATCAGCCCCCGGTTCTGGTCGACGGCTTCGTCGGTGAACTGCGGCATGGCCGCCCGGTAATCGACGCGCCCGTCAAACGTCTGCCCTTTTCCGTATTTCCCCGTCAGGAAACCGTTCGCCATCGGGGAAAAGGCGACGAAGCCGATCCCGAGTTCTTCCAGGACCGGAAACAGTGATTCATACTGCCGCGCCATCATCGAATACCGGTTCTGGACGGCCGTGACCGGACACACGGCATGTGCCCGCCGGAGATACTCCTCATTCGCCTCGGAGATCCCCCAGTGCAGGATCTTACCCTCACGGATCAGATCTGCCATCACCCCCGCGACGTCCTCCGGTTCTACGGACGGATCGATCCGGTGCTGGAAATACAGGTCGATATGATCGGTACCAAGCCGCTTCAGCGACCCCTCGACCGATCTGCGGATCGTTTCCGGATGCGAATCCGGGATGAGCGGATACGGCGTGACCCCGGCGTCAAAATCGAACGACAGGCCGAACTTTGTCGAGATCTGAACGTCCTTTCGGACCGGCTTCAGCGCTTCCCCCAAAAGCTTCTCGTTCTGGTGCGGATCCTCCGTCGTTCCGTAAACTTCCGCCGTGTCAAAAAACGTATACCCCATGTCATATGCTTCTCGGATCCGCTGTACGGCCTCGTTTTTCTCCGTCGCCTCGCCGTATCCGTGAGAAAATCCCATACAGCCGAGACCGACCGGGGATACTGTGAGACCTCTCCCGAGTTCTCTTTTTTCCATCACTCTGCCCCCTTTTCAAGATCCGTCTCTTCTCATTTCAGTTTCCGTGCTTCCGCCGGCGTCACCGCCATGCCGCCCCATTCAAAGCCGTAAAGCCCGGCGAAGCGGGACATCGTGTACTGCCCTGCCTCGAGCATCCATTTTTCCGGCGCGGCGCCCTGGAACAGGAAATACAGTTTTCTGCCGGCCATGGAACCCTCGTCGACCCTGCCGTAGAAACGATCCAGCAGATTCCGCACGCTGCCGCAGATATTGTGCCAGTAGACCGGCGAGCCGATGACGACGGTCTCCACCTCTTTGATTTTCTGAAGGACTTCATCAAACTCATCCCCCGGGAGCGTCTGCCCGTACACGTTGATGCGGTGCTCCGGGAGCATTAGGGTCTCGTAATCCTGATCCCCGAAAAACGCCTCTGCCAGCGCCGCTGTATTTCCGTCCCGGTTCGGACTTCCATTGATAAATAACGCTTTCATTTCGATCCCCTTCCTGCTCCTGCTAGTTCACCATGCTCTCTGCCCAGTCATCGACCTCGCTCATATCCGGGCTCTCCTCGAAGCGTTTTCCTTCCTGCCAGTCTCCGCCTTTTGTCATCTCCTCCAGGTTCGTTCCGCTCTCTCCGATGTCGGAGGATGCCGAGGTGCAGAACGGGATCACGGTTTTCCCGGTAAAATCGTTGGCCTTGACGAATCCGTTGATCGGCCAGGCGGCATTGCCCCACCAGATCGGGTAACCGATGAACACGGTGTCATAGGAGTCCCAGTTTTTCACTTTCGTCGTTTTGAGTTCGACGTCCTGCAGGCTTTCGTCCTCGTGCTCCTTCACGACTCGGCTGCTGTCGTTCGACCAGTCGAGGTCATCCTCGCTGTAAGGGTCCTTCGGGGTGACTTCGAAGAGATCCGCATCCAGATCGTCCGCGATCTCCTTCGCGACGTTTTCGGTGTTCCCGGATGCCGAGAAATAAACGACGAGGACCTTGCCGGAGCTTCCCGAGCTCCCTGAGCTGTTGGAGCTGTTCGAGTCCGAGCTTCCCGACGATCCCGAACCGCATGCGGAAAGCACCATAGCGGCGGCTGCGATGAGTGCGATGATCACTGACCATTTTCTACGATTTTTCATATTGATCCCTCCATCTCTTTCACTTCCAGTGCGGCTGTCCCGGTTTCCTACCGGGATGCCGCCGATCCCAATTTCCTTTTGTCAATTCCAATGGTATCAGTACCTGCCCCTGAAGTACAGAATCGAATCTGAAACTTGCTATTCACTTCCTGAATACAAAAAAGCAGGCCGCCCCGCCCGGCTTGCCTGCTGGTGTCTGCATGTTGTTTAATTATAACGCAGAAGGACGCGGTCACTTCTTCTCGAGCATCTCACTGCACTGCTCCAGAAGCTCTGTCACCGGAAGATGCTGCGGGCAGGCTTCCTCACACTGCCGGCACCGGATGCAGTCCGACGCCTTCCCTTTTCTCCTCGTCGCCCGGGCGTACGCCTGTTTCGCGCTCTCGAGCTGCCCGCTCCCGAGCTGACGGTTCGCCGCCTCGAAGATCTCCGGGATCGGGATGTTCTTCGGGCACCCTTTCATGCAGTAGCGGCACGCGGTACACGCGATCTCCCCGGTGCTGCCGAGAAGCTCCCGCGCCTGACGGAGGATGTCCTGCTCCTCCTCCGAAAGCGGCCGGAAATCCTTCATAAAAGAAATGTTGTCCTCGACCTGCCCGAGCGTGGACATGCCGGACAGCACCGTGATGATGCCGTCAAGAGACGCTGCGAAACGGATCGCCCACGATGCGGGCGAGGCCTCCGGGTCGTACGACTGCAGCAGCTCCCGGACTTTTTTCGGCGGCATCGCCAGGCGTCCGCCCTTGATCGGCTCCATGACAACGATGGATTTCCCGTGCTTCCGCGCGACCTCATAGTTCGCCCGCGAAGCGATCCTCGGGTTCTCCCAGTCCTCGTAATTGATCTGGAGCTGGACAAAATCGACCTCGGGATGCTCTGTCAGCAGACGGTCCAGAAGCTCCGGCCCCGAGTGGTACGAGAATCCCGCGTACCGGATCGTCCCCTTTTTCTTCTGCTCCGCGACAAAGTCCCAGAGGTGGAACCTTTCGTATTTTCCGACGTTGCTCGCCATCAGCGAGTGCAGCAGGTAAAAGTCAAAATACTCTGCCCCGGTCCTCCTGAGGCTCGTTTCCAGCTCTTTCTTCGCCATCTTCTCGGTCGGCGCGACAAACGGCGCGTACAGCTTGGTCGCGAGAAGATACGAATCCCTCGTATGCCTCTTCACAAGCGCTTTCCGGGTGGCGGACTCGGACCCGGGATACACGTAGGCCGTATCGAAATACTTGAAACCTGCCTCCAGGAAGCGGTCCACCATCTGCGACGTCTTTTTTACATCCGGAAGAAAGCCCTTCTTCGGGAGGCGCATCAGGCCAAACCCGAGTTTCGGCACTTCTTTTCCAAAATATGTTTCATCCATACTTCTTCGATCCTTTTCTATTTCAATGCTTCGATCCGCCCGCACAAAAAAGATCGGGCGGCGGAAGTTTCCTCTGCAGCGATTTTTCTTTCCTGATTTTAACACATGACAAAAAAGAAAGGAAGCAGGCGGGTCGCGGTTTGAAATTCCACAAGGCCCACGCTTCCGCTCATGCTTCCGGGCTGCAGCTATTCACAGGCCGAAACCCGTCATTCAGATAAAATAATGTACAATCCCCGCCCTTCCAGGTAATATTTTGTCAAAAGGAGAATCTGGTATGCGAAAGAAAGGTGCGATGAAAGCAGCAGCTGCTATGCTTACCGCCGCCGGCGCTGCGGCATCGCTGGCGTCATGCAGCCGAGCGGAGAGCGGCAGCGGAACAAATGCCGGCCGTCCTCATTTCAACAAAAACACAAGGATCGAAGCGGTGAAGGATGATCCGGCGTTCGGCGGCTGGGGAAGACTGATTTTTCCGGCGGACGGATACTTCTACAGCGGGAGCATGCTGAAGGATCTGAAGCTCATATGGTACACGAACATCGATCCGGACAAGACCGTGGAGATCTGCAACTATTTCTACGATCAGGCAAAGGCCGGAAAACAGATCTTCTATGACATCTACAATAAAAGGGAGAAATCGCTGGATCCGGCGAAGGAGGATACCGGCATCTTTTTCTTCCGGGGAGATCCCGGCAATAAGACGGCGATCATCAGCCCGGGCGGCGGATTCGCCTACGTCGGCGCGATGCAGGACAGCTTCCCGGTCGCGCTGGAACTCTCGAAGATGGGATACAACGCGGTCTCGGTGATCTACCGGCCGGACGAACGCACGGCCTGCGAGGATCTTTCCCGCACCATCGCGTGGCTCGTGGAAAATGCCGAAACGCTCGGCATCGACATGCGTGATTATTCTCTCTGGGGAGGCTCCGCCGGTGCGCGGATGACGGATATCGTCGGCACATACGGTACCGCGGTGTTCGGCGAGAAGGACTGCCCGAGACCGGCTGCGGTCATCACGCAGTACACCGGCCTGTCCGAGGTGACTGGCATGGAACCGCCTACGTACGCGAACGTCGGGACGAGCGACCCGATCGCCGACTGGCGCACGATGCAGCGCCGCATCCGCAGGATCAACGCGAACGGCACGGACGCGGAGATCGAGATCTTCCGGGGGCTCAGCCACGGATTCGGCCTCGGCACCGGTACGGACGCGGAAGGCTGGGTCGGGCACGCGGCCGAGTTCTGGGAGAAGCACATGACGACAGAAAGCCTTCCGCTGTGCAGAGGAAAACTCAATGATCAATGACGAGACCGCTCGATCTGCTTTTTCCCGGCGCTGATGATGGTGCCATATAACGTGCGGGCCATCTTGCCGGCCGGCCCTGCGAGCTTTGATCCGAATTTCCCGGGGATCTCGATTTCTATCGTCCAAACCACTCGGACGGTACCTGCCGCAGTGCTCTCAAAACGGATCTCCGTGAAATCCTGCTTCACTGATGGAAATGACTTGTTGACACGGTACCGGATATACTCATTCTCTTTGACATCCGTGATCTCTTCCTGATACCATCCGGCTATCATGTTGATATCACGGACAGATCCGACATCCCATCGGCTGCTGTCCGGTCTCCATTTCGACCGGAAGACGATCGGCGATTTTGTGAAGTTCTCCGAATGATAGAACCACTGAAAAACCTTGTCGAGGTCTCCCCTGATCTCACCCGTCACCTGTACACGATTCACAGCCATACGGTAATTTCCTTCCTCATCCAATGAGCTTCTCTTCCCAGGCGATCGCACCGTTCTGCCACGCACCGTCTTCCAGAAGATCCGAGATCTTCAGTTCATCCAGCCTGCTGTAAAACGCCTCGATCCCTTTGTCCAGCGTCTTCATGATCTTATCGGTACTCTCTTTTACGTGCGTCTGATCCTCGAAAAGTTTCTCTGCGTAATCGGACTGCGTAAAGATATCTTCTCCTTCATCGAGCGCGACAAAAACATCCTTCAGACTGATCTGATCGGCGCTGCTGACCAGCGTGTACCCTCCGAGTTTGCTGGCATTGGAATGGATCAGTCCGCTATGAGAAAGCTTCATCAATATTTTCTTGAGATAGGAATCCGAGACATCGAGCAGCCGGCTCATCGTGCTGCTCTTTACCGGTCTGTGACCCGCTTCCAAAGCAAGAATGATAATGACGTAGATCCCCTGTTCAAATCTGCTGCTTATCTTCATTTTGTTACCATCTTTCCTACCAGTTCGTCAGCCACATCATTGACATCGACGGGTTTCATTTTCTTCGAGAAGACCCCGAAGAATTTCAGGAGCGGCACCATTTTCGTCATGGAATCTTTTCTGCCGTTCCCGTAAACAAGCGTCGGTTCGACATACTCCGTGCGGATGCCGCTCGCCTTCAGCTTGTCGATGATCCGTTTTTTCCCTTCCACAAAGGTCTTCGGTCCGAGGACGCCGCCGATCATCCCCATTGCCTTTACATTCTTTTCCTTCGCGATCTCCAGCATCACATCTGCCGGCTGATCGTTGATCTTCCGGAAAGCATCCGGATCCTCTTCCGGCCGTCCGACAAAATCAACGATATAATCCACCTGCTCAGGGAGGACCTTCCGGACGGAACCCACGTCCGTACAATCCGCCTGTACATTCGTGATCCTCTCATTTTCCAATGCGTTCTTCCCCGAACGGGACACCACGACAAATCTCGCCTCCGGATCTTTCGCAAGCCATTTCTCCGTTACGTTCCTTCCAAGATATCCGTTACCGCCAAGCATCACAACTGTACTCATAGCAAGACCACCTTTCGTTCTTACGACTAAAAATATCCATGGCTATAATATATCCTAGGATACTTTTTGTCAAGCTATTTTTGAGTCCCGCTGTCTGCGCGGACGTAAAACGTACTCCATCCTTGACGAAAACGCGTTGTCATTCTATAATAATAAAAATCCATGAGGGAGTAGCAGGCTCTGTGCGAAGAGCTGCAAGTCAACATACTGACCGACCTCGGTCTGGCTTGCATGAAATTGCGAGACTCATGTATAGCAGATGTTCGTCAGACACCCGCTGTGCATGATGATCTCCCTTCCGGATGATCCGAAATCATGCGCTGCGGCTGACGCAGCGTTTTTTTATCGGAAAGGAATGTTTTATGAATCTCGCATTATTCATTTTCAACAGCATCATGCTGGGGGTCGGCCTGGCAATGGATGCGTTCTGCGTCTCGATGACGAACGGGCTGCACGAGCCGGAAATGAGCAGACGCCGTACGGCGGCGATCGCCTCCACCTACGCCGGCTTTCAGTTTCTGATGCCGATGATCGGCTGGGTCTGTGTTTCCACGATCGCCAGCTATTTCATCGCCTTTCAGAGAATGATCCCGTGGATCGCGCTCGGACTGCTGTGCTATATCGGCGGCAAGATGCTGTACGAGGGCATCCGTGACAAGGAAAAAGACACCGGGGATGACAGGCTCAGCGTCAGGGAACTGATGATCCAGGGCGTGGCGACTTCGATCGACGCCCTTTCCGTCGGCTTTACGATCGCGTCCTATTCCCTCGCGGATGCACTGCTCGCTTCCGTGCTGATCGGCATCGTGACCTTCATCATCTGCGTCGCCGGCGTGAAGATCGGGAAACAGTTCGGTCTGATGCTCGCCGGCAAAGCGAACATCGTCGGCGGCCTGATTCTGATCGGGATCGGACTGGAGATCTTCCTCACCGGCATTTTCTGATCGAAGACCGTCCCAATATCCTTTTGACGGCTTACTCTGACCTGATCATAGAAAAGTAGTACCGGACCATCGTCTCCGGAGTTTCTCTGAATCCCTTTTTGATCCACATGGATACCAGTTCCGCAAAAGATGTCACATAGAAGATCTCTGCGTATTCTTTTGGCACCGCCTCCGGAAACAGCTCCTTCATGCCGTCGAACGCCTTCGTCAGCTGCTCCTTGAAATACTTTAGAAAGATGTCACCGCTTTCTCCGGAAAAAAGATTGGAGATATCCTGCCGCTGCTCCTTCAGATGATACAGAAGATGCGTCAGTTCATTGGATAGTGTCGCAGGCTGCGATGAAAAATCATGCGCTGCCTCCCGCTCCTTCACCACAGAGAACACATGGCTGAAGATATCTTCACACATCTGATTCAGGAGATCTTCTTTTGTCTGGAAATGGGCGTAAAAGGTGGTGCGGCCGACGTCTGCCTCGTCGATGATATCCTGCACGGTGATCCGGCTGTAATGCTTTTTTGCCAGCAGAGTGCTGAATGCCCGGAAGATCGCGTCTCTGGTTTTGCGCTGCCTGCGGTCCATGCTACTCCTCCTGTATTCTATGGAACAGATCCCTGTTTCTGTTCGGTATGGAATGAATGGGTAATACTGATCCTTGCGAATGATTCCTGCTCTGAGTAGAATCAAGATACAGAATAATGTGTTCGTTTCTGAATATATTGTACTCAAAACTTTTTCAAAACGCAAGGAGCGGATTCATGAATCGGATCAAGGAATGGATCACGGATGAAGCAAAATTCCGTATCGTCAGGATCGTTATTTCC
>JBMNVA010000010.1:0-77007 GCA_050946555.1 Anaerovoracaceae bacterium | reverse complement strand
GAGACCTGAAGCTGCCGGAAGGGACTGAGATGTGCATGCCGGGCGACAACGTCGTCATGGAGATCAGCCTGATCACCCCGATCGCGATCGAAGAAGGACTGCGCTTCGCGATCCGTGAAGGCGGAAGGACCGTCGGATCCGGAGTCGTTACCGAGATCATCGAGTAAGACATGAAGCAACGAAAGCTCTGCTTCGGGAGGGAGATCCTTTCCGGCAGAGCTTTTTTCGTACGCTGCCGGGATCTTAATATGGCGGTTTCGTGAATAAAAGCGGCGTTTACTGTTCATAATTTTTGTGTATAATACATCAAACGCTGTAATGAAATTCCGGAGGAGATTATGAAAGAAGTCAAGAGCCCTCGCCGTCCGATGCTGTTTTATTATCTGATCGCGCTGCTCCTGCTGTTGATGTTCAACTCGATGGTGATGCCGTTCATCAGCGGCAGCCGTCCGCAGGAGGTCAGCTACAGCACGTTCATGAAGATGACGGAAGAGAAGAACATCGGCAAGGTCGAGGTCCAGTCAAACAAGATCCTGTTCACCAATAAAGACAATACCAAAGAGTACCGCACGGGCAAGATGGACGATCCGGAGCTGACGGAACGCCTGTACAAGTCCGGCGCGACGTTTACTTCAGAGATCAGCACAGATGACACCGCGTCGATCTGGATCAATCTGCTCGGATGGATCCTGCCGTTCATTCTTCTCATCTGGTTCGGGAGATACCTGTCGAAGCGGATGATGGACCGGGAAGGCGGCGGCAACTCGATGATGTTCGGCATGGGCAAGAGCAACGCCAAGCTGTACGTCCAGTCGACGGAAGGCATCCGTTTCGACGATGTCGCCGGTGAGGATGAGGCAAAAGAAAACCTGATGGAGATCGTGGAATATCTGCACGATCCGACGAAATACACGTCGATCGGCGCGTCGATGCCGAAGGGCGTCCTGCTCGTCGGTCCTCCGGGAACCGGCAAGACGATGCTGGCCCGCGCCGTCGCAGGCGAGGCGAACGTTCCGTTTTTCTCGATCTCCGGATCGGAATTCGTGGAGATGTTCGTCGGCATGGGCGCGTCCAAGGTCCGCGATCTGTTCAGCCAGGCGAAGGAAAAAGCGCCGTGCATCGTGTTCATCGATGAGATCGACGCGATCGGCAAGAAGCGTGACAGCCAGCTCGCGACGAATGATGAGCGGGAGCAGACGCTGAACCAGCTGCTCACAGAGATGGACGGCTTCGAGAGCAACAATGGGGTCATCATCCTCGCAGCGACGAACCGTCCGGAATCGCTGGATCCGGCGCTCCTCCGGCCGGGACGTTTTGACCGGAGAGTCCCGGTCGAACTTCCGGATCTCCAGGGACGTGAAGCGATCCTGAAGGTGCACGCGAAAAAGATCCGCCTCGCGGATGACGTGGACTTCCACACGGTCGCCCGGATGGCATCCGGTGCGTCCGGCGCGGAGCTCGCGAACATCATCAACGAGGCGGCGCTCCGGGCCGTGCGCGACGGGAGAAATGCCGTCACGGAATCGGATCTCGAGGAGAGCATCGAGGTCGTTATCGCCGGCTACCAGAAGAAGAACGCGATCCTTTCCGATTCGGAAAAGAAGACCGTCGCGTACCACGAAGTCGGCCACGCGCTGGTCGCGGCGCTGCAGAACCATTCCGCGCCGGTGCAGAAGATCACGATCATCCCGAGGACGTCCGGCGCGCTGGGATACACCATGCAGGTCGACGAAGGAGACAAGTACCTTTTGTCCAAGGAAGAGCTGGAGAACAAGATCGCGACGCTCACGGCAGGCCGTGCGGCGGAAGAGATCGTGTTCGGGCAGATCACGACAGGTGCTTCGAACGATATCGAGCAGGCGACGAAGCTGGCACGTGCGATGATCACGCGATACGGAATGTCGGATGAGTTCGATATGGTCGCGATGGAGACGGTGAACAACCAGTATCTGGGCGGCGATACCTCGCTTTCCTGCTCGTCGGATACGCAGAAGGACATCGACGCGAAGGTCGTCGAGCTGGTGAAGAAGGAACATGAGAAGGCGAAGCAGATCCTGACGGAAAACCGGGATAAGCTGGACCGGATCGCGGATTTCCTTTACGAGAAGGAGACCATCACCGGGGACGAGTTCATGGAGCTCCTGGACGACAAAGCGGGTCAGGATGTCCCGGTCGAAAAAGAACAGCAGGATGCCCTGGAAAACAGAGAGCCCCAGCAGGCATAAACCAAGGGAAAATAGAAAAGCAAAAACAGTCAAGGCAGGAGCCGGTGGAGACGACCGGCTCCTGCTTTTTTCTTGCGCCGAACTGTTATCTTTTGAAAAGTAAAAATTGTAATAAATAAGTGATGAAATAAAATGAAACAGCGGTTTATCCTTTAATTGTAGTCTATAAAAAATACGAATCTGCGTATTTTAAAAATAACAAAATAGTGATAAGCTTTTTCCAGTTGCTTCTGCAGACCCTTTTTTCTCCTGAAGAGTTCCGGAGAGCGGAGCGGGGCGGAGAGCGGCGGAGGTCCGACGGTCAGGGAGCAGACGGAAAGGAGCAGTAAAATGAACAGGACACGCACAGTACAGCTTACGCAGACGGCGCTGATGGCCGCGATGGTGTTTCTCGCGACGAATCTGATACGGTTTCCGAACCCGGCGACAGGAGGATACAGTCATCTGGGAGACTGCATGGTCTTTCTGGCAGTTCTGATCCTCGGTCGGAACCGCGGCGCGACGGCAGCCGGGATCGGTGGAGCGATGTCCGATCTTCTCGCGGGCGCACCGGTCTGGATCCTGCCGACGCTGGTCATCAAGTTTACCATGGCGTTCATCATGGGGAGCGTTTCGGACGACGGAAGGGGATCGACGCTCCGGCTCACCGTCGCGTCCGTGCTCGGCGGGATCTTTCAGATCATCGCGTATACGCTGGTGAAAGTCGTGCTGTTCGGATGGAGAGTGGCACTGGTCTCCGTCCCGAACCTGACGATCCAGACGACGATCGGTATCGTGCTGTTTGTGATCATCGGACGCATTCTCGAGCGCTATGCGCCGCGGCTTACCCGCCGGGCGTAAACAACGGAAAGGACAAGGTGAGATCAATGATACGGGACAAAAAGAAACTGGAAGAGCTGGAAGCCTTTGCGGCAGAACAGAAGAAATACGATGCACACGCACATGTCGGATATTCCGGCGGCTGGGCGGATGTCGGAATCACAGAGAAGGAGCTGATCCGGCAGATGGATGACTATAACATCGAGACGACGGCGCTCTGCTGCCTGGACAATGAAGTGACGCTCCGGATGATGAAAGAGTATCCCGGGCGGATCAACGGCTGCATTTATGTCGATCCGCTGTCAGGGGACGCTCTCGATCTGGTAGACCGCTATGCAGAGCAGGGCTTTGGTGCGGTCAAGCTGAACCCGCTGCATCACGCGTTCTGCGCCGATTCCGAAGCGGTCGACCCCGTCGTGGAAAAAGCGGAAGCGCTGGGACTCCCGGTCGTGATCCACAGCGGCCACCCGCCGTATTCTCTTCCGTGGCAGATCGCGCTTCTTGCGGAGCGTCATCCGAAAGAGCGGTTCCTGATGATCCACATGGGGCACGGGCACGGCGTCTATATCGATGCCGCGCTGAAGATGGCCCGCCGTTTTCCGAACATCTGGCTGGAGATGTCCGGTATGCCGATGCCGGACAAGATCCGCGAGGCTTATGAAACGGTAGGCAGCGGGCGGATCCTGTTCGGGACCGATGCGCCGTTCCATCACCCTGTGACAGAGCTGGAAAAGGTTTTGACGAGCGGACTCGGACAGGAAGCGATCCGGAAGATCCTGTATGATAATGCGGTGGTGTTTTTCGCACGGTAAAGTCCGTGCGGGATCCGCGGGATCAATGTCCGGGATGGCGAGCGGGAAGAGCGCGATTTTCTTGCGAGTACGTTAATAATAGTGTATAATAATACTACTTTTGGGAAGAATTTGGAAGAGACGGTCTGATCACGCCTTCAGGTTGTGAGAAGGCCGTTATTGCCTTGTAGAGAACTCTCCGGAGGAGTCGTCATTCATGCAGAACATCATCGAGATCCGGGATCTGACATTTGAATATTTGATGGAACCGGTCTCCTCCGAAGAGAAAGGAGACAAGACGGCGAAGTCCGGCGGCGCTTCCGGTGGAGTTTCGGGAAGTTCCGGGACGGAGAACGAATCGGCGGTAGAACGCGTCACTGCCATCGACCATGTTTCTTTTGCCGTGGAAGAGGGGAGCTTCACCGCGATCATCGGACAGAACGGTTCCGGGAAGTCCACTCTCGCGAAGAACCTGAACGGGCTGCTTCTCCCGACGAGCGGGAAGGTGCTCGTGAACGGATGGGACACCGCGGACGATGATCACATCTGGGACGTTCGCCAGACGGCGGGGATGGTGTTCCAGAATCCGGATAACCAGCTCGTCTCGTCGATCGTGGAGAACGATGTCGCGTTCGGGCCGGAAAACCTCGGGGTGGATCCGAAGGTGATCCGGGAGCGCGTGGACCAGGCGCTCAGCGCGGTAGAGATGGGAGAGTACCGGAAGCAGGCACCGCACAATCTTTCGGGCGGACAGAAACAGCGCATCGCGATCGCGGGCGTCATTGCCATGCGGCCGAAGTGCATTATTTTTGATGAACCGACGGCGATGCTGGATCCGCAGGGACGAAAGGAGATCCTCCGCATCATCCATCAGCTGCATGAAGAGGGTATCACGGTGATCCTGATCACGCATTTCATGGATGAGGCGGTCCAGGCGGATCGGATCATCGTCATGAATGAAGGGAAGATCCTGATGGACGGCACGCCGGAGGAAGTCTTCCGGAACAGCGCGAAGATCCGGGAGATCAATCTCGATGTGCCGATCGCCGTGGAACTTTCAGAACGGCTTCGGCGCCGGGGGATCCGGATCCCGTCCGGGCTGGTCACGGAGGATGCGTTCATCGACTTTGTGTGCGGGGATGACGGGGCGGAAGCTCCGGAGGATCAGCATTCGGCCGCGAACAACGGGAGCACCGGGAATGCCGGGAACACCGGGAATACCGGGAGCACCGGGAACAACGGGAGCGCCGGAAGTGCCGGGAACAGCGGAAGCACCGGAAATACAGGAAGTGCCGAAAGTGCGAAAGCCGCCGCGGGAGCAGGAGAAGATCCTGACGCAGAGATGGGCTGACAGGAGTTTCGGATGTCGATCGAGGTAAGAAATCTTACATATACATACAGCAAGGGCCTGCCGGATGAGCACACCGCGCTGAGCAATGTCAATTTCAGCGTCTATGACGATGAGATCGCGGCGATCATCGGGCATACGGGGTCGGGCAAGTCGACGCTCGTTCAGCAGCTGAACGGCCTTTTGAAGCCGGATGAAGGGAACATCTTCGTCGGCGGTCAGGACATCACGCAGCCGGGCGTCGTGATGCGCGACATCCGAAAAAAAGTCGGACTGGTGTTCCAGTACCCGGAGTATCAGCTCTTCGAAGAGACGGTCCGGCTCGATGTCGCGTTCGGACCGAAAAATCTCGGTCTGGAGCAGGAAGAGATCGAGCGGCGTGTTGATGAGGCGCTCCGGCTTGTGGGGCTGGATCCGGAGGAGATCGGAGAACGCTCCCCGTTCGACCTGTCCGGCGGACAGCGGCGGCGGGTCGCGATCGCGGGAGTCATTGCGATGAAGCCGGAAGTCCTGATCCTTGACGAGCCGACAGCCGGCCTGGATCCGGGAGCGCACCGGGACATCATTCAGATGATCCGGGAGATTCATGAAAACGAACACAACATTATTATTTTTGTCTCGCACAATATGGGGGACGTGGCGGAGCTCGCTGACAAGGTCATGGTCATCGAACGGGGGAAAGTCATCGCGATGGGCAGCCCGCGCGAGATTTTTCTTCAGCCGGCCCGCCTGTCTGCGATCGGTTTAAATGTGCCGCCGGCGACGGAGCTCGTGAGGAAGATCCGTGAGCGGGGCGTTGAGATCGATACGAACGTGCTGAACGTTGATGAGGCGGAAGAGGCGCTGTACCGCGTACTGATGGAGAAACAGAGCAGGAAATGATCAGAGATATCACGCTGGGACAATATTATTCTGTCGACTCGCCGATCCACCGGATGGATCCGAGGGTCAAGATCATTGCGGCGGTTCTTTATATCATTGAGATTTTCATCGTCAACGATTTCACCGGTTTTGCAATAATGACGGGAGTGCTCGCGGTGGTCGTTACGGTCTCGAAGGTGCCGCTCAGTTTTATCATGCGCGGACTCAAGCCGATCATGGTCATCCTGATCTTCACGTTCTGTCTGAACATCTTCATGACCGACGGCCGGATCCTGTTTCATATCTGGCGGCTGAAGGTGACCGATCAGGGGATCTACACGGCGGTGTTCATGTCGGTCCGGCTGACGCTCCTGATCATCGGCTCGTCCCTTTTGACGCTGACGACCCCGCCGATCACGCTGACGGACGGCATTGAACGGCTGCTTTCGCCGCTCACGCTTTTTCATGTTCCGACGCACGAGATCGCGATGATGATGTCGATCGCCCTGAGGTTCATCCCGACCTTGATGGAAGAGACGGACAAAATCATCAAGGCGCAGCAGGCGAGAGGTGCGGATTTTGAGAGCGGCAACATTTTCCGGCGGGCACGGTCGCTGATGCCGATCCTGATTCCGCTTTTTGTCAGCGCGTTCCGGATCGCGCAGGACCTCGCGATGGCGATGGAAGCCAGGTGCTACCGGGGAGGCAAGGGCAGGACGCGGATGCATGAGATGAAGATGCGGCCGATCGATATCATCGCGCTGATCGCGGTCCTCCTGTTTCTCGGGTTCGTGATCGCGATGCGGATCTACTGGTAACGGCTCCGGCGCCCGGCTCTGTCCGGGAGGCCGGTTCTTTCTGAGGGAAAAAAAGTGAGACAGAGAAAGCTTCGAAATCTGGAAGAAAAACTGCAGGAAAAGTCGGCGATGATCGTGTCGGACCCGGCTTCTCTCAAAGGGAACTGGCGGAAGGATCCGGACGCACCGCTGTACGTCGAGATTGGCTGCGGCAAAGGGCGATTTGTCACGGACCTGGCGCGCCGCCATCCGGACTGGGAGCTCGTCGCGTTCGAGGGGAACGAGAGCGTCGCGTACCACGCCATGCAGAAGGCAGAGGCCGCGGGGTGCGGGAACATCCGCTTCGTGCTCGGCTATGTCCGAGACATCCGGGATTTTTTTGACAAAAATGAGGCGGACGGGATCTTCATGAATTTCAGCGATCCCTGGCCGAAAGCGCGCCACGCGAAGCGGCGTCTGACGGCGGGGAGGCATCTTCAGGAGTACGCCGACGTCATCCGGCCGGGCGGCACGATCGAGTTCAAGACCGACAACGACTCGCTTTTCGAGTTTACCGAGCGGGAGTTTCGCAGGCAGGACGGGATGGCGGTCGACTATCTGACCTACGACCTGCACCGCGATGTCCCGGCGGAAGACATCATCATGACGGAGTATGAGGAAAAATTTTCTTCGCAGGGGAAAAACATCAACTATATTCGGGTGAAAATATTGTAATTATCCCCCGATTATTATATAATTAACTGATTTTTTTTAATTGGGACAAGAGATTTGGAGAAACGTTTCAGTTAAGATCGGAGATTCACGTAGGAGGGATGAGTATGTCTGAGTTTATTTTTGCAGACCAGAATGACAGAACGATCCCTGCGGAAGATGCGATCTTTGGGATCAGCCAGCGCGCAAACGCGGCAAAGGCCGCAGGACGCGAGGTGATCAATGGAACGATCGGCATGCTTCTGGGGGATGACGGAAAACCAATGGTGCTTTCTTCGGTAGCGTCTGAGATCAAGACGATCTCGGCGGAGGAGTTCGCACCGTATGCACCGATCGGCGGCACACCGGGGTACCGCGCAGCGGTCAAACGCGCGGCGTTCCGGAGCTACACCCCGAAGTCGGAGGTGCGTGTTGTCGCGACGCCGGGAGGAACCGGAGCGATCCGCACCGCGGTGGCAAACTATACGAACCGCGGAGACCGTATCCTCACGACAGACTGGCACTGGGGCCCGTATAACAAGATCGCCGATGAGCAGGGGCGCAGCGTCGTCTCGTTCGGTCTGTTCAACGAGAACCGCGGCTTCAACCTGGAAGCATTTGAAGAAAAAATAAAGGAACTTCTGTCCGAACAGGAAGATCTTTTGATCATTATCAACACGCCGGCGCAGAACCCGACAGGCTACGAGGTGACGCTGGAAGAGTGGGATCAGATCGTTGCGATCCTGTCTGCGATTCCGAAGGACAAAAGAGCAACTCTGCTGGTGGATACCGCGTATATCGACTTCGCCGGTGATGAGGACCGGGTGCGCGGCTTCCTGCCGAAGCTGGAAGAGCTGCCGGGGAACGTGTTCCCGATGCTCGCGTTCAGCCTGTCCAAGACGTTCACGATGTACGGAATGCGCTGCGGCGCACTGATCGCGATGGCGCCGAGCGAGGAGATCGCGGAAGAGTTCGTGCGCGTCTGTGAGTTTTCCTGCCGTGCGACCTGGTCCAACAGCCCGCGCATCGGGCAGAGCCTGATCGAGAAGATCTTTGCGGATGAGGAGCTGCTGAAGGAAGTGACCCGGGAACGTGCCGAGATCGGAAAAGTCCTGCATGCGCGCGGAAGAGCGTTTGAAAAGGCGGCTGAAGAAGCCGGCCTGGAGATTCTTCCGTACGACTCCGGATTCTTTGTGACCGTCCCGTGCGACGATCCGAAAGGCCTCGGCCTCAAGCTGGAGGAAGAAGGGATCTTCCTCGTACCGTTCGGGAAAGGGCTCCGTGTCTCTGTCGCTTCTGTGACCGAAGACCAGTGCCGCATCATCCCGGCGAAAATTCTTGAAGCCATGAAAAAATAGTAGTATAATAAAGCGTGCCGGCCATCCCGGCACGACCTGCGGGCGTAGTTTAATGGTAAAACACGAGCTTCCCAAGCTCGAATCGAGGGTTCGATTCCCTTCGCCCGCTCCACAGAAAAGCCCTCCAAAAGGAGGGCTTTTTCTGTGGAATGACAAAAGGAAGGGAATCGAACCCGATCAAGTCCCTATCCCCGCTTCGGGCAAAACAGGATAAGAGAAGACCGAAGCGGAGGAAGGTCTGATGCGAAGCTTCCCCGCGAATGCGAAGCAGAGCGGAACGGAAGCGACCGATCAAGCCCTATCCCCGCTTCGGGCATAACAGGTCAAGAGAAGAGCGAAGCGGAGGAAGGTCTGATGCGAAGCTTCCCTGCGAATGCGAAGCAGAGCGGAATGGAAGCGACCGGTCAAGCCCTATCCCCGCTTCGGGCATAACAGGTCAAGAGAAGAGCGAAGCGGAGGAAGGTCTGATGCGAAGCTTCCCCGCGAGTGCGAAGCAGAGCGGAATGGAAGCGACCGGTCAAGCCCTATCCCCGCTTCGGACAAAACAGGATAAGAGAAGACCGAAGCGGAGGAAGGTCTGATGCGAAGCTTCCCCGCGAATGCGAAGCAGAGCGGAACGGAAGCGACCGGTCAAGCCCTATCCCCGCTTCGGGCATAACAGGTCAAGAGAAGAGCGAAGCGGAGGAAGGTCTGATGCGAAGCTTCCCCGCGAGTGCGAAGCAGAGCGGAATGGAAGCGACCGCTATAGGGCGCGAGCGGTCCAAGCGGCCTGTATGAGGCCGCGCAGGACGGCGCCTTGCATTTGATTTCTGTTGGCAAGGCGCGTAATTCCCTTCGCCATCTGAAAAAGGAAAAACGATAAAGATACAACACTGATCCGCATTGAAAATTCAATGCTTTCGTAGATTTTTACCAACGCGTTTTGTCCACCTTGTAACATGTAAGTTGATTAAAAAAGATAAAACCGCTGCAGCCATTGATGTTTCAACGGTTGCAGCGGTTATTAGCAACACGTTTTGTCCTATAAGTCTGGTTCTAACGGTGGACTTTCCTACGACTCACCTCATTCGCCGTGAACCACCACGGAACTTGCCGTAGCTCACAGCGGCTTGCTTCGCATCGCCGGTGAGCCTGGCGGGGGACCTACCAACGGCTTATTGCATTCGCCGTGAACCACCACGGAGCGTAGCTCCTGTGGTTCTGACGGGGGACTTTCCTGCGACTCACTTCGTTCGCCGGGACAAGTCTCCCCGCCGGGTTAGGTCTCCAGCCGTAGAGCGCCACGCGCTAAAGCGCTGCGCTCCTGACACGGGACCTACCAACGGCTCGCAAGGCTCACCGGGTTAGGTCTCCGTCATGCGATCGAAGGTCCGTCATCCGGCCCGCCTTGATCCGACTCTTCGGAGGCGTTTCGCTCATCCTCCTCCCGGTGCTGATCCGCCAGGAACCGGCGCTTGTACTTGATATTTGCGAACTTCTGCACCCGCTTCATATAGATCGCGTCATAGGCACCGCCCACCGCGCCGACCACAGGGACCCCCTGCAGGAATTTCATGTACAAAAGCTCCTGCGACAGCGTCGCGGACGTCTTCCGAATCTGACGGACCTGGCTGTAATGCGGCGGATATTTGCCGTTCACGATAAAGCGGTTCAGATCATCATTTGTCGCCTTAAGGTTTTCGCCGTGCGAGAGCGCCGCCTCAATGACCGCCAGCACAAAATATTTTTCCTTCCGCGATTCATAGTCATATCCGTAGCTCAGCGCGATCTTATACACACTCCGGAGCAGTACGCCCGTAAAAATCGGGATATCCGGAAGCCCGATCCCGAGAAGCCCCAGACCGACGCCCTCGATCCCTGACAAAAGGAAACTGCGCCCGCCCGAATCCTCCGCCCGGTTCGACACCGCGCGCAGGTTGTTCGTCGTGTGCGCTGAAGTATCCTCGCCGTCCAGCGCCCGGCGGAACTCCTTCTCGATCTCGTCCCGGTCATACGTCTTCTCGATGATGCCGGTCCCTTTCTGGAAGATCAGCTCGAACGCCTTGCAGAACGCGGCATCCAGCGTGTCCTGCAGATTGTCCGGGATCTTGTCCTCCAGCATTCGATTTAAACGCGACTCGCTGACCTTGCTGTTCTCGCGCAGATATTTCGCTTCCTCACGGCAGACACGCCGCCATTCACGCTGTAACGTACTGTTCTGCATCTATCGTCCCTTTCCTTCTGAAACCCGGAAAAACCGCCCCGGCGCATCAGCAGGCGCTCCTGAAGCCATTCCGGTCATGGCTTAATGATATGAAAAAGCGGGGCCCGTGTCAACCGAAGCCGACCGGGGTCCCGCGGGATCAATGATGGAAAAAAGGATTCTCAGCGGACGTCCTCGCCGATCCCTTCTACAAAAGTAGGATGCGGATAGATCACCGCCGCCATGTTGTCCAGCGTCAGCTTGTTCGTGATCGCCTGCGAGAACTGTGTGATCATGTCCGTCGCACGCGCGCACATCATCTGAGCGCCGAGAACGACGCCGGTCTCCTTGTCCGCGACGACCTTGATGAATCCGCGTTCCTGCTGTGACAGGACGGATTTCCCGTTCGCACCCATCGGATACTTCTTCGTGACCACATCGATACCCTGATCCTTTGCGTCCTGCTGCGTGATGCCGACGCTCGCGATCTCAGGACTTGTATAGATGCAGGACGGCACATTCTTCATGTCGATCCCGGAGTCCTTTCCGCACATGTTGGCGACCGCTGTCCGGCCTTCCGCCGTAGCGACGTGCGCGAGCTGGATGCCGCCGATGACATCGCCGATCGCGTAGATCCCCGGTACGCTCGTCTCATATTTGTCGTTGACCGTGATCTTGCCGCGGTCCAGCGCCATGTTCTTCACGTCATCTGTCGCTTCGTCATCGAACAGACCTTCCGTATAGGCGCGGCGTCCGACGGACATCAGGATGTAATCGCCCGAAGCCTGGCAGGTCTCGCCTTTTTCCTCATAGGTGCAGATCATGCCGTTCGTTCCCGGGCCGCCGTTGCCGCTGATCTCCGTGACCGTTGCTTTCGTGTGGATGTCGATCCCCTTTGATTTTTTCGCGATCATCTTCAGGCTCTGCGAGAACTCGCGGTCGAGGTTCGCGATGATCCGGTCCAGTGCTTCGACGATCGTCACCTTCACGCCGAGAGAACTGAAGACCGAAGCGAACTCCATACCGATGACGCCGCCGCCGACCACGACGAGGCTTTCGATCGGTTCCGAAAGGTCCAGGATCTCATCGCTCGTCAGAACGCCCGGGTTGTCCGCGCCCTTGATCGGCGGGATCGCCGGGACGGATCCGGTCGCGATCAGGATGTGTTCCGTTTCCAGAATCTCTTCACCGCCGTCGTTCAGACGGACACGCACTTTGCCCGGCGCGAGGATCGAGCCGAGGCCGCTGTACACCGTGACCTTGCTTTTTTTCATGCTCTGCGCCACGCCGTCGCGAAGCGTCTGGACGACATCGTTCTTCCGCTCGTTGAGCTTCTTCATGTCGTAGCCGAGGCCGTCGCCTCCGGTCAGGCCGATCTCGCTTCCGTGTGTGTGGACGGAGTAGTACATCGACGCCGTGTGGAGCAGGGTTTTCGTCGGGATGCACCCGCGGTTCAGGCAGGTCCCGCCGAGATCGCGGCTCTCGATCAGCGCTGTCTTCATGCCGTAGCGGGAAGAAGCCTCGGCCGCGGATTCATAGCCTCCCGGGCCGGCTCCGATGATGATCAGATCATATTTTTCCATATTTTCATTTCTCCTTTTGAGATGGTAAAACAGTGCCTGCCATAGCACAGAGCTATGACAGGCAGTTTGATGATGTTGCGTTGCTGTTGCTGCCGGTCGGTTCTGCAGCCTGTTCCGGCAGAACCCGCCTGTGTTTACTCAGCCGCGCCGAAATCGTAGCGGACGACCGGGTTTCTGGCAGCCTTGACTTCATCCGGTCTTCCGATCACGCAGTGATGCGGTGCGCTGTGCAGCGCTTCCGGATTCGTGTGAGCCTCATCGTAGAGCTTGCGCAGGACCTCGATCGCTTCATCGAGGACTTCTTTCGGCTCCGTCTCGCACGGTTCGACCATCAGAGCTTCCTCAACGATCAGCGGGAAGTACATTGTCGGCGGATGGATGCCGTAGTCCAGCAGACCTTTCGCGATATCCATCGCGCTGCAGCCCGTCTCGTGCTTCAGCTTCTCGCAGCTGATGACGAACTCGTGCATGCAGGTCACATCGTAGGCGATATCGTACTCGTCCGCGAGTTTCACTCTCATGTAGTTCGCGTTCAGCACCGCGTTCTGCGAAGCCTCCGGGATGCCTTCCTTGCCGAGCATCAGGATATACGTGAGGGCCTTGACGATGACGGTGAAGTTGCCGTAGAACTGCTTGACCGCGCCCATCGTCTTTTCCTCGACCTCGTAGTGATAACCGTCTTTCTCGTTGCCGTAGACACGGTGTCCCGGCAGATACTTCTTCAGGAACTCCTTGCAGCCGACAGGACCCGAACCCGGGCCGCCGCCGCCGTGCGGAGTGGAGAATGTTTTATGCAGGTTGAGGTGGCAGCAGTCGAATCCGAAGTCGCCCGGGCGGGCATGGCCCATCAGAGCGTTCAGGTTCGCGCCGTCATAGTAGCAGAGGCCGCCGGCATCGTGGATGATCTTCGTGACCTCTTTGATGTTTTTGTCAAAAAGCCCGACCGTGTTCGGGTTCGTCAGCATCAGGCCCGCGGTCTGCGGTCCGACAGCGGCTTTCAGCTCGTCCAGATCGATGCACCCGTCTTCGCCGGAATCGATACTGACGACTTTATAGCCGCACATCGCCGCACTTGCCGGGTTCGTTCCGTGTGCGGAGTCCGGTACGATGATCTCTTTTCTCGCGGTATCGCCGCGGTCCGTGTGGTACGACTTGATCAGCAGGATGCCGGTGAACTCGCCGTGCGCGCCGGCTGCCGGCTGCATCGTGAACGCATCCAGCCCCGTGATCTCGCAGAGCGCATCTTCCGTCATCTTCATCACCTGCATGCAGCCCTGAACGGAGTGTTCACTCTGAAGAGGGTGGATGTTGGTGAAGCCTTTGAGGTTCGCCGTGAGTTCGTTGACCTTCGGGTTGTATTTCATCGTACAGGAGCCCAGCGGATAGAATCCGTTGTTCACGCCGTGGGAGCGTTCCTCCAGCTTCGTGTAGTGACGGCTCATCTCATTCTCAGAGACCTGAGGGAGATGGAGCTCTTTGTTTCTTTTGAATTTGTCCGGGACTTCCGTGACCGGGACATCGCATTCCGGGAGCAGGGAGAGCTGTCTTCCTTCATTTCCGATTTCGAATATCAGTTTCATGATTCAGCCTCCTTCCCGTCTTCCAGCGCCTGTTTCACGATCGCGACAGCCTTGTCGATGTCGGCCTTCGTGTTCATTTCGGTCGTGCACCAGATGATCTGGTCCGCGTTGACCGGGAGTCCGCCGAGGATCCCGTTCTTTTCCAGCGCGACGGAAATGATCCCGCTCATGCCTTCGTTCGTCGTCGTGAATTCATTGAAGAACGGCTGGTCATAAGATCCCTTGACGCCGACCTTTTCCAGTTCACTCTTCATATAGTGCGCTTTGGACATGCTGAGCGTTGCCGCCTGTTCCATGCCCTTCTTTCCCATCGCGGCCATGTAGCAGGACGCGGTGAGAGCGCAGAGCGCTTCGTTCGAGCAGATGTTGGAGCTCGCCTTCTCGCGGCGGATGTGCTGCTCTCTGGCCTGGAGGGTCAGGACGTACGCACGGTTTCCGGCATCGTCCGTCGTCTCGCCGACGATTCTTCCCGGCAGCTTTCTCATCATCTTGCTCTTTGTTGCCATGAATCCGACATACGGGCCGCCGTAAGCGATCGGCATGCCGAGCGGCTGCGCGTCGCCGACGCAGATGTCCGCTCCGCACTCTGCCGGTGTCTTCAGGATGGCGAGTGAGATCGGGTTGCAGCTCATGACAAATTTCGCGCCGGCGTCATGAACGATCTCGCCCAGTTTTTCTGCATCTTCGATATTTCCGAGGAAGTTCGGCTGCTGCATCACAAAGCAGCATGCGCTTTTGTCTTCCATCGCCTTCGCGAGTTCGTCCGGGTCCGTGACGCCGTCCTTGGCGCCGACGACCTTGATCTCCGTGTCGCTGCCGAAGCAGTACGTTTTCATGACCTGAATCGTTCCCGGATGAACGGTCGAGGAAACATACGCGACCGTGCGCTTCCGGTCCTTGCACATCGGGATCGCTTCCGCCGCGGCGGTCGAACCGTCGTAATGGGATGCGTTCGCGACATCCATGCCGGTCAGCTCGCAGATCATCGTCTGATACTCAAAGATCGACTGGAGCACGCCCTGGCTGATCTCTGCCTGATACGGCGTGTACGCGGTCTGGAGACCTTCTTTGGAGACGACGCTCTTCACGATCGCCGGGATGTAATGGTTGTACGCACCGGCACCGCGGAAAATGCTCTTGTAAACGACATTCTTCTCGGAGATCTCTTCGACCTTGCGGTACGCTTCCATTTCGCTGAGTCCCGAAGGGAGATTCAGCGGCCGTTTCAGTTTGTCTTCTTCCGGAATGCAGGAAAGCATGTCTTCAAAGCTGGAATACCCGGCTTCCTTCAGCATTTCCTCCTGTTCCTTCTTCGTATTTGGTACAAATGAACCCATCAAATCACCTCGATTTCCGTTTGAGTTCGTGTGGTGGCTCCTTACTCGTCGAGCGACTCAACATATTCGTCATATGCTTTGGCGTCGATCAGGTCGCCTTTGTCCGTAATGTCCGTGATTTTGACGAACCATGCTTCGTACGGATCGTTGTTGATCTCTTCCGGTGCGTCCAGCAGATCTTCGTTGATCTCCGCGACGGTGCCGCTGATCGGGGAATAGACGTCCGAAACCGCCTTGACGGATTCGACATCAGCGAATGTCTCTTCCGCTTCGACTTCATCGCCCTCTTCCGGCAGGTTGACGAACACCAGGTCGCCGAGCTCTTTCTGCGCATAGTCGGTCAGGCCGATATATGCGGTGTTGTCATCTACGAAATCTACCCATTCATGTGATTTGGAATACATCAGTTCCTTAGGATCTCTCATTTTATTTACCTCCGTTATCAATGTCGCGTCATCCCGCCTCACTCACACGGGAAAGATGCGGCTAATTCTGACAAGTCTATTATACACTGAAGCAGGGACAAAAAGGAACTCTATTGTTCTCTCTTGTAGAACTGTGATTTGACCATCTTCGCCTTGACCATGCGTCCGCGGACATCGACTTCGACTTCCTCGCCGAGTTCACGCTGATCCGCGTCGATCAGTGCGGTCGCGACCGCCTTGTTGATGTACGGGCACTTCGTTCCGGACAGGGTCACGCCGATCTTTTTGCCGTTCCGATAGACGTCCATCTCTTCGCGGATGATCCCGCGGCCGACGACTTCCAGGCCGACCTTTTTCCTCTTCGGCGGGGTGCCGGCTTCGATCGCGGCTTTGCCGATAAAGTCGTCCTTGTCCATTTTGACGAACATGGACATCAGCGCTTCTTTCGGAGTGATATCGTCGGTCATCTCATGGCCGTACAGAGGCATGCCGGCTTCCAGACGCAGGGTATCGCGCGCGCCGAGTCCGCACGGGAGGATGCCTTCTTCCTGGCCGGCCTGGATGATGTCTTCCCAGAATTTCGGAGCTTCCGCCGCCGGCATGTAGATCTCGACGCCGTCCTCGCCGGTGTATCCGGTCGTGGAGATGATGCACTTCACGCCGTCCAGCTCCGCGTCCCAGTTGACCTCATAGTATCCCGCCGGGATCATGTCCGCCGGTACGAGCTTCTTCAGGACTTCCTTCGCTTTCGGGCCCTGCAGTGCGAGCTGTCCCCAGTCGTCCGAGACGTCCGTGAATTCAGCGTTCCCGATCTTGTGATCGCACATCCACTTGAAGTCCTTCTCGCGGTTCGCCGCGTTCACGACGATCATGAAGAACTCGTCATCGTGCTTGTACACGATCAGGTCATCGACGACACCGCCGTGCTCGTTGCACATCAGGCTGTAGCGAGCCTGTCCCGCCTTCAGATCGGTGTAGTCGTTCGTCAGGAGCCAGTTCAGGTTCTTTGTCGAATCCGGCCCTTTCAGGAAGACTTCACCCATGTGGGAAACGTCGAACAGTCCGCATTTTTCCCGGACCGCCATATGCTCCTTTACGACGCCCGCTTTGTACTGGACCGGCATTTCCCATCCGGCAAACGGGACCATTTTTCCGCCGTACTTTATATGCGTGTCATATAAAGTCGTTCTCTTCAGTTTTTCTTCTGCCATAGTTTTCCTCCTCACTAATAACTGGAATGATGGCTCCCTGCCGGGTCCGTGCGGACATCTTTTCATCAGTCATCTCCGGTCGCGCTGAAAGGGGCTGGAGGCTGAAAAAAAAGAGCACAGGGAGGTTTCGCCTCGGTGCTCTGTCTGGTTACCTGAAAGAATAACCTCTTCGGTGCAGTTCTGCTTTCCAGAGTTTTGTCCGGAGTTTGGTCCTTTCGCCTGAGAGTTTCTCGAGATTCTTGCCCCTTCGGCTCCGCTTCGGCAGTGAGCGGTCTCTCCCAAATCCATCATCCTGTTTATTATGTTAGATTCATAATAGCACAATAATTCTGTCTACGTCAACGCTTTCACTGCACTCGCGTCGGCACTTTTTGCACTATTTAATATAGAGGTCAATTTGCATTTCTGCCCGCCTGAAAAATGAGGTCGATTTGCGTTTTCATTCGTTGAAAAAATGAGGCTGATTTGCGTTTTCATTCGTTGAAAAAATGAGGCTGCGCTGCTTTTTTATTCATTAAAAAAATGAGGTCGAGTTGCATTTCTATCTTCTTCTTTTTATAATGACAGAAGCCGCATGCCAGGCAGCCAGAGGAGGAGAAAATGCTGAAATTCGTATCGTGGAACGTGAACGGCCTGAGGGCCTGTCTGAAAAAAGGATTCATTGATTCGGTCCGCTCGTTGGACGCGGACTTCATCTGCATCCAGGAGACGAAGATGCAGGAGGGCCAGGCGGAGGTCGATCTGCCGGAGTATGAGGAGTTTTTCTGCAGCGCGGAGCGGAAGGGCTATTCGGGGACGGCGGTGTTCGCTCGGCGCGCCCCGGAGCACGCGGTGTACAACTTCGGGGATCACACCGATGAGGGCCGCGCGATCCTGCTGGAGTACGAGCCGTTCTACCTGATGAACGTGTACGTCCCGAACGCCCAGGACGAGCTGAAGCGCCTGGACTACCGCATGAAGTGGGAGGACGACCTCCGGGAGTACCTTACCTCGCTCGACCGCGACAAGCCGGTCATCCTCTGCGGCGACATGAACGTCGCGCACGAGGAGATCGACCTGAAGAACCCGAAGCCGAACCGCGGGAACCCCGGCTTCTCGGATGAGGAGCGGCAGAAAATGACGGAGCTCCTCGATGCCGGATTCACGGACACGTTCCGGTATCTCTATCCGGACAAGACCGGCGCGTACAGCTGGTGGTCGTACCGCTTCAACGCCCGGAAGAACAACGCCGGATGGCGGATCGACTATTTTCTTGTGAGCGACCGGCTGAGGGACCGGATCGTCGACGCGAAGATCCACACGGACATCTTCGGGAGCGATCACTGCCCGGTCGAACTCGACCTCGATCTTTAGACAAAAGGAGAACCCGGCCGGCTGTCGGGTGATCGATACCTTGAATTTATAGTAGGAGGAGCGTTTGGATCTCATCTACCGCTGCAACAAAAAAATAGGAATCACGTTCTATACGTATCAATATAATGTAGGGAAAAAGGCAGGCTCCTGCCGGCCGGGTCCGGCACGGGAGCGCGTTTCTTCGTACCGAATCGTGCAGGTTTCCGACCTTCAGAGCGAGTACTTCGGGGAGGCGCAGCGGGATCTTCTTTCCGCTGTCCGCGCGGCGGGACCGGATCAGATCGTTCTGACCGGCGATCTGATCGACCGGAGCCATACGAACTATCCGGCGGCGATGACCGCGGTCCGGGGGCTCGCTGTGCTCGCGCCGGTCTGCTACATCGCGGGGAATCATGAGCTCGATCTTCCGCGGGAAGACTACAGGAAGTTTCTGAAGGCCCTGGAGAAGGAAAGGGTTCCGATCCTCCTGAACAAGGTCCTCCCGGCGGGGAACGTCCCGGGAACGGCGGGGATCCGCGTGAACCTGCTCGGCCTGTCCGAGTATACGGTGTTCCTCGCGCGGAACCAGAAGTGGGGGACCGGCCGCCGGCAGAGAAAAGATCCGCTTCAGCCGGAGGTCCTACAGGCAGATCTTGCCGCGCTCGCCGCGAAGGTCGATCCGGGGGATCTGAACATCCTGCTCGCGCACGAACCGCAGTATTTTGATTATTATGTCCTCCCGGGGATCGACGTCGTGCTGGCCGGCCACGCGCACGGCGGTCAGTTCCGGCTTCCGAACGGGCAGGGGCTGTTCGCGCCGGGGCAGGGGGAGCTGCCGAAATACACGGAGGGCGCGCATCGGATCGGGGACACGACGATGATCATCAGCCGCGGGCTCGGGAACAGCTCTTTCCCGCTGCGTCTGAACAACCCGCCGGAGCTGGTGTCTGTCGATCTCGTGCAGGAGGGATAGCGGAAGTTCCTTTTGTCCAGCCACATTGAAATACTGGCGCTTTGGGAAAACATTTTCTTTTCCCCGGGCGCTTTTTTCTTACTCATTTGAATTGACATAATTTACCAAAAATAGTAACATCAGGGCACCAATCAGACTGTGTTCAGAAAGGAGAACGATGACAATGACAAGCAACAGTGAGAAAAGAACGGTTACATTTGAGATCCGCCAGCACATCGGTGTCCTGAACCGCCGCTCGAGCGGGTGGACGAGAGAGTTCAATCTGGTCTGCTGGAACGGCAAGGAGCCGCCGAAGTATGACGTCCGTGACTGGAACGAGGACCACACGAGGATGAGCAAGGGGCTCACGCTGTTCGCGGATGAGATGGAGAAGCTCTGCGGCCTGTACAATGCCTGCCAGACGAACGGGATCGCGGCGGAAGGCCTGGGTGGACGGAACGGATCGGCAGGGAGCGGATCCTTTACGGTGACGGATCGTCCGGCGGCGACGCGCACGGTGAACGCGGACGAAGAGGATCTCGCTTCGCAGGATCCGGAGGACGCGGCAGAGGACGGATCGTCCGGCGGGAGATCGGCAGTGGCGGAAGATGACGCTGAGCTGGATGAGTTCCTGGCCGTCGACGCGGACGGGGTGCTGGTATCGGACAGCAGTGCGTCCGCTTCTACTGCGGAAGAGAGCATGCCGTTCTGAAGCAGGAAGTGAGGTGAGGCTTCCGCCTGAGCAGCCGGGATCTCTCCCTCCCGGAGTCCGGGTGGCCGTCCATCATCATTCAGCCGGAAGAGCGGTTCTGCATTATTGCGACTTTTCTGCTCGATTTTGGTCCTCTGTGTACTGACAGGAAAATCTTTACACGATTTTTCTTATGGGGTAAAATGTTTCCGGAGGCTTGATATTGGAATGGATCCGGAGGGATCTCAATATCAAAGTAGGAAATCATGACATCAATTTATTCCCTGCATGTTTTTGAAGCGATCGTCGAGCAGAAGAGTTTTGTGCAGGCCGCGAGGGTCCTCGATCTCACACCGTCCGCTGTGAGCCACATGATCGCTAAGATGGAAGCGGAGTGCGGATCCCCGCTTTTTATCCGAAACCGAAACAATGTGGAACTGACAGAAAGCGGGAAACTGCTGCTGCCGTATATCCGCAATCTGATCCAGTGCAGCGAAGCACTGGATCAGCAGTTGACGAGCCTGCGATCGGCCGACAGTGGAATCGTCCGGGTCGGGACATTCAATAGTGTGGCGAAACGGTGGATGCCGCAGATTTTGAAGCGGTTCCATTCTCAATATCCTGATATTGAGGTCGTCGTCATGCAGTCCGGTGATGATGTGATCCTGGACTGGATCGAACACGGCGATGTAGAGCTTGCGATCTGCTCCATTGATTCCCTGACGGATCAGACGGTATTTCCGCTGCATAAAAATCCGATGAAATGTTTTGCGCCGATTGACTATGTTCCGTTGAACGGAGAAACGGTCACCGCCGAGGATCTCAAAGCGGCTTCGCTGATCCTGCAGCTGGAGGGATATGATACAGAACCGGCGAAATATCTCAAGGATATCGGGGTTCCGCTGCATACGGATTACCGGATCGAAACAGATGAGACATGCATCACGTATGTCGAACAGGGCCTGGGACTTCTTGTTACTCCGGTCATGGCGGTCGATTATGAAGGAAGGAATATCAAAGTCTATCCCCTGGAAAAAGAGGCTTACCGAAGGATCGGCCTTGTTACCGTTTATCCTGAATATATCACGCTCGCGGCGGAACTTTTCCGCAAAGAGATCTTTCGATTCGTGGAGGACAGCGGGCTGATGAACATTTAATGATCGGAGTGCGTTCTTATCAGCAGCTCTTTTTCTATTTTACGACCCCTCAGGGGTCGTTTTTATATCCGCTGAAGGGAATCTGCGGCAAAAGGCAATAAAAAATTTAAATTTTTTTCTCCGATTTATCCCCATTTCTCGCAGAAACATGAGCTAAACTTCATGTTGCAATATTCTTAAAAGCAACATGGTTCAGGCTGAACGCAGAGTCCGCTTTTTTCAGGGCTGGTGTTCTGCGCACGGGTCTGCGGCTCCTTCTTTCCGCCTGCTGTTCCCGATTTCATTTGTAACTCCCTGATTTCAATCTTTTCCGCACATCGTCAAAGCCGGGATCCCGGATCGATACCGGAATAAATTTGTTTCGCCGAGGCAGTAAATCTCTCAAGAAAAGCAGCTCGTAAAGATGAATTAAATCTCATTTTATAGTGACTTAAATTGCTCTTTATGTACATTAAAAACCGGGATATAATTCAGACAACATAAATCTCTTAAGGTGTTCGTCAGATTATAGGAGGGAGATACTGTGGATAAAAAATATGATCTGGAATTCCATTTTGGAAAAGGAATGGCGCTTGTACCATTGGTCGTCGTCGTCATTTTTGCCATTTACTTTTTCGTGATCAAGGGTGTGTACGATATGTACGGGCTCGCGATCGGCGGGGTTGTTGCCCTGATCATCGGCTGCTGCTTCAGTAAAAAGATCTCGACATTCTGGGAGGCTGCGATTCATGGGATGTCGGGCGATATTGCGAATACGCTGACACTGATCCTGCTGATCGTCAGTGTCTTTGGAAAGATGATGACAAAAGGACAGGTCGCTCAGGGATTCATCTGGCTGGGTGATTCGGTCCTGAATGTCGGGGGAAGCACCATGTGTGTGTTCGCGTTTGTTATCGCCGCGATCATCGCGACGTCCACGGGTTCATCGATCGGGACGCTCCTGACGCTGATCCCGGCACTTCTTCCGGCGGGCGCTGCTTTCGGCGCGGATGTCCCTACGTTCCTCGGGGCGGTCATGAGCGGAGCGCTGTTCGGCGATATGATCGGACCGGTATCCGATGTAACGCTCGTCGCATCGCAGACGCAGGAGTACAAAAACCGGGAGGGCCTGCCGAATATCATCGATACTGTCAAATCTCGGTTCAAGTATGTTGGGGTCGCTTTTGTTCCGGCGCTGCTCCTTTATATCGTGATCGGCGGGAACGGTACGCAGGCGCAGTTCGATAACAGCGTCGTCGCACAGTATTCCAATCCGAAAGGCCTGTTTATGCTGATCCCGATGGCGGTGCTGCTCTTCGTGGCATTCAAGACGGCAAGCATTTTTACGGCGGCGATGGCCGGCGTGTTCACCGGTTCGATCGTCGGACTCATCACCGGGCTGTTTGAATTCTCCGATATCGTCGGCGCGAAGAATGGAGAAATCAGCGGATTCGTGGTCGAAGGGATCACGAATATTGCGGGAACAGTTATTTTCATCTATATGTTAACGGCAATGGTCGGTGTACTGCAGGATTCCGGCATGATGGATGCTATCATTAATAAACTGAGCCATCTCAGCATCACAAAGTCAGCGACCGGTTCCGAATTCATCATTGCGCTGGGAGTCAGCATCACCGGTCTGATGATCGGTTCTGCGAACGGACCGGCGTGCCTGATGTTCTCACCGGTGGCCAATGAACTGGGACAGGAAGCGAACATCCATCCTTATCGCCGCGCGAACCTGCTGTCGATCTTCGCTTCGACGATTCCGCTTCTGAACCCGTTCTCCAGTATGTTCATCATGATCGTCGTCGGGGCTGCGAATGATGTCGCGAAGCAGTTCCCGTTCATCAACAGCGTATCGCCGATGCAGATCCCGACCCATGTCTACTTCCTGATCATTCTCATCTGCGTCATGATCTTCTCGATCGCGACAGGCTGGGGAAGAGAATATGAAGGAGAAAACGGCGAAGTCATTAAACATAAAGACTATGTAAAAATGGAAAAAGCCGCATATGGGTTTGAAAAATGAAAAACCTTGTAAAGGTTTGATTGAACGAACATCCGAAGCAAGAGGAAAGTATAAGTCATTATTTCAGCAATGTGTCAGAGCGCTTAATGGAATCGAAAGAGGAGCTCTGAAAAGGAGGTATCTAAATGGAAAGATTCGAATGCCTGCTGGAAGCGGAACATTTTATGGATTACGGCGGATGGTCGCTGGATTCGCAGTTTGAAGATGAGATGGGGTCGCCTTATCTGCTTGCCCATGGAATCGGTGTGCCGTGCGAGGACGCGGTAACGAACGTAATGATACCGGAAACCGGTGAGTATCGTGTATGGGTCAGATCCAAGGACTGGGTCCCGGAATATCATCCGGGTCAGTTCCAGATCCTGTTCAATGACAAACCGCTCGATGTGACGTTCGGGACGAACGGAAAGGACTGGTCCTGGCAGCTGGTGGAACACGTCCAGCTTCCGGCAGGAACGGTCAAGGTCGCGCTCCATGATCTGACGGGATTTGACGGAAGGTGCGATGCGATCTACATCACGAACACCACGATCTGCCCGCCGGAGAAACCGGATTATGCGGCGCGCGCCTGGAGAAAACGCCTGCTTCACCTGGGAGCGGACCCGGTCGACGGTGGAACGTATGATGTCGTCGTTGTCGGCGGAGGGGTCCCGGGATGCACTGCCGCTTACATCGCGGCGAAAGCGGGATGCAGTGTAGCAGTCCTGCATAATCGTCCTTACCTCGGAGGAAATGGCAGCAAGGAACTCGGTCTTGTACCGGAAGGAACGAGAGGGCCGATTGTCGACGCGATCGCGGAACGTCAGGAAGACGGGGATATCGGCGCGGCGAAGATCCTGTCCGGGATGCCGAATGTCAGCCTTTTCATGGAAGAACAGGTCTTCCACGCGGTCATGGACGGAAGCCGGATCCTCGCTGTTGACAGCCGCAATGCGCGGACAAGCGTGGAACGGCGTTTCAAAGCTTCCTATTTTATCGATGGTTCGGGTCGTGCACAGCTGGCACTGCTCACAGGAGCCGCGACTTCCGGAGGAGAAGAAGCGAAATCTGATTATGGTGAAAGTCTGGCGCCGGAAAAGGCAGATGACATGCATCACGGGAATACCGTTTTCTTCCGGACGGAAGAAGCAGACGGTCCTGTTGATTTCCCGGAGGTTCCGTGGGCGACGGAGATCGCGGGCGATCATATGGATCTGAATGGTCAGATCGGTTATGTCACCAGTCTGAATGGACAGGGACCGTACGAAAACCAGCCGGGGCCTTACATCGGCCCGGAAAAACCGAAGCCTCATCGCAATCCGGACGGCACGTGGGTAAACCCGATGAGCCTGTCCAAGACACATTTCTGGGAATACGGACAGTGGCTCGATCCGTATGTCGATGAGGAAGAGATCCGCGATCACATGCTGCGCGCCATTATCGGAACGTATGATAATGTCCGCCGCAAGGATCCGGAGAAATACGGGAACCTGAAACTTTCCCACCTGACGTATCAGCTGGCGACCGGCGGTTTCAGACGGTACGTGGGAGATCATATCTTAACGGAAAAAGAGATCCGCGATCATACGTACTTCGCAGACGCGTTTGTGAGTAATTCCACCGCATTCTGCCTGCACTACCCGGGGAATCCGAAGTACGATTTCCGTCTGGGAAGCTGGAACTGGGATGTGCGCGACGGGAAACCGTTCGATGTACCATATCGCTGCCTCTACTCCGCTGACGTCGACAACCTTTTCTGTGTCGGCAAGCACATCAGTGCGACGCACATCGCCTCCTCGGTCGTGAAAGAGATGGGGAATGGCGGGCAGCACGGGATCGCGGTCGGAATCGCGGTCAACCTGTGCAAAAAATACAATACGATGCCGCGCGGGATCTATCAGAACCACCTGGGTGAATTAAAAGAAAAGTTCCAGGATGTGATCGAGAACGGCGTAGATGTATTGTAGTTCTTCATTCCGATATCAGCTGATTACAGTTACGATACCTTAAGGGAGACTGCCGTACCGGGCATATCCAGCCCGGACGGCAGTTTCCTTTTATTAAGAGAAAAAGAAAGGCTTTGCTTAGGAAGAGAGCATGCCGTTCTGAGAAAATCAACGGCGGAGCGCCCTCTTACGAGCCGTGTGAACGTCGGGAAATACAGCCGGAAAATTCAGAACGTTTTCTTTTGTCAAATTCTGCTTATGATGCTATAATCGGGGTGACTTGCAAGGAGGATACGTTATGAAAATCCGGCTGAAAACCGACCCGCGCGGCGATTTCGAGGAGATCGACATCAAACGCGGGACATCGATCGAGAAACTGTATCAGGACCGGGCGGAAACGCTGCCGTACACGGTGCTTTCCGCAAAGGTGAATAATAAATATGAAGGACTCCGTTACTCTTTAACGGAAGAGTGCAGCGTCGAGCTGCTGGACATGAGAAATCAGGAAGCGGCGTACGTCTATCAGCACAGCCTGAGTCTGATCTACATCGCGGCCTGCCGGCAGGTGCTCGGCGATGTGCGCGTCGAGATCGAGAACTCTCTGAACCAGGGGCTCTACACGGAAATCAAGGGCGCCGGCGTGCTCGATGCCGAGCAGGTCGGAAAGATCGAGGACCGCATGCGGGTCCTCGTCGACGAGGATCTTCCGATCGTCAAGGAATATATGGACCGGGACAAAGGGATCCGTGAACTGCAGCGGCAGGGCGAAGAGGAGAAGGTCCGCCTCGTGGAGATGAACCCGAGGCTGACGAACCTGAAGTTCTACGGGCTGGACAATACGAAGACCATGAGCTACAGCCTGATGGCGCCGTCCACCGGGTACGTGCAGTATTTTGAACTGATGAAGTACCGGAGAGGCGTGCTGGTCCGCTTCCCGAAACCGGAGGAGCCGGACAAGATCCCGCCGTTCGATGACGAAGCCGAGCTGTACAAGGCGTTCGGTGAGCAGACGATCTGGGACCGGCTGCTCGGGGTGAGCTATGTGTCGGACCTGAACGAGAAGATCGCGAACGGGGAGTATCTGGATCTCATTCAGCTTTCCGAGGCGCTCCATGAGAAAAAGGTGGCGGAGATCGCGGACCGCATCAAGCAGGAGAAAAAAAGGATCGTCCTGATCGCCGGCCCGTCTTCATCCGGGAAGACGACGTTCGCGAGACGGCTGTGCATCCAGCTCCGCGTCATCGGACTCCATCCGCTGTACCTCGGGACGGATGACTATTTTGTGGACCGGAAGGACACCCCGCTTGATGAGAACGGCGAGCCGAACTATGAAGGACTGGACGCGATCGACATCGATCTGTTCAATCAGAACATGAACGACCTTCTGGCCGGGAAAACGGTCGACCTGCCGACGTTCGACTTTCTCTCCGGTGAGAAACACTTTGGCAAAAGGATCACTTCCGTCCGGCCGAACCAGCCGATCGTGATCGAAGGGATCCACGGCCTGAACGAAGAACTGACGAAATCGATCCCGCATGAGGAGAAGTTCAAGATCTATATCAGCCCGCTGACGCAGACGAACATCGACGAGTACAACCGTATCCCGTCCACCGACGAACGGATGCTGCGCCGGCTGGTCCGGGACAGCCAGTTCCGCGGGCATGACGCGAAGATGACGATCAATGAATGGCCGAAGGTGCGCGCCGGGGAGGACAAAAATATCTTTCCGTACAGCGGCGAGGCGGATGTGCTGTTCAACTCCTATCACGATTACGAGATCCCGGTGCTGAAGAAGTACGCGGAGCCGCTGCTCCAGAAGATCGGCCCGGACGAGCCGGAATATGCCGAGGCGGTCCGGATGCTCGGCTTCCTGGATTATTTCGATGAATACGATGACGACGATGTGATCGTGAACAACTCGATCATCCGGGAGTTCATCGGCGGGAGCATCTTCATGCGCTGATTCCCGCTGCCGGATCTGTTAATAATGTAAGAAATGACGAACAGGGCTGCCGCATCGCTGCGGCAGCCCTGCTGTTAGCGGCCCGTCGACCGCTGTTCTTTTTTATTTAACGGATTAGATGTCTGCTTTCCAAAGTCCGTGCAGTGTGCAGTACTCATAGACGGCAACCGGCTTCTCGCCCGGTGCGACGACGAACGACGCTTCCGGTTTGTCGGTCGGTCTCATGTACTTCACCTGGAGGCTGCGGTCTGTTTCGAGAATGATGCTCGCGATGTAATGCTCATCGGTCATCGGGTGTTCTACGCTTCCGACCTTGGCCTCGACTTTGTCACCGTTGACGGTCACGACAGGAACGTGTTTTTCCTGAGCGGCGTCGACTGTGTTCGGTTCAACGAGTGTCATCGGCTGGCCGCAGCACTGCGGCGTCGCTGCGGATTTGTATCCTACGATGAAGATGTTTCCGCAGATGTCGCATTTGTAAATCTGTAACATATTGATCCTCCTTCGAGCACATGGCTCTTTTTCCTTCGCAATGTAACTTACTCATTTTATACCATATAAATACGGTATTAAACAGTCTTATTTTCCTATGGCGGGAGTGCTGAAAGGCGGCTCGTTTTCCTTTTGTCGTCCCTGACATGAAAACGCGTGGGTAAGTGGACGTGCTGGCGGATGAGAAAGGGCGGGAAATGAATGTTTTCGGGCGTCGGATCAGGCGAAAAGTTCCCGAAAAAAAATAAAAAAAGTGTTGCATTGAAGCGTCTTCTGAGATATACTTTAAAGGCTTGCGAAAGGCGAAGAAGCGGGAAGTTGCTGAGCTATCAGGTAATTTCCGCCGAGAATTGTCCCTGCCGGACAGGGGCGAAGGAGTTCGCTGATTTTTGTTTTGTGCCGAAAAATATGAAAACGCACGGAAGCGTGTGCAAGCACCGGGAAACCGGGAAACGCAGGAAAATCAACATGATGGACTCCCTGTACGAGAATAGCGAAAAGAGTACAAAATGAAACAGGAGGAAAAAATGAGCGAATTACAGAAAATCAGAATCAGACTCAAGGCCTATGACCATGCTCTGCTGGATCAGTCTGCGGCGAAGATCGTCGAGACCGCGAAGAAGACCGGCGCGGATGTGTCCGGCCCGATCCCTCTGCCGACCGAGAAGGAAGTCGTGACGATCCTTCGTGCTGTCCACATGTACAAGGACAGCCGTGAGCAGTTTGAGCAGAGAACGCACAAGAGACTGATCGACATCACGAACGCGACGATCCAGACGACCGACGCGCTGACGAAGCTCGACATGCCGGCAGGAGTCGACATCGAGATCAAACTGTAAGGGATTCTCCCTTAGAATGTGATGTTCAGGGCCGGACCCTTCAGGAAGGGGTCCGAAACCGGGGCTTCACCGCTGTAAGTAATTTAAAAGGAGAAAAACTATATGAAAACTATTTTAGGAAAGAAAATCGGAATGACCCAGATTTTCGCAGAATCCGGAGAAGTTATTCCTGTAACCGTCATCGAAGCGGGACCGGAGACGGTCACCCAGATCAAGACCGTCGAAACGGACGGCTATGACGGGATCCAGGTTGGTTTCGAAGATCAGAAACCGCAGAGAGTCAACAAGCCGATGACCGGCCACTTCGAGAAGAGCGGCACGACGCCGAAAAAGCATCTCGCAGAGTTCCATCCGGGAGAGGGCGAGACCTACGAACTCGGACAGGTCATCACCGTAGCGGATTTTGAAGAGGGCAGCAAGCTCGACATCACCGGCGTCTCCAAAGGAAAAGGAACGCAGGGTCCGATCAAACGCTACGGACAGCACAGAGGACCGATGGGCCACGGCTCCAAGCACAAGAGACTGGCCGGCGGCCTGGCGGCAGCGACATATCCGTCCCGTGTCTTCCCTGGAAACAAGGAATCCGGACGCATGGGCCGCGACACCGTCACGATCCAGAACGTAAAATTAGTCAAAGTCGATACCGACAGAAACCTGATGCTTGTCAAGGGCGCGGTCCCGGGCGGAAACGGCAGCCTGCTGAAGATCCGGTACGCGGTCAAGGGACAGGAAAGCAAGTAGACTGAGAAAGGAGGAATCGCAGATGGCAACAGTAAAGATGCTCAACATGGCCGGTGAAGAAACCGGGACCATCGATCTGAAAGATGAAATTTTCGGCATCGAACCGAATGAAAATGCTGTCCATGAAGTGGTGAAGAATTATCTTGCCAATCAGAGACAGGGCACTCAGTCTGCTAAGACAAGAGGCGAAGTTAGAGGAGGAGGCAGAAAGCCGTTCCGTCAGAAGGGAACCGGCCGCCACAGACAGGGAAGCTCCACCGACCCGTCGCAGATCGGCGGTGGTATCGTCTTCGCACCGAAGCCGAGGGATTACAGCTACAAGGTCCCGAAGAAAGTGAAGCGGCTCGCAATGAAGTCCGCGCTTTCCTCGAAGGTGCAGGACGGGGAGATCATCGTACTCGACGAGCTCAAGTTTGACGCTCCGAAGACCAAGGACATGGTCAGGACACTGGAAAACATCAAGGCTGCGGACAAGGCCCTCATCGTTACGGCCGACGTCGATGACAACGTCATCCGCTCCGCATCCAACATCCCGGGAGTCAAGACCGTCCTCGCGACAACGATGAACGTTTATGAGATCCTGAACTACACAAGCTTCATCGTGACGAAGGAAGCCATTGATAAGATCGAGGAGGTGTACATCTAATGAGATCAGCATACGATGTGATCCTGAAGCCGGTAATCAGCGAAAAGAGCATGGATCAGGCTCCGGACAAGAAGTACACGTTTAAAGTCGCGACAGACGCGAACAAGACCGAGATCAAACACGCCGTCGAAGAAATCTTTGACGTCACGGTCAAAAAGGTCAACGTCGTGAACGTAAACGGCAAAAAGAAAAGATTGGGAAGAAACGTCGGAACGACTTCCTCTTATAAAAAGGCAGTCGTTACGCTGACAGAAGACAGCAAAGAGATCGAGTTCTTCTCGACGCTGTAACAGAGGAGGCTGACGAACATGGCAATTAAGAAATACAACCCGACATCCCCGGGTCTCAGAGGAATGACGGGTTCGACATTTGAGGAGATCACGAAGAAAAAGCCGGAAAAGGCTTTGACCACCACACTGAAGAAGCACGCGGGAAGAAACAACCGCGGCAAGATCACCGTCCGTCATAAAGGCGGCGGCGTCCGTCCGAAATACCGGATCATCGATTTCAAAAGAAACAAGGATGGGATCCCGGCGACCGTCAAGGCCATCGAGTACGATCCGAACCGTTCCGCGAACATCGCGCTGATCTGCTACAAGGATGGAGAGAAATCCTACATCCTCGCGCCGGAAGGCCTGAACGTCGGAGATGAGATCATTTCCGGAACCGGCGCGGACATCACCGTCGGAAACGCACTTCCGCTTTCGGAGATCCCGGTCGGTACGATCGTCCACAACATCGAGATGAAGCCGGGCAAAGGCGGACAGCTGGTACGCTCCGCAGGAAACGGCGCGCAGCTGATGGCAAAAGAAGGAAAATACGCACTGCTCCGTCTCCCTTCTGGAGAACTGAGAAACGTCCTCCAGGTGTGCAGAGCAACGATCGGAGAGGTCGGAAACGGCGACCACTCGAATATCCAGATCGGAAAGGCCGGCAGAAAACGCCACATGGGCGTCCGGCCGCACGTCAGAGGTTCTGTCATGAACCCGAACGACCATCCGCATGGCGGTGGTGAAGGCCGTGCACCGGTCGGACGGAAGAGCCCGGTCACTCCTTGGGGCAAACCGACCCTGGGATACAAGACCCGGAAGAAGAAGAATCCGTCCAGCAAATACATCGTAAAGAGAAGAAATGACAAATAGGAGGGGAGATCATAATGAGCAGATCCGTTAAAAAAGGCCCTTTCGTCGATAAAAAACTGCTGAAGAGGATCGAAGACCTCAACGCGGCAAACGAGAAGAAAGTATTGAAGACCTGGTCCAGGTCGTCCACGATTTTTCCTCAGATGATCGGACACACGATCGCGGTCCACGACGGCAGAAAGCACGTTCCGGTCTATATCACCGAAGAAATGGTCGGCCACAAGCTGGGCGAGTTCGCTCCTACCAGGACTTACAGAGGCCATGCCGCTGATAAGAAAGCAAAATAGTAAAGGAGATAAAAAATGGAAGCAAAAGCAGTTGCAAAGTATGTCAGAATGTCTCCTATTAAGCTGAAACCTGTTACAGATCTGGTAAGAGGGAAAGACTTGAGCGAGGCACTGAACATTCTCAAGTTCACACCTGGAAAGGGTGCGGAAATCGTAGAAAAAGTCGTTCAGTCGGCAGCGGCAAACGCTGAGAACAACTTCGACATGAACCCGGATAATTTATACGTTGCAGAGATCTATGCGAACCAGGGCCCGACGATGAAACGCTGGAGAGCCGGTGCGCAGGGCAGAGCATCAATGATCCTGAAGAGATCCAGCCACGTCGGCGTGACTCTCAGGGAGAAGGAAGATTAGGAGGTTCATAGATGGGTCAGAAAGTTAGCCCGCATGGGTTCAGAGTAGGAGTTATCAAAGACTGGGACTCCAAATGGTACGCAGACAAGGATCATTTTGCCGAATTCCTCGCGGAAGACGACAAGATCAGAAAATTCATCAAGAAGAGCCTCTATACCGCAGGCGTCTCCAAAGTGCTGATCGAACGGCCGGCGGAGAATAAGATGAAGATCTCCATCCTGACCGCGCGTCCTGGCATGGTCATCGGAAGAAACGGAGAGGAAATCGAAAAGCTGAAGAAAGCGCTCTCGAAGATCACGGATAAAGAGCTCAACATCTCGATCGAGGAAGTCCGCCGCGCGGAACTCGACGCGCAGCTGACTGCGGAAAGCATCGCGGACGCGCTGGAGCACCGTGTTTCGTTCCGGAGAGCGATGAAGCAGGCGATCGGCCGCACGATGAAAGCCGGCGCGAAGGGCTGCAAGGTCCTGTGCTCCGGAAGACTCGGCGGCGCGGAGATCGCGAGAAACGAAAAATACAGTGAAGGCAACGTTCCACTGCACACGCTGAGAGCTGACATCGACTACGGTTTCGCGGAAGCGAACACCACCTACGGAAGAATCGGCGTCAAGGTCTGGATCAACCACGGCGAGATCCTGGAGAAGGGTCTGCAGAGCCCGATCCGCGAAGACGCGCAGGGCGGAAACGGCCGCCGCGACCGTCGTGACCGCAGAGGTGGCGGGAGAAGAGACCGCAGAAGAAACGACCGTCGTGACAGAAACGACCGCCGGACGGCGCCGAAGGCGGTAAATCCGCGGAAGCGCATTGCACCGAAGGAAGAGCCGAAGCAGGAAGCCCCTCAGGAGGCACCGCAGGAAGCTCCGGCAGCGGAAGCAGCCGAGACACAGGAATAATACGGGTGAAAGGAGGAACGAAGCCATGTTGATGCCGAAGCGCGTAAAACATAGAAGAGTTCACAGAGGAAGAATGAAAGGCATCGCCACCAAGGGCAACAAGATCACCTACGGTGAGTACGGCCTTGTCGCAGAAGAGCCGGGCTGGATCACTTCGAACCAGATCGAGGCGGCTCGTATCGCGATGACAAGATATACAAGAAGAGGCGGAAAGGTCTACATCAAGATTTTCCCGCACAAGTCAGTCACCAAGAAACCGGCAGAAGTACGTATGGGTTCCGGTAAAGGTGCTCCGGAATACTGGGTCGCAGTCGTGAAACCGGGCAGAGTCATGTTCGAGATCGGCGGCGTTTCCGAAGCACAGGCGAGAGAAGCGTTGAGACTGGCCGGGCATAAACTCCCGATCAGCACGAAGATTGCCACAAAGGCACAACTGGAAGAAGGCGGTGAAGCGTAATGGAAATGAATAAGATCAGACAGATGACGGATACTGAGCTGAACGCTGAACTGGACAAAATGAAGAAAGAGCTCTTCAACCTGAGATTCCAGCACGTTACGGGACAGCTCGAGAACCCGGTCAAGATGAGAGAAGTCAAAAGAGATATCGCGAGGGTCAAAACGATCATCCGCGAGAAGGAACTGGAAGAAACTCTGGCATAACCGAAAGGAGGATGTAACATGGCAGACGAAAGAAACAGAAGAAAGACGAAAGTCGGCGTTGTCGTCAGCGACAAAATGGATAAGACTGTCGTCGTCGCGATCAAAGATTCCGTCCGGCATTCCCTTTACGGAAAGTCAGTGAAAAGGACGAAGAAAGTCAAAGCTCACGACGAGAACAACGAGTGCGGCGTAGGCGATACCATCAGGATCATGGAAACGAGACCTCTCTCCAAAGACAAGAGATGGAGACTCGTCCAGATCGTTGAAAAAGCGAAATAAGGAGGCACCAGATCATGATTCAGACAGAAACAAGATTGAAGGTTGCTGACAACTCCGGTGCGAAAGAGCTTCTCTGCATCCGTATCCTGGGAGGTACCGGCCGCCAGTACGCGAACATCGGCGATGTCGTCGTATGCACGGTCAAGGATGCTTCGACCGGCGGTGTTGTCAAGAAGGGCGACGTCGTCCGTGCCGTCATCGTTCGTACGAAGAAGGGAACGAGAAGAGCAGACGGAAGCTACGTCAAGTTCGACCAGAACGCAGCCGTCATCATCAATAATAATGAAGATAAAACTCCGGTAGGAACTCGTATCTTCGGGCCTGTGGCCAGAGAACTCAGAGACGCAGGCTTCATGAAGATCGTATCACTTGCTCCGGAAGTACTGTAGGAAGGAGTAACGAATGCGTATTAAAAAGGATGATATGGTAATCGTTATTTCCGGAAAAGACAAGGGCAAGTCCGGAAAGGTCCTGAAGGCGATGCCGAAGGAACACAGAGTTATCGTAGAAGGTGTCAACGTTCAGACGAAGCACCAGAAGCAGACGAGAACGGAACCGGCGGAGATCCGTCATAAAGAAGGACCGATCGACGTATCCAACGTCATGCTCTACGATGACAAAGCAGATGAAGTAATCAAGGTCGGCTATGAGATCCGCGACGGCAGAAAAGTCCGGGTCAATAAGAAGACCAGAAACGTAATTGACTAGGAAAGGAGGAGAAGATTTTGGCAGCAAGACTGAAAGAGACGTACGATAACGAAATTTTCAAAGCGCTTCAGGAAAAGTTCCACTATGACAACGTCATGGAAGTGCCAAAGCTCACCAAAGTCACCGTCAACATGGGACTTGGCGAAGCGAAGGAAAACGCGAAAGTCCTCGAGTCCGCCGTCCAGGAGATCGGACTGATCACCGGCCAGAGACCGGTCGTGACCAAAGCGAAGAAGTCGATCGCGAACTTCAAGGTTCGTGAAGGCATGCCGGTCGGGGCCAAAGTGACCCTGAGAGGCGACAACATGTACATCTTTGTCGATAAGCTTTTCAACATTTCTCTTCCTCGCGTAAGAGACTTCAAGGGAGTCAGCAGGAATTCCTTTGACGGACGCGGAAACTATTCCATGGGCCTCAAAGAGCAGCTGATCTTCCCGGAGATCAATTACGACGACGTCGATACGATCAAGGGAATGAACATTGTATTTACAACGACGGCGAAAACAGACGAAGAGGCAATGGCGCTCCTCGAGCTGCTCGGAATGCCGTTTGAAAAATAGGAGGTTGAAATGGCAAAGAAGTCTCTTAAGATCAAACAGCAGAGAAAACCGAAATATGCGACCCGTGCTTATACGAGATGCAGCATCTGCGGACGTCCGCATTCCGTTCTCAAGAAGTACGGCATCTGCCGAATCTGCTTCAGAGAACTCGCCTACAAAGGGGAGATCCCCGGCGTGAAGAAAGCAAGCTGGTAAAGACATAGGATATCACGATTTGCGAAGGCGGGGCACCTGCTCCGAACCACGCGAGAAAGGGAGTAAAAAGAATGAGTATGACAGATCCAATTGCGGATATGCTGACAAGGATCAGAAATGCCAACAGCGTTGGGCATGAGACTGTCACGATCCCTGCTTCCAAGATGAAGAAGTCGATTGCACAGATCCTTCTCGACGAGGGATACATCGCGGGATACGATGTGGATGACAGCGGCGTTCAGGGAACGATCAAGGTGACACTGAAGTATGGTCCGAATGATGAGAAGGTCATCAGCGGAATCAAGAAAATCTCGAAGCCGGGCCTAAAAGTTTACGCGAAGGCCAACGAAGTACCGAAAGTTCTCGGCGGACTCGGAATCGCGATCATCTCCACATCGAGCGGGATCATCAGCGACAAGAAAGCCAGAGAGCTCGGCGTCGGCGGCGAAGTTATCTGTTATGTTTGGTAGGAGGTAGAAGAATGTCCAGAATCGGAAATGAACCTGTTGTACTTCCTGCCGGGGTCCAGGTCACAAGAGACGGCAACATCGTCACCGTCAAAGGACCGAACGGAGAACTGAAACAGGAAATCAGCGACAGAATCACATTTGATATTGAAGACAACAAAATCGTGCTGAAGAGAGCGAGCGACAGCCGCCAGGACAGAGAGCAGCACGGACTTGCGAGAGCGCTCATCAACAACATGGTGACGGGCGTTACCAAAGGTTTTGAAAAGAAACTGATCATCAACGGCGTCGGATTCCGTGCCGAGAAGAAAGGCAAGAAGCTCGTCATGCAGCTCGGCTTCTCCCATCCGGTCGAGATGGAAGACCCGGAAGGCATCACGACGGAAACGCCGGATCAGAACACCATCATCGTAAAGGGCGCGGACAAGGCGCAGGTAGGCAACTATGCCGCGATCATCCGTTCCTGGAGAAAGCCGGAGCCGTACAAGGGCAAGGGAATCCGTTACGAGGATGAACACGTCCGCAGAAAAGAAGGAAAGACTGGAGCTACTGCGTAGAAAGGAGTGATTTGATCATGGCAAAGATGAGTAGAAATGACCGGCGTCTCAAAAGACACGCCAGAGCAAGAAAAGACCTGTTCGGAACTCCTGAAAGACCGCGTCTCTGCGTTTTCCGGTCCAACAAGAACATTTCCTGTCAGATCATCGATGATGTGAACGGGAACACACTGGCCCAGGCATCCAGCACAGACAAGGCGCTTCGCGACGAGATCAAATACGGCGGGAACAAAGCCGCTGCGAAGAGAGTCGGCGAAGAGATCGCGAAGAGAGCGCTGGAAAAGGGAATCAGCGAGGTCGCTTTTGACCGCGGAGGATTCCTTTATCACGGAAGAGTCAAAGAACTTGCAGACGGGGCCCGTGAAGGCGGACTGAAATTCTAACAGGAGGAAAAGAATGCGTAATACTATTGATGCATCCAAACTCGATCTGACGGAAACCATCGTCAACATCAGACGTGTTGCGAAGACGGTCAAGGGCGGCAGAAATATGCGTTTCAGCGTCACGGTCGTCGTCGGCGATCATGAAGGCCACGTCGGTGTCGGCCTCGGCAAGGCAGCCGAGATCCCGGAAGCCGTCAGAAAAGCGACAGAGGATGCGAAGAAGAATCTGATCTACGTTCCGACCGTCGGAACGACGATCCCACACAAAAACATCGGTATTTTCGGAGCGGCTCGCGTCATCCTGATGCCGGGCGCGGAAGGAAGCGGCGTCATCGCCGGATCTTCTGCCCGTACCGTGCTGGAAGCAGCCGGGATCCACGACGTCCGTGCGAAATCCGTCGGCTCCAGCAATGCCGGCAACATCGCTTACGCGACGCTGGAAGGGCTCCGCGGCCTGATGACAGTGGAGCAGGTCGCCCGCCTGAGAGGCAAGAGCCCGGAAGAAATTTTAGGTTAGGAGGTAGACGCAAATGGCGAATAAGCTGAAAATCGAACTGACGAAGAGCACCATCGGCGCGACTCCTAAACAGAAGAAAGTTGTCGAAGCGCTCGGACTTAAGAAGATGCACTATACAGTTGAACTGGACGACACTCCTGCGACAAGAGGAGCGATCGCGAAGGTCTCGCATCTTGTGACAGTTGAAGAGCTGTAAAGGAGGTGCGTGAGAGATGAAACTGCATGAACTGAAAGCACCGGAAGGTTCCAGAAAAAACAAAAAGAGAATCGGACGCGGCAGCGCGAGCGGTCAGGGGACGACCGCGGGAAGAGGCATGAACGGCCAGAAATCCAGAAGCGGCGGCGGTGTCCGGCTCGGATTCGAAGGCGGCCAGATGCCGCTGTACAGAAGACTTCCGAAGAGAGGATTCACGAACATCTTCGCGAAGGAATATAAGACAGTCAACGTCGAAGACCTGAACCGTTTTGAAGCGGGTACCGTCGTCACACCGGAGCTGCTCCGGGAAGCCGGCCTGGTCAAGCAGGTCAAGGACGGGATCAAAATCCTCGGCAACGGCGAACTGAAAAACAGCATCACAGTTAAAGCAGACAAGTTCAGCAAATCCGCGGTTGAAAAAATTGAAGCGGCCGGCGGCAAGGCCGAGGTGATTTAATATGGACATGCTTCGCACCATTTCCAAAGCGTGGAAAATTGTGGAGATTCGAAGGAAGATGATCTTCACCCTGCTGATGCTCGTGGTCTTCCGGATCGGGTCCAATATCCCGGTCCCGGGGATCAACAGAACGACACTGGCTCAGATGTTCACGAGCGACAACATGGGGCTGTTTGAATTATTCAACCTGTTCTCCGGAGGATCGTTCAGTAACTTTACCATTTTCGCGCTGAGTGTCACACCGTACATTACAGCGACGATCATCATCCAGTTATTGACGGTCGCGTTCCCGTATTTTGAGAAACTGGCAAAAGAAGGAATGGAAGGCCGGAAGAAAATGGCGCAGATCACACGGTATTCCACCGTGGTCCTGGCATTGATCCAGGCGATCGGCCTGACGGTCGGACTGTTCCGCCAGACGATCATCAATCAGAACGCGTTCACGTTCATCATCATCATATTGATCTTGACGGCCGGTACGACGTTCCTGATGTGGCTCGGTGAGCAGATCAATGAGTACGGGATCGGAAACGGCATTTCACTCCTGATCTTCGGCGGCATCGTCGCAAGGATCCCGAGCGAGATCAACCAGATCGCGACCCGTTATCAGAGCGGAGGGATGTCCCTCATTTCTCTGATCCTCCTGATCATCTTCGCGATCGCAGTCGTTGTCGGAATCGTCCTGTTCCAGCAGGGCACGAGAAGGATCCCGGTCCAGTATGCGAAGCGCGTCGTCGGACGGAAGATGTACGGCGGACAGTCTACACATATTCCGCTGAAAGTCAACCAGGCCGGCGTCATTCCGATCATTTTCGCACTGGCACTGCTCCAGTTCCCGCTGACGATCATGTACTTCTTCCCGGATACCGCTTTCTATGATTTCTGTGAGAAGTGGCTGTCTCCGGCAGGAAGCCCGGGCGTCTGGGTATACGCGACGCTGAACGTGATCCTGATCATTTTCTTCAACTATTTCTATACGGCGATCACCTTCAATCCGGTGGAAGTCGCACAGAACATGAAGGCAAACGGCGGGTTCATCCCGGGCATCCGTCCGGGCAAGGCGACGATCGACTACCTGAACAAAGTCATGTCCAGGATCTCCATCGTCGGAGCGATCTTCCTGGCTGTCGTCGCAACGCTGCCGACGATCATCTCGCAGTACACGGGGATGGAGCTCCACTTCGGCGGGACCTCCCTGCTGATCGCAGTCGGTGTCGCGCTTGACACGATGAAGCAGATCGAGAACCAGATGATCATGAGAAACTATCGTGGATTCCTGAATTAGGGAGGGAAGAACATGCTGAGAACAATTTTACTGGGGCCGCCGGGAGCCGGAAAAGGAACACAGGCGGTTCGTATCGTAGAAAAATACAACATCCCTCATATCTCCACCGGTGACATCTTCCGCGACAACATCAAGAAAGGAACCGAGCTGGGGAAAAAGGCGCAGGAATATATGAACAAAGGCGAGCTGGTACCGGATGATCTCGTCATCGAGATCGCGACGACCCGTCTCCTGGAGGATGACTGCAAAAACGGGTTCCTCCTGGACGGTTTCCCTCGTACGGTCTACCAGGCTCAGAAACTCGACGAGTTCCTCGCGGCACACGGCCAGAAGCTCGATGTCGTGCTCGACCTTGAGGTCGGGGAAGACATCCTGATGGAACGTCTGACCGGAAGACGTGTCTGCAAAAACTGCGGAGCGAGCTACCACATCGTCAACGTCCCTCCGAAGAAGGAAGGGATCTGCGACATCTGCGGCGGCGAGCTGATCCAGAGAGAAGACGACAACGCAGAGACCGCGAAGAACCGCATCGATGTCTATAATGAACAGACGAAACCGCTGATCGAGTATTACGAGAAGGCCGGAAACATCGTCCACATCGACGGCTCGATCACGCCGGAAACGACATTCGATCTCGTTGTGAAAGCGCTGGGTGAGTGACATGATCATCATCAAATCCGATGAAGAAATCGACCTTATGCGCACATCCGGGAAGGTAACGGGAAAGATCCTGCATGATCTCGCCGATTTTATCAAACCGGGCATGTCGACATTCGACGTTGACCGGTTTGTCGAGGATACGATCCGGGAGCATGATATGATCCCGACGTTCCTCGGATACGGCGGATTCCCGGCGAGTGCCTGCGTTTCGATCAACGAGGAAGTCGTGCATGGAATTCCAAGCAAAAGCAGGATCCTGAAGGAAGGCGACATCGTCAGCGTGGACATCGGCTCGACATACAAGGGCTATGTCAGCGACGCGGCGAGGACCTACGCCGTCGGAGAGATCAGCCCGGAAGCACAGCAGCTGATCGACACGACGCGGGAGAGTTTTTTCGAAGGGATCAAGTTCGCAAGACCGGGAAACCGGCTCAGTGATATCAGCCATGCCGTTCAGACCAGAGCGGAGGCAGACGGATTTTCCGTGATCCGCGATTACGTCGGACACGGAGTGGGCAGGGAGATGCATGAAGATCCGCAGATCCCGAATTACGGCAAGCCGCACAAAGGACCGCGCATCGCCAAAGGCATGGTCTTCGCCATCGAACCGATGATCTGCCAGGGCGGATATGAATGCCGCGTCCTGGACAACGACTGGACAGTCGTCACGGTCGACGGAAAGCTGGCGGCTCATTATGAAAACACCGTCGTCATCACCGACGATGGTCCGGAACTGTTAACTTTATTTGAAGAGGAGTAAAGTATGGCGAAAAAAGATGTCATTGAAGCGACCGGAACCGTCGTTGATGCGCTTCCGAACGCGGAATTCAAGGTGAAGCTTGAGAACGGGTTCGAGGTGCTCGCGCACATCTCCGGGAAGATCAGAATGAACTATATCCGGATTCTGCCGGGCGATACGGTCAAAGTCGAGCTTTCACCGTATGATCTCACAAAAGGAAGAATTACCTGGCGCGGCGTGAATCGCAAGTAAGATGGGAGGTTTTAAAAATGAAAGTAAGAGCATCTGTAAAACCGATCTGTGAAAAGTGCAAGGTCATCAAGAGACATGGCAAAGTCATGGTCATCTGTGAGAACCCGAAGCATAAGCAGAGACAGGGCTAAAAAACGCCGGAAAATGATCGATTTTCCGAACAAAAAGCTGGCAGATTCTGCCCGCTTATGATATGATTGTTTGTGCGCGTATTTGCGCGAAGCGATGACGGGAACCGGCGCCGGGGCCGGAATTCCTATAATTTTTTCACGAACGCCTGTCTATATCGCTCCCGGAAAAGTGATGGCAAGATAGGAGAAGGAGGATACGTATGGCACGTATAGCCGGTGTTGACCTGCCGAGAGAGAAACGAGTAGAGATCGGACTGACGTATATCTACGGAATCGGCAGATCATCCGCAGCGGAGATCCTCAAGAAGGCCGGGGTCGACCCTTCGACGAGAGTCAAGGACCTCACCGAGGACGAAGCTGGAAGAATCAGAAAGATCATCGACGCGGAATACATGGTGGAAGGTGATCTCAGAAGAGAAGTTTCACTGAACATCAAGCGTCTGATGGAGATCGGAAGCTACCGTGGCATCCGCCACAGAAGAGGTCTTCCGGTCAGAGGACAGAAGACAAAGACCAACGCGAGAACGCGGAAGGGTCCGAAGAAGACAGTAGGAAGAGCAAAGAAGAAGGAGGTGTAGGGCATGGCTAAGAATCAGAAGAAGCAAGTCAGAAAAAAGCGCGTCCAGCGCAAGAACATTGTCAAAGGCCAGGCTCACATCCAGTCCACCTTTAACAATACATTAGTCACACTGACCGATATGGACGGAAACGCGCTCTCCTGGAGCTCAGCCGGTTCGCTGGGATTCAGAGGGTCCAAGAAGTCCACTCCGTTCGCAGCACAGATGGCAGCGGAAACCGCAGCGAAGGGCGCGATGGAGCATGGTCTGAAGACAGTAGAAGTTTACGTAAAGGGACCGGGATCCGGAAGAGAAGCCGCGATTCGTGCGCTTCAGGCAGCAGGTCTTGAGATCACGATGATCAAGGACATCACGCCGATTCCGCACAACGGATGCCGTCCGCCGAAGAGAAGAAGAGTCTAACAGAAAGGAGGAGTTACAATGGCAAGATATACCTGTGCGAACTGCAGACTCTGCAGAAGAGAAGGTCAGAAGCTCTTCCTGAAGGGTGACCGCTGCTATGGCCCGAAGTGCGCACTCGAGAGAAAAGCGTACGCTCCGGGACAGCACGGACAGGGCAGAAGAAAGAGCTCAGAATACGGACTTCAGCTCCGTGAGAAGCAGAAGGCAAAGAGATTCTACGGAATGCAGGAAACGCAGTTCCGCAACCTCTATAAGAAAGCGGATGCCCGCAAAGGCATCACCGGTGACAACCTGCTGATCATGCTGGAAAGACGTCTGGACAACGTCGTTTACCGGCTTGGCTTCGCGTCTTCCAGAAAAGAAGCGCGTCAGCTGGTCACCCACGGTCATTTCACACTGAACGGCAAGAAGGTCAACGCACCGGGCCAGGAGATCAAGGCCGGTGACGTCATCGCCGTCAAGGAAAAGAGCCAGAATTCACCGAAGTTCAAGGAAATCAAGGATATGCAGATTACGGTTCCGTCCTGGCTTTCTGTCGATGTTGACAAACTGGAAGGGAAGGTCCTGAGCCTGCCGACCAGAGAAGAGATCGATACGCCGATCGCGGAACACCTGATCGTCGAGCTGTACTCCAAATAAAGCGGCTTGAGCCAGCTGCAGAAAGTCGTTATCGGATGTATAAAGGAGGTTTTTTTACGTGTTAGAAATCGAAAAACCAACGATCACGAAAGAAATCGGCGAAGACGGCAAATACGGAAAGTTTATCGTAGAACCTCTGGAGAGGGGCTACGGAAAGACGCTCGGAAACAGCATGAGGAGGATCCTCCTGAGCTCGATTCCGGGCGCGGCAGTGACATCGATCCGCATAGACGGTGTCCTGCATGAATTCAGCACGATCCCGGGCGTCAAGGAAGACGTCACGGAGATCATCCTGAACCTGAAGAAACTCGCGGTCAAGCTGACCGGCGATGATACGAAGCGTGCGATCATCAACGCGGTCGGGCCGAAGGAGGTCACGGCAGCGGACATCATCGGCGATTCGGAGATCGAGATCTTCAATAAGGATCTTCACATCGCGACGCTCGAAGAGAACGCCAGCCTGATCATGGAGATCAACCTTGCCAAAGGGCGCGGGTATGAAACGGCAGAACAGAACAAGACGGATTCCATGCCGATCTCGGTCATCCCTGTCGATTCCATCTATACCCCGGTCCGCAAGGCGAATTTCACGGTCGAGAACACCCGAGTGGGTCAGGTCACAGACTATGACAAGCTGATCCTCGAGATCTGGACGGACGGTTCGGTCACGCCGGAAGAAGGCGTTTCCATCGGCGCCAAGATCATGCAGGAGCATCTGAATCTCTTCATCGAGCTTGACGACTCGGCAGATGATTTCGAGATCATGGTCGAGAAGGAAGAGGATCAGAAGGAAAAGGCGCTGGAGATGACGATCGAGGAACTGGAGCTTTCCGTCCGTTCGTTCAACTGCCTGAAGCGCGCTTCGATCAATACGGTCGAGGAACTGACGCAGAAGACAGAAGAAGACATGATGAAAGTCCGCAACCTTGGTAAGAAGTCTCTGGACGAAGTCAAGAACAAACTGGAAGAACTGGGACTCAGCCTGAAGGCGAGTGACGAATAAAGAGATGCTGCCGGTTACCGTCGGGAGATGAGAGCCGGTCAGTTCGGGCAGACACCGCTGATCAGGCGGCGATCCTGCTCAGGAAAGGAGAAGTGACATGCCGGGATATAGAAAACTTGGCAGACCTTCCGCTCACAGAAAATCGATGCTGAGAAACCTCGTCACGGATCTCTTCCGTGAGGAGCGTATTTCGACCACGAATATGAGGGCGAAGGAAGCAAGAAGAGTTGCCGAGAAAATGATCACACTGGCAAAACGCGGCGATCTCGCGGCGAGAAGACAGGTACTCAGCTACGTTTACGATGAATCCGTCGTTACGAAGCTGTTCGAGGAGATCGCGCCGAGATACGCGGAGAGGAACGGAGGATACACAAGGATCCTCAAGCTTGGCCCGAGAAGAGGGGACAACGCAGAGGTCGTATTCCTCGAGCTGGTGTAAGCACTGGATAATTTGCAGCAAAGGAGCTCTGCGTTGAGGCGCAGGGCTCTTTTTGTCAAAAGAAGGAGCACGCAATGAGTGATATGAATCAGGACAACAGAAAGTTTGCTTTTTTCCAGCATAAGGAATGCGAGTTCTTCCCATGCCATCAGACGAACGATCCGGAGAATTTCAACTGCCTGTTCTGTTACTGCCCGCTGTTCGCGCTGGGCGATAAATGCGGCGGGAATTACCGCTTTCTGGAGAACGGGTTCAAGGACTGCAGCAACTGCATGTTCCCGCACGTTCGCGGAAATTACGACAAGGTCCTGGACAAGTTCGGGGAGCTGGCCGAGATCGTAAAAAAGAACCGCGATTAAGCCACGGGAGGCTCCTGCGGCGGGCTATAAGGCGGTTAGGTTTTTCCTATCACCTGAACTATGATACAACTTGTAAATTCCTGTTACTTCTTGAAACCCGTGGGCTATGATATAGCCAACAAAGAAATGTGAATCGAACCTCGATGAGGGGGTCGGGAAAGGAGTAAAGTCATGGTTTCTACAGTAGTTGTGTGCGTCGCATTTGTTGCTTGCTGGGGCTTTTCGTTTCTCGTGAACAAAGTAGCAGAAAAATAAGTAATAACAACGAATAAGGACGAATAAGGGAAAGCGGCAGCCGGGACCAGCGGCTGCTTTTTCCTGTTTTTGAAACCGCCGGAACGGTTGAAAAAATAACGCTTAACTGCGATATTTTTTATTGTTTCCTATTGACGGACGGGCAATAAATGATAGAATATATGTGCAATTGAAATGTGTGTTCCATGTTCTCCCGAAAGGGAGCTAAGAGGGAAGCAAGTTAGAATCTTGCGCGGTACCGCCACTGTAATCGGGGAGCGGGCTCTCATAACTGGAGAATCCACTGGCTGCAAGGCTGGGAAGGAGAGAGAGACCTGCGATGATCCGTAAGCCAGGATAACTGCATGGGAGAGCGAGCTGGCGGATGAACCGGCAAGGCGCGAAACATCAGCGAATACGGGCTGTGGGCTGAGCCACAGTCCTTTTTGTATTTTCCGAACGTCTTCAACTGTGGTTTGGACCTCAATTGCTTTTCATTCTTTTTTCGTCAGGGCAGGGTTCGTCGCCTGCCCTGATTCTTTTTTCTCCTGAGGGAGAATGTGTCCGGAGAAGTCGATCCGGAGTGATCCGCTGATCAGCCGATCAGCGCCTTGTACCAGTCGGTCCCGGAGAAGAAGAAGGAGCTGACCTGAACGAACACGATAAACGCCATGAAGACTGGCACGATCCACTTCATGCAGGTGTTGACGAAACCTTTTGTCCGGTACGGCGAACTCAGCTCGATCTCGCTGTCGAGCCAGCCGTAGCGCGTCCAGCCGAGCATGATCGCCATCAGCAGACCGCCGAGCGGCATCAGGATGCCTTCCGAAACCATGTCGAACACGTCGAGCCAGCTGCCGAGTCCGAACGGCTTCCACATGCCGGAGCCGCCGAGCTGATCCAGCGCCACGAGCGACGCGCCGATGAATGTCGTCACGGTGATGATCAGCGTGCCCTGGAGGCGCGCGTTTTTGTGCCCGCGGCGTTCCAGCGCGTCGATCAGAGCGGAGTTCCCGCCTTCCATCATCGCGATGGAGGAGGAGAGCGCCGCCAGGAAGACGAGCAGATAGAAGAAGAATCCGAAGAACGGTCCGAGCGATCCCATCGAATCAAACACCGTCTGGAGAGAGACAAAAAGGAGCCCCGGGCCGCCGGACGGCTCGAGTCCCGCCGCGAAGACCGCCGGGAGGACCGCCATGCCGGCGAGCAGCGCCGCGACCGTATCCATCGCCGGAATGATGATGCAGCTTTTTTCGATATTGTCTTCTTTCCGCATGTACGAACCGTACGCGATGATCGCGCCGGACGCGAGAGAGAGCGAGAAGAACATCTGGCTCCCCGCGACCGCGATGACGCGGATCCATCCCGTGCCGCGGAACACCGAGAAATCCGGCTTGAACAGGAACGCCAGCCCGGCGCCCGCGCCGTCCAGCGTGCAGCAGCGGATGACGATCGCGATCAGCATGAAGAACAGCAGCGGCATCGCGATGTTGTTGAAGCGTTCGATCCCGTTTTTGATCCCGCGCGCGACGATAAAGGATGTGAGGAACAGGAACACGAGCATATAGATCTCAGACGCCCCGGTGTGGGAGATGAAGTTCCCGAAGAACGTCTCGCTGTCGGTGTCGCCGACGCCGAAGCCGGCGTGAAAGATGTCGCCGAAGTTCGCGACCATGTAGCGCATGACGATCCCGCCGAGGACGATATAGAAGCAGAGCATGAAGAACGGAACCGCACACTCGAAAAAGCCGTTGATCGTGAACTTCGGGTTGCACTCCCGGTGCGCCTCGATCGCGGCTTTCCGGGTCTTGCGCCCGAGACTCGCTTCGCTCAGCATCAGCGGGTAGCCGACGAGGAGGGCGAGCACGAGATACACGATGAGAAATGCGAACCCGCCGTTCGCGCCGGCTTTATACGGGAAGCCCCAGATGTTCCCGAGTCCGACGGCCGAGCCGACGGAAGCCATGATGAAACCGAAGGTGGAGCCGAAGCTGCCTTTTGTCGTAGATTTGCTCTCTGTCATGATACGTTCCTCTTGCTGCTGATATCGGCAGTCGCTGTACTGACTGCCGTTTTGTTTGAATTATGTAAATACGGACCCTATTATTATATCGGGAAGAGAAAGGCGCGTCAATGTATTTGAACTTCCCCGCGCGGAATGATATACTAGACAATCGGACAAAAGGAGGTTCCCATGGCGATCGAAAAAGTAAGAGAATATTTCCGGACCCTCGGGATCGAGGACCGCATCCAGGAATTCGACGTATCGAGTGCGACCGTAGACCTGGCGGCAGAGGCCGTCGGCGTGGAAGGCGCACGGATCTGCAAGACGCTTTCCTTTAAGGACCGGGACAACGAGAACGGCTGCATCCTGATCCAGACGGCAGGCGACTCCAAGATCAACAACGGAAAGTTCAAGCGCACGTTCGGTTTCAAGCCGACGATGCTGAGCCCGGATGAGGTGCTCGAGAAGACAGGACACGCGATCGGCGGCGTCTGCGCGTTCGGGATCGAGAACCCGGACGTCCGGATCTACTGCGATGTGTCGATGAAGCGGTTCGAAACGGTCTTCCCGGCGTGCGGAAGCGACAACAGCGCGGCGGAGTTCACGTGCGACGAGCTGTTCCGCTACTCCCGGGCGCTCGACTGGGTCGATGTCAGCAAAGTGCCGGAGGAGAAGTGAGATGCTGGGGGACAAAAAGTACCGAAACGGGGAAGTGCTGGAAAGCACCCGGACCCGGACCGTGCGGACGTTCCTTTTCTGCACCGTCGGGGCGCTCATCATGGGCTTCAACTACAGCAGTCTCGTCGATACGGCGGGGCTGTTCCCGGGCGGGTTCGCCGGGTGTTCGTTCATCATCACCCGCGTGTTCAGCAAGTTCGTCGGCATCCACGTGCCGTACTCCGCGATCTACATCCCGCTGAACCTGACGACGCTGTACATCGGACTGAAATATCTCGGGAAGAAATTCACGTTCTTTTCCTATTATGTCATCATCCTGTGCAGCCTCGCGACCGACCTGTTCGAAAAGATCCCGATCACGTACGATGTGATGCTGATCAGCATTTTCGGCGGGATCATCAACGGCACGGCGATGTCGATCTGCCTGTACGTCGGCGCGTCGACCGGAGGGACCGACTTCATCTCGATCTTTTTCTCGCAGGAAAAAGGGAAAGACGTCTGGAACGCGATCCTGGCCGGCAACGTCGTCGTCCTGATCGTGGCCGGCATTCTGTTCGGATGGGACAAGGCGCTGTACTCCATCGTGTACCAGTTCTGCTCGACGCAGGTCATTCACACGCTGTTCAAGCGCTACAACCGGCACACGCTGTTCATCATCTCCGACAAGCCAGAGGCGATCAGCGCGAAGATCACGTTCCTGACGCATCACGACGCGACGATCTTCAGCGGCGAAGGCTATTACAGCCATGACCAGAAGCCGATGATCTATTCGATCGTGTCCTCCGAGGAAGTCGACATGGTGATCCACGAGATCCGCGAGATCGACCCGCACGCGTTCATCAACGTCGTGAAGACCGAGCAGCTGACCGGGAATTTCCATCAGATGACGATGTAGGGGAAGGGACAAAAGGATCCTTTTCGTTTGTGGAAACCGCTTCCCTGTGATATAATATGAGAACGTAAGTTCGCGTTTCGATAAGGGGTTTCTATGGATTTCAAACTTCATTCCGATTATCAGCCGACCGGCGACCAGCCGCAGGCGATCGACGCGCTGGTCGAGGGGTTCCGGTCGGGGAAACGGGCGCAGACGCTGCTCGGCGTCACCGGCTCGGGCAAGACGTTCACGATGGCGAATGTCATCGCGAAGCTGAACCGGCCGACGCTCGTGATTTCCCATAACAAGACGCTGGCGGCCCAGCTGCACGGCGAGTTCAAGGAGTTTTTCCCGGAAAACGCCGTGGAATATTTTGTCAGCTACTACGACTATTATCAGCCGGAGGCGTATGTCCCGTCGACGGACACGTATATCGAGAAGGATTCCGACATCAACGACGAGATTGATAAGCTGCGCCACTCCGCGACGGCGGCCCTGTTCGAGCGGCGGGACGTGATCATCGTCGCGTCCGTTTCCTGCATCTACGGACTCGGAAGTCCGTACGACTACGAGCACCAGATGCTGTCGCTGCGTCCCGGCATGGTGAAATCCCGGCAGGATATTCTCCGCCGCCTCGTCGACATCCAGTACACGAGGAACGACCTCGCGTTCGAGCGGGGGACATTCCGTGTGAGAGGCGACACGATCGATATCTATCCGGCGGGATCGGACAACGCGGTGCGCGTCGAGCTGTTCGGCGATGAGATCGACACGATCAAGGAGATGAACCCGCTGACCGGAGAAATCCTGGGCCAGCGGAACCATATCGCGATCTTTCCGGCGTCGTATTACGTCACGTCGCCGGAGAACCTGAAAGCGGCGCTGGACGACATCGAAGTCGAGCTGGAGGAGCGCGTGAAGTGGTTCAAGAGCCGCGGGCAGCTCCTGGAGGCGCAGCGGATCGAGCAGCGCACCCGCTACGACATGGAGATGCTCCGGGAGGTCGGGACGTGCAAGGGCATCGAGAACTACACGCGCCACCTGAGCCGGCTCAAGCCCGGTCAGAAGCCGTACACGCTGATCGACTATTTCCCGGATGACTTCATCATCATGATCGACGAGTCGCACGTCATGCTGCCGCAGCTCCATGCAATGTACAACGGCAACCTGTCGCGCAAAAAGTCCCTCGTCGACTACGGCTTCCGCCTGCCGTCGGCACTCGACAACCGGCCGCTGAAATTCGAGGAGTTCGAGGGCATGGTGAACCAGATCCTGTACGTCAGCGCGACCCCGGCGGCCTATGAGAAAAAGCAGGCGGGCGGGATCACGGCGGAGCAGATCATCCGGCCGACCGGCCTTCTGGATCCGCCGATCGAGGTGCATCCGACCGAAGGGCAGATCGACGACCTGCTGAGCGAGATCAACCGCGTGACGGAAAAGGGCGGTCGCACGTTTGTCACGACCCTGACGAAGAAAATGGCGGAGAGCCTGACGGACTACCTGACGTCTGCCGGTGTGAAGGCGAAGTACCTGCACTCCGACATCGACACGCTCGAACGGATGCAGATCATCCGCGATCTCCGGCTCGGTGAGTTCGACGTGCTGGTCGGCATCAACCTGTTGAGGGAAGGACTGGACATCCCGGAGGTCACGCTCGTCGCGATCCTCGACGCGGACAAGGAAGGGTTCCTCCGCACGGAGACGTCGCTGATCCAGACCGTCGGCCGTGCCGCCCGGAATGTGGACGGCCACGTCATCATGTACGCCGACGAGATCAGTCCGGCGATGCGGGCCGCGATCGACGAGACCGAGCGCCGCCGCACGATCCAGCAGAAATACAATGAAGAGCACGGGATCACACCGGAGAGCGTCCGGAAATCCGTCCGCGACATCATCGAAGTCACGATCCCGGAAGAAGAGAATTACAAGGGCAGGAAGCCGGAAGAACTGACGCGGAAAGAGCTGCAGGAATACCTGAAGAAGCTGGAACAGGAGATGCGTCAGGCGGCAAAGGACCTCCAGTTCGAGCGCGCCGCCGAGCTTCGTGACATCCTGTTTGAATACCGCGCCCGGGCATAGCCGCCGGGCCGGAATGACATGATTTATTGGAGTAGATTGCATGGCAGATGAAATCGTAATCAAAGGAGCGAACGAGAACAACCTGAACCATATGGACGTCCGGATCCCGAGGAACAAGCTCGTCGTCCTGACCGGTCTTTCGGGATCGGGGAAATCCTCGCTTGCGTTTGACACCATCTACGCGGAGGGGCAGCGGCGCTATGTCGAGAGCCTCTCTTCCTATGCCCGGCAGTTCCTCGGCCAGATGGACAAGCCGGACGTCGAGAGCATCGAAGGCCTGTCGCCGGCGATCTCGATCGACCAGAAGACCACGAGCAAAAACCCGCGTTCCACAGTCGGCACCGTGACGGAGATCCACGACTACCTGCGTCTTCTGTACGCGAACATCGGAAAGCCGCACTGCCCGATCTGCGGGCGTCCGATCTCCAGCCAGAGCGTGGATCAGATGGTCGACGTCATCATGGAGTACCCGGAAGGGACGCGCCTGATGGTCATGGCGCCGGTCGTCCGCGCCCGGAAAGGGGAGCACGTGAAGATCCTGGACCGCATCCGCCGCGAGGGATATACCCGCGTGCGCGTTGACGGCGAGATCCATCTGCTCGATGAAGAGGAGATCAAGCTCGACAAAAAATTCAAGCACACGATCGAGATCGTCGTCGACCGCATCGTCGTCCGCGACGGCCAGCAGAGCCGGATCTCGGAAGCCGTCGAGCTCGCGATCCATGAGGGGGACGGTCTCGTGACATGCGACTTCCAGCACGGCGATTTTCATAAGGTGCAGACGTTCTCCACGAAGCTCGCCTGCCCGGAACATGGCGTCGGCCTGGAAGAACTCGAACCGCGCTCGTTTTCCTTTAACAGCCCGTTCGGTGCCTGCCCGACCTGCAACGGCCTCGGCTTCACGGAAAAGATCGAACCGGACAAGATCATCAAGACCGAGCTCAGCATCCCGGACGGCGCGCTGAACCGCATCTATGCGAGCATGGACTATTCCAGCTACTACCGCCGGATCGTGGATGTCCTGGCCGAACAGTACCATGTCGACCTGAGCCTGCCGTATCGGGACCTTCCGAAGGACTTCAAGCAGGTCCTGTGCTACGGCACCGGCGAGAAGCATTTAAAATACGAATACGTCACCCGGAGCGGCAAGGTCCAGAAGCGCGATCATCCGTTCGAAGGGCTGATCAGCAACCTCGAGCGGCGCTACCGCGAGTCGCATTCCGACTTCATGCACGAATGGCTCGCGAAGTACCTCGTGACCCGTCGCTGCCCGGACTGTGGGGGCAAAAGGCTGAAGCCGGAAGTCCTCGCCGTGACCGTCGGCGACGTGAACATCGCGGAGCTTTCGGACATGCCGATCCGCAAGGCGCTCGAGTTCGTGGACGATCTGAAACTGTCCGAGAAGGACGAGATGATTGCGCGCCAGATCCTGAAGGAGATTCGGGAACGCCTGAAATTCCTGGCCGATGTCGGGCTCGACTATCTGACGCTGTCCCGTGCGTCCGCGACGCTCTCCGGCGGGGAAGCCCAGCGGATCCGCCTCGCGACGCAGATCGGCTCCGGATTGACCGGCGTCCTCTACATCCTGGACGAGCCGTCCATCGGCCTGCATCAGAAGGACAACGGCAAGCTCCTCGCGACGCTGCGCCACCTGACGGACCTCGGGAACACTTTGATCGTCGTCGAGCATGACGAGGAAACGATGTACGCGGCAGATCATATCATCGATATCGGTCCGGGCGCCGGCATTTACGGCGGGAACCTCGTCTGTCAGGGCACTGTGGACGACATCAAGGCCTGCAAAGAATCCGTTACCGGTCAGTACCTGTCCGGCCGCAGGTCGATCCGCGTGCCGAAGCACCGCCGCGAGGGGAACGGCGGCGTGCTGACCGTGAAAGGCGCATCAGAGCACAATCTGAAGCACATCGACGTCGACTTCCCGCTCGGCAAGTTCATCTGCGTGACCGGCGTATCCGGCTCCGGAAAAAGCAGCCTCGTCAACGAGATCCTGAGCAAGGGCGCGTCGCGCATCCTGAACCACAGCAAAGAAGAAGCCGGCGAATTCGACGATATCATCGGCCTGGACCAGCTGGACAACGTGATCGACATCGACCAGTCGCCGATCGGGCGTACGCCGCGTTCCAACCCGGCGACGTACACCGGCATGTTCACCCACATCCGCAACCTGTTCGCGAGCCTCCCGGAATCCAAGGTCCGCGGCTTCGAGAAAGGGCGGTTCAGCTTCAACGTGAAAGGCGGCCGCTGTGAAGCCTGCAAGGGCGACGGCATCATCAAGATCGAGATGCACTTCCTGCCGGACGTCTACGTCCCGTGCGAAGTCTGCAAGGGCCGCCGCTACAACCGCGAGACCCTCGAGGTGAAATACAAGGGCAAAAACATCTATGAAGTGCTCGACATGAGCGTGGCCGAAGCGCTGGAGTTCTTCGAGAACATCCCGTCGATCAAACGGAAGCTCGACACGCTCCACGAGGTCGGCCTCGACTATATCAAGCTCGGCCAGCCGTCGACCCAGCTCTCCGGCGGAGAAGCGCAGCGCGTCAAGCTGGCGACCGAGCTCTCCAAACGGAGCACGGGCCGCACGCTGTACATCCTCGATGAGCCGACGACCGGCCTGCATTTCGCCGATGTCGACAAGCTCCTCGCCGTCCTGCAGAAGCTGACCGACGCCGGGAACACTGTCGTCGTGATCGAGCACAACCTCGACGTCATCAAGCAGGCCGACCACATCATCGACCTGGGTCCGGACGGCGGCGAACGCGGCGGAACGATCGTCTGCGAGGGAACGCCGGAAGAGGTCGCGGAGTGCGAAGCGTCGTACACCGGCCAGTATCTGAAGAGAGTGCTTGGAAAAAAGGAAAGAGAAAAGTAAAAAGAAACGCCGGCGCCGAATCAACGCGCCGGGTTTCACAGGATAACAACAGCCGGAGGGTCCTGCCCTCCGGCTGCGTGCATGTTCTTAGATGTTTATTTGCCCGAATGCTCCTCGATCAGATCGTTCTTGACCTTCCACAGGCGAGGGGAGAGATCGACGTAATAGGTCTGCGGGTTTTCGAACCGCAGCGTCTCTTCCCACAGCGTTTCGAGCTGTTCCTGACAGTACGTTTTGACCTCTTCGATCGGCGGGCAGTCATAGACTTTTTTGCCGCCCTTGAACAGCTGGACGCGGATGTCGCGGACGTAGTAGTTCGTCAGCTTTTTCTTTTTCCACACCGCGTTCGGATCGAAGATCTGATAGGAATCGACTTCCGGGACGATCTCGTCATTCAGGGTGATGACATCGGCGAGCGCTTTGTCGCTGTCCTTGTCGTACAGGCGGTAGACGCTCTTGAAGCCCGGGTTCGTGATCTTGCCGATGTTCTCGGAGATCTTGATCTTCGGGATGATCTCGCCGTCTTTCTCCAGCGCGGCCATCTTGTAGACGCCGCCGAACACCGGCCAGGAGCCGGACGTGATCAGCCGTTCGCCGACGCCGAAGGAATCGATCTGTGCGCCTTCAAGGATGATGTCGCGGATCAGGTACTCATCGAGCGAGTTCGAGATCGTGATCGTGCAGTCCTCCAGGCCGGCTTCGTCCAGCATCTTGCGTGCGCGCTTCGTCAGATAGGCGATGTCGCCGCTGTCGATGCGGATGCCCATCTTTTTCGGCTTGAGCTCCTTGAACACCCGGATCGCGTTCGGCACGCCGCTCTTCAGGACATTGTAGGTGTCGACGAGCAGCACGCAGTTGTCCGGATAGATCTCGGCATAGCGCCGGAACGCTTCGTATTCGTCTTCAAATGTCTGCACCCAGCTGTGCGCCATCGTGCCGAGCGCCGGGATGCCATAGTAGCAGTCCGAGATCGTGCAGGCCGTGCCGCAGCAGCCGCCGATGTACGCCGCGCGGGCTCCCTCGATCGCCGCCGACGCGCCGTGTGCCCGGCGGGAACCGAATTCCATGACCGGCCTCCCCTGTGCTGCCCGGACGATCCGGGACGCCTTCGTCGCGATCAGGCTCTCATGGTTGATGGTGAGAAGGATCATCGTTTCGACGAACTGCGCCTGGATGACCGGACCGCGGACGGTCAGGATCGGCTCATACGGGAAGATCGGTGTGCCTTCCGGTACAGCCCAGACGTCACAGGAAAACTCGAAGTGCTTCAGGTAATCCAGGAATCCCTCGCTGAAGCTGTTCTTGCTGCGAAGATACTCGATGTCCTCATCGGTGAATTCCAGGTTATCCAGATAGTCGACGACCTGTTCGACCCCCGCCATGATCGCGTAGCCGCCGTCATCCGGGATCTTCCGGAAGAACATATCGAAATACGCGATCTCGTCGATCATCCCTGACTCAAAATATCCGTTTGCCATCGTGATTTCATAAAAATCCGTCAGCATAGTCAGGTTTTCTCTTTTATTCATTGGATGTGCCTCCGAATGGTTCATTTGTAATAATTCGCATGCATATTATACTTTATAACCCTTTGATTTTCAACCGCTTGACACGCTTGTCGCATCGGGATACAATTCTTTAGACAGAAAAGAGGTAGGAAATGAGATACGTTTACAATACACAGGGGACTTGTTCGACGCAGATCGCGTTCGATCTGAACGGCGATGTCGTGACGAACGTCGTCTATCAGGGCGGCTGCGACGGCAATCTGAAGGCGATCCCGATCCTCGTCGACGGGATGACCGTGGAGGAGATCGAAGATAAGCTCAAAGGGATCACGTGCGGATGGAAGGACACGTCCTGCGCGGACCAGCTCGCCCGCGCCGTGCGGCTCGCGTATGAGAAGGAAAAAGAAAGCGCGTAGGGGAAAAAGTGAAAGCAGCGGAGGATCGAAAAACCGGCACGCTGCCGCTCATGCGGCGCGCACCGGCTTTTCTGTTACATTGGAAAGCAGCTTTTCTGTTACATTGGAAAGCAGCGATCATTCCTTCCAGGCGAATTCGACGGCTTCCTGCATCATCGCCGGCATGACCTCCAGCAGGCTGTGCTTGTTCACGCGCTCTGTCCACTGGTGGTACTCGCGGCCGATCGGTCCGTACAGGATCGACGGGACATTGACCCCGCGGATCGCGTCGAAGTCCAGATCATAGATCCGGCCCCACATCGGGTAGTTTTTGACGAGCGAGTCAAAATCGATGTCCGGGACGGACGTGTAGCTGTTGTCGGAGATCCCGGTGAAGTAGTTCTCGTACGTCAGCTCCTGGCCGTACTGCTCCTCCGAGATCTTTTTCAGATGCTCGTAGACTTTTGTTCCGAAGCCCTTCTTTCCTTCCAGCATGTCGCTGTGGGTCGCCGGATAGTACGGCGGCGCGACGCCGATCAGGATGACCGGGTTCTTGATGTCCGCGTAGTCCAGGAGCTGGTTCATCATGTAGACCGTCGCGTCCGGGAAGCTCTTTCCGGCGGAGATCATGTCCGCGGCCTGATCGTAGATCTTCTTAAAGAACGCGTCGAATTTCGCGGCATCCTCCGCGCGGAGCTTCGACTGCAGCTCTTCGACCGTGTACACGCAGGTCGGGTAGTCGATCTTTTCCTTCCGCTCGAAGCGGTTGTTCTTCTTGAATTCCTGGTACTGGTCGTTCAGCTTCGTGACCTCTTCCGTGAACGCCTGCTCCGCCAGTTTTTTCAGCTTGGCCAGGAACTGCTCCAGCGTGGTGTCAAAGCTCAGGAGGCTCATGACGCCGTACGCACGGTACGGGAGGGAAACGTCGTACAGGTCCTTCGTGTCCCGCATGTTCAGCCAGCACGGAGGCATCGTGGATTCTCCGTCGTACGTATCGACAAAATCGAGCGAACCTGCCGTCTTCTGATAAAGGTTCGCCAGCATGTTCAGGGCGGAAATGCCGTTGTAGACGTGGCCCGCGTGTGCGAGGACGCCCTGGGTCAGGAAGACCGGCATGACTTTCCCGGCGGAACCGAGCGAGAGGACCTGTTTCGGGCCTTCCTCCGCGGCCGGTTCCGGGCAGATCAGGAGCTTGAAATCCAGATCGTATTTTTCCTTTGTCTCCAGCAGGACCGGCAGGATCGCGCGCATGCCGGCGGAGTAGGATTCTTCGTCCGGTACCGCGTCAAAGAAGATCGAACCTTCCAGTTCCCCTTTGTCCGCCAGATCCGCGTACATCTCGGTCAGGCACATGTTGAGCGTGACGCCGCCCTTCATGTCCGCCGCGCCGCGGCCCCAGATCCATTCGCCGGACTCCATGTCCGCTCTCTGGACATCGTTCAGGGCCATCGAGGCAAGCTTCTGTTCCAGCTCGTCGCCCAGTGTGTAGGCGAGGGGCTCCGCTTCGCCGTAGACTTCCGTGTTGACGACGTCTGTGTGGCCGGACAGGATGACCGTGTCCTTCTTTTTCCCGAGGACAACGGCGTACGGGATCATGCGGCCGAACGGATCGTCCGGGATCTTGTAAAGTCCGAACTGATCCGGGTGCTTCTGGAAATACGGGATGTTCTTCAGGAAGTCGTACACGAACTGCTCCGCGGTGACTTCCTTTTCTGTGCAGCTGACGCTTTCGCAGGCGACAAGGCCTTTCAGCGTGTCCAGGATGTGCTCCTGGGAAATTTTCTGTGTCATGATCCATTCTCCTTTTGAAATCTTTGCCGGCAGCCGCTGTGAAAAAAATCCGGTATGCCTTGATGAGCATACCGGACAAAAGAATCATGCAGCTAGTATCATTCGATTACCGGCAGCGGATGGTCTTTTCGTTATTTTGCCTTTGCGGCTTTTTTCGCCTTCTTTTCTTCCACATCGGCGAGATAATACTTGCCCGGCGTGTGGAAGAATTCGGTTTGCAGTTTCTTTACCTGCGGGACCAGAATGATGATCGTGATCATGTTCGGGATAACGATGATCCCCAGGAAGAAGTCGGTCAGCGAGTAGAGTGTTCCGAGCTGGATGCCCATGCCGCCGACGATGATCGCGACGATGTAGACCCAGACCCAGATCTTGGAGAACTTGACTCCGAAGAGGAATTCGGACTGTCTCTGACCGTAGAACGTGATGACGATGATCGTGGAGAGTACGAACAGGAAGACGCAGATCGCGATGAACACGTTCGCGAATCCCGAGCCGAATGCCGATGCGTACGCTCTCTGAGCGAGGGAGCCGGATGCGGTCGTGGAAGCGTTCTCGGTCGTCCATGCGCCGGTCACGAGGACAGCGAGCGCGGTGATCGTGCAGACGATGATCGTATCGACCATGACTTCGAACACGCCCCACATTCCCTGACGGATCGGGTGGTCAACGTTTGCAGCAGCATGGCCCTGCGGAGCAGTACCCATACCGGCTTCGTTGGAGTAAACGCCTCTTGCAGCGCCCCAGCGGATCGCCATTGCTGCACCTGCGCCGGCGAAACCGCCGACTGCCGCGTGGCCTTTGAACGCGTCCGCGAAGATCATGGCGATCGCCGCCGGAACGTTCGTGATGTTCATCAGGATCAGGATGATGCCGCCGATAAGATAGATCAGCGCCATGAACGGTACGAGCTTGTCGCAGACGCTCGCGATTCTCTTGACGCCGCCGATGCAGACGATTGCGACGATGACCGCGACGATGACCGCGACGATCTTTTCATCGATACCGAAGACGACGAACTGGCTCGTTGCGGAAGCAGACTGCGACGCGATGGACGGGAACAGCTCGATCATCAGGAAGAACGCGTACCAGATCCCGAAGAAAGCGCCGACCTTTTTCCAGCCTTCGCCGAGCTCACCGAGACCTTTTCTGCAGTAGTAGTAAGGTCCGCCGACCATTTCGCCGACTTCGTTCTTCTCTCTGTACTTGATACCGAGCGTAACTTCGACGTACTTGGTGCACATGCCGATGATCGCGAGGATCCAGATCCAGAAGACCGCTCCCGGCCCTCCGAGTGCGATCGCGACCGGGACGCCGACGATGTTGGATGCTCCGATCGAAGAAGCGAGCGCCGTGCAGGCCGCCGCGAACGGGGAGACCGTCCCCTCTGTCGTGTCCGACTTGCCGAACATTTTTCCGAACGTCTGTCCGTTGATGTAATGCGCGTGGCGGAGCTGCGGGAATCCGAGATAGATACACATGAACAGACCGCCGCCGCCGATCAGGATCAGGATAGGGATGCCCCAGAACCAGTTGGCGAACGCAATCATCGGATTGGTAATTGCTTGAATTACAGCCATTTCCATTCTCCTTTCATAAAATATGGAACCATACCGTAAACATATTGGATATTGAATGGATGTTAGTACGTAGAAGGAAAAATTCCGGCGGCGTGACGTATAAATAAATACTTATGTTTTTTGGCAGAAGAACCGTCTCCGTGAATTTTTACCATAATACAGTATTAAGATTGGCAAAAAATATACAATATGCTTATACCCATATTATAATTATAAATATTCCCGTGTCAATCTAAATTTTTATGTAATTTCTCTCCGGAATCGACTATGATAGAAAAATCAAACAGCTTCCCGGCTCCTTCCATTATGGGATAAAATTGTTGAAATTTCAAGCCTTATAGATGAGCGACAAAAAGAGAAAGGCCGCCGGATCCGCCCCGGCAGCCCTGAAATCGTTTGAATGATTTTTTTGAATTTGCAGACTAAAAACAGTTCGCCGGTCCCGCTGCCCGGGCGAACGCTCTAATTACAGAAGGATTCCCAGATCGCCTTGGAAGACAGCCAGTGCCGGTTCTCCAGAAGATCGCGGAGCCCCTGCTTGTCGTGGTTCCGGAACAGGGTCAGCATCTCCTTGTGATCCTCATTTGTCCGGCTCATCACCTGATACCACATGTCCTCCGTATCCATGTCATAGCGCCGTTTCACCAGCTTGCGGCGCAGGCTGTGGATCATATCCGCCAGCATGTCGTTGCCGCAGAGATCGATATAGTAGTCGTGGAACCGCTCCTGCTCTTTGTAGTACATCTTCTCGTTCCGGTTCTTCAGCGCGAGGTCGATGACCTGCGTCGTGAAGTCCATCTCCTCCAGCGTGCTCTCCGTTATGTTGTCGCAGGCGAGGCTGGCCGCGAGACCGTCGAGGGCACCCATGATGGTGTACAGCTCTTCCGCGGATTTCTCCGTCAGCGGGTTCACGCTGAACCCCTTGTGCATGCTGCGCTTCAGGATCCCCTCGCTGGACAGGATGATCAGCGCTTCCCGGACCGGCGTGCGGCTGACGTCCAGGTCGTTGCAGATCTCCACCTCGTTGATCTTCTGATCCGGATGGAGCTCGCCGGCAGAGATCTTCTGGGTGACATAGTTGTAAACGATATCGGTTTGTGTGACACGTCCTTTCATTATCAGGCCCCTTTCACAAAAGTTCATTTAAAATATTAAATCGCATAAGTGATAGTTTTGTCCAATGTGCATGTTTGTATTATGTATATTAAACATTGTAAACGCTATTCTGTATATTTGCAAGTAAATGTTAGAAAAAGGGATAAGTTAGAAGAGGCCGGAAATGATCGAAGCATAAAAAATCGCTTTCCGGAAATCTCCGGAAAGCGGAACTGCTGAGTTGTGAAGCTGCTGAGAGCGCCTGGCGCCCGGCTACTTCTTTGTGACTTCCTTTACGATGTCTTTTTTTGTCATCCCTTTGTCAAAGGTGTACGTCCCGGCGTTGATCGACGTCGGATCGATGTTCAGCGAGCTGCACAGCTTCTTGTACTCGTCGTAATTGTCGAAGATCTTTGCCTGGACCAGGCTTTCGACCGAAGCCGTCGCCGTGCCGTCCGCGACTTCGACCTTGATGTCCTCTGCGAGTTTGCTGCCGTCCCATTTGGCCGTCGTCACCTTTTCGTCCGTCGTCGTTTTGGCACTGGACGAGCTGCTGTCCTGCACCGCCTTGTTTCCTCCCGCGATCGCTTCGCTCTGCGAAGTCGCCTTGGAACCGGAGACGAGCGTGTCCGGATAGGACATGATGATCTGGACCCGCCATGCGATGACGCCGGCCGCGATCAGCAGGATGAGGATGACTAAAAAAATATCGTTATTATCGTAGTAAAAATCTCGGAATCCGCGTTTTTTCATATTTCTCTCCTTTGAATGGAATCGGTGCTATTCTAACATACTTTGGGGGAAAGGACAAATTTTTTGATTTGGCTACGGGCGTGTTGTATAATAGAAAGGCTATGATTCAGATTGAAATCGGAAAGAATGAGCAGGGGCAGCGTCTGGATAAATTCCTTCGGAAATATCTCCCGGGCGCACCGCTCAGCCGGGTGTACCGCACCCTCCGGAAAGACGTGAAGGTCAATGGAAAAAGGAAGGGCGGCGAGTATGTGCTCGAGGAAGGGGACACACTCAGCCTGTACCTGAGCGACGCCGAGCTCAGCGATTTCCGAAAACAGAAAGAACATCACCGCGTACGCCGGACGTTTCAGGTCTGCTACGAGGACGACGACATCCTGATCGCCGGGAAGCCGGCAGGACTTCTGACGCACGGCGACGGGCGCGAGAAGCGGAACCACCTGACGAACCAGGTCATCGACTACCTGATCGAGACCGGCGGGTACGATCCGCGCGCGGAGAAAACGTTCGTCCCGGCGCCGGTGAACCGCCTGGACCGCAACACGAGCGGCCTTGTGATCTTCTGCAGAAACTACCCGGCGCTCCAGTGCTTCAACGAACTGATCCGTGAGAACCGCGGGATCCGGAAGTACTATCTGACGATCCTGATGGGGCGGCTCAATCACGAGCTGATGCTCCGCGGCCGCATGGAAAAGGACGAGGCGCACAACCGGACCCGGGTCGTCCGGGAGGATGGCGAGGGCAGGATGATGCTGACCCGCATCCGTCCGCTTTTGACGAAACACTACGGTCCGTACGACTGGACCCTCGCAGAGGTCGAGATCACGACCGGGAGGACGCATCAGATCCGGGCGCAGGCACAGGCGGCGGGCTATCCCGTCATCGGCGACAGCAAATACGGTGATCCGGCCGAGGTTCGTTTTGTCAGCGAAACATTCGGCCTCACGACACAGCTTTTACACGCGTACCGGCTCGTCTTCGAGGGCATGCCGCCGGACTATCAGCGGCTGGAAGGGAAGACCGTCATCATGAAGGTGCCGGCCCGCTTCCGGAAGATCGCGGGGGAGCTGTTCGGCCCGGACGGATTCCGGGCGGCAGAAAGGGGACTCTATGGAAAATCAGATGAATGAAGAGAAACACGGAGAAATGACTCCGGCAGGGGACAAAAAGAACCCGAAGGAGGAACCGTCCATGAAGAGCATCGTCCTGGACTGGGTGAAGGCGTTCGTGATCGCACTGATCATCGCGCTCGCCATCACGGCGGTCATCCGCCCGACGATCGTCCGCGAGACGTCGATGCTCCCGAACATCCAGGACGGGAACTACGTGTTCGTATATAAGCTCGCGTATAAGACGCATAATCCGCAGAAGGGCGACGTCATCGTGTTCAAGTCGAACATCGACAACGGGAAGCGCCTGATCAAGCGTGTGATCGGCGTGCCGGGCGATACGATCACGATCAAGAGCGGAGAAGTCTACATCAACGGCAAGAAGGACGATCAGTCTTATACGAACGACAAATGGACGACCGGAGAGATCACGAATCTGAAGGTGACAAAAGGACACTATTTCTGTATGGGAGATAACCGCATCGTCAGCCGCGACAGCCGCGACAGTTCCGTCGGCCTCGTCGCGAAGGACAAGATCATCGGGAAAGCGGTGTTCCGGCTGTTCCCGCTGAGCGAGATCGGGACCATCAAGAACCCGTACACGGATAAATAATCGGGACGACCAAGAACCGTATACGATAAATAATCGGAACGATCAAGACCCGTACACGGAAAAATAAATGGAGGAGCGCCCGGGGCGGCGACGCCGCGGGGCGCAGAAAGCAGTATGAATCACAACGAGATCCTGGAGTTCGCACTGGAGACCGCTCTGGCAGCGGGCGCCGCGGCGGGGATCCTGCAGATCTTTCGTCTGACGCGTGTCGTCGGCATCTCGATGGAGCCGAACTTCCACCAGAATGACTGCCTGCTGATCGAACGGCAGGCCTACCGTAAGAAGCAGCCCGTGCCGGGCGACGTCATCGTGTTCCGGTCACAGCTGAAGGACCGGCGCGGCCGGAGGAAATACTTCCTGAAGAGGGTCATCGCCGTCCCGGGCGACGAAGTGAGGATCCGGGACGGGAAAGTTTTTGTCAACGGCATGGAACAGGACGAAAGCTTCACCTTCGACCGCACGACAGAGCAGGGGTTTGAGGGCACGGTCCCGGAGCGGTGCGTGTTCTGCCTCGGCGACAACCGCCAGAACAGCATGGACAGCCGTTCGCCGGCCGTCGGCTATGTCCCGTTTTCCGAGATCATCGGGCGGATCACGTTCCGCGTGTTTCCGCCGGGAAAGATCGGCCGGATCGACCGGGATCTTCGAAGCAACCGCATTTGAGGAACTATGAAGAAAAACAGCACGAGAAAAATTGCAGCGAATAACAAGAAAGCGCGCCACGACTACTTCATCGAGGAGACTTATGAAGCGGGCATTTCCCTCACGGGCACGGAGATCAAATCGGTCCGTGCCGGGAAGGTGAGCATCAAGGAGAGCTACGCGAAGGTCGAGAACGGCGAGGTCATCCTTTACGGGATGAACATCAGTCCGTACGAGCAGGGCAACCGCTTCAACGTGGACCCGCTCCGGCCGCGCCGCCTTCTGCTCCATAAACGCGAGATCCGCAAGCTGATCGGCTTCACGACGCAGCAGGGCATGACGCTCGTTCCGCTCCAGATCTATATCAACGAAAAGGGGCTCGCGAAAGTGGAGATCGCTGTCGCCCGCGGGAAAAAGCTGTACGACAAGCGCGACGCGATCGCGAAGAAGGACGCCGCCCGCAAAATGGACCGCGCGATGAAGAACCGGTACTAGAACGCAGATATCAGCGGAGATCAGAAGCGGTTAATGAGCAGATATTCAGAAGCTGTTAGGAAACGGTATTAGATGTAGGAAACCTGCCGCGGATTTTTTTGTCCCTTCGGAAATCCCGGGGGATTTTTTACGTTAAATTATTCACGGAGGGATGTTTTGTCCCTCCGGATTCTGGTATAATATAGATGTGTAAACAATTACAGGCCGAATCTTCAGGCCGCCTTATTGTGGGGGTGTAAAGGTTTCGACGGGGATATAGAAGTAGCATAAGCGAGCCGCAGTGCCCAGTCTGCGTTAAAAGGGGCCGTTTAAATATAAACGCTAAAAACGATAATAATCTCGCACTCGCTGCTTAGTTCAGCGACTTTGCGTGTCAGCTCCGGTTCACCTGCAGGCCGGAATCCTGGCATCGATCATGCAGGAAAACTCAGCCGGGGTTTCCGGACCGGCTGAGGACCAATGCGGAATAGCCGAACCGGGAGTCTGCTGATGGACGCCCGGGAACGCGAAGCTTAAACCATCAGCTGCGCTCGGAGAAAGTGATATGGAAATATTTTCGGACGCGGGTTCGACTCCCGCCACTTCCACCACGATTCCGGCCCGGAAGGCGATTGTTCCGGGCTTTTATATTGTTTTTACTGCATCGACTGTTTAATTAAATCAACTGTTTGTTCTCCGCATACTATTTTGCGTATGGGGAGGAGTAGGGGGAATTGTAATGAGAGCGATATCTAACCAGAGGCATTCCAGGCGCCTCTTCGCCATTCTGGCGGGAGCGGCTGTCCTTGCTGCTGCCATCGGTATCGGACTGCTGCTGCAATTCGGATCAGCGAGCGACCCCGCCCAGCAGAAAACCTTCATCCTGCATGATGGAGACACACTGGACAGTATGGTGGATGTACCGGAAGGAACGTATCTTATCGTCAAGTCGGATCAGGAGGATCATGACGCAGATGTAACGGTGACCGGAAAAGGCGGTTTTATCGTCGAGAAGGGCGCCGTTCTTGTGCTGGAAAATGTGAACCTCGCGAGCGACAAAAAGGAACGTTCGACGCCGGTGTTTTCTGTTTACGGTGACATGGTCATGAACGACGGCTCGGTCGAGGACTTCGAAAGCACCTCTGCCGGCGCCGGCTTCGCGAGTTTCAAATACGGCAAAGGCGGCGTTCCTGCGATCAGTATCGTGGACGGGACGTTCACCATGAACGACGGAACGATCTCCGGCAACAGCAATTCGACGACAAAGGGGATCGCATTTGGCGGCGCGCTGCGCGCGGAAGGAAAAAACGCCTCCGTCATCATCAATGACGGTACGATCAGCGGGAACCAGGTCGTGTCTTCGGCGGCAGTTCTGGAAGACTCGACGGTCTCCGCGAACGCGCTCGGAGGAGCGATCGCGGTCACAGAAGGCGCATCGGTCACGGTCAACGGAGGCGAGATCTCGGACAATACGGCAGGGTCTCATAACGCGAACGCGAAGGACGCGGACAGCACGGTCTGCTCCGGGAACGGCGGGGCCATCGCCGTGTATTCTTCTGACAGCGATGCGATCAGCTCGCTTTATCTCGGCGGCGGCAGCATCACGAATAACAACGCGTTCCGGACCGGTGCCGACAAAGGAGCCGCGGCGTCGCTCAAAAACGAGACGCACGGCGGTGGCATCTTCAGCAACGTCTATACAAAGGCTGTGCTGACCGCGGGCAGGATCGCCGGGAACACCTCTGACGACAAAGGCGGCGGCGTATTCCTCGACAGCGGCAAAGCCTACGGCGGCGCTTCTTTCAAAAACACACTCGTATCCGACAATGAGGCGGAAAGCCTCGGCGGCGGCCTCTGGTTCTGCCCGAACGGCGAAGCCGATATGTTCAGCGAAGCGAAGACAGACGGCATCGCTGTCTTTGACAATACGACGACAAAAAGAGGAACGGACGGGGCCGGCGACGACCTTTATGTATCACCGAGAAGCGGGGATACTGGCGTCACGGTAACCGGCACGATGCTTGGCGGCGGAAACAACTCCTGGTATCAGGACGGCGGCGCATCAACGCAGACGACGTCGAGCAGCAGCAGCCGTTACACGACATCGGATACCAAAGAGTCCGCAAGCCTGCTCCAGGCGAGCGCGGTCGTCAACAAACCTTCAGCAAAAGCGGAGACCAAGGCGACGAGTTCCGCGACGGTCAGGATCACGAACAACCGTGCCACGTACGGCGGCGGTGTCGGCAGCAACCACTACCTGAGCTTCGGTACTCCAACAAAGGAAGAGAAGAATGTGCCGGCGGATACTACGGCCGCGGAAAAGATCTCTATCAACGTCGACAAGGTATGGATCGGCGATGCCGGTACGTCGGCTACTGTTCATCTTTATGCCAACGGTGATGAGACAAAAAGCGCAACGCTGACTTCGGACAACGACTGGTCCTATACGTTTACCGGCCTCCGTAAGACGGATTCGAACGGGAAGACGATCAAGTACACGCTGAAGGAAGACGCGATCGACGGTTATGAATCCGATATCACAGGCGACGCTGAGAGCGGCTTCACGGTGACAAATACGAAGAAGATCAGCATCCCGGTGACGAAGAAATGGGTCGGCGATGAAGGAACGGAAGCGACCGTGCATCTCCTTGCGAACGGAACCGAGGTCGCGAGCAAAACGCTTACCTCGGACGATGGCTGGTCCTATACTTTCACCGATCTGGATCAGGCGGCCAGCGACGGAAATGAGATCTCTTATACGCTGACGGAAGACGCGATCGACGGTTATGAATCTGATATTACCGGTGACGCTGAGAGCGGCTTCACGGTAACGAATACGAAGAAGATCAGCATCCCGGTCACGAAGGTGTGGTCCGGCGGTACCGGGAGTTCTGCGACGGTTCATCTTCTTGCGAATGGGACAGAGGTCGCGGACGCAACGCTTACCGCGGATAATGACTGGTCCTATACTTTCGAAGATCTGGATCAGGCAGACAGCGACGGAGAGATCAGCTACACACTCACCGAAGATTCTGTAACCGGGTACACGTCCAGCATCACGGGTGATGCTGAGAGCGGCTTTACGGTGACGAACACGAAGGAGACGATCAGTATCCCGGTGACGAAGAAATGGGTCGGCGGTGAAGGTGATTCGGCTACCGTGCATCTCCTTGCGAATGGCTCAGAGGTTTCGAACGCAGCGCTTACCGCGGATAATGACTGGACATATACGTTCACAGGTCTTGATAAGTACGACAGCAGCGGAAATGAAATCAGCTATACTCTGACGGAAGATGCTGTTGACGGATATACCAGTGAAGTAACAGGCAATGCGAGCAGCGGCTTTACGGTGACAAATACGAAAGCGACGATCAGCATCCCGGTAACCATTAATTGGATTCAAACGGCCGGAAGCTCTGCTACCGTGCATCTCCTTGCGAACGGAACAGAAGTCGATAGCAAAACGTTTACAACGGAAACTGGCTGGACCGGTACCTTTACTGATCTTAATCAGACAGACAGTAGTGGAAATCCGATCACTTATACGCTCACGGCAGATACGGTCGATGGCTATACTGAGGGTGATGTAAGTGGAGATGCTTCCAGTGGATTCACGGTGAAGTATATTGAGACAGTAAAAGTGCACGTTGAAAAACAATGGTCGCAGGGATTTGAGCCTTCGGTAACCATTCGACTTAAAGAGTATGAGAGTGGCAATTTAACAGATAAAACAGTGACTCTTTCGGCTGATGTCAACTGGGAGGGTGATATTACAGATGTTCCGAAATATGATAGTCAAGGCAATGAGATCATTTATACGTTAACGGAGGAAGGTGATAATATAAAATTTTATCGTTTTGATCTATACCCACAAGCGACCACTGAAGGAGGCAATTACAGTTTCATAGTGGTCAACTCTTACAGCACGAGCGGTTAATATTCGGAGTGGTTAAAGAAAATCAAAGCAAGATTTACAATCAAGGAGCTGCAGTATCCAATGAGTTTGAACTCTATTGAATACCGCAGCCTTTTTTATTCCTGCTTGGCATGATTGGTGTCAGGCAGGTTTTCTTTTGTCATCTCCCTTTAGATTTCAATAATTGGGGACTTTACCGGTCACCTTGCACATGCAAGATGATAAAGTGACGTTTTGCCCCAATGGGATCTCAAAATCCCAATACTTACTTTTTGGGAACTATGGCACATTAAAGTGCGTACTTACATTTTTCGCCGGAACCGTGTAAATTGTAACTATAGAAAAAAGGAAGCTTCCTGATGCAGAGAAAATGAAGAGGACCATTGAATAGAAAGGAAGGGATTCTGATATGAAAAAAGTATTGATGGCACTGACTAATGTAGATCATTATCTTGAGCATCCGGAAAGAAAGACAGGCGTCTGGCTGGAAGAAGCCGCGACATTTTACGATGTTTTGACAAAAGAAGGCTTTGAAGTCGTGTTCGCCAGCACAGAGGGAGGCTCGATCCCGGTGGATCCAGCGAGCAAAGACGTCAGCGAAGACATACAGAAGATCGTGGACTCCAAAGGATTCCAGCAGGGGATGCAGCAGTCGATCCCGTTTTCGCAGATCCGGCCGGAAGACTACCGGGCCATCTATTTCTGCGGCGGTCACGGCGCCATGTGGGATTTCCCGGACAACAAGGAGCTGATTTCTCTGGGAGAATCGATCTACGCGAAGGGCGGATATATCGCTAGCGTGTGCCATGGTGAGGCAGGGCTCGTCAATCTGAAAGACGCCGACGGGAATCCGCTCGTGCGAGGAAAAAAGGTGAACGGCTTTACGAATGAAGAGGAAAAACTGAACGGGACCGATCAGCTGGTGCCGCTCTCGCCGGAAGACGAACTGAAAAAAGACGGCGCGGAGTTTGTCAAAGGCGATCCGTATACCGAGTTCGCCGTCGAGGATCAGCGCTTCATCACAGGGCAGAACCCGATGTCGATCCGTAAAGTTTCGGAAATGCTCGTGAAAGAGCTGAAGAAAGAAGCGTGATCGACATGCAGAAAGATATCGGCGCTGTAATGGGACTTTATCCGATGCCGACGACCATCGTCGGCACCGTCCTGGAGGACGGGAGAGTGAATTTCCTGCCGGTCGCGCATGTGGGAGTCGTGGAGCACGGGCACTTCCTCATCAGCATGGACCAGGCGCACAAGCTGGATGACGCCGCCATTCAGAAGAACGAGGTCGTATCGGTCAGTCTGATCGATCAGGACATGCTGAAGGCTGCGGACTGGTGCGGCATGGTAAAAGCGAAAGACACCGACAAGTCGGACGTGTTCCCGTGGCATTTTGACGATCTGGAAAAAGCCCCGGTGATCGAAAACGCGCCGGTCTGCATGACCTGCAGAGTGGAGCAGATGGTCACGGTCGGAGCATTCCACAATTTCATTTTGAAGCCTGTCCACACCTATGTGCAGGAAGAGGATCTGAATGAACGTGGTAAAATCGATTATGAAAAGGTCGGCCCGGTGCTGTTCGAGTTCCAGAGCGCTCAGTACCTGTCGACGGGGGAAGTGACAGCGAAATGCTGGAATTACGGAAAGGGGTATCGAACATGAAGGATTTTTTATCGCTGGCGGAAGAACGCTTTTCCGTCAGAAAATATCAGGATAAGACGATCGAGCCGGAAAAAATGAAAAAGATTTTGAAGGCGGCGAAGATCGCGCCGACGGCCGCGAACCAGCAGCCGTTCCGGATCTACATGCTGAAAAGCAAGGAAGCGCTCGAGACGATCCGCGGGATCACACCGTGTGCGTTCAACGCGCCGCTTGTCCTTTTGATGACATATAACGAGGACGAGCAGTGGAAAAACGCGCAGGAGCCGGGGATCGCCTCCGGGCAGGAGGATGTGAGCATCATCGCGACGCATATCATGCTGGAGGCCTGGGATCTCGGGATCGCGTCCTGCTGGGTCAACGCGTTCCCTAACAGCAAGGCCGCGGAGGCGTTCCATATCCCGGAGAATGAGAAAGTCGTGCTGCTGATGCCGCTCGGCTACGCGGATCCGTCGGCCGTGCCGACGCCGAAGCACACACAGTCCCGCTCGATGGATGAGGTGGTGAAAGTACTATGAAGGATACGATGTTCCATTGCCCGGTCGAGGCGACATTGAGCCTGATCGGCGGGAAATACAAGCCGATCATCCTTTATCATCTGATCGGCCAGAAACTGCGGTTCTCGGAGCTGCAGCGCATCATGCCGCAGGCCACGCAGAAAATGCTGACGCAGCAGCTGCGGGACCTTGAGGCGGACGGGCTGGTCCACCGGGAGGTGTACCCGGTCGTTCCTCCGAAGACGGAATATTCCCTGACAGAATACGGCGAGACGCTGGCACCGGTCCTGAAGGCGATGTGCGACTGGGGCAAAGAGCACCTCTCGGAATATATCATCCCGCCGGCAGAGGAAGAGATCAAGGAACCGAAATGGCAGAAGTAAAACGGGCGGATCCGGTACGGAGAAAGCCTGCAGAAGATAAAATGGCAGTGATGCCGGTGTCGAAGCTGATCCTGAACATGGGCTTCCCGATGATGCTGTCCATGCTCGGGCAGGCGCTGTATAACGTCGTCGACACCTTCTTTGTGTCGAGGATCCCGGACTCGCCCGGCATAACGAACGCGGGGGAGATGGCGATCAACGCGCTGACACTGGCGTTTCCTGTCCAGATGCTGATCATGGCGCTCGGAGTCGGGACCGGCGTCGGTGTGAACGCGCTGGTTTCCCGGCTGCTCGGGATGAAACAGAGGAGAGAGGCGGAAAACGCCGCGGGGAACGCGCTGTTCGTCTCGATGCTGTATTACCTCGCGATGCTTTTGTTCGGGATCTTCGGCGCAGAGCCGTTCATCGAAAGCCAGACAGACAACGAAGTCATCGCGGCGTACGGGATCCGTTACGTCACGATCATCTCGGTCTTGTCATTAGGCACGCTCGGATATATGTGCCTGGAAAAGGTAACGATCGCGACCGGACGGACAAAGGTCACCATGATCACGCAGATCGCCGGCGCGCTGACCAACATCCTGCTGGATCCGGTGCTCATCTACGGATGGCTCGGGCTCCCGGCTCTGGGCGTGAGAGGAGCGGCGATCGCGACCGTCATCGGGCAGTTCGTCTCCCTGATCTCGATCGGCACGTTTTATCTTGGGGGAAAAAGGATCCTGTCGATCCGCCGGGCGGACCTCAGACCGAGAAAGCACATCCTCGGGGCGCTGTACCGCATCGGCATCCCGGCGATCGCCATGCAGATTCTGGTCCCGCTCATGTCATACGCCATGAACCTGATCCTCGTGGGCGTTTCCGAGGCGGCCGTGACCGCGTACGGCATCTACTACAAACTGCAGAATTTTATTTTTATGCCGGGCTACGGACTGAACAACGCGTCCATCCCGATCATCTCGTTCAATTTCGGCGCGGGGAAAAAAGACCGGATCGCGCGTGCGATCCGCTGGGCGCTGACGGATGTGACCGTGATCATGCTGATCGGGGTCGTCCTCCTTGAGGGATGGACAAAACCGATCGTCGGATTGTTTTCCGTCACGCCGGAGACAGAAGTGATCTGCGTCACAGCGCTTCGGATCATCGTCTGGGGATTTTTCTTCGCCGGCGCGAACATCATCCTTCAGGGTGTGTGCCAGGCGCTCGGGAACGGGAATTTTTCCCTGATCATCTCGCTCGTCAGACTGATCGCCGTGCCGCTCCCGGCGGCGTTCGCCCTCGCGCACCTGGCGCAGGCGAAGACCGCGGTCTGGTTCTCCATCCCGTTAGGGGAACTGTCCGCGTGCGTGGTCGCCGTGATATTGACGACGTATCTATACAAAAGGAAGGTAGGAAAAATATGAGCAGTATTTATCATAGAACCAGTATCAGAAAATATGAAGACCGTCCGGTGGAAAAAGAGAAGATCCTCGAGCTCCTCCGTGCCGGCATGCAGGCGCCGAGCGCCGGCAATCAGCAGCCGTGGGAGTTTTATGTGGTCACAGACGAGGAAAAGATCAAAGAGCTGTCCACGTCAAGTCCATACGCCCGCTGCGCCGACGGTGCAAAAGTCGTTATCGTCCCGGTTTACCGGACGCAGGGACTGCCGTTCCCGGAATTTTCCCAGATCGATCTTTCCATCGCGCAGGAAAACATCTGGATCCGGGCGGACGAAATCGGCCTCGGCGGTGTGTGGCTAGGGATCGCGCCGATTAGGGAACGCATGGACAACGTCCGCAGGATCCTGGATCTTCCGGACGATGTGGAGGCGTTTTCTCTGTTTCCTGTCGGATATCCGGCGGAGAAAAAGACCCAGGCAGATCGATATGACATGAAGAGGATCCATTTTATCGATTAATTAAAGATTTCATTTTGTCGATCAACAAGGTTTCCTTTTGTCGATCAGCAAGGCTTTCTTTTGTCAATCCAATAAGGTTTTCTTTTGTCCATCTACTACAGCATTCCTTTTGCCCACACCATCAGGAAGTATGCCGAGATCCCCCGGCGTTCAATCTCGTGTCGGCCCGTTCTCCGGCCAGGGTGAACCCCTGCTTCGCGGCGATGACGGCGATGATCTCGTTGATGACCGCGGCGGCGGCGATCGTCCCCTGTACGATCCCGGCGAGGGCAGACTGGGACGCGAGCGTCGTGCAGGCGATCCCCGTGAAGATCAGCGAAACGCCGGAGTGCGGGAGCAGTGTGAGCCCCAGGTATTTCTGCACGGTCTCCGGCATGTGCGTCGCTTTCGCGCCGAAGCGGGCGCCAAAATATTTCCCCGCTGCCCGGGAGAGGATATAGATGAAGGTGTACAGTCCCGCGCCGACGATCAGGTGGTAGTCGAGCGGAGCGCCCAGATCAACGATGGACACCACGATGGAAATGTTCAGGATCGGACTGAACACGTTGAGCATAGGATTCAGCTTTTCCTCCGGGACCATATTCGAGAACGTCGTCGCGAGCGCGACACCGACCAGCATATAGTTCGGCGCTAGGGAAGACAAAACGTTCGAGTACAAAACCATGCTCAGCACGAAGGAGCCGGTGATGACGAGCAGCAGCACGGCCAGCATCGAAAATTTTCCTTTCATGCGCCGCAGGATCACGCCGCAGAGCCAGCCGGTCACGATGCCGATCGCGATCGGTACGAGCAGCATGAGCGGGATGCGGTAAAGAGGGAAATTCGTCCCGGATACCAGCTTGGTGACGACGGCATTGACCGAAAAAAAGACGACGATCCCGACGAGGTCATCCAGTACGGACATCGGCAGGAGCGTGTCCGTGACCGGTCCTTTTGTATGGAATTCTTTTACGATCGACAACGCGGGGAGCGGCGCTGTCGCCAGTGCGATGCTCCCGAAGACGAGACCGAGCCATGCGGGGGTGTCCGTCAGGGCGAACACGATGCTGAACACGATCGAAACCAGCACGAACGTGCCGAGCGACTGGGTCAGCGTCGTGATCAAAAGGCCTTTCCCGCTTTTTTTCAGTTTTTTCCATACCAGTTCCGTGCCGAGCATCACGCCGACGACGACCTGCATCCAGTCGATGATGACGGTATAGACGGTGCTGTCGATCGTGCCCTGTGCGAGGAGGCCGAGCCCGTACGGCCCGAAGATCATGCCTGCGATCAGCCAGCCGAGGATGGACGGGAGCTTCACGAGGGACACGAGCTTCCCGGTCGCGAGCGCCAGAAGGATCATCAGGATCCATCGAATGAGTGCGATTGCTGTCATACGTTCTGCCTCCCTTCTTCGGAGTCCGGTCTTTTTTCCGCGATGCCGTACAGCATGCAGTCCAGGATCTCCGGTATGCTCTGCTCGTGCAGAGCGATGCGTTCTTCAAGGCTTTTTTTCTGCATGGCCGGCGAGCTGAAGTACGCGTTGAACATTTCCTGAGACAAAATGAAATATCTTTTTGCTTTTTCTTCTGTCACGCCGCTGCGCAGTTTCAGCCCGGACAAAAGCCTGCCGTAGATCTGCAGGTTTCGTTCTTCGAGGGGCGTCATGATCTCACGGATCGGAGCCTGAAGGCCCTCGGGCGGATCGAGCAGGCAGCCGAATACGATCCGGCTTTCGTGTGGGAATGCCCCGTAAAAATCCATCCGGACCTTCATATACTGGCGGACCACGTCTTCGGCTTTCCCCTGCGGGTTCATGCCGCGGCCGGCATTCTCGGTGCCTTCCGGTCCTGCGGACGGGGCGCCGGAGCTGCCTGCCTCGACGCGTTCCAGCTCCTCGAGCAGCTTGCCGCAGCTGATCTTCACGCACTCCAGATAGAGCGCGTCCTTGCTGGCGAAATAGTGGTAGATGAGTCCTTTGTTGATTCCTGTTTTGCAGATGTTTCCGATCGTTCCGCCGCGGTATCCGTTCCGGCCGAATTCCTCCATGGCGGCACGCAGGATCCTGCTGCGCGTTATCTCCGCGCGTTCTGCCTGTTTCATCAGGGCCCCCTTTTGTCGATGAAAAATAACTACAATGCAATGTAACATAAAATTAACCTATCGGTCAATAACTATTAGCCGGTCGGTTAATTTTTTTATTCGTTCGGGTGGGGGCGCAGGAGAGCTGTTTGCCGGACGACCAGCAGCTGGGCATAGAGAATAATTATTCTGACTTATTGTTTACCTGACCGATACTGAGTGAAAGATTTTACCTTTGCTTAACAAAATTACGAAAAAAATTATCAAGAAAAATGTATTCATGCCTAAAATGGTAGACATTTTGGTAAAAAGTTGGTATTATTACGCAGGTGATAGTTTAGTGTTGTTTTTTTGGGAGGACATGACGAAAATTCCAGAAAAAAAATCAAGAATTCTCATAATCAATTCTGAATAATCATCGAGTAAATAACGTGAAATAACCGGTTGGCAATTTATTTCATTAAGAAGGACGGGGAAATCAAATGAATAAAAGGGATTATTTCTTCAGCTCCAATGGGAGAAAAATTTTTGTACTTCTAATTACAGTTATTTTTATCTTAGCGGGTGCAGTTGGTATTTCTGCGGTCTATGCTGATGGTGAAAGCAGCACGAGTGGGAATGTGAGCTATGCTGCCAAATGGAATGACGCAGGCAGCGCGGTAAAGCTTACAGTGACTCCGAAAAATGCCGGCACTGTATATTACCTGATGCAGGACAGCGGAGAAACTGCCCCATCGGAAGACAGCGTGAAGAGTAACAAATCTTTAGATTGTACTGCAGGCCAGAATACAACGATTGAAATTACATCGAGTGATAAAAAAGCGAAGGACATTTACGTCATCTATCAGGAAACCGGCTCTGACAGTTCCTATGAAATGTCCAAAATGACGCTGCCGGCGTACGATAGTGTATCTAAAACCGGATCAGTGAGCATTTCCGCTGAGAGAAATGGGTCTGACAAACTGTCTCTTTCTGTAACTCCGACGATAGACGGAACACTTAAATATATCGTAAAAGGTGCTTCTGAAGATGCTCCTTCGGACGATGATTTCAATTCTGCCAGTTCTATTTCCGAAAGTGCTAATACCACGAAGACGAAGCAGATTTCTCTTGGAGACGATCCAACTGCTGCGAAGAAAGTATATCTTTGTTATTACACAGATGATGCAGTTTTCGTTGAAACGGCTGTTATGGATATCCCTGCCCTTGACAGCACCAGCTTTAAGGCGGAAATTACCCCCAGCGAACTGAATCTTGGGACCGTTCTAGAGGGATACAAAGCATCTGACAAGGCAGCAGTTGCAACAATTAGCAATACTGGGTCAGGAACGGTTTCATTTTCGGTCGATACGACAGCGGATGGATATGATAATTTTAGTAAATACTTTGATGTCGATACTTCCGGTGTTGAGGTTATCGCATCAGGTAAACAGGGGTCAATCACTGTGACACCAAAAGAGGGATTAGCCGCAGGGACATATTCCGGAACATTCTACTTGGTCGATAAGATCGATAAAGATAATACTTTGACGCTCGGACCGGTGGCGGTTAAAATGACGATCGCCAAGAAGGGTGACGGTACAGTTGAAGGCGTCCGTACGCCGGAAGGTGAGTATACACCTTCGGTAAACAAGGATGGTGATTTATCGGAAATCAAAATTGACGGTAGAGTAGCTTACTGTGTGAATTATTATTATACTATTGATTCCAGCGATAACAGCTGGATGAATGTACTCTATAAGAATAAATTCGGTGAAATACCTGATTCCACAAACAAGGAACTGGATTCTTATACAGGGCTGAACCCGAACAGTGATCCGGTTGTCTATCCGCCGAACAATTACAATTATACTCCTGTTAAAGAAGGTAGTTCTAATAGCACGGTGCGTGATAATGTCGCAAAGGTGCTTTATTATGGCTACCCGAATGACGCATTGGGACTGCGTTCCAGAGGAGGAACAATATGGAATGACAATAATTATAGGTATGTTCTCATAGAGAAAGATAGAAAAGATTTGGCGTTTGAAATTGCTACTCAGTGTGCGATCTGGCATTATACAGATGGAATAGACTTTTCAAATATCAACAGTTCCAGCGAAACGGATCCGCGAGTTAGACATGTATGGGGTATCTACTCTTCATTAACTGATTGGGGATGGGAGGACGTCCAGAATCTTTATAATTTCCTTGTCGGCACGACTGATAAAGGTTTGTTAGGCCGCGGAAAGTTCTACGGTAACGCGACATATCCTTCTAATCTTCCAGATGCACCGGATAATTTCGCAGTTGATCTTTTTGTTGCGGATAATCCTGTAGTTAAACCAGAGTCAAGTTTAGGTGAATGGGCTTGGGCACAGAATCTGGCGACGTACAGCACCACGACTCCGGATACAACAACAGATGTCTCCATCACAAAGATCTGGGCCGATCAGAGTAATGCGGACGGGAATCGCCCTGCTGCAGGAACCTTTAAAAGCTGGATTCATCTCTATGACGGAGATGAGAATGTAACGACAACTTATGCAGATAACCTCAGCATTACTGATAATGGGAACAATACTTATACCGTTACATATAAGGATCTTCCGAAAGAAGGACACACATATAAGATTGAAGAGGTGATTCCAGAGGAGTATAAAGATAATTACAAGATACCGGAAAGTAAAAATTCTGCAGTAAACGGAGGCAGTATCAAGAATTATGCTCCAACAGAAAATACGGACTATGATAGCCTGACCATCAATAAGGAAGACGACAAAGGAAACGTCCTTGAAGGAGCGATATTCACACTCTATTCGGATTCAGATTGTAATAATGAAATTACTAATCTTACAAAGACAGACGGAAATGGCAATGTGACGATCAACACCGATGCTTCATACCTGAAGGACCATCTTCCGACGGAAAATAATGGCACCACAAAGGTTTATCTTAAGGAAACGACGCCTCCTACCGGTTATACAGCTTCGGATACAGTTTATACGATTGTCCTCGGGACAAAAATCAGCTCCGATTGGAACAGTAATAATACAGCTTATGTGACGACAACGTCTTATACAATCAAGTATCTCGATGGTGAAAAGCAAAAAGATGAACTCACAGTAAAAAACCAGCCGGTGACGAAAAATGAACAGGCTTACGAAACGCTGACAATTTACAAGGTAAGTGATGCCGGAACAGCTTTAAGCGGCGCGCAATTTACGCTATTCAGTGATAAACAATGCAGTACTCCAGTTACAGGAGTTACAGCTTTTGTTACAGGAGAAGGTGGCACGATTGAGATAAATTCAAAAGATTTAATTGATAAACAACTGTCTGATGACACATATTATTTAAAAGAGACTGGGGTGCCGCAGGGTTATACAGGTTCCGATAAGGTATACGAGATTGTTCTTGACACTACTGTCAGCTCTGCCTGGAATAGTGATAATACAGCTTATGTGACAACAACGACCCACACAATCCGCTGCAACGATAGTAAAGAGCTTCGCGTACGCAATACAAAGAAAGATGCGACAGTGAAGAACAGTGAGCTCACTATTATGAAGAGCGATGCGGATACAAGCGCTGCATTAAGAGGAGCGACATTTGCACTGTACGAAGATGAAGCTGCTAAGACAAAGATTGAAGGTTCTGATATTACGACAGATAGTAACGGTCAGGCGTATATCAATACAAGTGCAGATTATCTGAAAAACTATCTGCCGAAAGAGGATGGAACGAAAACAATCTATTTGAAGGAGACAGAAGCGCCGGATGGTTATCAGCTTTCTGATACAGTT
>JBMNVA010000009.1:0-93618 GCA_050946555.1 Anaerovoracaceae bacterium | reverse complement strand
AACGTACCACCCATGACTTTGATCACGTCAGCAGCTTCGTCTTCCAGTCCGGTATCGACAACGAGGCTTCCTGTGAATGTCCCGTTTTTGATCGTGAGCGATGTATTGTTCGTATCAGGTTCAGTGTGCCCCAAAGGTCATACTGGACTTTACCGTCGATCGTTCCTGTCGTATCGACCGTCACCTGAGCACCATCCGGATAGTAATTGGTGAGGCATACGTCGAATGCGTACTGTCCGTCCGCGACCTTGATCGAAGACGATCCTTCGATGTTGACTTCTCCGTTGTTGTTACTCAGTCCGTAACTGCAATTAGAGTTTTCGGTCGCGTCAATCGTGAAATCATCAAGCGTGAGATCCGCGTAGTTCTGCACGCCCATCGCAGCATTGTTCTTTACTTTCAGTGTTCCGTTTTCAAGCGTGATATCACTTCCTTTCTCGAAGTGCATCGCCTGACTCTCATACCCAGAGCTTCCGACCGCTGTGCCATCCATCGTGTAGGTGTGGCCATCGAAATCGATCGTTATCTGTTTTGCGTTAGCCGCTACAATGCTGACTCCGCTTCCCGACGCGTCCTGGAGCAGCGTAACGGTATCACCGTCAGTAGCCGCCGCAACTGCTTCCGGGAGCGTATCATATGTAGTAGAGCCTACCTGCGCTACCGCTGTAGTGGTTGTTGTGTCTGATGACGTGTCTGTTGTCGTGTCTGTCGTGTCGTCTGCGAATGCCATCGCCGGTATGAAGCATACCGTCATGATCACAGCGAGCACGAGAACACTTAACTTCTTAATAGTTTCCATTCACATTTCCCTCCCTGTTTTTTACATAAAGCGATATTATGCTTTGTCTGGGTTATTCCTTATACTGGTATTATACCAACATATCCCATTTTTCGCCATGGCATAAATTCACGAGATTTTTTTGCCAGCGTTGTTCAAATACACAAGCCGTTTTGTTCATTGAGGAGATTTTATGGAAACCATTTTCCCTTCGTTATCGCGACAGGAACATCCTAGCACGCCGCCTCAAGCCGCGGACCAGATACCCCCTCTTACTCTGGCAGAGCGCCGCACGGTTCCGGTCTTTTCGAGCCCTGCGAGGACATCCTGTTCCTCTTCCTTCGAACGGTCATGCACCTGCCCCAGCTCGCGATCCGTCATCGGTCCGTACACTTTTATCAGTTCTTCCTCACTGCGGACCGGATATTCCTCGATTGACGGGCACAATGTGTGGATCACGCGATCGTAAGTCCCCATGGTCCGGTGACCGCCTACGTAGATCGCATCCCCTCTGGACAGATCGTTCACATCCAGTCCCGCTTTGTAAAACAGCATCGTCGGGAAGCCGAATGTCTGCCACTGTTCACAGGTCCTCTGATCCTCCAGGAACGCGCTCTCCGCCGCACCGTTCTCGATATCGCTGTGGAAGCGGTCGAGATCAAGCCCCTCTGTTTCCTTTGCCAGCGCCTCATAGATCTCCGGATCGGAGATGATCTTCCGTTCTGTCAGCGCTGCCCGGCGGAGCCGTCTTAAATACCGGAATCCGATGTCTTCCGACTGCAGGAACGCCGCCTTTGCCGCGATGTTCGCCGGCCATGTGGAAAAATGACGGATCGGGGCGATATCCTCCCAGAGATTTTCATCGATCGGCTGCCCGGTCCTCTCCGATACCATCTTCCAGTGAGGCTTTGTCGCCGCGGCATCCCGGATATCGTTCTGCGCATCGTAAAAATCATCAAAGTCCCGGATCAGTCCGCCGAACACGTAGCGGAAGTGCAGCTGATCCCTGTATTTTTCCATCATGGTCAGGATCATCGGTTCCGTCGCCCAGCACCAGGAGCAGTACGGATCCGTAAAGACCAGGACCTCAAGTTTTGTCTCATTCTTTTTCTGTGTATTCGTTTTCATTTTTCGTTTCCTCCTTATCTGTTATCGCTGTACACTGTCCTGTTCGAAGATCACAGACCATCGCCGGCTGATCCTCTTCCCAGGACAGATCCTGTATCAAACGGGTTCTGTCATTTTTCTTTTTGTCTGTTTCTTTGAAATCCTCTGCTCTCACCAGAAACGCCTCCTCTGAGAAACCGGTCTCTGAAAGATGCACTTGATCCGCGAGCTCCCGCAGCCATTTCGCACACATCCCGGCCTCACTACGCCCGGGTGTCGTCACGATCACGATTCCGCCCGGCTTCAGTACCGACGGGATTTTTTGAAAAACGGCGTGCCAGTTCCGGGAGCGGAAGATCAGATCCGGCCTGCGGATCAGGATCGCGTCATATCGACGAGCGGTCTCTTCCAGCCAGATCGCGGCGTCCGCTGTCACAAATCCCCCTTTCGGCAGACGGCGCTGCACGTTCCGGATCGTTTCTCCGTCCTGATCCACACCGGTGAGATGGATCCCGTGTGCGAGGAACTGCTCTCCTTCCGGGCACGGCCCGCAGCCGATATCCAGAACGCGTTCCGGGTACGTTCTCTCCCGCCGGAATTCCTCCGCGAAGTCCGGCATATGGGCTTTTTCATCGTTTCTAGTGTCCACCCGGTTCTTTCTCATCGCGGCCGGAGAAAAATTTGCGCAGGAGAAGAGAAAGCTGCTTTCTTTCTTCCTTTGTCCATACGGACAGCTGATCCCGGATCATCTTCTCATTTTCCGGATAGGCTTTTGAGATCACGTCCCGTCCGGCTTCTGTCAGCGACAAAATGCTCTTCCTTTTGTCCTTCGGATCCTGTTTCCGGTACAGCAGTCCGCGCTTCTCCAGATTCTTCACGACGACCGGTATGGTCCCGTCGGACGACAGGATCTTCTGCTTTACTTCGCCGACCGTAAGATCTCCGACATGGTACAGCGCTTCCAGTACGCCGAACTGACTGAGTGTCAGATCATGTTCCGCCGCGATATGGGCCGTCCTGCGGTCGATCTGATTGATCATCCTGTGCATCCCGATAAGAATATAGTTGTCTTCCATCATGTTCTTCACCTCTTTTATCTCTAACTAGATGCATTATATATCTAATTAGATGCATTGTCAACACCCCTCTTAAAAAATTTATCCTGCTCCTGTTCTATGGACAAAAGGATCCGGGCAAGAAAAAAGCAGACGGGCGGTTCCGTCTGCCTGACAAGCGCATGTTCTTTTCTTTCTCAATAATAGTCTTTATTCTCTGTCTGCCTCCGGCGGCTGAGAGAATTTTTCGGGATCCAGTGTCCGGATGACCCGTGCCGGATTCCCTACCGCAACACCATAATCCGGGATATCTTTTGTCACAATGGAGCCCGCGCCTGCGATCGCGTATCGTCCGACAGAGACCCCCGGCAGAACGATCGCGTGCGCTCCGATCCAGGCTCCTTCCTTTATCAGAACCGGTCTGCACGGAAGCACTCTCCTGTCATACGGGTCATGGTTATTCGTAATGATCGAAGCATCGGCCGCGATCATCACATGATCCTCAATCGTGATGCCGCCCCTGGCCATTAGCAGCGCATTATTATTGATCAGGACATCATTCCCGATCGTGACGCGGTCCAGCGCCGCGCCGTGGAGACCCTGCCCGACGTAGCTGCCTTCCCCGATCCTGTCGCCAAACAGTTCCTTAAGCAGTCTCATGTATTCTTTTGTCGACGGCTCCGTCCGGCTCAGCAGAAACAGCAGGCGATTGATGCGTTCCCCTTCTTTTCTTTCTTCCGGGCGGTAGTCCCGTGTATCAACAATGATTTCCTCACATTCCATAAGCTGTACCCCTTCTTTCCATCTCTTTCCTTTCTTATTGATGATCGATATGCGTTTATCATACGGTTCTCTCCTCTTCAGAGCGACATCACAAAAACGCCGATCGTGGAATAAACCCCAGAACACAGCTTTCTGTGGCAGAATGGTTTTCTTTTGTTCCCCTTGTGCCTTTTATTCCTCACGTGGTAATATGTTTTATAGAAACCAGACCGCATTTACACCGGAGGATCCTCATGAGCACATCAAAAGGAAATGATAAGACCACGGGAGGCAGCACCCGCGAGCATACCGATCTGCGCGTCGCACGGACCCGGGAAGCCATCCGCAGCGCTTTCACCGATATGATCTGTGAAATGGATTACGAACAGATCACCATCAAGGAACTGGCGGAAAGAGCCAGGGTCAACCGCAAAACGTTTTACCTGCACTATGATTCTCTGGATGATCTGCTCGGAGAAATGCAGAACGAGATGAGCGACCGTTTCATGCAGATGATCAAGGATCTCAAGCCGCCTTACGACATGGACAAAATCACCCGCGCGTTTTTTCTGAGCATGGAGGAGTCCGGGAAATTCGGGGAGCGTCTCGCCTGCAGCGGGAATTATCAGTACATCAACCACCGGATGGTCAGCGCCATTATGAGAGATACGTGGAAGGATGAAAACGAAAAGGCGCAGGACTCTTATCTTCAAAATATCGTGATGGCCTATGTCTCTCAGTCAACGCTTGCCATCTACCGGCAGTGGGTCGCGGACAAAAAACGCATCCCGCTTGACGACATCATCCAGATCACGATCACGCTCGTCTGTAACGGACTGGATGCGCTGCTCGAATCCTCCTATAAGCCATCCGGAAAGCAGCCCCGCAAAAAGTGACATTCCGTGCGACAAAATATTGTAAAAAACGGCCATGCCCCCATCGGAAGAGCATGGCCGCATTTTTTCGTTTAGCGCCTCTTATCCAAGATATTTGCGATAAAATGAATCGATCTTATCAAACGGGATCTTGTCGGTATCATAAAGATCCGTGTGGGAAGCGTCCGGGATCAGCAGGAATTCCTTATTATCTCCGTTCAAATGCGAGAATGCTTCTTTTCCGAAATACAGTGAATGCGCTTTTTCGCCGTGGATCATCAGAACCGCGCTCTGTATTTCCTCGCTGTACTGCAGGATCGGCATCGAGAGAAGCCCCAGATCAGACGTTGTATTCCATCCCCCGTTCGGATTGACGGCACGCGGATGGAACCCGCGTCCACGGTAATATGCAACGTAATCCTTCAGGAACTGCGGCGCATCATCCGGTGCTTTTTCCGGGAGGCCGCCGTTTCTCGCATAACTCCCGTCACGGTAGTCTTCCGTGCGCTGTGCATTCAGCGCTTTTTTCTTTTCATAGCGCTGTTGCGGCGTATCTTCGCTGTCGAAGTAACCGTTCCTCGTCAGCCTCGTCATATCATACATGGTAGAAACAACGGTCGCCTTCACTCTTGTGTCCAGTGCCGCCGTATTCAGAGCCATGCCGCCCCAGCCGCAGATCCCGAGGATCCCGATCTTCTCCGGATCCGCATTGTCCTGTACCGACAGAAAATCCACAGCCGCCTGAAAATCTTCTGTAGAAAGATCCGCGGACATGACGTTTCTTACCTTTCCTCCGCTCTCGCCGGTGAAGGACGGATCAAACGCCATCGTCAGGAAACCTCTTTCGGCAAGCGTCTGTGCATAATAACCGGATGCCTGTTCCTTGACCGCGCCAAACGGGCCGCACAGCGCGACCGCCGCCAGCTTCCCGCTGTAGTTTTTCGGGGTATACAGATCCGCCGCCAGCGTGATCCCATAGCGATTGTGAAATGTCACTTTTCTGTGATCTGCTTTTTCACTCTTCGGAAATGTCTTATCCCATTCTTTTCCCAGCTGTAATTTTTCCTCTTCAAACATATCTTACCTCGTTCTTTCCTCATCGAGCTGATCGCTCCGGTGCACTTAAAGCACCTCTTTTACCTTTGCGATAAACGCATCCACATCTTTTTCCGACGTTTCCATCCGGTCTCCTCCGTTGGAATCGAACTTCACCTGCATCGAAACAGGGAACTGCGCCCCGGTGCATTCTTTTTCCATATCCTTTATGACATGACCCGGCCATCCTCCGTTTGTCATGAACGGGATCACGGTCCTGCCGTTCCAGTCATGACCGTGCAGGAATGTGCGGACCGCCGGCGCCATGGTATACCACCAGGTCGGTGTACCGACCGCGATCACGTCATAATCATTGATGTTCGCATTCAGCGGCCGGATCTCCGGCATGAAGCCTCTCTCCACTTCCCGCCGGCCCTGCGAAACCACATCGTTGTAGGAACCCTTATACGGAGAAAGCGTCTCGATCCGAACGATATCGGCGTCGGTCTCATCCGCCAGCTTCCTGGCGATCCTCCCTGTGTTTCCGTTTGACCATGAATAATAAACAACAAGCATTTTTTTCATAACAGATAACCTCTTATCATCTTATTTCTGCGCATCGTAATCGGGATGCGGAACGTCCAGGAACTGCTTCGCATGCTCCTCTTCTGTTGTGCGGTCGTAGTAATCCTGGAAATAGCTGCGGTTTGTATCGAGCCCGCGGATCTGCTCCATTTCCTCTTCTGTCAGAGCGAAATCAAAAATGTCGATATTCGCTTTGATGTGGTCCGGATTCGTGGATTTCGGAAGAGGGATGAACCCCTCCTGCTCATGCCAGCGGAGAATGATCTGCACCACGGATTTGCCGTACTTCTCCGCCATTTCCTGCAAGGCCGCTTCCCGGAGCAGCTTCTGATCGCCATGGCCGACCGGGTAATAGCTTTCCACCTGAATATCATACTTTTTCAGCAGTCCGCGGATCTCACGCTCCTGAAAATACGGATGACATTCGATCTGATCGACGGCCGGCATGATGCTCGCATGGGAAACGATGTCTTCGATCTGTGGCGTTTCAAAATTGGAAAAACCGATCGATTTTATTTTTCCCCCTCTGACCGCTTCCTCCATCGCCTTCCACGCGCCAAGATAATCGCCGAAACGGATATGGAGCAGAAGCAGATCGATGTACGGTGTATCGAGCCGTTTCAATGTCGCATCAATGGCTGTTTTTGTCTTCTCATAGCCGAAATCAATCGGCATGATCTTCGTGGTGAGATAGATCTCTTCTCTCGGAAGACCGGATTTTTTCATGGCGCGGCCTACCGCCCGTTCATTCATGTAGGCGTTCGCCGTGTCGATCAGCCGGTAACCCGCCCGGAACGCTTCAAGAACCGCGCTTTCACATTCATCCGGCGACATCATGAATACACCGAACCCGATTTTCGGGATCTCCGTTCCGTTGTTCAGCTGATATATTTTCTCCTGATCCATTTTTTATTCCTCCTTTATCCTGTCCGGTGCCGTTTACTGCCCGATTCATTGATTTTCTTTTTTCCGTAATTCCATTTTGAATTCTAGCCGCATGTGCGATTTTCAGCGACATCAGGAGCGGGCAGAATGGGTAATATGCCACATTTTTCGATCCTGTGGGGTGTATTTTCAGGAGGCCGAACAGTATGATAAATTTGCAAGATAGAAAAAAAATGATTCTTTTGCGATCAAATTTTGAAGGGAAAACTAAAGGAGGATCTTATGGAATATTTTACGTTGAATGATGGCAATCGCATTCCGGCAGTCGGATTCGGTGTATTCATGATCCCGAATGACGGATCTACCTATCAGGCAGTCTCCGATGCGTTGAAGGCCGGCTACCGTCATATCGATACCGCCGCAGCGTACTTTAACGAAGAGGAAGTCGGAAAGGCCGTACGCGACTCCGGGATCCCCCGCAGTGAGATCTTCATCACCAGCAAGCTCTGGCTCCAGGATTACGGGTATGAAGCTGCAGCAAAAGGCATCGACGCTTCCCTGAGCAAGCTCGGAACGGACTATATCGATCTCTATCTCCTGCACCAGCCATATTTTGACGTTGACGGTGCCTGGAAAGCTTTGGAAGAGGCCAAAGCAGCAGGGAAGCTGCGCTCGATCGGAGTCAGCAACATGTCTCCGAAACTCTTTCAGGAATTCATTCCCCGGTTCGCGACAAAACCCGCCGTCAATCAGGTGGAATTCAATCCGTTCTTCCAGCAGCAGGAACTCCGGAAACTGATGGAGCAGGATCATATCACAGCAGAAGGATATTTCCCGCTCGGCCACGGGAACAGTGAGCTTGTGCAGCACACTCTGTTCAAAACGCTCGCGGAAAAATACGGGAAAACGCCGGTCCAGATCATCCTTCGCTTCGAAGTGCAGGAAGGGGTCGTTGTGCTGCCGAAGTCGACGAACCCGGACCATATGGCCGGCAATCTCGACATCTTTGATTTCCGGCTTTCCGACGAGGATATGAATGAGATCCGCGGGCTCGACACGGGAAAAGGGATGCATGATTCTGATAAGCCGGGCATGGGAGAAATGCTGCTGAACGCCTTCAAGGTGCACGATTGAAAGGAAGTGAACTGAGATGGAAAAACTGAACTATCCGAAGGACCGGTCTGTGTATCCGATCCCCGAAAACGAAAAAAATCTTCCGACGATCACGGCTGAGCTCTTTACAAAAATATCGATGGATGATGTAAAACCGGGCCTCAACATCCTGGAAGGGATCTGCTTCGACCGCAGCGGCGACATGTATCTTGTCGACTGCCCCATGGGGCGGATCTACAAAATCGATATGCCTCAGGGAACGGTGCATCTTTTCCGACAGCTCCCGGAACATATGGCGCCGAGCGCCGTCAAGATCCATAAGGACGGGCGGATCTTCGCGACCGTCGCCGCATCGGACCACGGATCCATGATCATTGCCATGGATCCGGACACAGCCGAAATCACCAGCCGCATCTGGGAAAACAACGGCCACATGATAGACGACATGGTATTCGACTCAAACGGCGGATTCTACTGCTCCGACCTTAGAGGAACTGCTGCCGATCCGAGCGCGGGCATCTTTTATATCGCGCCGGATGAAAAAACCGTTCATCCGGTGATTCCGGACGGAATGGCCGCCACGAACGGCATCGGTCTGAGCCTCGACGGAAAGAACTTGTACGTCACGGAGTTCAGCAGGGCGCTGCTGCACCGCATCGGCTTGTCCGAAGACGGACTGTCGCCGGCGCCATGCGAATCGAATGTCCTCTATCATTTCACCGGCTACGAAGGGCCGGACTCCCTGTGTATGGACAAAGACGAAAACCTCTATGTCGCGATGTGCAGTCAGGGAAGATTCCTCGTGTTCAACCGCTATGGCATCCCGATCGGACAGATCCTGATCCCCGGAAGAGATCAGGGCAGAATGCTCAAGTCCACGCATATTCAGATCCGCCCGGGGACAAAAGAAGCCTATATGTGCACCGCGGATATGGAGACCGGGGACGCCGCCGTCTACCGAGCGGAGGTATTTGCCGAACCGTTCCCGAGCTATCAGTATCAATAGCGAAATCGCGGCGGGCCCTTCACCTCGGGTCCTGCCGCATTCCCGCATCGGATCCGTCAATTAAGAAGAGCTCCGGACCCTCATCATCCGGAGCTTTCTGCTGTGCGTATTCGATTTTTCAAGGTCGGCAGGTTACCAGTTTCTCAGTTCATCATCCGCCTCTTCCAGCAGCGCAGGAATATCGATCCCGTCGACCAACCCGTCGCATTTCCCGCAGCGGTCGCATTCCGCCGCCTTCCCGTATCCATCCAGGAAGATGTCATAATAGATCGGCGTGTTGATCACCTTCCCGTCGTTGATGACCGCTTTGCGTTCGTTCAGCATCTGGACGATCCTCATGATGCCGATCCTCTTCGGGCAGATTTCTTCCGCTTTCCGGAAGCTCTCCGGCTGATATGGCATCGTCGCACGCAGTTCCTTCTGAGCTTCACGGATGATGGCCTGCTCCCGATCATTCATAGGGACAAAATGTTCCATATAGGAAAGGTTGTCATTCATCTGCTCTTCATCCGACATCCCGGAAAGCACCATATACACATTTTCCAGGCTTGCCGCGAAACGGATCCCCCACGAGGCGATCGATACTTCCGGATCCTCCGCCTTCATTTTTGCCGCGAGATTAGGCGGCAGCGAGACAAGATTGCCTCCTTTTAACGGTTCCATTACGATGACCGGTTTGCCATGCTTCCTGCAGACTTCGTAGTTGTCTCTCGAAGCGACAAAAGGAGAATCCCAGTCGAAGTAGTTGAGCTGCAGCTGTACGAATTCCAGCTCCGGTTGCTCCGTCAGGATCTGATCCAGCAGCTCCGGGCTGTCGTGATAGGACATGCCGATATGTTTTGTCCCTCCGTCTTCCTTCAGTTTCTTCAGAGCGCCGACCAGATCATACTTCTGCACCGCCGCATACTCATTGCGGTTGATCGCATGAAGCCAGTAATAATCGACGTGATCCGTGCCGAGCCGGTCCAGCTGCTCCCGGAAGATATCGAAGAACTGCTTTTGGCTCCGGATCATGAAGACCGGAGACTTGGTCGTGATGGTAAAAGAATCTCTCGGATACCGTTTGACCAGTGCTTCCTTCAAAACCTTTTCACTATTTCCATTGTGATACACATAGGAAGTATCAAAATATGTAAATCCTTTTTCCATGAACGCGTCGACCATTTTGTTCAATGCATCCATGTCGATGCTGCCGTCTCCATCCAAAGGAAGGCGCATGCAGCCGAATCCGAGCTTTTTCATTTCGCTTCTTCCTCCCGGTCATGATAAGACCACACTTTCCCTGTTTCGATTCACTTCCCACGATTTACTTTGTAACGCAGCCAGACGGAATCCCCCTCTGTCCGCTTTACATCCAGCAGCCGGAACGTGACCGGAGTATCGTCACTCAGGCCTTCTTTTTCCAAAAACAATGACTGCGTCTTTCGCGAGCCGTCGGCAGCCGGACTGATCACAATGCTGACCTCATCGCAGCAGCCTTTCTGGATGAACGACCAGTTCAGCACCGCCCCGCCGCCGAGCATCAGCAGACGGATGCCGAATTTTTCCTTCAGTTTCAGAAGCATCTCGTCGTAGTCATACGTTTCTTCTCCGGCGATGATATAGGAGATCCCGAGCCGGCGCAGAAATGCTCTGTAGTCGTTGGACGCCCGTTCTGTCAGGACCTCGATCACGTCCGCTGTCGTGTCGTTATAGTGCAGGACATGGTCTTTCCATCCCAGCTTTCCGGACGGATCGATCGACACATAGTACATGTCCGCTTTCCGCGCGATATAATCGCCTTTCGGGACCTGCGGCGAACCCGGGATCAGCTCCGGTTCGGCGTACATCGTAAAGTTATCGTCGGTCGTCACGCGCCCGGACAGCCAGCCCTGGTGTTTATAAAAACGGTCCTTTCCAAAAGCGATCCGATAAAACGCTTTCCCCGCACCGCTGCTCGCGTCGGTTTCCATGTATCTACCCATGATTTTTCCATCCACCGATGTCCCCATATGGCAGAAAATATACGGTCTGTCGCTCATACTCTATCCTTTTTCCCTTCCTTGATCTGTTCCAACGCGCCGGCTCGAACGGATCCCATGCTGTATTGTTCCCCGGGATATCAATTTCTTTCTATCAGTCTGCCGGTGTGAACTGGCTGAGGGTCCTCTCCTGGTCCTCCAGAGATACGTTGTAAAAACGCTTCGTATCCCCCATTTCCCGGATCTTTTCCATCTCTTCCTCTGTCAGAGAAAAATCAAAGATATCAAAGTTGTCTTTCATATGCTCCGGGTTTGTCGTCTTAGGGAACACGACATTCCCTTCCTGGATATGCCACCGCAGGATGATCTGCACATTGGTCTTCCCGTACTTTCCGCCGAGTTCTGTAAAAAGCGGCTCATCGATCAGGCCCTTGTCTCCATGCCCGATAGGATACCAGCTCTCAACGATCGTCCCGTACTTTTCCATTCTCTTTTTCAGATTGGCCTGCTGCCAGTAAGGATGACATTCCACCTGATTTACCGCCGGCTTGATGGTCGCGGCTTCACAGATCTCTTCCAGACGATCCGACTCGAAATTGGAGATCCCGATCGACCTTACCTTACCCTGCACTACCGCTTTCTCCATATCTTTCCACGCACCAAGATAGTCGCCGAACTGCTGGTGCAGGAGGAGCAGGTCAATGTAGTCGGTGTCCAGTCTCTGCAGCATCTTGTCGATGCCATCCATCGTCTTTCCTTCCCCGTACTCACTCGGCCACAGTTTTGTCGTGATCCAGATCTCGCTTCTCGGCACGCCGCTTTTCCTGACCGCTCTGCCGACGCTGCGCTCATTTTGATACGCATGCGCCGTATCAATGTGGCGGATCCCCATCTTCAACGCTTCCAGAACCGCGTTCTCCGTTGCCGGACCATCCGGCACCATGTACACGCCAAGGCCAAACTGCGGGATCTTGTTTCCATCGTTCAACGTCAAATATGTCTGTTCCATTTTTTCTCCTTATTCATTTCGATATCATCATCTGCTTTTCTATCCTTATTTTAGACGATATCGTCACGACGCATCACATCACGGGCAGGCGCTCTGTGGTTTATGCCACACATTTTCAGAAAATGGGGCTTACGTCCGGCCTTTTCCCTTTGTCTCATAACGAAGCACGAGCCTCATCTTCCTTAAGTGATGCCACTGTTATCTTCTTTTTTTCCACTCAGGACCTTAAGATCGGACACGGTCATTTATGAGGTGATCGTTTATAATAAAGGATAAGGAAAAATATGACAAGTTGAGGAAATCCCATGAAGAAAGGAACAGGAGACGGGAAAAAGAACATCAGGCTGACGGAAGGGACCCCCTGGAAGGTGATCCTCGCTTTTGCTGTCCCGATCATTATCGGAAACCTTCTGCAGGAACTCTACAACGTGGTCGATACGATCATCGTGGGAAGGACCCTCGGCTCATTGAAGCTCGGAGCGGTCGGGGCAGCCGGCCCGATCGTTTTTCTCGCGACGGGATTCCTCAACGGATTCGCGGGCGGATGCACGGTGCTGACGGCAAACCGTTACGGAGCAGGAGAAAAAGAAGGCGTCCGCAGGAGCACGGCGGCACAGATCGCCGGCTGCTCACTTTTCACGATCGCCCTCACTGTACTTCTTCTCTTCTCCGCGCCCGGAATCCTGCAGTTCCTCCACACAACAAAAAACATGTATCCGTACACTCTGCGGTACATCCTCGTGATCTATGCGGGACTTCCCGCCACGATGCTCTACAATCTGACAGCGGCGCAGCTCCGCGCGATCGGAGACAGCCGGACGCCGCTTCTCATGCTGATTCTCTCGTCGCTTCTCAATATCATACTGGACCTCCTCTTCATCCTCGCCTTCGGCTGGGGCGTGACCGGGGCCGCCGCCGCGACAGTGCTCTCACAGCTCGTATCCGGGATCCTGTGCCTCGTGATCATCCTCCGTCGCTACCCGTTCCTGCTCCCGAAGAAAAAGGATTTCCGCCGCATATCCAAAACAGTCCGCGAGGAGTTTGCCGTCGGCATCCCGATGGGGCTCCAGCTGTCCGTGATCTCGATCGGCATGATGGCGGTTCAGTATTTTGTCAACAGCTTCGGCGATCACGCAGTATCCGCGTATACGATCGGGAACCGGATCCAGATGCTGCTCCAGTCCCCTCCGGTATCCATGAACCTTGTCATGGCATCCTTCGCCGGTCAGAACGCGGGAGCGGAGCGCTATGACAGGATCCGAAAGGGAACAGGAGAATCTGCCCTCATCATGGCGGTTTACGGCATTGCCGGCGGGATCCTTGCGCTCATCTTTTCAGAGTCACTCATCCGCATTTTTATCTCTGAACCGGATGCCGAGACGGTCTCCATGGCAGCAGAGTATCTGCGCTGGGCCTGCCCGCTTCTCTGGACGGTCTGCCTCCTGTTTGTGTACCGCGGTGCTCTCGAAGGTCTCTCTGACGGCGTGACGCCGATGATCGGTTCGTTCCTCGAGGTCGCCATGCGGGGCCTTATCCCGCTGTTTTTCTGCGATACACTCGGATATACCGCGATAGCAATGGCAGGCCCTGTCGCCTGGACCGCAAGCGCCGTGCTGATCACGGCCGTTTATTTCAAAAGGATGTACCGCCGCAGGGGCTGGAAGCTATGAAAGCATATCCGCGACGCGTCTTCGTGATGTTTCTTTCATCAGGATTTTTTCGGTGACGAAATCAGTGACAAGTTATTCTTCCTTTTCGCTTTCATGAACAGCGGCATGCGGTTCTTCCCTCTGCTGGTCTCGATCCCGACCTTGACCGTCGATGATCTCAGCTTCTTATACGAACGCGACAGTTTTACTTTTGTCGTCTTCTTCTCGTTCTGCGAGATTTTCGTAAGATCCAGCTTCGTGACGATCCGTTTCCAGTCTCCGTTTTTCTGTTTCAGATACAGGACCAGTTTTTCCTGCTTGAAATAGACCGGGCAGGTGCCGTCGTTCGTGACCGTGAGCGTCACGTAGGAATTCCGCGAGCTGCCGGAGAGTCTGGCCTTCGACACGCGGTACCGCGGCCCGACATACCGGAGAAGATCCCTGGAATTCTTCTTCCCCGTTTTGCTGAGGTTTACCTCCCCGGGGATCATCGGACCGATGAACGTCATGTGGGAGCTTTTGATCAGCTTCTTCGTGGTTTTGTACGAGCTTCCCATCATCTTCGCCATCGAGGTCCCGCTTGTGAACTCTCCGCCGACCGGCGCGCTGTTCCAGATCTTCGGTTTCGCACGCAGCGCCTCTCCGGTCTGTTCGAATGTACCGCCGTGCGCGATCCAGGAAAGCCACTCTTTGGTATCGTGCGAATCTCCGGTCATGTCATTGTAGACGCCGGCTCCCTTCGGAAGCACAGAGAACGGGCGGCGCATGAGGAACTTCGCCTTCTTAAAAGAGCTCATGTAGGCTTCGACGTATTCCTTCTGCACTTTTTTGCTCGGAAAACGCGGCAGGCTTTCATCTTCCTGCAGGATATGCCATTCGCCCCAGTGCCCAAGGGATCCGATCTCGACGTAGGCGGCGAACCCGTCTTTTTCCGCCCAGGATGCGAGTGCGGCGACCGCCTTTTTGTGCGCCGCGATCAGTTCCGAATTCGTATAGTCCGGGCAGTAGCCCTTCCCGTAGGCATTGTCATAGTCTGTGCCGTCTCCCGTCTTTTCGTAGAGCCAGTCCGGTATGTCGCGGTGCGCCGTATCCCCCGGACGATCGAGCACGAGACGGAGCACCATGTGCTTTCCCTGTGCTTTCCATTTCCTGATGTGATATTCCTTCTCGATGCCGGAAAAGTCAAAGACACCCTCTTCCGGTTCAATCTCCTTCAGCGTGACCTCTACATAGACGAGGCTGGTATTTTTGCAGAGGTCTTCCGAGCTGGCATCCGGCGCATAGCCCGAGTACGGGACCTGAAGCACCTCGTCGGTCTTGGAAAAAGAGTATGACTTCGACATGGAATACGCCTTCTCTTTCGGGAAGAAAAAGCATATCAGCAGTACGGCGGCGAGTACGGCCAGTACCGGAATGAGCCTGCGCCATTTTTTCTCAGCCATGATGATCCTCCTTATCTGATCGGGGCCTCGTCGGATGCGCTCCGGCTTTTCACTTGGCATCGTTCAAATTTATTTGTAAAAAACTTCCACCTTATATTTTACATGAAAATGCCGCTTTTGCAATATGCTTCCGGCCTGCGCGCCGCACCGGGGGATGATCGCATGTGATGGAGCGAGCCCCCTGCTGATCGATGCCGCGCCCTGCGCTCATGCAAAAGCGTCGCAGCTTCTCACTGCGACGCCGGTCCTTTACGACAAAATATTATTTTGCTTTCCTCCGCCGGATCAATAATACGAGTGCTGCTGCCGCTGCCAGGCAGACCCCCGCGGTCAGGAAAAGGTTATTCGGATCGCCAGTCCGAGCGATATCTGACGCGTTCGTTTTGACGGCCTTTACAGTTTTGGCTTTCTTCGGGGTGCTCGTACTCCCGGTCGGCTTGTTGGATTCTTTTACCGGGATGTCGACCGTGGTTTTCGTATTGGTCACGGTCAAGCCTTCTTCCAGCTTTGTATAGTTCGCCGGCACTCCGTCCTGCCCGAGCTCATCTGTCTCCTTGACGGAATAGGTGTACGGATTGCCCTGATCATCGCAGTACGGCATGTTTTCCCATGTTGCCGTGGTGGTGCCATTGGTGAGCTCGATCAAGTCTGCATCCTCTACCGCTTCCGGTTCCCCGCCTTCGATGTTTCGATAGAGCTTGAAGTAGATCGTCGGATGATCAGACATATCGATCGTCCCGTCCAGTTTCGTCCAGACTTTATTTGCTGTAACGTCATTCAACGGGATCTTGACATTCGTGACGGTCAGACCATCTTCCTTTTTGATGTAGCCGTCCGGAACTGCCGGATTCCCTTCGGAATCGACTTCTTTCACCTCGTAGGTGTACGAGTTCCCGTCACTGTCCTTGGCGAGCATCCCGTACCAGTTCGCCGTCGTATCTCCATCCTTCAGTTCTCTGAGTCCCACGCCCTCGACGGGTTCAGGCTCGCTGCCGTTTACAGAACGATACAGTTTGAAGTATGTCGTCGGATGCGTATCGGTGTTCTCCGTGCCGTCCATATTTTCCCAGACCTTATGGGCGGCGATGTCCTTGGCTTCGATTACGGGTTTTGGCGGGTTGTATGTGTTTGTGACGTTGAGTGTTGCCGCAGTTTCATCATCATTCATTGCCGCAGTGTGACTTTCACTTTGAATATTGACGTTTGTCGTCTCTTTATATTGAAGCACCTCTGTATTCCCTGAATCGTATTCTACTTTCGCAGTTTCAAATAAGTATATCTTCTGCGCATTCAACTGTCCCGCCAAATCATCAATAGCTAATTCCCAACCATCTTTATTTGCATTTGTATTACTTTTATTTAAAGTAATATTGAGCATCCCATAAACTTGAGCCTGTAGATCGCCTTCATTTATTTTTTTATCTGTGAAGGTCGCCGTGACATTATTATCTATTGTGCATCCCGAATTATCAAGCATGCTTTTTATTTCATCTTTTACTTCAGTTGACTTGTTATACCAGCTCATCGTGATAAAAAACGGGATAGATATTACTACGACAGCACCATCTATATTATTGACCTCATCTGTCACATTTTTTCCATCCGAATTTAGCCATGATTTAGACACAATAAAATCGGTATACTGCCCCATAGAACCGTTCAGGTCGTCCAAGAACACGTAAGTTGCTTCCCCAACACTCCCTGCGGATGCTTTCACTCCACCATCAAGCCCGAAATACGATGGGATCCACATAGATACTGTGAGAATTACTGACAGGAAAATTACAATGATCGCTCTTCCTGCACGTGACAAGCTTTTCATAATCGTTCTCCCGTCAAATCGCAAAAAATCTTAATTATTTCCCATCACAAATGGACTTGGCATCCAATTTGTTAACAGGAAAATAACCCGGTATATTTATTGTACCATAGTACAAATAATCGAAACGCTCACATTGTACCACAGTCGGATTATTTTTCAAATACATTTTACATAAAAATCGAACCGCATCGAAATTTTTTGTCCTGCCCCCATGATGATCTCAAGATCAACGGAGCACTCCCAAACACGAAAAAACCGGAGACCGCTTAAGTAAGCAGGCTCCGGCTATCAAATATCCTTTTGTTTCCTACCCTTCCTGTGACTCGCTTTCCGTCCGTGATTCCTTATAGCTGCCGATGGTCTTCCCGGCCCAGATGCGAAATGCCCTGAGGAACGAATTCAGTTCGGAATATCCCAGAAGGTATGCGATGTCGTTTGTCGACATATCGGTGTTGTTGATATAATGGATCGCCAGGATCTCCCTGGTATTGTTCAGCTGCTTTTGGAAACTCGTGTTTTCTTCAGACAGCTTGCGCTGCAATGTGCGTTTTGATAAACCGAGCTTCTCCATCGCTGTCGCTTGTTTCATCTGACAGCATTATGATACTGAATGCGAAACATCATTGGAACATCAATCGATGACAGGAATTCATCAATTTGCGCCAAAAAAATACAAAGTAATCCTCCTGCTATATTCAGGTTCAAGTTTTTGTCCGCAGACACATACAGCCGTTTCGGAAAATGTCCGATTTCGCCATTTTCCCTTGACCCGTTTCTTTTTGTCCAATACAATGAATTCACAGACGGCAGCAGCGGCAGCGGCGCCGCAGCCTCAGGAGGAACGCAATGGCAGAAGAAAGAAAAATCATCATCGTCGGGCATAAAAACCCGGACACGGATTCGATCTGTTCGGCGATCGCCTACGCCGACATCCGGAACCGCATCACGAACAGCCATCGGTACGTGCCGATGCGCGCGGGCGAGGTCAGCTCTGAGACACGTTACGCACTCCGGCGTTTTAACGTACCGGTCCCTAACTATATCGGCGACGTGGGTTCGCAGGTGTGTGACATGGAGATCCGCAGGACGCCGGGCGTTTCCCGGGACATCACGATCCAGAAAGCCTGGGACATCATGGGCGAGAATGAGGCGGTCACCCTGCCGATCACCGAGGACGGGAAGGTCATCGGGCTCATAACCAAAGGCGACATCGCCGAGGCGTTCATGGATTCCGAGGACAGCACCTTCCTCTCCGAAACGAAACCGCGCTACGCTGACATCGCCGAGACCGTGGAGGGCGAGATCCTTATGGGGCACGGTGAGGAACATTTTGATCACGGGAAAGTTCTGATCGGCGCGGCGCACGTCAAGCACATGCAGTCCGCGATCGAGCCGGGCGACCTGGTGATCCTCGTCGACCGGAGCGAGAACCAGATCGGCGCGATCGAGAAGGGCGCAGGCTGCCTGATCCTCTGCTTCGGCGCGGAGGCCAGCGATGAGGTGCTGAAGCTGGCAGAAGAAAACAATGTCGTCCTCATCCGGACAGAGCTCGATACGTTTTCGGTCTCGCGCGCAATCAACAAAAGCATCCCGATCGGGTCGCTGATGATGACGGAGAACATCATTTCGTTCCGGACGGACGACTACACGGACAAGGTCCGTGCCGTCATGTCAAAGACGCGGCACCGCGCGTTCCCGGTCATCGATGATAACGACAACTACGTCGGGACCGTCTCCCGCAGGAACCTGCTCGGCATCCAGAAAAAACAGATCATCCTGGTCGACCACAACGAAAAGTCGCAGGCCGTCGACAACATCGACGACGCCGACATCCTCGAGATCATCGACCACCACCGGCTCGGCACCCTGCAGACTCTGCAGCCGATCTACTTCACGAACCAGCCGGTCGGATGCACCGCGACCATCATCTACCAGATGTACATCGAGAAGGGCATCGAGGTCTCGCCGTCCATCGCCGGGCTCCTCTGCTCGGCGATCATCTCCGACACACTGCTCTTCCATTCCCCAACCTGCACGACGTCTGACAAAATGGCCGCGGGCGCCCTCGCGCTCATCGCGGACATCGACCTCGAGGGCTTCGCGACGGAAATGTTTGAGGCAGGCTCTGACCTCAGCAACAAATCGTCGGAAGAGCTGTTCTACCAGGACTACAAAAAATTCACGTTTGGCGGGACGAGTTTCGGCGTCGGCCAGATCAGCTCGATGAGCACCGACGAGCTCGCGTCGATCAAGGAGCGCATCCTGCCGCTCCTCTCGCACGAGTGCGGCAAGAACGGCGTCTCGATGGTGTTTTTCCTTTTGACGAGCATCCGGAACTCTTCGTCGGAGCTTCTCTGCTACGGCGACCGCGCGGACGAGATCGTGGAGTCTGCGTTCCGCGGGGCGGAAAAGACCGACGGCGGATATCTTCTGGAGGGCCTTTTGTCGCGCAAAAAGCAGCTCATTCCCGCGTTTATGAAGGTGATCACGAACGACGCGTAGGGGCGGCGCTTTTACAGTAAAAATAAAAACCAGTGAGGGTTACAGGATCGAGTTCGAGTCCCGATCCGCATCATGCTCACTGGTTTTTTATACGGTTCCTCCTGCTTTGCTGTCCATTTTTCATTCCGGCTGAAGCCGGGGAAAACGGGCCGACGACCTGAAACGGCCTCCACACTGCTATCGCAACAGCATGGAGGCCGTTTAAATCTGTCAATACAGTTTCGCTCAATAAAGTTTTGCTCCGGCCGGGATGTCATCATCCAGCAGGATGAAGTCCAGCGCTTCCTTGCCGTCATACTCATACAGCATCGAGCAGAGCATCCCGCACGAATCGACGCCCATCATCCTGCGCGGCGGCAGGTTCGTGATCGCGAGTGCCGTCTTTCCGATGAGCTCTTCCGGCTCGTAGTAAGCGTGAATCCCGCTCAAGATCGTGCGGTCCGTGCCGGTCCCGTCGTTCAGCGTGAACTGCAGGAGCTTACTGCTCTTCGGGACCGCGAAGCAGTCCTTGATCTTCACAGCACGGAAGTCCGACTTGCTGAACGTATCAAAATCCACATCCTCTTCAAACAGCGGATCGATCTTGACCTTCGAGAGGTCGATCGGTTCTTTTTCCTTTTTGTCCTCGGCCTTGTCGCCGTTTCCGGCGCCGAGCGGCTTCATCGTCGGGAACAGGATCACGTCGCGGATGGACGGGGAGTCCGTCAGCAGCATGACGAGACGGTCGACACCGATGCCGAGCCCGCCGGTCGGTGGAAGTCCGACCTCGATCGCGTTGACGAAATCCATATCCATCGGATGCGCTTCGTCGTCGATCCCTTCGTCGCGTTCCTTCTGCTGCTCCACAAAACGCTCATACTGATCGATCGGGTCGTTCAGCTCGGAGAACGCGTTCCCGATCTCCCAGCCGTTGATGTACGCTTCGAAGCGGCGCGTAATGCGGTTGTCGTTCGGGTCCTTCTTTGCGAGCGGAGAGATCTCCACCGGGTGGCCCGTCAGGAAGATCGGTCCGTCCATCAGGCCCGGAGCTTCCTCGCAGTATTCGTCAAACATCTCGCTGATGACCTTGCCGCGGGACATTTTGCCGACCTCTTCGGCGTCCATCCCGTATTTAATCGCGGCCTCGCGCGCTTCTTCGTCGGTCTCGATACTATGGAAATCGATGCCGGTGACCTGGCGGACAGCATCCGTCATGTCAAGACGCGGCCACGGCGGCGTGACGTCGAATTCCTTTCCCTGATACTTGATGATCGGGGTGCCGTTGATCTCCATCTGCGACTTGTACACGATCTGCTCCGTGAGATCCATCATGCTGTCCAGATTGCCGTACGCCTGGTAGCACTCCATCGACGTGTATTCCGGGTTGTGGCGCTGGTCCATGCCCTCGTTCCGGAAGCACTCGCCCATCTCGTAGACGCGGTCGAGCCCGCCGACGATGCAGCGCTTCAGATAAAGCTCTGTCGCGATGCGGAGGTACATATCGATGTTCAGCGTGTTGTGATGCGTGATAAACGGCCGGGCAGCCGCGCCGCCCGCGATCGTCTGCAGGATCGGAGTGCGGACCTCGAGGAATCCGTAGTCCTCCTCCAGGACCTGGCGGATCATATGCTCGATCCTGGAGCGTTTGACAAACGTGTCCCGGACGCCCTCATTCATGATCAGGTCGACATAACGCTGACGATAGCGCAGATCCGGGTCCTTCAGGCCGTTCCACTTCTCCGGGAGGACCTGGATGGATTTGGTCAAAAGGGTAAGCTCTTTGACGTGGACGGAGACCTCGCCGGTCTTCGTCTTGAAAACAACGCCCTTGATCCCGACGATATCGCCGATGTCATAGGTTTTGAACCATTTATATTCTTCGGTCCCGATATCGTCCCTTTTGACATAGCACTGGATGCGTCCCTGTTTGTCCTGGATATCAAAGAATGATGCTTTCCCCATCACCCGTTTGCTCATGATCCGGCCGGCGACGGAGACTTCCGCGTCTTCCATCGCGTCGAAATTTTCCTTGATATCACGGCTGTGGGCGGTGACGTCCCAGGTCTCATTGAGATACGGATTGCGCCCGGCGTCCTTCAGTGCCTGCAGCTTGTCGCGGCGGATCTGCCGCTGTTCACTGATGTCCTCTGCGTATGCTCCGCTTCGGTCCGGGTTCTGGTTTGTGGCGTTGTCGTTACTCATTTTGACAAAAGGCTCCCTTCTTATTCTATGGATTAGCGATAAATATTCAGTACTTCATAGTTGAGGTGGCGGACACGGCCGTCCTTCAGCGGGATCTCGATCTCCGCGTCGTCGCCGATCCGTTTGCCGAGCAGACCCCGTCCGACCGGGGAGCTGCTGGAGATCTTCGCCGGTTCGGCGAAAGGATCCGCTTCGTTGGAACCGACGATGATGAAGTTCTTCATCTTGCCGTTGTCCAGATCCTTGATCTCGACGGTCAGGCCCAGGTTGACCTGATCGATGGAAACGTCGTCTTCACTGACGATCTTCGCGGTCTTGATCGTGAGCTCGAGGCGGTTGATTCGCTCTTCGAGTTCAGCCTGTTCATTCTTCGCGGAATCGTACTCGGCGTTCTCGGAGAGGTCGCCGTAGGAAATCGCGGTCTTCAGCCGCTCGGAGACTTCCTTTCTGCGGACGGAAACGAGTTCGTCATATTCCGCAACAAGTTTGTCATAGCCTTTCTGACTCAGCAGTATTTCATCAGCCATTCTGAATAGCTCCTTTCAACCTGTATTGATTCTTGCGTGTCGGAATATTATACGCCAGAAACGGTTGATTTGTCAATTATTCCGCGCTCCCGGGCGTCTGGTTCCGGGCGCGGGATTCCTGTTCGTCGTCAGCCGGTTCCGGCCTCCTGTCATTACGGATCGGGATCACAGCGGAAAGGCCGTGGAGACACAGATCGGATATCAGCTTCGCCAGCTCATCGATTGACAGATCCTTATTTCTGACGAGCCACAGATTGAATAAGGATAACGATGTGTCGATGCGGTATTGGATAAGATATTCTTTGATCGGGTCGCTGTCGCTGATATTTTTTATCATCGTCGTCGAACGGATCCGGTCGCGAAGCTTGATCAGAAAATGCTCGTAGCCGTATCTCCCGAGCAGCGCGTCAGTATAGTCTCCTTTTTCCTCATAGGAACGGAGCGCGCAGCGCATGATATCGTCCGGATCATCATAATTCAGATTGCTTATGATGAGGGTTATCAGCTCTTCTTCCACCGTCTCCAGGAGATCATCGATCCCCAGGAAATATTGGTAAAACGTGCTGCGGTTATAGCCCGCCCGTCTGGCGATCGCCTGGACCGTGATCTGGTTCAGCGGCTTATGCTTGTAAAGCTGACAAAACGCCTCCATAAAGGCCTGCCTGGTGCTGCTTGCCGATTCCTCTTTCATGACATTCCCATTCAAAATCCGACAGTTATCGATCCGAGTGTTGTGGCTTTGCCGGCCCCACACTTTTATAATTTATATCATAATATATTGTCGGATTCAATTCAGGAAGGATGATGCAGCATGTTTGAAGAAAAGAAAATTTCGAAAAACGGAAAGTCGATCACGTTAAGCAGCGGCCTCGAAATCTCATACTGTGAATTCGGGGAGGAAAACGAGGAGATCGTGCTTTCCGGCGCGTTCTATTTTCACACCTTCACTCCCGTTCTGGAGGAACTGGCAAAAAGATACCATGTTTACGGCGTCGTAATGAGGTTAGGCGGTGAAGGGACGCAGCTCAATGCGGACGGGTCCGTCAACTGGTGCCGTCAGTGGGGCGACGATCTGTATCAGTTCTGCAGAGCGATGAACATCACCCGGTTCCATTATGTCGGCAAATGTCATGGGACGAATCCGGGATGGTACATGATCAAGGAGCATCCGGAGATGCTTAAGACCTTCACGAGTTTCTATCTGGCTCCGCATCTCTGCCCGAGGAACAGTCAGCAGTGGGTGGAAATTCCTAAGGAAATCGGCAGACTGGCATTCCTCGGCCGCTGTATGCGCAAACAGGAAAATATCCCGGTTAAAATCGCGGAAGTACAGACACTGGGGCCGGAACTGGCCGCTGCCCTCAGTGCCGGAGAAACAGGTGGTATCGGGATCGGACAATATGCGGAATCCCCTCAGCTCATCTGGGATTCCCTCGAGGAATGCGAAGAGGCAATGAAAACGATTCATACACCTGTGATGTTCGCGTTCGGCACGGATGATATCCTGTATCACGACTACTATGACAGCAATTTGAAGGCGATGGAGATCGTCCCGAAAGCCAGGACAGTCCTCCTCCAGGGGGAGCGGCATTTGATGGAGATGGACTGCCCGGATCGGATGGCCAGTGAAGTATTCTTCTTTATCGATGAGAGTAAAAAGAATTACTAAAAAAAAGATGAGCAGACAAAAAGAGCATCAGGCGGATCGGCGCCTGATGCTTTTTGATTTGCTGCGGTTTCGCATAATGTCTCCTGTGCCGGCTCAGGATCTCTCCGGGTCGTTGACAAAATGATGCCTCACGTTCCGGCTCGCGGTGAGGAACACGTTCGAACCGTAGTTCACATCGAACCGGATGATGTCCCCGGTCCGGTACTGCGTTTCCGAATCGGTGATGTCCAGGATCGTGTGATCGCTCGACGCCCCGAGGACGGTGACGCCCGGGTCACGCGGGAAGAGATCCTGCGGGTCGCCGTAATCCACACGGCCGGCCGCAGCAATGGCTTTGAGCCGCATCCCCCGGTCCTCGTAATGCGGGCGATGACCGAACGCGTCGACGCCGATCTCGCCGACCGGATAGGACGGTTTTTCCTTTACTTCGACGATCTCCGCTTCAAAGGTGAACACGTCGTGGTGCATGTCCGGAAGTTGAAGACCGTAGTACAGCGGAAGATCCCTCGCGAGAAGGATGCCTTCGCCGCAGCGCAGATGATTGATGCCTTCCGGGATCGTGCCGTCAGCGACGCGGAGGAAGCTCGAGGTAGCGCCGCCGGAGACGATCTCCAGCTTCCGGCCGATCGCTTCCTCGACCTTGCGTGCGAGTTCAACGAGCTCCTGGAGTTTTTCAGCGGTCGGGAGGACCGAGCCGTAGCAGCCGACGTTCGTTCCGACGCCGGCGAGTTCGAGATGAGCGAGGTCGCGCTCGACCCAGACGCAGGTCTTCACAAGTTCGTTTTTGTCCCAGAACCCTTCGCGGAGGTCGCCGAGGTCGGCCATGATCACGACTTTATGGCATTTCCCCTGGCGGGCGGCTTCGGCGTCGAGAGCGCGCAGTACGTCGGGATCGCTGTTCAGGGAGTAGTCGGTCCAGCGGATGACGTCGGGGACTTCGCTCAGCATCGGGATGCGGATCATCATGCAGGGTTTGCCGGAGATGGTATCGCCCCGGCATGCGGCGATCTGTTCGATGCGGGAGCTCGCGATCTGGGCGCAGCCGCCCAAGTCGAACATGCGGGAGAGCTCCGGGATGCCGTTCATCCCCTTGATGACGCCGGCAACGGAGATGCCGTGTTCGGCGCAGCGGCGGACGTAGTATTCAACATTTTCTTTCAGGTGCCCCAGGTCGATCGTGAGGCGCGGGTATTCATGGATCAGCATTTTCTAATTCTTTCTTTGTTGATATAACGACGTGCGGGGTCTTTCGCGGCGGCGCGGTCCGGAAAGATCCGGAAAGCGCCGAAAGCCCCGGACAGAAAGAGGCGCCCGGCCCGTGCAGTACGCCGGGCCGGGCATCGTCTCTTTTGATTGCTCTTCTACTCTTCGAAGTCTCCTTCGTCCTCCGTCGAAGGCGTATCCTGCTCCCCGCCGCCGGATGGCTGTTCCTGATGCGGAAGCTCTTCCCGGTCGACGAGGTAGATGAAATCGTTGTCGTCGACGTAACCGGTATCGCCGGTCCGGAGCCAGCCGTTCTGGAGGGCGGCGTCTGTCATTTCTTCATCGTTATAATAGCCGAGCATGACGTTCGGGCCTTTGACGCAGATCTCGCCGATGCCGTAGCTGTCCTTCTCGAGGACCTTGACAGCCATGCCCGGGAGCAGGTGGCCGCAGGATTCCGGACGCGCGAGCCGCGGATTGTCCGGGTTGATCGCGGCGACCGGTCCGCATTCCGCCAGGCAGTAGCCGCGGATCGCCGTGATGCCGATCGCGTTGAAGAACTGCAGCAGGTCTGTCGAAACCGCGTCGCCGACGGAAACGATCAGGCGCAGCTCCCCGCCCGCACGTTTTTTCAGCTCGTTCAGCGCCGGCCGGTTCAGGCCGACCTGGAAGAACGTCCCGACCGCATTGGACGAAGCGACGGTATCCATCAGGCGTTCGACCGCGCCGCGGTGACGGTCAGAAACAGCGCCGATCAGCTGATCCTGCAGCTGGACGATCGTTTCCGGCTCGCCGAGGAACACGGTCGGTTTTGAGATCTCCATATCCTGTGTGAGCCGTTCCGGATCCGCTCCGTTGATGACGGCCGCCCCTTTATACAGCGGCAGAAGGAATCCGAGCGTGCTCTGATAGACGCGGGTCGCGAGGAGCGGCGAGAAGACGCGGTCCTCCGGCGTGATATTCACCATCGTGCTGACCGCCATCAGATCGGCTGAAATGTTTTCGTGCGAGAGCATTACGGCCTTCCCGGTGCGGGCAGTGTACAGGATCATCGCCATCTGGCTCGCGATGACTTCGGCGTCGATGAACTGGCGGTCTCCCTGGCCGACCTGCTTTTTGCCCTCGTCCAGCAGGACATGGAACGACAGCGCGCTGTCGTCCGGTGTCTCGTAATGTTCCTTCGGGCCGAAGACGATCAGGGTCTTCACATCGGTCTCGCCGGAGCTCACGATATCTTTCAGGAGCTCGGCATCGGACTCTTCGACGAGGACGGCGGTGACTTCCGCTTCATTCAGCTGACGGATCATTTTGTCCCTGTCGAGGCTCGCGCTGAGCGGTACCGCAACGCCGACGCCGCCCATGATCGTGAGGAACGAGACCTGCCACTCATAGTTCATTTTGCCCACAAGGGCGATCCTGCCGGTGATGCCGCGGTTCATCATCGCGGTCCCGAGACCGTCGATGTCGGCCTTGAGCTGGCGGTAGGTCAGTTCGATATAGTCTTTGTCCGGTCCGAAGCGGTCGACGATCGCGATGTTCTCGCCGTAGAGCTTTTCGCTCCCGCTGATCATGTTCCGGAGGTCGGTGATCGCGCGGACGCTGTGGTAGCGGACCATCGGATCCTGGCTCTCGCTGAGCTCCTTCGCCCGTGCCTTCGCCGTGCGGAGTTCGATCTTCTTGATGTCCGGATAGTCCATCTTCTCGATGGAATCGCCGGAGCCGAGCTTGTTCGCGAACCGCTTGATCTTGCCGGTCGTCGTCTTGATGAACTCTTCGGTCCGGATGTTGATACGCTTGACCTGCTTGTACGGCGGCATCGTCTCGTTGATGTCGTCGACCAGGTCGCGGTAGAAGTGATAGATCTCACTGCGGGACATGTCGCCCTGCTGCTCCTTCAGGAGGTCGTAGTTCGGATAGATATCCGCGGTGACCATGACGTTCCCGACGCGGTCGTCCTTGACGCCGTGGACCAGGACTTCCTTGATCAGCTCATTCTGGAGCAGAACATCCTCGACTTCCTCCGGGAAAATGTTCTTCCCGCCCTTCGTTACGATGACAGTCTTTTTCCGTCCCGTCACGTACAGGAAGCCGTCATCGTCAAAATAGCCGAGATCGCCGGTCCGGAGCCAGCCGTTTCGAATAGTCTCTTCGGTCGCCTCTTCATTCTCATAGTATCCCAGCATGACGGACGGGCCTTTGCAGATGATCTCGCCGATGCCGTCCTCATCCTGGTCAACGATCCGGACGGTCGTTCCCGGAAGCGGCTTCCCGGTGGCGGCTGCCTTGCGGTAGCGGTCCGGGTTCAGTGAGATGATCGGTGCGTTCTCGGTCATGCCGTAGCCCTGCACCATCGGGATCCCCATCGCCTCGAATTCTTCAATAATATACGGATCCGCGGCGGCGCCTCCGACGACAAAGCTCCGCATGTCTCCGCCGAAGCTGTTATGGATCGACGCGAACATCCGGCGGATCAGCGGGCGGTTATTGTACAGACCGAGGCGCTTCGAAAGATCGATCGCCCGGCGCAGCTTCTCTTCCTCGCCGCGGCGCTTCGCCTGCTTCCACATCCCTTTGTACATCTTTTCGAAGACCAGCGGCACGCCGAGCATGACGTTCGCGTGGACCTCGTTCATGTCTTTCATGATATAGCGGATCCCCTCGCAGATCGCGATGGTCTTCCCCTGATAGAACGTCGTAAAGATGTCGCACGTCATCTCGTAGACGTGATGGACCGGCAGGATCGACAGCACGATCCCCGGTTCCGGGATCTTGAAGAACTTCGACATCTGATAGCACTGCTGCGCGATGTTGCGGTGCGACAGCATGACGCCCTTGGCGAGCCCGGTCGTCCCGGACGTGAAAATGATCGTCGACAGCTGATCCGGATCGATGTCGACATCGATGAAATCGCGGTTCCCGTTCTCGACAAGCCCGCGTCCTTCCTTGATCAGTTTCGGCATCGACAGGACGTTCCCTTCATGATCCTGCTGATTCATGGAGATGAAATAACGGATGTCCTTCGGGTCGTCAAAAAGAAACTTGATCGTCTTCTCGCATTTCTCGGAATACACGATCGCCTCTGCGCCGGAGCGTTCGATCAGGCCTTTCAGCTCGCCCTCCGGAAGGTTCCGGTCGAGCGGCACGATCACCCCGACTCCGGTCACGGTCGCGTAATATGTCAGGAGCCAGTAGTAGCTGGTCTCGCCGATCACCGCGATCTTCTTGTTCTTCAGACCGAGGTCGACGAGCCTGGTCCCGAACGCGTCCAGATCCGCCTTGACTTCATGATATTTGATCGGTACGAACTGGTCCTTCTCCTTGTCATGGACCAGGTAGGCGTTGTTATCCGGATATAATTCGCAGCTCTCCACAATGAGCTGTTTAAGATCAAAGACTTCTCTCCCCGAATAGTACACTCCGTCATATCGTTTGCTGTTCATAGAAGCATCTCCTTTATGAATCCCTGCATTCCCTCAGTATTGGTAGTATTTTACCATCAACCACACGCTTCCGCAACGATTTAACGGTGTAAAGAGCGGCAAAGACACGTAATTTTCACAAAAACAGGGGCGGCCTTCCGGCACGCTCCTTATCACAGGAGGTTTCACCCGCTGTTTTTTGTCCGTTTACTTTAACACTGTTTGCCTCGTGTACAGATTTGGCCTGCAGGAGGGCTGAAGTGCAGGGGATGTCTGCCCGTCAGCTTCCCGGCACGCTGCCCTGACGGTTTATTTACTCCGAAACATCTTGACCGAATTTCTCCGCCAGCATCCGGTAGTGCTTCATCGGAAGGCCGTACCGCTTCCCGATCCGGATCGGCTCCAGGACGAAAAGATCGAATTCGCTCCGTCCTCCCGCCGCGATATCCCGCTGGAGCGATGTCGTGGAATCGTCGAGAACACCGTCCAGAAAATCGAGATTGTGCTGCACCATGTCCTCTTCATACGTCACGCCGACCGCGTCCGCGATCTCGAAGATCTCCCTCACCGCGCCGATGAAGAAGTCCCGCTCCTTCCCCGGCCGCTTCGCATATCCCGTCGGGTTCCCGTAATACAGCCCGACTGCCGAGACGCAGCTGACAAAAGAAAACTTCCGAATGGTCTCTTTCAGGATCTCTTCCGTGAAAAGCGCGTCGATCCCGGTCTGTTTCAGGTCTTCTTCGATTTTATGGAAGCGGTCCCTGAGCTCGTCCCGAAGAGGCTCCGATAATCCGTTTCTGTAGACCTCTCCATTCTGCGTCCCGAAAATGACCCGGAAGATCTCCTCTCCCTTCGTGATCTCGCCCTGCCCCGTCTTCGCGGCATAGATATAGACGAGACCGTCCAGGACGATCCCCTTTCGGATGCTTCTCCGCACGAGCTCGCCGGCGTTGATCCCGTTCAGGATCGGAAGGAAGATCGTCTCCTCGTCGGCGATCCCCTCCGCCAGCGGCGCGATCTCCGGGAGCGAATAGCTCTTCACACAGATAAAAACGACGTCAAAACGTCCGAAATCCGTTGGATTTTCAGTCGAATCGCCAAAATGCAATCCGTTCGGTCCGTCCGCCTCCCGGTGCACGGAAGTCTCGCCTACATTATGAAAGATCAGTCCGTGCTCCTTCAGCGCCCGAAGATTTTCTCCTCTCGCAAACAGCGTCACGTCCTTTCCCGCCGCATCAAGATACGCGGCGATCGCTCCGCCGGTTCCGCCGGCTCCGATAATCCCGTATTTCATGATAAGATTGATCCTTTCTCTTTTTTCCCTCTCCCCCGGCGTCTGCCGGATTCCAACCGCTCTATTGTAACACGCTCCCGGCCTCCTGTGCGGACAGAATCGAGAAGTTTCGTTGAGCCTGCGCCCCGGCTCATGTATAATGGAAGCATCAAAAAAAAGAAAGGAACTGCACCATGTCGCTTAGCATTCTTCACGGAAACATCGAACAGCAGGAAGCGGACGCGATCATCACGCCGGCGATGCCGGTCCCGGAGATCGGCTATGAGCTGGAATCGCGCATTTACGATACCGCCGGACGGGAAAAGCTCCTCCGGCTCCGCAGGATCACCGGCGACGGGGAGGACGGCAGGATCCCGCCGGGAAAGACCGGCGTGACCCCGGCGTTTTCTCTGCACGCGAAATTTCTGATCCACACGGTGCTTCCGGAAACGGGAGACTCCTTCGAGGAGCGCCTGTACGACTGCTATCAGACCGCACTCCGGACGGCGGCCGAGCTGACCTGCCGGAGCGCCGCGATCCCGCTCCTCGCGGAAGGACTGGATCTTCTTCCGGCTAAGCGGGAGCTCGAGATCGCATCCCGCGCGATCCGGGATTACCAGGAGGACAAATTGAACCTTCTGACCTTCGCGCTGGAGCAGGATGTGACGATCGTCGTGCGCGGCGGGGAACCAGAAGCCATGCAGGCGGAAAAATCTGAAGCCGGGCGGGACAGAGAATAAAGAAAGGCCGGGTGGGATCATGCTCTATACACCCATGACAAAAAAAGCAATGCAGGTAATGGTGGAGAAGCACCGGGGGCAGCTCGACAGGAGCGGCCTTCCTTACATGTTCCATCCGTGGCACGTCGCGGAAAGCATGACGGACGAGATCTCTGCGTCGGTCGCGCTGCTGCATGATGTTCTGGAAGATACGGACTGCACGGAAGACGAGCTCCGGGCTGACGGATTCCCGGATGAAGTGATCCTTCCGCTTCTTCTTTTGACGCGGCGCAAAGGGGCGGACTACTATGACTATATCGAGAATCTGGCGCCGGATTCCGTCGCGCGACGGGTCAAGCTCTCGGACCTGCACCACAACTCCGACACCGGCCGCCTGGATAAAGTGACCGAAGAGGACCGCGTGCGCCTCGATAAATATAAAAGGTGCATCGACTACCTCTCCCATTACGAGGAAGGCGCGGTGCTGAAACGGCCGTGATCCGGCCCTCTGTCCAAATCCCGCCAAAAATGGTATCATAATAGCACCGGGTCGGGTCCCCCTGCCGGGGAATCCTTTTGTCCGCCTTGCAATAAGGCAGCCCGGCAACTCCATTCAGAAAGAAGGAATTCGCATGAAAAAGAAAACTCTAATCGCAGCCGCTGTCCTTCTCGCAGCGATGACCGCGCTTCTCCTGACGGGCTGCAGTCTGTTTGAGCATCACCTCTACGACAAGGCCTCGATCCGCAGCACGACCTCAGAGAGCGGCGAAAAGCTGTCCTATTCCTATGTGGAGGTCAGCAAGGACGACGTCACCAAGGAGGCACTCACGGATTACTACTTCACGTACTTCGAGAATCACGACCTCGACTTCGGGATCATCCGTTACTCCGGCAGCGACAAGGGCGTTTATATCGGCGACTACGGCAAAAACGACGGCACCATGTATGTGGACAAGGGCGTCACGCTCACCTCAGACTCGGAGGTCGATGAATCCGCCGGATACGATCTGCGCTACAAGCCGGATGAGGACAACGACACGCTGAAGCTGGTGAGGAAAAATCAGACGAGCGTGACGGGCGGAAGCAGTGACACGCAGTCCGACAGCGACAGCAGTGAGAGCGACTCCAAAGATTCGAAATCAAAGTCGGATACGAGCACAGATTCCAGCTCGAAGACTGAGCAGTCTTCCGGCCCGGACAAAAGCCAGGTCGTTTCCGATGCGCAAAAGGCGATGAAGTCCTATTTCTCGGAAGCGAAGATGTCCGACAGCGCAGGCGACTACACGATCCGCGTGAGCGGGACGACCGTGCGCGTCGACGGCAGAGTCGCGACCGACGGCACAAACTATCAGTACTTTACGCTCAAGCTCAAATACAAGGATACATCCTACTCGAGCTACGACATCACTTTCCTGCAGATCGGATCGACCGTCTTCACAGATTAAGGAAATCCGCCCCACGAGACGCGTTTCCGGAAACCCATTCGATAAAGACAAAAAGCAAACGCCCTGAAGGCACACAGCGTTTTATCGCCGGTCTTCAGGGCATTGTTTTTTGTTCAGAGTTTTGTTTTGCTGCCGCTTAGCACTTACGGTCCTACTTCGAATACCAGACGGTGATCTTATGCTTTTTCCGAACCTTCCTGAACACGTAGCGGTTCTTCAACTTCACGGTCTTCCCGTCGATCTTGACGCGGCTGATCTTCCAGCCTGCGGCCGGGAGGAGCTTCACCGTAAAGCTCTTTCCGTAAGCGATCTTCTTCGATTTGGTGATGCTTCCTTTGCCATAGCGTGACGTACTGATCCGGAATCGCTTCACGGCGTAGGTCTTCATCTTGTTGCTGTACTTTCTGTACAGTGACCGGATCTTACTGGTGCTTCCGGCTTTCGACATGGCGGCTCTGGCCTGACGGTATACGGCGAGCGCCTTTGAGTGGTCGTAGTCTTTCTTTTTCGTATACCGGCGGAGTTTCGCCAGGTACGTGGTGCGAGCCGCAGCGATCTTCTGCCGGCGGGTCTTCACCTTCTTGATCAGTTTCTGAGTCTTTTCCGTCAGTGTTGGAAGATCGCTGACGGCGATCTGGTTTCTGTACGCCTTTGTGCTCTGGCTCTGGATGATGATGCTTATCTTTTCGACTTCTGCGGACTCGTACTTATCAAGGTCGATCTCATCATACAGCCACTGGTACATCGACTTCTGCCAGCGGAACATATCAGAAGAGGAGACGATGCTGGCGTAATCGACGTCCGCGACCTCGTACTTCTCCCCGACTTCCTCGAGATACTGCTCGACATAGCTTCCGCTGAGGATATCGTTTACATCGACCGCGTTGTCGACCTCGTTCTTATACTTTTGAAGGATTTTCTCTGCAGGATCCTGATACTTTTTGTCGAGACGTTTTCCGCCGATCAGATTGTCCAGGGCATTATCCAGATACATTTTTTCTTCTTTTTTCGCCAGATTCACGTCATTCCTGGTGTAGACCGAAAGCCCGATAGTGATCCCGTAATAATCACTGATCTCATTCAAGTCCATGTAATTATCACCTTCTAATTCTGCGATGATGGAGTCTGCCTGGACCGTGTTCTTCGCAGCAGAAGGGATATCTTTCATCTTACGCAGGAGCGACGCGACCTCTGCTTTTTTCGAGCGGACGACGCCCCAGTAATACTGGGTGTAATCCGATTCTTTCAGCGACTCACACACCAGATCTTCATACGTCTTTTCCCGTTTCCTGAGGCGCTGAACTTCTTTCTTCACGTTATTCGTACGGACGACAATCTTGGTCCACCCTGCCATCGTAATCGCTTCATTCATCTGCTCCAGCAGTGAACTTTTGATGACCATCAGTGACGGATCCTCCTCGCTCTGCTCGAACAGATCAGTAAGTTCGTCCGCGTTGGTAAGGGTATCCAGCGACTCATTATACGCGGGCTCCAGATGCTCCCAGACGATCTGTCGGTAATAGGAGGCCTCCGGAGTCAAAGTATTATCGGTATAGCCGACAACACCGCTTTCCGAAATCGCCGCGGCGACATCGTCTGTAAACATCCACAGGAGCAATTCCTGATAAAAATCAAGGATCTCATCCGAATCGTCGCTTTTCACTGCGTCCTTGCTCAGGACGATCCCGGCCGGAGAGTTCGATTTGACCTGCTGACCGGCTTCCTGCGAAGAGACGGCGGCGCTTCCCGCTGACGACGGTTCGGCCGCGCTCTCCGATGCGGCAAAAGCGGACATCGGCAGGAATGCTGTAAATAATACTGCGGACAATAGAAGGACCGCTGCTTTCTTCATAATCATGTTATCCTCCTATTACCTTTTTGATACTTTCACGATGTTGGAATATCCGTACCGGATCCCGGACACGCTGCTGCTGGTGACCCGGACTTTGTAATAGTACGTATGGATCCTTGAGCGGCTGACCCGCAGGCTGCGTGATGATGTGGTCCGGACTTTTCGGTATTTCCCGCTCTTCTTTGTCGCCCGGTAAACTGTGTATTTTTTCGCCGCGCCGACTTTCTTCCATTTCAGACGGGCTTTGCTCCCGGATGCGGACGCAGTCAGGCGATAGGAAGATTTCCCCGAATAGCGGCTGCTGTAGATCCGTACTTTCTTCACATCGGTACGGTAGTGCTTTTTTCCGGAGGCGTCACGCAGGCGGAGCACTTTCGCGGTCACGTAAACGGTCCCCGCCCTCTTTGCTTTCAGGACGCCGCTGCTCGAGATGGTCGCGCGCGTTTTATCGTTCACGGACCAGGTGACTTTTTTGTGCGCCACGTTGGTGCTTCCGCTGCTGCTCAGGAGCTTCGCGGTATACGTCTTTTTGTGTCCCGCTACCGCCTTCGTGGTACCATGGATCTTTATTTTGGAGACCAGAGGAAGGACGGTGAAGGTATAGCTGTCATAGACTTTCCCGTTATAGTTCGAAACGATCACGGTCGCTTTTCCCGTCTTTTTCCCGTGAATCTGTCCCAGTTCGTCGACCCACGCCACATCGCTCTTCACATCGTCGGTCACCGAGAGAGTCCCGCCGCTCTTCTGTACCTTCTTCATGAAGACGTCGATATCCGTCCCCGGTTTCACGACGCGGTAATAGATCTCGGTATTGGTCACATTCTCCGGCTGCAGGTCGAAGTCGATCATATCCGAAGTGTCTTTGACACCGACTTCCTTGACTTTCTTGGTGATCTTCAGCGACTTCGCCGGGACCGACTTCGTCACCGTGACTGTGCAGGACGCCGTCCGGTAGCCTGCATGCGCCGTGATCGTCGCCTCACCCGGTGCGACGCCCGTCACGTTCCCGTCTTCGTCAACGGTCGCCACGCTGGTATTGCTGCTCGTGTATGTGACGTCCGCCAGCGATGTCGCCGGCTTGACGAGCGCTTCGACACCTGCATTATCTCCGACATTGACCGTGTCCTGGCTCATCTTGACCTCAAGCGACTGGACGTAACTGGAGGACGCATTTTTTGCCGCCTTCACTGCCGCTTCGGCGTCCACCTCACCGTATGCGTAGGTGCTCTCATCAAAGCCCTCTCCTGCCTGCTGCTGTTTCGTCGTCGCACACAGGATGTTCCGGATCTGCTTCGGGGTCAGATCGCTGTTCACGTCCAGCATGAGCGCGACGACACCCGCGACGCACGGCGAGGCCATGGACGTCCCGCTCAAGGTTGCGTAGCCGTCTCCCACGACCGTACTGTAAATATTATCTCCCGGCGCGGAGACGTCGTTGGAATACCCGTAGTTCGAATAATAAGGAACTTCCCCGTACTGATCCGTCGCGTTCACACTGATCACTTCCGGCATGCAGCCCGGGGTGCAGACATCGTCGCTGCCATCGTTTCCGGACGCATTGACAATGACGATCTCTTTGTCATACAGGTCTTTGATCGCTCCTTCGAGGACACGGTCTCTGACACTGGCCCCGAGACTGAGGTTCACGACATCCGCATCCTTCTCCCCCGCGATCTTCAGCGCGGTCACGAGGTCATAGGTGTAAAAGCTTGATCCGTCAGCGCTCGCCTGGATCGGTATGACCTTGACAAGGTCATTGTTATGACCGGAAGCGATGCCGCTCCCGCCCTTTCCGTTTCCGTAATCCGCTCCGATGATCCCGCAGACATGCGTCCCATGACCTTCATCCTGATCGGAATCATCCCGTGAAACACCTGTGCCGCCGAGACTGTTATCGACTGCGCTGACATACGAACGGGTCCCCTTGCTGTTCGTGCTGACAGAGAGGTTATCCTGAAGATCGGAATGATCGACATCGCATCCGGTGTCGATGACGGCGACCGTCGTCGCGGATTTCCCGCGATTCGAATCGGAGTCATTCTCGACTTCCGTCCACGCGTCATCGATGTTCATCCTCGTGAACTGGTACTGCTTGCTGATCGCCGGATCCGTCGAACTGCCTTTCACCTTGTATTCATAGTTCGGCTGCACCTGCTCGACCTTGCCGCTCCGGTCAAAATTCTTCATCGCCTGCTTCATCGTATCGTCGTCAGAGATCGACACGCGTGCCATCAGGCTCCCGTCGACCCGGGTCGTGTCTTCGATCGAAGCGTCCTGCGTCTCCGCGACGTTTTCCGCCGCGGTTTTGCCCACGCCTTCCTTGAAGGTCACGATCAGGCTGTCCTCTTCATACTTCTTTCCTTTCAGCATGCTCCGGTAATCGGCCTCCGAATTCGCCGGCTGTGCCACGGCTGTGCTTCCAGCCGAAGTCGTTTCCCCCGTTTCAGACACGGCGAACGACGGCGCGCTCATACTGAAGCATACGGCAATTGAAAGGAAAACAATCGTCCATTTCTTCGCTTTCTTCATATCACTCCTGCCCCGAAGACCGCGAGGGCCTCCTTTTTTTTCGTTTCCCGCATTCGCAGGAAGCCAACAACTATATATCATTTTAGAAGATTTACGGGAAAAATCAACATAAAACCGTATATTGTGAAAAAATTTAGACAATAACAGACCATCCGCGGCGCGGCGTTCTGCCGCCCCGGGGCTCAGAGCTCGCCCCGGCGGATCCTTTCCATCGCGTCCGCAAGATCACGGCAGACCACTTTCGCTTTTTTCCGGATGTCCGGCCCCGGCTCCAGCGTATCCGGCACCATCACCGGAACGCAGCCCGCGCTTGACGCCGACAGGATTCCGAGGGTGCTGTCCTCGAACACATAGCAGTCCTCCGGCGAAAGTCCGAGCTCCGCTGCCGCCCGGAGGAAAATATCCGGCGCCGGCTTGCCGTTCGGCACCTCATCCCCGCAGACATACGCGTCGAAGTGACCTGCGAGCCCCGCTTTTTTCAGGAAATCCAGAACGATGTCCCGGTCGCTGCTGCTCGCCACCGCGATCTTCGCGCCCTGCCCACGGAAAAAGTCCAGGATCTCCGCGGCGCCTTTTTTCGCCGGCACCGCCTCAGCAAAGCGGAGCCGGACCTGATCCTGCCACTCCAGGAACAGCTTCCTGCCGTCTTCGTGGTAAAATGACTCCAGCACCCGGTAATTCTCTTCCCCTCCGCGGCCTTTTGTCCTCTCCTCAAAGTCGTCCGGCAGCTGAATGCCCCGTTTCTCCGCCATTTCTTTCCATATTTTCGTATACTCCCGCTCGGTGTCGACGAGCAGGCCGTCCATGTCGAAAATCGCTCCTCGTTTCATGAAGCGCCCTCCTTTTACAAAATGCGTTGTTATTGTATCACGATTCCCGCGGCATCCCAAGTCTTCAATGCCAGCCGCGCTGAAATTTTACCGCATTGCAAAATCCGCCCCCTTGGGCTATAATTTCTATAAATTAACATCAATGATTGATATCAAAGGGGAATTCCTATGGCTGAGAATAAACTGCAATACCGCCTCCGCGTTGTGCGCAACGCGAGCTTTAAGAAATTTTTTGACGTCGTCAATGAGTCCGCGCGCCTGTCCGGTCAGTCGAAAAGCGAGACCATGCGGGTCATCCTGCACTGCATGAAGAAGTTCAGTGCCGGCTACCACGATTACCTGATCTTCCAGTGGTGGGACTGCACGGACGAGCAGCGCGACACCTATCTCACACGTTTCCGCAGCAAACGCCTGATCGAGCAGATCAACGACCAGTCCCTCTCGCACTGCTTCGACAACAAGAACGAGTTCAACGAGATCTTCAAGGACTATATCGGGCGCACGTTCCTCGATCTGAAGGACGCGACAAAGGAAGACGTGATTGAATACTTCAACACCCACGAGAAGATCTTCGCGAAGCCGCGCGACCTTTCCTGCGGGGACGGCTGTGAAAAGCTGTTCACGAAGGACTTCCCGGACGGAGAAGCGTTCTATGACTATATCACGAAGAAGCAGTTCGGCACGATCGAGGACGTGATCGAAAATCACCCGGACCTCGCGAAGGTCTACAACGGCAGCGCCGACACGATGCGGATGATCACAATCATCGACGACTGGGGCGAGCCGCACCTGGTCTACTCCGTACAGAAATTCGGCATCAACGGCCGCGTCGTCGACAACTTCGGCGTCCACGGACCGGTCGACCTCGAAACGGGAGAATTCCTGTTCCCGGCACACTCCGGAGACACCAAAGCGGACGGCCTCTACACACATCATCCGAACAGCGGCGAGAAGCTCGTCGGCTTCCACACTCCGCTGTTCAAAGAAGCGAAGGAGATGGTGCTGAAGGCCGCGATGGTCATCCCTCAGATGCGCTACGTCGGCTGGGACGTCGCGATCACACCGACAGGCCCTGCGATCATCGAGGGCAACAACTTCTGCGCGCATGACTTCTGGCAGCTCCCGGGGCAGACACCGGGCGGGATCGGCATGATGCCGGTCCTGAAGGAGCTCATCCCGAGCTTCCAGTACTGATTCCGTCTTGATTTTATTTGACTCTATACATGGCAAGAAGCCGCAGGTCCTTACCCGGGCCCGCGGCTTCTTCCTTTTCCGTTTATTCTTTTTCCGTACTTCCTGCACCCTATTTCTGTTTCGGGCCGGCGTCGACGACTTCCTTCGGCATGTTCGGATACTTCTTCGCGAAGTTGTCGATGAACATCTTCGCCAGGCGGTCCGCCTGCTTGTCATACGCGTCTTTGTCCGCCCAGGTGTCTCTCGGGTTCAGGATGTCGCTCGGGACGTTCGGGCAGGACGTCGGGATCTCAAGATTGAAGCGGTCATCGTGCTGATAGTCGACCTTCGTCAGATCGCCGTTCAGCGCGGCCGTGATCATCGCTCTCGTGTATTTCAGCTTCATGCGGCTTCCGGTCCCGTAAGGGCCGCCGGACCATCCGGTGTTGACCAGATAGACCTGTGTGCCGTATTTGTCGAGGCGCTCACCCAGCATCTCCGCATATTTCTCCGCACCGAGCGGCATGAACGGTTCGCCGAACAGCGTCGAGAATGTCGGCTGCGGCTCCGTGATGCCTCTCTCTGTTCCGGCCAGCTTCGCCGTGAAGCCGGTGACAAAATGATACATCGCGGCGTTTCTCGTCAGCTTGGAGATCGGCGGAAGGACGCCGAACGCGTCCGCCGTCAGGAAGATGACGACCTTCGGGATGCCGCCGTATCCCGGGATCTGCGCGTTGGAGATGAAGTCGACCGGATAGCCGACACGGGTGTTCTCCGTGAGGGAACCGTCCGTGTAATCCGGCTTTCTCGTCTCCGGATCAACGATGACGTTCTCTACGAGGGATCCGAACTTGATCGCGTGATAGATCTCCGGCTCCTTCTCCTCGTCCAGGTCGATGCACTTCGCGTAGCAGCCGCCCTCGAAGTTGAAGATGCCGTTATCGGACCAGCCGTGCTCGTCGTCGCCGATCAGCTTCCGGTTCGGATCCGCGGACAGCGTCGTCTTTCCGGTTCCGGAGAGGCCGAAGAACACCGCGGTCTCATGCGTCTCCGGATCCATGTTCGCCGAGCAGTGCATCGGGAGGACGTTGTCCTCGACCGGGAGCACATAGTTCATCGTCGAGAAGACGGATTTCTTGATCTCGCCGGCGTACTGGGATCCGGCGATGATGATCTCATGCGCTTCATAGTCGATCATGATCGCGGCTTCCGAATTGATGCCGAACCGCTTCGGATCGCATTTATAGCCAGGGATCGTATAGATCGTGAAGTCCGGTTCGCCGTAGTTTTCCAACTGTTCCTTCGTCGGCCGGATCAGCAGATCGTGGATGAACAGGTTCTGCGACGCCAGCTCGTTGATGACGCGGAATTTTCTCGTGTACTTCGGATCCGCGCCAGCGAATCCGTCAAAGACGAACACTTCCTTCCCGTCCATGAAGCGGATCATTTCTTCCTTGATCGCGTTGAACGTCTCACGCGTCGTCGGCATGTTCACACTGCCCCAGGCGATCTTGTCGTGGACGCCTTCCGTATCGACAATGAATTTATCCTTCGGGGATCTTCCGGTGTATTTCCCGGTATTGACCAGCAGCGCTCCGGTGTCCGTCAGTTCGCCCTCGCCTCTCGCGAGCGCCTTCTCGACCAGAACCGCCGGCTCCAGGTTTCTGTAGACCTTGGATGCCTTAAATCCGTACTTTTCTAATCCAAACATGGTGATTTCCTCCTTTTATCTCTGCAGTCTCTTGCTGCATCATACCATGAAATCCGATTTGTTTAAACCGGGTACGCCTTATTTTTCGAATCATAAAGGTCCAGATCGACCTTATTCTGCTTCGCTTCCCGCCGTTTGAAAAAGTCGAGCGCGACCTGCGGGAACAGCGCGTACGTCAGGACATCCTCGTCCTGCTGCTTGTAATCCCTGACTTCCTCTTCCAGTTTATCGAGCTCCGGCTCCAGAAGATCCGCCGGCCGGCAGGTGATGATCTCGCTTTTGTCGATCTTCTCATCGATCAGCTTCTGATTCATCGGCATCGGCGTTTTTCCGTACTTTCCTTTCAGGATCTCCTGCGTTTCTTTGGACAAAATCTTATATCGTTCGCCCATCAGCACATTGAGTACCGCCTGCGTCCCGACGATCTGCGACGACGGCGTGACGAGCGGCGGCATTCCGAGATCCGCGCGGACTCTCGGCACTTCCTGCAGCACGTCCATGTAGCGGTCTTCCGCGTTCTGCTCCTTCAGCTGGGAAACGAGGTTCGAAAGCATTCCGCCCGGAACCTGATAGATCAGCGTCTTGATGTCGGTGCCGAGCACCTTCGTGCTCATCAGGCCGCTTTCCAGATCCTTCTCGCGCACCTCGCGGAAGTGATCCGCGATCTTCTCGAGCAGCGACTGGTCAAGCCCGGTGTCGAATTCCGTGCCTTTGAACGTCTCTACCATGACCTCTGTCGCCGGCTGGCTCGTGCCGCCGGAGAACGGCGAGATCGCGGTATCGACGCAGTCGCAGCCTTCCTGCACCGCGATATAGTACGTGATCGGCGCGACACCGCTCGTGCAGTGGCTGTGCAGGTGGATCGGAATGTCGATGTTCTTCTTCAGCGCCCGGATCAGGTCGCGCGCGGCGTTCGGGACCATCAGTCCCGCCATGTCCTTGATGCAGATCGAATCCGCACCCATGTCCTGGATCTCTTTGGCGAGCCCGACCCAGTAATCCGGTGTATACGGCTCTCCAATCGTGTATGACATCGCGACCTGTGCGTGCGCGCCGTATTTCTTGGTCGCCGCGACGGCGGTCTGTACGTTTCTCGTATCGTTCAGCGCATCGAAGATCCGGATAATATCGATCCCGTTCTCGATGGATTTTTTGACAAAATAGTCCACGACGTCGTCGGAGTAATGCCGGTATCCGAGGATGTTCTGGCCGCGGAGCAGCATCTGCAGCTTCGTGTTCGGCATCTCCTTCCGCAGGATCCGGAGCCGTTCCCACGGATCCTCGTCGAGGAAGCGGATGCAGGAGTCGAATGTCGCTCCGCCCCAGCACTCGATCGCGTCATAGCCGACGCTGTCCATCGTGTGGAGGATCGGGAGCATGTCTTCGATCGGCATCCGAGTCGCGATCAGGGACTGCTGCCCGTCCCGGATCACGGTCTCCATTATTTTCAGTTTTTTACCCATACGTTATCTCCAATCCGGGCACGCCCGGCCGAAGCGCAAGCCGCCGGGAACGGTCTCCCGGGGTCCGCTCAGCCGGCCCGGCCCTTTCTTTCAAGGTTGATATTTCTTCCTTCCTGACTCCGGCTTCCTATACGCCGAAAATCGCGAGGAAGACGCCGGCTGCGACAGCCGTTCCGATGACGCCGGCCACGTTCGGGCCCATCGCATGCATCAGAAGGAAGTTCGTCGGATCGGCTTCCGCGCCGACTTTCTGGGAGACACGCGCGGACATCGGAACCGCGGAGACACCGGCGGAGCCGATCAGCGGGTTCACTTTGCCGTGCGAGAGTTTGCACATCAGTTTTCCGAACAGGACGCCCATCGCGGTCGCGATCGCGAACGCGCAGAGTCCGAGGACGACGATCTTGATCGTGCTGACTTTGAGGAAGCGCTCCGCGCTCGTCGTCGCACCGACGGAAGTTCCGAGCAGGATGACGACGATGTACATCAGCGCGTTGGACGCGGTCTCCTGCAGCTGGCGGACGACGCCGCTCTCGCGGAACAGGTTGCCCAGCATCAGCATGCCGATCAGCGGCGCGGTCGACGGCAGGACCAGGCAGACAACGATCGTGACGACGATCGGGAACGCGATCCGTTCACGCTTTGAGACCTCGCGGAGCTGATCCATTTTGATCTTCCGCTCTTCTTCCGTGGTCAGCGCCTTCATGATCGGCGGCTGTATGATCGGGACGAGCGCCATGTAGGAATACGCCGCGACCGCGATCGGTCCGAGCAGGTCGTCCTGCCCGAGCTTCGTCGCCAGATAGATCGACGTCGGGCCGTCCGCGCCGCCGATGATGGCAATCGCCGCAGCGGATTTATCGTTGAACCCGATCAGCATCGCGAGGATGAACGCTCCGAACACACCGAACTGGGCGGCGGCTCCGAGCAGGAAGCTCTTCGGGTTCGCGATCAGCGGACCGAAGTCGGTCAGCGCGCCGACGCCCATGAAGATGAGCGACGGGAGGATCGACCAGGAATCCAGCTGATAGAAGTACCAGAGGAGCCCTCCTTTTTCCATGATCCCCGGAAACAGGTTCACGAGTAACATCCCGAAGGAAATCGGGATCAGCAGTAACGGTTCATATTCTTTCGCGATGGCAAGATACATCAGGAGAAGCGCAACGCCAATCATAATGACATTGCCTAAGGTAATGTTCGCGATTGCGGTCTGCTCTCCCATGTTCTGCAGTGTACTGGAGAGGCTGCTCATATCCGCCACCTACGCTAACGTCGCGACAACCTGGCCGTTCGAGACTTCGTCTCCCTCTTTGACCGTGATTGCTGCGAGTTTCCCCTTCTCCGGCGCGACGACCGGGATCTCCATCTTCATCGCTTCCAGGATCAGGATCTGATCGCCGGCTTCAAGTTCATCGCCCGGTGTCGAAACGATCTTCCAGACCTTGCCGGCGGTCCCGGTCGTTACTTCGATGCTGCCGGCCGGTGCGGCCTGTGCTGCCGGAGCGGCCGGCGCTGCCTGAGCGGCCGGTGCTGCCGATGCGGCGGCCGGTGCTGCGGCGGATGCTGCCGGAGCGGTCCCTGCTCCTTTTTTCTCTACTTCTACTTCATATTCTGTTCCATTTACTCGGACAATGTATGTTTCCATGTTGATCTCCTTATTCTTCTGACGACGTATCCTCCGCCTGAGGTTTCCGATTCTCCGTTGTATGCGCAGATGGCCGCGGTAATCACGGCGACGAGCTGCTCATCTCCAGAAAGATCGGCTTCCGCGCTCTCCGGCTCCGGCACTTCTGCGTTCTGCTTCTTCGCTGCCGCTTTGGTATCCGTCCCTTCTTTCAGGAACGGGAAAAAGTCAAAGCACTTGATGATGAGCGCGATGATGATCAGGATGAGGAAGACGGTTCCCATACCGAGCAGGGTATCGACAAGAGCTGTCTCTAAAATCTCGCCTAATGTCATGTCTTCCCTCCTATCTGCTGTTGACGAATGTTTCGAAGGCTCCGATCAGGTATTTTCTCGTCTCTTCCGGCCGGATGACCTTGTCGACGTATCCGTGGCGCGCCAGCGCGAGTGCGCTGGAGTGCGTGTCGTAATATTCTCTGGCAAGGTTGTCGCTGAATTTGCCGTAGATCATCTCCGTCGCCTGCCGCGGCTCGATGATGCTGACGTCAGCGTCGTCCCACATGAAGACGTAGTCCGCGCTCAGCCCCTTGCTGTTCAGGATCGAATAGATGCTCCCGTAAGCTTTCCCGGCGATCAGGCTCACCTTGGCGACCTTCGACTGCGTCAGCGCGCGGACGAGGCGCCCGGCGGAATTCGGCATGTTGTACTCATTCGCCGCCGTGGTCTGGTAGCCTTCCGTATCGATCACCATCAGGATCGGGATGTTGAAGTGATCACACAGGTGGATGATCGACGTCATCTTGTCGATCCCCTGGAAGGACAGACGTTTGCTGCCGTCCACCGTGTTGCAGCAGCAGCAGCCGATCGTCGCGCCGTTTAAACGGATCAGACCGGTCACGACATCCTGCCCTTTGTCCCTCTGTGTCTCAAAGAAGAAATGATTGTCCGCGATCTCGGTCAGGAACGCCTTCCCGTCCCCGAGCAGCTCGTGGATCCCCTCGTTCGTCCGGTTCAGCTCCTCGTCGGAGACATCGACGCGGTATGCCGTGTAATCACAGCTCTGCGGCAGGAGCTCCACGAGGGTCCGGACGTTCTGGACGATCTCGTCCCAGCTGTAGCGCCCGTCATCGAACGCGGAGATGTACTCCTCTTCGCCTTTCTGGTACTCGACCATTTTTTCCGGGCTCAGGTAAATGTGCCCCTCTTCATTCTCAATGAACACAAAATCCGCCATGACTGCGGAGATCGACATTCCGCCGCCGCAGTTTCCCGTGACACACATGATCTGCGGGATCTCGCCGGACGCCTTCGCCTGGACCCCGTACAGAGCGGCGAACTGATTCATCCCGTCCAGCCCCTCTTCGATTCGGAATCCGTTGGAATCGAGCAGACCGATGATCGGTGCCCGGGCCCGGATGGCCCGTTCATAAAGCTCGATGATCTTTTTCCCGTGCATCTCGCCGAATGTCCCGCCCATCACATCGCCGTCCTGGGCATAAATAAAGACAAGGTTGCTGTTCACGGTACCGTAGCCGGTGATGACACCGTCCGACTCCTCCACCTCATCCGGTTTGTAAAAACTGGTCAGGCGCGCGGAGACGTGTTCTCCGGTTTCCATAAAACTCCCCTCGTCTAAGATGCTCAGGATGCGCTGATAGGCCCTGGTCATTGTGTCGCTGCTTTTTATTTTCATAAACAGCCCTCCTTAGCGTTTTGCCCGGCTGTACTCCAAATCTCTATTGCGGGACAATTTCTTATATTAATACTCATTCTAATTGTATCATATGAAGTACATTTTTGACATAGAATTTATGAATGGAATAAATTCCTTTTGTCTATCCATATCAAATTGGATATAATGAGGGTAACAAAATACGGGCCGGGAAATTCCCCGTTCCGACTGATTCCGAAAAAAGGGAGGACTTCATGAAAACACTTCTGATCACCGCATCTCCGCACCGCGGCCGTTCCACGACCCGGAAGATCGCGGACGCGTTTCTCCGGGGCGCCGGCTGTGAAGACCCGGAAGTCATCGACCTCTATGCATGCGATATCGCGCCATGTCAGGGCTGTCTGACCTGCTGGTTCAAAACGCCGGGCGAATGCATCCAGAAGGATGACGCTCCGAAGATCCTGAAAAAAATCGACGAATCGGACCTCGTCGTCTGGGCCGCGCCGTTGTACTTCTTCGGACTTCCGTCAGAGCTCAAGCGCCTGATCGACCGCATGCTGTCGCGCCTCAAACCGCCGATCTACGACGACATCATGGGCCATGCGACGCACCCGGGGTTCGGGGAGTTCCCATGCCGTCACGTGTACATCACGTCCGGCGCGTTCCCGGATGTCAAAGGGAACTTCGACGCGGCCGAATTCCAGATGAAGCGGACGCTCGGCTATGACACCCCGATGATCGCCTGCTGCGAAGCGACGCTGTTCCTGTACAAAAAGAGAGATGATCTGCTGCAGTACGCGAGAGACTACCTCGCGCTGACCGAACAGGCCGGCCGGGAATTCGCCGCGGACGGGAAGATCTCCGACGAGACGCTGTCCCGCCTGAACCAGCCGATGATGGAGCGGCAGAAGTATATCGATCTGATCAACAAAAAATAACCGGCCGTTTCGGCCGGGATCTGTCCGCCCTCTGCCGGGAGTTTCGGCCGGGGGCGGTTTTTCATTTTGATGAGAGGGCGCCGCAAGGGCAGATGCCTCGCGGCGAAGCAGCAGGCTCCGCAAAGGACGCTGCCTCACCTCAAAACAGCAGGCTTCGCAAACGGCAGATGCCGCTATTTCGCTGCGAAGCCGGCGTACGCTTTTTCCCTTATAATAAAGTAGACGACCAGGACGGCGATGCCTGTGACGACCCACGTGATCGGGTACGTCAGGAGCAGCATCTCATACGTCCGGTGCCTCGGGAACACCGCGTAGACCCAGATGATCCGGAGCACGCAGGTCCCGAAGATCGTGATCAGCGTCGGCGTCAGCGAGTAACCCATCCCGCGGAGCGCTGACCCGGCGATCTCATACGACCCCGCGATCCACTGCACCGTCAGCACATGCAGCATGCGGATCCGGCCCACGGCGAGCACCGCCGTCTCTGTCGTGAACAGCGCGAGCAGCGGCTCATGGAACAGCGCGAATCCTTCATTCAGCACGCAGCAGAACACCATCCCCGCGGCGAGCGACTCCAGGAACACCTTGTTGCAGCGCCTGGCGTTCCCGGCCCCGTAATTCTGACTGGTGAACGTCACACAGGTCTGGTTGAACGAATTGATCGCGAAATAGCAGATGCTTTCGAAATTTACCGCCGCCGCGTTCCCCGCGATCACATCGGACCCGAGGCTGTTGATCCCCGACTGGATGATCGTATTGGAAAACGAAAACACGACGCCCTGGAGCCCGGCCGGGATCCCGATCCGGAGCACTTCCTTCACGATTTTCCCGTTCAAGCGGAGCTCTTTCAGGTTCAGGCGGAACGGCTCGTCTTCTTTTGTCAAAAGGATGAGGACGATGATGCAGCTGATGCAGTTGGAGATCAGTGTCGCCAGCGCGACGCCCGCGACGCTCATGTTGAACACGATGACAAAAAGCAGGTTCAGCCCGACGTTGATCACGCCCGCCGCCATCAGGATGTAGAGCGGCCGGCGGCTGTCGCCCTTGCTCCTCAGGATCGCCGCAGCATAGTTGAAGATCAGGATGAACGGCGTCGCGAAGAAATAGATCCGGAGGTAGAGCCGGGCGAGGCCCATGACGTTGTCCGGCACCCCCGTGATGCGGAGGAGCGCGCCGGACGCGGCCAGCCCGACGGCCATCAGCAGGATCCCGGAAATGAACGCGAGCAGGATGACCGTGTGCACCGCATCGCTGATCCGCTCCTGTTTTCCTTCCCCGATGAAGCGGCCGATCACGACGTTCGCCCCGATCGAGATGCCGACAAAAAGTGACACGAGCAGGTTGATGATCGGCACGTTGCCGCCGACCGCCGCCATCGCTTCGCTCCCGGCGAAGCGTCCGACGATCGCGGTGTCGGCCAGGTTGAACAGCTGCTGGAGGATGCTGCTCGCGGCGAGAGGCAGCGCAAACAGGACCATCTTCTTGAAAAGCGGTCCGTGCAGCATATCGATCTCATTTTTCCTCTCGCGCTTCGCTTTCTTCATGATCTGAGTTCTTCTCCTCCGTAGAAAAAACCGCCTGCGACGGTTCTGCAAGCGGTTTGTTTATGGAGCTCCCGGCCGGGCTTGAACCGGCGACCTGCACGTTACGAATGTGCTGCTCTACCAACTGAGCCACGGAAGCATTTCGTACTTGGTAATTCTATCACATCCGCTGCCGGCGCGTCAAGAGTTTTGCATTTTCAAATGACGCGCACGGGCAGCGGTCTTTCTATTTCGGAGAACGGACCCGGACGATTTTTACACGGTCCTTTCCGAGCACCGCGAAGCAGACATCCCCCGATGCATCGGTAAAGCCGGCGGTCCCGCGGACGGACCAGTGGAAACAGGATGCGACACGCCTGCTGCTGCCGATCCGCCTGTTTTTCACACGGAGGAACGTGGCTCCGTTTTTCCGGTCCGGCCAGGCCGCGATCTCTGTCTTCCCTTTTTTGATCACCGCAGGAGAGGCTTCCCGCACGATGCCCGGAAGGCCTTTCCGGCACGCGGTGACCCGCCCGCTCTCCGTCAGAAGATACGCGTTCGCTTTCCCATCGCTTCGGGAAGCGATGACGAGGAAACGGCGGCTTTTCGAAAGCCAGACGGCGCTGTAAGAATAATAACGGAGTTTCAGTCTGCGGTCGGGCGTCGCGGCCTTCGTTTTGAAACGATTTTTTACCGGGTCGTAGCAGACGCACTGGAGCTGCGCATAGGTTTTCCCTTTGATGTATTTCTGCCAGAGGAAAAGCACACGGTCCGAGGATGCCGCCGCGATCGGCCACCAGTATCTCCCTTTGCCGGATGCAACGCTTTTTGAGAAAAGCCGCCGGCCGTCCGAGCGGTACGTCGTCAAACCGATGCGCTTCCCGGTGCCGAGGCCGTTCGCGCCGCCGCCGTCGACCCAGCCCTCGCTCCAGACGACGACATGACGGGTCTTCGTGCTCGCGGTGTGGCCCGAATGCCCGCCGCTCTTCACGGTCGTTCCGTGCTTTCGCAGGCCGCGGTAAGGCACGATGGCATTCAGGTCTTTGTCAAACAGCGCGTAGCGCTGGCTCAGTTCATCATCTCCATTGTTATAACCGTCTTCAAACGTCACCATGATGCGCCCGTTCGCGGTCATCGAAGCACTCGCCGGCTCCTGTGCTTCCGGCGCGGAGACCAGCGTGATCCGCTTTTTCCGATCGATGGCCGGGTCCCGGAGATCGATCTTCTGGGCGTACACATCGTGGTTCCAGTTTCTGCTTTTCCTGTTTTTTTCGTACTGATCGGACCAGATCAGAACGCCGGAAGTGCTCCCGGTCCGGAGGAAGCTGATCCCATGCGCGTCCGCGCGCCGGTCGTACGCACTCGCGGATCCCCGGGCCGCTCCGATCCAGAGCAGACTGAAGACAAAAAGAAAAAGGAAGAGCGGCAGAAAACGGCGCGCCGAAGAAAGCGCGCGCCGGCGGCGCGAAGCGGGCTTCCCCGTGTGGTACATCTTTCGGGTTCTTTTCTGCATTTTCTTTTTCCCTTCCACTCTTCCCTTTTCTCCTTTCTTCCTTTTGTCCTCTCCGCCTTTTGCTCTCCGTCTGTTCCTGTCGTGCTCTCATAGTAAGCCACGGCGGGAACGGGTGTCAAGCAGTACAGGGGATGCTCCGGCACGTCGATCACGCAGCGGAGCGCGAACCTTCCTGATGCACCTGCCGTTCTGCCCCGGCCTGCGGGTACCTGCTTCCGGCGTGGCACCCTTCCATTTTCTAACATTCATTTAACATCCGTTTAATATGAATTCGATAGATAGAATTCCCGTACTCGGATATAATTTTTCTGTTCGGGCAGACTCTCTCCGCCGGAGCGATCCTGCGAAGACGGCGGGAGCCGGGTCCGTTCAGAGAAAGTTATCCACACACAAGAGAGGGGGTTACATTGAGTAACAAAGAAAGTTGGATACGGAAAGGTGCGGCAGTCGTACTTGCTGTCATCGTGGCGTTTGCCATGATCTTCGGGCAAAGCGCCGCTTTTGCAGCGGAAACGCAGGCATCCGCAGAGCAGTCAGCAGGCGCGGCAGCTATGACGCCTGCCGCAATGGAAGGCAGTCTGAAAATCGCGACGCTTTCCGACACGCATTATCTTTCGCCATCCATGATCAAGGACACGAAAGATTTCACAGAGGCACTGAACAGCGACCGGAAGACGTTCGTTCAGAGCGACGCGTTCCTTCGCAAGCTCCTGGACACGGTCAAAAAAGACGATCCTGATGTGCTCCTCGTCTCCGGCGACCTGACGAAGGACGGCGAACTCGAGGGACACAAGGCACTCGCGAAGATCTTCGGCGAATTCGAGAAGGAGACCGGGACAAAGGTCTATCTCTGCCCGGGGAACCACGATCTGCAGAACAAGGACGCGCTCAATTTCAACACAGCAGACGGAAATGCCGTTCCGGCTGAGCGCACCACGCAGGAAAAATTCCGGAGCACCTACGCCGATCTCGTCTATAACGACGAGACCGTCGTCGCGGAGTATGAACCGCCGGCAGGAAAACTCGCAGGAGGACTGTCGTACGTCGCACGCCCGAAGGACGGGTTCACGATCATCTCCATCGATTCCGCGAGATACAGCGCGGACAACACCGAGTCCGGAAAAGACGAGCACGAAACGAGCGGCCAGATCAGCTCGGACCTCGAGAACTGGGTGCTCGCCCAAATCAAAGAAGCGAAGCAGCGCGGCGACACCGTGATCGGCCTGGAGCACCACGGCCTCGTGCCGCATTTCAGCATGGAGCAGGACATCCTGCCGATGTATCTTTTGAATGACTACGCCCGGATCTCCAAAGAATATGCGGACGCCGGCATGAGCTACATCTTCACGGGCCACATGCACGCGAACGACATCGCCAAAGTCACGACAGACCGCGGGAACAATCTGTATGACATCGAGACCGGGTCTGTCCTGACCTACCCGTCACCGGCACGCCTCGTAACGATCCGGCGCGAAGATGCGAACGCGAAGATCCGCGAATCGATGACGTACAAGACGTACCTGAAGGTCGGCCCTGTCACGTACACAAACGCACTGACCGGAAAGACCGAGACGATCGACAACATGTACGATTTTGAGAAAGGCCGCGGGATCACAGCGAAGATGCTGCCGACCTCCGTCTCGAACCTGGTCAGCGATTACTCCGCGCAGATCGTTCAGAAGGGCGGCGCAGAGGCTCTCATCCTGAACGCCGTGAACGAAGTCCGCGAAAGCCGCGGCGCGAAAGCATACCAGGATTTCGACGACATGCTCACCGGCGAGCTTCCGTCGCTCCTCACGCCTGCCCCGGCAGACGAGAGCAAGATCGAACGGTCGGACAGCGGCGAAAACGCGAGGGTGTATTTTGTCAAATACCGCAAGGAAAATGGAAAAAAGATCAACTCGGAAGGCATCCTCGTCGTTTACAACGCGTGCCCGGAACTTCCGAACATGAACCTCGACGTCAAGCTGTTCATCCCGATGAAGCGGGTCAAAACGATCGCGCACATGCTGCTTGACCGCATCGACGAAGCCCTCGCGGATCCGTCGCAGATGGACGGGAGCATACGCAAGCTCGTCACTGATCTCACGGAGATCAAGGCCGCTGACGATCCTTCAACATCGGCGGAAGAAACCATCGTCGATTACGCGAACTACGTTTACCAGCGCCATCTCGGCGGCGAAGATTCCGGCTCGATGCCGGACTGGGTCGACGAGACGACGGCAAAACTCGAATCCGGATCGCTCGTCGATCAGGTCATCGACATTGCGGCAGCGGATCTCGCGGAGCCGCTCGAAAGCCTGCTGAAGACGATGGATTTCCAGAAGGCGACCGGGATCGACTACTGGAACAACAAAACGAACCTGTTCGTCTCCAATGACAGCAGCGACCCGATCCAGAACTGGGACAACCGGGACAACACCTCGAACCAGGCGATCAGCTACGTCGTCGGCGGGAGCCAGACCGGTTCCGTCTACAAAGGACACGTCGGCTGGACGGTCCGCGGCCGGTGCCGCTACGTCCCGGACGGCTATACGTTCTATGATTTCATCAACAGCTACGACGGGTACGGCTCAGACAACCTCACGGTGAAATCCATCCTGCTGTCGCTGATCGACGGCTCCGAATCGGATCACTCGGACGGCCTCGTCACAGAGGAAGCGCGCCAGAAGCTCGGCGGATTCGCGATCAGCATCGTCGACTCTCTCGCGTTCGACACGAACATCCCGGCAGACAACGACGGGACGATCGATCCGACCAGCACCTGGGAGCCGGATAAAGTGGCGAACCGTTTCACGACGCCGCTCACAATGCTGAGCTGGACCGCGGGAGAGACCGCTTCCGAACCGAACGCGGAGGCCGCGTACGGCGAAGTGACCTACCGCTATTACAGCGACGAAGCGTGCACGAACGAGATCAAAAAACCGTCGGAACCCGGAACATACTATGTCAAGGCGTTCGTCGCCGCGGGATCCAATTACGACGCGATCGAATCCGACCCGGTGAAATTCGCGATCTACCGGACCGCGGAAGAAACGAAAAACGCGAGGATCGACAGCGCATCGTCGGCTCTGGAACAGACAAAAGGCGACCGGAATCCGGCGGATTCCACGTTCGCTCCGCTCACTGCGAAGGCCGGAACGATCCGTAAAAACAGCATCACCGTCGACTGGAACAAGGTCACGGGCGCGAAAACGTATGTCGTGTTCGGCAACCGCTGCGGCGGAAGCCGTTACCCGTACAAGCGGATCGCCTCTTCCAGCGGAACGACCCTCAAAGTCACGAGCGCAGCCGGGAGCAGCCTCGAAAAAGGCACGTACTACAAATTCTTCGTCGCTGCGTTTGACAAAAACGGCCGCCAGATCTCCGTCTCCCGCACGGTGCACGCGGCGACTTCCGGCGGCAGCGTCGGGAACTACACCATGGTCATCGTGAAGAACGCGCTTTTGGGCAGCAAGACGCTGGAAAACGGTGCGACGTTCAAGCTCAAAACAACGCTCGCAGCGCCGCTGTTCAAGACGGTCGAAAACCACCGCGCGCGGGCGTTCGAATCATCCGACAGCAGCATCGCTTCCGTCTCTTCGACCGGAAAGATCACAGCGAAGAGCACTGGTACCTGCACTGTCTATGTTTACGCCCAGAACGGAAAATACGCGAAGGTCAAGGTAAGAGTAAAATAACGTAGAAAAAAAGCGGTGCCCCTTTGCGCCGCAGAACTCAAGGAAAAAATAACGCTTTAGAAAGCAGGGAGCATCTGGCACCGATATGCCGGATGCTCCTGTTTTTCTCTATTTCCCTCTATTTCACTTTTTTACACTTCACAACTTTGCTGTATGAACTGTAGATCTTCCCGTGAACGTTCCTCATCGTGCGGCATTTATAATAGTATTTTCTGCCTTTCTTCACCTTGCGGTCGGTGTATTTCGACGAGGTCGTGGATCCGATGTACTGGTAGCCAGAGGATTTTTTTGTCGAGCGGTAGACCCTGGTGCGGGAAGCACCGGTCGCTTTCCGGAAGGAGAGCGATACTTTTTTACGGCCGGCGGATGTTTTCAGCTTTGACGGCGCCTTCAGGCGGGAGATCGTGATCACGACGGAATCGAACGGAGTATCTTCGTTATCGGTGTAGAGATCCCAGTAAACGTAATCCATATAATCGTCGAAATCCTCTACCGTCATATCGCTCCGCGAGACCGGAAGGCCCTCCAGCGTCAGCAAATATGTGCCCGGATCAAAATCATTCCGGGTTAGTTTGAAGCTGTCTTCATAAGATCCCGCGTCTTCCGGACCTACCGTATCGTAATAAATATACTCAACCGTCGGTTCCTCCTCGAATTCGCCGGCATCATTGTCGTATGCATAAAATCCGAGATACGGCATGGTGTAGACGGTATCGCCCTCTTCGTACTCTATGCCGTCTTCGTCGTCATAGTCATCGTAATCCTCGTCGTCATAATCTTCCTCGGCGTAGTCTTCCTCGTCCTCGTAATCTTCCTCCTCGTAGTCTTCCTCCTCATCGTAGTCTTCGTCGTCGTAGTCCTCGTAGTCTTCCTCCTCATCATAGTCTTCGTCGTCCTCGTAATTTTCGTAGTCCTCAGCGATATAATCGTCATAACCGGAATACAGATCGAACGAAACCGGCATCTTCTCGCCAAAATAGAAATGGGAGTAATTCGCCGGCCGGTACAGCATCGCATCGTCCTCTTCTGCGGAAACATCGACCGGGCTCATCACGAGCGCCAGGACAAAGGCAAGAACAAGGATCATCACTTTGGCAGAACGACGGGAACGTCCGAAACAGGTCATCATATTTTCATCTCCTTAAAAAAATCGCAAGTAATAAAATGATTCTATCGTTATGTAAACATGGTACGCCGTGCGGCAGCTCGTGTCAATATGCATGACGACATTTAGTCGTCCTGCACACAAGAAATCTGCAGCGATTTGCCGAATCCTCTACGGATTTTTATCCGGCACGGGGCACGCTCCGTTTCAATGCAGTATACTCAGATGAGTGACGAAAAAACGGACAGTGCCGGCATTCCCGATTCCAAAAATTCCTGGTATTCCCGATCCCCAAGAAATCCCATGAAGATGCAGCTGGCGGTCTCCCCGGGCAAAAAAATAAACGAGCGGTCCGATTCTTCGGATCGCCCGAGTTGATTTCCCGTTCGGATCGCACACGGTCATTACAGCACGACGCCGTCTTTCAGAATCGAGATCCCACGGAAGCCGTTTTCCTCCGAGCGTGTCTTTCTGCCAGACGCGACTTCTTTTACGAGGTCGAACAGGCGTCTTCCCGCATCGTCCAGGGATTCTCCTTCCGACGCGACCGGACCGGCATTAAAGTCGATCCAGTTTTTCTTTTTCCCATACAGTGCGTCGTTCGTCGAGATCTTCAGCGTCGGGGCCGGAGCGCCGAACGGTGTGCCCCGCCCGGTCGTGAACAGGATCAGATCCGCGCCGGCCGCGGTCAGGTTCGTCGTCGAGACGAGATCGTTCCCCGGACCATACAGAAGATTCAGCCCGTGCGTCCGGACCGGCTCCCCGTATCCCAGAACATCTACGATCGCCGAGGTGCCGCCCTTCTGGACGCAGCCGCAGGACTTGTCCTCGAGAGTCGTGATGCCGCCCTGCTTGTTCCCCGGCGACGGATTGTCGTACACCACTTCGTCGTGGCTGATAAAATAATCTTTGAAACGGTTCAGCATCGATGCGGCCTTGTCGAAGACCTCGCGGTCCCGGCAGCGCGGCATCAGAAAGCCTTCCGCGCCGAACATCTCCGGGACTTCCGTCAGGATCGACGTCCCGCCCTGCGCCGTCAGAATGTCCGAGAATCGTCCGACAGCAGGGTTCGCGGTGATCCCGGACAGCCCGTCCGAACCGCCGCATTTCAATCCGACCACGAGGCGGTCCATGCCGATGTCCTCGCGCTCCGCTTTCCCTGCGTGATCCGCGAGTTCCTTCAGGATCCGGCTCCCTTCCGCCATTTCATCCTCGACGTCCTGGCAGGTCAGGAATTTCACGCGTTCCGGATCGTACGGCCCGAGTTCCTCGAGGAACTGATCATGCGTCAGATTCTCACATCCGAGCGACAAAACGAGCACGGCGCCGGCGTTCGGGTGCCGGACAAGGTCCGCCAGGATCCGCCTGGTCGCGGCGTGGTCCCCGCCGGTCTGCGAGCAGCCGAACGGATGCGTGAACGCGTACAGCCCTTCCACAGAGCCCTTCACGAGGTCCTGGTTCTGCTCCGCCAGATGCTTCGCGACGTCATTGACACAGCCGACGGTCGGGATGATCCAGATCTCGTTTCGGACGCCGGCCCGGCCGTCCTCCCGCAGATAGCCGCGGAACGTTTCGGTCGGGATGCTCTTTTTCTCCGGGACATCCGGCTCATAGGTGTATTTCACCTCTCCGCTCAGGTTCGTCGCCATATTGTGGGTGTGGACCCAGCAGCCGGGCGCGATCGCGTCGGTCGCGTGCCCGATGGAAAATCCGTATTTGATCACGTCTTCTCCCGCTGCGATCCCGCGGATCGAGACTTTGTGTCCCTGCGGGATGTCCTGCTGCGCGGTGATGACAGCGTCTCCCGCCTCGATCTCATCCCCCTTTGAGACCGGCTGAATGCACACAGCAACATTGTCCCGCGGATGGATCTTCACGATTTTTGCCTTGGCCATAGATCTACTCCCTTTCCGTTCATTCTGCTCCCTGCCGAACAGGCAGCAGGGAGCCGGCCCCGCCCGTTTCGTCCGGCGGGAGCCCGGCTCTGTTTCCGTCATTTACAGCACGGAGGCGTATGCTTCTCTTGCTCCTTTTGTCCGGATCTTCTTCAGATCCTCCACAGCAAGCGCTTCAAACCCTTTGACTTTTGTCAGGTCACGTCCCCAGAAGGATTCGTTCGTCATCACGTTGTGGACGAGGGTCTCTTCGTCCGCTCTCCTGTTTTCGTAATAGAATTCGAGAACCGGCGCGTCGTCCTGCACCTTGTATTCGTCTCCGTTCGGGCGGCGGCAGATGAGTCCGTCTTCGTCCCGTCTCTGAACGTTGTTTGAAAAAAAGGCGATATAGGCGGCAAAGCTCATCACCAGGGCTTCCGGGAGTTTCCCGAACTTCTCGACATATTCCAGAAGCGACGGCATATTGCGCGCTCTCCACTTGGACGTCGAGTTCAGTGAGATGGACATCAGCTGATGATCCACGAACGGGTTGCTGAAACGATCCTGCACCGCGGCTGCGAACTCCTCGCAGTCTTCTTTTTCCAGCGGCAGAATCGGGATGATCTCGTCGTACAGCATTTTGTTCATATAGCCGCGGATCACGTCGTCATGCATGCAGTCGCGAACGATGTCGTAGCCCGCGAGATACGCGCCGAGGACGAATCCGGTGTGGGCGCCGTTCAGGATGCGGACCTTGCGTTTCTTGTACGGTGCGATCTCCGGGACGATGTGCACGTTTACGCCGGCTTTCCTGAACGGGAGCTGATCCTCCAGTTCTTTCGGACCTTCTATATACCATACACCGAACACCTCGCCGACGTCCATCAGCTGGTCTTCATAGCCGTTCTCTTCGTTCAGGCGGCGGACCTCCTCTTCATCGCGGATGCGGCCCGGGACGATGCGGTCGACAAGCGTCGAGCAGAACAGGTTTTCCTCGTTGACCCATGCCTTGAAGTCCTCGCCGAGGCCCCACTCGTCGATGTGGCGGTTCACGATCTTCTGAAGTTCTTTCCCGTTATCGTCGATCAGTTCGCAGGACAGGATCGTCAGTCCGTTTTTCCCGGCTTTGTACCGCTCATACAGAACGCGCGTCATTTTGCCCGGGAAGGACGATGGCGGCTTCTGGTCGAATGTCGTGTCCGGATCGTAGGCGATGCCGGCTTCGGTCGTGTTGGAAATGATATACTCCAGGTCGTCGGATTTCGCAAGCTCGAGCATCGCGGAGAAGCCTTCCTCCGTATACGGGTTCAGGCAGTCCTTCACGCAGGAGATCACGCGCTTCCGGTTGATCTCCTCGCCCTTTTCGGAGCCGCGGAGGTAGACGGTGTAGAGTCCTTCCTGCTGATTGATGATGTCGGTCAGACCGAACTCGATCGGCTGGACGATCGTGATCTTGCCGTTCCAGTCCGCCTTTTCGTTCGCGAGGTCGAACCAGTATTCGACGAACGCGCGGAGAAAATTGCCGTCTCCGAACTGAAGCGCCTTGACCGGCGCTTCGTCCAGAACGTAGCCATCATATCCTGATTGTTTCAGCGTATTATAGTTCAGAGCATCCATTTGATAAACCTCCCTTTTTCCCCGTCCTATCTTACATCAGGCCGGCTGCTTTCGGCAGGCAGGTCGAGAAGAACGGAAAATACGTGATCAAAAGCAGTACGATGAGGATCGCCGCAAAGTATTTCAGCAGCGGACGGATGACGCCTTCGATCGTCGTGCCTCCCACTTTGACACCGACGAACAGTGTTGTCCCGACCGGCGGTGTGATCGTTCCGATGCACAGGTTCATGATCAGCATGATGCCGAAGTGGATCGAATCCATGCCGAGCTGTGTGCAGATCGGCAGGAAGATCGGTGTGAAGATCAGGACGGCCGGGGTCATATCCATGAAGGTGCCGACGACCAGCAGGATGATGTTGATGATCAGCAGGATGACATACTTGCTGTGGAACGCGGCGAGCAGCATGTTGGACACGGCTGCCGGGATGTTCGTGAAGGCCATGACCCAGGACATGATCGTCGAAACGCCGATCAGGAACAGGATGATGCCGCTCATCTCCGCGCTGTCGATCAGGATCTTAGGGATGTCGCTCGGTTTGATCGTCCCGTAGATCAGGGAAAGGATCAGGGAATACACGACGGCGACAACGGATCCTTCTGTCGCGGTGAAGATCCCGCCGATGATCCCGCCGATGACGATAACGATCATCAGCAGTGCCGGGATCGCCTGCATCGTAACGGCAAGTTTTTCTTTTCCGGACAGCTTCGCTGCCTTGTTTTTGTAGCCGAGTTTCTTCGCCATGAAGTACGCGACGATCATGCAGGCGGCACCCCACATGATGCCCGGGATATAACCAGCGAGAAACAGTGCCGAAATGGAGGTCCCGCCGCTGACCAGGGCGTAGGTGATCATGACGTTCGACGGCGGGATCAAAAGACCCGTCGGGGCGGTAGCGATATTGGCTGCCGCCGAATACTCCGCGTTGTAGCCTTCATCTTTTTCGATCGGCCCGATGATGGAACCCATGGCGGACGCTGCCGCGGTACCGGATCCCGAGATCGCTCCGAACAGCATGTTCGCGACCGCGTTGGTCTGCGCGAGATAGCCGGTCGTGTTGCCGGTCAGAAGTTTCGCCAGGTTGATCAGGCGGACGGCGATACCGCCTTTGTTCATTATGTTGCCGGCCAGTATGAAGAACGGTATGGCAAGCAGTGAAAAGACCGATATGCCGCTGAATATTCGCTGCGCGCTTGTCAAAAGTGCAGGGCCGGTCGCCAGGACCGGAAGGATCCCGCACAGGGATGAAATCGCGATCGAGATCGCGATCGGAACGCCCGCCACGAGGAGTGCGAGCAGGACCACCAGAATGATGAGTCCGGATACGAGTGCGATGTTCATAAATCTGCCTCCTTCTTAACGGTCGTGTCGAAGTAACTGCTCAGATCCGCTGACTGCGTGATCAGCATCTCAAGGATGTTGATGGCGTTGTAGATGACGATGCAGACCCCGCTGAGCGGGAGCGCCATGTAGACATAGCCTCTCGGAATGCCGAGCGACGCCGTCATCTGCCCCATCGTGAGCTTCACGATCGAGATCCCGCCGGCGACCATGATGACAGCTGCGAAGATCAGTATGACGAGCTCGATGAGAAGTTCGAGGACCAGGCGTTTTCTGCCTTTGATCTTATCGGCGAGGAACCCCATTCTCATGTGATCCCTTTTGCCGAACACGTAGGCGGCAGAGAACAGAGACAGCCAGGCAAAGCTGTATGTCAGGAGCTCTTCCGTGACGGTCGACGGACGATTGAAGAAATAACGGGCAACGATCTGATAGGTGCCGATGATCACCATCGCCGCGAACAGGACGATGATGAAGATTTTCAGCACAGCGTTCAATCCGGTTCGGATTCCCTGAAGAGCCTTCATTATTCCGCCTCCTTATATTTCTTGTTGACCTTCTGTACGTGATCGTACAGGTAGTGTAAATCCGGATTCTCTTTGAGCATCTGCTTCCGGAGCTTCGTTGTCTTCGCCTTGAACGGGGCCCGGTCAACGGTCAGGAACTTGACACCCATGTCCTTCTCGGCGCTTTCCTTCGCCTTTTTGATCTGCTTGTCCCATTCTTTCAGTTCGACTTTTGTCGCGTACTGCGCTGCCTCATCAAAGACCTTTTTGTCTTTGTCCGGCAGGCTCTGCAGGAACTTGAGGTTCGCGATCAGGAAGTCCGGTGTCATCTGCTGCTCGGTGTAGGAAAAGTACTTCGCGACTTCGCCGTGCTTGTTCTCGGTCAGAGCCAGCTCGTTATTCTCTGCGCCGTCGATGACGCCCTGCTGGATCGCGGTGTAGACTTCGCCGAAGCTGAGCGGGGTCGCCGCGGCACCGAATGCCTTGACGAGCGAGACGCTGGACTGGCTCTCACGGACGCGGATCTTCATGCCTTTCAGGTCCTCCGGTGTCCGGATCGGCTTCTTTGCGTAGAAGTTTCTCGTTCCGGCGTTGAACCATTCCACGACACGGAATCCGGCGTCGTCGGTCGAATTGTAAATCTTTCTCATGAACTTGAGATCATTCATCGTCGCGTGATACGCCTTCTCGTTCGCAAACAGGTACGGGATCGAGAATCCTTCATAGATGTCGTCGAACGATTCGAGGTCCGCGGAACCGACAACGCAGTAGTCGACCGCGCCGGTCTGTGTCAGCTCCATCGTCCCCTGCGCGTTCCCGAGGAGGCCGTTCGGATAGATCTGGACATCGTACTTGTCACCGAGCCGCTTCTCCACGTATTTCTCAAATTCCTTCAGAGCGACCGCTTCCGGATGCGTCTCGGACTGCATGTGCGCGATCCGGACGATCTGCTTACCGGACATCGTCCCTCCCGATGCCGTACTGCAGGACGCAGAGCAGATCGCGACGGCGAGGATCAAGCCGATCAGGACCGCGATTTTAATAATTCCTTTCATGATAGAATCTCCCTTTTATACTGACCCTCTACCGGTTCATTTCCGTCTGGAATCCTTCCGAGTAGTGGGCTTCAATAACGTTCCTGATTTCCTCGATGCTCGTGACCGGAAGATCCCCCGGAACCGTATTCTTCAGCGCCGCCGCGGCATTGCCGTAGATCACTGCCCTGCGGATATCTCCCCCCTCATGGAGAATGCCGTAAAGCGCGCCGCTGATGTACTGGTCTCCGGATCCGATCCGGTCCGTCACATCGATTCCTTCATATCCCTTTTCCTCATAAAACTCATGATCCCTCGCGGAGTACGCGATCGAAGTGAAGTCGTGGACTTTCGGACTGTGCACCGTCCGGTCTGTCGCAAATACCGCCTTGATCGGATACTCTTCCGTGAAGCTCCGGATGATCTCACGCGTCGTCCCTTCCTTGAGGAACGTCAGGCGTGCGGTCGAGTCGGAACAAAAGAAGATGTCGATGGACGGCAGAATCTCTGTGATCGCCTTCCGCGCTTCGTCTCCGCTCCAGAGATTCGCGCGGTAGTTCACATCGAATGACACGAGTGCCCCGTGCTCCTTGAACTTCCGGATCAGCTGCTTCGTCAGTTCCCGGAGCTCAGGCGAAAGCGCCATCGTGATCCCCGTCGTATGGAAACATTTCGTATTTTCAAAGACACTCTCGTCGATCTCGTCCATCGTCAGCGAATAGATGCTGGAGTTCCGGCGGTCGCAGACCGTGCTCGGCTTCCGCGGGCTGGCGCCGTACTCGTAGTAGTACAGTCCGACCCGGGCATCCGGCGATTCATCCGCGATCACGTATTCTTCCGAAACCCCGTTTTCCTTCATCGCCCCCTTCATAAACTGTCCGACCGCGTGCGTCGGGAGTTTGGCGATCATCGCCGTCTTAAGCCCCATCTGCGAAGCTCCGGCCGCGACATTGAATTCCGCTCCCCCGGCATTCCGGTCCAGCACTCCGGTCCGCTGCAGGCGCTCCCCCGGCGCCGGCGACAGACGCATCAGCAGCTGTCCGAATGTGACCAGATCATACTTTCTGTCTTTGAATTCCATCTCGATCCTCCTTTCTTCACGTTTTATTCGATCCCAAAATACCTCTCTGCATTGCGGAAGCTGACTCCTTCGACGATCTTCCGGAGCGATGCCTCGTCGTTCGGATATTCGCCGTCTTCGACCCATTTCCCGATCAGATTGCAGAAGATCCGGCGGAAATAGTCATGCCGCGTATAGGACAGGAACGATCTCGAGTCGGTCAGCATCCCGACGAAGTTCCCGAGAAGTCCGTTGTTCGCGAGGGCCCGCATCTGCTCTTCCATGCCGTCCCTCGTATCGAGGAACCACCAGGCCGCTCCCAGCTGCATCTTGCCCGGCACCTCGGCGGACTGGAAGCCCGCGGTGCAGGTCGCGATCTGCGTGAAGTCGTCGGCATCCAGGGAGAAGAGGATCGTCTTCGGAAGTTCATCCGTCTCTTCCAGCGCCGAGAAGAACTCCGCGATCTCGTTATAGCAGCTCGTCTTCGCCACCATGTCGTATCCGGTGTCCGGTCCCATCCTGCGGAACATCTTTTTGTTCACGTTCCTTGTGCAGCCGTAGTGGATCTCCATGACGATGTTTTCTTTATGATATTTTCTGGCGAGCGCGAGCAGGACGATCGTCTCGTACGCGTCGATCTCTTCTTTTGTCAGCGCTTCGCCGCTCATCGCTTTGCAGTAGGCCCGGTCTGCGTCGTCCTTTGTGCAGTGGACAAAAGGTACATAGTCGATGCCGTGATCGGATGCCCTGCAGCCGTGCGCCTTGAAAAAGTCGATCCTGCTTTCCAGCGCGTCGATGACGTCCTGCACGCCCTCGAGCGTCTGCTTCCCGACGGAGGCGGCGAGCTGCTGCATGTAGTCCGCGAATCCTTCGTGCCCGATGTTCACGGCCTTGTCCGGGCGGAAAGACGGGCAGACGGTGAATCCGAGATCCGGGACCTCTGCCAGCTTTTCGTGCCACTCCAGGGTGTCGACCGGATCGTCGGTCGTACCGATGTATTTCACATTCGACTTCCGGATGATGCCGCGGACGGTCAGGTCCGGATCATTCCGGAGCATGTCTTTTGTCTTGTCCCAGATCGCCTGCGCATTCTTTTCGGTCAGCGGCTCGTCGATGCCGAAATACTTGTGGAGTTCCAGGTTCGACCAGTGGAGCATCGGGTTTCCGATCGCCATCTCAAGCGCTTTCGCGAATTCGAGGAATTTCTCGAACGCCGGCGCGTCGCCGGTGACTTTCTCTTCTGGCGTACCGTTCGCGCGCATGACTCTCCATTTATAGTGGTCGCCGAAGTAGCCGCCGTCTTCCTTTTTTCCTCCCAGCCAGATCTCGGCGATGTTGTCGTACCGGCGGTCTTCGTAAATTTCCTTCGGCGGGATGTGGCAGTGATAGTCGATAATCGGCATATCCTCGGAATAATCGTGGAAAAGGTGTTTCGCTGTTTCGTTATACAGCATGAAATCCGAGTCCATAAACTTGCGCATTTGTTTTCTCCTCTCTGAAACCCGGGGTTTCCGGCGGGTTACCGCTCCGGCTCCGGTCGGGCGGGGCGGATTTCGATTACTTGCAGGTTTTTATTTCACGATGCGAAATCTACGCTTCCTGATGCACTTTCTTTACGATCGCCGCGGCTTCGCGCGTCCGCCGTTCGATCTCGTCGAAGTTCCCGGAGGCGATCAGGTCTTTTTTTACCATCCAGGAGCCGCCCGCGCAGAAGATCTTCTCTTCTCTCAGATACGACTCCGCGTTTTCGGCGTTGATGCCTCCGGTCGGCATGATCTTCAGGCTTGTCAGTGCGGATGTCACCGCTTTGATCATCGGCACTCCGCCGGATGCTTCGGCCGGGAAAAACTTGAGATGATCGAGCCCCAGGTTCATCGCCGCGATCATTTCGGACGGGGTCTGCGTGCCCGGGCAGACCGGGATGTCATGCTTCAGGCAGTACTTCACGATCTCCGGATCGAATCCCGGACTGACGATGAAGCGGGCGCCCGCCCCGACCGCACGCTCGACCTGCTCGATCGTCAGGACAGTTCCGGCACCGACAAGCATGTCCGGATACGTCTTTCTCATGATGCGGATCGATTCCTCCGCGGCGCTCGTCCGGAACGTCACCTCTGCCGCCGGAAGACCGCCTCTCACCAGGGCGCCCGCGAGCGCCTCCGCATCCGACGGATCTTCGATCACAACGACCGGGATGATGCCGATCTCATGAAATCTCCGGAACACTTCCTTCTGTTTCTCTGAATTCGCCATTTCTGTGCACTCCTTTTCTTTCTCATTCCCCCGGAAGGCCCCCTCCAGGATCATGTCGTTGTTCCACATCGCGGTATTTAGTTCTGCATTGTGGTTTCTGATTTCATTATACGGCATTTTTCGATATTGTCAACTCGTTTTTTCAGAATTCTCGCCACTTTCTTGAAATATTTTTCATTATATGATAGTATGTTTCATATGCTGAAACTATAGAAACGCTTAATCCCCTGTTTTCACGTCACGGATCCGCCGTGCGAAACGGGAATCAGCATAAAAAATACTGTCCGGGTCCTGTTCCGGGCAGTTGGATAACAAGTATAGAACAATACGATTTCAGACAGGAAAGGAAGACATCCATGCAGGAAGCACAGAACGCATCGACGAAAATGACAAAGAACCCGATCCAGGTCGCCGGGCGGCTCTTTGATACGCTCGAGTACCTGGCGGAACACGGCTCCTCGGCGCTGACTGACGTCGCCGACAGCCTCTCGCTCAGCAAGAGCACCACCTACCGCCTCATCAGTTCGCTCCAATATATGGGCTACGTCACACAGAACCCGGACACCGGGAAATACGAAGCGACCTATAAAATCGTCAACCTCGCGGAGAAGGTAACCGCACATACCGACATCACCGCCTCTCTCCGCCCGTATTTTGTCCGCCTGATGGAACGCTGCGGGGAAACCGTCCACCTCGTCCGCCGCGAGGGCGCCGAGCTGGTCTACATCGACAAGATCGAATCGTACGACAACAGTGTCTTCATGATGTCCCGCATCGGCATGCGGCTCCCGTTCTACCGCTCGGCAGTCGGAAAAGCGCTCGCCGCGAACCTGCCGCAGGACGATGTGGAAGCACTCTGGAACTCGCTGACCATCGAGCGCACGACGGCGTACACGATCACGGACTTCGATGACTTTCTGGAGAACCTGGAAGAGGTCCGCCGCAAGGGCTACGCGCTGGACAATGAGGAAAACGAATCCGGCATCCGCTGCATCGGGATGTCGCTCAATATCGAGTCGAACGACACCACCTATGCGTTCAGCATCTCCGTCCCGATCACCCGCATGGACAACGACCGCATCAAAGAACTGTCTGTCTATATGGAAGAGACAAAAAAGGAGATCGAAGCCCATTTCTCCGGAGAGTATTGATTTTCCCATCTCTCCGGGGATGATCCTCCGATCTATCAGGAGATGATTGATATCTCACAGCCCTCTGTGGGCTACCGCTTTCTCACATCACGGAACCGGAAGCCGTCGATCCTTTCGTCGAACGAGCAGATCTCGCGGTACGAACAGTAGCGGCACTCCGTCTTGCCCTGCCCGGTCCCTCTTTTCGCCGGATGGATGTCGATCGATCCTTCCGCCAGATTCTCACAGAGTTTGACGACCTCCTCGTCGAACTCTTTTTCAAATTCCTGATACTCTTCTTCCGACATCAAAATGGTCGACGACTGCGTATTCCATTCGCCTTTCGCGTTCCTTTTGACCCCGATGACGGATGAATTCACGCTGCCGTCGGAAGCGAGATCTTCATCGATCTCCTTCAGGGTCTCTTCGTCCTCGATCACGATCCCGTTCATGCGGTAATCTTCTTCTGCTTTTTTCTCCACCGCGTCCGCGTCGGTCCTCGTGAAGTCCCGCCGCTGGAATTCCGGCCGGTGGATATGGAAATAAAACAGGCCCGCGAGGCGGCTCCCCTGATTCTCCAGAGCTTTTCCGTAAATCATGAGCTGCAGCATCAATCCGCCGCGGACGTCCTCCTCCCGGATCGTGATGTTCCGCGACTTATAGTCGATCACCTTGACCCGGCCGTTCTCCAGCTCGTCATACCGGTCGATGATCCCTTCGATCACGAACGTCCTGCCATCGGCTTCGTATTCCACCGGGCCGATCCTCCGGCCGCGGCCGAACGGCTCCTCATGCCGGCTTTTGACGCCTTTTCCCTTCCGGTGTTGTGCCACCAGTGCCGCCGCGCTCGCCCGGCAGACCGTCTCCACCCGGGTCTTGAGGTAGCGCTCCCGTGCGCTGTAGCCGAACACCCCGTCGTTGAACCTCCCGGCTTTCGCGCGGACGATTGCGGTGATCTTCTCGTCCAGTTCCTCCGGGTCGATCCGGTCCCACAGGTCTTCCGTCTCGAGAAGGTCCGTGAGCGTGCGGAGGCTCTCATGGTAGATCTGTCCGAACTCGATCGTGTCCACGCCGTATTCGCGCCGCTCCTCCGCCTTCAGGCCGTAGTTGACGAAAAAGCGGAACGGGCAGCCGGCGTAATCTTCCAGACTGGAAGCGCTGAGGACAAAAGAGCCCTCCGCTGTCGTCGGCAGCAGCCTGGCGATCAGATCTTTGTCGATCCGCTGCGGCCGGTTGCGGAACGCGAGGCCCCGCTCGACCACGCTGAGGTTTTCATCCCCGCGCGCCGCGAACCAGTCGCGGAGCGCGTCCCACACGGGATCCGGCGCTTCGCTCTCGCTACGGTATTTCCTGTTGTTCAGTTCCCGGCTCAGATGGTCGAGCGCTTCCGCCGGCGCCTGGATCAGCGCCATCGGATCGTTCTCACTCACGATATCCCTCTTCACCGTAAGATACGGCAGGATGCGGCGGATGTCTCCGATCAGCTCCGACGGCTGCTGTTCCTCGCCCTGACTTCCCGACTGTGACCAGCTGATCCAGAGCTTCTCCGTCGGACGGGAGAAATTCCGGTAGATCGCGAGGCGTTCCTCGCGGATCCGCGCCGCGTCGCTTTTGACGATCTCCTTCCCGCCGGCCGCGATCTCATCCAGCTCACGGATCGAAAACAGCCCGTCATCCGCGAGCCCCTGCGGGATCACACCGTCGCTCGCACCGATCACGAGCAGCGCCCGGATCTCGCCGAGCCGCGACCGCTGGATCGTTCCCATCGAAATGTTGTCCACCGACTCCGGCAGCACGCCGACATCGATCTGCGCCAGGCCGAACGAGAACATGTCGATAAAGAGCGGGGCGTCGAACGGTTCGTCCCCGGCAAGCCCCACGATCTGGTCCAGAAGGTGGACGATGCTGCCCCAGACCTGCCCGGTCTCCTGCGCGAGATCCTGCCGACCCCACTCTTCCTGCTCTTCCGCGAGCCGGTCCAGCTTCTCCGGCATCTCCGCCTCCTCCGTGAGGAAGCGGTAGAACGCATCCGCGAACGCCCGGACGTCCGCCGCCTCATTCAGAACAGCCTCCAGCTTCTCCAGCGACGCCATGACCGTCTGACGGATCCGCTCGACCTTCTCCAGGTCATTCCGTCCGTAGCGGTCATTCTGGCGCTGAAACGGCGTTTTCCACATCGCGCCGCGGATCCGGTACTGCCCGGCGTAATTCTCGAGAAGCTCCGCGTCCTCCGGCGAGACCGGCCCGAAACCCGTCTTCAGCGCCGCGATCACATCCGGCGTCCGGTATCCTCCCGCCGCCGCATTGAGCGAGGACAAAAGGAACACTGCCGCCCCGGAATCGAGAATGCTCCGCCTCACATCGCGGAACACCGGAAGCCCGTATGCCGCGAAAACGCGCCGTACGATCTCCCCGGTCCCGTCCTGGTCGTTCACGATCAGCGCGATGTCCCGGTACCGCATCCCTTCGTCGCGGATGAGGCTCTTCACGAACGCCGCCGCGCTCTCAGCTTCTGCTTCCGGGTTCGACGCCCGGAGGATCGTCACGCTGCCGTCATCTGCAATCTCATTCGCTGCTTCCTCCTTCGGATTCGCAGCCGCGCTTCCCTGCGCCGCTTCCCCCGTCGGTGCCTTGCCCCGCTGATCCGCGGCCTCTTGCTTCGCATCGCCATTCGGACTCGCCGCTCCATCGGCCTTTTCGCCGTTCGGATCCGCGGACTCCTCCTGCGCCCCGCCGGCCGCCGGGACCGGCTGATACAGCTCCCGCTCGATCTTCCCGATCGCATCCGACTTCCGCCGTATTAAAAACTCCTCGCCCGTGATCGGGCGCACCTCGCCGATCTCACAGCCGGCTTCCTTCGCGGCCGCAAGCAGCCGCCCCCGAAGCTGGTCCGTCAGACCGAACAGCGTCTCCTGCCGCGGGCCTTCCTCGAGATTCAGCACGATATTCATCTCGCCTGCGCCCTGCATCAGCGCCGTCAGCACCCGGAGCATCTTCGGCGCGATGCTGTCGAAGCCGTACACCCAGATCCGGCTCCCCAGGACCAGAGACGATCCGGCTGCCTGCTGCACATAAAGATCGATGCGGTCCTCGGAGTCCGTGTATTTCCCGCGGATCTCCTCTTCATACCACCCGAAGATCCGCCCGAGATCGCGGAGCTTGCGGGACAAAAGGCCGTCTGAAGAAAACGTTTCCGCGATCGCCGTCAGATCATCGGATCCCACATCATACTGCTTGAGCTCCGAGATGAAGTCGTTGACCATCTCGACAAACGTCGACTTCTCAGTGGAGCCGGAATACACCTCGAGCTCCTCCTTGTGCTGCCGCAGGATCCGGGTGAGCAGCATCTGCCGCCCGTATTTATCGATGAACTGCATGCCGCCGGCGCTTCCCGGTCCGCTTTTCGAAAGGATCTGGTGGCCGAGCCGGCTGATGCTGTACACATCGACCCCCATCAGGCATTCGGTCTCGAGCAGACGGAACACCTGCCGCTCCGCCTCCACGGTGTACTGGTCCGGAACCAGGATCAGCGTGCGCGGCGCGCCCGCCTTCGGTCCGTAGCCTCGCCGCGCGATCTCGCGGCAGACGAACTGCTCCCGGTTGATATTTTCGCCCGCATAGTAGATGTTGATCATCGCTTCCCTCTTATCAATAAACGCCGCTATCCTTTTCGTGATAACGGCGCTCTCTAAAACGTTATTCTTTTCCGAGCTGCTTCAGCTCTTCACTGATGAACGGATCCAGCGCCCCGTCCATCACCGCGTTCACATTGCCGACCTCGCAGCCCGTCCGGTGATCCTTGACCATCGTGTACGGCTGGAAGACATACGAACGGATCTGGGAGCCCCAGGTGATCTGCGAAAAGTCGCCGCGAAGCTCCTTCAGGTCTTCCTTGTGCTGCTGTTCTTTCAGATCCAGCAGGCGGGACTTCAGAATCTTCATCGCCATGTCCTTGTTCTGGTGCTGGCTCCTCTCGTTCTGGCACGTGACGACGATGTTCGTCGGGATGTGCGTGATGCGGATCGCCGAGTCCGTCTTGTTGACGTGCTGCCCGCCGGCACCGCTCGAGCGGTACGTGTCGATCCGGAGGTCGTTCGGGTCGATCTCGACCGTGATGTCATCATCGATCTCCGGCATGACTTCCAGCGCAGCGAACGACGTCTGACGTTTTCCGGCCGCGTTGAACGGAGAAATGCGGACCAGCCGGTGGACGCCCTTCTCGTGCTTGAGATAGCCGTAGGCGTACTCGCCCTCGACAAAAAACGTCGCGCTTTTGATCCCGGCTTCGGTGTCGTCCTGCAGGTCGACGAGCTTGACTTTATAGCCTTTCTGCTCCGCCCAGCGCGTGTACATCCGGAGGAGCATCTCTGCCCAGTCCATCGCGTCGACACCGCCGGCGCCCGCGTGTACGGACACCATCGCGCTGCTCTGGTCATATTTCCCGTTGAGGAGCGTCTTGAGGCGGTAGTCGTCCAGGCGTTCCTTCAGCTTGTCGAACTCCGTAACGATGTTCTCCGCTTCCTCTTCATCGCCCATCTCTTCCGCGAGCTCGACCATCTCTTCCGTATCGCTGACCGCCTGGTAGAGCTCGTCGTACTCCTTGATCTGGCCGTCGATCCGGCCTTTTTCGCGGAGCAGATCCTGCGCCTTGGACGGATCGTTCCAGAAACCGTCCTTCAGTGTTTCTTCATTCAGCTCTTTCTGCTTTTTTCTAAGACCGGCGAGGTCAAAGTGAATCACCTACCTCAATGAGTCCCTCCTTGACGGAAGGCAGGTCCTGCCGGACCGGATCCAGTATCAGCATCGATTCTCATCTCCTTTATCTTCTAATCCGGAAAAAAGTGACTCCTGCGGGCGCCTATCTGGCGTTCGCGTTCCGCTCCGCTTCCAGATCTTTCTTCATGCAGCAGTTCTTGTATTTCTTTCCGCTTCCGCACGGGCACGGATCGTTCCGGCCGACTTTCGGATGCGCGCGCCGGACGGTCTCCTGCTTGTGCTCACGCTCCGGCACGGCCTGGCCTTCCGGTGCGTCCGCATACTCTCCTTCATCGACATACTCGTCCTTGCGCTCGGACTCGATCCGCGTGACGTGCTCACGTTCGGTCCTCGTCTCGATCGTGACGGCGAAGCAGTACGTGACGGTGTCCTCCTTGATTTCGTTGATCATGGCGTCGAACATATCGAAGCCTTCCTGCGCGTACGCTGCGACCGGGTCCTGCTGACCGAGGGCACGGAGGCCGATTCCTTCCCGCAGCTGATCCATCGCGTCGATCTGATCCATCCACAGGTTGTCAACGACACGGAGGAGGATCATGCGCTCGACTTCACGCATCTGCTCGATCCCGATCTCTTTCTCTTTTTCCGCATAGAGACGGTCGAACTCATCGCAGATGTCCTGCTCCAGCGATTCGGCGTCCATGACGGCGAGCTCGTCGACGTCGTACTCGTCTTTCCCGACGTAGCGCGGTGTGATGCGGCGCAGCTTTTTGTTCATCGTCTCAAAGTCCCATTCCTCCGGGAACTTCGACTCGAGCGTGATCGGCTCGACGATGTTGTGCACGAGGTCGTGCGCCATGCCGATGATGTATTCACGGAGGTCATCGCCGAACAGGACCTTGCGGCGTTCGCTATAGATGATCTCACGCTGCTTATTCATGACGTTATCGTACTGGAGAACGTATTTACGAATCCCGAAGTTCTTGCCTTCGACCTTCTTCTGGGCGTTCTCGATCGACTTGGAGAGCATGCCGGCTTCGATCGCCTCGTTCTCTTCCAGTCCCATTTTGTTGACGATGTTCTGCATGCGGTCGCCGCCGAACAGACGCATCAGTTCGTCTTCCAGCGAGATGAAGAACTGCGTTTCGCCCGGGTCTCCCTGACGGCCGGACCGGCCTCGCAGCTGGTTGTCGATACGGCGGGATTCGTGCCGCTCGGTGCCGATGATGCACAGGCCGCCCAGCTCGACGACCTTGTTATGTTCTTCGACGTTCTTTTCGCGGAACTTGTCGAGGAATTCGTTGTACGCTTTCCTGGCGTCCAGCAGCTCTTCGTCATCGGACGGCGTGAAGCCGGTCGCGAAGCTGATCGCTTCGTCGGTGTAGCCGCGCTTCCTCATTTCGCGCCGCGCATCAAAGTCCGGGTTTCCGCCGAGGATGATATCGGTACCACGGCCTGCCATGTTCGTCGCGATCGTGACGGCGCCGAGGCGGCCTGCCTGTGCGACGATCTCCGCTTCCTTCTCATGCTGCTTTGCGTTCAGGACGCTGTGCTCGATGCCGCGCTTCTTCAGCAAGTCGCTGATCAGCTCGGACTTCTCGATCGAGATCGTACCGACCAGGACCGGCTGTCCGGTCTCATGGACTTCCTGGACGCGGTCCGCGATCGCGCGGAACTTCGCGCGTTCCGTCTGATAGACGGAGTCTTCCTTATCCACACGGATGATCGGCTTGTTCGTCGGGATGACGACGACGTCCATATTGTAAATGTCGCGGAACTCATCTTCCTCGGTCTTCGCGGTACCGGTCATTCCGGCCAGCTTCTGGTACATGCGGAAGTAGTTCTGCAGGGTGATCGTCGCCAGCGTCTTCGACTCGGAACGGACCTTGACGTGTTCCTTCGCTTCGATCGCCTGATGCAGTCCGTTGCTGTAACGGCGTCCGAACATCAGACGGCCGGTGAACTCGTCGACGATGACGATCTCGCCGTCCTTGACGATGTAGTCCACGTCGCGTTCCATCAGTTTATGCGCTTTCAGGGCCTGCTGGACGTTATGGTTGATCTCCATATTGTCCGCGTCCCCGTAGTTGTCCAGACCGAAATATTCCTCCGCCTTCGCGATCCCGCTCTCGGTGAGGGATACCTGCTCGTCCTTTTCTTCGATCTCGATGTCGTCGTCCGACAGTCCGGCGACGAAGCTGTCCGCCTTCCGGTAGAGATCCGTGGATTTAGTGCCCTGTCCGGAAATGATCAGCGGGGTCCTCGCTTCATCGATCAGGATGGAGTCGACCTCGTCGACGATCGCGTAGTTCAGCTCGCGCTGCGTCAGTTCCTCTTCATAAGTGACCATGTTGTCACGGAGGTAGTCAAAACCGAACTCGTTGTTGGTCCCGTACGTGATGTCGCAGTTATACGCTTCCCGGCGCTGCTCGTCGGTCAGTCCGTGAACGACGCAGCCGACGGTGAGGCCGAGGAACGTGTAGACTTTTCCCATCCACTCGGAGTCACGCTTTGCCAGGTAATCGTTGACGGTGACGACATGGACGCCTTTTCCTTCCAGCGCGTTCAGGTAGACCGGCAGGGTCGCGACGAGGGTCTTTCCTTCACCGGTCTTCATCTCGGCGATCCGGCCCTGATGCAGGACCACGCCGCCGATCAGCTGTACGTGGAACGGTTTCATCCCGACGCTCCGGAGCGCTCCTTCCCGGCAGACCGCGAACGCCTCCGGCAGCAGGTCATCCAGCGTTTCGCCGTCTGCCAGCCGCTCGCGGAACTCCGGCGTCTTCGCCTTCAGCTCCTCATCGGACAGCTGCTGCATCTCCTCATCATACGCTTCGATTTCTTCAACGATTTTTTCAACCTTCCGGACTTCTTTCTTATTAAGATCTCCGAAGATCTTTTCCATAAGACTCATTCTTCGGGATGCTCCTTTCTCTCTTCTCTAAATCCTTTTGTCCTCTATTCTTCTTCCTCCGGCTTGTTTTCGACCCGGAGGTTTATCTCCGATGCCGTCCGCCCGTCGGAACGGGTGACGACGCCGGTAAAGATCTTGTGTTCTGTCTCGTAATAGAATTTGTCTCCCGGCTCCGGGAGCTTGTCGATGATCCGGACGACCCAGCCGTTCACGGTGTTGGCGTCGCTCTCCTCATCCTCGCCGAAGTAGTCGAACATCTTGTCCACGTTCGCGAGGCCCATGACCCGGTACGATCCGTCCTGCAGCGGCGTGATGTCATCCGTCGCCACCTCTTCATGCTCGTCGTAGATCTCGCCGACCAGCTCTTCGATGATGTCCTCCATCGTGACGAGGCCGGCGGTCCCGCCGTACTCATCGATGACGATCGCGATCTTGCTCTTCTTCGCCTGCATCTTCTTCAGCAGGGTGAACGCCTTCATCGAGCCGGCGACAAACACGACCGGCTTCGTGAATTCCGAGACCGTCTTTTTCTTGTGGTAAACGTAGCTGTAGAAATCCTTCTGGCTCAGCACGCCGAGGATGCGGTCGAGGTCGTCCTCATACACCGGCATGCGGGAAAATCCCGTGTCCAGAAAGAGCGCCGCGATCTCGTCCTCTGTCATCTCGATATCGATCGCTTCGATGTCGACCCGCGGCGTCAGCACATCCTGCGCCTCCAGTTCGTCGAACTCGATCGCGTTCTGGATCAGCTCGCTGTGGTCCGACAGGATGTTCCCTTCCGTCTCCGCCTCTTCCACGATCGTCAGGAGCTCATCCTCCGTGATGCCGCGGTCTGTTGAGGTCTTGAACAAAAAGGACAGCAGCTTCTTCCACTGTGCGAACAGGAAGTTGATCGGCGTGAACAGGATCATCAGCGCGTGGATGAACGGTGCGGAGAACTTCGCGAAGCTCTCCGGATTCTCCTTCGCCAGGCTCTTCGGCGAGATCTCTCCGAAGATCAGCACGACCACCGTCACCACGATCGTCGAGATCGTCGCTCCGTAATGTCCGTAAAGATCGACGAAAAAAACCGTCGCGACCGCTGTGTTCGCGATGTTCGCGATGTTATTGCCAACCAGGATCGTCGAAAGCAGGGTATCATATTTCGCTTCCAGATCCAGGACCTGTTTCGCCCGCTTGTCGCCCGAACTCGCCATGCTCTTCAGCCGGATCCGGGACAGCGACGTGAAAGCCGTCTCTGTCGCGGAAAAATACGCTGAAAAAATCAGCAGCACCAGCATCACGATCAGCGACACGCTTTCCTCATGAACGCTCATGAATCCCACTCCTTCCAGAAGCTCATTATTACCCGAACTACATCTTATCACAAGAGAACGGGGAAAAAAAGAAAATGCTTGAGTTTTCAAGAAAACTTTGCAAAACACACCAGGCCTTCTCAAATTCCGGCAAATCCGGTCCGATCTGTGTTATACTTTCTCTGGATAAAACAGTAAAGGAGCGTGGCGAAATCATGGCAAATCAATCGGGAAACACCAGGAGCCGGATCCTGCGCCTGTTGACAGAAAATGAAGGACACTTTATCTCCGGACAGCGTCTCGCCGAGGAGCTCGGCATCTCCCGCAACGCGATCTGGAAGGCGATCTCACAGCTGAAGGAAGAGGGATACCTGATCGAAAGCCGCACGAACGCGGGCTACTGCCTGACGCCGGGCAGCAATCTGCTGACGCGGACGGAGATCCTCTCGAACGTCCACGTGGACTGCGACGTGCGCGTCCTCGACAGTGTCACCTCCACGAACGACCTCATGAAAGAGGAAGAACTCACCGCACGCCCGAAGGTCATCATCGCGAACAAGCAGACGCAGGGCCGCGGACGGCTCGGCCGTTCCTTTATCTCACCCGGCGGGACCGGCGTCTACATGACGTTCGGGCTGAAGCCCGACTTCGACATCGACAAGTCTCCTTTTGTCACAATGTCCGCCGCGGTCGCGGTCTGCCGCGCGATCGAACAGGTGGCGGAAAAGGAGCCGTCGATCAAATGGGTGAATGATATTTTTGTGAACAACCGGAAGATCTGCGGCATCCTCACGGAGGCGCAGACGAATTTCGAGACCGGCGAGATCGACCGCCTGATCATCGGGATCGGCGTCAACTGCTTCCCGGGCAGCTTCCCGCCGGAGATCCGCCACATCGCCGGACCGATCTCCGAAGTCACGGGGTCGTTCTCGCGGAGCCGGCTGGCGGCGGCGATCGTGAACGAGCAGATCACGCTGCTCGGCGAGGTGCCTGACCGCGGGTTCCTGGATGAGTACCGCCGGCGCTGCTTCATCCTGGGGCAGAACGTCGTGGTCCGTCCGAACTACGATGAGCAGGGCTCGATCGCGCGGGCGCTCTCGATCACGGACGACGGCGGGCTGGTCGTCGAATACCTGAACGGGGACAAGAAGGGGAAAAAAGAGACGCTTCACACGGGCGAGATCTCGATCGGGCTTCCGGACTAGACCCCGGGGAGCGGACATCGCCGGATGAAGCTCGGAAGCGGACAGCGCGAAAGACGCCTGCGAGAGAGAACGCTTCCAGGACAAAAGATTAAATCAACGGACAAAAGAAACGCGCCGGTCGGGAGGCTTGCCTGCCTCCTGCCGGCGCTTCTGTCTGCAAGAGCCGCTTATACTGTCAGTTCTCTTTGTTCTTTTTCCCCTTCTGCATCGCGCGCGCCGCGTTTCTCAGCTTCTCGCGCTCCGCATCGGTCATCCTCGTATAGGTCCAGTCGGTCATGACATCGTCGTTCATCTGCTCGAGGGTCGTCATGCCGCTGGAAACGCAGGTGACCCGCGGGATGCCGAGTGTGAAGCGGAGGGCCCAGCCGGCCGGGGTCCGTTCGATCCCCATCCGTTCTTCCGGATCTTCTCCGACGTCCCACATATCTTCGCTCCGCTGTTCCGGCGCCCCGGAATCTTCTTCCTTCGTCAGGCATGCCTTCGCTTCGTCCGGCGGATCCGCGAGGACCCCGCCGCCGAACGGACGGGTCAGGATCGCCGGATGATACAGGCGCCGCGTGACCTCATAGCATTTCCTGCCGGTCCCGCCCCGCGCCCAGTCTTCGTAATCGAGCGGGATCTCCACGTAGTCGATCAGCTCGCCGCGCCGCCGGAGGATCTGCTCCAGCTGTTCCGGCTCCCCGAAAAACGAGATGCCCGCCTTTCCGATCCGGCCGTTCTTCTTCTCGCGCTCCAGAAAATCATACAGTCCGAGCGACTCCGCGCGCTCGGCGTTGTCCCCGCTTAAGTCGTGGAGGAGGTAGTAGTCAAAAGACGATACCCCGCAGGCGGAAAGAGAAGATTCAAACTGCGAGCCTGCCTGCTCCGCTTTTTCGATCCGGCTGACCGGAAGGCCGGAGGCGAGGTAAAATTCGTCCCGAGCGGTTTTTTCCGCAACGGTCTCCCGAAAGAACCGCTCGGCGTATCCGTCGTCGTACGACGGGTCAACGTCGAAATAGCGGTGCCCGGTCATCAGGAAATAGTCGATCATTTCCCGATGTTCGTTCTGCCCCGCCCTGCTCTCCACGAGGTTCCGCATCCCGAAGCCCAGTTTTTTCAGGTCGGTCAGCCGGCGGTACTGCACCGGCCGGTTCCCGGCGAACTCCACTTCGTACCCGTACCCCGGATCCGGCAGCCAGTCCCAGAACGTCATCGCGATGCCCGGAAACATCATGTCCATCATTTTGGAGATCGGGCCGCCATGACAGATCATGACGGTGACAGCGTCCTTCCCGCTGTGCCGGTGCGACCACTGCTTCATCCAGTGCCGGTCGATCAGCGTATTCAGCCCGCGGCGGATCCTCTGTTCGAAGCCGTTCCAGGAATCCCCGCCGCCCGGGAGCGCCATGTCGCCGCTCTTGTCATTCAGCCATTCCATGAAGACGGGCTCCTGCTCCAGCTCGCCGAACGTCCGGCATTCGAAATCGCCGAAGCGGAATTCCCGAAGATCCGGGATGGTCTCGTAATCCGTCCTGCCGTAGATCGCCTTCAGGGTCTGTGCCGTCCGGACAAGGCCGGTCGTGAAGCACTGCGCGTCCTCCGGGATCTCCGGGTAGATGCGCCGGGATTTGTTCCATTCGATCTGACGGAGCCCCTTTTCGCTCAGCGGGATGTCCACGCCGCCGTAATACCAGTGCTTCAGATTTCCTTCCGTCAGGCCGTGCCGTATGAAGATTATCTTAGAAATCATTTTGCCGATTCTCCCTTTTTCCCCTCGAACACGCTTACTTGATCACGTCGGCGATGCCGCAGAACACGCGGATCACCGTGGACGCCTCCTGCGCCAGCAGGACCAGGACCCGCCCGCATGCCTCGCGGTACGCCCGCTCCTCCGGATCCATCGGGACGAGCCCCTGCGATACGTCGTCCGCGATCACGACCTTGTCCCGGAGCTCGGGAAGGCGCGACCGGACGGTCTCCACCGGATCTTTCTCTTCCCGGACGAGCAAAAGGAGATAGCGCTCGAACCCGTAAATGACAGGGCGGTCAAAAGCGACCGTGTCTGAATCCGGCATCTCGGATCCTTCCGCGGTCTCCGCCTTCAGATCCAGGACGTCGTCCTTCGAAGCGTTTATTTTTTCCAGAGCGTATTCAAGCTTTCCCTGATACGCTCCGCCAAAGATCAGAATCATCGTTTTCTCCTTGCATCTTATGTTATGCGATGCCGAACAGCCCCGCGAGGACGGCCATGGTCAGCGCGCCCGCGAGTTCGGACAGCGAGATCGTGTATCCGGCGATGTCCCCGCTCATGCCGCCGAGCTGGTGCCGGGCATACAGGCAGGCGAAATACGCCGCTGCCGCGGTGACGGCGGCCGGGATCAGTGCCGCCCGGAGCACGGGCGCCGGGCCGAATCCGAGAGGTCCGATCATCACGAGGATCCCCAGGAGGAGATAGACCGCGACCTGGAGCAGCGCGCCCAGGCGGTATTTCCCTCTGTTTTTTTCTTTATAGCTCTCGACATACTGGCTGTGGCCGATCGGCCGGTACCCGAGCACGCACAGGCCGGAAACGGTCCGGCTGACGATCGGGATGTACAGCAGAGCGAGCGCGAAAACGGGGCTCTTCAGAGCGTCTGCCGATGCCGACAGCGCGCCGTACCACACGAGCAAAAGGAGCCCGAGCGAGACGACGGCGAAGGAGCCGACGGTCGAATCCTTCATGATGCGCTGCCGTTCTTCGAGCGGCCGGCGCGACAGGATCGCATCGCAGCAGTCCATGAACCCGTCGAGATGCATGTACCCGCTGATCTTGAAAATATAGAAGATCAGCGCGATCACGATCAAAGCGGACGGGATCGGGAGCAGAGAAAGTACATCCGCCAGCAGCATCCAGAGCACGCCGACGACCAGGCCGACAGACGGCAGGAGCATCAGCATCCCGTTCTTCAGGCGGTTGTCCCACCGTTTGTACGGGCAGGGCAGCGTGATAAAATTGCCCCACGCCATGAAAAACGCGGTGACGAGATCGCGAAGCACATGGTGCTCCGCGCCTTCGGATCGCTCTTCCGCAGCCGATGCGGGATCGGCGCTCCGGCCTTCCTTCTTTTTTGCTCCGGCGGTTTTCCGGCGGGCTGCCTTGTCTTTCGCGCCGGCGGTCTTCCGACGGGCCGCCTTATCTTTCGCGCCGGCGAAGATCCCGCGGCCTGCCCTGCCTTTCGCACCGGCAGGCTTTTTTTGAGCCGCGTCAGCATCAACGCCGGCAGTCTCCGTTTGATCCGCGCCTTCTTCCAATCCCGCGCTTCGGCCCGGCATTTCTCCTGCGCCGGCGGCCGAAACCGCTTCCGACCCTTCTGCGAGTTCCGGGCCCTTCCAGACCCGCACCATGCTGAAGGACACCTCCAGCACCTGATCGCAGACTTTCGCCAGCTCCCGGTCACAGGCCGCGAGCCCTCTCCGGTACACCTCCGTCAGTTCATCAAACGTCCGCGCATCCGAATAAATATAGTCCGACACGAAGACAGTGCTCCCCGTCCTGCGGGCGAACGCTGCGAGATCCTGCCGGACCCGCTCCGGCGCCCGCCGGTCGACACTCCCGTCCTCCCGGAACATCTCATTCGAAAGCAGGGCGGTCACACTGTCAAAAAGAAACACGCCGTCCGCATCCACCTCCGGCCGGTCCAGAAGGGACAGAATCTCCGTACCGCATTCCAGCGTCTGAAATCCCCAGCCTTCCCGGTCCGCGATATGACGGCGGATCCGGGCGCGGTCCTCTTCATCGCGCGGGATCATCGTCGCGACGTAATAAAGCGGCTTTCCGACTTTTTCCGCCATCTCCTTCGCGAGTCGCTGCGCGTGCATCGATTTCCCGTTCTTGCAGCCCCCGCTGATAAAAACGTTCATCAGTAGAAATTCTCCCGATTGACTTCTTCCATGTAGCCTGTATCCAGCGCGCATTCATCAAACGTCTTCATGCGGTCGATGACCGCCCCTGCCGCTTCGATCGTTTTGAACGCGACCGGGCATCCGCTGCCTTCGCCGAGCCGCATGCCGAGGTCGAACATCGGCTTCAAGCCGAGCTTTTCGATCGCCGCTTTATATCCGATCTCCGTCGAAATGTGGGACGCGAACAGATAGCCTGTCACCTCCGGGTTGAACGCCTGCGCGAGGCATGCCGCCGCAACGGAGATGAACCCGTCGATCACGACCGGGATGTGGTGCGACGCCAGACCGAGATATGCGGCCGTCATCGCCGCGAGGTCGAACCCGCCGACATTCCGCAGGATCTCCAGCGGTTCCATGCCGCTGCAGCGCTTTCCCGCCTCGCCGACGATCCGGATCTTCGCCGCGAGCCCTTCGTTGTTCAGGCCGCCGCCCCGGCCGACGAGCCGGTCCGAAGGGATCCCGGTCAGCGCGCACAGGATCGCGGAGCTCGTCGTTGTGTTCCCGATCCCCATCTCTCCGATCCCGGCGAGCCGGATCCCGGCCTTCGCCATCGCGTCCGCCGCTTCAAAACCGATCAGCATCGCGTCGACAGCCTGCTCCCTTGTCATCGCCGGCTCGATCGCGAGGTCCCGGGTGCCGTCTGCGAGCCGCCGGTTCACGATCGGAACAGAGATCTTCCCGTCAGCATCGAGCATAGAATCGGTATAGGCTTCCTTCGGGATCGGAAGCTTCACGCCGACATCGACGACGAGGAGGTCGATCCCGAAATACGATGCCTGCGAGCTCACCCCCGTGATCCGCCGCGGGAAATTCATCGTCTGCTTCAGCGTCACCTCCTGCGGCGCCACCGCGACGCCTTCCGCCACGACTCCGTTGTCCGCGCAGAAAATCGCAATACACTGTTTCGTCAGGTCATTTCCGGTCGCCTTTCCGGTGATCCCCGCAAGGCGGATCGAAATGTCTTCCAGCGTGCCGAGGCTGCCCGGCACCTTCATCAGCTGCGCCTGACGCGCCTCCGCTGCCGCTTCTGCTTCTTTGTCCGTCGGGCCGATCGATTGGATCCGCTTCTGGAGTTCTTTCTCTTTTTCGTTGAGCGTCATGGTTCTCCTTCTGACAAAATGTCGTTTCATAAAAATTCACAATTTTTGTTTATAACACAAACATATTATCATATTTTTATTTGAAAAAAAACCCGCGCCGAATTGAATCGAAGCCCGCCCTGCCCTATAATTTATGTAACACGAAAAAAGAAAGAACCGGCGGGCACCGCCCGCATAAGAAAGGACTGACTATGAGCAAGAAAATGCAGAGCAACATGCTGCTCCTCCTGACCGCGCTTGTCTGGGGTGCTTCGTTCGTTGCTCAGAAAACCGGCGGCGTCCTCGGCGCGTTCACCTACAACGGCATCCGGACATTCCTCGGGGGACTGGTCCTGATCCCGGTCGTTCTTTTTCTCATCAAAAAAGACAAGGCGGCCGGCCTGTACGACGGTAAGACAGACGAGGAGCTGAAAGCCCAGAACCGGATGGACCTCATCGGCGGCGTCTGCTGCGGGCTCGCGCTGTTCGCGGCTTCGATGCTCCAGCAGTACGGCATCAACTTCACGACAGCCGGCAAGGCGGGATTCATCACCTCGCTCTACGCGGTCCTCGTCCCGATCCTTTCGATCCTCATCGGGAAAAAGGTCCGGCCGATCATCTGGTTCTGCGTCGTGCTCGGCGCGTTCGGCCTGTACATGCTGACGATGTTCGGACAGTCGATGCGGCTTCAGACCGGCGATTTCTTCGTGCTGCTCTGCGCGTTCGCATTCGCCGTCCACATCATGGTCATCGACCACTTCTCGCCGAAGTGCAACGGCCCGAAGATCAGCTGCATCCAGTTCCTGGTCGCCGGCGGCCTCGCGATCATCGGCATGTTCATCTGGGAGAACCCGAACCTGCATGACATCCTGTACGCGTGGCTCCCGATCGTCTACGGCGGCGTCGGCTCCTGCGCGATCGGATACACGCTCCAGATCGTCGCACAGAAAAACGCGGATCCGGCGGAAGCGAGCCTGATCCTGTGCCTCGAGTCCGTGTTCTCCGCGATCTTCGGTGCGATCCTGCTTTCGGAGCGGATGTCGATCCACGAGCTGATCGGCTGCGCGATGATCTTCACCGCGGTCGTGATCTCCCAGCTCCCGTCGAAGGAAGAGCGCCTGGCGCAGAAGGCGGAAATGGCGCAGCGCGAACTGGAACAGAACAAAAAACAATAACCCATGGTCTTCTCTGCCTGCCCTGACCGTTTCGACCGGGCGGGGCGGGCAGTCCAGAATCAATAGATTGAATCACACGCATGGGAAGATCCCTGGCTGCCGCAGACCGGCAGGCAGGAATTTTCCTTTGTTGACCCGAAGAAAAAAGGAGGTAGGGAATGACAAGAGACGAAGCACTGGAACTGGTCAAAAAGTATAACAAAGAGGATTTCCACATCCTTCACGCGGAAACGGTCGGCGGCGTCATGCGGTATTTTGCTGAAAAGCTCGGCTACGGTGACGAGGCGGATTTCTGGGAAAACGTCGGGATCCTGCACGACATCGATTTTGAGATGTGGCCGGAAGAGCACTGCAAGAAGGCGCCGGAGCTCCTTCGCGAGGCGGGCGTCGACGAGCGCACGATCCACGCGGTCTGCTCGCACGGCTACGGTCTGACTGTTGACGTCAAGCCGGAGCATGAGATGGAAAAAGTGCTGTTCGCGACGGATGAGCTCACCGGCATCATCAACGCGGCGGCTGTGATCCGCCCGTCCAAAAGCTGCAAGGACATGACGCTAAAATCCCTGAAGAAAAAATACAAATCGAAGAACTTCGCCGCCGGCTGCAGCCGCGACGTCATCGAGCAGGGTGCGGAGATGCTCGGCTGGGATCTGAACGATCTCCTGAATGAGACGCTGGAAGCGATGAAGACGCTGCCGAACAGCTGATCTCACCCAAAAAATCAACGAAGGGAGCCGCCGGGCATGGCGCGCTCCCTGTTCTTTTTTGTCTATCCGGTATCCTCCCGCGGTGCGGCTACTCGAAACTGTTCACCTCATTCATCTTCGCGAAGACAACCAGGCGGGCCTCATCGAACTCGTAGGTGCAGGTGCTCAGCATCACGATCTTGTCATCCGTCGACACCGGAACCTCCGTATCGAGCTCCGTGTTCCGTTCGATCCAGCGGAGATAGTCTCCTTTTTCCGACTCCGTAAAGCTGAATTTATAGTGCTTGTCAGTCGACGGGATCGTCACGACGCCGAAGATCTGGAGCTGATACTTCGCGTCCGGCGTGTACAGGCGCATCGTCTTGTGCTTTTTGTAATAATCCTTCTCGCGGTAATTCTTGAGCGAGCAGAACATACTGCCGTCGTGCATGTGGTGGCCGTAGATGATGGTCATGAAGTCCTTGAACGGCCGCTTGTTGCGGTAGTCGATGAAGATGCTCCCCTTCACGTTATACTCGCCGTTCACGAGGTGCGTCAGATAATAGGAATTGTCGTCTCCCTGCACGACCGGGTAGTTGATCACCGTGTCCTTGCTGTAGATCCACGCCTTCACGTTCTTGTACTTGCGATGCAGCTTCTGCCAGTTGATGCCGATCTCATCCTTGTCCGTGCCGGCGATCTTCTCAATCTCGTGATAGGTATGCGTCCCCTGATAGTATCCGTAGAGCGTCGGGATGATTTTGTACAGACAAAACGCGATGATGATGATCAGGATCAGCATCACGATCCGGTACAGGATCCCGGTTCTTTTTTTCTTCTTCTGGTCTTTCTTAATGTATTTTTCGCTTCTCATTGTAACTCCTCGTTCAGAATTATAACATCAGACTCCAGGAAGTTCCAGCCTGAGTTTTTCGGATTCGAAAAGCACTAGTTTTCGGAGAGCGCACCTTTCTGAGTTTCGTGATTTGAGAAGCCCTCTCTTGCAGAGCACGCACCTCATCGCATATAATGGAAAAAGAATATTCTGCCCCGGACCCCGGGGCTCCTGGAGGAACCTTATGAAAATCAAGAAAATAACCGCCGCCTGGTTCAGCCCGACCGGAAACACCCGGAAGATCGTACAGGCCGTCGCCGATTCCGCCGCCGAACGGCTCGGCGCACCGCTCAAAACGATCGACTTCACGCTCCCTGCTGCCCGGGAAAACGAGATCACAAGCGGGAAGCACGAACTTCTGGTCATCGGCCTCCCGGTCTACGCCGGACGCGTCCCGAACAAGATCCTTCCTTTTGTCCATGAAAAGGTCAAAGGGGATCTCGCGTTCGCGCTCCCGGTCGTCACGTTCGGGAACCGCTCGTTCGGGGACGCACTTTCGGAACTGACGCTCGAGCTGATGATGGGAGGCTTTCGGATCGCAGGAGCCGGTGCATTTGTCGCAGAGCACTGCATGGTACCGGAGCTCGGGACCGGCCGCCCGAACGAAAAAGACCTCCGCGGCGCGAAAACGCTCGGACGCCATACTGCGGACCGCCTTTCGGAGATCAGCAAGAACAAGGATCTCGGCTTCCCGACGGTGGACGGCGAAATGCCGCCAGGTCCGTATTACACTCCGCTGAAGGAGGACGGGACGCCTGCGAAGTTCCTGAAGGCAAAACCGGTCACGGACCCGGAACGCTGCACGAACTGCGGGACCTGCGCAAGCGTCTGCCCGATGGGATCGATCGACCGCGAAAATGTCAAGGATGTCAAAAGGATCTGCATCAAATGTCAGGCCTGCATCAAATCCTGTCCGGAAGGCGCGAAGTACTTCGACGATCCGGATCTGCTTTCACACCACGCCTATCTAAGGGCGCATTTCACGGAGCCGCAGGGGAATCAGTACTACTTGTTCTAGAGGACCACTACGACCTCTTTTAGGCAAAAGGATTCGCCAGACTGACAGAAGTATTCGCCTGACGTATTTCAAAACCTACGAATTCCAGATACAGCAAAACCGCCCCGGAAAATTCCGAGGCGGCTTTTTGTTTCTTTCACAGGCTCCCAGACTATTTATCCTTTTCTGCGAGTTTCTCCTGGATCGCTTCGTTCAGCATCGGGCCGACCTGGAACAGGTCACCGACGATACCATAGGTCGCGACTTCGAAGATCGGAGCATCCGGGTTCTTGTTGACCGCGATGATGCATTCCGAATCCTGCATTCCGGCTTTGTGCTGGATCGCTCCGGAGATACCGAGCGCGATGTAAATGTTCGGGTGAACGGTCTTTCCGGTCTGACCGACCTGGTGGTCCTGAGTCATGTATCCGGCATCAACCGCTGCACGGGACGAACCGACAACGCCGCCCAGTGTGTCTGCGAGTTCTTCTGCGATCTTGACGCCAAGTTCCGGGTCCTTGCTGATACCACGGCCGACGGAAACGATGACGTCCGCACCGATCAGGTCTACCATCTTGCGGGCAGCCTTTTCGATGGAGTCGATATGAACGTGGATGTCGTCCTTGCTGATTTCCGCCTGGATCGGCTCGATCACAGTCTTGTCAGCACCTGCCTGATCGAACGGCTGTGTCTCCATAACGCCCGGGCGTACGGTGGACATCTGCGGACGATACTTCGGGCAGATGATGGTCGCCATCAGATGGCCGCCGAATGCCGGACGGGTCATCTTCAGGTTCGTCGTGTTTTCAAACTTCGTGTTGTCGACATCGATCGTAGAAGTCGTCTTCAGGAACGCCTTGTACTTCTCAACATCGATATCCAGGTGTGTGCAGTCCGCGGTCAGACCTGTGCGCAGTCTCGCAGCGCAGCGAGGGGCCAGGTCACGGCCGATGTTCGTCGCACCATAGAGTACGATCGACGGCTTCTTCTCAGCAATGAGGTCGCAGAGCGCTTTGGCATATGCGTCCGTCGTGTAGTCTTTCAGAAGTTCATGGTCGATATTGTAAACTTTATCTGCACCATATCCGCCCAGATTTTTGATCTGCTTCTCATCGATTCCAGAACCAAGAACGACACCGCAGAGCTGAGCATCCAGCTCGTTTGCCAGCTTGCGGCCTTCACTCAGAAGCTGGTGGCTGATGGACTGGATCTCACCGTTACGCTGTTCGCAGAACACCCATACACCATCTTTGAAGTCATCCGTGGCTGTCGGATCGAAATTTTTGAATTCTGCCATTGCAATTTTCTCCTTTCAATTGCTAGATAATATGCTTCTCAGCGAGGATGTCGGCCAGGTGCTGGCAGGCCTTCTTGTCATTGCCCTCGATCATCTGCACTTCACCTTTTGGCGGTGGTGAGAAGGATTTATATACGTTCGTCGGAGAACCAAACAGTCCGATCATGTTGAGATCCATCAGCGGCTCATCTTTCAGCGTCTCATAGTCATATGTCTCGAGCGGCATCGAATAGCAGTCGTTGATGCCATAGAGGCTCATGTAACGAGGCTTGTTCAGCTCCTTGACGCAGGTGATCAGGCAAGGAGTCTCTGTCGTCAGCATCATGTGCCCATCCTCGAGCAGGCGCTTAACTGTGACTTTCTTTCCATTGATCTGGATGTCCGCAGCATAAGTGATCTGCGGGATTCCGAGTTTTTCCGCGATCTGCGGTCCAACCTGTGCGGTATCTCCATCGATCGCCTGCCGTCCGCAGAAGACGATGTCATCATCGTCCAGACCGATCTTCTGGATCGCGGACGCGATGATCTGAGATGTAGCATAAGTATCCGATCCGCCGAATTCACGGGCAGAAATCAGGACTGCTTCGTCTGCGCCCATTGCGAGCAGCTCACGCAGCATTCCTCTTGCCGGTGCCGGTCCCATGGAAACAACGATTACCTTGCAGCCGGTCTTGTCCTTCAGCTGAAGGGCCGCTTCCACTGCAGCGAGGTCATCGTGGTTCGTAATTGTGTCCATAGCGGCACGGTCCATCGTCCCGTCTTCTTTGACCGCTACGACTCCGGATGTGTCCGGAACCTGCTTTACGCAAACAATTGCTTTCATTTTAAATATCCTCCTGACTTACTTAAGCAGTGCTCTCGAGATGACGATCTTCTGAACTTCAGAAGTACCTTCATAAATCGTAAGGATCCTTGCGTCTCTGTAAATTCTTTCGACCTTATAGTCGGTCATGAATCCATAACCGCCGTGGATCTGGACTGCCTTACCGGCGACCCAGTTCGCCATTTCCGCAGCATATAACTTCGCCATGGAGCAGTTCTTTCCAGAGTTTTCGTCACCCTGGTCACGGAGATCCGCAGCCTTGAGAGCAAGCAGCTCAGCGGCTTCGATCTTCGTCGCCATCTCAGCGAGGTACCACTGCAGGCCCTGGTTCTTGGAGATCGGTCTTCCGAACTGCGAACGCTGCTTGGAGTAGTTGAGAGCTTCTTCAAAAGCACCCTTCGCTTCGCCGACAGCCTGGGAAGCGATACCGATACGTCCGCTGTCCAGACCGGACATCGCGACGTGGAAGCCGAATCCGACTTCGCCGAGGACCTGGCTTTCCGGAACCTTGCAGTCCTGGAAGATCAGCTCGGATACCGCTGCTCCGCGGATACCCATCTTATCCTCAAGTTTACCAAGGGTGAATCCCGGTGTTCCACGGTCGACCAGGAACGCGGTGACACCACCGTGGGTCTTTTTCTTTTTGTCAGTGAGTGCGAATACGATAGCAAAAGCGCCTTCGTGAGGTCCCATGTTGGAAATGAAGACCTTGGAGCCGTTCAGTACCCAGTAGTCGCCTTCCTTGACAGCGGTCGTTTCCATACCGCCGGCGTCGGTTCCTGCAGCCGGCTCAGTCAGTGCGAACGCACCAACGTGTCCTTCGCGGACCATGCCCAGGTACTTTTTCTTCTGCTCTTCGTTACCGTGAGTATTGATGATGTAGTTGACGAGCAGCTGTACGGAGAACATCTCCGCGGTGCTCGCGCAGTGCTTCGCGACTTCGATGATCGCCAGCACTTTGTTGACATCACTCATACCTGCGCCGCCGTACTCTTTCGGCACATTCAGACCAAGAAGTCCGAGCTCTCCCATCTGCTTGTAGGTCGATTCCGGGATGCGGCCTTCCTTGTCTACTTCGTCGGCGATTGGATCGAGTTCCGTCTCAGCGAACTCTCGAACCATCTTAACGAGCAATTTCTGTTCATTTGTCAGTTCAAACATAATTTTCCTCCATGCCTGAAACTAAAATCAGCGTATGCGCCTCCCTTGCGAGAGACTATATTAACCGACCATTTCTGACCGAGTTAAATCAGGATGTTCTCTTTCTTCGCTTCGAATCTCAGCTGATCTCTGAAATCAGGATGCGCGATCGCGATGAGGTTCTTGACTCTCTGGGAGAGCGTTCTTCCTCTGAGCGGCGCAATGCCGTATTCCGTGACGATGTTGTCCACGTCGTTCTTATGAGTCGAAACGATCGCTCCAGGGGACAGCGTCGATTTGATCCTGCTGACTTTGCCGTGTGCCGCCGTGGACGGGAACGCGATGAAGCTCTTTCCGCCCTTGGACTGTGTCGCGCCGCGGACATAGTCGGCCTGACCGCCGGTGCCGGAGATGTGCTTCGTCCCGAGGGATTCCGCGCAGACCTGACCGTAAAAATCGACTTCCAGCGCCGCGTTGACCGAAATGAAATTCGGGTGCTGCGCGATGACGGCAGGATCATTGACGAAACTGACCGGAAGCATCACAAACGCCGGGTTGTCGTCCATGTAGTCATAGACTCTCTGAGAACCGAACGCCAGTGTCGCGACAGAACGGCCGCGATACATCGGCTTCTCCATGTTCGTGACGGCTCCCTTCTCGATCATTTCGACCATGCTGTCCGTAAACAGCTCGGTGTGGATCCCGAGATCCCGCTTGTCGAGAAGCGCCAGACCGAACGCTTCCGGAACGGCTCCGATCCCCATCTGGATCGTTGCTCCGTTCGGAACTTCTTCTGCCATGATGCCGCCGATCGTCTTGCTGACGTCGTCGATCTTTGTCTTCGGCAGAATCGGCATCGGCTCTGTACTCTCGCAGACGCCGGTGACCTGACTGATATGGATCATCGGGCCGGAAGCCACTCTCGGCATCCCCGGGTTCACTTCCAGATAGATGTGCTTCGCCTTGTCAGCGACCACCTGGCTGTAGGAAGCGCTGGTCCCGGTCGAGAAGTATCCGTGCTTGTCCATCGGGGATACGTTCGCGATCAGCGCGTCGGTATCGAAGAACTTCTCATGCAGCTGAGGCATGTCGCGATAGTAGCATGGGAGAGCATCCGCCTGACCGCGGTTGACTTCGTTCGCCAGCTCTTTGCCGGAGAACCAGGTGACCGGTGTCAGGTTCTTCAGGACTTCGTCTGTAAAGCAGCTGTACTGCCCGATATCCAGCGATGTATCGAGATAGACGTCCTTCACGCCGCCGGCTTCGAGGCGCTTCGCAAGCGCCTTAACGATCGCGGTCGGGATTGCCGCAGCGAGGTCGGTGCAGAGTCTCCATCCGTCCTGGATCTGATCGGCAATCTGGTCTGGAGTCATTAATTTCTGCTGATACAGTTTTTTTGGATCATCCATTTTTGACATTTCTCCTTAGTTGACTGCATAACAAATCTTGAATGACCGGTGAAGCACCCCCTCGGAGCATCCCTGCTTAAAGAACCCAGCGGGAGAAGACTCCCGCCGGATCACTTCATAGTTATTCTGGCTGATGTTCTTCAGATTCTGCTTCAGGCCATGCCATTCTCAATTAGTTATAATCGTAGAAACCTTTGCCGCTCTTCTTGCCAAGCCATCCGGCATTGACATACTGACGGAGCAGCGGGCAAGGACGATACTTGCAGTCCGCATAGCCATCATACAGAACGTTCATGATGTTCAGAACGGTGTCCAGTCCGATGAAGTCTGCCAGCTGCAGCGGTCCCATCGGGTGGTTCATTCCGAGCTTCATAACGGTATCGATCGCTTCCGGAGTCGCAACGCCTTCATAGACGCAGTAAATCGCTTCGTTGATCATCATCTGCAGGACACGGTTGGAAACGAATCCCGGAACGTCCTTAACTTCGACAGGAACTTTTCCGATCTCTTCCGAAGCGGCCTTGATGACCTGATAAGTCTCATCCGAAGTCGCGATGCCGCGGATAACTTCGACGAGCTTCATGACCGGTACCGGGTTCATGAAGTGCATTCCGATGACCTTTTCCGGTCTCTTCGTGTGTGCTGCGATCGATGTGATCGGCAGGGACGAAGTGTTTGTCGCCAGGATGCATTCCGGCTTGCAGATCGCGTCGAGCTCTTCAAACGTCTTCGCTTTGATCTCCATGTTCTCGATCGCTGCTTCAACGACGAGGTCGCAGTCCTTCGCGTCATTCTTGTCCAGAGTCGGGATCAGGTTCGCCAGCGTTGCCGCCTTCTGCTCTTCCGTGATCTTGCCCTTGGAAACGTTCTTCGTCAGCAGTTTCTCGATGAATGCCATACGGTTGTCGATGAACTCCTGAGCGATATCGTTCATATAGACCTTTTTACCATAGGATGCGAAAACCTGAGCGATTCCTCCGCCCATCTGGCCTGCGCCGATTACCATTACAGTATTGATTGCCATAGCTAATTCCTTTCCTTCTATATCTGTCTGGACCGGGCATTCTTCTCCCGGCCGGACATCCATAACAGGTTTTAATGAATCTTGAAGAGATTCGAACTACTCGAGTTCGATCCAGCAAGCATCGCCCTGCGCCATACCGGAGCAGATCGCGCAGATGCCGGTCTTCTTTCCTTCTCTTCTCAGCTCGTTGATCAGCGTCATCAGGATACGGGCACCGGTAGCACCGATCGGGTGACCGACGGCAACCGCGCCGCCGTTGACGTTGACTTTCGCGTCGACTTCTTCCGGAGTCATCTTCAGGATTCCAAGAGAGGAAACCAGCGGAACCGCTGCGAATGCTTCGTTGATCTCGATCAGATCGAAGTAATCCAGTGTCAGGTTGTTCTTCTCCAGGATCTTCTTGATTGCCAGACCAGGGACGGTAGCGATGTACTGAGCATCTCTTGCAGCCTGGGAGTAATCTTTGATGACAGCCTGGATCGGAGCGCCGAGCGCTTCTGCCTTTTCTCTGCTCATGATAACGACTGCGGAAGCACCGTCGTTCGTTCCAGGAGCGTTACCAGCGGTAACAGTGTTGTTCTTGTCGAAGATCGGCGGCAGTGTCTGCAGAACTTCGAAAGTCGTTTCCGGACGAGGAGCCTCATCCTTGTCGACGATGGAGACTTTGCCCTTCTTGCCCTTGACTTCGACCGGGAATCTCTCTTCATCGAAGAAGTGATCCGCTTCAGCCTTCGCCCATCTCTTCTGGGAACGTTCCGCGAACTTATCCTGCATTTCACGGCTTACGCCATATTCCAGAGCGACTTTTCCGCCATGGACTGCCATGTGGACGTCGTACTGCGGGCACCACAGACCATCATGGACCATGGAGTCGACCAGTTTCTTATCGAACATTCTTCCGCCCCATCTGGTATCTCTCGAAAGATACGGAGCGTTGGACATGCTTTCCATACCGCCGGCAACGATGACATCCGCATCGCCGAGCTTGATCAGCTGAGCGCCCAGTGTAACTGCCTTCAGAGCAGATCCGCAGACCTTGTTGATCGTGAGGCAAGGAACTTCGCAAGGGATTCCGCCGTTTTCGGAAGCCTGACGAGCCGGAACCTGGCCCTGGCCAGCTGCGATAACGGTACCGTAGATGACTTCGTCAACGATATCGCCCTTGATGCCGGCTCTCTTCAGAACTTCTGCGATTGCGAGTCCACCAAGCTGTGGAGCAGTCAGGCTCTTCAGGCCGCCGCCGAATTTACCGAACGGTGTACGAGCAGTTGCGACTACTACTACATCTCTCTTATTCTTTTCACTCATTTTTTACTCCTTCCATATGTAAAAAAATTTAGACGTGAAACAATAAATATATATTACAATTTACATCGTAATCAATTATTTGTTCTTGAAGGTTTTCTCTTTCCGCTTCTCAACGAAAGCGCCCATGCCTTCCGACTGGTCTTCTGTTGCGAACGTGGATCCGAAGATCTTCTCTTCGATCGTGATCGCTTTGTCCATAGGGACTTCAAGTCCTTCATTGACGCAGGTCTTGCACGCGCGAACTGCGATCGGCGCGTTCTTTGCGATTCTCTGAGCCAGCTTCTCGACTTCTTCATCGAGCTGATCCGCCGGATAGACCGCATTCACCAGACCGATCCGGTACGCTTCATCCGCGTGGATGTTCTTCGCTGTGTAAAGCAGCTGTTTCGCAACCGCTGCGCCCACGATTCTCGGAAGTCTCTGCGTTCCGCCGAATCCAGGAGTAACACCGAGTCCGGTCTCAGGCTGTCCGAAAACGGCCTTTTCCGAAGCGATCCGGATGTCGCACGCCATCGAAAGCTCGCAGCCTCCGCCGAGTGCATAACCCTGGACCTTGGCGATCACCGGGATCGGGAAATTCTCGATCATACGGAAGCAGTCGTTCCCGTTCTTGCCGAACTTCTCACCTTCCTGGGCAGTCAGGTTCACCATCTCGGTGATATCTGCGCCCGCTACAAAGGATTTGTCTCCGGCACCGGTAAGAATGATGCATCTCACGGTATCCTGATCGATGTCTTCGAAAGTCTTTCTGAGCTCGTTGATCACGTTCGTATTCAACGCGTTCAGAGCTTCCGGACGATTGATCGTTACGTATCCGATTGCACCCTTCTGCTCATAATTAACAAGTCCCATTTTTGCCTCCTTAAAACATAAATTGAACTTTTCTGCCATACGCCCTCATTATAACCTTAAAGTTCACGATATTCAATAGTTAATTTTTAATCAATCTCGATTTTGTGCGGCTTAATGTGTTGAAAAATGAACAATTTCGGCAAACGAACGCACACCGATCATGACCTGAAAACGGCGTGTAAATTGTGTGAGGGAAAAAACACTCTGAAAAAATTGTCACAATTGGTGGAACAGCCCCGTTTCTCCCGAAATTTTGTACTAGATGATGTATGATCTTTTCTTTTCGAAAAAACTTCTCCTCCGACGATTTTTTCCCTTTGTAAATTTTTGCCGCGCCGCGCTTCCTTCTTTGTTTTCAAAATAGTATTATTCGGAATATTGCAACCCGCGTCCATTCTGCACCGAAAAAGGGACCCTGTCCGGGTCCCCTGAAAGATCTGTTTCGACATTTCTTAACTGTTCGCCGCTTTCGACGGTTCGACGACAAAAGTCTCATCGGTCAGCTCGTTGAACTTCCCGCGCTTCACATAGTGCGTGTGCAGGTATTCGTGCGAAGCCTCGCAGCCCGGTCCGCCCCACTCATTATAGAACGCGAGGAGCGACGGGTTCTCATGCGACTTCCGATATTTCTTTCCTTCGTCTTCTTTGTACAGCGCTTCCAGCCGTTTTTCGCGGACGATCCGGATGTCTTCTTTCGGCCGCGGCTGGCCGCCGCCGGCGATGCAGCCGCCCGGACAGCCCATGACCTCGATGAAATGATACGGTGACGTCCCGGCTTCGATCTGCTTCAGGAGTTTCCTGGCGCCGGCGAAGCCGCTCGTGACTGCGATCTTCACTTCGAAGCCTTCCGCTGCCTTCCACTCCGGAAGGACGTTTTCCAGCTTAATGGTCGCTTCTTTGACCTGATCCAGTCCGACGATCGGTGACACGTGAAGATCCGGGAACGGAAGCTCTCTGCCGGTTACGATCTCGTAAACGGTGCGGAGCGCCGCCTCCATGACGCCGCCCGTCAGTCCGAAGATGTCGGCCGCGCCGGTGGAATTTCCGAGCGGCGCGTCGAAGTCTTCTTCCGGGAGCTTCAGGAAATCGATCCCCATCGTGCGCATCATATCCGCCGCTTCGCGGACCGTGAGCACGGCGTCGACGTTCGGGACGCCGTCGTTCATGAGTTCCGGACGGGCGCATTCGGTCTTCTTGGCCGTGCACGGCATGATGGAGACAACGTACATATCTTCCGGTTTTTTGCCGATCTTTTTCGCGTAATAGCTTTTGACGACCGCGCCGAACATCTCATGCGGCGATTTGCAGGTCGAAAGGTGCGCGAGCTGATCCGGGAATTCGCTCTCGATGAACTTGATCCATCCCGGCGAACAGGACGTCATCATCGGAAGGACGGCGTCGCCGCCGGACAGCACGCTCTTGAAGCGTTCCAGGAATTCGGTCCCTTCTTCCATGATCGTCAGGTCGGCACCCCAGTTCGTGTCAAAGACGTCATCGAATCCCATCCGGCGGAGTGCGGCCGCGAGCCTTCCGGTCTCGCAGGATCCTGCCGGGAGGCCGAATGCCTCGCCGATCCCGACCCGGACGGCCGGTGCCGGCTGCGCGACGACGTATTTATTCGGATCCCGGAGCGCTTCGAAGACCCGCTCTTTATGGCTGGTCTCCCGGAGAGCACCGACCGGACAGACGACACTGCACTGCCCGCAGAATGTGCAGGCGGTACTCCCGATCGGCAGTCCGAACGCCGGACTGATGACGGTATTGAACCCGCGGTTTTCCGCAGAAAGGATCGCGGTCGTCTGGATGTTCTGGCAGACGCTGACGCAGCGCCTGCAGAGGATACATTTGTTCGCGTCGCGGGTCAGGGATTCGCTGATGTCCACCGGATAGTGGATCCGTTCTCCTTCGTATTCGACCTCGTCGATGCCGAGTTCGTTCCCGAGGGCCTGGAGCTCGCAGCTCTGGTTGCGGCTGCAGCTGAGGCAGGCTTTTTCGTGATTCGAAATCAGGAGCTCATACATCGCGATCCGCGCGCGGCGGACCCGCTCGCTGTTCGTCGAAATGACCATGCCTTCTTTTGCCTCGACCATGCAGGATGCCTGAAGGTTTTTGGCCGGCGGCTGCAGCTGCTCGACCAGGCAGATCCGGCACGCGCCGTACTGATGGATACCTTCCAGGTAGCAGAGCGTCGGGATATGGATCCCGTTTTTCCGCGCTGCCTGGAGGATCGTGCTCCCTTCCGGAGCCTTGCATTCTACTCCGTTGATTGTCAATGTGATATCTGCCATCTCTATTCCTCCCTCCTGTTACAACGCAGGCAGCGGCTTGCTTCCGCCCGTGCGTCGAGCTCGTGCATCCCGAGATTTCGTTCAATGAAGCTCTCGATCGCCGTGTCGGCGTCGATCTCCCGGGTGAGGAACCGGTTGTGCGGGATG
>JBMNVA010000008.1:0-119053 GCA_050946555.1 Anaerovoracaceae bacterium | reverse complement strand
AGCTGCGGGCGGATTACGTCCTTCCGGACGGGTTCAACCCGGACGTCGTCAAAAACGTTGCGGCGGCCGTGAAGGAAGCCGCGCTGAAGGATCCGGAGAACATCCGGAAAAAAGAGGCGTGCGAGGCTTCCGAACAGGCGGAACTGGATCGGATCGCGACATTCTGTTAAATTGCGCGACGGAACCTTTTGCCAGAGTATGCAATTGATATAGCAGATCTTAAAAAATAGTGCCTCTGGCGGGCGCACAGGCAGTGCGTCGTTTGCCAGAGGCATTTCGTTACATCGCGGAAGGAGCGATCAAACGAATTAAATTATATTGGGCTCGGAGGCACGCATCGTGTGAACGCATGTCTGCGAAAAAAGGAGGTAGTCACCAGGCGTGCCTTCTCATTGAGCCCTGCTGTTGTTACTCTTTGACGGCGGCGGTGCGGACGACCTTGACCGGGTTTGCGATGATGTCGCCGACCGGGCAGTGATCCGCCATGAAGTCTGCGAACGCGTCGACCTTTTCCTGCGGCTCGTCGGTCTTGAAGTGCAGGGTGTAGCGGACTTCAGAGAAGCCCGGGCGGACTCCCTTGGCGCCCTTCATTCCGGCGGTGTCAAGATCTCCCTCGACGTCGACCCAGAGTTTATCGTACTGGAAACCCTGCGCCTTGGCGAAAGCAGCGCAGACGATGGACTGGCAGGCACCGAACGCACAGAGAACGGCTTCGACCGGGTTCATTCCGGTGTCCGTTCCGCCCATTTCCTTCGGTTCGTCCATGGTGATTTTGAAAGTGCGAGCCTCGGATTCCACCTGGAGGCTCTGCTCTGTTTTTACGGATGTTGCTTTAAAGGTAGTCAGCATTTTGTCTCCTTTCGATATGTTACAGGGTTGGTTATGCTTGTTAATATATTAGCATGATAACTGTTAGTATGCTAATTGTCAAGCCAAATTTATATTTTGTACAAAATGCTGAGAGATTTTTTCGAATTGTTACGCGACGAAAAGCAGTGCGAGGAGTCCTGCTGCCTCGCACCGCTGCTACAGATCCTTGATTTTCTTTGCGGGGATGCCGCCGGCGACGCAGTTGTCCGGGATGTCTTTTGTGACGATCGCGCCGGCTGCGATGACGACGTTGTTCCCGATGTGGACGCCGGGCATGATCGAGACATTCCCACCGATCCATACGTCGTCCCCGATCACGACCGGTTCGCAGATTCCGATGCGCTCCCTGCGTCCGGCCGCATCCAGCGGGTGGCCGACCGTCGTGATCAGCGTGTTCGGGCCGATCATGCAGTAGTCGCCGACCGTGACCGGAGCGATGTCCAGGATCGTGACGTTGTAATTCGTCAGGAAGTCATCGCCGACGTGAATGTTTTTTCCGTAATCGCAGTGGAAGCCCTGCTGCATGTTCAGGTTTTTCCCGTGAGATCCGAGGAGTTCATCCAGGACCTCCAGCTGGCCGTCATGGTCGAGCGGGTCCAGATCATTGAACTTCCGGCAGAGGATCACGGCGCCCTCCTTGCGCGCGGCGACCTCGGGGTCGAGAAAATGGTACGGTTCGCCTGCCATCAGTTTTTCCATTTCTGTCATTCTGTGCCTCGCTTTCTTTTTGATTGGAAAAAAGGATGCATCGGCCGGAACCTGCCGGCGCGGCGCATCCTGAAACTTATGAACGATCGGTGCTGAGTCTGGCCGGATGCTCACTACCGGTAAGACCGCTCGTAGATCGTCAGATAATCCTCATCGGACAGCGGGAGCGGATCCGCGGTGATGTCTCCGCCCATGACCTGATGGACCATCGCCGGGTACTGCTTCAGCTCCTCCTTTGTGATGCCCGCGTCGCTCATCTTGAGATCCGCACAGCCGACTGCGGCGATCAGATCGTCGAGCGCGCGGATGAAGTCCTTGCCGGACGATGCGTTTTCTACGCCCATCGCCTTTGCCATCCGGATCATCGGATCCTCGGCGGCTTTTCTCTCGGCGAAAAAGTCGAAGTACTCATGAGAAATCATGATGAGGCCGGCGCCGTGGACGAGGTCCGGGTGGAAGCTCCCCATGACGTGCTCCATCGTGTGCTGGGACGTGCAGATCATATAGTAGCCGGCGAGCGTGTTCGCGAGAGCCATGTTGGCGCGCGCGTCCCGGTCACTGCCGTCACGGCAGGCCTTCGGCAGGTTCTGCGCGACCAGCTCGATCGTTTTCAGCGCGAACATGTCACTCATCGGATGCGCGTTTTTGTTGATGACGCTCTCCGCCGCGTGATAAAAGGTGTCCATGCCCTGATACGCGGTGAAATCAGGCGGGACGCTCATCATCAGATCCGCGTCGACGACCGCGAGTGTCGGGAACATCGACGGGAAAAAGATCCCGGTCTTCTCATTGATCTCATCGTAGGAGATCACGGACGCCATATCGACTTCGCTCCCCGTGCCGGCAGAGGTCGTGATGCAGACGATCGGCGCCGCAGCCTTCGGCGGATTCTTTTTGCCGCCCTTCGCGCTCAGGGAGTAGTCCCAGATGTCGCCCGGGTTCGTCATCATGAGGCCGATGCATTTCGCACAGTCCATGACGGAGCCGCCGCCGAGGCCTATCACGAAGTCACAGCCGAGCGATTTTGCCTTCGCTGCGCCGTCCATGACATTATCGCGCGTCGGGTTGGCGCGGATCTCGTCAAAAAGTTCATGCTCGACGCCGGCGAGCTCGAGTTCCTTCTCGACGCGGGCGAGGTAGCCGTATTTCTTCGTCGACTTGCCGTCCGAGGTCGCGATCAGCGCCTTTTTCCCCGGGAGATCCTCATTCCTCAGGTTGTTCAGCTGTCCGGCACCGAACAGCACCTTTGTCGGCATATAGAATGTAAAATTGCTGTACATATCAGTTCCTCCTTTTGATAGAATGCAATGTTCTTTTTTTCTGACAGGGACATTCTACTGAAAAAAGGAGCCGTGGTCAGTGGTAACATTAAATTTTTAGGTGGCATTTTTTAAGGTTTCGCCGGAGTCTCCTTTTGTCCCTCCTCCGCGAGGGAGCGGAGGAAGTCGTGCGGCGCCTTCCCGTAATACGAGCGGAATGCCTTGTAAAAACTGCTTTTGTCGCTGTAGCCGATCATCGGCGCGATCTCCTCGATCGTGAGGTCGGTGCCCTGCATCAGTAGGATCGACCGCTTCATGCGAAGGGACAAAAGGGTGCGGGAAAAGGTCTCGCCGGTGATCCTGCGGAACTGCGACGAGAGGTAGGCCGGATGATAGCCGAATTCGGACGCGAGCGTCGAAAGGGTCACGCTGTCCAGGTGCTCGTCCATGTAGCGGATCAGGCGGCTTCCCTGCTCTTCGTCCTGGTTTCGTCCGCCCTGGAAGCGGCGCGCCAGCATCTGGATCAGCGCCACGGTCAGGGAGTTCAGGATGCTCTGTGTGCCGGCGCCGCGGTTCGCGTACTCGACGGTCATCAGTTCGATCAGAGCGCGGATGGCAGGATCGTTCAGGCCTTCGAGGTGGATGAATTCATCCGAGAACGCGTTCGCCTCAGGGGCGAGGAAGAAATTCAGGAGCTCGCGGTTCGCGGAGATGGCGGGGAGGAAGCTGCGAAAAAAGACTTCCTTTTTGATCAGGATGCCGATGATGACGATGTCCTTGTCGGAGGCACCGTACAGGGCGTAGCCGGAAAACGGCTGGCCGAGATAGCATTCATCCTCGCGTATGGTGATGTGGCGGTCGAAGCGGTAGCTCTGCGCTCCGTAGTCGCCGGCGTAGGCGTAGTTGATAAAGAAAAAATCCTGCCGGTGGAACCGCTCATGGATCTCTTTCCCTTTGAAAACGCAGACCATGATGTCATCGCCCGGATCGCCGAGCCACTGCGAGACCAGCTCGGTCCGCCCGTCCACCTGCTGCTCCTGGAAGTCCCAGTTCAGATCCGGGAAGGAATCTCCCAGCAGCTCGATCGACTGTTTCAGATCATATCCCATTGCATCCTCCGCCTTCCGTCGTGTTCTCGTCCGGCCCGGCACGGGCCGCGTGAAGATTCCTTTTGTCACTCCCAGTTTAACCCAAATCGGGCGGGAAGAGAACTTATTTTCCTCGGTGTGAACTGCAGAGGTGAAAACCGGAAATCAGAGAGATGAAGTGTGGGATTCGCGCTTTCCGATCAATAAGTATCTCGGCGGATTTTGATAAAAGATCAATAGGAAGGCAAATCTGTCTTTAGCTGCTATCACAATAAAAAGATGCAAAATTGTGATGTTTCAATAAATTGTGCAAAGGTTTGCAGGCCATGTGCAACTCCTTGCAGAGATGGTCAGATTCGTTGACGCTAAGATAGAAGCATGGTATATAAAAAGTATCATGTATGCAAACGTTTGCAGCAAAGGAACGAAAAGCACAAGGTCACATGCGGTGCAGCATTGTCGCAGCGTGCGAAAATCGTCCCGGGTTCTTAAAGAGGGTCTGCTCTTTTGGTACTGGTGATCGAATATGAAAGAGAGGGGGATCTATCATGAGTACAGAAAGACCTGCTGCAAACAAAACACAAGTCACTGAAGCTTCGAATATGGCGGGAACAGGAAATAATCCCGTCAAAAAAGCATCTTTTAAGGAAATTGTCCGCAGAATAGGGCCCGGCATCATCCTTGCGGGTATTGTGATCGGGCCCGGAAATATCACCACATCTGCCATGCTCGGGGCATCCTATGGATATGCTCTGACCTGGCTTTGGATACCGATCGCAGTTATGGGATCGGTCTTCATGCTGTCCTGCTATCGCATCTCGATGCTGACGAAGATGCCGATCGTGCACGCGATCCGTCATTACTATGGGCGAGTGGCGGCGTTTATCGTCGGATTCGCGACGTTTTTATCGTGCCTGTTCTTTACAATAGGAAATATCACCGGTGCGGGCACCGGTGTCCAGCTTGTCACCGGGATGAACTGGAAGCTCGGATCGCTGATCATGATCGCTGTGACCCTTCTTCTGTACACGATGAAAGGGGTCTACAACAAGGTCGAAAAGGCGATAACGATCTGCATTGCCGGGATGATCATATGTTTCATCGCGACATTGATCTCGACCGGTGGTCCGGAGTGGGGCGAACTGGGACACGCGATGACGCACTGGACGATTCCGCAGGGAAGCCTTCCAACAGGGCTTGCTTACGTATCAACCAACGCAGCAATCACCGCGGGCATCTATGCTACTTATCTTGGCCTGGAGAAGAAATGGAAGAGAGAGGATCTCTTTAATGGAGTAATGGTAGCGGACTCGATCGCGCACGTGATTTCCGTAATAATTATTTCAGGCTCCATTGTACTCGTCGGTGCGATCGTTCTGCACCCGACAGGACAGAGCATCACGGGAGCGGCTCAGCTTGGTGAACTGCTAACACCGTTCCTCGGAGAAGCGGCGCCGATCATCATGGGGATCGCTCTCATGGCAGCGGCATTTTCATCACTGCTCGGCAATACGCAGCGGGGCATGGTTCTTTTTGCTGCAGGAATTGATAAGCCTACCGCCCTGGAATCGAATTTTGTCAAGTACGGATGTTTTGTCTGTATTGCTCTGACAGCAGCGATCTGTTTTATGTATGGCAAGTCGCCGACACAGCTGATCTTTATCGCAAATTTGTCGACCGCGATCGCGACACCGTTCGGTGGGTTCTTTGTCGCGCGGATGCTCTGGCGTAAAGACATCTATGAAAATGACGGGACAAAACCGCCGCGTGTGCTTCAGGTCCTTATGGTGATCAGCTATATCTTCACGTTGTTTATGACGATTTCTTCGCTGATAACGATGTTTGGATGACAAAATGTGATTAATAGATCTGCAGGAAATGATATTAAGGAATGATATACGGGGTCTGCGCACGAGTTTGTTCATGTGCAGACCCCGTTTTTGTGAACAGACGAAAAGGCGGAATCTGTATTAGGCTCTGTTACTCTGAGTCAGACTCATGTTGTCTCCCGTTCGTCGAAGGAGGCGCTGAACTCGACGTGCTGAACCCCGGGCTTTTTTTCATCAGGAGCCTCGATTTCTTCGATCAGCAGCTCCACGCTTTTTTTCCCCATCTCATCCGCGGGAAGTTCACAGGAGGAAAGGCGGGTCTCAAGCTTATCGCCGATCGAATAACCGGTCAGAGAAATGACTTTGACGTCTTCCGGTACTTTTCTCCCGCGGTCCTTCAGGACGCGAAGGGCGGCCATCCCCTGTACATCGACCGCTGTCAGGATCCCGTCGATATCCGGATACAGATCCAGCATCTGATCCGTGCAGCTGTAGCCGTATTCGAAAGAACTTGTCTTCACGTTGTCCGCGCTGACGCTGATATTCTCAAGGGAAAGCTCGGAAACCGCACGTTCGTACCCGCGATAGCGCGCCGCGTAAGGCATCCGGGTGAGATCTCCGTTGATGAGTCCGATCGTCCGGCATCCTTTTTCATAAAGGAAATACGTACTGTTGTAGGCCCCTTCTTCATAATTGCCGATGACCGAACTGATTGAGCTGTCTTGTTTTCGGATCAGCTGAACAACGGGGATGCCGTCTGACCGGATATCTTTCAGAAGCCGTATGTTTTTCCCCGTAGGCGCGATAATGATCCCATCGACGAAGCCGTTGCGGAGGCGGTTCAGGCATTCCTTCTCGATCGCCGGGTCATTGCCGGTATGACAGATCAGGACGGCATATCCCTTTTCACGTGCGGCCAGGTCTATGGTCTCGGCGAGATCTTCAAAAATGGTGAGGCCGAGCTTTGGTATGACAAGCGCGATCGTGTGGCGCTTGCCGCTTCGCAGACCCCGGGCCAGGACATTCGGCTTGTAGCTGAGCTCTTCGACGGCGGCCATGATACGAGCTTTCGTGTCCGGATGCACATAGGATTTGTTGTTGAGTGCACGGGAAACGGTACTGACATCGACGTGTGCGAGTTTTGCTACGTCTTTTAAAGTTGCCATACGTTCTACCTCCTTTTGTCGGGAAATCTATTACTACTATATCTCAGTTACGGAATTTATGCAAATGTTTGCATGCGAAATCGACAGAAAAAAGAAAATAGAGTACAAAAGACAGGACACAGAGTTTTCTGTTGATATGTGACCGAAACCCGTTTGAATCATGCGCGTTTTCGGCGTTCTGCAACTTCTTGCAATACGCATGCAATATTTTGCGGAGATGGCAAAATCCATTGACGGAAAAAAGTTCTGGTGCTATAAAATAACCATAAGAAATGCAAACGTTTGCATTACATGATCCCAAAACTGTTTGCCTCGTGAATAAAAAAATGAAAACCAGGAAAAGGAGAGTAATCATGGAAAAGAAAGTGGATTTCAAGACAATTTTCCCTGCAGTTTCTGTACCGCTGAACCCGGATTATTCCATCAATGAGTCGGAATTCCGCGCGTATCTCCGTTGGCTGAAGACGTTTTACGATCAGGGCATTCATGGCCTTGTCGCGAACGGTCATACGGGTGAGATCACAGGCCTCACCAACGAAGAAAGAGTTCGTGTGACAAAGATCTGTGCAGAGGAATGCGGCGATATCATGACAATTGTTTCCGGAGTCAACTGCGAAAATACCGCAGGAGCGATCGAAGACGCAAAGGTAGCGAAAGAAGCGGGCGCGGACGCCATTCTCCTGATGCCGCCGCATATGTGGCTCCGCTTCGGCATGAACCCGGATGCTCCGTTCGAGTTTGTTAAGGATGTTGCGGATGGCGCGGATATCGATATCATCATCCATCTGTATCCGGCGACAACAAAGGCATTTTATCCGATCGATACACTGGTCAAGATGTGCAAGGAGATCCCTCATGTGAAGTGCATCAAGATGGGGACCCGTGTCACTCCGATTTTCGAGCATGACGTTCGGGTTTTGCGCAAAGAGTGCCCGGATATCTCTCTCATCACCTGCCATGATGAGACACTGTGCGTATCCATGTTCACCGGCATGGACGGTGCTCTGATCGGTTTTGCAGGGTGCGTACCGGAGCTGATCTGCCCGGCGAGAGAGGTTTTCGCGCATCCGGATCAGCACACGCTGAAAGAGGCACAGGACTGGAGCGACCGGATCTATCCGATCAGCCAGGCGATTTACGGCGGCGGTCAGCCTTCCGGAGAAGCTCACGCGAGACTCAAAGAGACACTTGTACAAAGAGGGATTTTCACAAGCGGCCTTATGAGGAAACCGGTTCTTCCGCTGTCTCAGGAAGAGAAAGACTGGGTCGCGAAAGGAATCAAAGAGAGCGGGCTCGAGAAAGTAGATATGACTCAGTTCAAATAATAACGAATCTGACTCCTTATGAGCAGGAACTGTCGCAAATTATGCGGCGGTTCCTGTTTTTTTGAAGTTATTACTAAAGGAGAAAAGCTAAAAGGGAAAAAGGATTGTGCTATTTTTTCGGAGAAACAGGCAAGAAAAAATCAGCCGTCTGTGAAATAGTATATTTGAACGATCTTTCGATCGTATCAGCCTTTTTACGATGGAACTTATGCAAATAGTCAGGAGGGAAACGATGGAAATGATGAAAGCGATCCAAGTCGCGGCAAAAGGCGAGCCCATGACGCTGGTTGAAATACCCGTGCCGCAGCCGGGAGAGGGTCAGGTCCTTTTGAAAGTGGAAGCCTGCGGCATCTGCCATGGGGACTCTAAAGTGATCGAGGGTGCGGCATCCTCCTATCCCCGCATTCCCGGACATGAAGTGATCGGCACGGTCGCAGAGTCGGGAACCGGCGTTGAAAAATGGAAAATCGGCCAGCGTGTCGGGATCGGCTGGCATGGAGGGCATGGACACACAACAGCCCTTACCACAGATGGAGGGTATGCAGAATACATGGTCGCGTATGAAGATGGTCTGATCGCCATCCCGGATGAAATCACATCAGAAGAAGCCGCTCCTCTGCTCTGTGCGGGAGAGACGACATTCAGCGCGCTGCATAACAGCTGCGCGAAACTGGGCGATCTGGTGGCCGTTTCCGGAATCGGCGGATTGGGGCACCTCGCAGTACAGTACGCAAAAAAGGCGGGCTATGAAGTTGCTGCCATTTTCCGCGGTGCTGACAAAGAACAGCTCGCGCGGGAACTGGGTGCACATCATTACATTGACAGCGAAAAGGAAGACCCTGCGGAGGCGCTCAGGGCTCTTGGCGGCGCGAAGGTGATCCTTGCCACTGCCCCGAACGCAAAGGTCATCTCTTCCCTGATCGGCGGACTCGGCACAAATGGTGAATTGATCATTGCCGCTGTGGATGATGCTCCGCTCGACTGGTCTGCGATGGACTTCCTTGCGGGGCCGAACACCGTCAAAGGGACATTTACTGATATCAATGAGATGGAAGCGGCGGTCCGTTTTAGTATTCTTACCGATGTACGTCCTATGATCGAAGTATTCCCACTGGAGCGGGCGCGTGAAGCCTATGAAAAAATGATGGCGGCAAAGACGCATTTCCGCGCGGTCCTGAAAATATCAGATTAACGGATATTGTCCGTGAAACGCAGGAAGCCAGAGCATCGCCCTGAGAAGAGGATGATGTTCTGGCTTTGTTTCGTATATTTAATGCTCCTGAAATGAGGCAAAAGGAATTATTTCTGAATCAACTCTGTTTGGATATAGGCCCGGATTTCCTGAACGTCCTTTTGCGGAGAACGTCCGAACATGCGCCGATAGTCCCGGATGAACTGAGATACACTCTCATAGCCGACTTCCATGGCGGCGTCGGTCACAGTAGCTGCTTCATCCAGCATCAGCCGTCTCGCTTCCATCAGGCGCAGCTTTTTCTGGCATTGCAGCGGCCCCATTCCTACAGCGCTTTTGAATTTCCGGTGGAATGTCGACAAGCTCATGCTGCGCTGCTCGGCCAGATCCTCAACGGAAAAATCGACCTTGTAATTCTGCTTGATCCAGTTGTTGATATAGTAAATATCGCCTGCCTGCTGGATATTAACAACCGTCTGCATAAACTGTCTGCCGTAATGACCGGTCAGAAGGTCAAATATGATTTCCCGCTTTAAGTGCCTGCCCATGAACGGGGGCTGTCGATCGCAGAAATGAAATACTGTCCGGGATCGTAATGATAGATCCCCTCTAAATAGCGAAGCTGCATACTGCCGTTGATGATAAGAAATATATACGGATCTGCAGTATCCGGAAGAACGATCTCCTTTTGATCACAGCGATAGGCATCAATGTACGGCACAGATGTAGTATTTTTTCCGCTGACAGACAAATACGGCCTGACAGCAGAATACAAATTCTGTATTTTTTCTTTCATGGTCATCGGATCCTGTAACTGATTTTCAACGCACGGTGCTGCGTCAATTTCCTACACGCTCATTATAGCATAGTCGTGGCGGCATCCTTCGAAAAACCCCCGGCAGGCCGGATTCGGAGTCTTAATATTGTTTTAGACAGGAAAGTGCAAAATGTTGTCTGGAGAACGTACTCGGCGGTGCGCCCGCGGTATCCTTACGGTGCAAGGTAAGGGGAAAAGGAGGAAATGACAATGAATGCAGCAGAAAGACAGAGCGTTGACACGCTGAAAGGATATATCGGTCGTCTCGGAGAGGGCGAGGCCCTGGAGTCAGTACAGGCGGATTTCCGCGAGAAGTTCGGGAGTGCGTCGGCCGATGAAATCGTGCGGGCGGAGCAGGAAATGATCGATGGCGGGATGCCGGTCACGGAAGTGCAGAAGCTGTGCGACCTCCACTCCGCGCTGTTCCACGAGGCAGGTGGCGGAACGCAGGAGGACGCGGCGGGCGAACCGGAGCCTTCTCATATGGGGGCGGCTCCAATGACCTGTGCAGCGATCCACAGCATTACGGACAAAATGCGGTCGGCAGAGAACGCTTCGGTTCCGGGCCATCCTCTGAACGTTTTGACGAGAGAAAACGTCGAGCTGAAGAAGAGGATCGGCCGTGTGCAGGAGCTTCTTCGGGAACGTGCGGACGGACAGCCGCTCCGGATGGCGCTCGAGGATCTGGTCCCGTCCGGGCTCCACTATGACAAAAAAGACCAGCTGATCCTGCCGGCTCTGAAACGGCACGGAGTCCGGGGCCCGTCGGATGTGATGTGGAGCGTCGACGGAGAGATCCGGAAGACGACGAAGGATCTGCTGGAAGAGCTGGAGCAGGCGGAAGCGGGAGAGGATCAGGACGCGCTGAGCCGCATCGCGGACGAGATCGGTCGGCTCGTCAGCCGCATGGATGAGATGATCTTCAAGGAAGACAAGATCCTGTTCCCGCTCGCGGAGCAGCATTTTACAGGGGAAGAATGGCAGGAGATCCACCGCGACATCCCGCGCTTCGGCTATGCCTGGATCAAAACGGTCCCAGAGTGGGCCGGCGCGGAGGAGCTCCCGGAGAAAAAAGCGTCTGTGTCGCTTTCCGGCGGCGAGGCGGAGGACGCGAGGGTGAATCTCCCGGGCGGCACGCTGACGCTGCCGGAACTCGAGGGGATCCTGCGGACGCTCCCGGTGGAGCTGACGTTCGTAGATGCCGGGGACATCAATCGGTACTTCTCCGAAGATTCGACGCTGTTCCCGCGCCCGACTTCGGATTTCGGATCGCCGGTGTTCGACTGCCATCCGCCGAAGGCGCTCCCGGTCGTGAAAAACGTGATCGAGCAGCTCCGGAGCGGAGAAAAAGACGTCATCACTTTTGTCACCCCGAAAAAAGGCCGGAAGGCGCTCATCCGCTACCTGGCGGTCCGCTCGGCGGAGGGAGAGTATCTGGGCGTTCTGGAAACGGTGGAAGACGTCACGGATCTCGCGGTCTAGTGGGAAAAAGGAGGCATGAAGGATGAAGGGGAAAGCCGGAAGCGTGTTTCGCATCGCGGAGGAGAATCCGTGGATCCCCGGCTGCACGCTGTCGGGTGAGATCTCAGGCGGGTCGGCGCATGCGGCCGTGTTCTCGCTCGCGCCGGGGACGCAGATCAGCCCGGAGAACTACCCGGAGCCGAAACTGTGGCTGCTTCTGGAAGGCCGGCTGCGGCTCGTAGGGGCGTCGGATCCGGACGAGCCCGCCGGCGGGCGTTTTGTGGAAAAAGGAGAACTTTATGTGGTCCCGGCCGGGTGCCCGGTCGGTGTCAGGACGGACGCGGGCTGCGTCTATCTGGAGCTTCAATTCAGGGAGGATGCTGTGATGAATGAAATGGTAAAAGGCGGATCAGTTTTTAAGCTGGCGGACCTCGTTCCGTATCAGGACGGGAAGATCGTCAGCATGGACGTGGTCGATCAGGAAAATGCGCATTTCGCGCTGATGAGCTTTGACGCGGGGACGGGGCTCAGCGAGCACGCGGCGCCGGGGGACGCGCTGGTGTTCGCGCTGGACGGCGAAGGAATTATTAGTTATGAAGGAAAAGAGTACCGGATCAAAGCGGGCGAGAACTTCAAGTTCGACAAAAATGGGATGCACGCGGTCCGGGCGGAAGGACGCTTCAAAATGGCGCTCCTTCTGGTAAGCGAGTAGGGCGCAGAAAGTTCGTCGGCTGGCCTGGCCCGTCCGAATGGCTTTTCAGGGCGCGGGCGGGTCAGACGGGGGATCAGGGTACTGCCACGGGATCCAAACAGGTGCCGGGAGAGTCACTCTTCCCGGATCGGCGTCACAAGGCGGAAGTGGTTTTTCTGGAAGTCGATGATTCCGTCCGCTCTGAGCTTCGACAACTCGTTCGAAAGGGCGCTCCGCTCCGCGTTCAGGTAGTCCGCCATCTGCTGGCGGTCAAAGGGGATATCAAAATATGAGGAATGCTGGCGTACGGATTCTGCCGAAAGATAGGACAGGATCTTGTCGCGCAGGGTGTGCTGCGTGACGTACGTCAGTTTTTCGTTCAGCATCAGATTCCTGCCGGCGAGGAGCGAAACAAGGTTGTCGATCAGGCGCGCATGGAACGGGCAGGCCGAGGTGCACATGTGGAGCGCTTTCGAGAGATCCAGAAAAAGGACCGACAGGTCTTCGTCCGCTGCCACGCTCACGTTCATGATGCTCCCGGGCGACGCGGCGTAGCTCTCTCCGAAAATGTCGCCGGGCCGGAGCGCGGTCACGATATGGCGGTTCCCCCAGTAATCGTAGCGTTCGATGTGCGCGGTCCCGGCAAGGAGCAGGCCGATCTTGATGATCCGGTCGCCGGTCCGGAAGATGGATTCCCCTTTTTGATATCTCCGCTTCTGCTCCAGGAGGCAGGGAAGAAGCGCCTCCAGTTCACTTTTGTCGATCCCCTTGAAGATCTCGGACTTCTGAATGACCTCGAGGTCAGCGTCCTTCAGGCGGCTTCTGCGTGCGGTTTCTTTTTTCATGAGGCATCCTCCTGGTGTGTTGCCTGGACAACGGATTTTGTGGTTTCAGTATAGCCGCTTTCCGCGAGCGGTGCAAGCGGTCCTCGTGCTAAGGCGCGGAAGATAACTGGGGTATCACGAGTTCGCGTAAGACCAGATAAGAGATATTTCTCAAGGTGTTGATAGAGATTCGGATGAAGGCAAATGTAAATTGTGTCTATCATTACAGCAGCATGTATTTTGTATTATTATAAATGTTGAAAAAATTGATATTGAGTGTTGACATTAGTTATTATATATGTTATAAAATTAATTGTAAGAATAAATATAAAAATTAAGGCGGATGTCGATCAGGGGAATCGACCTTACACCGAATCTGAAATCGAATGATATAACTCATGTTAATGAACGGAGGAATAACTATGGAAATGAGAAAAATCATCGATATTTCTACTGGAAAAGAAATCGGCGAAGCACCGTGGAATACTGGTGCGGAAATGGCGGAGATGGTAGACATAGCGAAGGCAGCTCAGCCGGACTGGGAAAGAGCTCCTCTCTTTGAGAGAGCACAGATCCTTTACAAATTCTGTGATCTGATCGATGAGCATAGAGAAGAGATCGCATCGCTGGAATCTCTGGAAATGGGGAAACCAATCTCGCAGTCCAAGACCGAAACCCAGTATGCGGCGGAAATCGGCCGCGCGAACATTGAGCATGGCAAGCACCTGTACGGTGAGATCCTTCAGGACAGCTCCGAAGGCTATGAGAACGATGTTGTCATGGTTCGTCGTGAAGCGCTTGGCCTTGTCGTAACGATGCTTCCGTTCAACTATCCGGTCGAGCTCACGCTTCAGAAAGTCGTTCCGGCACTGCTGATGGGAAATGCGATTATCATGAAGTCTTCCGATAAGGCACAGCTTTGTGTTAAGAAACTGATGGATCTCGCATGGGAAGCCGGCGTTCCGAAGAACGTCCTGTTCTATACCTGCGGGGATCTGGAAGATTGCACGAAGTACCTTTTGACTAATAAAAAGGTTGACTGCCTTGCACTGACCGGTTCTACCGCAGCCGGTGCGGAGATCATGAGGGATGCAGCTGATGATATCAAGGATGTCGTCCTGGAGCTCGGTGGAAATGATCCGCTTATCATTACTGAAGAATGTGCGGATGATCCGGAACTGATTGTGAAAGCGATTGAATGTCTCGGTTGGGGTCGTATCATTGAGAATAATGGTCAGGTCTGTGCATCGCCAAAGAGAACGCTGGTCCATAGAAAAGCTCATGACAAGTTCGTCAAGGCTCTGATCAAGTTTGTAGAATCTCTGAAGAAAGGGCATTCGATGGATCCTGACGCACAGTTGACCCGCCTTGTTACGGTTGAAGCAGCAGAGAAAGTTGTCCAGCAGGTTCAGATGACAGTAGATCAGGGCGCGAAGCTGATCTACGGCGGCAAGAATAACGGTGCTGAGATGGATGTCACAATCCTGGATGATGTCACTGTCGATATGGACATCGCGACAGATATGGAAGTCTTCGGACCGGTTGTGCCGATTATCACGTTTGATACGGATGATGAGGCGATCGCGATTGCGAACGCTTCGAAGTACGGTCTGTCTTCATCCGTCATCACCAAAGACATGAAGAAGGCATTCTACTTTGCCGAGAGAATCGAATCTTCGGCAGTATGGATCAATGGTTCCTCCGCGCTGCGTCACAATGACCAGCCGTTCGGCGGATTCAAGAGCACCGGAATCGGCTGCGAGGGCGGCGGATACTCCTGCGAAGAGTTCAGCAGAAGAAAGACTTACGGATTCTGCGGTGTCTCCCCGAAGAAGCGTATGTTCAAGTCGGAAGACGGACTTGGCGACTTCCTTGCAGGGGTTCGGAAAGTCGCGATGGAAGACTGATCCGACTAGCAAAACTGTTTAACCTTCCTTTGTAAATAATGACGAATACTCAGTGGATGCTTTGCGGCATCCCTGAGTGTTTTTTTATGACAAAAGACGATACTTCCGGCATTTCATTCGTCTCGATTTTCTTTACCATTGATTCATTCCGGAAGTATTGTGGCATAATGGTTTAAACACTTAAACGAAGGAGGCAATTCAAAATGGCATCGAGGGAAGAACTTCGTCAGCTCGCGGAGGAGATCCGGGACACGCGGAAAATCCTGACCGCGCTGGGCGATGAAACCAGGCAGCATCTGATTCTGGTCATGATGCAGAGCGGAAACTGCAGCGGCCTCAGGGTGAATGACATTGCCGAAAAGACGTCGCTGTCACGGCCGGCGGTGTCCCATCATCTGCAGATCCTGAAGGACGCCGGAATCGTGAAAATGAGAAGGGAAGCGACAAAAAATTACTATTATTTTGACGAGAGCGCACAGGCGATCGACCGCCTGATCGGGATGCTCGAGGATGCGAAGACCATCATGAATTCGCTTCCGGACAGAAGCGGAGAATGAGAAAGGAGCAGGATCATGGATATCATGGAAGTCATAAAAGAGAGACATTCGGTGCGGCAGTTCACGGATCAGCCGCTCGATCAAAACGCGGCCGCGGAGCTCGCGCGCGAAGTGGAGGCCGTCAATCAGGAGAGCGGGCTCCATATCCAGCTCATCACCGACGAGCCGGAAGCGTTCCAGGCCGGGAAGCCGAATTACGGGAGCTTCAAAGGATGCCGGAACTATCTGGTCATGATCGGGCCAAAAGGAAAAGATGAGGAGATCGGCTACTACGGCGAGCGGCTGGTGTTGAAGGCGCAGGAACTCGGCATCAATTCCTGCTGGGTCGCCATGACGTACAAAAAAGGAAAAGCGGAAGGTGTGATCGCACCCGGCGAAAAACGTTATATGGTGATCGCGCTCGGCTACGGCGTGACGCAGGGTGTTTCGCACAAGATCAAGTCCGCGGCGGACGTCAGCGATTATAAAGAGGGAGATCCGGACTGGTACCGCCGGGGAATCGAAGCGGCGCTCCTGGCGCCGACGGCGGTGAACCAGCAGAAGTTTTCTTTTGTCCGCACGGGAGAGAAGGTCCGTGCGAAGGCCGGCTTCGGGTTCTATACAAAGGCGGATCTCGGGATCGTGAAGTACCATTTCGAGGTCGGATCCGGGAAGGATCATTCGGTGTGGGAGTAGGCGCGGGAGTTTGTCTGATCTGACGACCGACAGCACTTTTCCGGTGCCGCTCCGGGATGCGATTTCCTGAATCGTTCTGCGTTCTGCGGGGCGATTTTTTTTTAATCTGATGGGCGGTCCGGCGCCGGCATAAGCGTTCGGGATATGGACGAAGCCTGTTCAAACTGGTATAGTAAAAACAGCATCAGAAACATCGACGGAGGTGCCTTTTGTCCCCGGATCTTGAATGCCGGGAGGGCCCGTGTGCTGCGGTGCCTGGGGTCGATGAGGAAACGTCTGCGGTGGTGCCTGCCGATTGGTGAGATGGAGTTCTGTGAAGGGCAGAAGAAGGAGGATGCCAAATGAAGTACAGAAATCTTGGAAAAACAGATCTGAACGCATCGGTCGTTGCCTTTGGGGCGTGGGGCCTCGGCGGCGGCAGCGTCTGGGAAGACACGAACGAACAGGATTCCGTCGGGAACCTGCTGGACGCGGCGTATGACTGCGGGATCAACTACATCGACACCGCGCCGGTCTACGGGATGGGGACGAGCGAAGAACGCCTCGGCGAAGCGTTGAAAACGAGACGGAACCGCTTCCTCCTGCAGACGAAATGCTCCCTCAACTGGAGAGAGAACGGCGGGAATTTCCACTATACGCGGGACGGGTACACGGTGTACAACAACACCGGAGCTGACGCGATCAAAAAAGACGTGGAAGGCTCGCTGAAACGCCTTCAGACGGATCATATCGACGTGCTCGTCGTTCATTACGTCTGCAGGGACTGGCCGGCGGAAGAGACCATGCGCGGTCTGGAGGATCTGATCAGGGAAGGGAAGATCCGGGCAGTCGGAATCTCCAACAGCCAGCCGGCGGATCTCGACGCGTATGCGGCGGCGGGCGATGTCGCGCTCGTGCAGGAACAGTTCAGCCTGCTCGCGCCGTTCCACGGCAGGGAATATTTTGACACCTGCAGCAAATACGGGACGACGTTCCAGGTATACGGCGTCCTGGAAGAAGGCTATCTGACCGGGCCGGAGCCGTTCCGGAAGAGCTACGGCAAAGCCGACATCCGGGCGCGCCTCCCGTGGCTGAACGAGCCGTATAAGAGCGGGATCCTGAAGCTGTACGACGAGGTCTGGAAACCGATGTGCGAAAAGTACGGCTGCTCTTACGCGAACCTGTTCGAGGCGTGGACGCTTTCGCAGTATGACAACCTGAGCCTGCTGACCGGCTTCCGCAGAAGGAAGACGATCGAGGACACCGTGAAGTGCTTCGATGTCCGGCTCGAGGAAGACGACATCAGGACGCTGAACGAGACGGTGAAGCCGGTGCAGGTGGACAAGGTCGACAAATAGAACAAGAGCGGAACCCATCGGGGGGTTCGGTAATTCGGGATTCTCCCAGAGCCCGGGATCAGGCGGGGAGGGTCCCGTTTTTTATTGGGGAAAAAGGGTGGCTTGTCCTCGTGGCGGCGGGGGCCTCAGGGTCTTCAGACGGCTTATACTTAAAAATTTTTAATAAAAATTTTATCAAAAAGGTTGACTTGAGCCTTTCATAGCGTTATCCTTCTCGCCAGAACGTTAAAATTTTTTATTAAAAAATGCAAACAGTACAGAATGCACAGGAGGAAAAAATGGAACTGGAAAAATTGAAAGAGATCCTGGTCGATACGCTGGGATGCGATGAAGATGCAATCACACCGGAAGCAAAACTGAAGGAAGATCTCGGGATCGATTCGCTGGACGCGGTGGAACTCGTGATGGCGATCGAAGAAGAAGTCGGGGTCAAGATCCCGGATGAGGAGCTTCCGCAGATCAAGACGATTCAGGAAGTGCTGGACTGCGTGGAGCGTCACTCCGCATAAGGCGTCCCGGGCGAGAGATACGATCCTCCCGGGTGAGAGGTAAGATCCTCCCTCGGGGGAAGGATCCGGCAGAAAAGGGGGAAACTACGGATGGAGAAAAAAGAAATTCAGCAGTATCTGGACTGGTTCGCGCAGTCGGACCTGATCCACCTCGAGATCGAGACGGATGACGTGAAGCTCCGGATGGAAAAGCCGGATCCGAGGGATGCTTCGCCGGCAGCGGTCATTGCTGCCGGAAGCGGAACGGTTTCCGCTGCAGCGGCGGGCGCCGGCCGGGCGGACGGGAGCCCGCTCCGGCAGAAAGAAGCTGCTGCAGATGAGGAATCGCAGACCCGTCCGGCGGAAGCGGCTCCGGAGGATGCCGGGACAGAAGACGGCGAATTTGTCCGTTCGCCGCTCGTCGGGGTGTTCTACCGGGCGCCGGAACCCGGCGCCGCGCCTTTTGTTGAAGAGGGAAGCTCGGTGCACGAAGGGGACGTCCTCTGCGTCGTCGAGGCGATGAAAATGATGAACGAAATCAGAGCTCCGTTTGACCTGATCGTGCGCCGCTGCCTGATCCAGGACGGCACGATGGCGGAAGCGGGAGCGAAACTTTTTGAGGTAGAGCGATGCTAAAGCGCGTACTTGTTGCAAATCGAGGAGAGATCGCGGTCCGGATCATTCAGGCGCTGCGGGATCTGAGGATCGACAGCGTCGCTGTCTATTCGGAAGCGGACCGGGATGCGATGCATGTCCGGCTGGCGGATCGTGCGGTCTGTATCGGCCGTGCGCCGGCGGAGGAGAGTTATCTGAACAGCAGCAATCTGATCGAGGCGGCCCGGGGAACGGGCTGTGACGCGATTCATCCGGGATACGGGTTCCTTTCGGAGAGTCCGGAGTTTGCGCGTGCCTGCCGGGAGAACGGGCTTGTTTTTATCGGTCCGTCTGCCGAGGTGATCGAGAAGCTGGGCAACAAGGCGGAGGCGCGCCGCATCGCGGACCGGGCCGGTGTGCGTGTCGTGCCCGGGTCCGCCGGCCCCGTCCCGGACGAGGACGGGGCTGCCGCGGCGGCCGCCCGCGTCGGGTACCCGGTGCTTGTGAAGGCGTCTGCGGGCGGCGGCGGCCGCGGCATGCGGCGCGCGGAGAATCCCGGAGAACTGGAAAGCGCGTACCGCGAAGCCGTCATGGAAGCCGAAAAATGCTTCGGGAACGGCGAAGTCTATCTCGAAAAACTCATCCGGAACCCGCGTCACATCGAATTCCAGATCCTGGCCGATCAGAAAGGGAACGTGATCCATCTCGGAGAGCGCAACTGTTCGATCCAGCGCCGCCGGCAGAAGATGCTGGAAGAAGCGCCGGCGTTCGGGCTGTCGGAGGCGCTCCGGCAGGAGATGGGGAGCGCGGCAGTCCGCGTAGCGCGGGCGGCCGGCTACGAGAACGCAGGAACCGTGGAATTCATCCTGGATTCCGACGGCAGCTATTATTTTATCGAAATGAACACGAGGATCCAGGTCGAGCACCCGGTCACCGAAGCAGTGACCGGTGTCGATCTCGTGCGGGAACAGATCCGCATCGCGTCGGGACTCCCGCTCGAGAAGAAGCAGGAGCAGATCGAGATCCGCGGCCACGCGCTGGAGTGCCGGATCTGCGCGGAAGATCCGCTGCATGATTTTGCCCCGTCGCCGGGGACCGTCACGTCGCTCCGCCTGCCGTCCGGATCCGGTGTACGGACCGAGACCGCGCTGTATCAGGGGGCGGAGATCAGCCCGTATTACGACTCGCTCTGCGCGAAGATCATCACGGTCGGGGATACCCGGCTGGAAGCGATCCGGCGGATGCGCCGCGCGCTGCGGGAGACCGAGATCCGCGGCATCACAACGACGCTCGGCGTGGAAGCGCTGATCCTGTACAATACCGATTTCCTGCGCGGGCATTATGATACCGACTTTATCGAAAAAAACCTGCCGACGCTTCTGCATCTCCTCGATCAGGAGAACGCGGGACCGGAGCCGGATGTGACGTGCCCGGACTGCGGCGCAACGTTTACGCGGGAGGAATTCCGGAAGTCCCTGTATGTCTGCCCGAAATGCGGAAAGCACGGCAGGATGCCGGTCGAAGCGAGGATCGAAAGCATCGTGGATCCCGGAACGTTCCGGGAGCTGCTCCGGAGCCTGTCCGCCGAAAACCCGATCGGCTTCCGCGGCTATACGGAGAAGATCAGCCGGGAACGGGAGAAGAGCGGGATCCGGGAGGCCGTCATCACAGGGACCGGAAAGATCGGTGGGATACGGACGTTCCTGATGGTCATGGACGGCCGGTTCATGATGGCGAGCATGGGGACCGCCGTCGGAGAAAAGATCGCGCGGGGATTCGAATACGCGACATCCAAAAAACTCCCGGTCGTTCTTTTTGCCGCATCGGGCGGCGCCCGGATGCAGGAGGGAATTCTCTCCCTGTTCCAGATGAGCAAGACCGCTGCGGCGCTCGCCCGCCATTCGGAGGCCGGACTGTTTTCTGTGACAGTGATGACGGATCCGACGATGGGCGGCGTCACCGCGAGCTTCGCGAGCCTGAGCGATGTGATCCTCGCGGAGCCGGACGCCCGGATCGGGTTCGCCGGCGCCCGCGTCATCGAGCAGACCATCGGAGAGAAGCTGCCGGAAGGATTCCAGCGCTCGGAATTCCAGTTCGAGCATGGTTTTGTCGATGAGATCGTTTCCCGGAGCGGACTCCGTGAACGGATCACGACGCTTCTCGCGCTGCACGATCCGAAGGAGCAGAGCCGCGCGAGAAAAAATTTTGTCAAAGAATGCGCCTCGGTCGTGAGTGAACCGGAAGAAGAGGATCCGGACGCGGTGAAGAGAACACCGGCGGAGCGGGTCGAACTCGCGCGGAGCACAGAGCGGCCGACGACGAGGGAGTATATCCGGGCGCTGATCACGGATTTTGTCCTGCTCGCGGGGGACCGCAAGGCGGGAGAAGACCCGGCCATGACCGGCGGCATCGGACGGTTCCACGGCATGCCGGTGACCATACTCGGCCATCAGAAGGGATCGGATCTTACAGAGAATCTCCGCTACCGGTTCGGGATGCCGAATCCGGAAGGCTACCGCAAGGCGGTGCGCCTGATGAAGGAAGCAGAAAAATTCGGCCGGCCGGTCATCACTTTTGTCGATACCCCGGGAGCGTTTCCGGGGAAAGAGGCGGAAGAGCGCGGCCAGGGCGAAGCCATCGCCGAGGCGATCCAGGTCATGAGCCGGCTGAAAGTGCCGGTCATCAGCATCGTGATCGGAGAAGGCGAAAGCGGCGGAGCTCTGGCGATCTCTGCTTCGGACCGTCTGCTGATGCTGGAGAACAGCGTGTATTCCGTTTTGTCGCCGGAGGGCTTCGCGAGCATCCTCTGGAAGGACTCCTCCCGGTGGAAAGAGGCCTGCGAGCTCATGTGCCTGACAGCGGAAGACCTGAAACTGCTCGGGATCTGTGACCGGATCGTGCCGGAAGGCGCGGGCGGTGCACAGGAGGACCGGAGCCGGACGTTCCGGGAGACGGACCGGGCGCTGTGCGAGGAACTGCAGCCGCTGCTCGGAAAAAGCGGAGAAAAGATCCGCCAGGAGCGGTACAAGAAGCTGAGAAGCGCCGGCCGTCAGACGATGGACAGCGATAAGAACGGGAAGGAAAAAGACGAATGAGCGGGATCCGGATCCTTGGCGCGGGCTGTGCGCGGGGCGATACAGAAATGACAAATGAAACGCTGAGCCTCGAGATCGCGGAAGCGCTTGAGGAAAAAGGAGAGCCTTCTTCCGATTTTTCGGACCCGGTGAGCGGCAGCCGCTGGATCCGGGAAAAAAGCGGCATCGAGAGGCGATGGTACGCCTGGGAAAAAACGAACGCGGACATGGCAGCGGAAGCGGCAGAGAACGCGATCCGCGATGCGGGTGTCCGGAAGGAGGACATCGGGATCCTGATCGTCTGCACGTTCACACCGGATGCGGCCGCCCCGTCGACCGCGAGTACTGTGGCCGGGCAACTCGGCCTGGGGGAGGATCTCCTGGCATTCGATCTGAACGGCGCCTGCTCCGGATTCCTGTACGGTCTGGCGGCAGCGGACGCGTTCCTGGCGGATGCACCGGACCGGGAGGCACCTCTTACAGATGGATCGGACCGCAAATCACCACCCCCGGAAGCGGGCGGCACAAAATGCGCCCCCGGGAAGCTGGCGCTCGTCATCGGCAGCGAAAAACTTTCGCCATATCTCGATCCGTCCGATCCGGCGACGGCCATCCTGTTCGGTGACGGTGCGGGCGCGGTCGTGCTCCGTCACGACGAAACAAAGCCGTTCCGGTTCCGCGCCGGTTCGTGCCCGGATGAAGAGATGCTGAGCTGCCCGCGGGACGGACGCGGTGTCCGGATGAAAGGGCAGGAAGTGTACCGCTTCGCCGTCGGAAGTGTCCCGGAAGCGGTCCGGACGCTGCTGGAAAAAATCGGACTCCGGCCGGAAGACGCGGATCGTTTTGTCCTTCATCAGTCGAATGAGCGGATCCTCGACCGGACGAGCCGCAGGCTCGACCTGCCGGAGGACAAAATGTTCAAGAACATCCGGACGTGGGGGAACACATCGTCCGCCAGCCTGGCCATCGCTCTTTCGGAAATGAAGGAGAGCGGGCTGCTCGGTGAAGGCGAACGGATCGTACTCTGCGGATACGGTGCCGGCATGACGTACGGCGCGGCGGTGATCACGGGATAGGAGGTTAAGATGAGGATCGATAAAATGCTGGGATTGGAATTCCCGATTTTTCAGGGCGGAATGGCAAACATCGCGACCGGGGAATTCGCGGCCGCCGTTTCCAACGCTGGCGCGCTCGGGATCATCGGATCGGGCGGCATGCACACGGAGACACTCCGGGAAAACATCCGGCGGGCGAAGGAAGAGACGGACCGGCCGTTCGGCGTAAACCTGATGCTGATGAGCCGGGAAGTAGATGAAATGGCCCAGCTCATCGCGGAAGAAAAGGTGCCGGTCGTCACGACCGGAGCCGGGAGCCCGGCAAAATACCTGGATCTCTGGCATGAGGCCGGAGCGCGGGTCTTTCCGGTCGTTTCCTCCGTCACACTGGCGAAACGGCTGGAACGGGACGGCGCGGACGGCCTGATCGCGGAAGGATGCGAAAGCGGCGGGCATGTCGGAGAGATGACGACGATGGTGCTCCTGCCGGAAGTCGTCGACGCGGTCTCGATCCCCGTTCTCGGAGCGGGCGGCATCGCAGACGGACGGCAGATGGCCGCGGCGTTCACGCTCGGTGCGTCCGGCGTGCAGATCGGGACGCGCTTCCTGTACAGTGAAGAATGCCCGATCCACGAAAACTACAGGAACATGCTGCTCCGGGCGAAAGACAACGGCACGACCGTGATCGGCCGGATCTCGGGCACGCCGGTCCGCGTCCTGAAAAACCCGATGGCGCGGGAATATATCAAGAAAGAGCGGCAGGGAGCGGACAAAATGGAACTGGAAGAATATACGCTCGGCGCGATGCGGCGCGCGGTCCGGGACGGCGATACGAAGACGGGATCGCTGATGGCCGGGCAGACGAGCGGGATGATCGGAGAGATCAAACCGGTCCGTGCGATCCTGGAAGAACTGATGGACGGGTACGAAGCAGCGAGAAAAAAGGCTGCGGAATAGGAGGAAAGACATGAAGAGAGCGGTACTTTTTGCCGGACAGGGCAGTCAGGTCCCGGGCATGGGGCGGGACCTCTATGACCGCTATGATCGTTTCCGGGAGATCTTCGATCTTCTTCCGGAAGAGCAGAAACGCATTGCATTCGAGGGACCGGAAGAGGCGCTTCGTGACACCGTGAACACACAGCCGATCCTGCTCGCGTTCGGACTCGGCGTGTGGCAGGTGCTCACGGATCACGGGTTCCGGGCGGATTTCGCCGCCGGCCTGAGCCTCGGCGAATATACCGCGCTCGCGGCAGCCGGCGTCTTCCAGCCGGAGCAGGCCGTTCGGCTCATCCAGTTCCGGGCGGACCACATGGCGGAAGCTTCGAAAGGTCTCGACATCGCGATGTCCGCGGTCCTGGGACTCGACGAGGAAAACGAGACCGAGTGCTGCCGCAGGGCTTCCGCGGACGGCATCGTCGAGCCGGCGAATTTCAACTGCCCGGGTCAGATCGTGATCTCCGGCGAGAGCGCGGCGGTGGAAAAAGCGGAGCAGTACGCGAAAGAAGCCGGCGCGAAGCGCTGCATGCGTCTTCCGGTCAGCGGTCCGTTCCACACTTCCTTCATGGATCCGGCGGGAAAAGCGTTGAAGGAGCGCTTTGAGACAGAATCGTTCGGTGAGCCGGCCTTCCCGGTCTATTTCAACGCGACAGGAGAGACGGCCGGCCGGAGCGAGATCCCGGACCTTCTCGTCCGGCAGGTGTCGCATCCGGTCCGCTTCGAACAGATCATCCGGAACCTCATCGCGGAAGGGACAGAGCAGTTCGTGGAGATTGGTCCGGGAAAGACGCTGTCCGGTTTTGTCCGGAGAACAGACCGAAGCAAAAAGACCGTCACGATCGAGACGGCTGACGAGCTGGAAGCGTTCATCGGACAGCTTGCGTAAGAAATGTCAGAACGGGCGGAGAGCGGACCAGAGCATGAAGGTCAGCACGTGCCGCCCGGAAAACAGGCGGCCAAAGTGCCAACATGAAGAGCAGCCTGGACCGCACGAAAAACGGGCGGAGAGCGGGCCACCATGAGGACAACTTGCGCCGCCCGGAAAGGGGAAGGATATGGCAGAACAGGAACGGGAAAAAGCATTGATCTCCGGCGGGAGCCGGGGGATCGGAAGAGCCGCGGCGCTGGCACTCGCGGACACGGGCGCGGATGTCGTGATCGCGTATGTCGGTCAGAAAGAAGCCGCCGAAGATGTAGTGGAAGAATTGAAAAAAAGGGGAGCCGCCGCGGCCGCGTTCCAGTGCGACGTGAGCGATCCGGATTCCTGCAAAAACCTCGTTCAGGAAGCGAAGGACTTCCTCGGAAAGATCGACATCCTCGTCAATGCCGCCGGCATCACCCGGGACGGCCTGATGATCCAGATGAGCGAGAAGGATTTCGAGGACGTGATCCGGACGAATCTCGAGGGAACCTTTTGTCTCACAAAAGCGGCACTCCGCGGGATGCTCAGAAAGCGCCACGGCCGGATCATCAATCTCGCGTCCGTCGTCGGGATATCAGGGAACCCCGGACAGGCGAATTACGCCGCGAGCAAGGCCGGGATCATCGGGCTGACGAAGTCGCTCGCGAAGGAGCTCGCCGGAAGAGGGATCACCGTGAACGCCATCGCGCCCGGCATGATCGATACCGATATGACAAAAAAGATGACCGAGGAGGCAAAAGAAAAAGCCTGCGCGGCGATCCCGGAAGGACGGATGGGGACGCCGGAGGAGGTCGCGGCCGCGATCCGGTTCCTCGCATCGGACGAGGCGTCGTACATAACGGGCCAGGTGCTGAATGTCGACGGCGGGCTGTGCATGTGATCGTCAAAAGGATGGAAGGAGAAAAATGATATGAGGAGAAGAGTGGTAATTACCGGCATGGGCGGCATGTCCGCGATCGGTGGGAATTGTGATGAGATGTGGCAGAACGCCCGCGCCGGTGTCTGCGGGATCGCTCCGATCACGCAGTACGATACGACCGGTTTGAAGGTCACGCTGGCCGGTGAAGTAAAGGGATTCGATCCGGAAGCGATCTTCGGGAAAAAGGAATCGCGGAAAATGGCGCGCTTCACTCAGTTCGCGGTCGCGGCGGCAAGAGAAGCGTTCCAGCAGAGCGGTCTGGATATGACAAAAGAAGACGCCGCGCGCTGCGGTGTCGAGATCTCGAGCGGGATCGGCGGTCTCGACATCATCGAGCGGGAGCATGACCGGGGACTGGCCCGGGGCTTCGACCGCGTCTCCCCGAATTTCATCCCGCTGGCGATCTCGAATCTCGCGGCCGGCATGACGGCGATCGACCTCGGGTTCCACGGCGGCTGCACCTGCGTCGTATCCGCGTGCGCCTCGTCGACGAACGCGGTCGGAGAAGCGTTCCGGCAGATCCGGGACGGCTATCAGGATGTCATCGCGGCAGGCGGCACGGAAGCCTGCATCACAGACCTCGGTGTCGGCGGCTTCACCTCGATGCGGGCGCTGACGACCGCGACCGATCCGGATCGCGCGTCCATCCCGTTCGACAAAGAGCGGAGCGGTTTCGTCATGGGCGAGGGCGCCGGCGTCCTGATTCTGGAGGAACGGAACCACGCGATCGAACGCGGCGCGACGATCATAGCCGAGGTCGTCGGATACGGTGTGACCTGCGACGCCTATCACATGACTGCGCCGCTCGAAGACGGATCCGAAGCCGCGCGCTCCATGGAAGAAGCCATCCGCGACGCCAGGATTCAGCCGGAAGAGATCGGGTACATCAACGCACACGGGACCTCGACCCAGATGAACGACCGCTGTGAAACAGCCGCCGTCAAAAAATGCTTCGGGAGCCACGCTCAGGAACTCGTGATGAGCTCGACAAAGTCCATGACCGGCCATCTCCTCGGCGCGAGCGGTGCCGTCGAAGCGATGCTGACCGCACTCGCGCTGAAGAACCAGATCGCGCCTCCGACCGCGAATTACCGCGAGCCGGATCCGGACTGCGATCTCAATATCTGCCCGAACGAGGCACAGGCGATCCAGACAGAGTACGCCATGTCGAATTCCTTCGGATTCGGCGGCCATAACGCGTCGATCATTTTGAAAAAATCGGAGGTATAAGATGCTGAACACAGATGAGATCATGAAGATCCTGCCGCATCGTCCGCCGTTCCTGCTGGTGGACCGGATCACCGAGATGGAGCCGGGCGTATCAGCAAAAGGCGTGAAATGCGTGTCGATGAACGAACCGCAGTTCCAGGGACATTTCCCGGGCTATCCGGTCATGCCGGGCGTCCTGATCATCGAGGCGATGGCGCAGACCGGCGCCGTAGCCCTGCTTTCCGAAGAAAAATTCCGCGGGAAGACCGTTTTCTTCGGTGGGATCCGCGCCTGCCGCTTCCGCCGGGAAGTTCGGCCGGGCGATGTCATGGATCTTTCCTGCGAGATCACCGCGCTCCGGGGACCGATGGGCTTCGGCAAGGCGCGGGCGGAAGTAGACGGCGAGCTGGCCTGCGAGGCGGAGTTATCTTTTGTCATTAAATAAACTACGGTCAAAAGGGGAATTGTTTTTTATCAGGGAAAACGTATATTCAAAAAGATTGAAAAAGAAAGGCTGTTTTTTGTTTTTCGGGCGGAAAATGACGTATAATAGTACAAGAATCGTATTGGAGAGGGGTTGCGAATAGGAAAGGACGATGCGTATGCTCGAAGAAAATTTTGCTCGCGTTTATCGCAAATTCAGAATGCAGCTTTACGCGAAGGTCTTGCGGAGCCTTGAGATGCGCGGTGAAAACTCCCTGAGCCCTCAGGAGGTGATCTACATGGAGATCATCAGCACCATGGGTTCACCGACCGTCAACGAATTCGCACGGTATGCGGGGATCTCGCCGCCGAACGCGGCGTACCGGGTCGGACAGCTGGTGCAGAAGGGCTATGTCGAAAAATACCGCGACGGCAAAGACCGCCGGGAGTATCATCTGAAAAAAACAGAGAAGTATGACCGGAATTTCAATGATGTCGATTCGTATATCAAGACCGTCTGTGACAGGATCCGGGAACGTTTCAGCAAGAGCGAGCTCGAGCAGTTCGATCACATGCTCGAGATCATTTCCAGTGAACTGATGACAGACCGCGATACGCTCCGCTCGCTCGCGCTCATGCGGCGCTGATGAAAAGCCGGCTCCCGCTTTTCTGCGGGAGCAATGAGATCGATCAGGAGGACTGGAAATGAGCCGAAAAAAGATAACGCTGACGGTGGTCGACCGGCTCGGGCCGCGGGGCTGCCACCATGGCCATCAGATCGGAGATACGTTTGACTACGATACGGACCGCGGAAAGATCTGCCCGATGGTCATGCATACGTTATTCCCGTATATCGACATCCTGCGGTACGGCGGCGAAGTCCCGAAGGGGATCCACGGAGATATCCGCGTGAGCTGTCCGGACGCGGACGTCGTCAACGTGTTTCGGATCGATGTGGAAGAATAGGGCTGCGATATAGCAGCTCTTTTTTATATTGGATTACAGTACGTATTGTCCCGGAAACCTTGAACGCGGAATGCGGCGGTCGTATACTTAGGCCGAAGGAGGTCCGCGAGATGAAACAAAAAGTACTGATTTTGATTTTGTCAGCGATGGTCGCGTCCATGATGACCGCGCCGGCCGCCCTTGCCCACAACCACAGCGAGCACGGATCCGACCACAACGCAGAAGATCATGAGACCGGCCACCACGCAGGCGACAGCTGCAGCACCCACGCCGAAAAGGAAATGCACTGCCTGCATTCGAGCAGCGTCTGCCGCATCGTCATCCGCCACAAAAAACACAACTGTAAGATCACGAACACCTATCGCATCCACACCGTCCAGCGCATCCTGAACCGGAGCAGGCTCGTACGCTGCAAGAAGTACGATCACTCCGGAGGCTGGAAATACTGCGTCAAAGCGAAGACAACGAAGTCTTCCAAGGCGTGCGTCTACGTGATCGACAAAAAGCATATCCGCATTTCCGGGAAAGCCTATCGCATCAAGTCGATCAACATGCCGAAGCTGAATTACTGTTACCATCACGGAAATTACACGCCGATCCTGCAGAGCAGGAGCATCAAAAAGATCCGCCTTCAGTGCAAGGGCCATAATACCGTGGTCAGAAGCAAGTCGAAGATCCGCAGGGTCCAGAAGACTTTCTGCGGCAAGAAGTTCCAGCGTGTCCGGGATAACGGCGCAAACGGCTGCATCTACAAGATCACCGCATATAACAGCAAGGAAAAAGCGCTGTGCCACGTCAAACTGATCAGTAAAAAATCGCTCCGCACCAATAACGCCTGCTACAAAGGGAAAGCGGTCAATCTGAAGACGCTCAATAAAATTTCAGGAATCGACTGAAATCGACCGGAGGAGCAGGGAGACGGAAATCCTATGGTGAATCCGGGCCGCTGTTCGGATAATGATTCGCCCCTTCTGCTACGTTAAACGGATTAAGGTTTTGTACTTTACGGAGACAGTATCAATGCTGCCTTCGTTTTATTTTGTCTACATTGCCCGTAAAAGTCAGAGGCAGCGCTTCCACGGGGCGCACCCCGCGGTGATTTTCGACCTCTAATGCACTTTAATAGTAGACAAAAACATGTTAGAATAATACGAAATATATGGTAAACAATGGGTTTATCGATAAGATCCGTCTGAAGAACAGGGGAAAAAGTCCGCCATGACCCGCTTCAGACGGGGATCAGAAAGAACGCAGTTTATTGGAGGAAATTCATGAACAGAAAGACGATCACCATCACTGTGGTGCTCCTGGTCATCGCCGCTCTGCTGGTGTCCTGCCTGGCACTTGGCCGGCAGACGAAACTGAACCGGATCCGTTCCGACGGTCTCAAGCGGCTGGAACAGTCCGTTCAGCTGTCGGATTACCGGACAGCGGAGCGGAAAGAGGCGCAGTCGATCCTGGACAAATACGGGAGCGAGATAGAAAAGGCAGACAGCCGCGCAGACATTAATAAGGAGATCAAAGCAGCAAAGTCAAAAATTGCGAAACTGAAAACGGATGCACAGTATGATCGGGAAGCACGAATTGCAAAAGCAAAAGAAAAGAAGAGAAAAGAACGAGCACGTAAAAAACGGGAGGCAGAACAGCGAGCCCGTGAAGAAGCCGCTCGGATCGCAGCCGCGCAGCAGCAGTCCGGAAGCGGAAGCAGCAGTTACTCCGGCGGGAGCAGCGGCTACTCCGGCGGAAGCTCCGGCAGTTCCGGAAGCTCCGGCAGCAGCTCGAGCGGAAGCTCCGGAAGTTCCGGGAGCTCAGGAGGGAGCTCCGGTGGAAGTAGCCAGTCCGGCGGAAACTCGGGAGGTAATTCTGACGGGTGCGTCAGCGACGACGCCTCCAACTACTATTGATACAGAGGGGAAAACGGCTTTGAACGGCGGGAAGGATGTGCCGGCTGCGGAGCCGGAAGCCATGTCAGCCGCGGGGTCTGAAACCATTCCGGCTGCAAAATCTGAGGAAGCTCCGGCAGCCGCAGAGTCGGAAACCGCACCGGCTGCAGCCGCGGAGTCGGAAACCACGCCGGCAGCAGAGTCTGAAGCAGCACAAGCAGCGGCCGCTCAGCCAGTTGCGAACGCCATGAAACACTATCTTCCGTCGTTCGGCTACCTTCGGATCACGGCCTGCCTTGCGATCGTCCTGCTGCATAACCTTTTCGCGGCGGGCGTCTACTACAAAGACACAATCACACAGCACGAAACGCTGTATTCCGCAATCGGCGAGCATCTTCTCATGTGGGCGGTGCCGTGCTTCCTGATGGTCACCGGGGCGCTTCTGCTCGATCCGGCGCGGGAGGTCTCGTTCCGGAAACTCACCGGGAAATACCTTCGCCGCATGGTCGAGGCCCTCATCCTGTTTACTTTTGTCTTTCAGATCTGCGACTACATCGTCGGCGAGAACAAAACGATCCTCCGCGGCGGACTCAAGGATCTCGTGTTCGGGCAGAGCTGGGCGCATCTCTGGTACCTTTACCTGATGATCGGGCTCTATCTGATGATGCCTTTTTACAAGGTGATCACGCGCTATCTGTCGGACGAGATGGTGCAGTTCCTGATCGTCCTCTATCTGATTTTCACAGCGGCGATCCCGACACTGCAGAGCTTCGGCCTGCCGGTCGCGTTTTACATTCCGACAACGATCGTCTATCCGGTTTATCTTTTCCTCGGGTATGAGATTCACCGCCACGGGATGGGGAAGTTCCTGTCATGGTTCCTGTTCCTCGGCTGCGGCGCGGTGCTGGTCGTGCTCTCGTTCCTGCGGTACAGCGGCGTCGCGTACACAGAAGGGCTGGACGATCTCTTCGGCTATTCGTCGCTTCTCGTCGTCGGACAGTCGTGTGGGATGTTCGGGATCTTTGACGGGATCAGGACAAAAAAATGCCCGGCGGTGATCCGGAACCTGGACCACTGCACGTTCGGGATCTATCTGATCCATATGATTTTCATCCACTGGGTGATGAAGTGGCAGGGCATCGATCCGTTCCAGTACGGCGCGTGGTTCTTCGCTGCCGTCAGCGTCGCCTTCTTCCTGATTTCATGGGCCATCACAGCGGTGCTGCGGAAGATCCCGAAATTCGATATTTTATAGCGCCATCCTGCGGCATCACTATATTATCCGTACCCTATTGCAGTTTTTCTGAATTTACAGTATACTTACAAATAATGACATACCTGTAAACGTAGGTTGATGCAATAGGGGATTTTTTGATGGGGAAAAAATTGATGGTGATCGCGGCGGCGTTTCTTTTGGCGCTCTCGATGATGCCGGCAGGCACATTTGCCGCGGACGGGGCAACGTATACTGTTTTGATCAAGTACATCGATCAGACGACGAATAAGGCGGTCGCGCATTCTTATAAGGCGGTACTGGCGCCGAACGACACCTATTCCGCGGATTCTCCGACGGTGAGCGGCTATACTCTCGCGGATTCTTCCCAGGCGACGGTGTCCGGAACGGCGACGGAGGATGCGACGATCACCGTAAAGTACACTCCAAAAGACGCTGAGTACAAGATCAATTATTATTTCCAGAACGACGATGACGTCTATGTCCAGGATGAAAGCAGGACCGAGACGAAGACCGCGAAATGCAATTCGACGGTCACGATCGAACCGAAAACGTTCGAAGGTTTCGAATGTGTGACCACCGGCGATGATCTGAAGCTGACCATCCCGACGGATGGAACGACGGTGGAAAAGAACCTCTATTATGACCGCACAGACAAGAAGCGGATCATATATTTCCGAACGGGCGGAGGCTCCCATGTGGAGAAAATCGTCGCGGCAGCGGGCACGGATATCACGGATGAGATCGCTGCACGTACGACCGGAAGTCAGGTCCCGACGAAAAAGGGCTACAAATTCGAAAGCTGGGAATCGAACGACACCTCCTTCGATCCGACTGCCGATCCGTGCATCATGCCGGATCATAATGTGACTCTGACCGCGAAATGGAAGAATGGCAAAGCCAAGTACACGGTCCTTTATAAATTCAAACGTTATCAATCCTATGCCAAGGATGCAGAGGGAAATGACAGGACAAACGTCGCTCCGTACTATGATTTCCTGGCGGTCGAAAAGGAAGGTACTGTCGGTGACACCATCGCTTATGACTGGGACAGTGACGACGATGATGTAAAAGATCAAATCACGGCTGAGTACTATGAATTCGAGAAGGCAGAGACCGATAAGGTCATCAAGGCCGATGACAGCACGGTAGAGATCGTTTACTGTCAGCCGGTCGAAGTGGAGCTCGTGCTTTACGATATATATCATACACTGGCTGATCCCGATGGCGACGGTACCTATGATATTGTGGATTATGAAGTGGGCGAGACGAAGACCGTGCGTCTGGGCGACTGGTTCACGCTGCCGGATGGCGATTATATCATCCATAATAAGGTCAGCGCGAAATACGGGAAGAAGTACTGGGATTATATCTTTGAAGACAAGCTCTTCCCTGCCAACAATGACAAACCATGGTACACTCAATGGCGCTACGACGATTATCGCACAGGCAGTCCGAAGACGAAGACGATCATCTCGCCGACGCCGTACGTGGGGCCGGAGATGATCCATTACGAGGATGGCAAATACGTGGCGAAGATCTTTCCTTATCAGACCCAGGACACCATGTACGATTATTATATCCAGTACTACCATCAGGATCCGAACGACAGCGAGAAGTACAATAAATCCAGTTTCTTTCATTATCAGACCACGCTAACGTTGATTAAAGTCATCCCGCAGTACGTGCAAGGATATTCGCTGGAGTTTTACAAGCGGAGTCTCGGCGCTTATGTCTCCGGTACGGAAAATAAAATGAAAACACTTGAGATAGATAAGGACAGCGATGAGACCCCTCCGGAAGAGCGGGAATACTGGATGCAGAATGATCCTGATCTTGAAGGCGGCGTCCGGAACTATCTGGAGTTTTTCTACAACACAAAGGTCTACACGCTGACTTATCTGAACGGCACAGAAATACTTAAGACAGAAACATATAACTATGGCAAGACCGTCAATCTGTCGTACGTACCGGATGTGCCGGAGGATCTGGCAGCACAAGGCTACACCTTCGGCGGCTGGTACCGGCAGGGAGACAACACTGAGACGATCGTGAGCAAGGTGACGATGGACCTGGACGAGAACCGCTATAACTTCCAGGCGAAATGGGATCCGCCGAGCTATACTGTCACCTTCGATCTCAACGGCGGCACGATGACTTCCGCCACGAGTCAGACGATTAAAAAGGGCGAGCAGGCAACTGAGCCGGCGCCGGCGCCGACGCGTGACGGCTACGTCTTTGCCGGCTGGTATGAAAAGAGCAGCGGCGCTCTGTATGAATTCGATGAATCGGTCGAAAGCAACATCGAATTAGTCGCCCGCTGGAAGCCGGCTGCGGATACGGTCAAGTACACAGTCCGGCATCAGCTGGCTGACGGCACGGTGCTGAAGACGGAAATTTTCGAAGTAAGTTCACTTACAAAATACGTTACAGCCAGATGCCTCGAGGAAGATGACGCAGCATATCCGGATTCTTCCGCTCTGCCCGATGCTATTTACAAGAGCCTGCGGCTGAGCACAAATGAGGACGAGAATGTCATCACATTCACGTACGAACCGGCGCCGACGTATACGTATACGATCCGGCATCTCGACCGCGACACCGGGGCTGCGATCGCGGGAGATCGTACGATCACTGACATCGCGGTGATCATGACCGTTGCCGCGGAAGAGATCAGCGGCTACACCAAAGAACAGGTCTACGGGCGGGGCGATAAGGACAACACGACGATCCCGCTGTACTATAGAAAAAATAATTCGAATCCTTCGGAGCCGGGAAGCATTACCGTGCATGATCCGCCGGTCGAAAAACAGGTGACCGGCGATACCCCGGATCAGGATTCCGTCTTTACCTTCACGATGGAGGCGCTCCCGGATCAGAGCACCCTGCCGGAAGGCATGGATCAGCTCCCGATGCCGGCGGGGGCAGAAGGCCAGTCCGTTGAAGTCAGCATCACCGGGAGCGGGAGCGCGGAGTTCGGCGACATCACCTTCACCAAGCCGGGGACGTACGTCTATCGGATCACAGAGAACGCCGGCTCGGACGAGAACTACACCTACGACACCACGGCGTACATCGTGAAATATGTTGTCACGCAGGACAGCCTCGGGAATCTGACCGCCGAACGGCAGATCACGAAAAACGGAGAAGCGGTCACAAAAGCCGTGTTCACTTTTGTCAACGAGTACACCGAGCCGGAGCCGGGCAGCATCACCGTGAACGACCCGCCGGTCAAAAAAGATATCACAGGCGGAACGCCGAAGAAGGATGCGGTGTTCTCCTTCACGATGAAGGCGCTCCCGCAGGACAGCACTCTTCCGGAAGGCATGACCTCGCTTCCGATGCCGGGCGGTGCGTCCGGGCAGTCGGTGACGATCCATGTGACGGGGAGCGGGACCGGTGAGTTCGGGAACATCGTGTTCACCGCGCCGGGGACGTACGTCTACCGGATCACGGAGCGAAACACAGGGAATAGAAATTACCGTTATGACGGGACGGTCTATCAGGTGAAGTATGTCGTCACGGAAGACGAGAACGGAACCCTCCATGCGGAACGCACCATCACGAAGGATGGGGAGGAAACAGAAAGCGCTTCGTTCCGTTTTGTCAACCAGTACCTGGGATCCGGCGATAACAATAACGGCGGCGGAGAGACGAACGGGAAGAATCCTCAGAACGGAGAGGTTTCCGGAGGCGTCCGCACCGGGGATACGAGCGGCATCGGAGGATATCTGTTCCTGCTCACCGCGTCGCTCGGCAGCCTCATCGCGGTAGAAGCGGTGCGCCGCAGAAGAATGCATTAAGAAGTGTGTTAGAAAAAAGTGAATATCTAAAGACATACAGGGGCCCCGGTGACGTTTATCCGGAGCCCCGTATTTTTTCCGAGCCTGCGGTCATCGCCGGGCGCGTCACCGATCAGATCAGATGATCGTATGCTACCGGCTTTCGGAACTCTTCCGCGAGATTCTCCCGCGCGAGATCGGTCCGCCCGAGCAGCCAGGCGGCCTTGGTGACGGCGGCCTCGATCGTCATATCGTACGTTTCCGGGAGGTCAAAGTCCTTTTTGACACGGCGTCCGACCTCATACACATTCATATCGCTTCCTTCATACAGGACCTGCGTCGCCATCACGACGAACGTGCGGCGCTGCTTCATCTGGCGCGAAAATTCCTCCATCAGATACGTCGGCAGACCGCCGACCCCGAAACTCTCGAGGATCACGCAGTCGAAGCGCTCAAAGACGGCGCGGAGGAGGTCGCTGCTGATGCCGGGGATCAGCTTGAGGACACAGACCGAAGCATCCATGTCGTGATAAAAGCGAACGTCCTCCTCATATGGGGATGGCGGGATGAAGCGGAGGATGCGGCCGGCGCGGATCACGGCGAGATCCGGGAAGTTGATGCTGGAAAACGCGTTGTAGCTTTTTGCCCGCTCCTTCCTCGCGCGCGTGCCGGCGATGACGTGACCGCCGAAGACGATCGAAACGCCCTGTGACAGCGGATCTGCCGCGTAGCGCAGGCTGTCGAGCAGATTGACTCTGGCGTCGGTGTCGGGCGCGTTGATCGGCATCTGCGCCCCGGTGAGCACGACCGGCTTCCGTGAGTTCTGGATCATGTAGGAGAGCGCGGATGCGGTGTACGCGAGCGTGTCGGTGCCGTGGCAGATCACGAACCCGTCATAGTCGTCATAGTGGTCCTCGACGGCGTGGCTCATCCGCGACCAGTCGCGGGGCGTGACGTCGGTGCTGTCGATGTTCGCGATCTGGAGTGTGTCAACGCGGCAGAATTCCCGGCTTTCCGAGACATAGTCCAGCAGCTCGCCGGACGTGAGCGCAGGCGCGAGTCCGTTCTCCGTCGCTTTGCAGGCGATCGTGCCGCCCGTTCCGATGAGCAGGATGTGTTTCATTGCGGTCCTCCTTTTTCCACAGAGAGTTTCCATGAAGCTCAAGATGGTCTCATTGTAGCAGGGGCAGGCGTCGTACGCAAGGTTGACAAAAGGGTCAAAACGCGTAAACTCGAGTTGGAGCACCCGGACGGAAAAAAGGAGAAGCTGCTATTCCGCTCCGGCCGGGATCCGCGGGAGAGCGGGGGAGTCGTCAGAAGGAAAGGGGAATCGACAGGATGACAAAAGAAGAAAAAAGAAAATACGCAGAGCAGGTGTTTTTTCAGCAGAAGGGAGACCAGCCGTGGTCGGATCTTCCGTACTGGAACGGAAGCATCGACTGGAAGGGCTGCGGCCTCTGTTCGCTTACAATGGCGATCGATATCGTCACCGGCCGGGATCTGACGCCGGCGGATGTCTATCGGATGAGGCAGGAAGCGGGGATCGATCAGCTCCATACAGTCACGCGGGACGGGACCAGCGTCTGCGGCGGCGATGCGCAGGAGCAGTTCAATGAGGTCTACGCCCGCCTGTTCGGGATCCGGTCGCAGGAGATCGAACGTAGCGTTGAGGCGTTCCGGGACGCGCTCGCGGAAGACGCGGCGATCTGGGCGTCCTCCCGCTGGACGTTTTTCTATTCCAATACGAGGCTTGTGCGCTATGCGGACATCGGCCATGTCGTCTGCGTCTGGAAATATGAGGACGGATGCTTCTTCGTTAAGGATCCGTCACTTTCGCGTGCGGAATCGAACAATGTTCGGTACACGGAGGAGCAGATGCGGGAGTGGCTTGCCGCGCGCTCGTTCCAGCAGTACAAGATCACTGCGATCCGTTGAAATCATAGTATCTCACGGCGTTCGACCAAATCCCGTATGTTCGAACGCAGCAGGCCGCGAATATGTGCATTTTGTGTAGTACGTGGTTGAAGTGTGAAGGGCTTAGTGTTAAAATGAAATCGGAATTTTTTTACATTTTAATAAGGAGGTAATTATGCTAAGTCCACTCTTTAGAAGCTGGCTCGGGCGGGATTCGCTTGTAGCGGCCGACGACAACTGGGCGCTCATGGCGGTCCTGACACTCGGCGTCGCGCTTGCGATCTATCTCGAGCAGAAGTATGACTGGGCTTCCAAAGTTTCAGGGGCGATCATCGCGCTGATCTTCGCGCTGGTCCTCTCCAACCTTGGAATCATCCCGATCAACAGTACAATGTATGATGACATCATCTGGGGCTACGCCGTCCCGATGGGCATCCCACTCCTCCTCCTTCAGTGCAATATGAAGAAGATCTGGCAGGAGACCGGGAAAATGATGGTCATTTTCCTGATTGGTGCCGTCGGAACGGTCGTCGGCGCGTTCCTCGCATACTCGCTGCTGAAGAACGCCGTGCCGGAGCCTGCGGGTGTCGCGGCGATGATGACCGGTTCCTATATCGGAGGCGGCGTCAACTTCGCGGCGATCTCTCAGCAGTTTGATGTTTCCAAGGGAACGATCGGTGCGACGACCGTCGCGGATAACCTGCTGATGGCGCTGTACTTCTTCGTTCTGATCGCGATGGCGGGAAGCAAGTTCTTCCGGAAGCACTTCACCCATCCTCATATCGATGAAGTCGAAGCGGCCGGAAAGAGCGAATCCCAGACACAGGCGGCAGCTTACTGGAAGCGCAAGGACATCTCGCTGAAGGACATCGCGTTCAACTTCGCGTATGCCGTCGTCATCGTCTGGCTGTCTACACTCATCGCGAACGCGATCGCCGGTGCGATCCCGACAAGCAACGCATTCCTGCAGATCATCAACACGTTCTTCGGAAGCCAGTACGTCTGGATCACGACCCTCTCGATGCTCGTCGCGACTTACGGCGCGGATCAGGTCGCACAGCTGAACGGCTCACAGGAAATCGGGACCTATTTCATCTACCTGTTCCTGTTCGTCATCGGTGTCCCGGCATCCATCGTGATGATCATCACGAAGACTCCGGCACTGCTGCTGTTCACGATGATCATGGTCGTCGTCAACATGATCTTCTGCTTTATCGCAGGGAAACTCTTCAAATTCGACCTGGAAGACTGTATACTCGCTTCCAATGCGAATATCGGCGGTCCTACGACCGCTGCCGGCATGGCGATCTCCCAGGGCTGGAGCAAGCTGGTCGGACCGGTCATGCTGGTCGGTACGTTCGGCTATGTAATCGGTACCTATCTCGGAGTTGTCGTCGGCGGCGTACTGGGTGCGTAAAGCCACTGACAAAAGGAAAAGTGAAAGCGGCGGGCTTCGGCTCGCCGTTTTCAAACAGGAGGGAACAATGTATTTTGACGCGCATTCGGATATCTGGACGGATATCACGATCCATCATCTGAACGGGGAACATAACGTTTTTCATGACCGTCACGCGGAACGTCTGAAAAAAGGCGGCGTGGAAGGAAGCATACTCGTGATCTGGGTCGATCCGCCGTATGACAAGGACTATGCGGCGCGCACGCGGGACATCATGAAGAGCGTCCGCGAGGAGATCTCGGAAGCGGAGGACTTCCGGATCGTCAAGAGCTACAGCGATATCACGCAGGCGGAGAAGGACGGGAAGATCTATATCCTGCTCGGGGTCGAAGGCCTTGCGAACATCGGGGATGATCCGTCCCGGATCGACGAGTACTACGAGTTCGGCTGCCGCCACGCGATGCTGACGTGGAACGAAGCGAACGCCCTCGCGGCAGGAGCAGTCTCGGGAGACAACTACGGTCTGACGAAGGCGGGCAAAAAAACCGTCCGCATGATGCAGGAAAAAGGCATGCTGGTCGATACATCGCATTTAAACGAAGCGGGGTTCTGGGACATCATCGACCTGACGTCGAAACCGATCGTCGCCAGTCATTCCAACGCATCCGCGCTGTGCGGCGTGCCTCGGAACCTGACGGACGATCAGCTCCGCGCCATCGCGGGCGTCGGCGGCGTCGTCGGGCTGAACGCGTTCGCCGCGTTTACCGACGCGGATCCGCGCAAGGCGACAGTGGAACGTCTGGCGGAGCACGCGGCGCACATGATCGATGTGATGGGGATCGACCACGTCGGTCTGGGATTCGATTTCTGCGAGTTCCTGGAAAATGAAGACACAATCGCTTCGATGGGAGGCGGAGAACGCGAAAACCTGAACGTGCGCGGGATGGCGGACGCCACACAGATCGACCGGCTGTTCATCTGTTTCCAGAAGATGGGCATGAGCAAAGAAGATATGAAGAAAATCGCCCGTGATAACTTCCGCCGCGTGATCCGTGAGACCATCGGCTGAGGCCGGAGGAAGCCCAAACGGAAGGCAAACGGGGAGCGGAGGAAAGTCTTTATGAAGAGGAAGGCTTTCCTCCGCCGTGTGAGAAAGAAGGGGCCCTATGAGAAAGAATTTAAGAAAAGCAACGATTGTTCCCGCCGACTATATGGAGCTGTCGGAACTGTTCCGGGCGTCCGGCCTGGAACTGAATCTGGACGCATCCGGACAGAAACCGGAGGGATTTCTCCGGGCGGTCAAGGCCGTCATGCCGGATGGTGAGATCCTCGGCGGCGCCGCGTTCTGCCGGAGGAAGGACTGTTTCATCCTGAATGACATCGCGGTGGCAGAAGACGTGCGGGGGGAAGACCTCGGGAGCCGCCTTTTGTCCTATGCACTGACGTACTTTCTGGAGCAGGGAGCGAAGACCGTCTGGATCGCATCGAAGGCGCCGGGCTTTTTCGCGCGGGCAGGATTTCAGGAAGTCCCGAAGGAGCAGGCACCGGACATCTTTTCGTGCGGAGACTGCGCGGAATACGGGACGGACTGTCACCCGGCGTTCATGCGCATGGATCTTTCCGGGGAGCGCCTTTTGTTCGTGGATGCCTGTGTTTCGACGCACCGCTCCAGGACCCGCCAGCTGTGCGACGCGTACCTCGGGCGCTACGCAGAGGAGCATCCGGGGGTCGTGATCGACCACGTGATGGTGGAAAAAGGGATCTGCGAGCCGCTCGACAGAGAGGCGATCCTGCATCGGAACGACCTTATTGAAGCGAAAGCCTGGGATGACCCGATGTTCGATCTCGCCCGTCAGTTCAAGGCGGCGTCGCATGTCGTGGTTGGAGCGCCGTACTGGGACTGCGCGTTCCCTGCGATCCTGAAAGTTTATATCGAGAACATCGTCGTGACGGATCTCACCTTCGAGGAGACAGAGAACGGTTACAGCGGCCTCTGCCCGTGCAGCGAGCTCGTCTACATCACGACGGCAGGCGGCCCGATCGAGGACCGTGACCTCGGTTACGATTACATCCGCGGGATCGGGACCATGCTCGGCGTCAAGTCCTTCCGCGAGTATCGGGCAGAAGGACTCGACATCGTCGGCGCGGATATCCCGGCGATCATGGACGAGGCATTGAAAAAAATCATAGAATAACGATCGAAGTCAGTCAAATATCTGGATTTTTTTGACAAAATTGATTAGAATGTATCCGGGGTTGTGAATATTATCTAAACACAGGAGTGAACGGCTGCTGAGCCGTGAGGCATCAAAGGAGGACAGACGAAGTGTACGGGTATTCGGATATTGAGATTATGGATGCGTTCAAGGCGCTTCTGCGCGAAAACGACGGGGAATCAAGGATCTCCATTCAGCAGATCTGCCGGCGCGCGAACGTGAACCGCCAGTCGTTTTATTACCATTTTACCGATATCGCGGATCTGGTCTCAGAAACGATCCGTCATGATCTGGATGAAGCGGAGAAGGTGAGCGGTCCCTGCCGCCTTCCTTCGAAGGGATGCGCGATGGTGATGAATTATGTGCGGGACAATCGGGAGATGATCCTGAGGATCCGCCAGTCGAAGTATTCCGGCGCGATGTTCACGGCATTCTCCGAGCGGCAGGCCCGGCTGATCGCGAACATCATCCGCCTGATCGCAGAGGAACGCCAGATCACGCTTACCGAAAGCGAATTCAACCTTCTCTGCAGCATGAATAATTACACCATGATGGGGTTTTTACAGACGTATATCGATCGGAACATGCGGGAGGATCCGGCGCTTCTGACGTCGATCTTCAGCAAGCTCCTTCGTGCATCGATCGTCACGATGATCGATGAGATCCTGGAAGAACGGAAGGATCCGGCGCTCCGGAAATGGAGCACGGAGTAGGACATGAGGAGTCCGGTAGGCGGAACCAGCCCGGTTTCAGACTGCCGGACGTTTCCTTTCGCCTCAGAAAAAAAATTGAGTCTTTCCTGTCCGAATGGTCATGAGGATTCATACCTCGATCGGTGGAAGACCATAATCATCTAATAGCAGATTCACTTTTAACGTTTCATGGATGCCCTGATTGATGCATGCGGCGATTCGCACATCCCGTTCGTCTCTCTCATACAGGGTGGGCTGTCTGCCGATCTTCAGGCACTGCTGCGTTTCATCCAGCGTCAGTTCCGCGGCGATGCACAAGGCGATGATCTTATCCCTTCCGGGGTGCAGCCGGTTGCCGTTCAGGATATTGTACAGGTAGTTCGTACTGATGCCGCTTCGCTTCGCGATCTCGGCTTTCTCCAACTCTTTTCCGACCAGCAGGCTGTTATAGTATTGGTAAAAGTACCGGGCAGAATCCGTTCCGCTCTGATTTAGGAACGCCGTCGCCTGGTCCTGACCGGTAATCTCATGTAGGCCCATTTTTAATTTGTTGGTAAGGTCTGTATCCATCGTAAAATCCATTTAACAGTTTAGGTACATAGTAAATTTTAGCAAATAAACTGCAAAACGTCAATCAAAATAAACTTTGAATATAAAAAGACCGTGAATTAAAAGGCTTGTTCAAATGCGGAGCGCGAGAACCGTTCCCCAATGGTCCGAGTGGTACAGAAGTGAGTAAATAAATAATAGACACGCAGAGGTGCTGCGAGTCGGACACTGCCTTTGGACTGTTCTTCCCTAAAAATAATCAAAATTTATCCCGTCAACTATAATTGCATATTAATATATTACTACATTTTAAGGAATAGTCATTAGACAGAGTGTAAGAAAACGGAAGAAATTTCAACAAAATTGAAATTTTTATGGTATTCTGATTCAAAGAAGTTACCGGGAGAGGGTATTGGAAAGGAATTTTATGACGATACTGTTTCTTGCGGCCGTGATCCCGCCGCTTTTTCTCATCAAAAAAATCTATGACCTCGACAAGATCGAAAAGGAACCGGCAGGGCTCCTCATCAAGCTGTTTTTTCTCGGTGTGCTGATGGTCGTCTTCGCCGGCATGCTGGAAACGGTGGGCCTGAATCTGCTCGGCGGGATCCTCATGAAGGGGAGCCTGGCGTATCAGCTCGTCGAATATTTCATCGTGGTCGCGCTGGTCGAGGAGGGTCTCAAGCATTTCGCCCTGAAGCACGGCAGCTGGAACGACCCGGCGTTCGATTACCGCTTCGACGCAGTCGTGTATTCGACGGTCGTAGCGCTCGGCTTCGCGGCAGCGGAAAACATCGGGTACGTTTTTTCCTACGGACTCGCGGTGTCGGGCGTGCGGGCGGTCACGGCGATCCCGGGCCACTGCGTGTTCGGGATCTACATGGGCTACTACTATGGGATGGCAAAATATCACTTTGACATGGGCCGCCGCACGATGTGCCGGTTCTATCAGTGGATCAGCATCCTGATGCCGGTCCTGCTCCACGGCTTCTACGATTTCTGCGCGTCCTCCCGGAGCACGACGCTGATCCTCGCGTTCTACGTCTACATCATCCTTCTGGACATCATCGCGTTCAACCAGATCCGGCGTTTTTCACGGGAGGATCAGAGGATCTGAAGGCCTTTTCCGCCGGAGATTGCGGAGTTTCTTTTTGTCCCTCACCGGACGGGAGAAAACCGGAAAATCTGTGGTAGAATAGCGGAAGAAGAGTGTATATATTATCTGAAGCCTATATAGTTGATAGGAAACACATATTGAAGGAAAAAGGTAACGAAATGGCAAACAGAGAAGAGCACGAATACGAAAAAATCAGAACGGTCGTCGAGTCGATCCTCGCGGATTATGATCACGACCGGGACATTGACAAGCTGTCCGCGTTCGACCAGCCGGATCAGGACGCGGTCATCGAGATCGTCCAGAAGCTGCTCCGGATCATTTTTCCGGGCTATCACCGGGACAAGGTGTACAAGAGTTACAACGCGTATGTGAACCTCTCGACGCTGATCGAGGACGTCATGTACAATCTGAACAAGCAGATCTCGATCGTGCTCCGCTATAATTCGAAATTCGCCGACTCGGAGGAAGAGGTGATCGATGAGGAGACAAAAAGGATCACGTTTGAATTTTTCAAGCAGATTCCGAAGATCCGCGACTACATCGATACGGATCTCGAAGCGACGTTTGTCGGCGATCCGGCGTCGGACAGCAAGGACGAGGTCGTACTGTCGTATCCGGGGCTCCTCGCGACGTCGATCTACCGCATCGCGCATGAGCTTCATGAGCTGGACGTGCCGCTGATCCCGCGGATGATGACAGAGTACGCGCACAGCGAGACCGGGATCGACATCCATCCGGGCGCGACGATCGGGAAATATCTGATGATCGACCATGGGACCGGTGTCGTCATCGGCTCGACGTCCGTCATCGGCGACCATGTGAAGATCTATCAGGGCGTGACGATCGGTGCGCTCACGACGAAGAACGGGCGTGACTGGCACGGCGTCAAGCGCCATCCGACCATTGAAGATTACGTCACGATCTACTCCGGGGCGTCGCTGCTCGGCGGCGAAACCGTGATCGGCGCCCGTTCGGTCATCGGGTCCAACGCGTTCATCACGCGCTCGATCCCGCCGGATACGTCGGTCAGCATCCGGAACCAGGAGCTCCGCTTCAAGCAGGGCGGAAAAGAGATCCTGAAGGACGGGGATCTGGAACAGGATTCGACATGGTTTTACGTGATCTGAGAGAACAGAACGCGGCGTACCGGCCGGCGCGCGGGGAAAAAACGAAATACCGCCTGGCGGACGCGATGAAGATCTGCATGCAGCAGACGCCGGTCGCCGACATTACGGTGCGGCAGATCGTGGAGACCTGCGGCCTTACGCGGCAGACGTTTTACCGGAATTTCCGGGACAAGTACGATCTGATCAACTGGTATTTCGACAAGCTGCTCGCGGCGTCGTTCGACCAGATGGGGAGCGGCAAAAATATCCTGGAAGGGCTGACGCTGAAGTTCCGCTTTATCCAGTCCGAGGCGCTTTTTTTCCGCGCCGCGTTCCATTATGACGAGCAGAACTCGCTGAAAGAGCATGATTTTAAGATGATCTTCGCGTTTTATCAGGATTTGATCCGCCGGAAGACGGGCCGTCCACCGGCGGAGCGCGATTCGGACATTCTGGAGATGTACTGCCAGAGCCAGATCTACATGACGGTGAAGTGGGTGCTCAGCGGGATGAAGCAGCCCCCGGAGGAACTCGCGCATCTCATGCTGGAGGCGATGCCGCCCCGGATCGAGACGCTGTTCCGGGAGCTGGACCTTCTGGCGTAGCAGCGCGTAGAGTGGAATATTAAGATCGGAAGAAGACCGGGCTTGGAAAAGCTCAGTCTTCTTTTTTCATATTCTTCAAAAGGAGATCCAGGTACTCCTGGTCGGTGCTGTCTTCTGTCAGCTCGCCGCTTTCGATCCCGCCCTGGAGGATGTCGTACATTTTGCGTTTCCGCTGGGACAGGGCGATCTGGTATGCCTCTTCCTCTTCGTCCGTCCGCTTCGGGCGGGTTTTCTCATAGTTTTCGAGCTCCTTTGCGATCGCCGGCATGATCTCGCCGTCCACGTCGACGTCTTCCATGAAGTTCAGGCTGCCGCCGGCCTCGAGGATGTCGCGGATTCCGCTCACTTTATACATCGTGACGACGCCGTCCTTCCGGTAGATGACGGCGGTATAGTACGGGCCGAGCTCGGCTTCGCCGTTTTCCTCGTGCGGCTGAAAAATGACGGTCAGGGTATCCGTGTCCGCGGAATAATCGAATTCATATTTTCTCATAAAAAAATCCTCCGAAGCAGCGAGTTCTCTTTCTGCTGCGTTTCTCTCCGAATGATAACGCGGGGGCGACGGCCTGTCAATTAAAGAAAATGGTGGGAATTCCATTTTTTGTAAGTGAAATGGTCGTGTTCTTGTGATATAATGTCGCGAGTTAATACTTCGCAGGAGGCGTCGGACATCGCAGGACGGATCGGACAGGAAGAGGCGCGGCGGAGTTCTCAACTGACGGGAATTGATGAGTTCAGGGGGAACAGCCGGTGGACGGTACGGAGAAAAATAATCTCATTGAAGATCTGAACGCGTTGGAAGCGCTGAAGGATGATGAGCTTGAGGAAAAAAAGGTGACCGCGGCAGTCGGACAGCTGCTGGACGGATCGCCAAAATGCGATAAGGAGCTTCTGAAGAGGCTCCTTCTTTTGCTGGAACGGGTCCGCCCGGACGGAGAGGGACGTTTCGGCTGGAACCGGAGGACCGGAGAAGTCTGGCAGAGACTCGGACGGGAGGAGCAGGCGCTCCGTTATTATCAGGCGGCGCTTCGTATCCGGGAAGACCGGACCGTGCAGCGGCTCCTCGATGAGTGCATCGAAGTGTTGTCGCTCCCGGTTTCGGGAGACTGCTTCCGGACGGGCGTGCAGACAGCCTGGCAGAATTTCCTGGAGGGAGAAGCCCGGCTGCGGGAGATGATCAGCCGGAAACAGCCGGAAGAGGCGATCCGCCTCTGCCGCGAGATCATCGCACCGGCGAACCCGAACGCGTTTTTCGGACTCGGGACAGACGGCGAGCGTTTCCGTCTGTCGCTGACGGCATCCCGGCGCATCGAGCGTCTGTTCCCTCTCGTGTATTTCTGCCGGCAGGCACCGGACGCGGTCCGGGAGCACTGGGATATTCTGATCGGTACGCAGCCGGCGGACCGGCCGGACTTCTACATCAGTCTGTTCGGCGTCCGCGCCGGTGCCAGGGACTGCCGCGTCTATCCGGTCTGGGAGGAAGAGACGGGCCGGTGCCGGGTCTCGGTATATCATGAAAAAATCGCGGAGGCGTTCCCGGCGGGCGGAGCGGAGGCGAATTCCCTCGCCGGCGCGCTGATCGAGAACGCGGTCGGTGAGATCCCGGCGATGTCGCTTCTGTCGGAGATCCGCGTACTGACGACGCCGCCGGATTCGGAAGGGATGGCGCTTTCGGAGCTGCTCTCTTACCTTTTGTCCCATGCCGGTGTGACGAGGGAGGAAGCGCTGGATCCGGAAAGCCTGCTCCACGATTACCATGCGGTCCGCATGGAGCCGGCGGAGAACGCCCGGCCGGCGTACCGTGAGGATCTGCGACAGGTCGTCACGTGCCTTCTGCCGCTGACAGAGGAAGCGCACCGGGGCGAATCGAATGTGACAGACTATTATCATCGGCTCGGGATCGAGGCGGGCTGCTTCTCGTATTCGCTGGAAGCGTTCGCGGGGCAGGACGGCAAGGACCGCCACCGGGAGTTCCGGCGCCGGTTCCTGGATGCGATGGAGGAAAAAGCGGGCCGGGACGCGTACCGGATCGTCGCGTTCGGCTGCGGCAGGTACTCGGGCTACATCGATTTCATCGCCTATGATTTCAGCGCGGTGCTGGACGCGGCACGCGAGACGTTCCAGGACGCACCGGTCGCGTACGCGGGCTTCCTGAGTTTACGGCCGGGGATGAAGCTCGTGCTTTTGAAGGGGCCGGACGAATGGGAAGAGATGCTGATGAGCTGAGCCGCGAGCCGTTTCCGCTTTGGCGGAGCTGCGGCGTCACAAAATATTTAGAATAGAAGTTACACATCGCGCGTTGTGTAACTTTTTTTTTATTTCGGGCGCGTTAAAATAATAACAGAATCAAGAGGACGGACACACCGGCCCGGCCTGAAGCGATGCGGCAGCGGGGAGATCCCGGCGGAAAGGAGAATAAAACATGGTCAATAAGATTTCTTTGAATGAAACATCCTACCACGGAAGCGGAGCGATCCAGGAGATCGTGACAGAAGCGAAGGCACGCCGTTTTCAGAAGGCGTTCGTCTGCAGCGACCCGGATCTGGTAGAATTCAAGGTCTCCACGAAGGTGACGGACCTGCTGGACAACGCGGGGCTGGACTATCAGCTGTACACCGACATCAAGCCGAATCCGACGATCGAAAACGTCCAGCACGGCGTTAAGGAATTCAAGGCGTCCGGCGCGGACTACATCATCGCGATCGGCGGAGGTTCCTCGATGGATACGTCCAAGGCGATCGGCATCATCGCCGCGAACCCGGAATTTGAAGACGTCCGCAGCCTCGAAGGAACGGCCGCGACCAAGAACCCGTGCGTTCCGATCATCGCCGTCCCGACGACCGCCGGCACCGCGGCAGAAGTCACGATCAACTACGTCATCACCGACGTCCAGAAAAAGCGGAAATTCGTCTGCGTCGACCCGCACGACATGCCGATCGTCGCGGTGATCGATCCGGACATGATGAGTTCGATGCCGAAGGGACTGACCGCTTCCACGGGAATGGATGCCCTGACGCACGCGATCGAAGGTCTGACGACGAAAGCGGCCTGGGAAATGACCGACATGTTCCATCTCGAAGCGATCCGCCTGATCTCCGAAAACCTGCGCGACGCAGTGGCGAATAAGCCGTCCGGCCGCGAAGGCATGGCGCTCGGCCAGTACATCGCCGGCATGGGCTTCTCCAACGTCGGCCTCGGGATCGCACACTCCATGGCGCACACGCTCGGCGCGGTCTATGACACCCCGCACGGCGTCGCCTGCGCGATGATGCTCCCGATCGTCATGGAATACAACCAGGAAGCGACCGGCGACAAATTCGCGAAGATCGCTGAGGCGATGGGCGTTCCGGGCGTGGACAAAATGAGCCAGGCGGAGTACCGGAAAGCAGCGATCGACGCCGTGAAGAAGCTTTCCTCGGATGTCGGCATCCCGGAGAAGCTGGACGCGATCAAGGAAGAGGATCTCGACTTCCTCGCTCAGTCCGCGTTTGACGACGCCTGCGCACCGGGCAACCCGAAAGACGCGAGCGTTGAGGACCTGAAAGAGTTGTTCCGGAAGATCATGTAAGCTCCGGCTTGGGTTTGGGATGACAAAAGAAAACGCTGAAATTTAAGTAAATCAAAAGGGGGCTGCCGCAGTTATTTATGCGACAGCTCCTTTTTGATTTTTATTAGCCGGTATACTCTGATCTCAGAGATCAAATACGAAGAAACATGAATCGGCCTGTGAAGCGTCCGTTGTAAAATCCGTTAATCAGAACGATCTGCGAAGACGGATATGCAGCATCCACAGCAAAGCCACTGCACTTCCGGCAGTGATCAGGATCCACATAAACATCCCGCTGTTATCGCCGGTGTCGACCGGGCCGTCCACGCCGGATGTTCTCATATCCTTCATTGTGATCACCGCTTCCTGCGCGTCGGACTCTGTGCCGTCGCTCTCTGTCAAATGGATTTTTCCGGCTTTGTCCAGACGGAAAGTGATCGGATCGGCAAGTTCATATCCGTTCGGAGCTCTGCGCTCAATCAGCGTATAGGTGCCGGGTACAAGGCTGCTGATTTCATGGATATCTCCATCCGTTTTCCATGCCTTCACCGAAGTGCCGCCGGTACCTCTGCCATGCACTAATTCCAGCCTCGCGCCGGTAACCGCTTTGCCGCTGTCGGCATCAATTTTCCTGAAACGCACTGCGTATGTATTTGCTGCAGACGTCTTTTTCACAGACGTCTTTTCATCCTCCATAGTAATGACCGCTTCCTGCGCGTCGGACTCTGTGCTGTCGCTCTTTGTCAAATGGATTTTTCCGGCTTCGTCCAGACGGAATGTGATCGGATCGGCAAGTTCATATCTGTTCGGAGCCCTGCGCTCGATCAGCGTATAGGTGCCGGGTACAAGGCCGCTGATTTCATGGACATTTCCACTCGTTTTCCATGCCTTCACCGAAGTGCCGCCGGTCCCTCTGCCATGCACTAATTTCAGCCTCGCGCCGGTAACCGCTTTACCGCTGTCGGCATCAATTTTCTTGAAACGCACTGCGTATGTATTTGCCACAGGCGTCTTTTCATCCTCCATGGTAATGACCGCTTCCTGCGCCTCGGATTCCGTGCCGTCGCTCTCTGTCAAATGGATTTTTCCGGCTTCGTCCAGACGGAATGTAATTGGGTCAGCCAGCTGATAGCCATTCGGTGCCGTGCGCTCAATCAGTGTATAGGTGCCGGGTACAAGACCGCTGATTTCATGATCCGTTCCATCCGTCGTCCAGGCTTCCATTGAAGTGCCGCCGGTCCCTCTGCCATACACTAATTCCAGCTCCGCACAGGTAACTGCTCCGCCACTGTTGGCATCAATTTTCCTGAAACGCACTGCGTATGTATTTGCCACAGGCGTCTTTTCATCCTCCATGGTGATGACTGCTTCCTGCGCCTCGGATTCCGTGCCGTCGCTCTGCTGCAGATGGATTTTCTGATCCGCATCCAGGCGGAACGTGATTGCGGCAGCTGTTTCATACCCGCTAGGAGCCTCCGTCTCCACCAGCGTATAGGTCCCCTCCTGCAGACCTGTCACCTTGTGCGCGGATCCGTCGGTCGTCCACTCGTCAGCAGCCGTCCCATCGGCGTTTTCGCCCTGTACAAGCGTTAGCTTGGCACCGGACAGCGCCTCGCCCGTATCAGCATCGACCTTGTTGAAGGTGACGGCGGGCTTGTAGTCCTTCATCGTAATGACCGCTTCCTGTGCCTCCGACTCATTGCCTTCTGCATCAATTAGATGAATCATGCCGTCTTTGCCGAGGCGGAACGTAATCGTATCGGCTGTCTGATAGCCGTCCGGAGCGGTGCGCTCCGCCAGCTTGTAGGTGGCAGGTATCAGACCGCTTATCTCGTGATCACTGCCGTCGGTAGTCCATGTATCCACCGATGTCTGGCCGGTGCTGGTCACTCTCAGCAGTTCAAGCTCCGCGCCTGGTACCGTTTCCCCGCTGTCGCCGTCTACCTTCTTCACGCTGACGGTGTGTAGTTTCGTATCTATCATTCGGATCACAGGATCGTCCTGTTTGACCCAGGTGTACCCCTTGCCATAGACATACTGCAGCAGGTAGAGATAAGACCCGTCTGTTTTAAAGGTCCGTGAAGTCGCTTTTTTATATCCGTCCGGTGTCGTGCTCTCCTGGACCTTATACTGTTCATTGACTGCCAGACTGCTCAGATCGATCGTATGCGCGCTGCCGTCCGTCGTCCAGGTCTCGATAATATCATCTGAGTCGAAAGGATACTGTCTCAGCTGCAGAACAGCACCGGATACAGCTTCCCCGCTGTCATCGACTTTGTAGACGCTGAGCGGCTTGACATTTGCAATGGTCACCGTCTGAGTCTTTGCCACAAACCGCGCACCGATGACATTCTGAAAATCCTCCCCGTCCAGCTGCGACTGCGTCGTGAAAAACTCCGCCGTCTGCTCGCCGCTGTAGCTTTGCTCCAGCAGGTATTGATAGGCGCTGAACATATCTTCGGTCCAGTCATCGGTATACTCATCGCCGTCTGGCTTGTCGGTCGTCGAGAAATGAAGATCATTGCTGTATTCAACGCTGTCTGTATAGTACCAGATCGCCCACTGCGTCACAGCGTAGAACTGCTGGTCGGTCAGATTGTACTGGCTCTGCAGGCTGGTGCTGTTGGGGAAACCGTTTTCCAGGATACCGAGCACATGCAGATACGCTTCTTCAGCAGTCCCGTTAAGGGTATCCGCATGATCCGAAAACAGCTGCGGTGTGCTGTTCTGTGAATAATACGTAGGCGTTTCCCCCGCGTAGTTGTCCGGGGCGGCCTTCGATTTGTTGAAGCAGTATACATATTCGATCCCTCCCTCATCGGGATTGGTCAGCCGCATCATCGTCGCGTGATAACTGCTCGACCACGGAACGATGTTCCCGTCCACATCGTAATACTGACCCTCTTTCCCGTTTCTCGTATAGATATAATCCGTGCCTCTCGGCGGATAATTGAAAGTAAGGTCAAGATTTTTTACATAATATTTCTTGCCGCTGTTATTGACGACATGGCCGTCGCTTTCCACTGTAAAGCTGGCATCTTCAGCCAGCATATACGGCGACGGCACCGATGTCTGCTTTAGTACATAATCCCCTGCTTCTAACGACACTTCGGCAGCCGTGTCTGTTGACGTAAAGGTCTGCACAAGGCTGCCGTCTTTATAGATCGCGAACTCACAGCCTGCCATTTGATTGCCGTTTTCGTCCACATTGCTGATAGAAACGGAGTATGTATCAGCAGCACTTGCCGTTGTCATAGGCAGAATGCAGCAGAGCATGACAGCAGCTGTGAGAACAGCCAGAACTACTGTCCAAATGCGATTGGATTTGCTCGGCAGCCTTTTTCCCTTTCCATGAAATGATTCTGACATTATTCTATCTCTCCCAAACAGTATATTAATAAAACTGCAGCATGCGCTGCGATCAGATACATTTAGGTAACTCTAAATTAATATTAATTATACCATGATTCGCAAATCCAATTTATACAGCAATATAAGAAAAATGATTTTCTCGTAACAATTTTCTTTGCACACACTCGGCAATGATAAATGTCAATCAAGAGTCCAGAGAAGATGCACCCGGAGCTGATATGTACCATCCTTACTGGATGTCCGGTAAAGAGGGTACAGTACATATCAGAACGCGTGGAGGAAAGAAACGGAAGAAAAGAAAGAAGAGAGATGGCCGATAAGTTCGAAACATCTCCCCTCTATTCAATCAGAAGCAACAGTCTCAGACGGATGCTGAAATACAAAGTTATTTTGTAAAGACGACGCAGCCTCCCTGCGTCGGGTGATCGTAGATCACGACATCCTGCGCGTCGGTGTGGAACGTCAGGAGCTGGATGAGGATCATGACATCCCCGCCCGCCGCGATCGTCATATAAAGGCCGACCAGGGTGAGTATCATGCTTCCGGCGTATAACCCGAAGAGGAGAGGAAGGAGTCCGAGCACGATCAGCGGCATGACGCCGCCAAGGAGATACTGAGAACGCTCGAGCGGCTGCCGGCAGGTGCAGTACGCCGCGCCGTATTTCCAGATCACTCCGAACTCGATGTCATGGAAGTGGTGTTTCGAGAACAGTCCCCAGACAAACCCGTGGATCAGCTCGTGGACGACCGGGAGCAGCACAACCAGCGCGATCGCGATGGGGATCCCGATGCCTGTGATCTCAAACGAATTGGTCTTGGGATGGAGATTGTAAAAAAGGATCATCACCGCCGCGGTGAGGGGGATCACGGCGATCAGGATGAGGATGTTTGCCCGGACGAGGCTGATGGTCCGTTCATGTATCTGATATCCGTTCTGCTCCATTTCCTCGGAAAGGTTACGGAAATTGCGGAGCCGGCGCTCCTCTGCGGGCGTCAGCTTGCGGTTCTTCTCTTTTTTGTCTTTGTTCATAGGGTATCCCTTTCTGTAAGTTCCCGCTGCGGGGAAAGAGTTCTCCATCATCATAACACGAGACAGGTAATAGGGAAGTAAAAAGTGGATCCGGGGACGGCAAGTTGTCGTTCCGGCGCCCGCAAGGCTTTCCGGATATGATACAATAGTCCTGCCCGCGCCCGGCAGGGCAGGCGGGCGGAGCATTTTTTCGGGAGGCAGACAGAAATGAGATATCAACTGGCTATTTTTGATCTCGACGGAACAATCCTCGATACGATCGTTGATCTGACAAACGCGATGAATCTGGCACTTTCGAAGCACGGGCTTCCGGAGCTTCCGCTGGAGACCGCGAAGAAATATACAGGAAACGGGATGCGCCGCTATGCGGAGCAGGCGGTCCCGGACGGGACGCCGCCGGACGTGGTGGAAAACGTGCTGGAGGATTTCAAGGCGATCTATAAGGTCCACTGTGAAGATCACACGAAACCGTACGACGGGATCCCGGAACTCCTGAAGACGCTTCGTGAGAACGGCTGCAAGACGGCGGTGATCTCCAACAAAGGCGATTTTGCCGTGCAGATCCTCGTGAAGCAGTATTATGAAGGGCTGTTCGATTTTGCGGTCGGGGAGCGCGAAGGGCTTGTGCGCCGGAAACCGGCACCGGACGAAGTGAACGCGGTGCTGGAGAAGCTCGGGGTCGACCGGAAGGACGCGGTCTACATCGGGGACTCGGAGGTCGACGTGGCGACGGCGGTGAACGCGGAAATGGATTCGATCACCGTGCTCTGGGGCTTCCGGGAAAAAGAGTATCTGAAATCACAGGGAGCGTACCGGTTCGCGGAAAAACCGTCGGACGTCGCGAAGATCGTGCTCGAGTGACCGGGTTCCTGCAGATCTCCTGCCGGATCGGGACCGGAGCCTAAGGAATCAGCGGAGCCGGCGGATCTGCCTGACGCAGTTTCCTTCGCCGGTGAAACCGGCAGCTTTCCTTTTTCCCGCATGTTTCCTTTTGTCAAAAACAATGACGGGGATTTGGACGGTATGGTATAATGGTCGAAGATGTTGAAATCGACGGGCCCGGGAAGCCGCGGAGTTTGCCGCGGCACGGCGCATCGGACGCGCGGGAGGACCGGTCGGGGACAAGGAGCGTATCATGGATGAAAGATTAAAGAAGATCATTGATGAAAGTGATAATATCGTATTTTTCGGGGGCGCCGGCGTATCGACGGAGAGCGGCATCCCGGATTTCCGCTCGGAGAACGGGCTGTACCACGCGAAGGAAGTATACGGCTACCGGCCGGAGACCCTCATTTCGCACTCATTTTATAAGCAGCATCCGGAGCTTTTCTTCCGGTATTACAAGGAGAATCTCGTCTGCGACTGGGCGGAACCGAATGACGCGCACAAGGCGCTCGCGAAGCTGGAGCAGATGGGAAAGCTCAAGGCGGTCGTCACGCAGAACATCGACGGACTGCATCAGAAGGCGGGGAGCAAGGTCGTGTATGAGCTCCACGGAAGCGTGCTGCGCAACCACTGCGAGAAATGCGGAAAGTCGTTCCCGCTGGAATATGTCATGGACGAGAACAACTGCAAGGACTACGTTCCGTACTGCGACCGCAAGAACTGCGGCGGGATCGTGAAGCCGGATGTCGTCCTCTACGAGGAAATGCTGGATGAAGCGGTGATGTCGGCGGCGCTCCACGCGATCGCGGCGGCGGATACGCTGATCGTCGGCGGGACCTCGCTCGTCGTTTACCCGGCGGCTGGTCTGATCCAGTATTTCAACGGGAAAAATCTTGTCCTGATCAACAAGGACGCGACTTCACTCGACCGTCAGGCGACGCTGGTCATCAATGACGCGATCGGAAAAGTCATGAAGATGGACTAGGCGGGCGGATGAATATACTTGTAGTGAATGATGACGGGATCCGGTCGCGGGGCCTGACGGAGCTCGTGCGCGCGCTGTCAATGGTGGCGGATGTTTTTGTGTGCGCGCCGGAAACCCAGCAGAGCGGGAAAAGTCAGGCGATCACGATCGGACTCCACAACTTTATCAGAATCCGGGAAACAGCGGTTCCTTTTGCCGTAAAAAGCTATATGACGGACGGGACGCCGGCGGACTGCACCAAGGTCGGGCTCCAGTTTTTCCGTGAGGAGGGATTCCCGATCGACATGGTGTTCTCGGGGATCAATATCGGCGGGAACACCGGGGAGGATACCCTGTATTCCGGGACGGTCGGAGCGGCGAAGGAGGCGGCGATCACAGGCGTCCGCGCCGTGGCGGTCTCGGTTGACAACTTCCGGGTCAGGAATTTTGAGCCGGCGTGTCGGCTGGCGGTCCGGCTGATCCCGTATTCGATGAAGCATCTGACGCCGGACACGATCCTGAACCTGAACGTGCCGGACCTTCCGATGGAGGAGATCCGGGGCGTCCGGACGACGAAGCTGGGCGGCCGGTTTTATCTCGACCAGTTCAACCTGAAGGACGACGAACTCTACATGCTGGAGGGCGCACCGGTCGATCTCGACGGAGTGGACCGGGAGCTTGACATCGCGGCGACGGCGGACGGCTACGCGTCGATCACGCCGATCCATGTGGACAACACGCAGTACGAACTGCTGGAAGAGGTCTCGTCCTGGGATCTCACGCTCTGACAAAAGGAAACGCAGCAGAAGGACCGGTGTGAGACCGGCGCAGCATAAGGAAAGGCAGATCTTAACCATAAAATGAATATTTTTGCTCATCAGTTTGAAGAACTTTCAGAAAAGGATATCGAGATCCTGCAGGAGTATTTTCACGGCGCGGACTATGATGGCGCCGGATATACTTTTTTGGCGAATTACATCTGGCGGCAGAGCTACTGCATGTGCTGGGAAGTGATTGAAGGCTACCTGCTCCTCGCGGGCATGGACTGCATGACGGGGGATCCGCAGGCGATCGTGGCGATGCCGCTGACAAAAGACGGGACGTATGACCCGCCGCGCCTGAGGAAGGCCGTGCTGGAGGCGAAGCGCCGTTTTGATGAGCGGAAGATCCCGTTTTCCGTCTGCCTGATCCCGGAGTCGATGGTGCCGGTGTTCCAGGAGGCGCTCCCGGAGATGGAGCTGGTGCACTGCCGCGACCTGGATGAGTATGTCTATGAAAAAGAAAAGCTGATCACGCTCAGCGGCCGGGCGCTCCACAAGAAGAAAAATCATCTGAACTATTTCAACCGCAACAATAAATACGAGGTGCGTCCGCTGACCCGTGAAATGATGCCGGAGATCATCCAGCTCACGGATCTGGTCCGGGAAGAGCGGAGTTACACGGAGGAAGAGCACGAGAGCCTGAACGCCGAGCTGATCGCCATCAGTGAGATGGTGAAATTCCTGGACGAGCCGGATGTTTACGGCGTCGCGATCTACATCGCGGACCGGCTCGAAGCGTTCGCGATCGGTGAGCGGCTTTCGGCGAACACGGCGGTGGAGCATTTCGAAAAGGCGAATGACAATTTCCGCGGACTGTACCAGGCGATCTGCAGCGAGTTCTGCCGCAGTCTCCCGGAAGAGATCGAGTTCGTGAACCGCGAGGAAGACATGGGCCTCGAAAACCTGCGCCGCGCGAAAGAAGCCCTCAAGCCGCATCATATGGCGAAAAAGTATAAAGCCGTGACAGCGTAGGCCCGGGCGGAAGAGGCAGCCCGCGGGGAGCGGGAGCAGGATCAATCAGACGAACAGTAAAGTAAGGAAACCGCTGCCGGAGCGCCGGGAGCGGTTTTTTCAAAAGCGCCGGGAACGGTTTTTTCAAGAGCGCCGAGAAGGTGATTCGGAAACCGTGATCCGGAAGCCGTCATACGGAAGCCGTTGTCCGAAACCGTCATAGTCCGCACGCCGCGGGCCGGGACGGCGGGATAAAGCGATGCATCGATATCGCGGCCCTGACGTTGTGGACCGCAATCCGCGCGAGACCGGCGGTCAAAAGTAAGGAGGAACGGGTGGAGATCAGGATCCCCGAATATGTGAATGAAGTGCTGAAGCGCCTCCGGGCGTCCGGGTTCGAAGCGTTTGCTGTCGGCGGCTGCGTCCGGGACAGCCTGCTCGGCCGGGTGCCGGATGACTGGGATATCTGTACGTCTGCTCATCCGGAGGAGACAAAAGCGTGCTTCGCGGATGTCCGGACGGTCGATACCGGGATCCGGCACGGGACGGTGATGGTGCTGATGGACGGACATCCGGTGGAGATCACGACGTACCGGATCGACGGGCCGTATAAGGATTCCCGCCATCCGGAATCGGTGACGTTCACCCGGGATCTGACGGAGGATCTCGCCCGCCGGGATTTTACGATCAACGCGATGGCGTATGACCGGGAAGCGGGGCTGATGGATCCGTTCGGGGGCATCCGGGATCTGGACGATCACGTGATCCGTGCGGTCGGTGATCCGCGGGAGCGGTTCCGGGAGGACGCGCTCCGGATCCTGCGCGCGGTCCGGTTCTCGGCGGTTCTGGGATTCGCGGTGGAGGAAAAAACGCAGCGTGCGGCGGACGAACTGGCACCGACGGTCCGCGGCATCGCATCGGAACGGATCCAGGCGGAGCTCACGAAGCTCCTGGCCGGGCAGGATGCGGCCGGCACGCTGATCCGTGAGCGGAGCGTTCTGGAGGCCGGGCTCGCCCGCGGCATCCGGCCGGACGGCCGGCTGCAGGCCCTGCGCTTCCTCAAGGCGGGCCTGCCCGCGGCGCTGGTCGTGGTGTTCGGGGACAGCGCCGCGGATGCCGCGGGCGAGCTCAAATACGATAGCGCGACGATCGAAATGACCCGAAAGCTCAGCGAACTGGAGCACCGGAACACGCCGGCCGGTGAGACAGACCTGCTGTTCCGGCTCCGCGATTACGGGGAAGAGCCCGTCCGTGCCTCCCTTCAGCTGAAGCAGGCGCTGGACCGTGCCGCCGGAAATACCGGCAGCGCCGAGGAGCGTGCGCTCCGGATGCTGGACCGGCTCCTGGAACAGGAGCGCTGCTACCGGAGAGAAGACCTGAACATCAGCGGCAGGGATCTCATCGAGCTCGGCGTCCCGAAAGGAAAGGGGATCGGTCGTATTTTGAGCACTCTCCTGGACGAAGTCATCCGGGAGGAGGTCCCGAACGATACGGAAGCACTGAGATCCCGCGCTCAGGAGTTGCTTTCGGACAGAAAAGAGAAGTAAACGCGTCATTTTGTGTTACAATAAAATCATACAGGGAACCGGAAACGGGATCCCAAAGCAGTTTGTGATTTTAAGGAGGAACGAAATGACGAGAATGTTAAAGAAAAAAGTATTCGCTGCGGCGTTGGCGGCAGCGCTGATTTTGAGTTTTGTCCCGATCTTACCGGGAAGCGGGATTCATGCCGCGACGAAGTCATCGACATCGCCGAAAAAAGTGAAAGTGAGCGTGGTCGACCGGCAGTATTTTGCGGTACATTCCAAAAAAGGGAAACTCGTCAGCAGCGAAAAAGACCGCCTGTCCTACGATAAGGCGGGGCGGCTGATTTCGAGAAAATGCACCGGTGGAAAAATTTATACATATGCAGTGGATTATACCCTTAAATACCGGACGGATAAGATCATCTGCAGGGCGATCGACCGTCATCAGGGGCCGGAGATCCCGACGGATGTGAGCACTGCGTACTTTAAAGACGGACATGTCGCGAAGATCCGATATAATAGTGAAGGGAACATCAGCTGGCAGCAGGTGGTCTACGACGGATCCGGAAAGCCGAAGGAAATCAAAGATCCGTCGACCTATGAAGAAGATGGGAATAAAGTAACGGAGGATCTGGTCTACACGTATTCCTATGATCCTTCCGGGCGCGTCTCGAGCGTCCGCTATGATGAGATCACATCGTCCGGCAGCATCCTCTGGTCGACGATCCGCTTCAGCTATGACCGCAGAGGATACATCAGCAGAACCGTTGTGAAAAATTACAATGAAAAAGGAAAACTGCGAAGCCGCGAGGTAACATCATATACCAATCACTACGATAAGCAGGGCCGCCTGGTAAAGATCAACTACAGATATAAAGGGATGAAAAGTAAATTCTCTTTTTCTTACCATTATAAAAAGATCAAAGTCACTCCAGAGCAGAAAAAGTTTATTAAAGAGCAGCAGGACGAACTGCTGTTCCATCCGACGTGGTCCATCGCGGATTCGAATTTCGGATCCTGCTGCGGCATCGGATATCAGGGCGAGTTCGCGGTCATTATCTGATTCTGAGAAATGAGCGAAGCAGACCGCGGCGCTGCGGTCTATGAATACCGCGGAAACGAAAAAGCCCGTCAGGTGGCAGAAAGGAGCCGGTTCTGCGTCGTAAACACCCGGGGCACGATCGAACAGTAATTCCTTCCACGCAGCCCCGGGTTTTGTGGTATACTGTTTTCGTTAAGCGTAGCCAAATAAACGGAGAGACTCATGAGCGACAACAATTCCAACAATTTCATCCACAATATCATCGACAAAGACATTGAAGAAGGGACGTACGGCGGCAAGGTCTACACCCGTTTTCCGCCGGAACCGAACGGCTATCTGCATATCGGACACGCGAAGTCCATCTGCCTGAACTTCGGGACCGCGCTGAAATACGGCGGGAAGTGCAACCTGCGCTACGACGACACGAACCCGGCCAAGGAAGACATGGAGTACGTCGACGCGATCGAACGCGACGTGCACTGGCTCGGATTTGAATGGGAAAAACGGGCCTGGGCGTCCAACTACTTCGATACCATGTACGACGCCGCCGTCGAGCTGATTAAGAAAGGGCTCGCCTACGTCGACGACCTGACGGCCGAGCAGATCAAGGAGTACCGCGGGACCCTGAAGGAGCCGGGCAAAGAGAGTCCGTACCGGAACCGCGGCATCGAAGAGAATCTTACACTGTTCGAGGAGATGAAAGCCGGAAAATACGCCGACGGAGAGAAGACGCTCCGCGCGAAGATCGACATGGCCTCCCCGAACATCAATATGAGAGATCCGATCATCTACCGGATCGCGCATCAGACGCATCAGAACACCGGAGATAAATGGTGCATCTATCCGATGTACGATTTTGCCCACCCGATCGAGGACGCGATCGAAGGGATCACCCATTCGCTCTGCACACTGGAGTTCGAGGATCACCGGCCGCTTTACGACTGGGTCCTCCGCGAGGTCGGCTTCTGGCCGAACCCGCCGAAGCAGATCGAATTCGCCCGCCTGAACCTGACGAACACAATCATGAGCAAGCGCTATCTGAAGCGCCTTGTCGACGAAGGATCCGTCGAGGGCTGGGACGATCCGCGCATGCCGACCATCGCCGGGATCCGCCGCCGCGGCTACACGCCGGAGGCCGTCCGGAACTTCTGCGAGGAGATCGGCGTCGCGAAGGCAAACAGCACCATCGAGATGTCCATGCTGGAGCATTTTGTCCGCAGCGATCTGCAGGACCGCTGTCCGGCGCGCTACGTCGTCGAAAATCCGATCAAGGTCGTGATCACGAATTACCCGGAAGGAAAAACCGAACAGTGTGAAGTCGAGAACAACCGCAATGTGCCGGAGATGGGCAGCCGCGAAGTCCCGTTCTCCCGCGAGATCTACATCGACGGGAACGACTTCATGGAAGTGCCGGTCAAAAAGTACTTCCGCCTGTTTCCGGGCAATGAGGTCCGCCTGAAAGGCGCGTACTTCATCAAATGCGAGGAAGTCATCAAGAACGACGACGGATCGATCAAAGAGCTCCACTGCACGTACGATCCGGAAACGAGGAGCGGGAGCGGCTTCGAAGGCCGAAAGGTCAAAGGGACGATTCATTTTGTCGACGCGAACACGGCGGTGAAGATCCGGATCCGGAACTACAACAGCCTGATGATCGAGGATGAGAACGGCGAGCTCGTCCTGAACCCGGATTCCGTCGAGGACACATGGGGATACGCCGAACCGCTGATCGCGGAGGCAAAGCCGGGAGAACGGTTCCAGTTCTTCCGCCACGGATATTACATCGCCGATACCGAGCTCACGACGGAGGACGAAAAGGTGTTCAACCGGATCGTCGACCTGAAGAGCTCCTGGAAACCGAAGAAGTAACGGGCAAAAAAATACTTTATAAGAAGGTATGAGCTGAGCCCGGTGTCCGCAGCACAGGGCGCCGGGCTTTTCTGACCGGTGCCGTTCGGGCACGGGGAGGCGGAATTTGAGCGAAGCGGCAAGCGGCAGTATGCCGATCCTGATTTTACTATTCGAGTGCCTCGGCGCGGTTCTCGCGGGCGTCCTGCTCGGGAACGGCGGCGTGTACTTTTTCAATAAGATGCCGGGGAAGTGGTTCGTGAACGACGGAGAGGAGCCGGATGAAGAGCTGCTTCATCCGACGGAACAGCGGGTAAAAAGCTACCCGTGGAAATATATTTTCACGATGCTGTTCGTCTGCGCCGGGATCTGGCTCGTGTGGTCGCAGGACTGGCGGTTCGCGCTCGCGGCGGATCTCGCGCTATGGTTCCTGCTGGAGATGGCGATTGCGGACATCAAATACCGGATCGTCCCGGATCCGCTCGTGATCCTGCTCGCGGTCTCGGCGGTCGGCTTCATCAACTATCAGTTCAGCTGGCGGGACAACCTGTTCGGTGCGCTCACCGGTTTCGGCGTGATGATGGTGGTCGCGCTCCTCGGACGCCTCTTTTACCGGAGGGCCGTCATCGGCGGCGGCGATGTCAAGCTGTTCGCGGCGCTGGGACTCGTCTGCGGCGTCAGCGGTGTCCTGATCGTCATGGCACTGACCGCTCTGATCAGCGCGGCGCATTTTGTCTATCTCCTCGCGCGGAAGCGGATCAAAAAAACGGATTCGATGCCGATGGTGCCGTACATCGCGGTGAGCGCGGCGGTCTATCTACTGTTTTTATATGGTAATGATTTGAAATTTTTGATATAATCTTGTAACGCTGAGTCGTTTCCGGGAAAACGGCCGGAAAATTTCATGAGAACGATTTTACTGACAGTTGAATACGACGGGAGCCGCTTCTGCGGCTGGCAAAGGCAGCCGAATGTCCGTACGGTCCAGGGCGTCCTGGAATCCGCGCTGACCCGTCTCCTGGGACAGGAGATCCGGGTCGACGGGGCGAGCCGGACGGACGCCGGGGTGCATGCACTTGGCCAGCGGGCGACATTTTCCGGCGAATTCGGCATCCCGACGGACCGCATCCGGCCGGCGCTGAACCACCTCCTTCGCGGGAGGACGCTGATGCCCGGCCCCGATTCCGATGTCCGGGTCGTCTCCTGCGAAGAGAAGCCGGACGGGTTCCACGCCCGCTTCGATTCGGTCGGAAAAAAATACCGCTACGTGATCCGGAACGAGGAGGAGCTTCCGGTCTTCGAACGGAACTACTGCTGCCAGGTCCCGGCCCGGCTCGATTTGGACCGGATGAAGAGGGCGGCGAAGCATCTCATCGGAACGCACGACTTCGCCTGCTTTCAGGCGGCCGGCGGGACGCCGCGGGAAACGACCGTGAGGACGATCCACGGGATCCGGGTCCGGGAGACCGGTGGATCCTGCGAACCCGGTGGATCCCGCGAACCCGGTGAATCCTGCGATTCCCGCGGGAGGACGATCACGATCGAAGTATCCGGCGACGGCTTCCTGTATAATATGGTGCGGATTCTTTCCGGGACGCTGATCGAAGCGGGACTGGGAAAAAGGGAACCGGACAGCATCCCGGATCTCCTTTTGTCAAAGGACAGAAGGCAGGCCGGATTCACCGCGCCGCCGGGCGGGCTCTACCTGGTCGAAGTGTATTACGGACCGGAGGAGCCGGGACGCACGCCGGGACCAGGCACGGAATTGGAAAATCATAAAGAAGGCTGAATTATGAGCGATACCGAGAAAAAGGAAGATCAGGAAAGACCTTCCTGGGACGAATATTTTATGGAAATGGCGGAGCTCACCTCGAAGCGCTCGACCTGCCTGAGGCGGAAGGTCGGGGCGGTGATCGTCAAGGACCGCCACATCATCGCGACGGGATACAACGGCGCGCCGCGCGGACTCCGGCACTGTTCAGAGGTCGGCTGCATGCGCGAGAAACTCCATGTCCCGTCGGGCGAGCGGCATGAACTCTGCCGGGCGCTCCACGCGGAGCAGAACGCGATCATCCAGGCGGCGACGCTCGGGCAGAGCATCGAAGGCGGCGTCATTTATGTGACGAACCAGCCGTGCGCGATCTGCGCCAAGATGATCGTGAACGCCGGGATCACCCGGATCGTGGTCCGGTCGGGATACCCGGACGAGCTGGCGGTTGCCATTCTGGACGAAGCCGGGATCCAAATCGAGAAACTGGAAAAAGCGGAGAAATGACTTCATGGATATCACGCTGAGAACAATCATCTATGCTTTCCTGACGGCGTTCGGACTGTCGCTGGCGTTCACACCGCTCGCGATCTGGATCGCTCCGAAGATCGGTGCGATGGACATCCCGAAGGACAACCGCAGGATGCACGATCACCCGATGCCGCGGTTCGGCGGGATGGCGATCTATATCGCCGTCATGGTGACGCTCATCATCTTTCTGCGGGGGCAGGAACATCTGGACGCGATCCTGATCGGCGGGACACTGATCTACCTGCTCGGGGTGATCGATGATCTGAAGGGGATCGGTGCGCACATCAAGTTTACCGCCGAGATCCTCGTCGCCTGCCTGATGTTCGCCATGAATCTGAGGATCCGCTTCATCGCGAACTATTTCGGCGAAGGAAACATGTATTTCGGGTCAGTGGTCTGTTTTATCGTGACGGTGCTGTGGATCGTCGGGATCACGAACACGATCAACCTGATCGACGGGCTGGACGGCCTGGCAGCCGGGGTCGCGGCGATCGCGTGTCTCAGCATCGCGTATGTCGCCTACATCCACGGCGACCGCTACGGCATGCTCGTCGTCTGCCTCGGGATCATTTCTGTCGCGGGCGGGGCACTCGGGTTCCTGCCGTATAACTTTTATCCGGCGAAGATCTTCATGGGGGACGGCGGATCGCTGTTCCTTGGCTTTATGATCGCGATCCTGTCCGTCGTGGGCCCTCTGAAGAGGTCTACGCTGATCGCTGTCGTCGTGCCGGTGATGGTGCTCGGCATCCCGATCTTCGATACGTTCTTCGCGATCTTCCGCCGCGTCGTCAACCGGCGGCCGATCATGGAGGCGGACAAAGGCCACCTTCATCATCGTCTGATGCGTTCCGGCTACGGACAGCGGCGCGCCGTTCTGATGATCTACGGGATCAGCGCGATCATGGGGATGGCGGCGGTCCTCGTCAGCCGGGAGCTGTTCAAGGACGCGTTCGTCCTCGTCCTGATCGCGTGCCTTTACATCTACGTCTTCCTGACCGATGCGAACCACAAGATGCCGCAGATCAAGGCGGTCAACGTGGAAAAAGAAGAAAACCGCGAGGAGAAGGAGCGACGGAAAAAAGAGCGGCAGAAGAAAAACAGCTGAATAGAAAATCGAAAGACGAGCAGAGGAAATCCGCCTCTGCTTTTTTGCTCTTGATCGAAAGGCGCCTGTCAGGCGCTTGTTTCGATAAAATAAAAAAATCCGAGATCTGTTGTCAATAACAAACAAATAACCACCAGAAATGTGATAGTTTTGTGAATTTTGCTTTAGAAATTCCCTAAATTATTAGGATTCCTTTATAATTGCAGAATGATTCTTAAGAAATATTCGGCAATGCGGCCGTAATTCTTAAGAAAAACTAAAGGGGACAATGAATGGTAAAGGAATCCGATAGAAAAAGATCGTTAATGTCAAAGGCCTCCGCGGTCGTCCTCGCGGCGATCCTCGGGGTGACGATGCTCGGACTGGATTCGGCGTTTGCCGATGACACTGCAGCAGCGGGAGAGAGCACAACGACAGAAGACAGCACAACGGCAGAAGACAGCACCGCGGCAGAAGACAGCACGGCGTCATCCGAAACCCAGACGGACAGCACTTCCTCGACGGAAGCAAAAAGCAAAGCGGATGTCACCAGCGGGAGTTCGACCATTTCGACAGAATCACTCAAGAAGCAGAAGGCCGCTGCAGCCCGCAAGAAGGATGCGGCGATCCGCAAAGCCGTACGCCGGGTGAAGGTAGGGAAACTCCGTGTCCACCGCACAACGAAGAGCGTCCTGGTGAAATGGAGCCGTCCGTCAGGACTCAGTGTGAAGCTCACCGGCTACAAAGTCTATCGCCGGAAAGCAGGACAAAAGAAATATCATCTGATTGCGAAGACTTCGTCGCGGAAGTACCGCGACAAAAAACTGCGCCAGGGGAAGAAATACTATTACCGTGTGCGCGGCTACCGCAAACTTTCTTCCTATTCGAACGGTCGCATCGTGACGACGAAAAGCAGCCCGTATCGAAAGACCATGCTGAAGCTGTCCCGGGCGTACAAGAACAAACGCTACGCACAGGGGCTGGCTCGTTACATCGGGAAGATCAACGGCGGGATCAGCTATTCCAAGCGGTATCACATCGCGAAGTGTTTCGTCCACTATGGCAATTTGTATAATGTCCAGCCATCGATGCTCGCGGCGATCGCACAGCATGAGAGCACATTCCGCGTCCGCGCGGTCGGAGGCGGCGGCGCGTATCTCGGTCTGATGCAGTGCAATGTTTCCCTCGGAAGACGCTATGCGAACTGCGGCAGAGCAGGACTCCTGACGGCGAGGAAGAACATCAAGACTGGTGCGGCGTATCTCGGCACGCTGAGAAAGATGTGCGGCGGGAGCTACTACAGGGCGCTGACGCATTACTGCGGCGGGAGCGGTCCGGTCGCATCCCGGATCAGCACGAACAAGAAGATCCGGAGCTATCTGAAGCGCCACAACTACATCAATATCAAAATCTGATATCACAGACAGACACCTTGTTTCGGAGGCGCGGGAGATCGTTCCGGCGCCTCCGTTTGTTTTTTCCCGGACGGGCTCCGGGTGCTTTCGGAAGAGTTCCTCAGGCTTTTGCTTGTCCCAAAAGGAGGCTCCCCGCGGGATTGCCCGGCATCTGGGAATGTGTTAGAATAACATACTGTTGACATGGTAAGCATCCCCTTTTGAAGCAGGGGAAGAAGGAGCGGGATATGCGGGAGATCCGGCCGGTGTGGTTTGAATCCGGCAGGCTGACGATCCTGGATCAGACCAGGCTGCCGAATGAAGAAAAATACCTCGTGATGGAGTCCGTCGAGGATGTTTTTGACGCGATCAAAAAGCTGAAGGTGCGCGGCGCCCCGGCGATCGGAGTGGCGGCGGCCTACGGTCTCGTCGTCGCGGCGGACCGGAGCAGTGCCGGCACACTGCCGGAGCTCCGCCGGGACATCCGGAAGGCGGCGGAATATCTGAACGCGTCCCGTCCGACCGCGGTGAATCTGAGCTGGGCGCTGAAGCGCCAGGTCGGGATGCTGGACCGGTTCGAAGGGACCGTTGAAGAAGCAAAAGAAGCGCTGCTCCGGGAAGCGGATCAGATCCGCGAGGAGGATGAGTCCTCGAACCGCCGGATGGGTGAATACGGTCTGACGCTCCTGAAGCCGGGCATGGGGATCCTGACGCACTGCAATGCCGGCATCCTTGCGACATCGAAATACGGGACGTGCCTGTCCCCGGTCTACCTCGGGCAGGAAAAAGGCTATGACTTCCATCTGTTCGCGGACGAGACCCGGCCGCTCCTGCAGGGGGCGCGCCTGACGTCCTGGGAGCTGAACCGCGCGGGCGTCGATGTGACGCTGATCACGGACAGCATGGCGAACCAGGTCATGAAGAACGGATGGATCGACGCGGTGGTCGTGGGCTGCGACCGCATGGCGGCAAACGGAGACGGCGCGAACAAGATCGGGACGAATTCGGTCGCGATCCTCGCGCACGAGTACGGGATCCCGTTCTACATGTTCGTCCCGACCTCGACGATCGATATGGGGTGCGAGAGCGGCGGTGATATCGAGATCGAGCTCCGCGAGCCGCGGGAAGTCACGGACCTGTGGTACGAGCACCCGATGGCGCCGGACGGCGTCAAGGTGTACAACCCGGCATTCGACGTGACCCCGGCGAAATACATCACCGCCGTCGTGACCGAGAAAGGCATCGCCCGCCCGCCGTATGCGAGCAGCCTGAAAGAATTATTGAAACAGGAGAAAGCGTGAACAAAGGCTGATGAGTTATAAAGTTCGCCTTCCGATTTTTGAGGGACCGTTTGATCTTCTCGTCTATCTGATCGAGGCGTCGCAGGTGAGCATCTACGACATTCCGATCGCGGAGATCACCGGCCAGTACCTCGAATACATCGAAGAAATGAGGGAAAGCAGTGTCGAAGTCTCTTCCGATTTCCTCGTGCTGGCCGCGGAGCTGATCCGGATCAAATCGCGGATGATGCTGCCGCAGAACCAGAACACGACGCAGGCCCAGCCGGACGAAGATCCGCGGAAAGACCTGGTCCAGAGACTGGTCGAGTACCGGAAATGCCGGGCGGCGGCCGCCGCGCTGCAGGAGCGTGAGATCCGCCAGGCTGACGTCTTCGAGAAGCCGCAGGAAGACATCTCGGAGTTCCTCGAGAACCCCGATGAGTACCTGAAGCTCGATCTCGACACGTTCGCCGATGCGTTCCGGGCGTTCCTGTTCCGGAAGCAGCAGATCGAAGAGACCCGGAAACGCTACGAGATCCTCGAGCGCCGGCGCGAAAACGTCGAGACCCGGATGATGGGGATCCGCGATTCCTACGTCCGCCTGAAGAAGGAAGGGAAAAAAGATGTCTCGCTGAAGGCGCTGATGCCGGAGTCGGGCGGCCGGTCCGGCGCGGTCGTCACCTTCATGGCGGCGCTGAACCTCGCGAACAGCGGGTATCTTTCGCTCCATCAGGATTCCATGTACGGGGAGATCCTGATCGGGGACGGCAGCAGAAATCTGGAAGACTATTCAGGAGAAACGGATGTTCAGCAGGAAAGTGATCAAAGCGGCCTTTGAGTCGATGCTCTACACATGGGGGCAGCCGCTCGCGGCGAAAGAAGCGGGCGGGGTGTTCGATCTCAGCGAAGAGCAGGCCGTAGAATATTTTGAGGAACTGAAAAAAGAATATGAGGAAGAGGGCCGGGGGATCCGGATCCGGCGCGTGGGCCGTTCGTATCAGTTCGTGACCCCGCCGGAAAACGCGGATTTCATCCGTCAGCTCGCGACGCCGGTCCGCGTCCGGAAACTGTCGCACGCCGCGCTCGAAGTCCTCGCGATCATCGCGTACCGCCAGCCGGTCACGAAGGGAGAGATCGACCAGATCCGCGGCATCAAATGCGACCGCGTCGTCGAAGGCCTCCTGAACAAGGGCCTGATCGAGTCGAAAGGCCGTTCCGATGCGGTCGGACGTCCGGTCCTTTACGGGACGACCGAGGAATTCCTGCGCCACTTCGGATTCGAGTCGCTGGACGACCTTCCGGAGATCGAGGATATCGAAGGCGCGATGGATATCAGTGAAGAGGAAGAAGAGTCGCTGCAGATGTCGATCGACATGGAAACGCAGGGCGAAGGAGACCAGCATGGATACAATGGAGAAGCTTAAATTTGACTGTCCGGAATGCGGCCGGGAACTGACCGTGACGTCCGGCGAGTTCATCGACGTTTCGGAAGATCCGCAGATGAAGGAGAAGATCGTCAGCGGGGAATATTTTTCCGTGACCTGCCCGGACTGCGGGGAAGAGATGCTGGTGGAGCGCCCGGTGATGTACATCGATCCGGAGCACGAATTCAACGTCTACATGGAGCCGAACCACAGCGCGGATCTCGTGAAGTCGCTGAACAGCATCAAACTCCAGAAGGGGACGTACCGCGTGGTGTCGACCGGACTCGAGCTCGCGGAAAAGATCTTCATCCAGGAAGCCGGACGGGATGACCGGCTGATCGAGATCTACAAGTACCTCCTGGCGCAGGACGCACAGGATCAGATGGATCTTCTCAGCGAGGACATCGTCTACACCTATGACGGCGCCCAGGAACTTTTTGTCGTGTGGTCGTCCGACAACGGAGAGGGAGAAAAAATGTCCGCCGAGCTGAACCCGGATTACTACCACGATCTCGAAAAGGCGTACGGCGAACTCCTGCCGGACATCGGCAGCCAGTACGCGGAGGTGAACCGGGCCTGGCTGAAGGAGAACCTCGGGATCGACTGAGGAAAAAGGAAAAATGCGCTGCGAACGCGGCACGTCTGAGTGGGCGGCGGGACAGCCTGCCTCTCCTTGACACCGGACGCGCCCTGCATTAAAATGAAATAGGTATTTCTTAGTAGAAAGAGGGCATGGAAATGAAAAGAATCAAGACGATCGAAACAAGGAATCTGAAAGACAGCATGAAGAACGGCGGATGCGGCGAGTGCCAGACCTCCTGCCAGTCAGCCTGCAAGACTTCGTGCGGCGTAGCGAATCAGAAGTGTGAAAAGAGTCGCTGATGATTCATCAGTATAAGCTGAACGGGTTCAACATCGTGTTGGACGTAAACAGCGGTTCGGTACATTGCGTGGATGATGTTGCGTTTGACATCATCCGTCTTTTTTGTGAAAAAAAAGACGCGGGGGAAGAGGTCGGACCGCGGGAGCGGGATCGGATCGAGCAGACGATCCTGGAAAAATACAGCGGGCGGAGTGACGTGACGCCGGAGGAGATCCGCGAGTGCTTCGGGGATCTCGATGAGCTGGAACAGCAGGGGAAGCTTTTTGCCCCTGACATCTATGAGCCGGAGGCGGGCTTCCTGAAGGAGCGGCACACGCAGATCAAGGCGCTGTGCCTCCATGTCGCGCACACGTGCAATCTCGACTGCAGCTACTGCTTCGCGAGCCAGGGGAAGTTCCACGGGGAGCGGGCGCTGATGAAGCCGGAGACGGCGCGGCGCGCCCTCGATTTTCTCGTGGAGAATTCCGAAGGTCACGTGAACCTCGAGGTCGATTTCTTCGGCGGCGAGCCGCTGATGAACTGGGACGTCGTAAAGGAGACCGTGCGCTACGGCCGCTCGATCGAGAAGGAACACGGAAAGAATTTCCGGTTCACGCTGACGACGAACGGGGTCGGGATCAACGATGAGGTCATCGACTTCGCGAACCGCGAGATGCATAACGTCGTCCTCAGCCTGGACGGCCGGAAGGAGGTCCACGACCGCTTCCGGAAGACGATCACCGGAGAGGGGAGCTACGACACGATCGTGCCGAAGTTCCAGAAGTTCGTGAAGGCGCGGGGCGACCGGGAATATTACATGCGCGGCACCTACACGCACTGCAATGTGGATTTCACGAATGACATCTTCCATATGGCGGACCTGGGATTCGACAGGCTCTCAATGGAGCCGGTCGTCACCTCGCCGGACGATCCGCTCGCGCTGACGGAGGAAGACCTCCCGAAGCTGTATGAGCAGTACGAGATCCTGGCGAAGGACATGCTCCGCCGTGAGGAAGAGGGCCATCCGATCACGTTCTATCACTACATGATCGATCTGGAGGGCGGTCCGTGCATCTACAAGCGGATCTCCGGATGCGGCTCGGGGACAGAATACTTTGCCGTGACGCCGTGGGGCGATCTGTATCCGTGCCACCAGTTCGTCGGCGAAGAGAAGTTCAAGATGGGCGACATCTGGAGCGGCATCACGAACGAGCAGCTCCGGGACGATTTCAAGATGTGCAACGTCTACGCGCGGGAGGAATGCCGCTCGTGCTGGGCGAGGCTGTACTGCTCCGGCGGCTGCGCGGCGAACGCGTATCACGGGACCGGTTCGATCCGGGGCGTGTACGAGTACGGGTGCAGGCTGTTCCGGAAGCGGATGGAGTGCGCGATCATGATGAAGGTCGCCGAGGCGCTCCGAAATGCAGAAGAGTGAGGATCGATGAGGATCAATAAATACATCGCCTCCTGCGGCGAAGCGAGCCGCCGGAAGGCGGACGAACTCATCCGGGCCGGGCGCGTCCTTGTGAACGGGCGCGTTCTGACAGAGCCGGGATACGATGTCCGGCCGGAAGACGAAGTGACGGTCGACGGCAGGGTGCTCCGGCAGGAAACAAAAAAGGTCTACTATATGCTGAACAAGCCGATCGGGGTCATCACCTCGGTGAGTGACGACCAGGGCCGGATGACGGTCCTGGACCTGATCGATCAGCCGGGGCAGCGCCTGTTTCCGGTCGGACGGCTGGACTACAACACGTCCGGCCTGCTGTTTCTCACAAACGATGGCGATTTTGCCTACCACCTGACGCATCCGAAGAATGAGGTGGAAAAAACGTACCGTGTGAGGATCGCCGGAAATATCAGCCGGCAGAGCGTCGCGCGGCTCCGGCAGGGGGTCGAGATCGGACGCGGCATCGTCACGCAGCGCGCGTACGTCAAGGTGCTGTCCTGGACGAAGCATTCGACGCTGCTCGAGGTCCGCATCCATGAAGGCCGGAACCGGGAGGTCCGCCGTATGTTCGAAGCGGTCGGGAAGCCCGTTCAGGAGCTGACAAGGACCGCGGTCGGGAAGATCACTCTGGGACGCCTCCGCGAGGGGCAGTACCGGAAGCTCAGCCCCGCCGAGGTCGACTACTTAATGAAGCTTTAGAAAAAATTACCAAGAGGAAGAACGAAGATACGAAACAAGGTGAATTCAGGATGAAAATCATACATACAGCCGATATCCATCTCGATTCTCCGATGACGGCGAATCTCACCAAATCTCAGGCGCTCCAGCGGAACGCGGAGATCCTGAGCAGCTTCGGCCGCATGGTGTCCTGGGCACAGGAGCAGGGCGTGCGGGCGATCCTGATCTCCGGCGACCTGTTCGACACGGCCAGAGTGTCGACGACGAGCAGGAACGCGGTGACCCGTGAGATCGTAAAGCATCCGGAGATCGATTTTTTCTATCTGCGGGGGAACCACGACATCGAGAACTCGTTTTCCCGCATGGGAGAGCTGCCGGAAAACCTGCATCTCTTCGGGGAGCACTGGACAACGTACCGGATCACCGGAGACCATGGGGTGAAGATCGCGATCACTGGCTGCGAGCTGAACGGAAGCGAGTCGGATGAGACGCCGCTTTCGCTCCGCCTTGCGGAGGACGACATCAATATCGTGATGCTCCACGGTCAGGTCGGGAGCGGCAAGTCGACGGAAGACGGCGTCGCGGTCATCGACCCGGCGGCGTTTGCCGGCTGCCGCATCGACTGCCTCGCGCTCGGGCACGTCCATACCCGCCAGGAGGGAAAAATCGATGTCCGCGGGATCTGGGAGTACCCGGGGTGTCTCGAAGGACGCGGCTTTGACGAGACCGGCGAGCACGGATTCGTCGTGCTCGACATCAATGAGCGGAGCCGGACGTGGTACTCCGAGTTCGTTCCGTTCGCGTCGAGAACGATCTATGAGATCCCGGTGGATGTCACCGGAGCGGAGGATTCGGAAGAGATCGGCGAAAAGATCGAACAGGAGATCGAAGCGTCCGGCGCGGAGGAGAAGGACCTCGTGCGCGCGGTCCTGACCGGGAAGATCGACGCGGCGTCCTCAGTCGATCTGTCCTATCTCGAGGCGAGAGAGAGCGGGAAATACTATGTGTTCCGCCTCAAAGACAAAACGCAGCCTTTTGTCAACTATCTGGACTACTCGAATGACCGGACACTGAAGGGCGAGTTTGTCCGGATGCTTTCGGCGGCGCCGGATCTTTCGGAAGAGGAAAAGGCGGCGATCATCCGCTACGGAATCACTGCATTGAACGGGGAGGCGATCCAATGAGACTGGTAGAATGTCATGTGGAAAATTTCGGACGCCTGAAGGATCTCCAGATCCGCTTCGATTCCTCGTTCCATGAGGAGAAGCACGAGAACGGCTGGGGCAAAAGCACGCTCGCGACGTTCATCAAGTCGATGTTCTACGGACTCGACCAGGGGAAACGCAAAAAAGACGGAGAGCGTGCCCGCTTCGCTCCGTGGCAGGGCGGCACATTCGGTGGCCAGCTGACGTTCGAGAACAGCGAGGGGATGTTCCGCATCGAGCGGACGTTCGGCGCGACCGCGGCGAAGGATACGTTCGATCTTTATGACGCGAAGACCGGGCTCGCTTCCGACCGCTATTCGAAAGCGATCGGGGAAGAACTGTTCGGTCTGAACGAGACGTCCTTCACGGGGACGGCGTTTGTCGCGCAGCTCGGCAGCAAGCAGCAGGCGGCGACGGACGAGATCAGCGCGAAGCTCGGCGGTCTGGAGGATACGCTCGCGGACATGCGGAATTACGACAAGGCGCAGGACCTCCTCGAGGCGGCGGTCAAGGACCGGAGCGGCCGCGCGAAGGACTACGCGGTGACGGAAGTGCACCAGCGGATCGCACAGGAAAAAAGCGTGATCCAGGGACGCGGCCGGGCAGTGGCATCGGCGGAAGAAGAGAAGGAGCGGATCGAGGAAGAAATCGAAAGGACAAAAGATCTCCGCGCGAAGGGGGAGTCTCTTCAGAAGGAGATCGCTCAGCTGAGCGAGGAAAAGGATCTCGCGGCGGAGCGCAGCACGTATGAGCTCCTGACAAAGAACGCGGAAGAAGCGGAGCAGCGCAGGAAGGACAGCGAAGCGTTTTTCCCGGGAGGGATCCCGGATATGGAGACCGTCCAGCGCTTTCATGAGATGGCCGGACGTCATTCCGGCCGCGAGTCCGCGATCGATCAGTTCCGCTTCACGCCGGAAGAACGCGAGGAATACGGACGTCTGAACCGCGAGTTCCGGCTGGGCGTCCCGCGGGACGAAGAGATCCGCGCGGCGGACCAGCAGATCACGAAACTCACCGAGCTCAAGACGTCCATGCAGGCCGGCCGTCTCTCCAATGAAGAGCGGCAGAAGCTGTTTGAATACGATGACTTTTTCCATGGCGATCTTCCGACTGATGAAGAAGTGGACCGGATCCGCGGCTTCTGCGACGACAAAAAGCAGAAAGAGAGCCAGCTCCCGTATATGAAGGGGAACCTGGAGGAAAAGACAAAGCGCATGGAGACGATCGAAGCGGCGGAGGAAGCGAATCACCGCCGCAGGATCCTGAAGCCGGCGCTGCTCGCAGGAGGAGCGGGGCTCGCGGTGGCGGGCATCCTCGTCCTGGCGCTCACGTCGCTGAAGGCGCTCGGGATCGTCCTGATCGTGATCGGCGCTGCGGCGGCGGCCGGCGGCTGGTTCTCCGGCCGGAAACAGGAAGGAGAAGGACAGGCTTCCGGAAAGGCAGAGGAAAAGGAGCTCCTGCGTGGAGAGATCGAAGACCTCCGCGGGAAGATCGAGGAGCAGGAGTCCGAAGTCCGGAACCTGAACAACTTTATCCAGTCCTTCCTCGCGCGGTACGGCATCGACGGCGAGTCGGCAGATTCGCTCGCGGAGACTGACAAGATCCGCGACCGCATGAAGGAGCGTCAGCGTCTCCATGAAAAGGATAACGCGTATCAGAAGAAGAATTACGAAGCGCAGATCACGGAGGTGCGTGAGGAAGTGGATCATTTCCTCCGCCGCTACTTTGATCCGGACCGGACGAGCGACCTCCACGAATTGACGCTGCGCCTCTCCGCCGACAAAAAGCGCTTCCACGAGCTGGATACGAAGCACGAAAAATACCAGCAGGAGCGCCTGGGCCAGGACAGCGAAGGCGGCGAGGTGGACGAATACATCGCCTCTCTCGGCTTCCCGGTCGAAGAGGACCGCGTCGCGCAGCTCTCGGAGATCCGGGACCGTCTCGCGAAATGCCGGTCGTTCCGGGAAGAAGCCGAACGGAGCGCCGCCGAGAAGGAGGCGTTCGAAAAGACCCACGACCTCGAGAAGATCCGCGCGGCGAGATCCGAGTTCGATTCGGAGCAGGATCTGAAGGAGCTGAATGAACGCTACGCGGCGATCAGTGATCAGCTCGCGGAGAGCAGCCGCCTCATCGCGTCGTGCGAGTCCCGCCGCTCCGAAGCGCTCGCCGAGCTGGACCGGATCGCGGAAGCAGAGCAGCTCCTCGCGGTCGACAGTGAAAAGCTGAGCGAGATGAAAAAGGAGTGCGCGGTCCTGAAGAAAACGCAGAGCTGGCTGAAAAAGAGCCGGGACGCGTTCCTCGCGGAGTACACCGAGCCGATCATGAAAGGATTCCGCAAGTATTACCGGATCCTGACCGGGGAAGAGGCGGAGAATTTCCTGATGGACGCGAACCTGGACGTTGCGTTCCGCGAAGAGGGCGTGCAGCGCCGGGCGGAGTCGCTGAGCGAAGGCTATCAGGATCTCGTCGGACTGTGCCGCAGCATGGCGCTCGTCGACACGATGTTCGAAGGCGAAAAGCCGTTCGTCCTGTTCGATGATCCTTTTGTCAACTACGACGACGACAAGGTCAAAGGCGGGCTGGAGTTCCTGAAGCAGGTCTCCAAAGAGTATCAGGTCATCTATTTCACCTGCTTCGACGGACGGAGCGGGGAAGCCGCTGAGGAAGAATAAACAAGAATAAGAAAAAATATGGCGTGAGCCGGGAAAAGGATCCGGGCTCCCGCCATATTTTTATTTCGTTTCAAGGATGCTCACCGTGAGGCAAAATAGACGTCGGTCTTTCGGCCCTCGGAAGAGCATGGATGATCCGCCGGTCTCAGCCGGCCATCATGGCCGTCATCACTGGAGGCCGGTATCCTGGATGATCTCGTCGTTGATGCTGCGGACGGTCTGGGACGGCGTGTAGGTCTCGTCGTCGAACGCCTTTCTGTGCAGCCAGCGGACATTGCTGTTCAATGTGGTCGGAACGGCGTACCAGAGGCTGTGGACGATGCCGCCGTAGTAGGATTTCGGCCACGAGATGTTTTTCTCGATGTCATACCCCGGCGCGCGGAAGATCAGCGTCATCAGCTGATACTGCGACATGTTCGTCCGGATCTCCGGCATGACCTTTTCGGAAAGAGCGCCGAGCTTCCACGGGGAGGTCGCGGCTTTCTTGAGGGTCGCGTTCAGGACGGTCTTGTAGCGGCGGGCGCGGCCGGTGTCGCCGCCGGATGTCTTACGGATCCGGCAGTATGTCGCAGCCTGCGTCCCGTCCAGTGTCTGCTCTCCGCTGTGCGTGATGCGGTGGTAGGTGCCTCCTACGTTTTCAGCCGTTTCCTTACCGTACTGGTTCAGGTCATGGATCTCGTTTTTCCGGACGTTGATCGTGATGCCGCCGAGAGTATCAACGGCGTCGGCGACCGCTTTCCAGTTGAAGATGACGTATTCTTTGATGTTCAGATCCAGGCTCCGGTTCAGCGACGCGCAGGTGTCGACCCCGCCGCCGTAGTGATGGGCGTGGGTGATCTTATCCAGCATCAGGTTCCCGTTCCCGTCCGCGATCTTGAGATAGGAGTCACGCATGATGGAAATGAGCCGGACCTTGTCGGTCACGCGGTTGATGCTGAAAATGATGATCGCGTCGGTGCGGCTGCCGTCGTAGCTTTCGCCTTTTCGGGCGTCGGAGCCGAGGATCGCGATGTTGCGGTATTTGAGCAGATCGACCGAGGCCTCGGTACTGATCGCGAAATCCGCATTCGAGGTGTCGACCTTGTCCAGGTTCGAGGTGATCTTGAAGATATAGGCGATCATCAGGATCAGAAGGATCAGGATCACCAGCAGGACGCGCCGGATCACGCGGCCGGCGCCGCCTTTTTTCTTTCTCCTGCGTTTCCTTCCGTTCGGATCCTCGTGCCGTCCGCCGTGCCGTCTCTGCTCACGCTCATAGCGGTCCGCTTCCGCGGCGTATGCCGGGTCTTCATATTTTCGGATGACTTCCTGGCTGTACGTCAGGCCGTCTTTTTCATTAAAATATTTTTTGCTTCTCATAACGACAACATTCTACCATATTGAACCAGTAAAGTCACTTTGAACCTGAAAGGCACGTTCCGGGAGCTTCCCGGCGGCAATTTTTTCGGAGCTAGGCGCTGATCATCTCCGCGAGCTCCGGCAGCGAGCCGAGGCCGATCATGCTGATGAGGAGAAAGCAGAGGATGAGCGGCACTCCGATGCGCCGGCGGGCAGGATAGCTGTCGCCCAGCATCGTGGGATAGCGGAAGACATACAGGATCGCGATCAGAAGGACGAGCGGTACCGAAACGCCTGTCAGCGCTCCGACGATCATCAGCAGTCTGACCGGTCTCCCGAACACCAGGGCGGCAGCACCGCTCGACAAAAGGAATCCCAGTTCGATCTTCCGCAGATCCGTATCGCGGAGGCGGAACGCGCTCCGGACGAATCCGGACGTGGCATACGTACAGAAAATGATGCAGGAAAGGCTCGTGACCGTCATGATGAGGCCGTACGCCTGCGTCCCGAACCCGGGAAGCAGCACGCGGAACACCGAAAGAAGCGTATTCGATCCGTCCGACGCGAGTGACGCCCCGGAGACGACGGAGAATACGGCGGTGAACAGAAGCAGCCTCATAAGAGTCCCGGCGCCGACACCGACGTCCGCGAACGCACTGATCTCTTTTAGCCGCTCCGCACCTCCGAGCCCCTGATCGATCAGACTGTGCGCGCCGATAAAGACCGCATAGCCGCCGACACCGGTCCCGACCAGTGAAAGAATCGGATAGAACAGGCCGGATGCGTCGTCCGGGCGGATGCCGCCCGCAAGGATCTTTACGAACGGGATCGGATACTGAAGCACGGTATAGAGCATGACGAGGATGAAGACCATACCGAAGACCTGCGATACGACATTCATGATCTTCAGGGAATTTTTTGACAAAAAAAGGACCGCCGACACAAGGAGCCCGAGCAGGACCCCGGCCCGTTCCGGGAGACCTGTGAGACTGCTCGCGCCGACGGAGCTGCCCGCGACATTTCCGACATTGAAGATAAAGCTGCAGATGACGATCAAGAGCGACAGGAGCCTGCCGAGCCCCGGCAGCAGCCGGTCCGACAGATCCTGGAAGTACTGATCCGATCCCGCCGTCATGCGCCAGATCGAGACCTCGGAGAAATAAATCAGGATGGCGGCGAAGACGATCGCAAGAAAAATGGAGCCGCCGAGATCCTTCGTAAAATTCGAGATCTGGGTGATCAGAGCCGGTCCCACCGTGACCATCGCGCTCATGAACGCGGCGCCCATCGAGATCGTGCTCCGGTTCTGCTTCCCTGATTCCAATGTCGGTTTCGTCGATTTCATTTCTCTGATGATAACGGTTTGATGTTCGGTTTCTTCAGACTTGCAGCGACTTCAGGAACTGCTCCATCGAACCGCTGTCCGGGAAGATCGCACGCGCGGAATGATCGCTGCCGCCGCCCTTTCCCCCGGCTTCCTTCGCCAGCGACTTCACGAGATCCCCGCAGTGGAGCGATGGATCCCCGCCGTTCTTCGTGCCCGGGGACAAAAGGAGACAGGTATGGGTCGGCTCGTGGACGAGCACGACGAGCGTCGACAGTTTCCCGTTCAGGCGCTTCGAAATGTCCAGGAGATCGTCGATCGTGCCGCCCGAGTAGCGGCGGATGAGGCCGTAGGTCTCCGATTCGAGGATCGACGAGGCCTCCGATCCGGCCTGCGCTTTTTTCAGCCGGTTCAGTTCGTCATGCAGCTCCCGGTTCCGGTTCTGCTGGATGTCGTACTTCTCCAGGACGTCGTCCGTGCCGGTGGACAGGCGGAGCGACAGATCGTACAGCATGTCATAATCGGACTCGGCCCTCGCGAGCGCCCGGCTTCCCGCCTCGAAGAACACGCGCGTCATCCCTTTGTTCGATTCCACCTTGTAGATCTTGATCAGGCCGACCTGGCCGGACGAAGACGGGTGGGTCCCGCAGCACGCGACGCAGTCGGACGGGTGGTCCTTCGGGCCGACCGTGACGATGGAGATGTCCTCGTCAAACGCGAGCGCTTTCCGGAGCGGCATGGCTTCCGCCTCCTCCCGGCGGGCAAAATAATCCACGGTGATCGGTTCGTCTCTCCAGATCACCCGGTTCGCGTCTCGCTCGGCGTCCATCGCCATGCTCCAGCTGATTTTTTTGTGCGGGCTGTCCTCCGGGAGCGCAATGTCGATCGTCATCGACTCCTCGCCCATGTGGAACCCTTTGTTGGCGCCGCCGAACAGGCGGTAGAACGCGCCGCTCAGGATGTGCTCCCCGGCGTGGCGCTGCATGTTCTCAAATCGGTGGTCCCAGTCGATTTCGAGATGCACCCGGGCCCCTTCCGAAAGGGCCGCGCCGCTTCCGGATCCATCCTGAAAGCGGTGCCAGATCCCGCCGTTCTCTTCGCGGACGAGCGTGACCGGAAGCGTTTCGCCGCCTGCCAGCGTGATCGTTCCGACGTCCGAGCTCTGGCCGCCTCCTTCCGGGAAAAAGACGGTGCGGTCAAAAGAGGCGCGCCCGTCCCGGATCCCGGTGACGACCGCGTCGCATGATTTGAGATAGACGTTCTGCTGATACAGTTTTTCGGTCAAAAGAGAGCCTCCTTTACTGGATGGTCTGCAGGAAATCGCGGAACTTCGGGATGTCGCTCTGCAGATACTGTCCCATGACCGGGACGTTGAATTCGTAGCTTCCGGCCGGCTCCAGGTACTGGTAGACCGGGGAAAACATCAGGTCCAGCTCCAGCAGGTTGATGTCCTGCGCGCTGGCGGACGAGCACACCAGCTGGCGGCCGTCGGAGCAGTAGTGGATGATGCCGACGGTGTCTTCGTACAGGCGGTAATGCTCGGTGTTCACGTGGCGGTTGTGGCGGTGGAAGATCATGAACGTCCGGCCTTTTTCCGAGTCCATGATCATCGCGTCCTTCGTCAGGCGGCTCAGACTGCGGCGGAACAGGCTTTCCGGCCCGCTGTAGTCGTAGACCGTGATGAACTCCGAGTGCGACATCTGCAGGAACGCTTCCGTCGAACTGATGCGGAGCACGGTTTCGATCTTGAAGGAGTGGACGCGGTGGGACCGGTAGGTGAAATGACTCACGACGAGCCAGTAATGCTCGTTGTCATCGCCGATCAGGGAGCGCGTCCGGCAGCTCAGCTTTCCCCGGCCGAACGTCAGATCGTTCGCGTAGAGCGTCAGGTCGTCGTGATCCGGCAGGAACGTCTGGTCGATCTCGCCGGCGGCAAGGTGCCGGATCCCGGCCGAGTCGTGCTCACAGAACCGCATCATGAAATAGTTCGTGAGATCCATGTTCGACTGGATCTCCTTGCACAGCTTCTGGAACAGGCGGAGCTGATCCCGCTCGGTGAGATCCTGTTTCTCCTCGCGGAGGAATTGATAGTCCTCCTCTCCGGATGGGAGAGGGATGCCGTGATCCTGATTGAACTGGATATAATACTGCAGCAGAAAAACGGCCTCCCGCTGTGTGATCGTCACTTTTTCCGAACCGAGGCCGCCGATAAAAGACGCCTCCACGTTCGAAAGGTGGGTCTGTTCGTTCCCGATGACAGAATCATAGCGGTCAAAGCCGATGTTCGTGTTCTCAAAGTGGAAAAACTGGTGGACTTCGCGGTGCACCGCGTTGCGGTCGAGATCCCACTGGATCTGCATGCACACGACGCCCATCAGGCGGCTGTCGGTCGCCCAGGCGCTGTGAAACGTCAGGTCATCGCTCGTCCACTCGGACGAATCCGGGAATATCCGGCTTTTTCCACCTTCTATAATAGACCAGCTCGCGTCGAAAACAGACCGAGGTCCCCTGGTTTCTTTCGGGTCCCGGTCGGATCGTCCGCCTGGCAGTACTCTGAATTTCGGATGTTCCATTCTCTCTGATTTTGTCCGTCTTGCCCGGTAGAGAGGCAGGCGGTCTTGTCTGTCCCTTGCAAGTGAGGCGGGCCCCGCTCGGCGCTTACGTTTCTCTAGAACGCCGGTAACACGGGCTCCTTTTCTAAATTATACCTTTTTTCCTACGGAAAAACAATGATGTCGGGTGGGTTTTAGTGTTGACAAAACAGTTTTCCTGTGACTATAATATCCGGTGATATTCCTTATCAAGAGTGGTCGAGGGAATGGGCCCGCTGACACCCGGCAACCTGTTGCACGGACCAGACGATCCGGTACGCAAGGTGCTAAATCCCACAGTTATATGCTGAAAGATGAGGAGCAGAAGGCAATCCAGACCTTTTCCTCATTTTGACGGAAAAGTTTTTTTTTAGGAGGAAAGAAAAATGAAAAGACTGTTCACATCGGAATCGGTAACGGAAGGGCATCCTGACAAGATCTGCGACCAGATTTCGGATGCGATCCTGGACGCGATCCTCGAGAAGGACCCGTACGGACGTGTCGCATGTGAAACGACGACGACGACCGGCTACGCGATGGTCATGGGAGAGATCAGCACGGACTGCTACGTCGACATCCCGTCGATCGTCCGCGGCGTGATCAAGGACATCGGTTATGACCGCGCGAAGTACGGTTTCGACGCGGAGACCTGCGCGGTCCTGTCCGCACTCGATGAGCAGTCCGGCGACATCGCGATGGGTGTCAACGATGCTCTGGAACACAAGGAAGGGAGCATGAACGACGAACTCGAAGCGATCGGTGCGGGCGACCAGGGCCTGATGTTCGGCTATGCCTGCGATGAGACGCCGGAACTGATGCCGATGCCGATCTCGCTGGCGCACAAGCTGGCGCGCCGCCTGGCAGAGGTCCGCAAGGACGGGACGCTGCCGTATCTCCGTCCGGACGGAAAGACACAGGTCACGGTGGAGTATGATGACGACAAGGTGAAGCGCATCGACACCGTGCTCGTTTCCACGCAGCACGATCCGGATGTGACGCAGGAGCAGATCAAAGAGGATGTGATCCGCGAGGTCGTGAAGAAGATCATCCCGGCGGAGCTCCTCGACGAAAATACGAAGTACCTCGTCAACCCGACCGGCCGCTTTGTCATCGGCGGACCGCACGGCGACTCCGGGCTGACCGGCCGCAAGATCATCGTCGACACCTACGGCGGATACGCGCATCACGGCGGCGGCTGCTTCTCCGGGAAAGACCCTACAAAGGTCGACCGTTCCGCGACCTATGCGGCGAGATACGTCGCGAAGAACCTCGTCGCGGCGGGACTCGCGGACAGAGTCGAGATCCAGCTCGCGTACGCGATCGGCGTCGCGAGACCGGTCTCCATCATGGTCGACAGCTTCGGGACCGGGAAACTGGACGACGAGAAGCTCGCAGAGATCGTGGAGAAGCATTTTGACCTGAGACCGGCCGCGATCATCCGCGACATGGACCTCAGAAGACCGATCTACCGCCAGCTCGCGGCATACGGCCACTTCGGCCGGACGGACATCGACGTTCCATGGGAGCACACGGATAAGGTCGACGAACTGAAGAAAGAACTGTAGAACGCCGGGAGGCAGGGCGGGAGCGATCCCGCCACGGCCTTCTGACGAATTTCCCGCCCGGGGCGGGATGTGGTATTGGGAAAAAGGAGCATTATGGGAGTAAAAGTAGCGAAATTCGGCGGATCGTCTGTTGCGGACGGGATCCAGCTGACGAAACTGAAGAAGATCATCGAGCACGATCCGGAGCGGCGGTACATCGTCGTCTCGGCACCGGGAAAGCGCTTTGACGGGGACAACAAGATCACGGACCTGCTGTACATGTGCCAGGCCCAGCGGGAGCACAACATCCCGTTCGATCAGGTGTTCCAGGTCATCACGGACCGGTTCAACGCGATCGAGATGAACCTCGGCGTCGATCTCGACCTGAAAGGTCAGTACAAGATCATTTTTGACAACATCAAAAAAGGCTGCAGCACCGATTATCTGGCGAGCCGCGGCGAGCACCTGAACGCACGGCTCACAGCGGCGTTCCTGGGGTATGATTTTGTCGACGTGGAAGGGCTCATCCTGTTCGATGAGCATAAGCGCCTTCTGGAAGAGGAGACGAACGAGAAGCTGAGCGAGGAGCTCGCGAAGCATGAACGCGCCGTCATCCCGGGATTCTACGGGACGAGCCAGAAAACGGGCGAGATCGTGACGTTCTCGCGCGGCGGCTCGGATGTGACAGGCTCGCTCGTCGCACGCGCGGTCGGAGCGGACGTCTATGAGAACTGGACGGACGTTTCGGGCTTCCTGATGGCGGATCCGCGGATCGTGGAGGACCCGCTTCCGATCGAGAGGATCTCGTACAAAGAACTTCGTGAGCTGTCCTACATGGGCGCGTCGGTGCTCCATGAGGACGCGGTGTTCCCGGTCCGCGCGGCCGGCATCCCGATCAACATCCGGAACACGAACGATCCGACAAATCCGGGCACGGTCATCACGGAAGAGCATAAGATGGGGAAGGACAAAACGATCACCGGCATCGCCGGGAACCGTGACTTCACCGTCATCGCGATCTACAAGAACATGCTGAACAGCGAGATCGGCTTCGTCCGCCGCGTCCTGATGATCCTTGAGGATCTCGGGATCAGCTTCGAGCACATCCCGAGCGGGATCGACACGGTCTCGGTCGTCATCTCCGATAAAGAGCTGGACGGCAAGCTCGACGACGTGCTGTCCGAGTTCGAGCGCCAGCTGCGTCCGGACAACATCGAGGTGTTCCACGACATCGCGCTGATCGCGACCGTCGGCGAGGGCATGAGCCGGCGCCTCGGCGTGTCGGCGAAGCTGTTCACGGCACTCGCACAGTCGGACGTCAATATCCGGATGATCGACCAGGGCTCCAGTGAGATGAACATCATCGTCGGGGTCGAGAACAAGGACTTTGAAAAAGCGATCCGGGCGATCTACAAAGCTTTCGTATAGGCTCCGTTTCCTTTTTTCCGGGGAAGAACCCGGGGGAGAAAGATCCGATCCACCTTACGGGGGTCGGAAGAGCAGTTTCGATTCACCAGGAACTTCCGGCAGATTTTTCTCTGCCGGGGGTTCTTTTTTCTTGACAAGAGTCCATCGCGATGCTAATATTGTTGACACGCGAAATAATTGACATTGTTAAATATTGCTCAAGTTAAATAATTTTCAGAGGAGCTGTTTTGAACAAAAAAGGAGAAGAACTGATTTCAGTGATCGACCGCTTCCGGACGATCTCGTTTTTTTCGCTATTTCCCGAATACAACCCGATGGACCTTCATATCCTGAAGGGCATCGAGGTCGTCTGCGGGAAGAGCCCGGACGGATCGGTCCGCGTGTCGGAGATCGTTTCCTACATGGGGATCCATCCGTCGGCCGTTTCGAGAGGCCTCGGCGTGGTGGAGAAAAAAGATCTGGTGGAGCGTTATCCGGATCCGAAGGACCGGCGCGCGACCCGGGTCCGCCTGACAGAGAAGGGCCGGGAGACCGCGGAAGCGTTCGGTAAAATCGTTGAAGACTATTTTGACGCGGTGTTCGGCCGGCTCGGAGAGGAGCGCTGCGATGAACTTCTGGAAGATCTCGGCCTCCTGGAGGAGATCTCTCATGATGAGCTGGAGAAGCGGCTCGACAGGGCAGGGCTCGATGACGAGAAAAAGCCTGCCTGCTTCCCGCCGCCGATCCTTTCCAGGGAGGTGATCCCTAATGAGTAAGCTGTTCAAAAACCTCCTTCCGCACTGGAAGGTCGTTCTGCTCCTGGTCGTGCTTCTGATCGGACAGGCCTACTGTGACTTGTCGCTGCCGCAGTACACACAGGACATCATCGACGTCGGCATCCAGAACCGCGGGATGGAGCACATCATCCCGGAAAAGATCACGGCGTCCGAGTACCGCTCCGCGATGATCTTCATGGACAAAAGCGAAGCGAAGACCTGGAAAAACTGCTACCGGAAATCCGGAAAGCTCTACGTCCGGACGATCAATGATGAGGAGCGCCTGGACGAGCTCGACAGCGAGCTGATGACGCCGATCGTTCTCACGTACCAGCTCGGGCATACGAAGCCGTCTTCGTTTCGAAAGACCGTGAAGCAGAATCTGGAAAAGAGCGTCGAGTCGAGTGAGAAAAAACTTGACAAGGCGGAGAAGGCGGCAGAGAAGGCCGCCGCGTCGTCCGCCGGTCAGATCCCGTCCGGCATGACGGCCGGGGGAAGCGCGTCGCAGGCGGGAAGCGCCGCAACGCAGGCGAAAAAGCTCCAGCAGGCCCGTGCGCAGATCGCGAAGATGAAAAAGGTCATCCGGAACATCGACAGCATGTCGATCTCGGAGATCGGCGATGCCCTCGGGATGGACATCAAGACGTTCAAAGCGAAGGATGAGGACGGGAACGTGAAAACCTATGTCGACATGCGCAGCATGCTGCAGACCATGATCGACGAAGGGAAGATGGATGAAAGCACGATCCGGAAGGCGAAAAAACAGATGAACGACACGATCGAGTCCGCCGGCGATTCGCAGCTCAAGTCGATGGGGCTTTCCTATGCGGCAGACTGCGAGGAAAAAGCCGGGATGGACGTCGACCGGATTCAGAAAGACTATCTCTGGTACTGCGGCCGGCGCATGTTCTTCATGGCGGCGATGATGCTCCTGTTCGCCGTGTCCGTCGCGTTCTTCGCATCGCGCGTCGGCGCGGAAGTCGGGCGGGATCTCCGTTCGAACCTGTTCCGGACCGTCATCCGCTTTTCCAATACCGAGATCGATCAGTTCTCCAGCGCGTCACTGATCACCCGCTGCACGAACGACATCCAGCAGATCCAGCTCGTGACGACGCTGCTGCTCCGCATGATCCTGTACGCGCCGGTGCTCGGCATCTGGGGCATCATCAAGGCCTACCAGACCGGGGCCAACATGGAGTGGGTCATCGCGCTCGGCGTCCTGGTCATCATGGGGTTCGTCGCGGTGCTGATGTCCGTGACGCTTCCGAAGTTCAAGATCATGCAGAAGCTGACCGACAATCTGAACCGCGTCTCGCGTGAGATCTTGACGGGGCTTTCCGTCATCCGCGCGTTCGGACGCGAAAAAACGGAGGAAGAACGCTTCGACGCCGCCAACACCGACCTGACCCGGACACAGCTGTTCACGAACCGCGTCATGACCCTGATGCAGCCGACGATGACGGTCGTCATGAACGCCCTCGTCGTCCTGATCACCTGGGTCTCCGCGAACCGCATCGATGCCGGCGAGATGCAGGTCGGTGCGATGACCGCGTTCATCACCTACGCGATGATGATCGTCATGGCATTCCTGATGCTCACCATGGTGTCCATCATCCTGCCGAGAGCCGGCGTCGCGGCAGAGCGTGTCGATGAAGTATTGAAGACAAAATCGTCCATCGTCGACCCGGAGGAGCCGGAATCGTTCAAGGAATCCTCCGGCGAAGTCGTGTTTTCCCACGTCGATTTCCGCTATCCGGGCGCGGGGCACAACGTCCTGACCGACATCGACTTTACCGCGAAGCCGGGCGAGACGACCGCGATCATCGGAAGCACCGGATCCGGGAAAAGTACGCTCGTCAATCTGCTCCCGCGCTTCTATGACGTGACAGGAGGCCGCATCACTCTGGACGGAGAAGACGTCCGGAACGTCTCGATGCATGACCTCAGGAGCCGCATCGGCTTCGTGCCGCAGAAAGGCGTCCTGTTCTCCGGCAGCGTAGCCTACAACATCCGCTTCGGGAAAAAAGACGCGACGGAGGAAGAGGTCCGGGACGCGGCAAGGATCGCACAGGCAGAGGATTTTGTCGACAAAAAGGAACAGGGCTTTGAGAGCATGATCTCGCAGGGCGGAAGCAACGTTTCCGGCGGTCAGAAGCAGCGCCTCGCGATCGCCCGCGCGGTCGTCCGGAAGCCGGAAGTCCTCGTATTCGACGACAGCTTCTCCGCGCTCGACATGAAGACCGACGCGAACCTGAGGAAAGCGCTCGCGGAGACGTCCGGAGACTCGACGAAGATCATCGTCGCGCAGCGGATCAGCACGATCCTGCACGCGGATCAGATCCTGGTCCTCGACGAAGGCAGAGTCGTCGGGAAAGGAACGCACGCAGAACTGATGAAGAGCTGCGAGGTCTATCAGCAGATCGCGAAGTCGCAGCTTTCCAGCATGGAACTGGAGACGATATAGCATGAACAGACGGGAAAGAAAAGAGAGAAGAAAAAAGCAGATCGAGGCGTTCACGAAGAACGGCGCCCGGGCGTATTCCGCCACGTCGCAGCGGCGCCGGCCCGGTCATCACGGCGGGCCGCCGGGAGCGCCGGGAGAAAAACCGAAGGATTTCCGGGCAGCGATCCGGAAGATCCTGCACTATATGGGAAGATACCGCATCGCGGTCATTGTCGTGATGATCTTCGCGGCGGCATCCACGGTGTTTCAGGTCATCGGCCCGAAAGTCATGGGGCACGCGACGACGGAGCTCGCGGAAGGACTGATGCGGAAGATCGAAGGGACCGGCGGCATCGACTTTGATAAGATCGTGAGGATCCTTTTGTTCACCCTCGCGCTGTACCTGATCAGTGCCGTGTTCTCGTTCCTTCAGGGATGGATCATGACGGGGATCTCGCAGAAGGTCGTGTACCGGATGCGCCGGGAGATCTCGGAGAAGATCGACCGGATGCCGCTCTCGTACTTTGAGAGCCGGACGTACGGCGAGGTGCTGTCCCGGATCACGAATGATGTCGATACATTGGGGACCGGACTGAACCAGAGCATCACGACGATCATCACCGCGTCGGCGACGATCGTCGGGAGCATCGTGATGATGCTGTCGATCTCAAAGCTGATGACACTGATCACGATCCTGATCCTTCCGATCGCGTCCGGCCTGATGTCGCTGATCATCCGGATCTCGCAGAAATACTTCCTGACGCAGCAGAATTTCCTCGGCCACATCAACGGCCAGGTCGAGGAGAATTTCGCCGGCCAGCAGATCATCAAAGCGTTCGGGAAGGAAGACGATGTGATCCGGACGTTCGACGACACGAACGACATCCTCTATGATTCGGCATGGAAATCGCAGTTTCTGTCCGGCGTCATGCAGCCGGTCATGATGTTCGTCGGGAACCTCGGCTATGCCGCAGTGGCGATCTCCGGCGGATTCCTGACGATCCGCGGCGTGATCGGCGTCGGTGACATCCAGGCGTTCATCCAGTACGTCGAGAACCTGACCCGTCCGCTCGGACAGATCGCGCAGGTCATGAACCAGGTGCAGTCGATGGCGGCCGCCGCGGAGCGCGTGTTCGAATTCCTGGACGAAGAGGAAGAGCAGGAGCAGGAAGAGCATCCGGTCGTGCCGGACCATGTCGACGGAGAAGTCCGCTTCGATCATGTGAAGTTCGGCTACACAAAGGACCAGATCGTCATCCACGATTTCTCGGCCGACGTGAAGCCGGGACAGAAGATCGCGATCGTCGGCCCGACCGGGGCCGGCAAAACGACGATGGTCAAGCTGCTGATGCGTTTTTATGACGTGAACGACGGCGCGATCCTGCTGGACGGGACGGATATCCGGAAGATCGACCGGCACGAACTGCGCCGGCACTTCGGGATGGTGCTCCAGGATACCTGGCTGTTCGCGGGGACGATCCGCGAAAACATCCGCTATGGAAGGCTCGATGCGACGGATGAGGAAGTAGAAGCAGCGGCCCGGGCGGCCCACGCGGACCACTTCATCCGGACGCTCCCGGGCGGCTACGATATGATGATCAATGAAGACGCGACCGACATTTCGCAGGGACAGAAGCAGCTCCTGACGATCGCCCGCGCAATCTTAGCCGACAGCAGCGTGCTGATCCTCGATGAGGCGACGTCGTCCGTCGACACCAGAACAGAGGAACTGATCCAGGAAGCGATGGACAATCTGACAGAGGGACGGACGAGCTTCATCATCGCGCACCGGCTGTCGACGATCCGGAACGCCGACCTGATCCTCGTCATGAATCACGGCGACATCATCGAACAGGGGACGCACGAAGAGCTGCTCGCGAAAGGCGGATTCTACGCGGATCTCTACAATTCGCAGTTTGAAGAGGCGGTGTAGAGGCCGGAATCACCGGCCCGGGATCCGATCCTCTGAGTGGGCCGGTCTATACTTTCGGAATTCTTTGGTATATAATAAGAAAAAGATCACGACCGATAGTCCGGATTTGGGAAAGGAGATAGAAAAATGGGTGATCTGGTCACAATCAGCAGAGAATACGGCAGCGGAGGAAGACTGATCGGGAGATTGGTCGCGCAGAAGCTGGGAGTGCCTTTTTATGACAATGAACTGATCACGGAGGCGGCGCAGCAGAGCGGCCTTTCGGAGGAGCTGATCCGCACCGCGGAGCTCCGCGCGAAAAGCAACTTTTCGTATACCCTTTCTTCCGCGATCAATTTCGGCGAAGGAATGGTCGGAGACGGGATGTCGATGAACGAGAAGCTGTTTCTGACACAGTTCGACATCATCACCGAGATCGGCCTCAAGGGAGAAGGCGTCATCGTCGGACGGTGTGCGGACTATGTGCTGCGTCAGATCGTAGACGTCACCAACGTGTTCATATTCGCCGAGATGGAGGAGCGCATCGAGCGCTGCGTCAATGTGTACGGCGAGGATTCCGGGACGGTCATCGATACGATCAAGTCCTATGACAAAGCGCGCCGGAACTACTATAATTACCACACTTCCCAGAAGTGGGGCGATTACCGGAATTACAACCTGATGATCAACAGCAGCCGGATCTCCGAGGAAGCCTGCGCTGATATGATTGTAGAGTATGTGACAAAAAGAAAAGAGGAAAAGGCAAAAAGAGAAGCTGAGAAACGGGGTGAATGAGTATGAGCAGAAGCAAAAGTGAAGTCGAGAAACAGGAAGAAAGACGGCCGACGACTTCGGACGCTGCCAAAGCAGCACTCGCGGTAATCGGGATCGGCCTCGTCGCGGGCGTCTCCCTCGTCGTGACGATGGACCGGTTCGCGAAGAAGGTCTTCGTGAACGGAGACTGGCCGGATGAAGAATGGTCCAGCGATGACTGGGCGGAAGAGGAGCTGGACAACTGAGACGCTGCCGGCATCCTTACAGAACACTTTTTTCCATACAAGCAAATGCAGAAAAGACAGAGCTTTGAGACGTGGGAAGACCGCGTCTCAAAGCTTTTTTGTAAAAAAATGTAAAAAGTCGTTGTCAAAATAATATTGATATAGTATAATTTAAGCGTTGAAAGATTTATTTTAGCTTTGGGGGAGAATCGTATGAATAGTAAAATAGTATTGCGGAGCGCCGTGATCGCTTTGCTGATCATCGCCGCGCTCGCGTTTTGGGGATCTTCATCGGCAGACGTGAACTGGGATGTCGCGAAATCCAAGACGGCCACACAGCTTGACAGCGAGAAGAATACGACGGTGACGCTTTCGCTTCCGTCCGCGGAGTACGAGAAAAAAGCGAACGTCGACGTTGTGCTGGTTATGGACAAAAGCGCGTACTCAGACATCAAGAATATCGAGGCGGCGGCCGATCAGGCGCTGGATTTTTTTGCCTCGTCGGACACGAACGTGAAATTCGGTGTCGTGGTATACGATGGCTGGGGACATGACGCGTATTCACTGGCGAATAAGGGGATGGATGATGTCACGGGGCTCGTCGAAGTGACGGATTCCAGCAAGGACGAGATCAAAAACGCGATCAGCTTTAAGATCGGTTCGTCAAAGTGGAGTATCGGCGGTTCGAACTCCGAACAGCCGGTGCGTCTTGCGAACCGGATGCTGGCAGCCGATACGGAGACGCCGGATTCGAATAAATTCCTCATCCTTTTGTCCGACATGGAGACGTATGTCTATGAGGGGAATATCACGATGGACGGCGAGACGTACGGCCCGGCGCCGATCAGCCGGAATGCCGGAAATGGCAACTACTATAAAGACCACATGAGCACGCTGGACAGCAATGATACGGGATATCAGACATGGGACGAACTGTTCGCCGCAAAGGATACGGTCCAGAGCTCGTCGTCGTATGAGACCGGCCGCTATTTCCGATATGGAGCCGGCAGCGGGAGCCCTTGGAAAAATTACTGGAGCACGGTGTATCAGGGGACGAACGCCCCGCCGAACGCGCAGGATCTGACAGCCGAGCAGTACGATCAGTATTTCAACGGCGAATGGGCACCGGTGTATGAGGACAGGGAAACGCATTACAGCGCGAACGACGTGTCCCTTCTGAAGACGTATGACGCCCTGAAAACGGGAGCAGACCGGGGATATAACATTTCGATCTTCTCGACGTCGGACGACAATTGGAACAAGATCCTGAAAGGAAAGCCGCTCGGCTTCATGAAGCAGTGCCAGGAGGATTTCGGTGCGAAGATCTACGGAAATACGGCGCAGGACAGCAGTATCGTGAACTCCGGGCAGACGATCACGGAAGGACTGGAAGATCTGGTCACATCGATCGAATATCTGATCAGCAGCGGGACGCTGACGGACGTGATCGGAGAGGAGTTTGATCTCGTGATGCCGTCCGGAGACGCGTCACCGTTCACTCTTTCGGTCGGCGGCACGGAGATCTCCTCTGTCAAGACGGGAACGAATGAATGGAGCTATGGAGAGAAGGACGCGGACAGCGGGAAGTATCCGTATGTGATCCGTTATGATTCAGACAGCGAATCCTTCTCGGTAGAGATCAATGTCCCGGTCCGGAACGCGAAGCGGCTGAAGATCTCCTATGATCTGACGCTGACGACGGACGAGGAAGGCACCTACCCGACGAACAAAGAGGCGTATCTCGATTACACAAACAGTACCGGAGATCAGAGCGGAAGGACGTATTTCGAAGTGCCGTATGTCACGTATTCGGTCCCGGATCCGTCGCCGGTCACAACAGACAATCTGACGATCCGGAAAGAGATCACCGGTGACACACCGGCGGTCTCATCCGAGTTCACGTTCCGCCTGACGGCGCAGCCGGCGCTGAGCACGCTCCCATCCGGAATGCTCACGACAGAGATGCCGATGCCGGATTCGGGCAGCGGCACGGAGGCGGCGTATACGATCACGGGCGCCGGGACGACGGAGATCAGCGGCCTGACGTTCGCTGAGCCGGGGACATATGTCTACAACGTGACGGAGGACGATGCCGGGATCACAGGATATACCAGTGACGATTCGATCTATCAGATCCGTTTTGTCGTCACGAAATCCGGCGGAACGCTGAATGTCACCCGGACGATCCTGAAGAACGGAGAGGAGACCGACGCGAGCGAGCTCGTGTTCACGAATACGTACGAAGAGCAGTCGGTGCATACCGATACGGACGACCCGTCGACGGACGGCGGTACGGATAAGACCTCCGATAACACTGGAGGATCGAACAGCAGCAGTTCTTCCGGCGGATCAAAGCATGCTTCCTCCGGATCCGGCACAACGCCGAAGACCGGAGACACAGCGGAAGCGTCGTATCTTCTGGCGCTTGCCGGTGCGGGCGCTGCGCTCTTCCTGATCCGGCGCAGAATGAAGATCCGGGAGAGATAACCGCATATCGCATATAGTGAGAAATATATCGTGAGAAACCGGCCGTTTTCAAAGGCCGGTTTTTTCTTGACGGACAAAAAACAAAAAAGAAAAAGCGGCCAACTTTGGGGGAGCGGCCGTACTTTTTCGGATCCGATATTTCCGGCAAAGGGGATGCCGGTTTTGCAATTTATTGGGGATAAATCGTGATTATATTATGCGTCAAGGGGCCTCCTGTTTGTTGTGCTGGCAGCACGAAATCAAATTTTTTTTAAATTTTTTTGATTTTTTGCCTCAGGGCAGCGACTGATTTTCCATCCGGCGTGGATGAACCCCGGATCCTGATGACCGCCCCCGGCGTTACACTGTCCGGTTTCCCGTCAAGCGCGGAGAAATCCGGAAAAAGCGCCGGGCTTTCGGGCGCGCCCCGTGCAAACGTTGAAAACCGAATGGTTTTGTGCTACTATACCTGTGTATTGCCTCTTCTCATTCGATGGGGCAGGAAAGGGATGAAGAAAATGTCAGAGAGTAAAACGAAAGGCAAATACTACATTACAACGCCGATCTACTACCCGAGTTCGAATCTGCACATCGGCCATACCTACTGCACGGTCATGGCGGATGCGATGGCGCGCTTCAAGCGGCTGCAGGGATATGACGTCTATTTCCTCACGGGGACAGACGAGCACGGCCTGAAGATCCAGCAGATCGCAGAGAAGAAAGGGATCACGCCGCAGGAATACGTCGACGAGGTCGTCGGCGGCATCAAGAAGCTGTGGAATACGATGGAGATCTCGTACGATGACTTTATCCGTACGACGGAAGAGCGTCACGTGAAGCGCGTACAGCAGATCTTTAATAAAATGAATGAAAAAGGCGACATCTATAAAGGACGCTATGAAGGCTGGTACTGCACACCGTGCGAATCCTTCTGGACGGAGAGCCAGCTCGTGAACGGCTGCTGCCCGGACTGCGGAAGGCCGGTCGAGCGGGCGAGCGAGGACGCGTACTTTTTCCGCCTCTCGAAATATCAGGACCGGATCCTGAAGCTGTTCGAAGAGAATCCGGAATTCCTCGAGCCGGACACGCGCCGCAATGAGATGATCGAATTCGTCCGCCAGGGCCTGGACGACCTGTGCATCTCCCGTTCGACGTTCGACTGGGGGATCCCGGTGCCGATCGACCCGAAGCACGTCATCTACGTGTGGCTCGACGCGCTCACGAACTATATCACGGCGCTCGGCTATCCGGACGATCCGGAGCTGTACAACAAGTACTGGCCGGCCGACGTTCATCTCGTCGGGAAAGAGATCGTCCGCTTCCACTCGGTCATCTGGCCGGCGATGCTGATGTCGCTGGACATTCCGCTGCCGAAGCACGTGCTCGGACACGGATGGCTCCTGATCGACGGGGGCAAAATGAGCAAATCCAAGGGGAATGTCGTCGACCCGGTCGTCCTGATCGACCGCTACGGGATCGACGCGCTGAAATATTTCCTTTTGAGAGAATACACCTTCGGACAGGACGGCGTCTTCACGAACGAGATCATGCTGAAGCGGATGAACTACGATCTGGCGAACGATCTCGGCAACCTTTTGTCCCGCACGACCGCGATGATCGAGAAGTACTGCGGCGGAACGCTGCCGCCGGCGGAAACGGAGGACGACATCGACCGTGATCTGAAGAAGACCGCGCTGGACGTCACGCCGAATATGGAGCAGCACATGGAGAAGTTCAGCTTCAACCTCGCGCTGGAAGACATCTGGACGCTGGTCCGCCGGGCGAACAAATACATCGATGAGAAGGAGCCGTGGGTGCTCGCGAAGGATCCGGCGAAGAAAAAAGAGCTGGATACCGTCATGCACAACCTCGCGGAGTCGCTCCGCATCATTTCGATCCTTATCACCCCGTTCATGCACACGACGTCGGAGAAGATCCGCGAGCAGCTCGGGATGGGTGATGCCGCGCCGGTCTGGGAGGACGCGCAGGTGTTTGATGTCCTCGGTCCTGTCACGGTCCACCGCGGCGAAGCTCTGTTCCCTCGTCTCGACATCGAGAAGGAACTGAAGGAACTGGATGAGCTGAAGGAAAAGCAGAAGGCGGAGGCGGCTGCGGAAGCGGAAAAAGAAGCGGAAGCGGAAAAAGGAGCAGAAGAGGCGCCGGCGGAGAGCGGAAAAGAGGCTCTGAAGCCGGAGATCGAATTCGACGATTTCGACAAGATCGACCTCCGGGTCGGAACGATCCTCTCGGCGGAAAAGCATCCGAAGGCGGACCGCCTGCTCGTGTTCCAGGTGAAGATGGGCGAGGAAACGCGCCAGGTCATCTCGGGCGTCGCGGAATATTTCACGCCGGAGGAGATGGTCGGACAAAAGGTGATCGTCGTCGCGAATCTGAAACCGCGGAAGCTCAGAGGCATGGAGTCGAAGGGAATGCTCCTGTTCGCCGAGAATGGAGAGCGCCTGGAGATCGTAGGAACGAAAGCGGAAGACGGGAATATCGTCAGCTGACGGAGACCGGATAAGAATAGAAGGGGAGCTGCCGGAGAGACAGCTCCTTTTTGTCAGGAGGATCATATGCTTTTTGACGCACATACACACTTGAATGAACCGAAATACACGGACGAGGAGCGGGCGGAACTCGCCGCACGGATCGAGACCTCGCCGGTCAGTTATATTATGGATGTCGGCAGCAACTTAAGCGACTGCCGCCAGGCGATCAAGGACGCGGAGACGTATCCGTGGTGCTACGCCGCGGTCGGCTGCCATCCGCATGACACGAAGGACATGGACGACGCCGCGCTCGAACAGATCCGCGCCTGGGCCGGTCACGAAAAGGTGAAGGCGATCGGCGAGATCGGTCTCGATTTTTATTATGACTGGTCGGAGCGGGACGTGCAGCGCGAATGGTTCCGGCGGCAGATCCGGCTGGCGAATGAGCTGAAGATGCCGATCATGATCCACACGCGCGACGCGGAAAAAGAAACCATGGATATTCTGACCGAGGAAGGCGCGTTCACGGAGGAGCGGCAGAGCTGGTTCCCGAAGCGCCCGGGCCCGGACGGCAAACTGCTCCCGGACAGCCGGGTCCTGATCCACTGCTTTTCGGGGAGCGCAGAGACCGCCGCGGAGTACGTGAAAAAAGGCGCGACGATCTCGATCTGCGGGCCTGTCACGTACAAAAATAACCGGAAAACGCAGGAGGTCGTGCGCCGGACACCGATCGAATTTCTGACGGTGGAGACGGACGCGCCGTACCTGACGCCGGTTCCGATGCGCGGGAAGCCGAACATGTCGCCGTTCGTCCAGTACACGTGCCGCAAGGTCGCGGAGCTGAAGGGCATCCCATATGAAGAGGCGGCTCGGATCACCTGCGAGAACGCGATGCGGTTCTATGACATCAAGGAAAGCGAGTAGTGCGAGGGCAGGATAGCCGGTACGGAGGCATATGCCCGGCCAGATCGGAGGGCGCTTTCTGTTTTGCGGACGGGTTTGCATTCCGTGTGCGTTTTGGCGCCGCGAGTGCTTTGGTGCCAGCCGCAAGGTGTGTGCCACTTTAAGGTGATGTAAAAGATTCGGCCGCAAGGTGTGTGCCACGCGCTGCAGGGCGTTTGTCGCTTCGCAGTGATATCGGCGTGGACTGCGTGTGTTTTGATACCGGCGCAAGATGCGTGCCACGCACGTTTTAGTTCCGGTCGCATCATACGATACGCGGTCAGATGCCAGGGGCACGATGCATGGCTTCACAGTGTGGGAGATGTCGGCGCAAGGTGCGTGCCGAAGGATATATTATGGATACTTTATTCGAAAAAGTAAAACGGTTCATCCGCGAGGAGGATCTGTTTAATGCGCATACGCATATCGTACTCGGCCTCTCCGGAGGTCCGGATTCGGTATGCCTTTTTGATGTGCTCCGGAAGCTGGCGCCCGATATGGATCTGACGATCCATCCGGTACACGTCAACCATCAGCTCCGCGGGGAAAGCGCGCTTTCGGATCAGAACTACGTGCTGGGGCTCTGCCGCGCTGCCGGCATCCCGCTGAAGCTCGTTACATTTGACTGTGAAAAACTGGCCCGCGAACGCGGCGTTACGACGGAAGAAGCCGGCCGCGACCGGCGCTATCAGGCATTTTTTGAAGAGGCAGAGCACATCCGCCAGACCGGGGTACCGCGGCAGCGGCTCGTGATCGCGGTCGCGCATCAGTCGGACGATCAGGTGGAGACGGTGCTGTTCCGCCTTCTCCGCGGGACCGGTCCGGACGGCCTCGCCGGGATGCTGCCGAAACGTCCGGATGACAGCGGCTTTACGGTCGTGCGTCCGCTCCTTTCCTGTTCACGGCAGGAAATTCAGGATTACTGTGAACGGCACGAACTGGATCCGCACTTTGATGAGACGAACGGACAAAAGGATTACGCCCGCAACCGGATCCGGCTGGAGGTGCTTCCGTATCTGGAAGACCGGAACCCGGGAACGCGCAGCGCGCTTTTACGGCTGGCGGCCGCCTGCCGCCAGGACCGCGCCCACTTTGATGTCCTGGTGCGGCAGGCGCTCGGCGAAGCCGAGCAGGAGCGCGGGCCCGGCCGGCTGGTGCTGTCCCGGGCCGCGCTCGGCCGCCTCAAGAAACCCGTGCTGCGCCGCCTCCTACGCGAGGCATTCGATCAGATCGGCCTCAAAGAAGACCTTTCCTATCAGAACCTGCAGGACGCAGAGGCCGCGATCCGGGGAGGCGCTCCGTCGGCGGCGCTCGATCTTCCCCATAGCTTTGGACTCGAATGCCGCTATGACAGCGTCGTATTGTTTCAGAAAGAAGCTGTAGAATCAGGAGCGCCGCAGTTCCGCTATCGGATCTCCGTCGTCAGCCGGGAAGAATTTCAGGAGTTCAAAGCTGATTTCACCGCAGCGGATGCGGCCGGAACATCCAAAGTGAACGGCACTGGGATGGCTGCAACGGAAGCGGCCGAAGCGACTAAAGCTAATGGCACTGCGGCGGCCGCAACAGGCGCGGCCGAAACCTCCAAGGTTAACAGCCCTGAGTTAGCCGCAGCGGATGCGGCCGGAACATCCAAAGTGAACGGCACCGGGATGGCTGCAACTGAAGCGGCCGAAGCGACTAAAGCTAATGGCACTGCGGCGGCCGCAACAGGCGCGGCCGAAACCTCCAAGGTTAACAGCCCTGAGTTAGCCGCAATGGATGCGTCTGAAACATCCATCGCAACCGGCACTGGGACGGCCGCAACAGACGCAGCCGAAACCGCCAAAGTGAACGGCGCTGAAATTACCGCAGCAGATGCAGCCGGAACATCCAAAGTTGATGGCACTGAGACGGCCGCATCAGATGTGACCGAACCCTCTAAAGCAACTGGCACTGAGACGGCCGCTGCAGATGCAGCCGAAAATTCCAAAGCAACCGACCCTGAGAAAACCGTTCCGACCCCATCCCCGAACGACACCTCTCTCATCCGCCGCACCTACGCGGCGTTCGACCTGGAGCAGCTCGAAGAGGCGTACGGGCCGGGGATCGAGCGGCGCATCGAACTCAGGGGGCGCAGGCCAGGAGACCGGATCGCGATCCCCGGCGGCCGCAAAAAGATCCAGGATCTTTTTGTCGATCGCAAGGTCCCGAAGAGCCTCCGGGAGGGCATCCGCTACTTCGCCGCGGGGTCCGACGTCCTGTTCATTCCGCCGCAGCCCGGCTGGGGAGTGCACGCCATGTACTCGAAATCGTTTTGTTTGACGACACAGACAAAATCAGTACTTATTATTGAAAATCACAGCACCCTGTGATAGAATAATGAGGCTGTTTTGTTTGCTACTAACAAATTATCCATATTTTCAATAGATATTAGGGAAAGAAAGGCTTAATTTTGAAGAAGTTTACGAAGAATCTCATCGTTTACCTCGTCATTTTTGCACTTGTCATCGCTGCGGCAGCCACGATCCGTGGTGGCGGGACGCAGATGAAGAAAGTCAAGTATTCCACACTGGTTTCCTATCTGGAATCCGATCAGGTAGAGCAGGTCAACATCACGGATACCAAGATCACCTGCAAGATCGGGGAGGATAAGTATGTCTACGCGTACGCGGCCGATCTGGTCGACACCCAGTACGTCCGTGAGAAATACATCTATCCGGGGCTGGAAGAAAATAAGATCACCTATATGACCGACGGGCCGAAATACGGGAGCACGTTCCTGAACATCCTGCCGAGTCTGATCATGGTCATCGCGCTTGGCTTCCTTTTCTATATCATGATGAACCAGGGCGGGAACGGAAAGGCGTTCCAGTTCGGGAAGAGCAAGGCGCAGCTTTATCGCGGCGAGGGCAAAAAGATCACGTTTGCGGACGTCGCCGGTCTGAAAGAAGAAAAGCAGGAACTTGAGGAGGTCGTCGATTTCCTCAAGGATCCGAGGAAATACAGCGATCTGGGCGCCCGAATACCGAAGGGCATCCTGCTCGTCGGTCCGCCGGGCACCGGAAAGACCTACGTTTCGCGGGCGACCGCGGGAGAAGCGCATGTGCCGTTTTTCACCATCAGCGGTTCCGACTTCGTCGAAATGTTCGTCGGTGTCGGAGCGTCCCGTGTCAGAGACCTGTTCGATCAGGCGAAGAAGAACGCGCCGTGCATCGTGTTCATCGATGAGATCGACGCGGTCGGCCGGAAGAGAGGCGCGGGCCTCGGCGGCGGGAACGACGAACGCGAGCAGACACTGAACCAGCTCCTGGTCGAGATGGATGGGTTCGGAGAGAACTCCGGCATCATCATCCTGGCGGCGACGAACCGCCCGGATGTCCTCGATCCGGCACTGCTCAGGCCGGGACGGTTTGACCGTCAGATCGTGATCGGCATCCCGGACGTCAAAGGCCGGGAGGAGATCATCCGTGTCCACAGCAAGAACAAACCGCTCTCGAAGGAAGTGTCGCCGGAGATCCTGGCGCGCCGGACCCCGGGATTCACCCCGGCGGATCTGGAGAACCTCCTGAACGAAGCGGCGCTCATTACCGCGCGCCGGAACGGCCGCTGGATCCGCATGGCGGAGATCGAAGAAGCGACGACGAAGGTCATGGCGGGACCGGCGAAGAAGAGCCGCGTGATCAGTCAGGAAGAAAAGAGACTGACGGCGTATCACGAAGCCGGCCACGCGATCGTCATGAGGAGCATCCCGGGATCCGATCCGGTGCATCAGGTCACGATCATCCCGAGAGGATCCGCCGGCGGCTTCACGATGTCGCTGCCGACCGAAGACAAGTCGTTCATGACCAAAAAGGACATGCAGCATCAGATCATGCACCTTCTGGGCGGCCGTGTCTCCGAGGCGCTCACGCTGGATGACATCAGTACCGGTGCGAGCAATGACCTCGAACGGGCGACGCAGATCGCGAGGAACATGGTGACGCGCTACGGATTCAGTTCGAAGATCGGTCCGGTCTGCTTCAACGAATCCGATGAGGTCTTCCTCGGACGGGATTTCACGACGCAGAAGGCGTATTCGGAAGAGACCGCGTTCGAGATCGATCAGGAGATCAAGAACATCATCGAACAGGCATATCAGGAGACAGAGAAGATCCTGAAGGACAACCGCGACAAGCTCGAAGTCGTCGCGGAGGCGCTGATGCGTGTCGAGACCATCGACGGAGAACAGTTCGAACGCCTGTATAACGGCGACATCGACGCGGACGGACTGGAGAAGGAGATCGCGGAGAAGGATCGGGAGCTCCAGAAGATCAATGAGCAGGAAGCGCAGGAAACCGAGATGATCCGCCGTCGCGAGGAAGAAGAACTGGCGAAGTACGATTCGGACTACCTGAACGACGATGATCCGCAGGGTCCGGGGACGCCGGGAGATCCGAACGGGTCAGGGGATCCTCCGATCCGTGAGATCATGATCGACTCCGAGGGACGCCCGATCATCCCGCTGAAGAAAAAAGAAACCAAAGCCGGAGCAGAAAGCCCGGATCAGCCGGGAACGCACCAGACGGAGGCGGACGATGCGCCGCAGGCGGATCCGACGAAGGCCGGAGCGCCGGAAGAAACTGATACTTCTGAAGACCATGCCGACGGGCATGATGAGGAGAATTGAAGATAGAGGAGATGCTGGTCAATGAAAATTACCGTAAGTGATTGTCTGAGTCTGGAGACGCTGACACCGGGGATCCTTGCTGCAGGCAGAAATGCCGTATCGAACCGTGTTCGTTCGGTCTCCGTCATGGATGCGCAGACACTGGAAGACGCACTGAAGGAAAATGGAGTCAAAGAACAGCTTGTGCTGACCTCGTTCAGCGGCATCCTTGGAAACTGGCCGCTCATCACGGATATCATCACCGGGCTGGCAGAAAAAGAAGCCGCGGGGATGGTCGTTTTTCACCTGAAAAACGGACTGGATTCTCTGCCGCGCGAGGTGCTCACTGCCGCGGACAGCGCCGGATTCCCGCTGATCGTGCTGCCGCCGGAAAACACCTCCGAGTATGCTGATGTGATGCAGCAGATCTCCGACCGTCTTCAGTACGGCGAGGATTTTAAAAACAACCTGATCAGCAATACGATCTATCATCTTCTCGACTTCGAGCGCCACAGCAATTTCCAGTCCGCGCTCCGGGAGGCCGCGGTCAGCAACAACTTCCAGGTGGTCCTTTTGTCGAAGGACTTCAACCCGATCCTGACCGTTGAGACCCGTCAGAAGACGACGATCGCGGATGCGATCCGCCTCGGGAAAGAGCGGAACGTGGAAAAGTCCGGGATCTATACGTTCATCGATGTGAACGGGGTCCTGACATACTGGGGGCCGATCACGGTCGCCGGCGAGAAGCATTTCCTGTTCATCGTCGATAACGAGGACAACTACTCTGCCGGCGAGATCACGAAGCTGGCCGAGATCATTGAGCTCGCGATGGGCATGTGGAAATACACCCCGGAGCGGGACATCAAATCCGAATTCATCAAGGCGCTCATGCGGGACAACAAGAGTCTGGCCTACACGCTGAAGGATGAAATGGGGATCGACAGCGAGAACATCCTGAGTGTGTTCTACGCGAAGGAGATCGACAATCAGGAAGACAATGCCGTCATCGCGGAGTTTGAGCGGGCGCACGACCTTGAGGTCCTCCGGATCAGCGACGTCGACGGGACGTACGGCGTGATCCTCCGCCATGGCGAGAAAGAAGAGAACGAGCCGTATCAGCAGAAGAACGCGTGCGTCGAGCTGTTTGACCGACTGAAGGAGAACAGCAAGTCCGTCCGCATCTTCCATGCGACCGGCATCGACGGCATCGAGGGCGCCGGCGACGCGTTCCGCCTCATCAGCGAGACCTGGACATTCGTCGAGAGTGTCTTCCCGTACAAGCGCGTGTTCACGAAATTCGAACTCGCGCTCGTCTCCAACTGCATCAGTCTGCAGGTCCAGGGCGGCTATCTGAAAAAGAACTACATGGATCTTCTGGAACCGTTTAAGAAGGAAATGGGAGAGAACAAAGCGAAGCAGCTGCTCGAGACGCTGGAAACATTCGTTCTGGACGCCGGGATGCGGAGCAGCAAGACGAGCGAGTTCATGGGGATCCACACAAACACGGTCCAGTACCGGCTGAAGCGGATCAATGAGGTCCTCGGCGTGGAGATCACAGGGAACCGCGTCATTCCGGGACTCACGATGGCGCTGGCACTGAAGAGGCTGGAGCGTGTCGTCAAATAAGGAGCTTGGATCAATGTTACTGGCATTTGATATCGGAAACAGCAATACCGTACTCGGATTGTACCAGGGAGAAGAACTTAAGGTGTCCTGGCGGATCGAGACGGACAGCAAAAAGAGCGCGGATGAATACGGCGTCCTGATCGGATCACTTTTTTCCATGGAGAACTACAAGTTCTCCGACGTCGACGCGGTCATCATCTCGACGGTCGTTCCGTCGGTGCTTTATACGGTTCAGCATATGGCGCAGAAGTACTTCCATGTGCGCCCGATCGTCGTGGAATCCGGTGTGAAGACAGGGCTGATCGTGAAGTACGACAACCCGAAGCAGGTCGGCGCCGACCGGATCGTCAACGCCGTCGCGGCATACAACAAGTACGGCGGACCGCTCATCATCATCGATTTCGGAACGGCGACCACGTTCTGCGCCGTCTCCGACAAAGCCGAATACTTCGGCGGCACCATCGCGCCGGGACTGAAGATCGCTTCGGAGGCCCTGTTCAGCCAGACGTCCAAGCTGCCGAAAGTCGAACTGGAAGAACCGGGGCGGACGATCTGCCGCAACACGATCCAGAGCATGCAGTCCGGACTGATCTACGGCCATATGGGCATGGTGGAATTCCTGGTCCGCGCCATGCGGAAAGAGCTGAAGGAGCTCACGGGGACCGACAAAAAGATCACGGTCGTGGCGACCGGCGGCCTCGCGACAATGATCGCGTCGGGCGTCGACTGCATCGATATCGTGGACCGTATGCTGACCCTGGACGGTCTCCGGATCATCTATGATAAAAACCGCGGCCTGAAAAAGAAGCAGCATTACAAGATCGCACAGGACGACTATGAATAACTGGAACAAAGAACAACATTCGATCGGCGGGTTCCGCCCGGAAAATCCATTTTTTCTGGCGCCGCTCGCCGGAATCTCGGACGCTCCCATGCGCCGCATCTGCGGCTCGATGGGAGCTTCTTTGACGTATACGGAGATGGTCAGCGCGAAAGGTCTCTATTACGGGGACAAAAGGACGGACCGGCTGCTCCGGATCCTGCCGGAGGAAAAACCGGTCGCGATCCAGATCTTCGGCCACGAGCCGGACATCATCGCGTTCGCCGCGAAAGAGCTCGATGATCGCCCGAACGTGACGCTCGACATCAATATGGGATGCCCTGTGCCGAAGGTCGTCAAGAACGGGGAAGGCTCCGCGCTGATGAAGGACCCGGCGCTCGCGGCGTCGCTCGTCCGGGCGGCGGTAGAGAACACCCGGAAGCCGGTCACCGCGAAGATCCGGGCGGGGTTCACGAATGACCATATAAACGCGGTCGAAGTTGCACAGGCCCTGGAAGAAGCCGGTGCCTCCGCGGTCGCGGTCCACGCGAGGACGCGCGAGCAGTATTACTCGGGAGAGGCCGACTGGGACGTGATCGCGGCGGTAAAACAGGCCGTCCGTATCCCCGTGATCGGAAACGGCGACGTGACCTCGCCGGAGACCGCGAGCGACATGATGCGGCAGACCGGCTGTGACTTCGTGATGATCGGCCGCGCGGCGCTCGGGAACCCGTGGATCTTCCGCGAACTCAAAAACGCGTGGGAAGGACTCCCGAAACCTCCGGCGCCGACGCTGGAAGACAAAAAAGAAATGATGCAGCTCCAGCTGAACGAACTGATCGCGGAAAAAGGAGAATACGTCGCGGTCCGCGAAATGCGGAAAGTCTGCGGGTGGTACCTGAAAGGCATCCCCGGCGGCGCTCGCCTCCGGAACGAGATCAATCAGATCACAGAGGTCTCGCGCCTCCGGGAGCGCATCGACTCCATCTGAACGGAAATAGCAGGGCTGTCGCTTTTCACAAAACACGATGGCCCTTTCCACGTTATGGGGCAATTCCATCCGTTAAAATTATGTTATTTTTGGGTAAAAGCGCCGCCCTTCGGATTTTTCCGGATGCGGTGCTTTTTCTGTGGCCTGCCCGAAACCGCCCTGTTTTCAAGGGGTTTCACTTCATGATCAAAACAGCGGACGGGACCTTCCGCCGCAGGATCGGATCTCCGGTTTCCCCTCCGACTTTACAATCCGCGAAGCGCCTTGAAAAGCGAAAAATCGGAATCTATACTGAAAGAGGTGAATTGTTCAATTTGATCTGATTTTTCATGATCAGAAAGGAGGGGTTTCTCATGTTTCGAAAGCAGCTTATTGCAGCAGCAGCACTGATGATTTCAATTTGCGTAGCCGTTCCCGGCGCCGCGTTTGCCGCAGATTCATCGGCATCCGGTTCCGTTATGAAGACGGCTTCGACAAAGACGGTACAGACAGACGGCCCGGGCATGCTTGTGGTCAATGCTCCGGGTGATGCAACCATTACAACGAACATACCCGGTGAGGAGCAGATCCATCTGGATAATGTTTTTTCCGATGATCGCAACCATAATTACGGTATACAAATCACATCGACGACACCGAAGACCTATACGGTCAGCGGTGAAATCAACAGCTGTCGTTTCTGCTCGTCTGCCGATCGCAGGATCGTGAGCGGGAAGACGTATTACATCGGAGCACCTTATTCGGACAGCGTTTCCAAAGAATACTGGAAGTTCACATATAAGGCGCCGGCAGACGGTTACATCCGGGTGATCCCGAATGGTTATGACAAAGAGAACGTTCCGTTTTTTGAGTCTCAGATCTTCCGGAACTGAAAAAGTTTAAGCAGTCGGGATCAATACGGTTATATGGTGAATGCTTACCGGGCCTATGGCGTGGAAAAGGGAAAGACGTACGTCGTCCGTATCAAACCGACCACCAGCCTGTATTGGACTTATTCATACCGTTTTCTTGTAAACTTCAAGGCCGTCAAAGCCTATAAGAACCAATCGAAGAAAAAAGCCAGGACCATAAAGGCAAAGAAGCTGATGAAAGGAACGATCCCGGCCGGATCTTCGAAGGCAAACTGGTACAAGTTCAACGTGAAGAAAAACAAGACGATTAGAGTGACGCTGAAGGGTGAAACAAACGGCCGGCTCGATGTCCTGCTCATGCATAAAGTCGGGAAAAAGACAAAGAAATACACAACAACAATCTATCATTCCGACAAGACGACGATCGAAGTATCGGCCAATCGTTGGATCGGGATAAAGACGAAAGGCACCTGGTATATCCGGGTTCGCGGGGCAACGAAACGGTCCAGCGGTTATTATCAGATCCTATGGAAATAACGGCTGTCAAGGCTGTGAACGAAAAAAACGGGGCTGTCGCATTATTATGCGGCAGCCCCGTCGTTCTTTCTCGAATCGTTCTGTTTTATTTTCCGAAGTATCTGTTCAGGAGACCTTGGAACGCAGCGCCGTGGCGTGCTTCATCCTTCGCCATCTCATGAACGGTATCGTGGATTGCGTCGAGGTTCGCAGCCTTCGCCTTCGATGCGAGTTCCTTCTTGCCTGCGCATGCGCCGGCTTCTGCGTCGACTCTCGCCTTCAGGTTTTCCTTCGTGGAGTCTGTCAGGACTTCACCAAGCAGTTCTGCAAACTTGGATGCGTGGACCGCTTCTTCCTTCGCAGCCTTTTCATAGTACAGGCCGACTTCCGGATATCCTTCTCTGAACGCGACTCTTGCCATCGCGAGGTACATACCGACTTCCGAGCATTCGCCGGTGAAGTTCGCGCGGAGTCCTTCCAGGATCTCCGGATCGACGTCCTTCGCAACACCGAGGACGTGCTGATCTGCGAATTCAACGTTTTCCTGTTTCACGAACTTGCTTCCAGGAACCTTGCAGACCGGGCACTTCTCTGGCGGCTGCTCTCCTTCATAAACGTATCCACAAACTGAACATACCCATTTCATAATACTACCTCCTATTATTTTAAAATACAGCGTCAGGCGTTTCCGTCTGAAGCGGTTTCTATTGTATCACACGATTGATGTGATGAACGAACTACTGATGTAATACCACCCCGGTTTGGTTTAAAACACCTATTTTCGTTTTTTTACGTAAATTTTCCTTTTTTCCATGAGAGGCTGGAAGAAGTTTCGTATTTTCTTTTCTATCTATGTGTAGTATAATTGTCTGGATGTGGGCATGCCCTAAAACGCTTGAAATCAAGAGCGTTCCGGAAACCGCGGGAAGAGACGGATTTTCCTTTCGGTTTGATGGGTTTACGCCCGCCGGATCGTGGTATAAGATAAGCGAATGCAATTCGCGGGGCCGGTCCGGGATGCCGGCTTCGAGTTTATCAGTAAAGGAGTAAATAAGATGGAAGAGAGAGTCAATAACGCACTGGAAGAGATCCGCAACGTGCTGAGAAGAGACGGCGGAGATCTGGAACTCGTCGAGATCACGGAGGACAACATCGTTAAAGTACGGCTTCAGGGCCACTGCGTCGGATGCCCGGGTGCGATGTTCACGATCAAGAATGTCGTAGAGCAGATCCTCCAGCAGACGGTACCGGAAGTGAAGGGCGTCGAAGCAGTTTAAGCGGAAGCGCCTGAGCCTTCTGGAGAAGCCGGTTCCGTACGGACCGGCCTTTTGTGGTTGTTTCGAGGAAGATGTATTGCGAGTGAAAAAGAGGAACTGATGCAGAATCTGGAGAAAGTGATTGAGGAAAACAGGGGGGAGGCCCTGAAGGCGCTCGGAGAGGTCGTCCGGATCCGGAGCGTTGCCGGGAAACCGGAGGACACGCCGGGCGGAGAGAAGGCTCCGTTCGGGAACGGCGTGCAGGAGGCGCTGGAATATACACTGAAAAAAGGGGAAGAGTACGGATTTGAGACAAAAAACGTCGACAATTACGGCGGCCATATCGATTTCGGCTCCGGCAGTGAAACGGTCGGGATCATCGGCCACCTGGATGTCGTGCCGGAAGGAAACGGATGGTCGTTCGATCCGTATTCCGGTGATACAGAAGACGGATATATCTTAGGGCGCGGAACGACGGACGATAAAGGGCCGGTCTATGCCGCGCTGATGGCGATGAAGGCGCTGAAGGACGCCGGATTCGAACCGAAGAAGCGGATCCGCCTGATCCTCGGACTGGACGAGGAGACGAACTGGGAAGGCATCCGCCACTATTTCAACAAAGTCGATCCGCCGGATTACGGGTTCACCCCGGACGCGGACTTTCCGGTCCTGAACGGGGAGAAAGGGATCATGAGCTTTGAGATCGCCGGCAAATTCCGGCGGCAGCCGCAGAACGGCCTGAAGCTGAAATCGCTGAGCGGCGGCACCGTCGTCAACATGGTGCCGGAAACGGCGAAGGCGGTCATCGCGGCGGATCATACCATCGTGAAGAACAAGCGCATCCACCGGCGTTCCAAAACGAAGAAGATCATCGACCGCGCGCTGTATGAGCGGGTCCGGAAAATGGCCGAGCAGTACCGTACGGCCAAAGGCGTTTCCATCCTGACGAAAGGCGTCGGGACGTCGATGGTCATCACCGCGGTCGGAAAAGCCGCGCACGCGGCGCGCCCGGAAAAAGGAAAGAACGCCGTATCGATTTTATTCGACTTCCTCGGACACCTGAATTTCGCGTCCGAAGACGTCAACGATTTCATCCGGTTCTACAACGAAAAGATCGGATACAACGTGAACGGAGAACAGATCGGCATCGGCTTCTCCGATGAGAAATCCGGAAAGCTCACGTTCAACTCCGGCCTGCTCCAGTCAGACGGCGAAGGCGTGAGCCTCACGGTGAACGTCCGCTATCCGGTCACATATACCGCGGATCAGGTCTATGAAGGGATCATGCCGCACCTCGATGAATACGGGCTCGGCATCGTGAAGATGGAGAACAAGGAGCCGATCTACATGGATCCGGACAGCGATCTCGTCCGCACGCTGATGAACGTGTACCGCGCCAACACCGGCGACACCGATTCCGAGCCGATCGTGATCGGCGGCGGGACATACGCCCGCTCCTGCCCGAACATCGTCGCGTACGGCGGCCTGTTCCCGGGCGATCCGGACATCATGCATCAGCGGGACGAAAAGCTGGCGATCGAGCGGTACATGCAGATGATCGGGATCTACGCGGAAGCGATCATGAAGCTGACCGAGATGGATTTCAGCGCCAGGGCCGAGGCGTAACAAGATGAAGACGATCGACATCCGAAACGAAAACGACACCGCCCGGTTCGGAAGAGCCCTGGCGGAGACCCTGAAAGCCGGCGATGTCGTCGCGCTCATCGGCGATCTCGGGACCGGAAAAACGACGCTCACGAAGTACATTGCAGAGGGACTCGGGATCCGTGAGGAGATCACGAGCCCCACTTTTACAATTGTCACCGAGCACCATTCCGGAAGACTCCCGCTGTATCACATGGACGTCTACCGGCTGGAATCCGGCGCCGAGCTGATCGCCGCCGGGGCGGACGAATATTTTGACGCGGACGGCGTCTGCGTGATCGAATGGGCGGATCGTGTGGCGGAGATCCTGCCGGACGACGCAAAGGTCATTTTTCTGGAGTACGGCGAACACGAAGGGGAGCGGCGATATCAATGTTCATTTTAGCGATAGAAACCACCGGCCGGATCGGATCGGCCGCGGTCAGGGACCGGGAGACCGGACTTGCCGCGACGCGCGTCACGGAAGAACCGATGAGCCACCTGAAGAACCTGATCCCGATGACGGAGGCCCTTCTCCGGGAGAACGGGGTCGACAAAAAGCAGCTCGGCTGTGTCGCGGCATCCTGCGGTCCCGGATCCTACACCGGGATCCGGATCGGCGTCGCGACCGCCCGCGCGCTCGGACAGGCGCTTTCCATTCCGTGCGTCCCGGTCCCGACGCTGGAAGAGTTCCGGCTGAAGTGTAACGGGCGCCCGGCCGCCGTGATCCTGAACGCGAGGCGCGGCCAGGTCTACGGCGCCGTGTTCGGTCCGTCCGGCGAGGACATCCTGAAGCCGGGCCCGTACATGCTGGAAGACGTGACGAAGTGCGTCCGGGAAGCGGGGATCGATCCGGTATTTTACGGTGACGGGATCGACGCGTACGCGCAGAGCGAGAAATACGGAGCGCTTCTCCGGGGCTGCACGTTCGCTCCGGAAGAGGAGCGGTACCAGACCGCGCTCCTCGCCGCGGAATACGCGGAGCAGCTTTTTGACAAAGGAAATGCCGTTTCGTACGAAATGCTGTTTCCGGACTATATGCGGGAGACCGAGGCGGAGCAGAAGCTGAAGGACGGCACGCTCGCGAAGGCCAGAGCGGCAAAAATGGCGAAATTCCGCGCGCGGTAGCGCCCGCTCCTAACGGAACATGTCTGAAATGAAGAAGGAATGAGAGCGCATGAATGAATTAGTGATACGGATGGGGATCCCGCGGGACGCGCACGAGCTGGGAGAACTCGAGAAGGCCTGCTTCTCGGAGCCCTGGTCGGAAAAGTCGATCCTGAAGGACATCCAGTTCAACGAGAACGCCCGCTACTATATCGCGGCGGCGAACGGGAACATCATCGGATACATCGCCTGCTGGATCGTGGCAGACGAAGCGCAGGTGAACAACGTCGCGGTGCTGCCGCAGCATCGCCGGAACCACGTCGCGTCGATCCTGATGCGCACGATGATCCATGAGACCGAGCAGGAAGGCGTCACGAGTCAGACGCTCGAGGTCCGCGAAAGCAATGAAGCGGCGATCGGTCTGTATGAAAAAATGGGATTCACGGCGACCGGACGGCGCCACGCGTACTACCAGGACAACGGAGAGGACGCGATCATCATGTGGCGGATCGGCGACCCGGGCGAATCGGATCCGGAGATGCTGTCGTAGGAAGCGGGATATGAAAGACGGAAAGTTTTTGACATTGGGAATCGAGACGAGCTGTGACGAAACGTCGGTCGCCGTCGTGGCGGACGGGAGGAAGATCCTTTCGAACGTGATCTCGACGCAGATTGCGGTGCACACGAAGTTCGGCGGGGTCGTTCCGGAGATCGCCTCGCGCCGTCATCTGGAAGAGATCAACGGCACGCTGGATCACGCGCTCGAGGAAGCAGACGCGGGCTTTGACGACATCGATCTCATCGGCGTGACGAACGGGCCCGGCCTGATCGGCGCCGTCCTCGTCGGTGTCGCGACCGCGAAGGCGCTGTCGTTCGCGCGGGACATCCCGCTCGTCGGCGTGAATCACATGCACGGCCATGTCAGCTCCAACTACCTGCAGTACCCGGACCTTAAGCCGCCGTTCCTCGCGCTCATCGTCTCGGGCGGCCACACGAATCTCGTGGAAGTGACGGATTACAATGAATGCCGCGTGCTCGGCCAGACAAGGGACGACGCGTGCGGCGAAGCGTACGACAAAGTCGCGAGGGTCATCGGGCTGGGATATCCCGGCGGGCCGAAGATCGACCGCGCTGCCAGAGAAGGGAACGGCGAGGCCGTCCGTTTCAAGCGCGTGACACTGGAAAAAGGGAGCCTCGATTTCAGCTTCAGCGGCCTGAAGACGCAGGTCATCAACTACATCAATCAGCAGAAAATGAAAGGGAACGAGATCCGGACGGAGGATGTCGCGGCGAGCTTTCAGAATGCCGTCGTCGATGTGCTGGTGGAGAAATCCATGGAAGCCGTCCTCGGCGCAGGCGAGGAAAAACTCGTGATGGCCGGCGGCGTCGCGGCGAACAGCTGCCTCCGGGCGCGCCTTCAGGAAGCGTGTGAGGGTCACGGGATCCGGCTGTACATGCCGGAGCCGGTGCTGTGCACGGACAACGGGGCGATGATCGCCTCCGCCGCGTATTACAAATACCGGAAGCAGGGCGCGGACGACCTCACGCTGGACGCGTATGCGGACCTTCCGCTCTGATCCTTTTTTCCAATGTATCATTTTGACAGAACTATAATTTTGGCAGAACAGGAAGCTTTTTTATGATCGTAATGTCAGCGAACGACATCAGCAAAGCCTATGGAACCGACGTGATCCTGGACCGCGTCTCTTTTCATGTGGAGTCGGGAGACCGGGTCGGCATCGTCGGCGTCAACGGCGCCGGGAAGACGACCCTGCTTGACATCGCGGCGGGCGGCCTCGAGTCCGATTCCGGGAATCTGTTCATCCCGGGGGATGTGACGGTGGGCTACCTCCGGCAGAACGACGAGTTCTCCGGGGAGCGCACGGTCCGGCAGGAGGTGACGCGCATTTACAGCAGGTTCCGCGTGATGGAAGACGATCTGCACGCGATGCAGACGCGGATCTCCGAGATGGGAGCGCGCGGGGAGACCGGGACGCAGACGTATCAGGATCTTCTCGCCCGGTACGGCGACCTGCAGGAGCGCTACAGCCGCGAAGGCGGATTTTCCTACCAGAGCGAGCAGCGGGGGATCCTGAGCAGCATGGCGTTCGATGAATCCGAGCTGGACCGTCCGGTCAGCGGGTTCTCCGGCGGAGAGCGGACACGGCTCGCGCTCGCGTGCCTTTTGATGGAAAAGCCCGATCTTCTGCTGCTCGACGAACCGACGAACCATCTCGACATCGGCATGCTGAAATGGCTTGAGCAGTTCCTCCGGCAGTACCAGGGGACCGTCGTCATGGTGTCCCACGACCGGTATTTTCTGGATCAGCTGTGCACGAAGATCTTCGAGATCGAGCGCGGCCGCCTCACGGTATATAAAGGGAACTATACGGAGTACGCAAGGAAAAAGAAAGAGCAGCGGCAGGCGGATCTCCGGGCGTACAACAAGCAGCAGACCGAGATCCGGCGCCAGGAAGACATGATCCGCCGCTTCCGCCAGCACGGCACCGAGCACCTCGCGAAGCGCGCGGCCTCCCGGGAGAAGCGTCTGGCGCAGATCGACCGGATCGAGCGGCCGGAAGCCGAGCTCTCGTCGATGAAGATCCGCTTCCATCAGGATTACGAGACCGGGACCGACGTGCTGTACGGAGAGGATCTCGCGAAATCGTTCGGGACGGGAGAAGACCGCAAGGACCTGTTCGAGCATGTTTCTTTTGATATCAAAAAAGGAGAGCGCATCTGCATCGTCGGGCAGAACGGCATCGGCAAGACGACGCTCCTCCGCATGATCCTGGGCGAGACCCAGCCGACGGCCGGGTACCTCCGGGTAGGGCACAACGTGAAGTTCGGCTACTACGACCAGCGCCAGGAACAGCTCGATGAAAGCAAGACAGTGATCGAGGAAGTCCACGACGACTACCGGCTGTACAAGGACAGCGAGATCCGGGGATTCCTCGGGCGTTTCCTGTTCAGCCGCGAACAGGTCTTCAACGAGGTCGGCTCCCTGTCCGGCGGCGAAAAAGCGCGGCTCGCACTGCTCAAGCTGATGCTGTCCGGAGCGAACGTCCTTCTGCTCGACGAACCGACGAACCATCTGGACATCGCGTCGAAGGAAGTTTTTGAAGAGGCCCTGATCGACTATCCGGGCACGGTGCTCGCCGTTTCCCACGACCGGTATTTCCTGAACCGCGTCGCGACGAAGATCTTCGAGCTGAGCCGGGACGGCATCCGGCGCTTCGAGGGCGGCTACGACTATTATGAGGAAAAAAAGGCCTCGATCGACTCGACGAAGCAGTATGTATCCGGACTCAGCCAGCAGAAGCCGGCGAAGGACGCGGAAGCAAGGCCGCCGGGGGACGCGGAAACGGACCGGGAGGACGAAGCGCCCGGCATGAGCGCCGCCGAAGAACGCCGTCTCAAGAAGCAGAAGGAAGCCGAGGAGCGCCGCCGGGAGCGGAAGATCCAAAGCCTGGAAGACGAGATCGAGCAGCTGGAGGAGACGATCGACGAGATCCAGAAGAAGATGTGCGAGCCGTCCGTCCTTTCCGACAGCGCGGCTCTGACCCGGCTGAACGGGGAGCTTCAGGAGCATCAGACCCGGCTCGATGAGGCGTATGAAGAGTGGGGGAGCCTGTCCTGAGGCCTGCTGAAGCCCTCTCGAAAACATCAGAAAACATCGAGGCGAAGCCTTGCAATACGTTTTCTCGTCCTCTATAATGGATGAGTATCAGGCAGATGCCTCTCGGAAAGAATCGACGCCTTCATCTCAGGATGAGGCAGCGCCTGGGGAACACAGAATGCAGCGGGGAACATCCCCTGCGGATATATAAGGAGGTTGGCTATGACTTTTGAGAAAATCAGGGATATCATCGTGGAGCAGCTCAGCGTCGACGGGTCCATGGTGACTCCGGATACGAACCTGATCAAGGACCTTGAGGCGGATTCGCTGGATGCCGTTGAGATCATCATGGCGATCGAGGAAGAGTTCGGAATCGAGATCCCGGATGAGGAAGCGGAGAAATTCCAGACAGTTAGTGATCTCGTCGAATATGTCGATGACCATGCGAATAACTGAGAACGTGTCCCGCTGTGAACGGCGGGAATTTTTAGTGTGACCCTGTGAATGAACAGGGTTTCTTTTTTCCGGGCAGAATACACGGTGCATGCTGCTGCCGCGAAGTGCCCGCATGGAAAGGGAGAGTCTATGGCAAGGAAAAACGCGAAAATATCGAACGCCGTGATCAAGAGGCTGCCGCGCTATCGCCGCTACCTGATCGAACTCCGCAAGAAAGGCGTCACGAAGATCTCGTCCAAGGAGTTCAGTGAGCTCATCGGTTACACCGCCTCCCAGATCCGTCAGGATCTGAACAACTTCGGCGGTTTCGGCCAGCAGGGCTACGGGTACAGCGTCGAAGGGCTGTACAATGAGATCAGCGCGATCCTCGGCCTCGACAAGGCCTATCGGATGGTCATCGTCGGCATGGGGAACCTCGGTCAGGCGATCGCGAAATATACCAAGACGAACAAAAAAGGCTTCGAGGTATGTGCCGCATTCGATATCAAGCCGTCCCTGATCGGAACCGAGGTCGACGGAATCGAGATCCTGGACTTCAACGAGATCGTTGAATACGTAGAGCAGGAACGGATCGACATCGGCATCATCTGCGTGAATAAGGACGCGGCGCAGGAAGTCGCGGACAAACTCAGCTTCGCCGGCGTCAAGGGCATCTGGAATTTCGCTCTGACGGACGTCGAAGTCCCGAAGAATGTCGCGCTCGAGGTCGTACACCTTGAGGACAGCCTCCACGCGCTGGCGTATCATATGAACGATATCGCGAAGCGGGAAGAAGAAGAAAACGCGGAGTCGTAGAGCGAAGGCGCATCATGAAGATCGAGATCTACACCCTGACCGGCCCGGCCGGGACGGGAAAAAGCTACCAGGCGATGGACCTGTGCAGCAAATACAACATCGACGGCCTCCTCGACGACGGCCTTTTTATCTATAAAAACAGGGTCGAGGCGGGAATCTCCGCGAAGCGTCAGAAGACGAAGGTCGGCGCGATCAAGACCGCGCTGTTCACCGATGATCAGCACCGGGACCGTGTCGTCCGGCGCATCCATGCGGTCCGCCCGAAGAAGCTCCTTGTGATCGGGACGTCCGACCGGATGGCGGACAAGATCCTGGCCCGCCTCGAGCTCCCGCCGGCGCAGCACCGGATCCATATCGAGGACATCACAACGGAGGAAGAGCGGAAGGCGGCAGAGCGCCAGAGAACGGTCCAGGGGAAGCACATCATCCCGGTGCCGACGCTCCAGCTGAAGCGCGATTTTGCCGGCTACTTCCTGGATCCGCTCCGGATCATCCGTACGACGACCGGATTCCTCGGGGGAGAGCACCGCTCGGAAAAGACGGTCGTGCGTCCGACGTACAGCTATATGGGCGAGTTCTATATCTCGGATCTCGTCATCAATGATATCGCGAACTGTCTCGCGGAAGAATCGGACGGGATCCACAAGGTCCTGAAAGTTTACGAGAATACTTCTCCTGACGAGCTCTGCATCACGATCTCGCTCGCGCTCAACCGGGGCTGCGAGCTGTGGAACGAAGCGGAAGAGTTCCAGACCGCGCTCCGCCAGATGGTGGAGTATATGACGGCGTTCAACGTCGTGAAAGTAGATGTCGAGGTGAGACAGATCGTATGAGTGCGATGGATAAGATCACAATCGAAGGCGTGCGGGATTTTGATCCCGCGCGGACATTCTGCTGCGGGCAGTGTTTCCGCTGGTACCCGTCGGCGGGCGGCGCCTGGACCGGTCTGGTCGGGACGCGGCTCGTCCGGGTTCTTTTTTTGCCGGAAAAAGACGGCGGAGGAAGGCTCGAGATCGTGGGGACGGAGCCCGGGCAGGAGGCGTTCTGGCGCCGGTATTTCGACCTGGACCGCGATTACGGGGAGATCGAGCGGCGGCTGTCGGACGGGGATCCGGTGATGGAGCAGGCGGTACGCGCCGGACGCGGGATCCGCATCCTCCGGCAGGATCTCTGGGAGACGATCGTTTCGTTTTTAATCTCGCAGAACAATAACATCCCACGGATCCAAGGCTGCATCGAGCGGCTCTGCCTGGAATTCGGGGATCCTGCGGTTGTATCGTATAATACCGATCTGTCGGGGCGCGAAGATCAGCCGGACGGTTCGATCCTTCAGGCGGCGATCCCGGCGCCGGAGGTGCTCGCCGCGCTCGAACCGGAAGATCTCTCCGAGGTCCGGCTCGGCTACCGGGCGGAGTATCTCATCGGCACCGCGCGCGCTGTGTGCCGGCGCGGGCTTCCGGAAAGCGGCGACGATCTCCTCGCACTTCCGGGCGTCGGCCCTAAAGTCGCCGACTGCATCCGGCTGTTCGGCATGGGTGAGGTGGACCGGTTCCCGGTCGACGTGTGGATCCGCCGCGTGATGAGTCAGATGTACGGCCTGCCGGACCGCACGGACAGCATCCGGGACTTCGCCCGGGAGCGATTCGGCGATCTCGGCGGATTCGCGCAGCAGTATCTGTTCTACTGGCAGCGGAACGCCGGAAAAAACGCGGCGGACTGAGCGCTTTTTCGCTGGCCTTTCCGCACGACTTTTTTCCCATCAGAAATTTTCTTTTTTTACCATAAAATTTCAAAAATACGCTTGACAGACCGCCCTTTTCAACATACAATATACCATGTTAGCACTCAGATATGAAGAGTGCTAATAACAAAGCGCAAACAATTAGATGAATATACTTAAGGAGGTAGTGGACATGAGTTTTGGAATCAAACCGCTGGGTGCAAGAGTCGTGATCAAGAAGCTGGAAGCAGAGGAGAAGTCTCAGGGCGGGATCATCCTGACGAACGCGGCGAAGGAGAAACCGCAGATGGCAGAAGTCGTAGCGGTCGGCCCGGGAACCAAGGATGTCGAGATGGAAGTGAAGCCGGGAGATAAGATCGTCTTCTCGAAGTATGCGGGAACCGACGTAAAGTATGAAGGCGAAGAATATACGATCATGAGTCAGAACGATATTCTGGCAGTCGTTGAGTAGGAGAACATCACAGGAGGTACAGAATCATGGCAAAAGAACTTATATATGGAGAAGACGCGAGAAAAAAGCTGCTGAGCGGCGTAGATAAACTGGCAAATACCGTTAAGATCACTCTGGGACCGAAGGGCAGGAACGTCCTGCTGGACAAGACATACGGATCCCCGATGATCACGAACGACGGTGTTACGATCGCGAAGGAAATCGAGCTGGAAGACCGCACGGAGAACATGGGCGCTCAGCTCGTCAAGGAAGTCGCGACGAAGACGAACGATGTTGCCGGTGACGGAACCACGACAGCAACGCTCCTCGCACAGTCCATCATCCGCGAAGGATTCAAGAACGTGGCAGCCGGTGCGAACCCGATGATCCTGAAGAAGGGCATCCAGGGCGCAGTCGATAAGGCAGTCGACGAGATCGAGAACATCTCCAAGCCGGTCGAGACAAAAGAAAGCATCGCGCAGGTCGCAGCGATCTCCGCTGGTGATGATGAGATCGGTCAGCTGATCGCGGAAGCGATGGAAAAGGTCGGAAAAGACGGCGTTATCACCGTTGAAGAATCCAAGTCCCTCGGGACAACACTCGAGACAGTAGAAGGAATGCAGTTCGACAGAGGATACCTCTCCGCATATATGTGCAGCGACACAGAGAAGATGGAAGCGGTCCTCGAGAATCCGTACATCCTGCTCACCGATAAGAAGATCAGCAACATCCAGGATTTGATCCCGCTGCTGGAGCAGATCGCGAAGATGGGCGGAAAACTCCTGATCGTCGCAGAAGATGTCGAAGGCGAAGCGCTGGCGACGCTCGTTGTCAACAAGCTGCGCGGCGTACTCGATGTCGTTGCGGTCAAGGCGCCGGGATTCGGCGACAGAAGAAAAGCGATGATGGAAGATATCGCGATCCTGACCGGCGGCACCGTCATCAGCAGCGACCTCGGAATGGAACTGAGCGATGTCACACTCGAAATGCTCGGCCGTGCAGCGACCGTCCGTGTTGACAAGGACAACACGACTATCGTCGACGGAGCCGGCGAGAAGAGCGCGATCGACGCGAGAGTCAGCGCAATCAAGGCTCAGGAAGAAGAGACCGATTCCGACTATGACAGAGAAAAACTGCAGGAAAGACTTGCGAAACTGTCCGGCGGCGTTGCCGTCATCCGTGTCGGTGCTGCGACAGAGACCGAACTGAAAGAGAAGAAGCTGAGAATCGAAGATGCTCTGAACGCGACGAAGGCCGCAGTTGAGGAAGGCATCGTTGCCGGCGGCGGCGTTGCTCTCTGCAACACGATTCCGGTCGTGAAGAAATATGCCGACAGCCTGGAAGGCGATGAGAAGACCGGTGCGCGCATCATCGTCCGTGCTCTGGAAGAGCCGGTCAGACAGATCGCGGAGAACGCGGGCTTCGAAGGAAGCGTCATCGTTGAAGAGGTCAAGAAGGCGAAACCTGGCACAGGCTTCAACGCGTCGACAGAAGAATATGTCGACATGATCGCCGCAGGAATCGTTGACCCGGCGAAGGTCACACGTTCCGCGATCCAGAATGCAGCATCTGCATCCTCCCTGCTCCTGACCACCGAAGCCGGTGTCTGCGAGATCAAGGAAGACAAGCCGGCTGCGGATGCCTCCGGCATGAACGGCGGCATGGGCGGAGGAATGATGTAATCCTCTCCTTGAGTAAACCATATAACCATACCGATACCAAAGAAGCACTTCTTCGGGGCGAGACTGCCCCCGGAGGGGTGCTTTTTTCTTCGCAAAAAAAGAATGAAAAATTTTTGTGAAATCTCATTTGATATATTGACAATTCAGCGCGATATGATAGGATACTTTCGGAAAAATTGCCGGGGGTCCATCCGGCGCACATATCGGTAATATGATCAGCCATTGATCAGAGCAAATCAGAGAGCAGGCGGGAATCAGACGGGACAGAAAGGATCTGTCGTTCTTGTCGTTTTTTTTATGCGAAAAAAGGAGACCGGAATTGTCAAAGAAAAAGAAGAAGGCAATCGAGAAGACATCACGAAACCTCGTGATGATCGTTGCAGGCATCGCGCTGAACGCATTCGCTGTCGAGGCGTTTTCGCTTCCGTTTAATATTCTCCTCGGCGGGGTCACCGGCCTCGGCCGGATCCTGTGCCAGCTGACGCCGCTGACATTGTCACAGAGCGTCATGATTTTCAACCTACTGCTTTTACTTATTGCGCTGATTTTTCTGGGGAAAAATTACGCGGGCACGATCGTTTTCGGATCGATATTGTACCCGGTCCTGCTCGGTGTGTTTGAGAGTATGCATCTTCCGAAAAACATCGTGGAAGATCCGCTGGTCGCCTGCCTCTCCGGCGGCTTCCTGATGGGCGTCGGTCTCGGCCTTGTGATCCGGGCAGGCGGAAGTCTGGGCGGCTCTGACGTAATCAGCCTGATCTGCCACAAAAAGTTCAATATCAGTGTCGCGGCGGCGCTGAACACGTTTGATGTCCTGGTCCTGTTCGCGCAGAGCATGATGGCGACCCCGAACGAGATCATCCTCGGGATCATGACGACGATCACGTATTCGATCGTCATGAACCGGGTCCTCCTCGCCGGCGGCGGCCTGGTCCAGTTCCTCATTTTCAGCCCGAAGAATGAGGAGATCCGGAAAGTCCTTGTCGAATACGGTTTCGGCGCGACCGTCCTTCACAGCCGCTCCGGCTTCTCCGGCCAGGAATCCAACGTCATCATCAGCATCTTCTCCGTCCGCTTCATGAACTGGGTCAAAGCGAAGATCCTCGAGATCGATGACACCGCGTTCATCACTATAAGCAGCGTCCGCCAGGTCGAAGGAAGAGGCTTCACCATCCAAATGACCAAAGAACAACAAGACAAGTGGGAGAACATTTGGGGCGAGTCCTAGCCCCAATCTTACGAGCGCCTTTAGGCGCGACGTAAGATTGGAGGCAGGACCGCTGCCAGGGTTGCCCAAGAGCACGAAACCAAGAATAAAAGAGTGCGATTGGCTGCAACCTACGGCCGAGTCCTAACACCGTGAAGGCGAGCGGAACGCGAAGCCTGAGCGGATGTAGGACCGCTGCCAAGGTTGCCCAAGATGATGACCTAACCCGACTCGCAAAGCGAGTCGATGGTAGGTCACATGCAAAGCTTTCCCAAGAG
>JBMNVA010000007.1:0-125248 GCA_050946555.1 Anaerovoracaceae bacterium | reverse complement strand
TGGCGATAGCGAAGGGGTCACACCTGTTCCCATCCCGAACACAGAAGTTAAGCCCTTCAGCGCTGAAGATACTTGGTGGGCGACTGCCTGGGAAAAGAGGACGCTGCCAGTTCTGCTTTCCTTTTTTCAGAGATCTCGAAAGAGATCTTTTTTTATTGCTTTTGTCAATATATCCGGCGGATCATCCGCTTCGATGAGGAGAACACACGCTTTTCCTGTCAGTATGTGGCGATTCCTTCCGTTTTATGATAGAATATTAGATAATTTTGAAAGGAGCACCGATGGTCATATTGAAAGTCATTTTTTGTTTCTTGATTTGTGTTCCTTTTGCTGCGCTTGCGCTCTATCTGGTTCGGAAAATGAATCAGGATGCGAGACACAAGTAACGCAGTACGCTGCGAGGCCGGAGGAACGTTTAGAATGAAGAGAGGCCTGTTTATCACGTTTGAAGGAACGGATGGATCCGGGAAGTCGACTCAGGTCGCGAACGTCCGGAGATTTCTCGAGGAGAAGGGGATCCCGTATCTCTATACCAGGGAGCCGGGAGGGACCCCGGTCGGGGAAAAGATCCGTGATGTGATCCTTGACCCGGAGAACCGGAGGATGGAGCCGCTGACAGAGGCACTGCTTTATGCGGCGAGCCGCTGCGAGAATGTCCGTGAAAACATCTGTCCGGCGCTTTCACGTGGCGAACTCGTTCTCTGTGACCGGTTCCTCGACTCGAGCATTGCCTATCAGGGCGCCGGAAGAGAGCTCGGGGAGATCGTCCGGACCGTGAATCGGGACGCTGTGGCCGGACTCGTACCGGACCGCACGTATCTGTTTGACCTTCCGCCGGAGATCGGCAGGAAGCGGATCGAGGCCCAGGGCAGCATGGACCGCATCGAGCGGGAAGAGCTGGCGTTCCACCGCCGCGTGAGAGAAGGATATCTCAAGCTGGCGGAGCAGGAGCCGGAACGGTTCCTCGTTCTGGACGGTACGGCGGCGCGGGATGCTCTGGAGGAGCGCATCCTGAACGATCTCAGGCAGGTTTTGACGGCGGCGGGGGTTTCCCGCTGAGCGTTTTGACAGGGCGTGAACAGGACGCTTTCAGGGCTTCGGGAGGTAGCATGGCCCTTTCAGAATACAGAAAATACGGAGTCGCCGTGGAGCAGGCGGAGAAAATGATCCGGAGCGGCCGGGTACCGCATGGCATCCTGGTGGAAGGAGGCCCGGGAGTCGACAGGGTCGGCTTCGCGCGTGCGTTTGCCGCCGCGCTCCTCTGCCGGGAAAAGCCGGGAGAAGGATGCGGGATCTGTCCGGTCTGCCGCCAGATCGCGGATGGGAATTATACGGATCTCATGATCATCGTCCCGGAGGAGAAGTCCGGGAGCAGGACCGGTGTCCGCTCGATCCGCGACGAGAATGTCATCGAGATGCAGGAGTGGCTTGCGGTGCTGCCGTCGCAGGGCGACCGGAAGATCGCGGTCATCGACCATGCGGAGCAGATGACGGCGAGGGCGGAGACGCGCCTTTTGAAAACGCTGGAAGAACCGGAGCCGGGAACGGTCATCCTGATCCTGTGTGAGAATCCGGAAGCGCTGCTTCCGACGGTCCGATCGCGTCTCATGACGCTTCGGCTCCCGGATCTCGGGGAGCCGGATACGGAGAAAGACCGGGAGGCGGCGGAGCTGCTCGAGATGGCAGTGCAGCATGCATTTTTTTTCGATATACGAAACAGACTGGAGGAAGCGGCCGCGAACAAAGGGGAAGCGCTTCAGCTCGTGGACGCGATGGAAGGCCGGCTCGGCCGGATGATGCGGCGGGCGGACAGTGAAGACTCTCTGCTGTGGATCGCAGGGGCGGTCCGGCTGACGGAAACGGCCCGGAGCGAGATCACCAGGAACGCGTCGTATCGCTATGTCCTCAGGAGTCTGATGTTGAAACTGGAGGAATCTATCAAATGACAAAAGTTGCCGGAGTAAAGTTCAAACGTGCCGGAAGGATGTATTATTTTGACCCGCAGGAGCTCGACCCGGAGGTCGGGAGCGGCGTGATCGTGGAAACGGCCCGCGGGATGGAATACGGGACGGTCTCGATGGCGGTCTCAGAAGTCCGGGACGAAGACATCCGGAAGCCGCTGAAGCGGATCGTGCGGATCGCGGATGAGGATGACATCCGGCGTCACGAGGAGAATGAACAGAAGAAAAGCCGGGCGATGAAGATCTGCCGGGAAAAGATCGAAAAACACGGTCTGGACATGCGGCTCATCGACGTAGAGTATACTTTTGACAACAACAAGATCATCTTCTACTTCACGGCGGACGGCCGGGTGGATTTCCGCGGACTCGTCAAGGATCTGGCGAGTGTGTTCAAGATGCGGATCGAGCTCCGGCAGGTCGGTGTCCGGGATGAGGCGAAGATGATCGGCGGGATCGGCTTCTGCGGACGCGGCCTGTGCTGCGCGACGTGGCTCACGGATTTCCAGCCGGTGTCGATCAAGATGGCGAAGACGCAGAATCTTTCGCTGAACCCGACGAAGATCTCGGGAGTGTGCGGACGGCTGATGTGCTGTCTGAAATTCGAAAATGACGTCTACCAGGAGCTGAGGAAGGGCCTTCCGAATACGAACGCCCGCGTGGAAACGCCGGACGGAACGGGAAAGGTCATCGATACGGATGTGCTGACCGGAAAAGTGCGGGTGCGGCTCTTCTCCGGGGAAAAGGACGAATACGGAAACGACAAGCTCGAACCGGATATCCATGTTTATCAGAAGGAGGACCTCGCGGAGCAGGGAAAACCGGCGAAGGGAGGATCCGGGAGAGGATCTCACCACCACCGCGAGCAGGGCGAGGAAACGGAAGAACGTTCCCGGCATCACGCGGAGCGGAAAGCGGGAGAGCGCCGGGAAGACGTAGACGCCGCGCCGGAGCCTGGAACGGAAGAGTCGGAAGGGAACCGGAAGGCGAACGGCGAACGGAAATCGAACAGCGAGAGGAAACCAAACGGCGAACGCCGGAACCCGCCGGGGGAGAAAGCCGACGGAAAGGCCGACGGGAAGAATGAAAAGCGGCGCGGAGGACGGCACCGCTCCGGGCGGTCCCGGAGGAGGCGTTCCGGCAAGCGTCCGGAGAAACAGCAGAATGAGCCGGCGAATTGACCGGACGGGGTTCGGGGACCTGGTCCTCGTCCAGGATCCGGAGCTGTTCTGCTACGGCATCGACGCGGTGCTCCTCGCGGCATTTGCCGCGGATCCTGAAGTCCGGAACCGTCCGCCGGAGCACATCCTGGATCTCGGATGCGGGAACGGGATCGTGCCGCTGATCCTGTCGCATAAGACGGATGCCGCGGATATCCGGGGGATCGAACGGCAGGAGCGATGCGTTTCGCTCGCGGAGGAGACAAGGGAGCGGAACGGCCTGGAAGACCGTCTCCGGTTCTACAACGCCGATATCGCGGACGGGCCGGATGCCTGCGGGATCGAGCGATGCTTTTTTGACACCGTGACGGCGAATCCGCCGTATGTGGCGAGGGGATCCGGGATCCGCTGTGAATCAGAGGCGAAGGATCTCGCCCGCAGGGAAAGCAGTGCCGGGATCCGTGAATTCTTTTCATTCGCAGAGCAGGTGCTCCTGCCGGGAGGTGATTTCTATGTGATCTATCGTCCGGACCGGCTGGTCGATCTCTGTGAGGCGGGGCGGGAATTTCATCTGGAACCGAAGGAAATGCGATTGATCAGCGGGCGGGAAGGCGCCCGGCCGAATCTCCTTTTGTCCCACCTTGTCAAAAACGGCGGCCATGGGCTCCGCGTGCTGGAGCCGATGTACGTCAGAGAGGCGGACGGTTCGTATTCGGAGGACGTGCTTCGGATCTATGAACGGGGCCGGGAGGAAGACCGGACCGGCAGCATCAGGGTGCCGAGGTAAAATGAGTTTACATAAACTCAGAGTCAAAAGAGTGCGCCGAACCGGATTTATTGAGAAATATTTCATAATAATTGAGAAAACTGACTCCTTGTATGGATGTGCAAAAACGCGCATAAACGTTTAATAACTGCCATATTTAGCTGTTTTTTGGCGAAAAAGGACGGGTGAGTGATTGGGTCTGCTTAAAAAGGTTGACTTAATTAATGAAATAATAAAAAAATGTTTGATATTGGAATGTTTTCTTATTATGATACTTTTTAAAGAAACGGGAGGATTTTTGTGGTTACGATCAATGTGAAGACAACCTTGATATGTCTCGTGCTGATTGCACTTTTTGTTGTTCTTGTATTTCTGGCAATTTTACTCAAGAACGCAATCACGACGATCAAGAATGTGAACAAGATCACGGCGGATACCGGAAAGATTTCTGGCATTGCCAAGGACCGGACTGTCGAAGTAAATGACATGATTGGGGAACTGACGGATGCCCTCAGTGGTATGGCGAAAGCGATCAAAGGGAATCAGAGTCTCATCGGTGCCCTGACAAATCTCGGAAAGGCGGTCGCATCCATTGCTGGCTACGTAAAGTCTTCCTCTTCTAAATAGCAGTCACATGGAAGGAGTCGGTTTATGAAAGCAACGGGTATTGTCAGACCGGTTGACGCTCTGGGGAGAGTAGTCATACCGGTCGAGCTCAGGAGGAATCTTGGAATTGATATGAACGATTCACTGGAGATCTTTGTTGACGGGCAGTACATAATGCTGAAAAAGTATGAGCCATCGTGCATTTTCTGCGGGAGTGTCGAAAATGTCCGAACGCTTCATGGAAAGTGCGTATGTGAGAATTGTATCAATGAAATGAAAAGATTGTAACGACTGCGAACAAAAGCCTGCCTGAGCGGCAGGTTTTTGTTTTTTATTGCGAAAAATCGTGTTTGCTAGTATACTTATTATGCTTAAATCACTTCGGAGGGATGGCGGCGGACCGGACGAGCCGGTCTGGAGAGGAGCCCTCCGGATTTTATGGAATAGTGACCGGCGAGTCTTAGCCGGATTCGATAGACGGAGGAAATCTGTGTCAAAGTTTTTGATTCGAAATAACGGACCATTGAATGGTGAAGTATATATCAGCGGTGCAAAAAACGCGGTGCTGCCGCTTCTTGCAGCAGGACTTCTCACGGGGGAAAAATGTCGTATCCTGGACGTTCCGGAGCTTCGGGACGTCGGTGTCATGAAGGCGATCCTCGTTTCGCTCGGAGCAGAGGTCGAGGATCTCGGGGATCATACGTTCGAGATCAGCACGAAGGATATCCAGTCGAATGAGGCGGACTTTGATCTGACAAGACGGATGCGGGCTTCTTTTTTAGTGCTCGGACCGATCCTGGCCCGGACCGGAAAGGCGAAGGTCCACCTTCCGGGCGGATGTTCGATCGGCGCCCGGCCGATCGACCTGCACCTCAAAGGGTTCAAGGCGCTCGGCGCGGATATCATCATGAGAGACGAGGATGACTCGGTCGTCGCGGTCGCCCCGCCGGGCGGTCTTGTGGGCGGCGGCATCTATCTGGACTTCCCGAGCGTCGGTGCGACGGAGAACCTGATGATGGCAGCGGTCCTCGCCAAAGGAACGACATATATCGACAACGCGGCGGAAGAGCCGGAGATCGTCGATCTGGCGAACTTCCTGAACAAAATGGGAGGCCGGGTCAAGGGCGCCGGTACGGACCGCATCAAGATCGAGGGCGTGGAATCTCTCCACGGCGCGGAGCATACCGTGATCCCGGACCGGATCGAAGCCGGGACGTTTATGCTCGCGGGCGCGATCACGAGGGGAGAGCTCCTGATCCATAACGTGGTCCCGGACCATATCAAGCCGATCACCGCGAAGCTTCGCGAGTGCGGCGTGATCGTTGAGATGGGGGACGAAGGCCTGTACGTCGTCGCAGACCGCGGGCCGCTGAAGGCGACGAACATCAAAACGCTTCCGTATCCGGGCTTTCCGACGGACATCCAGTCCCCGTTCATGGCGTTCCTGACGACGGTCGAGGGTTCCAGCACGGTGATCGAGACCGTGTTTGAAAACCGCTTCATGCATGTCGCGGAGCTCAACCGGATGGGAGCGAACATCGTGACGGACGGGAACAAAGCTGTCGTCGAAGGCGGGAAGCAGCTGGAAGGCGCGGAAGTCATTGCGACCGACCTCAGAGCCGGCGCGGCGCTCGCGATCGCGGGCATGGCCGCGGACGGAGAGACGGAGCTTTCCGAGATCTACCATATCGAGCGCGGGTACGAACATTTCATTGAGAAAATGACAGGAGTCGGCGCGAACATCCGGAAAATCGATGACTGAGCAATGAAATCAGGCGGAGCTTCACCCGGCAGGGCGGGCCGCCTGTTTTTTCATAAAAGGATATTTCTGTGGTAACCGTTAGAGAAGGAGAGAGAAACATGGCGGATATCAAATTTTTGCAGCTGTTATCAAAAGACTATCCGAACATCCTGGCGGCGAACGCCGAGATCGTGAACCTGAACGCGATCCTCGCGCTGCCGAAGGGGACGGAATATTTTCTGAGCGATCTTCACGGAGAGAATGAAGCGTTCATCCATATGCTGAAGAGCGCGTCCGGGACGATCCGGAACAAGATCGAAGAGCACTACGGCAGCGTGCTGGAAGAGGAAGACCGGGAGGCCCTTGCCGCTCTAGTCTACAATGCTCCGGCAGAGATCGCGCGCCGGAAAAAATCCGAGGAAGATTTTGACGCGTGGTGCAATCTGGCGATCAACCGTCTCATCGTGATCTGCAAGTCCGTATCGACGAAGTACACGAGGTCCAAGGTGCGTCACGCGCTTCCGCAGTATCTCGACTACGCGATGGATGAACTCCTTCACGCGGATGATGAGGCGAACCGCGCGCACTATTATCATTCGATCATCAGTTCCATCATCGACCGCGGGATGGCGGAAGACTTCATCATCGCTCTGGCGGACTCGACGAGCCGCCTCGCGACCGATCACATCCACATCCTCGGGGACGTCTTCGACCGGGGCGCGCACCCGGACGACATCATGGACTATCTGATGACGTATCACCACGTCGATTTCCAGTGGGGGAACCACGACATCATCTGGATGGGTGCGGCGACCGGGAACTGGGCCTGCATTTCGAACGTGCTCCGCATCAACATCAGCTACAACAATTTCGACATGCTCGAAGTCGGCTACGGGATCAACCTCCGGCCGCTTGCGATCTTCGCGGAAAAAACATACAAGGATGATGACTGCACGCGCTTCGCGCCGCATATCATCGACACGAACAAATACGACCCGGTCGACGAACGTCTCGCGGCGAAGATGCACAAGGCGATCGCGATCATCCAGTTCAAGGTCGAAGGACAGCGCATCCAGTCCCATCCGGAGTATGAGATGCAGGACCGCATGCTGCTCGACAAGATCAACTGGGAGACCGGGACGATCCGGATCGGGGATAAGACGTACCGGATGCAGGATATGTACCTCCCGACCGTCGACCCGAATGACCCGTACCGCCTGACCGAAGAGGAAGACGCCGTCATGGAATCCATCGAAGCGTCGTTCCTGAATTCCGAAAAGCTGCAGAAGCACATCCAGTTCCTGTTCAGCCACGGATCGCTCTACAAGGTGATGAACGGCAACCTGTTCTACCACGGCTGCATCCCGATGACGAAGGACGGCGAGTTCGAGAAAGTCGCGATCAACGGCGTCAGCCACAGCGGCCGCGAACTGATGGACTACATCGACAAGGAAGTGCGCGAAGCGTATTTCTCCCCGGATACCGCCGACGAGATCGGCCGGTCCGGAGATGTGATGTGGTACCTCTGGGAGGGAAGCAAATCGCCGCTGTTCGGGAAGGACAAAATGACGACGTTCGAGCGCCTGTTCATCGCGGACAAATCGATCCAGAAGGAAACGATGAACCCGTATTACGAGCTGATCAAGCACCGGGAACCGTGCGAAAAGATCCTCCGTGAGTTCGGACTGGATCCGAAGACCTCCAAGATCCTGAACGGGCACGTCCCGGTCAAGATCAAGGACGGTGAGAGCCCGATCAAGGGCGACGGCCTGCTGTTCGTCATCGACGGCGGGATCGCGAAGGCGTACCAGAAGAAGACCGGGATCGCGGGATACACGTTCATCTTCAACTCGCGCTTCATGGCGCTCGCGGAGCACAAGCCGTACAGCCCGCTGAAGGAAGACGGCACACAGGAATTCCACTCCCCGGTCATGAAAATCGTGGAAAACCTCCCGAAGCGGATGCTGGTCACCGACACCGATCAGGGAGATGAACTGAAAGAGAGGATCCATGATCTGGAAGACCTCGTGGAAGCATACAGGAAGGGCATGATCAAGGAAGACAAAAATTATCTGCAGGAATAAGGGAAAATGGATCTGATTATCGCATTTCTGCTGTTTACAGCAGCAATGATCACAACACTGATTACAGGGCATACGATGCTCCTCGCGCTGGCGGCGGGTCTCGCCGCCTTTCTTGTTGTCGGCCTTCGCCGAGGGTATCACCTGAAAGGGATGCTCCGGGAGGGCCTGCGTTCGGTGCGTTCCGCGATGATCGTCATCGTCATCATGCTGATCATCGGTGCGATCACCGGCGGGTGGCGGATCTCGGGAACGATCTCGATCTTCGTCTATTACGGGATGAAAGTCATCCAGCCGAAGCTGTTCCTCCTCATCGCGTTCCTGCTGACATGTCTTCTGAGCTATGCGCTCGGGACGTCATTCGGCGTCGCCGGGACGGTCGGCGTGATCTTCATGACGCTGGCGAGGAGCGGCGGAGTGGATCCGATCGTCACGGCGGGGGTCATCATGTCCGGCGTGTATTTCGGCGACCGCTGCTCTCCGGTCTCATCCAGCGCGCATCTCGTCTGCGGCGTGACGGAGACGGAGATCTACCGGAATGTCCGGCTGATGTTCCGCACGGCGGTGCTTCCTTTTGTCCTGACGCTCGCGGTCTATTCCGTTCTGTCCGTAAAGAATCCGATCCAAAATGTCGACCAGGACGTGCTCCGGACGTTCCGGGAGACGTTTCCGATCACGCCGTGGGCGCTCGTCCCGGCGGCGCTGATGCTGATCCTGCCGCTGCTCCGGGTCAACGTGATCTACGCGATGCTGAGCAGTATCGCCGCCTCGGTGGTCGTCGCCTGTGCGGCGCTCGGCGAGCCGCTCCTCCGGGTACTGAAGGTCCTTCTCGTCGGGGTGAAGGAGCCGGGCAGCGGACTCGTCACGATCCTGAACGGCGGGGGCGTCCTCTCGATGGTCGAGGTCTCGGCGATCCTCGCACTGTCGGGGATGTACTCCGGGATCTTTGAACACACGAAGATGCTGGAGGGCGTTCAGCAGAGGATTGGCGGCCTCTGCGACCGGATCGGACGGTATCCGGTCTGCTTTCTCACAAGCCTCGCGACGGCGATGGTGTTCTGCAATCAGACGATTTCGACGCTGATCGTCGCGGATCTTCTGAAGCGCCCGTATCAGCTGACGGGCGGAGATCATCAGGAACTCGCGATCGACATGGAGAATTCCGTCATCCTTTTGTCCTGCCTCGTGCCGTGGTGCATCGGGTTCATCGTGCCGATGGAGTTCATGGGAACGGACTTCACGTGCATCCCGTACGCCTGCTATATGTACCTCGTGCCGCTCACGTATTTTTTTGTCAAAGGCAGGATGAAGGAGTGGAAAAAATAATACCTGGAGGAGGCGCTGCGGGAGCCGTTTCCGCCGGCGGGATCGGAAAATGACAACCGTCAAAATCCACTATTTTTCTTTCAGGAATCAATTGCTATTTTTGCATACATAATATAGAATGTTAAAGGGCGTGTGAACAGGTTTTCGCGCGCCTTAGGAATGTATTGGAGCCCGCTCCCGATCTGACGTCGGCTGCCGGGCAGTTATGGTTTACTACTTTCATTTACAGGTAAGGGGATATTTATGAGCAGATTGAGCATCGTCTCAAAAAATGAAGGTGAATCAACGGTAGAAGAGCTCTATAAAGACCTCGGACATAAGATCGTCTCGAGTCCGCTGAGAGTCTGTCCGGTCGACCTGGCATCATCGTTCCTCCGGATCTCGCATTCGCAGTCCTGCGGGAAATGTGTGCCGTGCCGCATCGGGCTCGCACGGCTGATCGAGCTGATGGACAGCGTGCTGGACGGCAACGCGACCATGGATACGCTGGAAACGATCGAAACGATCTCCGAGAGCATCTGCTCTTCTTCGGACTGCGCGATCGGCTATGAAGCGGCGAACATGGTCCTGAAGAGTGTCAGGGGCTTCCGTGAGGACTTTGAAGAGCATATTCTGTACGGTCGATGCGCCGCAAGCATCAAGAACCAGGCGGTACCGTGCCGGTCGCACTGTCCGGCAGGTGTCGATGTCCCTGGTTACATCGCATTGATCCATGCAGGGAAATACAATGAAGCGGTCAAGCTGATCCGGAAGGACAATCCGCTTCCGGCGGCGTGCGGACTCGTCTGCGAGCATCCTTGTGAATCGCGCTGCAAGCGGACGCTGATCGACGACCCGGTCAACATCCGCGGGCTGAAGCGGTTTGCCGTGGAGCACGAGGACGCGAGGATCGAAGAGAAGTGCGCGCCGGCGACGGGCAAGAGGATCGCCGTGATCGGCGGCGGACCGGCAGGCCTGACGTGCGCCTATTACCTGGCTCTGATGGGCCACAGCGTCAAGATCTTCGAACAAAAAGCGAAGCTCGGCGGCATGCTGCGCTACGGCATCCCGAATTACCGTTTCCCGAAGGATATCCTGGACAAAGAGATCGACGGGATCCTGAACCTCGGGATCGAATATGAAACGAACGTCAATATCGGAACAGACGTCGCGCTCGCGGACCTTCAGAGAGAGTACGACTCCGTATTCATCGGGATCGGCGCGCAGAAGGATCGGAAGCTGAATATCCCGGGGGAGGAATCCGAAGGGGTCATTTCCGCGGTGTATATGCTCCGTGATATCGGTGACGGAAAGAACCCGGACTTCACCGGCAAGGAAGTCGTCGTGGTCGGCGGCGGGAACGTCGCGATGGATGCGGCCCGTTCCGCGATCCGGTTCGGCGCGAAATCCGTCAGCATCGCGTACCGCAGAAGAAGAGACGATATGACCGCGATCCCGAGCGAGATCGACGGCGCTGTCGCGGACGGCTGCGAGATCCATCAGCTGTATGCACCGAAGCGGATCGAAGTCGACGAGAACGATCAGGTCAAGGCGCTGTGGTGCAAGCCGCAGATCGTCGGACCGATCAAGAACGGCCGCCCGGTACCGCTGGATTCGGATCAGCCGGAAGAACGCGTCCCGTGCGATGTCGTCCTGATGGCAGTCGGCCAGAGAGTCGACAGCGACTACTTCGCGGAAGTCGGTCTCCCTGTCAAGTGGGGCAACATTGAAACCTACGATTCCGGCAACGTCAAGGAAATGGACCGTCTGTACGCGGGCGGTGACTGCGTTACCGGTCCGGCGACGGTCATCATGGCGGTCGCGGCCGGCAAGGTCGCGGCGGCGAACATCGATGAGACGCTCGGCTACCACCATAAGATCGAAGCGGATGTGACGGTACCGACCGCGATCCTGGAAGACTTTGATCCGATCGGACGGATCAACAGCAAGGAGCGCCCGGCGTATGAACGCATCCACGATACGGATCTGATGGAACTCTGCATGACGCCGGTCGAGGCGCATCAGGAATCCAGCCGGTGTCTGAGATGTGACTACTACGGTTTCGGAAGATTTAAAGGCGGCAGGGAGGATCAATGGTAAACGTAACGATAGATGGAATCAATCTGACGGTCCCGGAAGGAACGACCGTTCTCGAGGCGGCGAGAAGCGTCGGGATCAATATCCCGACTCTCTGCTTCCTCAAGGATATCAACGAAATCGCGGCCTGCCGGATCTGTGTCGTCGAGGTCGAGGGCTTTGACAAGCTGATCGCGGCCTGCAACTCCGTGCTGGAGGACGGTATGGTCATCCACACGAACAGCCGCAGCGCACGGAAAGCGAGGACGGACAACCTGCAGTTCATCCTGTCCGAGCATAACAGTGAGTGCACCGTATGTCCGCGGAGCCGGAACTGCACACTGCAGCGGCTCGCGAGCGACATGAACGTACACGAACTCCCGTATCCGAAGAAGATCCCGCCGCAGAAGGGGGATCCGACCTTCCCGCTGATCCGCGATTACACTAAGTGCATCAAATGCATGCGCTGCATCCAGGTCTGCGAGAAGGTCCAGAACTGCAATATCTGGGACGTGATGAACACGAGCTCCCGTACGACGGTCGATGTTTCCGGCGCGAAGTCGCTGGAGGAATCCGGCTGCACGCTCTGCGGCCAGTGCATCACGCACTGCCCGGTCGGAGCGCTCAACGCACGGGACGATACGTATAGGATGATGGATGTGATCGAGGATCCGGAGCGGATCACGGTCATCCAGGTGGCGCCGGCGATCCGGACCGCCTGGGGGGAAGAATTCGGACTGGATCCAGAATACGCGACGGTCGGACGTCTGGCGGACGCGCTCCGCAGGATCGGGTTCGACTACGTCTTCGACACGACGTTCTCCGCGGATCTGACGATCATGGAAGAGGCGCACGAGTTCCTCGAGCGTCTGAAGGATCCGGAGGCGAAGCTGCCGATGTTCACATCCTGCTGCCCGGGATGGATCCGCTACATCAAGAGCCGTTATCCGGAATTTAATTCCCACCTGTCAACAGCGAAATCCCCGCAGCAGATGTTCGGGGCGATCGCCAAGAGCTGGTATGCGGAGCTGATCGGCGTGGATCCGTCGAAGATCTTCAGCGTTTCGGTGATGCCGTGCGTGGCGAAGAAGGCAGAATGTGCACTCCCGACGATGCGGGATGCGTCCGGTGATCCGGATGTCGATCTTGCTCTCACGACGAGAGAGCTCTGCAAGCTGATGCGGATGATGAACGTCGATCCGTATAAGCTGGAGGAGCAGGAGCTCGACACCCCGCTCGGTATCGGAAGCGGCGGTGGAACGATTTTCGGAGCGACCGGAGGCGTCATGGAAGCGGCGCTCCGGACGGCATACTACATGGCGACCGGGAGCAACCCGGATCCGGACGCGTTCAAGAACGTCCGCGGACCGGAAGGCTGGAAAGAGATGGAGTTCGAGTTGAACGGACGGGACATGAAGGTCGCGGTCGTGAACAGCCTGGCGAACGCACACAAGATGCTGGATCTTCTCCGGCAGGGTCAGGCGGATTACGATTTTGTCGAGGTCATGGCATGTCCGGGCGGCTGCGTCGGCGGCGGCGGACAGCCGATCCACGACGGCGTCGAGCTGTACGGCGAGCGCGGCGAAGTGCTGCATGATCTCGATCAGAACATGGATCTCCGCTTCTGCCACGAGAACCCGTCGATCAAGGCGTGCTACCGGAATTACCTGGGGAGCCCCGGATCCGAACGGGCCGAGGCGCTTCTCCACACCGACCACTTCGCGTGGAAGATGCCGGATATCTTCTGATTCGATGAAATCTTGTCACCGGTTATCTCCTTTGGGGAGACGATCGGTGATTTTTATAGGAACAAAAGGGTATCAATTAGACAAAGACGTAAAGGACGCCCGGCCTTTTCCGAAAGGACCGGTGCTGCCGCGTCAGGAGCGCTCCGCTCTTTGCGGGCGCGGGAAAGCCGGGGGATATGGGAAGAGACGTTTTTTCACTGATAGAGAGACTGGAACATGAGCACCGACTGGAGACCCGGGAATATCAGCGTCTCATCGAAGAACGTACGGAGCCGGCCGCGCAGATCCTCGCGGAGAAGGCGGCGCGGACCCGGGACCGGGTCTACGGGAAAACCGTGTATATCCGAGGCCTGATCGAATTCACGAATTACTGCCGGAACGACTGCCTGTACTGCGGCATCCGGCGGAGCAATCCGCATCTCCACCGCTACCGACTGACGGAGGACGAGATCCTGTCCTGCTGCGAAAACGGCTACCGGCTCGGATTCCGGACGTTTGTGCTGCAGGGAGGAGAAGATCCGTATTTCACGGATGAGATCCTCGGAGGGATCATTCATGAGATCAAAGCCCGCTATCCGGACTGCTGCGTGACGCTTTCCGTCGGGGAGCGGAGCCGGGAAAGCTACCACCGGCTGTTCCGGGTGGGGGCAGAGCGTTATCTGCTCCGCCATGAGACCGTCTCGGAAGAGCATTACCGGATGCTGCATCCGCCGGAGCTGTCGTGGCAGCATCGGATGGACTGCCTTCAGGCGCTCCGGGACGAAGGATTCCAGGTCGGGAGCGGCTTCATGGTCGGATCGCCCGGGCAGACGACAGAGATCCTGGCGCACGAGATGAAATTCATCGAGACGTTCCGGCCGGACATGTGCGGGATCGGCCCGTTCATCCCGCATCACGACACACCGTTCGCGGACCGGTCGGCAGGGACGCTGGAGCTGACCTGCTACCTTTTGTCCCTCATCCGCCTGATCGAGCCGGAGGTGCTGCTGCCGGCGACGACAGCGCTCGGGACGATCGATCCGACGGGACGGGAAAAAGGGATCCGGGCGGGGGCGAATGTCGTGATGCCGAATCTCTCGCCGGGAGACGTCCGGAGCGACTATGCGCTTTACGATAACAAGATCGGGATCGAGGACGACGCGAAGGCGGGACGGATCGATCTGGAAAACAGAGTGCGGGCGGCGGGATGCCGGATCGAGATCGGCCGCGGCGACGTACGAAAAGGAAAGGATGGAAGAGCGGATGGGACTCAATGATGCGCCGTCAGCCGAGCGGCTTCAGATCAGTTTTTTCGGGGTTCGGAACGCGGGGAAATCCAGTCTGGTGAACGCGGTGACCGGTCAGAATATGGCGGTGGTCTCGGACGCCGCGGGGACGACGACGGATCCGGTGCGGAAGGCGATGGAGCTCCTGCCGCTCGGGCCGGTCGTGATCATCGACACGCCGGGGATCGACGATACCGGGGCGCTCGGGGAGCTTCGTGTGGAAAAGACGAAGGAGGTGCTCCGTTCGACGCACGTCGCGGTCCTCGTCGCCGAGTCGGGGAACGGCCTGACCGAGGCGGACCGGGATCTGATCCGGCTGTTCCGGGACAAAGGGATCCCTTTTGTCCTCGCGCTCAGCAAGGCGGATCTTCCGGAGAAGAAGGCGCCGATCCCGGAGGGCATTCCGAAAAATCGGGTGATCCGGGTCAGTGCCAGGACGGGATATCACGTCCGGGAGCTGAAGGATCTGATCGCGGAGGCGGCGTCCGGCGCGGACAAGGCGCATGAAGCGGTGATGTTTTCGGATCTGTTGAACGCGGGGGACCGGGTGGTCTTGGTATGCCCGATCGATTCGGCGGCGCCAAAAGGGCGGCTGATCCTGCCGGAGCAGATGGCGGTCCGTGAGGTGCTGGATGCCGGAGGGCTGGCGCTCGTCACGCGGGAGACGGAGCTCGAGCGGGCGATGGAAGCGGCTGGCTGGAAGCCGCGGATGGTCGTGACGGATTCGCAGGCGTTCGGACTCGTTTCCAAAGTCGTGCCGCGGGACGTACCGCTCACGTCGTTTTCGATTCTCGTCGCGCGGAGGAAAGGGAACCTCAGGAGCGCGGTGAAAAACACCGGGGTGCTCTCGCATCTTCAGGACGGCGACCGGGTCCTCATCTCGGAGGGCTGCACGCATCACCGCCAGTGCGATGACATCGGGACCGTGAAGATCCCGGACTGGATCCGCTCCTATGCAGGGTGCGAGCCGGAATTTCAGTTCACATCAGGGCGGGGATTCCCGGACGATCTCAAAGGGTACCGCCTGATCGTCCACTGCGGCGGCTGCATGCTGAATGAGCAGGAAATGCAGTACCGGTACCGCCGGGCGGAGGAGCAGGGCGTACCGATGATCAACTACGGGATCGCGATCGCGAAGATGCACGGGATCCTGGACCGGAGCATCGAACCGTTCGCGGACGAGCTTGCGGACTTGACGGAATCACAGTATAATTAAGTAAACTTCGGCTGACCGTGAAGAAATGCTGAGCGGGAAGGGAGCAGATACGGGTCGGACAAAAAGGTCCGGCGGAAGATCCTTTCCACGTGATCAGCGGAAAGGATTTTTTTATGGATGCGAAAAGCAGTGTGAAAGAAGGAAAGCGTCTCGGGATCCTCGGGATCTTTGTGGAGGACCTGGAGCAGGCGGAAAAGGTCAACGCGGTGCTCCACGAGTACCGGGACATCGTTGTCGCCCGCATGGGCATCCCGTATAAAGAACGGAACCTTTCGGTCATGTCCCTGATCTTGGACGGGGAGAGCGATGAAGTGAACGCGATGACCGGGAAACTCGGGCGCATCCCGAACGTGAGCGTCCGCACGATGCTCGCGAAGAACCGGGACGGCGCGGAATGATCCGGCTCGCAGTCTACGGGAAGGGAGGGATCGGCAAATCGACCGTAACGGCGAACCTTTCCGCGTCGCTCGCGTACCGTGGGAAAAAGGTGATCCAGATCGGCTGCGATCCGAAAGCCGATTCGACGATCAATCTGCTCGGCGGCGTCCCGGCCTTCCCCGTGATGAACTACATGAGGGAGTACGACGAGGAGCCGGAGCTGGACGATGTGATGAAGACCGGCTACGGCGGCGTTCGGTGCATCGAGACCGGCGGCCCGACCCCGGGGCTCGGCTGCGCCGGGCGCGGGATCGTGACGACGTTCGGCATCCTGGAAGAGGAAGAGCTGTTCGAGCGCGAAAAACCGGATGCCGTGCTGTACGACGTCCTCGGCGACGTGGTCTGCGGCGGGTTCGCCGCCCCGATCCGGGAAGGCTACGCGAAGGACATTTTGATCGTGACGTCCGGGGAAAAAATGGCGCTGTACGCGGCGGGGAACATCTGCCAGGCGGTCCGGAACTTCGAGGACCGCAGCTACGCGAAGGTGCTCGGCATCGTTCTGAACCGGCGGAACGTGCCGGACGAAGAGGAAAAGACCGCCGCGTTCGCGGAGCAGTACGGCCTCCGGATCATCGCCGATCTCCCGAGGTCGGACGACATCAACCGGTTTGAAGATGAAGGAAAAACCGTGATCGAAGGCGATCCAAAGCTTCCGATCAGCCGGAAGTTCCTGGAGCTTGCCGATATGCTGATTCGGCAGGAGAAGGAGAATGAATAGAACAGCGTACCGCATCCGGGCCGGCGAACTCGCCGCCCGCATCGAGAAGGACGGGAGAAAAGGGATCCCGGAGCAGTTCATCCCGAACTGCCACCTCATCTACAGCTCGCCTGCGACCCTGGCATATAACTCGCCGGGCGCCGTCGGCTTTGGCGTGAAACGCGCCGCGCTCACGATCCCGGAATCCGTCATGCTCCTCGTCTCCCCGATGTGCTGCGGGCGGAACTCCACGATCCTGAGCCAGGAGGAGGGATACGTCGACCGGATGTTCTATCTCCTGATGAACGAGAGCGACCTCGTGAACGGCCGTCATCTGAATGAGATCCCGGAGGCGATCCGGGAGATCCTCGAGGTTGCGGAGCCGGAGCCGAAGGTGGTCGTCATCTGCATCACGTGCGCGGACGCGCTGCTCGGGACGGATCTCGAACGCGTCTGCCGGAAGGCGCAGGAGGAGACCGGCGTCCTGGTCGTGCCGAGCTATATGTACGCGCTCGAACGGGAAGGCCGGAAGCCGCCGATGGTCGCTGTCCGGAAGTCGATCTATTCGCTCCTCGAGCGCGGCAAGGTGGAGCCGGACGCGGTGAATCTGATGGGCTTTTTCTCCGCCCTCGATCCGGAGAGTGAACTTTTTGCCCTCCTCCATCAGGCCGGGATCCGGAAGATCCATCAGATCGCGGACAAAAAGACGCTCCAGGAATACCGGGAGATGGGGAACGCGAATTTCAGCATCGTCCTCCACCCGGAGGCGGTGTATGGAGCGGAGGAACTCCGGAAACGGATCGGGATGCCGTACATTGAGCTCGCGCGCCTGTACGACCCGGACCGGATCCGGAAGCAGTACCGGCTGTTCGGATCGGCGATCGGCGTCGGGATCGACGACCGGGAGCCATACGAGGAGGCGGTCTCCTGCCGGGAATCGTTCATGGAGAAGTACCGCGGGACCGGCGTCGCCGTCGGGGAGATGGCGAACGCGAACCCGTTCGAGCTCTCCGCGTCGCTGACCGGCATGGGGCTCTCCGTGAAAGTGGTGTTTTCGAATGTCACGTCGACGGACTTCCCGTATATCCGGAGGCTCGCGCAGGTGAGCCCGGAAACGGAGATCTACACCGGGATCGAGCCGAGCATGGTCGATTTTGTCCCTCCGGAAGGAGTGGAGCTGACGATCGGAAAGGATGCCGGGATCTACATCCCGGATGCCGCGAATGTCCCGTGGAACAGTGAGGTGCAACCGTTCGGGCACCGCGGCTTTACGGCGCTCCTGAAGGAGATGGAGCGCGCGCTTTCCAAGCGGGAGGCATGAGATGAGACCGGGACAAAAGGAGATTCGCAAATGAAGAGGCTGTTTCGATATCTTTCTCCGTTCGCGCCGGATCAGTCCGGGGCGGCGGCCGTGTTTTTCGAATATGGCGGCGTCATCGTGATCTGTGACGCCGGCGGGTGCACGGGGAACATCTGCGGGTTCGATGAACCGCGGTGGTTCTCGATGCGGAGCCGGGTGTTCTCGGCGGGCCTTCGTGACATCGACGCGATCCTCGGACAGGACGACAAGCTGGTCCGGAAGATCGCGGACGCGGTCACGGGGCAGGACGCGCATTTCGTCTGCCTGATCGGGACGCCGGTGCCGTCGATCATCGCGACGGACTTCCGTGCGATCTGCCGGATGATCGAGAAGCAGACGGGCGTGCCGGCGGTCTGGGTCGACACAAACGGGATGGAGACGTATGAGCAGGGGCAGAAAAAGGCGTACCTCGCGCTGATCCATCTGGCGGAGCGGCTTCGGGATCCGGCGGGAAGCAGCGCCGGGGAAGCGGCTGTCGGCTCCGGAAAAGAAGCGGCCGGCGCCGAAGAAGAAACGGTCGGCGCCGAAGAAGAATCGGCCGGCTCCGGAAAAGAAGCGGCGCCGTTCACCGGTGTCTGGGGCGCGACACCGCTCGACCTCCCGGCGGGGGACAGTGCAGACCGACTCCGCGCCCGCTTTCAGAGGGAAGGAAAACGGGCCGAGATCTTCGGGATGGGAAGCGCATGGGAGCGGCTTCCGGACCTATTCAACGCGGAGGAAAATCTCGTCGTGTCGCCGTCCGGCCTTGCGCCGGCGGAATATCTGAACGAGCATTTCGGGATCCCGTACCGCACCGGATTCCTTTTGTCAGATGAAGACTGGGGAGAAGCGCCGGAGGCGGCGGATGGAGGCTTTCCGGAAGACGCCGGCATCCTGATCGTGCATCAGAAACTCTTCGCGGACGAAGTGCGGAAGATGATGGAGCGCGTGCTGCCGGAGTTTTCCGGGAGGATCACGGAAGCGTCGTTCTTCGAATGCGGAGAGGGACGAAATGCGGGAACCGGAGATGGCCGGGATGGCGGATCCGGGAAGGCTCAGGATGGCGGCGGCTGCCTCTTCCTGGAAGGCGAAAGCGACCTGATTCGGCTGGTCCGGGACGAGAATTTTCGCGTGATCGCGGCAGATCCTGTCATGCGACGCGCGCTTCCGGAGTATTCCGGGACGTTCCTCGAACTGCCGCATTACGCGGTGTCCGGTCAGGTGTTCTCGCCGGACAGCGAAGACGCATTTCTCCGGAAGATCAAGAAAGGGTTCCTTTTGTCCCTCAGAGAAGAGACATCGAGTCGGGAGGCGTGATGAAAGACCTGATCAGAAAAATGATCCGCATCTACGGGATCGTGCAGGGCGTGGGATTCCGGCCGTTCGTGAGCCGTCTCGCGATGGAGCTCGGCGTGTGCGGGAGCGTGTGCAACAAGGGACCGTACGTGGAGGTGTTTGCGGAAGCGGACGCGGATACGATCGCGGAGTTCATCCGGCGCCTGCGCAGCGACGCGCCGGAGCGGTCGCTGATCCTGAAGATCCTTGACGTGGACAAAGAGGTTCAGGGGGATACGGAGTTCCGCATCATCGAGAGCGAAAAGGAGCGGGGCGAGGTGTTCGTCTCGCCGGACATCGCGACATGCCCGGAGTGCCGGAGGGAGCTTTTTGATCCGACGAACCGGAGATATCTGCATCCGTTCATCAACTGCACGGCATGCGGGCCGCGGCTCACGATCCTCGACTCGATGCCGTACGACCGGGTGCGTACAAGCATGGGTGAATTTCCGATGTGTCCGCAGTGCGAGGCGGAGTACACAGATCCGGCGACGAGGCGGTATCATGCGCAGCCGGTCTGCTGCAACGACTGCGGGCCGGAGCTCTACACGCTGGACGGGCATTACACCGGGAACCTCGCGCTGATGTGTGTCCGGGATGTCGTGCGGAACGGAGGGATCGCCGCGATCAAGGGGATCGGCGGGTTTCACCTCTGTGTGGACGCGACGAACGAAGCCGCAGTCCGCAGGCTCCGTACGCTGAAAAACCGGCCGTTCAAAGCGTTTGCCCTGATGATGCGCGATCTCGAGACCGTAAAGCGGGAGTGCGTCATCCGGCCGGGGCAGGAGGAGATCCTGACCGGTCCGCAGAAACCGATCCTGCTGCTCGAGCGCCGGCAGGATGATCCGAAGCTCCCGAAGGAGAAGCGGCCGCGCGTCACGGATCTCATCGCGCCGGAGAATCCGACGGTCGGCGTCATGCTGCCGTACGCGCCGGTCCAGATGCTGCTGTTCGACTTCCCGGACGGCGAGTCGATGCCGGACTGCCTCGTGATGACGAGCGGGAACCCGTCCGGCGCCCCGATCTGCCGCACCGATGACGATGCGCGGGAGTGGCTGCAGCCACTGTGCGACGTGATCCTGAGCAATGACCGGAAGATCCGGCTCCGGGCGGATGATTCCGTCATGGACTGGCTGGAAGGAAAGCCGTACATGATCCGCCGGTCGCGCGGGTACGCCCCGCTCCCGTTCCTGTCGTCGATCGAGACCGAAAGCCGCGTGCTCGGCATCGGAGGGGAACTGAAAAACACGTTCTGCCTGGCGACAGGGGACCTCTACTATACCTCGCCGTACATCGGGGATCTCGCAGACTTAAGGAGCGTCGACGCGCTGGAAAGCGCGGTCGCGCGGATGGAGGAACTCCTTGAGATCCGGCCGGAAGCGGTCGCGTGCGATATGCATCCGCGGTACAACTCGGTTCAGGTCGCGGAGGGCCTCGGACTCCCGGTGATCCACGTGCAGCACCACTACGCTCACGTCCTGTCGTGTATGCTGGAGAACGATGTTCCGGGACCGGTCATCGGCGTCTCGTTCGACGGGACCGGATACGGTACGGACGGCACCGTCTGGGGCGGCGAATTCCTGATGTCGGATCTTGACGGATTCCGTCGGGCGGGAAGCATCGGGACGTTCGTCCAGGCGGGCGGAGACCTCGCTTCCCGGGAGGGCTGGCGCGTCGCAGCGGCACTCATCCTTCAGGCACAGGGCGAAAGTGCGTTTGACAAAAAAGGAAATCTGACGGAAGCGGGGAAACAGATCCGGCGCCTCCGTATCTGCGGCAAAAAGGAACTTCAGATGCTGGACAGCATGCTGCGTTCCCATGTGAACTGCGTCCGGTCGACATCGTGCGGCCGCCTGTTCGACGCGGCCTCCGCGATCCTCGGCTTCCGGCGGGAGTCGACGTGCGAAGGCGAAGCGTCGATGGTCCTCGAATTCGCCGCGGAGCGCTACGAAAAACGCGTTTCGCGTAAGGACCGGGATCGCCGGAATTCCGGCGGCGGGTCCCGGACCGATGCGGGTTCCGGATTGTCGATCCTGACAGAAGACGGACAGCAGTTCGTTTTGAGCGATGCCGTGCTGATGGATTCTCTTGCAGAGGTCCGACGCGACGGCGATCTCTTCCGGATCCCGGAGGAAAACCTGATCCGGTATCTGACCGGCCAGATGCTCTCCGGATCGGACCCGGAGCGGCTCGCGTACGATTTTCATCTCGCGGTCTCTTCGATGATCCTCGAGGGCTGCCGCGCGTGCCGCCGCGAGACCGGCTGCTCGCTGGTCTGCCTGACCGGCGGCGTGATGCAGAACCGCCTACTCGTCCGGCTGACAAAAGACAGACTCCAGAAAGACGGATTTACCGTGCTCCTTCACTCCCTTCTCCCGCCGAATGACGGAGGGATCGCGCCGGGGCAGGCCCTGGCCGGGATGATGGAGCTCGAACGAAAGAAAGGAAACAGGTGATAGATATGTGTGTGGGACTTCCTGCGAAAGTGAAAAAAGTGAAAGACGGCGTCGCCGTGATCGACGCGGGCGGTGCAGCGCGTGAAGTGTCGTCCGAGATGATCGACGGCCTCGAACCGGGCGATTACGTGATGGTGCATGCCGGCATGGCGATCGCGAAGATCACGTCGAGCGACGAAGAAGAGACCGCCGAAGTGATGAAGGAGCTGGAAGATGAACGATCCTAAACAGTTTGCGGAAGACGCGGCAGGTACGCCCTTGGAAAGCACCGCAGAGAAAGCGGTCCGCATCATTCAGAGCTACAGCGGGCGCCCGGTCCGGATCATGGAGGTCTGCGGCACCCATACGCACGAGATCTTCCGTTTCGGGATCCGGGGCCTGCTCCCGGACAATGTGAAACTGATCTCCGGCCCGGGCTGCCCTGTCTGCGTCACGCCGACGGACTATATCGACGAAGCCGTGTGGCTCGCTCTGGAAAAAGGCGCCGTGATCACGACGTTCGGCGATCTGATCCGCGTCCCGGGGAGCGAAAAAAGCCTGGCGGCGGCCCGCTCGGAAGGAGCGTCCGTGAGCCCGGTGTATTCGCCGCTCGATGCACTGAAGATCGCGGAAGAGCATCCGGACCGCGACGTCGTGTTCCTCGCCGTCGGATTCGAGACGACGACCCCGATCTCCTGCGTCGCCGTCCGTCAGGCGAAAGAGAAAAACATCCCGAACTTCAGTCTTCTGACCGCGAACAAAACGATGGACAACGCTTACCGCACGCTGAAGGACTCCGCGGACGCATTTTTGTATCCGGGCCATGTCAGCGTCGTCACCGGGACCGCGATCTATCAGGAACTGATGAAGGAAGGGATCTCCGGCGTCGTGACGGGCTTTACCGCGCCCGAGATCCTGACGGCTCTCGCCGTTGTTCTGACGGAACTCCCGAAAGGGAAGCCGTTCTTCCGGAACTGCTACCCGCGGGTCGTGACTGAAGAGGGGAGCCGTCCGGGACAGGCGCTCATCCGGAGCGTCATGCGCCCGTGCGATGCCGAGTGGCGGGGGATCGGCGTCATCCCGGACTCCGGCCTCGAACTGGCGCCGGAGTATGAAGCGTTCGACGCCCGGAAGAAATTCCAGGTGCCGAAGATGACAGCGCGCCCGAATCCGGGCTGCCGCTGCGGCGATGTCCTCCGCGGCGATCTCCTGCCGTCGGAATGTCCGCTGTTCGGAAAAGTCTGCACGCCGGAAGAGCCGGTCGGGGCCTGCATGGTCTCCGGCGAGGGCGCCTGCTCCGCGTTTTATAAATACAGTATCTGATCCTGGAGGTATCCATATGAATGATGTCGTAACACTCGCCCACGGGGGCGGGGGAAAAAAGACAAATGAGCTGATCGGCAAGATCTTCCGGAACTATTTCGAGAATCCGTATCTGACGGCCGACGACGCCGCGGTGCTCCCGGCGGGATCCGGCTCCATGGCGATGACGACCGACGGCTTCATCGTATCGCCGTGGCGGTTCGCCGGCGGCAACATCGGGAAGCTTTCGATCTGCGGCACGGTCAATGACCTTTCCTGCATGGGCGCGAAGCCGGAGTATCTTTCGTGCGCATTTGTCATTGAAGAAGGATTTTCGATGGACGACCTGGACGAGATCGCGGCGGCGATGGCGAAAACGGCCGAGGAAGCCGGTGTCCGGATTGTCTGCGGAGATACGAAGGTCGCCGGAAAAGGCCAGGTCGACGGTGTGTTCATCAACACGACGGGGATCGGCTTTCTCCCGGACGGCGTTCGGCCGGCCGGGGACCGGGCGGAGCCGGGCGATAAGATCATCGTCACCGGCGACGTCGGGCGGCACGGCTGCGCGATCCTCCTCGCCCGCGACGAGTTCCAGATCGAAAGCGATGTGACGAGTGACTGCGCACCGCTCGTCGGCCCCGTTCAGGCGATGCTCCGCGAGACATCCGACATTCATGTGATCCGCGACGCGACGAGAGGCGGCGTCGGGACCGTCCTCTACGAGATCGCGTCCCAGAGCGGCGTCGGCATTCGTCTGGATCAGACGAAGATCCCGGTGGATCCTGCCGTCGCGGGCGTCACCGGCATGCTCGGGCTCGAGCCGCTCTATCTGGCATGCGAAGGCCGCCTCGTCGTGTTCTGTCCGCCGGAAGAAGAGCAGAATGTCCTGAACGCGCTCCGCTCCGAGAAATACTCGGAAGGCGCTGTCACGATCGGGGAAGTCACAGAGGAGCGCGCCGGAAAAGTCATCATGAAGACCGCCATCGGGAGCGAGACCATGCTGCCGGAGCCGGGCGGCGAACTGCTCCCGCGGATCTGTTAGGAGGAGCCCTATGATCAAGCTTGCATTTTACGGAAAAGGCGGGATCGGAAAGTCGACGACCGTCTCGAACCTCGCGGTCAGCTTTGCGGAAAAAGGATACCGTGTCCTTCAGATCGGCTGCGATCCGAAAGCGGATTCGACCATGAACCTGCATCACGGCTCCGCGAAGCGGTCCGTCATGGACCTGATGCGCGAAAAGAACCGCGCGACGAAGCTGGAGGAACTGGTCACAGAAGGATACCGGGGCGTGCTCTGCGTGGAGGCCGGCGGGCCGACACCGGGGCTCGGCTGCGCCGGGCGCGGCATCATCGCGGCGTTTGAACTTCTGGAAGAGAAAAAAGCATACGAGGTCTATCAGCCGGACATCGTGCTGTTCGACGTGCTCGGCGACGTGGTGTGCGGCGGCTTTGCCATGCCGATCCGCGAAGGCTACGCCGACCGCGTGTTCATCCTGACGTCGGGAGAAGCGATGGCGATCCATGCGGCGATGAACATCGCACTCGCGGTCGACACGTTCCAGAAACGTGGCTACGCGACGCTCGGCGGCGTGATCGTGAACCGCCGGAACGTGAAGAACGAAGAAGAGAATGTAAAGAAGCTCTGCCGGGACATCGGTTCGGACATCATCGGACAGCTGGATTACTCTGAGCTTGTGCAGGAGGCGGACGAAGCACATCAGACGGTGATGGAAGCGTTCCCGGACAGCCCGGCGGCGGCGATGTACCGGGAGCTCGCGGACCGCATCCTGGAAGAAGAGCGGGAAAAAGGCGCAGAGATCCGTCCGGTTTCGGGACTGGAGAGCGGGAGTGTGGAAGAAGCCCGTTCCGCCGGATCCTCTGCCGGCACCGGGAAAGGAGGCCGCGCATGATCGATCTGAAGCGGAGCAGCGAGGCGTGCTGTTTGCCGCCTTCCGCCGCGCCGGACCGGAGATCGTGCCGGATCGCGGACGCGGACCGGGAGATGCCGTTCTATATCGGCCTGGAATACACACCGCCGGCGAGAGGGACCTGGACCATCGCGCACACGCCGATGCTGATCCCGGGGGCCCATATGATCTTCGTGTGCCCGGAATGCTGTCTGCGCGGCGTCGTGCTCTCCGCTGAGGAAGACGGAGGACTGGACCGGTTCTCCATGGTTACGGTCGAAGAACAGGACGTGATCGGCGATCAGATGGAGTCACTTTTTGTCGAGGGCGTCACCGATGTGCTGCACAAGCTTCCGGCGCTGCCGCCGCTCGTCATGATCTATACGAGCTGCATCCACCATTTTCTCGCGGTCGATCTCGATCTGATCTTCAGTGAACTGGAGCGGCGTTTCCCGGGCGTCGATTTTGTCCGGGCGTACATGAACTGCACGATGCGGAAGACGCGGCTCAACTATGAAGAGGTGCAGTGGCGTCAGAACTACGCGGCGCTGAAGCCGGCGGAGAAGGATCCGAAACGGGTCAATTTCGTCGGGAATTACTACGCGCTCCGCCGCGGTTCGGAGCCGGTCCGGATGCTCGAAGACGCGGGGTACACGGTCGGGGACCTCTGCCGGACGCGGACGTACGAGGAGTATCAGGAGCTCGCGAAAGCTTCCCTGAACATCTACAACTGGCCGGTGGCAAAAGAATGCGCGCGGTCGCTGAACGCCCGTCTCGGGCAGGAACCGTTCTACCTGCCGTACAGCTGGGACGGAGATGAGATCGAGGCGTCGCTCCGAGCGCTGGCGGAAAAGACCGGGGCGCCGATGCCGGATCTCGCGTCGCTTCGGGAAGAGGCGGAGCGGGCGCTCGACGAGGCGCGGAAAAAAACGGACGGGATGGAGGTCCGGATCGATGCGGTCGGGACACCGCGGCCGCTGGGGCTTGCCCGTCTCCTTTTGTCCCATGGCTTCGATGTGACGACGGTCTATACGGACGCGATCCTTCCGGGCGATGAGGATGCGGCGGCGTGGCTGAAGGAGCACGATCCGGATCTCACGCTCTGCTCGATGACGCATCACCGGAGCCGGTACATGGACCGGAACGAGGAGGGAAAAAGGATCCTCGCGATCGGGCAGCGGGCGGCGTATTTTTCCGGGACGGAGAACTTTGTGGATCTGGTCGCGAACAGCGGGCTGATCGGATACACAGGGATCCGGGAACTCGCGGAACAGATCGGAGACGCGGCGTCGGCCCCGAAGGATACGCGCCGGCTGATCCAGATCAAGGCGAAGGGGTGCAGGCCATGAAACAGGTTTCGGTCAGACTGGTGAACTATTCGGCGGATCTTTACGGGGTCTGCTCGGCGCTTTATGAGCTGGGCGGCCTGATCGTCATGCACGACGCGTCGGGCTGCAACTCGACGTACGCGACGCACGACGAGCCCCGGTGGTATGATATCGACAGCATGATCTACATCTCCGGGATCACGGAGTTCGACGCGATCATGGGCGATGACGACAAGCTGATCCGGGATATCGTGACGGTCGCGGAGGAAAAGCATCCGCGCTTCATCGCGGTGTTCGGCTCTCCCGTCGCGACGATGATCGGGACAGATTTCCGCGGCATCGCGCATCTGATTCAGGAAAAAACAGGGATCCCCACGTTCGCGTTCCGGACGAGCGGGATGAAGACGTATGTGCACGGGGCGAATCAGGCGTACCTCCGGTGGGCGCAGGAGTTCCTGCCGGCGCCGGAGAAGAAGGACCGGAGCGTTCACGAGCCGGTCCGCGTCAATCTGCTCGGTGTGACGCCGCTCGATTTTTCCATCGTCGGGAATGTTGAGGCGCTCCGCCGCTTCGCGTCGTCCGACGGCCTTGATCTCGTCAGCGTATGGTCGATGGGCGACAAGCCGGAGGTGCTCGAGAAGGCCCCGGAGGCGGATGTGAATTTGCTCTGCTCCTCGGTCGCGATCGACCTCGCGGAGTGGATGGAGGAAACGTACGGGATCCCGTATGTGGAAGGCCTCCCGATCGGAAGCCGGGCGCAGGAAACCGTCCGCGCGCTGCTCCAGTGTGCGGCGGAGGACGGAAAAAGTCGGATCCTCGGAATGGGCGACGCGGACAGCGCTGCGGAAAAAACGGGCGGCTCGGACGATACTGCAGAACTCCCGGAAGGCGCGGCGCGTCCCGCCGATGTCCGGGCCCTGGTGATCGGGGAACCGGTCTTCGCCGGATCACTTCGTTACGCATTGGAGGAACTTGTTCCGGAGCTTTCCGTTTCGCTGATCTGCCCGACGGAGCGGAGCGCGGGCATGCTCCGAAAGAACGATCCGATGACGTACCGGGAGGAAGAGATCAAAGAAGCCGTGGACAAAGCGGATCTCGTGATCGCGGATCCCGTCTACCGGCGTCTGCTTCCGGAGGACAGCGGGACGGCGTTCGTCCGCTTCCCGCATGAAGCCTATTCCGGCAGGATGTACCGGGAAGAGATCCCGGTCTTCATCGGCGGATCGTTTGACGACTGGCTTTTGAAGCTAAAGAAAGAACTGATCGAGGTGACACAACATGAATCATATTGATGAAAGCGTTTTTATCGCGGAAGGCGCTGTGCTGAACGGCGATATCACGATCGGGAAGGACAGCGGGATCTGGTTCAACGCCGTGCTCCGCGGGGACTTCACGGATATCGAAATCGGCGAACGCACAAACATCCAGGATCTCGTCATGGTCCACGCGAGCATGGGGCATCCGGTCCGGATCGGAAACGACGTGACGGTCGGCCACTCGGCGCTGATCCACGGATGCACGATCGATGACGGGACGCTCGTCGGGATGGGTGCGATCATCATGAACGGATGCCGGATCGGGAAGGGCTGCATCATCGGCGCCGGATCGCTCCTCACGCAGGGGACTGTAGTTCCGGACGGCTCGCTTGTCCTCGGGAGCCCGGCAAAGGTCGTCGGGCCGGTCGAGGGGAAAAACAAGGATCTCCCGGTCCTGGCCGCCCGTGCATATGTCGAGAGGGCAAAAGAAGAAAAGGCGCGCCAGGCGCGGGAAGCGGAAGCGCGGCAGAAGCGCCGGAGCGGGGACGATTCGAAGACCATCCTGCTTTGAAGAATGAAGAAAAAGACGTCGGAAGCGAGGGTTCTCCGGGAACGGTCCGAATCCCGGCGGAGCCTTCCTGTCTTTCTTTTTGTTCCTTTTGTCCCGTTTTGTCAAAATTTTACCTATAGTCAATATAAATCTTAATTTTTCTTTAAGGTTGTGGTAAAATTGAGTTGCTCAATATAGAAACGAAGAAAGAATGGGGGGACACAGCCTCTCCGGGGATCCGTGAGAGGTGATAGCAATGTTTCGATATGACAGACAGACGATGAGGGATACTGTGATCCTTCTCGCGATCATCCTGGCGGTCATGACGATCGTGATGTATTTCATGGTCCGGAGCAGCGTCGACCTGAAGCTGAAGGGCGCAGAGGAGATCACGATCAGCGTCGGTGACACGTACAAGGATCCGGGGACGAACATCCCGGCCGCGAAGAAGGTCGGGACCGTCGATACGAAGAAGGCGGGGGACTACGCGATTTCCTATACGTTTGCGAACAAGATCGTGCGCCGCGTCGTGCACGTGGTCAATCCGGACAAGCTGGTCGTCACGCTGAAGGGGTCAAAAGAAACGATCGTGCGGGAGGGCGATCCGTACGTCGAATCCGGCGCGTATGCCGTGGATCGGGACAACGGTCCGATCGAGACATACCAGAAGTCGGGAACGGTCGATACGTCCAAGCCGGGCACGTATAAGATCAAATATACCTTTAAAGACAACTATTTGAAGAAAAGCGTCACGCGGACGGTCCGCGTCGTGTCTCAGAGCGAATATGTCGCCGCGACACAGGTGACCGTACTGCGCTACAAGAACATCTACAGCGATGAGGATACACCGGATGTGCTGGAAAGCGGCGATGTTTCCGTGGATGATTTTCAGATCGAACTGAAGTATCTGAAGGACAACGGCTACTATTTCCCGAGCTACAAGGAGCTTCGCGCCTATCTCGACGGGAAGATCCATCTCCCGGTGAAGAGCGTCATCATCACCGTGGACGACAGCGGGAGCGATTTCCTGAAAAACGCGATCTCGGCGTTCGATGAAGAGAAGGTGCCGGGGACTGTGTTCCTTGTGGGGAAAAAGAATGCGGATTCGATCATCACGAAATACGCAGGGTCCTACGTCCTCTTCGAATCGTATTCGTATGACATGGATTCGATGAGTAAAGATAATACCGGTCATACGGTGATGGCGGATATGACGCAGGACAAGATTGAAGAGGATCTCACGAAGTGCTCGCAGATCCTCGGAACGAATGACGCGTTTGCCTATCCGGACGGCGACGTCACGACGGACGGGCAGGCTGCGGTGGAGAACGCCGGACTCGACTGTGCCTTTACGGAGACGGAAGGACGTGTGACGACACTGTCCACCTGGAGCGCTCTTCCGAGGAAGCTCGTGACCGGATCGTACAGCGAGAGCACGTTCCATACGTTCATGGAATCGACGACGTGATCCGAAACTCAATGATGGAAAGAAAACGAGGCCTATGCCGCGGAAAATGCGGCAGCAGGCCTCTGATGTTTTTTGCTTCAGTTGTTCTTTTTTTATTCCGCCGCCGAGAGCTTCCGGCAGTTCAGGAACTGCCCCAGCAGGAGCGCAGTCTCGCTGATCTTCTGCTCGGCGAAATCATCCGAGAGCTTTTTGCGCGGCCGGTTTCTGGCGCCGCTTAAATACGCCTTGATCTGCATGATGAAGTTCTCATCGGAAAGCTCCGCCGGGTCCCAGCCGTCCTGCTGCACCTGCTCGATCAGGCGCAGGCTGTACGTGACCGGAGGCTTTTTGGCGAGGCGTTCCAGGGAGGCGGTCATCTCTTCGGCGGTGAGGAGGCGTCCCTCCCGCACGGCTTTTCCGACTCCGAGCGGGTCCGACCGGTCTTCGTCGATCGGGTCCTCCTTCAGCCCGTCAAGGTATTTCGTAAAGATCTCGCTCCGCAGTTCTTCTTCGAACGCGGTGACGAGGAGCTGCGGCACCGTCGAAAAATCATCGGCGTTCACCATGCGGAGACGGGTGTTCACCGCGAGTGCGGCTGCGAGCGCCCTGCGGCACGAGTCGGACAGGTCTTCGCGGGATGTCGCGAACAGAGCGTATCCGAGCTGCCGGTAGATGCGTTCATCGCCTTCCGGAATGATCTGCGTGATCTGCTCGATTGTCTCTCGCATCGCCTGCGTCCGGCTGCCGTCCTTGTTCAGCGCCATCAGGAGCCCGTACTGGATGAGTACCGTGTCGAGCATGTTCGCTTTTTCCTGAAGCGGACCGGTGTCCGTCTCAAAAAGATCCGGGTGATCGGCGGCGTCGATCTCTTCCGGCAGCAGGTCGTATTCCGCCGCTGTCGGGACCGTCGTCATCATCTCGAGATACGATCCGTCACGGTAGACATCGCAGGCCGTCCCGTCCGTGACGATCAGGCAGTGCGGCTTTTGTGTATTGACAAAAGCGATCTCATCTTTCATCTCCGCGTCGCTCATCGAACCGCGGATGTAGACGAAACCGTAGACATCATCACCTTTCAGCAGGATGTAGTCCGGATGGAGTTCCCGGTCCCCGAACGCGGCCTGGCCTGTCTCGTACAGACTCCAGCCGAGCCGGGTGAAATTCCCGAGCATCTTCTCCCGGATCTTGTCCACGTTGTTCTTTTCCATTCTTCCAACCCCCTCATTTTCATGCGGAATCTATGCTGTATCAATAGTATACCATAACCGGACAGCGGGGTGGTCCGTTATTCGTTTTCCGCTTCGACCGGGAGGAAATCGAACGCCGTGACGTCAAACAGGCCTTCGTCCGTGAGCTTGAGCTCCGGGATCACCGCGAGCGACATGAACGTGAGCGTCATGACCGGTTCGACGTCCCGGCTGACGCCGAGCTCATTCCAGGCCGTTTCATGGAGCTCGGCGAGCTTCGCGGCGACCTCCTCTCCGCTCCTGTCACTCATCAGACCGGCGATCGGCATCGGCATGCTGCCGAGGACCCGGCCGCCTTCCACGAGGACAATGCCGCCGCCCTGTTCTTTCAGTTTTTCGACCGCGAACGCCATCTCGCGGTCGCTGACGCCGGTGACGATGATGTTATGGGAATCGTGGGCGATCGAGACCGCGACCGCGCCCTTTTGGATCCCGTATCCCTTCAGGAAGCCGCAGGCGACGTTTCCGGTCATCTGGTGGCGCTCCACGACGGCGGCCTTGACGATGTCCTGCTCCGGCGTGCGGACGAACTCGCCGTTTTCCACCTTCACGTCTGCCGTTTCTTTTTTTGTCACGACACCGCCCGGCTGGATCGCGATCACGTGGACGTGGCCGGACGTAAGGTGCATCTTCAGCTTCTCTTCGGAAAAGTCCTTCAGATGCACGCTGTTCCGGACCGGGGTGATGTCCTCCCGGGTCACTTCCGGGAGATAAGTCCCGTCCTCCGCGACGAGCTCCCCGTGCTGGATCACGCGGTCCGCGCGGAAGTCCTTCAGATCGTCCAGCAGAGTGATGTTCGCGAGATAGCCCGGTGCGATGGCGCCGCGGTCCTCCAGGCGGAAGCATTCGGCGGCGTTCAGGGTCGCCATGCGGATCGCGGTGAGCGGGTCCAGCCCTTCCTCGACGCAGATCCGGAGGTCGTTGTCGATATGGCCGGAGGACAAAATGGTCTTCGCCTGGAGGTCGTCGGAGCAGAGGATGCAGCGGCGGCTGTTCTCCGGGGTGACGCCCTTCAGGAGGTCTCGCAGGTTCCGGCAGGCCGAGCCCTGGCGGAGCGGGATATACATGCCGAGAGAGATCTTTTCCTGCATCTCTTCGACGGTGCCGCATTCGTGGTCGCTCCGGATCCGGATGCTCGCGTAGGCTTCGAGGTCTTTCCCGGTCAGGCCCGGCGAGTGGCCGTCGATGTACTTTCCGGTCTCCTGCGCCAGCATGATCTTGTCCAGGACCGGATCGTCGGCGTTGATGACGCCCGGATAGTTCATGAATTCGGCGAGGCCCGGGATCTCGTCCCGGTGGATCGGCTCGTCCATCGCTTCCGCGTCGAAGACGAGGCCGGCGTGTTCGAACGGGGTCGCCGGGACGCAGGACGGGAGCAGGTAGATGATGTCGAGTTTTGTGCGTGCCGCGGCGCGGAGCATGTAATACAGCGCCGGAACGCCGCCGACGTTGACGATCTCGTGCGGGTCGGCCACGATGGTCGACGTGCCGTGAGGGACCAGGAGGCGTCCCAGTTCCTCCGGGCAGAGATAAGAGGATTCGACGTGGATGTGGCCGTCGATCAGGCCCGGGGACGCATAGCGCCCGCCCGCGTCGATCTCCCGCTCCCCTTCATAGGAGCCGATGCCGGCGATCCATTCGTCTGAGATCGCGATGTCGCCTTCGAGGATCCTCTGGGAAAAGACGTCGATGATCCGGCAGTTTTTGATCACGAGGTCGGCTTTCCGGCGGCCGCCGGCGATCAGGATGCGTTTTTTCAGCTGTTCTTTTGTCATGGTGATGCCTCTTTTTCTGGTGGAGCGGGCTGCCGCCCGGGCTCCTTTTTTTCTTTATGGAAAAAAGAAACGAAAATCAAAGGGCGAAGCGGGCTTCGTCTCTGATTTCCGGGAGATCCAAGTTCATTCTAACGCAATCCCCATACAGGGTCAATCATTTCCGGAGGCCTGCGCCGGCGGCCGGGGACGGCCTGCTCTCCGAATCTGAATTAGCGGCTACCATTTTCTATCTATTAATGATAAAATAGATAGGTATTAGTATTGGGACGGCATGAGAAAAACGTCCTGAGGACCAGGAGGAAATCAGTCATGAAAGAATATCAGCCGATTAAAGAAGGAAAAGTACGTGAGATCTATGACGCAGGGGACAGCCTGATCATGGTGGCGACCGACCGGATCTCCGCGTTTGACGTGATCCTGAAAAACAAGATCGAAGGAAAGGGCGAAGTCCTGACACAGATGTCGCGCTTTTGGTTTGACATGACCCGGGACATCATCCCGAACCACATGGAATCTGTTGACACCGCTGACATGCCGGAATTTTTCCGGACCGACTATTTCGCCGGCCGCAGCATGAAATGCCGGAAGCTCACGATGCTCCCGATCGAGTGCATCGTCAGAGGATACATCACCGGCTCCGGATGGGCGAGCTATCAGAAGAACGGCCTCGTCTGCGGGATCCGGCTCCCGGAAGGTCTGAAGGAGTCCGAGAAGCTGCCGGAACCGATCTACACACCGAGCACCAAGGCGGAGATCGGCGACCACGATGAGAACATCTCGTTCGAGCAGAGCATCGACGTTCTGGAGAAGCAGTTCCCGGGGAAGGGAAAAGAGTACGCGGAAACGATCCGGGACGCGACGATCGCGCTGTACAAAAAGTGCGCGGATTATGCAAGAGAGCACGGCATCATCATCGCGGACACGAAGTTTGAGTTCGGACTGAATGAGAACGGCGACATCGTGCTCGGCGACGAAATGCTGACACCGGACAGCTCCCGCTTCTGGCCGCTGAAGGGCTACGAGGCCGGGAAATCCCAGCCGTCCTACGACAAGCAGTTCGTGCGCGACTGGCTGAAACAGCACCCGGACAGCGACTACAACCTGCCGCAGGACATCATCGACAAGACGATCGCGAAATACAAAGAGGCGTACACCCTTCTGACCGGTCAGGAACTATAACAAGTAAAGCAGCAGAGGAATGAAGCAATGAATCGATACGAACTGGAGCATCAGCTGCTCGTTACCCGGTTTTTCCATGAGACCGGAAAGCTGATGCAGTCGATTGAACAAAAGGGAAAAGACGTATTCACAGAGCTGTACCGCAGAACGGACGAAGCCGCCGCGTCGCCGGACGCTTACTCCGCGGATCACTTCGACGCCGGCGTGCTCGAATATGAGGACGACGTCATCATCATCCGGGTGATCCTGCCGGATCCGGAAAAGCCGTCGGACTGCTCGCTGATCTATCTGATCACGGATCCGGACTATCAGCCGTACCGCTATCTGACGGTCGAACTCACGCCGGACGGGCGGTACACCATGATGAACTGGACGGAAGACGGAAACTACATCGATTTCGGGGACTATGATCCGCGCCAGGAGAGCGAGATCATCGGGAACGTCGTCGGTGAGATCTTCAGCGGTGCGGCGGACATCGAGGAGCTGACCCGGCGCGTCAACGAGATGCGGGATCTTCTGAACAAATATGACATCGACCATTATGAGGAAGAGGTCCCGGATTTCATGAAGATGCTGAGCGTCGTCGATGAGCTGACGAACGGGAAACTGACGCTCGAGGAGCGTGTCGCCGCGTTTTCGGAAATGAAGGATATCGTCCGCGATGACGATAACTATGTGAACAGCCACGATAAAATCAAAGGAATGTATCACCATTTCGATGATTTCGGACCGACGGCGGGCAAACTTGATTATAAAGAGAAGCTTTTCTTCGCGTTTTCCGTCTACGCCTGCTGCAACATCATTTCCGAGTACGATGAGAAGAAGCACAAGTTCACCGGCCTCGCGGAGTTCGATTCCGCCGAGACGATCAAGTGCGACATGGAAGAGTACTGGGGGATGGAGCCGTACATGTTCAAGGTCGACTGATCCTGTTTTGAAACCCTGCCGTCCGCGTACCGGGCGGCTTTTTGTAAAGGAACCGGAAGAAAGGAGACTGCTATGAGTATTATCGCTGGATATATGGTGCCGCATCCGCCGATGATCATTCCCGAGATCGGGCGGTCGGAAGAAGAACTGATCATGCCGACGATCAACGGATATCGGAAAGCGGCGGCCGATCTCGCGCTGCTTGAGCCCGAAACGATCGTCATCAGTTCCCCGCACACTGTGATGTATGCGGATTACAATCACATTTCGCCGGGGAAGGGCGCATCCGGAGATTTCCGGGCATTCGGCGCACGGAAGGTCCGTTTTTCCGTGCAGTATGATACCGAGCTCGTGGAGGCGATCTCGAAAGAAGCCGCGAAGGCCGGCCTGCGCGCCGGGACGCTCGGGGAACGTGATCCCGCGCTGGATCACGGGACGATGATCCCGCTGTACTTCATCGAACAGGCGTACCAGGGCGTCCAGAAGGCGCCAAATTACCGGGTCGTCCGGATCGGCCTTTCCGGGCAGCCGCTCCTGGATCATTACGCGCTCGGGATGGCCGTCCGGAACGCGGCGGAGAAGCTCGGACGCCGGGTGGCGTTCGTCGCGAGCGGGGACCTTTCGCATTATCTGAAAGAAAACGGGCCGTACGGCTTCCGGGAGCAGGGACCGGAGTACGACCGGAGGATCATGGAGACGATGCGCCGCGCGGCGTTCGGGGAACTTCTGGAATACAATACCGGGTTCCTGGATCAGGCGGGAGAATGCGGGCACCGTTCGTTCACGATCATGGCCGGCTGCTTCGACGGCGTCCGGGTCGATCCCGCAAAGTATTCGTATCAGGATGTGACTGGGGTCGGCTACGGGATCTGCTCCTATCATCCGGTCGGAGAGGATCCGTCGCGGGAGTTCGGACGTCAGTTCGCGGAAAAAGAAAAACAGAGGCTCGCGGCTCAGCGCGGGAGCGAGGACGCGTACGTCCGGCTCGCGCGCGCATCCGTGGAATCTTTTGTCAAAAATCATAAGAAAATGGCGGTCCCGGAAGATCTTCCGCCGGAGATGACGGAGCAGGCGGCGGGCGCGTTTGTCTCGATCCACAAGGCCGGGAACCTCAGAGGCTGCATCGGCACGATCGAGCCGCAGCAGCCGAATGTCGCGGAAGAGATCGTTTCGAACGCGGTGAGCGCCGCGGTCCGGGATCCGCGCTTCGACCCGATCACGCCGGCGGAGCTCAGCCAGCTGGAGATCACGGTCGATATCCTCGGAAAACCGGAGCCGGTCTCTTCGGAGGCAGAGCTCGATGTAAAAAAATACGGCGTCATCGTATCCAGAGGGAACCGCCGGGGGCTGCTGCTCCCGGATCTGGACGGGGTGACGGACGTTTCCGAACAGATCGCGATCGCCCGCCGGAAGGCCGGGATCGGACCAAAGGAGGATGTGACTCTTGAAAGATTTGAAGTCATCCGGCACTACTGATCAGATGGAGCCGGGCGAACAGAAAAACGGCGCGGGGGAAGCGTACGGCGTCAGGATCAATTCGGAGGACTGCTGCGTCTTCTACGAGTCCGGCGATCTGAAGCTCGCGGCCACCTGCGATGTCTGCTTCCGCAGATGCAGCATCGTCGAGGGCGGCGTCGGATCCTGCAACGCGCGCTCGATGGCGAAGGGGAAGATCTTCCCGAAGAACTACGGGCGCGTCACCGCGCTGAATCTGGATCCGATCGAGAAAAAACCGCTGAGCCGCTTTATGCCGGGGAGCCGGATCCTTTCGGTCGGCTCCTACGGCTGCAATATGAAGTGCGCGTTCTGTCAGAATTCCGAGATCTCGATGGCACGGGAATCGCGCATCATAACGGAATACGTGGCGCCGGAAAAACTGGCCTCGATCGCCCGGGACCTGATCCCGAGAGGGAACATCGGCGTCGCGTATACGTACAACGAACCGCTCGTCGGATACGAGTACGTCGTGGACTGCGCGAAGCTGATTCGGCGCCTCGGCATGAAGAACGTGCTCGTCAGCAACGGCTGCTGCTCGGAAGAAGTCGCGGACAAAGTGATCCCGCTGATGGACGCGATGAACATCGATCTCAAGATCTTTTCCAGGAGCGGCTACAAGCGGCTCGGAGGCGACCTCGATCAGGTGCAGGCGTTCATCCGGAAGGCCGCCGCGTCAGATACGCACCTCGAGCTCACGACGCTGATCGTGCCGTACATGAACGACAATGAGATGATGTTCCGTGATGAATGCGACTGGATCCGTTCGATCAGCCCGGACATTCCGCTCCACATCACCCGGTTTTTCCCGTCGTACCGCATGACGAACACCGCGGCGACGGACCGCGGCCTGATCCGGCGCTTTCGTGAGATCGCGGAGGAATATCTGAATTACGTGTACATCGGGAATATGTAACGATGCACCTGACGATGCAGCGGGGATGCTGCGCGGCGATGAACCGCCTCGCCCAGGACCTTTTTTTCCTTAAAAAAATAATGAATTTATAAACCTACTAAAGTACTTGCATTTAAAAAAGATTGGTGTTATACTGCAAACTGCAGAAGGGAGAACGGATACCATGGCATTACAAGTTTCTACGAAAGGGCGCTATGCGCTCCGGGTCCTTGTAGATCTCGCAGAACACAATACCGGAGAATTCATCCCGCTCCGCCAGATCGCCGAGCGGCAGGATATCTCCGAAAAGTATCTCGAGAGCATCATCGTCGTTTTCTCGAAAAGCGGCTATGTGTCCGGTCACCGCGGCAAGGGCGGCGGTTACCGTCTCTCCAAGGATCCTTCTGACATCACGGTCGCCGAAGTCCTGACGCAGGTCGAAGGCGATCTCGCACCGGTCGCCTGTCTGAAGGCAGGCCGCGAATGCAAGCGGGCTGCCGACTGCAAGACGCTTCCGATGTGGAAGGAGTATTATGAACTGACAAAAAAATATTTCGGTTCGATCACCATCGCCGATCTGATGGGCGATGGGGAAAGGGATTTACTAACGGATTAAGAAGGGATCGGGAACACGGATCCCGGCAGGTACAAGGAGGTATCAGGTATCATGGCTAAGATTTATACATCCGCCGATCAGCTGATCGGGCATACACCACTGCTGGAGCTCAAAGGGATCGAAGAAACATACGGACTGAAGGCGAAGGTCGTCGCCAAGCTGGAGTATTTCAATCCGGCCGGTTCGGTCAAGGACCGCATCGCGAAGGCCATGCTGGATGATGCGGAGGAAAAAGGAGTCCTGAAGAAGGGGACGACCATCATCGAGCCGACATCCGGGAATACCGGCATCGGCCTCGCCGCGGTCGCCGCTGCGAGAGGCTACCGGATCATCATCGTCATGCCGGAGACGATGAGCATCGAAAGACGGAAACTGATGAAGGCGTATGGAGCGGAGCTCGTTCTGACCGAAGGCTCCAAGGGCATGAAGGGAGCGATTGCCAAGGCGGATGAGCTGAAGGGCGAGATCGAGAATTCCTTTGTCGTCGGTCAGTTTGTCAACCCGGCGAACCCGAAGGCACACCGCGAGACGACAGGACCGGAGATCTGGGAGGATACCGAAGGAGCTGTCGATCTGTTCGTCGCCGGTGTCGGGACCGGCGGAACGTTGACCGGTGTCGGGGAATATCTGAAGGAAAAGAAGCCGGACGTAAAGGTCGTTGCCGTCGAGCCGCAGGGATCCCCGGTCCTGTCCGAGGGACACGCGGGAACGCATAAGATCCAGGGGATCGGCGCGGGATTCGTACCGGACGTCCTAAACACGAAGGTCTACGATGAAGTCATCACCGTTTCGGATGAAGACGCGTTCGAAGTCGGACGTGCGATCGGCCACAAGGACGGCGTCCTGGTCGGGATCTCGTCCGGTGCGGCAGTGAAGGCCGCGATCGAACTGGCGAAACGCCCGGAGAACGAGGGAAAGACCATCGTCGCGCTGCTCCCGGATACTGGAGACCGCTATCTTTCCACCGCGCTTTTTGAAGACTGACAGGCGGAGGAGCGGATCCCATGCAGAAAAAAGCACTCGTCGCGATGAGCGGCGGCGTTGACAGCAGTGTCGGGGCCTGTCTGGTCAAAAAGGCAGGCTACGATACGATGGGCGCGATCATGAAGCTCACCCGTCCGGAAAAGTGGGGAGCCGGGCCGGATGCGGCCTGCTCGGGAAGCTCCGACATCGAAGACGCGAGAGCCGTCGCGGCACGCCTCGGCATCCCGTTCGAAGTCTTCGATTTCTCGGATGAGTTCGAGCAGGAAGTCGTGTGCCGCTTCGTCCGCGCGTATGAAGAGGGGCGCACACCGAATCCGTGTGTCGACTGCAACCGTCATATGAAATTCGACCGGTTTTTCCGCCAGGGAAAAGAATTCGGATATGACTATGTCGCGACCGGACATTACGCCAGGGTCGACTACGATCCCGGGAGCGGGCGCTATCTCCTGAAGAAGTCGCCGAACCGGGAAAAGGACCAGAGCTATGTGCTCTATTCGCTCACGCAGGACGTCCTGGCGCGCACTCTGTTCCCGGTCGGTGCCCTGGACAAAGAGGAAACGCGCCGGATCGCGGCCGAGCTCGGCCTCGTGAATGCCGGCAAAAAGGAAAGCCAGGACATCTGTTTCGTGCCGGACGGCGATTACGCCGGCTTCATCCGGCGCTACACCGGGAAAGAGTATCCGCCGGGCGATTTTGTCGATGAAGACGGAAATGTCCTCGGCCGGCACAAAGGGCTCATCCGGTACACGATCGGGCAGCGGAAAGGCCTCGGCCTCGCGCTGAAGCAGCCGATGTATGTCCTGAGAAAAGACATTGAAGAAAACCGCGTCGTGCTGGGGAAGAACGAAGACTTGTTTTCCCGCACGCTGGAAGCGGGGAATTTCAACTGGATCGCGTGTGAACCGCCGGAGTCGGATCTCCGGGCGAATGCGAAGGTCCGCTACAGCCAGAAGGAAAGTTCCGCCCGGGTGATCCCGCTCGGAGAGACCCGTGTCCGGCTGGAGTTCGACGAGCCGCAGCGGGCGATCACGAGCGGCCAGGCCATCGTGCTGTATGACGGGGACGTCGTTGTCGGCGGCGGAACGATCCTCTGAAAAATCATTCTCAAAAAAACAGTCTGCCCCGCCCGGGCTGTCCCGGGCGGGGCAGTTTTCATCCGAAAGCTGCCATCTGCTTTTCAGATCTGTCTATCCGGTCTCTTTACAGAGTCACGAGATATTTCAGTGTTCTTACGAGCTGCGAAGTGTAGCTCATCTCATTGTCGTACCAGGAGACGACACGGACGTGATACTTTCCGTTTTCGATCTTGTGGACCATCGTCTGGGTCGCATCGAACAGGGAGCCGTAGCTCATGCCGATCACGTCGCTGGAAACGATCTCTTCTTCGGTATATCCGAAGGATTCGGTCTGCTTCGCCTTCATCGCCGCGTTGATGCTGTCGACGGTGAGAGAATCGCTCTTGTCATCGACGACCGCTTCGAGGATCGTCAGGGAGCCGGTCCCTACCGGAACACGCTGCGCGGATCCGATCAGTTTTCCTTCCAGCTCCGGAATGACCAGGCCGATCGCCTTCGCTGCGCCGGAGGATGTCGGGACGATGTTCAGAGCGCCCGCTCTCGATCTTCTCAGGTTGCCTTTTCTCTGCGGTCCGTCGAGGATCATCTGATCACCGGTGTAAGCGTGGATCGTCGTCATGAATCCGGACTCGATCGGTGTGAAGTCGTTCAGAGCCTTCGCCATCGGAGCCAGGCAGTTCGTGGTGCAGGATGCGCCGGAGACGATCAGGTCGTCCTTCTTCAGGATATCACTATTCGTTCCGTAAACGATGGTCGGCAGATCGCTTCCCGCCGGTGCGGAGATCAGGACCTTCTTGGCGCCTGCGTCGATATGAGCCTGGGACTTCGCCTTGGAAGCAAAGAATCCGGTGCATTCGAGGACGACATCGACATCAAGATCTTTCCACGGAAGATTCGAAGGATCCGGCTCTTTATAGATCGTGATCTTCTGTCCGTCGACGGTGATCGAATTGTCATCGTGCTCAACGGTGCCAGGGAACTGTCCCTGTGTGCTGTCGTGCTTCAGAAGATACGCGAGCATTTCCGGGCTTGTCAGGTCGTTGATTGCGACAACGTCAAATTCGCCCTGGTTGAAGACCTTGCGGAATGCCAGCCTTCCGATGCGTCCGAAACCGTTAATAGCAAGTTTAATCATTGGAATCTACCTCCTTATGGTGTCCCAGTTGAAAACACTAATGACTGTTATTTAAAGTACTGTTTAAGGAAATTTAATCATATTTTATCTCAAAAAGCAAGCCGATTGACACAACTTGTAAATTGTCAATTTATTCACGCAGCCCCCGTCAAAATATGGAAGATTCTGGAAATTATTTGCGCGGGTTTCGTTGCGGCAGCAGGAGCTGCTATGATAGAATGATCGTGCAGGAAGCGCTGAAAAGACAAAAGGATCCCGGGTCCATCCCGCATGGGAATGGCCGCGAGATCAGGATCTTCAGACACATTCATCAGGAACGGAGGAAGAACATCATGGATCAGACGGTGCTTGTCACCGGGGGCTCCCGGGGGATCGGGGCGGCGGCCGTCCGCCGGCTCACAGGAGAAGGCTGCCGGACCGCGTTTTTTTACAAAGAAAGAGAGCAGGAAGCGGATGCCCTTTCGGCGGAGACCGGAGCGACCGCGATCCGCTGCGACGTATCGGACCCGTCCGCGGTCCCGGCGGCAGTCGAAGAAGCGCTGCGAACGCTCAGAGTTCCCGCGTTCGACGGGCTCGTCGTCAACGCCGGCGTGAGCTGGATCGGTCAGATCCAGGATATGACGCCGGAGATCTGGGAACGGATCCGGGGGACGGATCTGGACGGCGCCGTCTACACGGTCCGCGCCGCAGTACCCGGCATGATCGCGAAGAAAAAGGGGAGCATCGTTCTGGTCTCTTCCATGTGGGGGCGCTCCGGCGCGTCCTGTGAATCCGGCTATGCCGCGGCGAAGGCCGGGATTCTCGGTCTGTCGAAAAGCCTCGCAAAGGAGCTCGGACCGTCCGGGATCCGCGTGAATGCCGTTCTGCCGGGCGTGATCGATACGGAGATGAACGCCGGGCTCGGGGAGGAAACGCTCCGGGGACTCGCGGAAGAGACCCCGCTCGGACGGATCGGCAGGCCGGAGGAGGTCGCGGACGTCATCGCGTTTCTTTTGTCCGACCGGGCGTCTTTCGTCACAGGGCAGGAAATTGGCGTCGATGGCGGCTTTGTGCTATAATGAGCGCGTACTTTTTTACGTGAGAAATTTTCTTTTGTTTCGGCGGCTGTGAGGCTGCCTGAAGGAGTGCGGATGGATATCATCAGTGGTTTTTTCAGCGCGATCGGCGATGTCCTCGGCGGTGTCGCACAGTCGGCGCAGAGCGGCGAGCTTTACACCTCCGTCGCGAGGTGGATCTTCATCGCGCTGGCGCTGATCATTGTGCTGAAATCGATCATTTCGCTTCTGAGAAGCCGGAGCCCTTCGGAGATCTGGGCGTATTTTCATATCGGAGACTATAAGAACCTTCCGATCACGCACTGGGAGAATACGATCGGCCGGGCGCGGAGTTCCGATATCGAGGTGGACGACCGCGCGGTTTCCAGGAGCCATGGGATTTTAACGCGGGACAACGACGGGATCTGGAGCTACATGGATCTCGGATCCAGCAACGGCGCGTATGTCGACGGACAGCGGCTGAAGCCGTATCGCAAGGTGCCGATCCGCCCCGGGACGGAGATCACGCTGGGGCGGACGGTCTGCACGCTGTTCCCGGTCAGTGTCCAGGAACGGATGAACAATGTCAGAGAGCGGAAGCGCGACACGGAGCTGATCCGGCCGTGGCTTTCGATGATCGCGATCACGATCTTCCAGCTGATGACGATCATTCAGCTGATGATCAGCCTGGGAGACAAGTATGACAGCGGGATCACGGTGTCCTATATCGGACTGATCATCATCATGTGGACATATATCCTGGTCCTCAGCGGGATGCGCCGAAAAGGATTCGAGATTGAACTCATCGCGTTTTTCCTGTCAGGCATCAGTCTGGCGGTGATGGCGACCTGCTATCCGACGCAGGTGTTCAAGCAGTTCCTCGGGATCGCGCTCGGCGTCGCGCTGTTTGTTTTCATGTGCGCATACCTCCGGGATCTGGACCGGACGATCCAGGCAAAAAAGATCGTCTGCATCCTGGCGGCGGCGCTGCTGCTCATCAACCTGGTGTTCGGCGAGAACATCAACGGGCAGCATAACTGGATCCATATCGCCGGGATGTCGGTCCAGCCGTCGGAGATCGTGAAGATCGCCTTTATCTGGGTCGGGGCGGCGACGATGGAAGAGCTTTATGAACCGGGGAACACCCTGAGATTCACGCTGTTTTCGTTTTTCTGCTTCATCTGCCTCGCTCTGATGGGCGACTTCGGGACGGCGATCATCTTTTTCGCGACGTTCGCGGTGATCTCGTTCCTCCGGAGCGGCGATTTTTCAAAGCTGCTCCTTCTCGTCGGCGTTGCGGCGGTCGCCGGTCTTCTGGTCATCCGATTCCGTTCGTATATCGGGGACCGGATCGACGTCTGGGGCCACGTCTGGGAACATTCCGACAAGCTCGGTTATCAGCAGACGCGTACGATGTCGGCGGCGGCGAGCGGCGGGCTCGTCGGGGAAGGCGCCGGGAACGGCTGGCTGAAGCATGTCATGGCATCGGAGACGGATCTGGTGTTCGGGCTCGTAGCGGAGGAATGGGGACTGATCATCGCGGTGCTCGCCGTACTGTCGATCGTGACCCTTTCCATTTTTGCCTATCGGTCGATCCTCGCCGGACGCTCGACGTATTATACGATCGCGGCCTGCGCGGCGACGACGATCTTTCTGCTCCAGACGATCCTGAACGTGTTCGGTTCGGTCGACCTCCTTCCGCTGACGGGAGTCACATTCCCGTTCGTTTCCGCGGGAGGAACATCGATCCTCGCATCGTGGGGAATGCTCGCCTTTGTGAAAGCGGCGGACACACGTCAGAACGCGAGCCTCGCAGTCAGCCTGAAGGATAAAGGGCTGGGAGAGGAGGCCGGATTATGAGGAAACTTGAACGGAGGGCCTGGATCTGCATCTTCCTGGCTCTGTTCCTCTTTCTCGGGACCTGTGTCTTCGTGTTCCGTTTTGTGAGGGACGGAGGCGACTGGGCGACGTTCACCGGGAACCTGCGCCTTTACAGCAACGGATATCTCGCGGTCGGGAAGATCACCGACCGGAACGGGACCGTGCTGGCGAACAACACGTCCAAGGGGATCAAGTACAACAGTGACGCGGAGACCCGGAAGGCGACCATCCACGCGGTCGGCGACAAGGCCGGGAACATCTCGACCGGCGCCGAGAACGCGTTCGCGGACAAGATCGTCGGATATAACGTCGTGACAGGGATCTACGGCGCTGAGAGCGAAGACAATGAGATCCGCCTGTCGATCGACGCGGACCTCTGCAAGGTCGCCTATGAAGCGCTCGGAAGCTATAACGGCACCGTCGGCGTCTATAATTACAAGACCGGCGAGATCGTCTGCATGGTCAGCAAGCCGTCGTTCGATCCGAAGGATCCGCCGTCGGCGAAATCCGCGGAATCCGGAACGTTCATCAATAAATTTTTGTCCGGCACGTTCACACCGGGGTCGATCTTCAAGACGGTCACAGCAGCGGCGGCGATCGACCACTATGCCGGGATCGATTCGTTCCACTATACCTGCTACGGTTCGCGCACCCTGTACGGGGAAAAGATCAACTGCGCGGAAGCGCACGGCAGCATGGATTTCAACGGCGCGCTGGCGAAATCGTGCAACGGCGCGTTCTCGATCATCGCTCAGAAGGTCGGCGCGAAAACGCTGCGGGAATATACCAGGAACGCCGGCCTGACGACCGCGTATGACATCGACGGGATCCATAACGCGAAGGGGACGTTCCAGTTCCCGTCCAATGAGGACTTCAATCTCGCGTGGGCCGGCATCGGACAGTGGAAGGATCAGGTGAACCCGTGCTCGATGATGGTCTACATGGGCGCGGTCGCGAACGGCGGCACGTCTGTGGTCCCGAAGGTGTTAGACAGCGGATCTTCCCGGGGCAAAAAGACGGACCGGATGCTGAAGACATCCACGGCAAACCGCCTGAAGAGAATGATGCGGAACGACGTGACGAGCGAATACGGACAGAGCAGCTTCCCGGGCCTTCAGCTCTACGCGAAGACCGGGACCGCAGAGCAGTCCGGCAAACAGCCGAACGCCTGGTTCGCGGGCTTCCTCGGGAGCGATCATCCGTACGCGTTCGTCGTGCTCGTGGAAGACAGCGGGAGCGGCATCACGTATGCGGGACCGGTGGCGAACAAGGTCCTGCAGGCGCTGGTAAAGAAATACTGATAAGCTTTCCCTCGATCAGAGGAGACGGAAATGAGAGGTGTTTTGATTGCAGACAGAAAAACCGGACGTTGATCCGAGACATTTAGATAACAACCACGCATACATCAGCGACCTCGAGGTCGATCAGGAGCTGAACTGCTTCTATATGGTGAAGCAGTCGGCGGTCCGGACCGGTTCGAACGGGAAACTGTATTTCAACCTGACGCTCGGCGACTGCACCGGAGAAGTGCGCGGGAACAAATGGGACGTGCAGGAGACCGACATCCCGTCGCTCGAACAGATCCAGGCGGGCAAAATGGTCCGCATCATCGCACGCGTCACGGAATATCAGAAGAGCAAGCAGCTCCGCATCACGAGGATCCGCCTCGCGCAGGATCAGGATCAGCTGGAGATGGAGCGCTATATCAAATGCGCCCCGGAGAAGTCCGAGGACATGTACGACTACATCCATTCGGTCGCGAAGTCGATGACCGATCCGGACCTCAACAAGCTCTCCATCCGGGTGCTGGAGGATCATAAAAAAGAACTGATGTATTACCCGGCGGCATCCCGCAACCATCATGCGGAATACGGCGGCCTGCTGTACCACATGAAGAGGATGCTGATGCACGGGATCAAAGTCTGCGAGGTCTATACCGATCTGAACCGTGATCTGCTCGCGACCGGCGTCATCGTCCACGACATCATGAAGATCCGTGAGATCGAGTCTAATGAGTACGGGATCTCACCGGGCTATTCGATGGAGGGCGAAATGCTCGGCCACCTCGTGATGGGCGTGAAATATCTGGACCGCCTGGCGGAAGAGCTGGGCTTCCCGGAGGAAAAAAGGATCATGGTCGAGCACATGGTCCTGTCGCACCATTATGAGCCGGAGTTCGGGAGCCCGAAGCGCCCGATGTTCCCGGAAGCCGAAGTGCTGCATTACCTCGATATCATGGACGCGCGCATCTATGACATGTACGAGGCCCTTTCCTCTGTCGATCCGGGAAAATTCTCCGACAAGGTCTGGACCCTCGAAAACCGTAAGATCTACCGCCCGAAAGGCTGATATGGATATTCTGGAAGGAACGATATCAAGAATCATCTATCACAATGAAGAAAACGGATACTCCGTTCTCGAGATCGAGACCGACGACGAGCTCTGGGACGCCGTCGGCGAGATGCTGATGCCGACCGCCGGCAAAAAGTACCGGTTCGAGGGCGAGTTCCGTGTACACCGGAAGTACGGGGAACAGTTCGCGTTCTCCTCTGCCGAGGAAGTGCTCCCGGAGTCGAGATCCGAGATCGAGGAATTCCTTGCGTCCGGCTCCGTCCGCGGCGTCGGCGAAAAGACCGCCGCCGCGATCGTCGGCGAGTTCGGCGAGGACACCCTCCGTGTGATGCAGGAAGAGCCGGAGAAGCTGACACAGGTCCCGGGCATCGGCAAAAAGAAAGCGGCCGTCATCGCAGAATCTCTTGCCGCGCAGATGGCTTTTGTTAAAGTCTCGCTTTTTTTCCAGAAATACGGGATCTCCTCGCGTCAGGCGATGAAGCTTTACCGCGCGTACGGCACCGATGCCGTCGAACTCATCCGCGAGGATCCGTACCGGCTGATCTCGGATATCTACGGGATCGGCTTCCGCAAAGCAGACGAGATCGGGATGAAACTCGGGATTCCGCCGGATGACCCCAAGAGGATCCGGAGCGGGATCCGTTTTTGTCTGAACCGCTGCCTGGGAGACGGCAGCACCTGTTTCCCGCTGGAAGACCTCCGCGACGTGACCGCGGAGATGCTGGACCTGACGCGCGAGCAGATCGACGCGCAGCTCGAGATCATGGCGTTTCAGGGCGACATCAAGATCGAAAAGGTCGGCGGCGTGGACTGCGTCTATCTTTACTACATGTTCCTCGCGGAAAAAAAGGTCGCGGCGAACATCCTCGCCATTTCGGGCGCGGACATCGAGCCGATCTCCGAGGACACGGACTTCATCATCCGGGAGACGGAGGAGCGGACGGAGATCCGCCTTTCGGCCGCTCAGGAGGAGGCAGTCCGCCGCTCGATCGACAAGGGCATGGCGGTGATTACCGGCGGTCCCGGCACAGGAAAATCGACGATCATCAACACGATCCTGAATCTGATGGACGGGAACGGCCTGACGTGCGCTGTCGCGGCACCGACCGGCCGTGCGGCAAAAAGGATCACGGAGACGACCGGACGGGAAGCCTCCACGATCCACCGCCTGCTCGGCTACGCGTATGACGATGACGAAAACACCGCCCATTTTGAAAAAGACCGGGACGACCCGCTGTTATATGACGCGGTGATCATCGATGAGGCGTCCATGATCGATCTTCTTTTGATGCAGGCGCTCACCGAAGCGATCCGCCCGGGATCCCGCCTGATCCTCGTTGGTGACGCGGACCAGCTCCCGGCTGTCGGCGCGGGCGACGTGCTCCGCGATATCATCGAGAGCGGGATGGTCAGCGTGATCCATCTGACGGAGGTCTTTCGTCAGGCGGAGGAGAGCGATATCGTCATGAACGCACACCGGATCAACCACGGGGAATACCCGGTCGTGAACCGGAAGGGGACGGATTTCTTCCTCGTCCGCGTCAGCAGCGGAGAGCCGGCGATCCGTGACACCGTGATCGACCTCGTCCTCCGGCGTCTGCCGAACTATTATCAGGATCTCGACCCGCTGCGGGATATCCAGGTCCTGACGCCGCTCCACCGCGGCCCGGTCGGGACCGATTCCCTGAACGCCGCCCTGCAGGAGGCGATGAACCCGAAGCGCCCGGATGCCGAGGAAAAAACATACGCCGGCCGCATCTTCCGAACCGGTGACAAAGTCATGCAGATCCGCAACAATTATCAGCTCGCCTGGACGAGGGCCGGCGACCCGGAGACCCACGAAGGCGTCTACAACGGAGACGTCGGCTTCATCCATTCGATCGACACGGAGAACGAACTCCTCACCGTCGTCTATGATGACGACAAGTTTGCGCAGTACGACTTCTCCGATCTCGACGAACTCGAACTCGCGTATGCGATCACGGTCCACAAAAGCCAGGGCTCGGAATTCCCGCTGATCGTCATGCCGGTCTCGGCCTTCCCGCCGATGCTCGCGAGCCGCAATCTTCTTTATACGGCGATCACGCGCGGGAAGCGCGGCGTCATCCTCGTGGGCGAGGAACGCCGGCTGCGCGCGATGGTGGACAACAACCGCGTGAAGATGCGCTGCTCCGGCCTCGGATACCGGCTGGACAGCATGCATCCGTTCGTGGAATGAATTCCGGGACGGGAGCGCCAGGCATCCTCAACGAACGTCCGGGACGAGGCAGTTCTCGGACGGCGATTGCGGCGGATGCGATATCCGCAGAGAAGGAGCGTGTTTTGATGGAAAAAAGATCACAGCGTATGGAACGGATCCTGGATCTCATCTACCCGCCGGCGCTGTACTGCGTCTGCTGCGGGAATTACATCGATGAGACCCGGGTGTACCATCTCTGTGACCACTGCCTCAGCCACATCCGGTGGGACGGAGATCCGGCGAGGGAGATCCGCGGGATGCGGACGCTCCGGTGCTGTGAATACGACATCTACTCGCGGTCGATCATCTTCAGCCTGAAATACAAGGGACGAAAATACATCGCGCGGGAAGTCGCCGAGATCATGAGAGACCGGCTCATGCAGGCGGGAGAGACGTTCGACCGGATCGTCCCGGTCCCGCTGAGCGAGAGGAAAGAAAAGCAGAGGGGCTTCAATCAGGCGGCACTGATCGGAAAGCATCTGTCGGCGCTGACCGGTGCCGGCTTCCTCCCGGACGCGCTCCGGAGGATCCGGGACACGAAGCCGATGCGCGGGCTTTCCCCGAGCGAACGGGAGCTGAATGTGGAAGGCTGCTTCGCGGCCGCAGAAGAAAAAGAACTCCGCGGATCGATCCGCGGAGCCAGGATTCTCCTTCTCGATGATTTCACGACGACCGGGGCGACTGGCAGGGCGTGCGCCGCCGAGCTGAGGAACGCCGGGGCGTCCGACGTCCTGTTCCTCGCGTTCGCCGCGAAATTCTGAGTGCGGTAATATCATTTCAAGACACAGTAACATCTGCAGGGCTGCCGGAGAGGGCAGTCCGTTTTATTTTCCCTGGAACGTCAGGATCGCGGTCTGTTTCTCCATGCCTTTTTTCAGCTCGAACGTGTCGCTGTCATACCGCACGACATCATCGCAGAGCTTCGCATAGTCTTCGACGGTCCCGATGACGTCGTAGCCGCAGTTCCCGAACCGGTAGTGCATCGGGATCATGACGACCGGGTCGAGCTGCCGGACGATCTTACGGATACGCTTCGGCGGGAGAGTGAAGTAGCCGCCGACCGGCATCATCATCAGGTCGAGCCCTTTGAGTTTCTTTTTGTCCGACGGCGGAAGGTCGCAGCCGAAATCGCCCATGAACGCGATCCGGAACGTGCCGTCGTCGAGGATGCGGATGGTGTTCGTGCCGCGCTTCGCGCCGCGGCTCTCGTCGTGATACGAAGGGATCTCCGTGATGGTCCACGGGCAGGTCTTCGCCGCGGAATCCTCCGGGATCGTGATGAGTTCTTCCGCGTTGTGGTCGTCGTGACCGTGGCTCATGATCACGCGGTCAGCGGTCGCGCGGAGCGGCGGGTAGCCGGGGACGGAGCCGTCCTTGTACGGGTCTGTGATGATCGTGTAGTCACCGTCGGTGATCTGAAAACAGCTGTGGCCGAGCCAGCGGATTTTGATCGTTTCCATATTGCAGCCTCCTGATCTGTCATTTTTTTTGCTTTCATTTGTGTTCAGTATATACCGTTTTGTCGTCCGGCGCGAGATGAGACCTCATTATTTTTTTGTCAAAAAAATCATCAAAACCCCTTGCGATTTTCAGGGGCCCCCGCGTTGCAAACGGCGCCGGCGGCTGTTATAATCGAAAGAACAACGATTCGGGTCTGTGGTTGAAAATCCATGCCAGATGCGGGCGAAAGGATCCACGTAAACCGTCGGCAGGAAGCGGCGGCGATCATGGCGTATCTTAGATGTAAGTCCTCGGGAAAATCCCGGTCAAGGCGAGTGTGGGGGCAAAGACCAGGTCAGCCGGATCGTTTTTTTAATTAAATCGATGAAAACCTATAGCATGCTTTTGATTGTATTGCCCAATTTACTATGTTATAATTGGGTAAATCAATCGAGCCTTTCAACCGGGAAAGGCCGAAAGGAGGTTCAACATGAAAGTCAATATTATCGCCAGGAATTTTAGAACCTATGACAAGCTGGAAGAGACCATCGAGAAGAAACTTTCCAAACTCGGCAAGTACTTCAGCGATGACATCAGCGCGAATGTTGTCCTTTCGAGAGAGAAGGGAATGGATAAGATCGAGACGACGATCAACGGCAAAGGCATGCTGTTCCGCACGGAGGAGAAGGCGGAGGACGTGTATGAGGCGCTGGATAAATCCATTGACAAACTTTCGAGCCAGATGTCGAAGTTCAAGGGGAAACTCCAGAAGCGGTATAACAATAATAAGGCGTTGAAGTTCGAGTTCCTCCCGGAGGACGACGAGGAGATGGAAGAACCGAAGATCGTGAAATCCAAGAAGTATCAGCTGAGCCCGATGAACGCGGACGAGGCGGTCCTCGAGATGGAAATGCTGAATCACGATTTCTTTGTTTTCCTGAACATGGATACGGACAGCGTCGGCGTCGTCTATCGCCGGAAAGACGGGAACTACGGACTGCTGGATACGGATTACTGATCCCGCAGGGAAACGCTTAATTTAATTTAACAGTGTTTGAACAGCGCCGCAGTGAGATCTCGCTGCGGTGCATTTTTTCAACGGGTTCGACTTATGAAAATGTCTTAATAATACGGCTTCCGGCCATGTGAACATCTTGAACTCTCGTTTTGTTTTTAGTAGAATAAATCCAGAAGTAGAACATATTGTCAGAGAGCAGATAGGACATGCAGGCGTTTATCTTAGACTTAATTCAAAATATCAGGATCAACGATGTGATCGATATCGGGGTCACTACGTTTATCCTGTACAAAATACTGAATTTTATTCAGGAAACAAGGGCGCAGCAGCTCGTCAGGGGCTTGATCTTCATTGTCGCCTTTTATTTTATTGCGGGCTTTTTCGAACTCCATACACTGCACTGGATCCTGGGCGGTGCGTTCACCATGGGCCTGTTCGCCCTGGTCGTCATCTTTCAGCCGGAGGTCCGGCGCGCGCTGGAGGTCATGGGAAGGAGCCGCTGGTCGCGAAATTCCATCGCCAAGATGTACAGTGAACAGGCGAAACGGATCATTGATGAGATCACGAGTGCCGTGGACGAATTTTCGCGGACGAAGACCGGTGCACTGATCGTCTTTGAGCGGGAGAGCACACTGGAGGATATTGCGGAGACGGGGACGATCATCGATGCCCGGATCTCCGACCAGCTCCTCGGGAATCTTTTTTACGAAGGATCCCCGCTCCATGACGGCGCCGTGATCATCCGCGGGAACAAGATCCACGCGGCAGGCTGCGTCCTCCCGCTGACGGAGAACAAGAACCTCAGCAAGAGTCTCGGGACCCGTCACCGCGCCGGGATCGGCATCACGGAGAATTCCGACTGCCTGACGCTGATCGTCAGTGAGGAGACCGGTGTCATCTCGATCGCGCAGGACGGAAAGCTTCGCCGCTTCCTGGACAAGAGAGCAGTGGAGAAGGAACTGTTCCAGCTCTACATCAAGGATGAAGAAGAACCGTCGGGCATCCGCCGTCTGTTCTCCGGACGTGGAGGAGGTGAGCGGCATGAATAGCAGGCGTGCGAATCTGATCATCGCTCTCATCTGCTCGATCGCGCTCTGGATGTATGTAGTCGGGGAGACGAACCCGAGTGTCCACGATACGTATCAGGATATCCCGATCAAGTTCACCAACGTGAAAGTCCTGGAAAACCGCGGGCTTGCCGTTTCTTCGACGAGCGAGACGGAGATGTCGGTCACGATCGCGGGCAAACGGAATGCGGTCAATAAGGTGAAAGAGGGAGATATCAAAGCGACGGTCGATCTCAGCGATGCAGCGCTCGGATCCAACCGTCTGGTCATCAATATCGACGTCCCGAACAATGTTCATGTGACGCGGCAGAGTATCGAGAACGTGCGGGTCAAGATCGAGAGGCGGATCTCCGAATATAAGACGGTCAAAGCGATTTACACCGGAAATTCCATTTCCTCGGAAGAGCCGACGCAGCTCGGCGCGGATCCGCACAGCGTGCTGGTCACCGGCGCGAAGTCCCGCGTGAATAAAGTGAAGTACGTCCAGGCTAAGATCCCAATCACTTCTCTCGGGACGAGCGTCAGTTCGTCGTCCCGCTCGCTGGTTCCGGTCGATTCCTCCGGGAACAAGGTCAGCAATGTCGATATGGACCGGAGGCGTGCGACGATCACGTCGGTCCTCTATCAGAAAAAGACGGTGCCGCTGAAAGTCAAGGTGAAGGGCAATAACGACAGTGATTACCAGAGAAGCTATGACGCGCCGGAGACCGTCACGATCAAGGGCCTCAAGAGCGATATCGAAAGCGTGGATTCCGTGAAGGCGGACACGGTCGATCTGTCGAACGTCTATGACGATCAGGAGATCGCACTGAATGTCAATCTCCCGGACGGCGTGATGCTTGCCGACAAATCCCGAAATCTTGTGATGGAAGTAAAGGTGGAGAGCGCTCAAAAGAAAACGCAGTTCGACTTCAGCGGCGATGCCGTCACCGTAAGCGGGCTTGAGGACGGCTACACTGCCAAGATCCTGACGGATAGTGTAAAAGTCACGATCACGGCGGACCGCGACCAGATCATGTCGATCACGCAGGACAAGATCTCACTGAGTGCCGATGTTTCCGACTTCAGCAAGGGAACGCATAACGTGAAAGTCAAAGTCAGTGTGGACGGCGAAGTGACGGCAGCGACGGCCAGTCCGTCCACCGTCCGGATCAAGATCATCAAGGATCAGGAATAAGGAAAGCCGTTGACATCCGTCAGCCGCTGCTGAAGGCGGGGGCAGGAGGTAAAATACTGAAATGGATTCCGGGAGAGGATCTCCCGGAAGAGCGTGTGTGCAGCAGAAAGAGAGGGAGATTCTTATGTGTGGCATCGTCGGATACACCGGACATGAAAACGCCAAAGACATCATCATCGACGGACTGAAAAAGCTGGAATACCGCGGATATGACTCCGCTGGCATCGCGCTCCTCCAGGATCACAGCATCCTGGTCCGGAAGAAGACCGGGCGCATCAACAAACTGGAGGAAATGATCGCGGGCGAAAAACTCTACGGGACGACTGGGATCGGCCACACCCGCTGGGCAACACACGGTGCGCCGACCGATCTGAATGCGCATCCGCATCTGAGCGAAGACAAGAAGATCGCGATCGTGCACAACGGCATCGTGGAAAACTATAAGGAGCTGAAAGAAGAACTGCTGCAAAAAGGCGTGACGTTTGTTTCCGACACGGATTCCGAGGTCATCGCCCAGCTGATCGCTGTTCTTTATGACGGGAACCTGGAGGACGCGGTCCGGAAAGCCACATCCAAAATGGAAGGCGCGTATACGTTCACCGCGATCTGCAGTGAAGAGCCGGACAAGATGGTCGCGTACCGGAAGGACACTCCGCTGATCGCCGGGATCGGACGGGGCTGCAACTTCCTGGCCTCCGATGTGACGCCGCTGCTCAAGCACCTGAATGAGATTTATCTGATCGAGAACGGAGAGACGGTGGTCTGCACTCCGGATCAGATCCGGATCCTGTCGCCGGAAGGGACCGTCGTCGACCGGGAACCGCTGAAGGTCACCTGGAGCGTCGAGGACGCGGAAAAAGGCGGATATCAGCATTTCATGCTGAAAGAGATCCATGAGCAGCCGAAGGCGGTGATGGAGACTCTGAGCCGCCGCGTAAAGGAAGACGGATCCATCCAGCTCGACGGGATCGAACTGACCCTGGACGATCTGAACGCGATCGACAAGATCTACATCGTCGCGTGCGGGACCGCGTATCACGCGGGGCTGGTCGGAAAATACCTGATCGAAAAATGGGCGAGGATCCCGGTGGAAGTCGACGTGGCGTCCGAGTTCCGCTATCGTGATCCTTTTGTCGATGACAAAACGCTGTTCATCGCGATCAGCCAGTCCGGCGAGACGCTGGACACGCTGATGTCGCTCCGTGAGGCGAAGTCGAAAGGCGCGCGCGTTTTATCGATCGTGAACGTTGTCGGGAGTTCGGTCGCGCGGGAGTCGGACGACGTGTTCTACACCTGGGCCGGACCGGAGATCGCGGTCGCGTCGACCAAGGCGTATACGACGCAGCTGATCTGCCTGTATCTCCTCGCGATGTATATGGGCGACCTGAAGGGGACGCTTTCGAAGGAAGAGCATGACAGGATCCTGAGTGAACTCAAGCAGCTCCCGGAGAAGATCCAGGAGATCCTTGACGATTCTTCAAAGGTGGAGCATCTTGCCGAGCTCCTGTACAACCGGGATCAGGTGTTCTTCATCGGACGCGGGATCGATTCCGCGGTCAGCTATGAGGGATCGCTGAAGCTGAAGGAGATCTCGTACATCAATTCCTTCGCGATCGCGGCCGGCGAGCTGAAGCACGGGACGATCGCCCTGATGGAGCCGGATACGACGGTGATCGCGCTCGCGACGCAGGACCGTCTTTTTGACAAAATGTACTCGAACATAGAAGAAGTCCGGGCGCGGCACGCGCATGTCATCTCGCTGACGAAGCGGAGCAATACGAAAATCCAGGAGGTGAGCACCGACACGCTGTACATCCCGGACGCCGCGGACGAAGTGACGCCGGTGCTTTCGGTCGTGCAGCTGCAGCTGTTCGCATATTATATGGCAAGGGAAAAAGGAGAAAATATCGACAAGCCGCGGAACCTCGCGAAATCGGTGACCGTGGAATAGAAAGAAGGAAAACCATTGGCAGACTATGAGATCCGGGACATCGGCCTCGCGCCGTCCGGACACGAAAAAATCGACTGGGTGCGGCATAACATGCCGCTCCTGAACGGACTCGAAGAAGAGTTCCGGGAGACGAAACCGTTCGAGGGCGTCAAGATCTCGCTCTCGATCCACCTGGAAGCGAAGACGGCGTATCTCTGCCTCGTCCTCGCGGCAGGCGGCGCGGTCATGTCTGTGACCGGGAGCAATGTGCTCTCGACGCAGGACGATGTCGCGGCGGCGCTCACGGAGGACGGTCTCTCCGTATTCGCGGTCCACGGCGAATCGGAAGAAGAGTACCGCCGGCACATCGAGCGCTGCCTCGAGCAGAAGCCGAACATCATCATCGATGACGGCGGCGACCTCGTCGGGATGCTCCATACGAAGCGGCCGGACCTCGCGGAGGACGTCTGGGGCGGCTGCGAAGAGACGACGACCGGCGTGATCCGCCTGAAGGCGATGGAGCGGGAAGGCGTTCTGAAATTCCCGATGGTCGCGGTCAATGACGCCGACTGCAAGCATTTATTTGACAACCGCTACGGAACCGGTCAGTCTGTCTGGGACAGCATGATGCGGAACACGAATCTGATCGTCGCGGCGAAAACGGTCGTTGTCGTCGGTTACGGCTGGTGCGGACGGGGCATCGCGATGCGGGCGGCGGCGCTCGGCGCGAATGTCATCGTGACCGAGGTCGATCCGGTCAAGGCGATCGAAGCCCGAATGGACGGCTACCAGGTCATGCCGATGGCCAAGGCAGCGCCGCTCGGGGACATGTTCATTTCGGCGACCGGCTGCTGCAGGACGATCACCGTCTCCCACATGCTTACGATGAAGAATTACGCGATCCTCGCGAACGCCGGCCACTTCAACTGCGAGGTGGACATGGAGGCGCTGGAGAACGCGGCTGTGGAAAAGAAGGAAACGCGCCGGAACATCATGGGATACCGGCTCGAGAACGGACGCTGGGTCAATGTAATCGGCGAAGGACGCCTTCTGAACATCGCGGCGGCCGACGGCCACCCGGCGGAGATCATGGATATGAGTTTTGCCGTGCAGGCGCTGTCGGCGCTGTATGTGCTGGAGCACCGCGGGAAGATGGAAAACCGGGTCATCAACGTGAGCCGGGAGATCGACGACAAGGTCGCGAGGAGAAAGCTCAAGGCGTGGGGTACCGAGATCGACACGCTGACGGAAGAACAGAAAGAATACCTGAACAGCTGGAACTTATAACGAGCAAAGGGTGAAGGCGGCGGGGGATCCCTCATGCAAGGCAGTGAGGGCCCCTTTTCGCATTTTATGAGAGGAGTTAGGAACATGGACTACAGCAGACTGGCGGACCTCCTGTTTCCGGAGATCGACAAGACGCCGGAGTATTACGAAACGCGCTATCCGAAGCGGGATCTTCCGGAAGGCGCCTGCGTCACGCGGCTCGGGCCGAGCCCGACCGGCTTCATGCACCTCGGGAATCTGTACGGGGCATTTGTCGACGAGCGGCTCGCGCATCAGAGCGGCGGCGTGTTTTACCTCCGGATCGAGGACACGGATGACAAACGGTATGTCGAAGGTGCGGTCGAGACGATCATCACGTCGCTCGACTTTTTCGGGATCCGTTTTGACGAAGGTGCTTCGATGGAAGGCGATATCGGCGAGTACGGCGACTATACGCAGAGCCGGCGCGGGCCGATCTACCAGTGCTTCGCCAAAAAGCTCGTCCGGGACGGGAATGCGTATCCGTGTTTCATGACGGAAGACGAGATCAGTGAGATCCGGGAGCAGCAGGAGAAGGAAAAAAAGACACCGGGGATCTACGGACAGTACGCGAAGTGCCGGGATCTGACGTATGAGGAAGTGGAGCAGAAGATCCGGGACGGAGAGCCGTACGTCATCCGCCTGAAGTCCGGCGGAACGGAGCCGGGGCAGGACGAGGACGGAAAGCCGACCGGCCGCCGCATCCGGGTGAAGGACGCGATCCGGGGTACGCTGGATATGCCGGAGAACTTCATGGATACGGTCATCCTCAAAACGACGGGGATCCCGACGTATCATTTTGCCCATGTGGTCGACGATCATCTGATGCGGACGACGCACGTCGTGCGCGGCGCGGAGTGGCTGCCGTCCCTGCCGATCCATGAAGAGCTGTTCCGGAAGCTCGGATGGGAGCTCCCGATCTACTGCCATACGGCGCAGCTGATGAAGCTGGATGAACAGGGGAACCGCCGGAAGCTCTCCAAGCGGGAGGATCCGGAGCTGGCGCTGAGCTACTACCGGGATCTCGGGTATCATCCGGCCGCCGTCCGCGAGTACCTTTTGACCATCCTGAACTCCGACTTCGAGGAGTGGCGCGCCGAACATCCGGACGCACCGGTCGATGACTTCGCGTTCTCGACGGAGAAGATGAGCAGCTCCGGAGCGCTGTTCGATCTGAACAAGCTGAACGACATCAGCAAGGACGTGCTGCTCCGGATCCCGGCGGCGGAGCTTTACGATTTCCTGAAGCAGTGGTCGGACGACTTCGCACCGGAATATCACAGCATGTTCGCGGACCGCGCCTATCTGGAACGGATCCTGGATCTCGGGCGGCATGACCGGAAGCCGAGGAAGGATCTCATCTACGCGCGTCAGATCGTGAAATTCATCAGCTATTTCTTTGACGACTTCTTCACGGTCGAGGACGAGATGCCGCAGGAAGTGCCGGCGGAGGATGTGCCGAAGATCCTGAACGCGTATCTCGATTCATACGATCCGGCGGACGACAACGGCGCCTGGTTCGAGAAGATCCGGGCGATCGCGGTCGACCTCGGATACGCGGCGAAACCGAAAGATTACAAGAAGCATCCGGAAGAATATAAAGGCCACGTCGGCCACGTCAGCACGGTGATCCGCATCGCGCTGATGGGACGGAGCCAGTCGCCGGACATCTGGGAGATCCAGCAGATCATGGGCGAAGACAGGACGCGGTCGAGGATCCGGAGTTATATGGAAAAATAAGAGTCCGGACAAGGGTCCGGATGAAAGGAACACCATGGCATTTACGCATCTTCATGTTCATACGGAATACAGCCTCCTGGACGGAGCGGCGCGCATCAAGAACGTCGTCGCCCGGGCGAAGGAGCTCGGCATGGATTCTCTCGCGATCACGGATCACGGGGTCATGTTCGGCGTCGTCGATTTTTACCGCGAGTGCCTGAAGCAGGGCATCCACCCGGTGATCGGCTGCGAGGTCTACACGGCGGCCCGGAAGATGACGGACAAGGATCCGGACAAGGACAAGCATCAGGGGCATCTGATCCTGCTCGCCGAGACGGATGAGGGGTATCACAACCTGATCAAGATCGTTTCGCTCGGCTACACGAAGGGCTTCTATTACAAGCCGAGGATCGACAAGGATGTGCTCCGGGAGCACAGCAAGGGCATCATCTGCCTGTCGGCCTGCCTGGCCGGGAATGTGCAGCACTGCCTGCTTGAGCGGGACTATGACGGGGCAAAAAAAGAAGCGGAAGCGCTGCGGGACATCTTCGGTGACGGCAACTTTTTCCTGGAGATCCAGGATCAGGGGCTGGAGGAAGAGGCCCGGATCAATCCGGAGCTCGCCCGGCTCTCGAAGGAGCTCGGCATCCCGATGGCCTGCACGAACGACGTGCATTACGTGAACCGGGAAGACGCGGAGGCCCATGACATCCTGCTCGCGATCCAGACAGCGACGACGATCCACGACGAGAAGCGGATGCGGTTCCCGAACGACCAGTTCTATCTCAAAAGTGAAGACGAGATGCGGAAGATCTTTGCCGACCTTCCGGAAGCGGTCGACAACACCCACAAGATCGCGATGCGCTGCCAGGTCGAGTTCCGCTTCGGCGAATACCACCTGCCGGAGTTCATCCCGCCGGAGGGGAAGACGAACCGCGAATACCTGAGAGAGCTGTGCCGGACCGGACTGAAGGGCCGCTACAAAGAGGTCACGCCGGAGCTCCGGGAACGCCTGGAATACGAACTCAGCGTCATCGAATCCATGGGCTATGTCGAGTATTTCCTGATCGTCTGGGATTTCATCAACTATGCAAAGACGAACGGGATCGTGGTCGGCCCGGGACGCGGATCCGCCGCGGGGAGCCTCGTCGCGTACTCGCTCCATATTACAGACATCGACCCGATCCGTTACAATCTGATCTTTGAACGCTTCCTGAACCCGGAGCGCGTCAGCATGCCGGATATCGACGTCGATTTCTGCATCGAGCGCCGGGGCGAGGTCATCGATTACGTCAAAAGGAAATACGGCGAGGACAACGTTTCCCAGATCTGCACGTTCGGAACACTGAAGGCGAAGGCAGTCGTCCGTGACGTCGGCCGCGCACTCGAGCTGAGCTATGCCGATACCGACAAGATCGCGAAGGCGATCCCGTTCGATCTCGGGATGACGCTGGACAAGGCGCTCGAGCAGAGCCCGCAGCTGAAAGAGATGTACGACAGCGACGAGCGGGTCAGGAAGGTCATCGACATGTCCCGCGCGCTGGAAGGGATGCCGCGCCACGCATCGACCCACGCCGCCGGCGTCGTGATCTCCAAGAAGCCGGTCGACGAGTATGTGCCGCTGTACATGACCGATAAAGGCGTCGCGACCCAGTTCAACATGACGACGATCGAAGAGCTCGGCCTCCTGAAGATGGATTTCCTCGGGCTCCGCAACCTGACCGTCATCCGGGACGCGCTGGAGATGATCGAGAAAAACCACGGCGTCCGGATCGACTTTTCTTCCATGGAATACGACCGTCCGGAAGTCTACGAGATGATCGCGCAGGGGAACACGGAAGGCATCTTCCAGCTGGAAAGCGCCGGGATGACCTCCTTCATGGAGACCCTGGTCCCGACGTGCTTTGAAGACATCGTCGCGGGGATCTCCCTGTACCGGCCGGGCCCGATGGATTCGATCCCGAAATATATCGAGAACAAAAAGCACCCGGAAAACATCGAATATGTGACGCCGAAGCTCGCGCCGATCCTCGACGTGACGTACGGCTGCCTCGTTTATCAGGAGCAGGTCATGCAGATCGTCCGCGATCTCGCCGGCTACAGCTACGGCCGGTCCGACCTCGTGCGCCGTGCGATGAGCAAGAAAAAAGCGGCCGTGATGATGGAGGAAAAGCAGTACTTCATCTACGGGAAGACGGCCGAAGACGGGACCGTCGAGATCCCGGGCTGCATCCGCAACGGCGTCAGCAAAGAAGCCGCCGAGGCGATCTTCAGCGACATGGAGACGTTCGCGCAGTACGCGTTCAATAAATCCCACGCGGCGGCATACGCCGTCGTCGCGTATGAGACCGGATACCTGAAACGGTTCTATCCGGTCGAGTTCATGGCGGCGCTCCTGAGCAGCGTCATGGGCGATTCCGCCCAGGTCTCCAAGTACATCCGCAACTGCCGCGAGATGGGGATCGAAGTGCTGCCGCCGAGCATCTGGGACAGCAGTGCCAAGTTCACCGTCACGGACGGGAAGATCCGTTTCGGTCTCCGCGGCGTGAAGAACGTCGGCGAGCACGCGATCGAAGAGATCATTCGCGCGCGGGAGCAGCATGGAAAGCCGAAGGACATCTTCCAGTTCATCAGCGATATCGACATCAGCCTCGTGAACAAAAAGGCCGTCGAGAGCCTGATCAAGGCCGGTGCGCTCGACTGCATGAATGAAAACCGCGCGGCGCATCTCGCCGTGTACGAAGGTCTGATGGAATCCGCGCAGCAGGATGCGCGCCGCAACATCGCCGGACAGATTTCTCTGTTCGATCTCGGCGCCGACGCGGGGAGCGGAGATCTTTCCGGGCAGAAGCTCCCGAATGTGAGCAATTTCAGCTCGAAGGTCCTTCTCGCGATGGAGAAGGAGATGCTCGGCGTCTATCTGAGCGGCCATCCGCTGGACGATTACCGGGAAGAGATCGAGCGTCTCTCCACGATCACGAGCCTCGATCTCGTGCCGCAGCAGGAAGAGCCGGATACGGAAGACGGAACGCTGCAGGAATCCGGTTTCGACGGCGCGGGAGCAGGACGGAGCGTGCTCATCGATCACATGCAGGTCTGCTGCTGCGGGATGATCACCGGAAAAAAGAATATCACGACGAAGAACAACAAGCAGATGGCGTTCGTCGACCTGGAGGATCTGTACGGAACGATCGAGATCGTCGTGTTCCCGAACATCTATAATGATTTCTATGAGGAGATCGTCGAGGACAACGTCGTCGCGGTCCGCGGGAAGCTGAGCCTCCGCGAAGGAAAGGCCCCGTCCATCCTGGCGGATTCTTTCACGCCGCTCGGGGGAACGTCCGTTGCGGCAGGAGCGGCGAACCAGGGCGAATCCGGCGGGGGAAAGCCGGAGCGCCCGGCGTTTTCCTCTTCCGAAACGGAGCGCCCGCTGTCTTCCTCTTCCGAAACGGTATGGATCCGGATCCCGGAGAGCGACGATCAGCGCGGCCTGCTCCATACGCTGAGCGAGGTCTTCCACCGCCACCCGGGGAACAGCACGGTCATCATGGCGCTCCCGAACGGCAAAAATGTGCGCACCAAATCGGGCTCCGGCGTGACGCCGGATGACGCGCTGAAGGAAGAACTCAGCCGGATCATAGGATGGGAGAATCTGGATTTCGGATGACAGCGAAAGGATTTTGTGGCATAATCAAAGTGATTTTTGTTTCTCAGGGATAGAAAGAAGGGGATAGTATGAAGATTGGAGTGCTGACAAGCGGCGGCGACGCGCCGGGAATGAACGCGGCGATCCGTGGGATCGTGCGCTGCGGTGTGGAAAAAGGCATGCAGATCTACGGGATCAACCGCGGACTGCAGGGCCTGATCGAAGGTGATGTCATCGAGATGGACGCCCGTTCGGTCGCGGACATCATGCAGCGCGGCGGGACCATCCTCCGCACGGCCAGAAGCAAGGAGTTCATGACGCCGGAAGGACAGAAGAAGGCGTTGAACATCATCGAGACGTTCGGCATGAACGCGCTCGTTGTCATCGGCGGCGACGGGAGCCTGCACGGTGGGCAGGTCCTGTCGAATGCCGGAGTTACCGTGATGGGACTTCCGGGGACGATTGATAACGACCTTGCCTATACGGACTACACGATCGGCTTTGATACCGCGGTCGCGACCTGTCTGGATGGCATTTCCAAGCTTCGTGATACATCCGGTTCTCATAACAGGACGTTCGTCGTCGAGGTCATGGGACGTCACTGCGGAGACATCGCGCTGTTTGCCGGGCTGACCGGCGGCGCGGACGCGGTCCTCGTTCCGGAGGTTCCTTTTGACACGAACGAGATCTGCCGCAAGATCCTGATGGGCGCGAACAAAGGGAAGATGCACAGCATCATCGTCAAGGCGGAAGGCGCGGACATCGGCACGAAGGAGCTCGGTGACCTGATCCATGAGCGGACCGGCAGGGACACGCGTGTGATCAACCTTTCGTATCTGCAGCGCGGCGGCAGCCCGACGATGCGGGACCGTCTGCTCGCGACGCTGTGCGCTGAGAGGGCGATCAACCTGATCGAAGAGGGAAGCGGCAGCAAGGCGATCGGCACAGTCAACGGAAAAATCGAGGCGTTCGATCTCGATGAGGCGCTGGAGATGAAGTCCGAATTCAACATGGATATGTATGATTTGATTGGAGTCTTGAGCAAATGAAGAAGATCGCGGTCGTTTATGGAACGAAGCACGGATCCGCGAAACGTTACGCGAGGTATATCGCCGAAAAGACCGGCGCGGATCTGTTTGACTACGAGAAGACCAAAGCGAAGCAGATGGCTCCGTATGATATCATCGTGTTCGGCGGCGGGATCTACAGCGGCGGCATCCGCGGGATCGATTTTCTCCGGAAGAATATCAAGAAGCGTTTTGCCGGCAAGAAGATCATCTGCTTTGCGGTCGGGATCAGCGTCGACACGCAGGCGAATCGGGAGCAGTGCAATGAGATCAATTTCGACAAGCACATGCAGGGGATCGAATGTTATTATTTCCCCGGTGCGTATGATCCGAAATCGGTCAGCGGGCTGGACCGTCAGCTGATGAAGGTCACGCGAAAGATGATCGAAGGCGGCGGTTCGACGGACGACGGGCAGAAGCTTCTTTACTATATCGACCATGGCTGCGATCTCGTCGACATCAGCCGGGCAGATCCGCTGATCCATGAGGTGCGGGCGCTCGCGCAGGACGACAGCGGGGATTCAGCAGCCGGAAGCGGCGAAGCCGAATCGTCGGATGACGGCGACGATCGAGAATAAATTGGAGGAAGGAAACCAGAAACGGCGCCGGAAGGCGCCGTTTTGCGTGTGATACAGGGCCCGTTCAGTGGAAGCTTCTTTCAGATGTCGATCCCGATGTCGTTCCCGAGGATCTGTCCATAGGTGATCGAACTTTCCCCGAAGCGGCTTCGGATCCGGTCCATCGTCTTCTCCAGCGACTCATTCCCTTTTTTACCGGCGGAGTCCCCGGCCGCACCCGGCGCGTCAAAAAAGCTGATCTGCTCCGGGACGTCCTCCGGCACGAGCCGGATCGCGGTCACGGTGAGAAGGCGCACCGGCTTTCCTTCCGGCCAGCACTCCTCGAGGATCGCCATCGCCGCCCGCCGGATGTCCTCAGCGAGGTAGGTCGGACGGTCCAGCGGCTTCTGCCGGGAGATCGTCTTCAGTTCCGGATCCTTGATGTCGATCTTGACGCCGAGCGCCTTGAGCTGGTAGCTCCGGAGCCTTGACGCGACCGTGTCCGACAGACTGATCAGCGCCGTGAGCTCGTCCTCGCGGCTCGTAAGATCCCGGCGGAACGTCAGGCCGTTCCCGACCGATTTGATCTTCTTTTTTTCCTCAAAAAGAGAGACCGGGCTGTCGTCCTCCCCTCGCGCGTAGGTGCGGAGGATCGGGCCCTGACGGCCGAGCAGCGACGACAGCATCGCCGGATCCGCTTCCGCGAGGTCGCCGATCGTCGAGATCCCGGAGTCCTGCAGCTTTTCCGCCGTCGCCCATCCGACGAAAAACAGCTCCGAGACAGGGAGCGGCCAGAGCAGATCGCGGTAGTTCTCCCGGGTGATCACCGTCGTCGCATCCGGCTTTTTGTATTCGCTTCCCATCTTCGCGAAGATCTTGTTGTACGAAACGCCGGCGGAGAGGGTGATCCCGAGCTCGCTTCGGATGCGGGCCCGGATGGTATCCGCGATCTCTTTCCCGCTTCCGAACAGACGCCGGCTCCCGGTCACATCCAGCCACGATTCATCGATGCTGAACGGCTCGACCATATCCGTGTAGTCGAGAAAAATGCGGTTGATCCGGCGGTTGAATTCGCGGTATTTGTCATGGTGCGGCGGGAGCAGGACGAGATCCGGGCATTTCCGGCGGGCCTGCCAGATCGTTTCGGCGGTCCGGATGCCGTACGATTTCGCCTCCTGGTTTTTCGCCAGGACGATCCCGTGGCGCGAGTCCGGGCTGCCGCTGACCGCGACCGGAAGTCCTTTGAGCTCCGGGTGTTCGAGCAGCTCGACCGACGCGAAAAAACTGTTGATATCACAATGTAAGATCACTCTGTCCATATGCTCATTATATCCCCGGGGAAGCGCGGAATCAACGGGGTCGAAATGCGTCGTGTTTTGGTGTAGAATAGGGGCATGACGAACGACAAAAGGGAAAAAACAAAGCATAACGTGCTCGTCCTCGGCGGCGGAGCGTCCGGTCTGACGGCGGCGATCCTGCGCCGCGAGAACGCGCCGGAAGTAGATGTCACGATCCTGGAAAAGGAGGAGGAACCGGGCCGGAAGATCCGCGCGACGGGGAACGGGCGCTGCAATCTTTCGAATGTCCGCTGCCGGAACGTCTCTTCCGTGCTCGCTTTTTTTGAGCGGATCGGCGTGCGCACGCGGACGGACGGAGAGGGGCGGATCTATCCTTACAGCGAGGATGCGGCGGATGTCGCGGACGCGCTCATTGACCGGGCGTGGGAGACCGGCGTCCGGATCGAGACCGGGGTGCGCGCGGTCTCGGCGGAGCGGACCGGGACGGGATTTTCCGTCCTGGCGGAGACAAAAGGAAAAACGGTCCGTTATGAATCGGAATGCCTGATCCTCGCGGCCGGCGGCAAGGCCGGGCCGCAGTTCGGGACGACCGGGGACGGCGCAGTGCTCGCGAGGAAGCTCGGGCTCCGTGTGATCCGGCTCGCGCCGGCGCTCACAGGGATCGAGCTGTCCGAAGACGTTTCCTCTCTTGCCGGGGTCCGGGCGAAAGCAGACGTGCTGCTCCGGAGGGGCGGGGAAGACGTGTGCCGCGAACACGGCGAGATCCAGTTCACGAAGTACGGGATCTCCGGGATCGTCGTGTTCGATCTTTCGCGCCTGATGACGCTTCCCGCCGGGACGACACTGGCGGACGGATTCCGGGATTACCGGATCGAGATCGATTTCTACCCGGGCGGGACGGATCTTCCGGGGACGGAAGATCTCCCGGCGGAGCGGCGGCTCCGCTCGATCGTCCGCCGGCCGCTCGCAGAATATGTCGCGGCGCGCTCCCGGGAAGAAGGGATCGCGCCGGAGCGGATGATCCATCAGGTCACGTTTTGTCCCAAAGGCCTCCGCGGCTGGAAGATGGCGCAGGTCACCCGGGGCGGGATCGCGGAAAGCGAGTATGATCCGGAGACGATGGAAGCAAACGCGATACCCGGTCTGTTTGCTGCCGGGGAAGTCGTGGATTATGACGGGCCGTGCGGCGGGTTCAATCTGCAGCATGCGTGGGAGAGCGGGATGCGTGCCGGGATCTTCTGCGCCGAGAGGCTGAAGGACATGCATTGCGGCACGGAAACAGGAAGAAAGGATTTGCGATGACAGATACGCGTTACCGGATCCATCAGATCCGGATCCGGCCGGGGGAAGACCCGGCGGTGCTCCCGGCGAAGGTCGCGAAGGCGGCCCGGGTCCGCGAAAGCGAGATCCGGGATCTAAAGATCGTTCGGAGATCCATCGATGCCCGGCGGAAGCCGGACGTATTTTTTGTGTACTCGGTCGATTTTTCCTGCAGCAGAAAATTGAAGCTCCCGCTGGCAGAAGACAAGGTGCTGCCGGCGGTCCGTCACGGCAGCCGGGCCATGGAAGGACGCCCGGTCATCGCGGGGTTCGGCCCGTGCGGCATGTTCGCGGCGCTGACGCTCGCGGAGCAGGGATACCGCCCGATCGTGCTGGAGCGCGGCGGTCCGATGGACGAACGGGTCCGGAAGGTGGAGCGCTTCTGGAAGGACGGGACGCTCGATCCGGAGTGCAATGTGCAGTTCGGCGAGGGCGGCGCCGGGACGTTTTCGGACGGGAAGCTGACGACCGGCATCCATGATCCCCGGATCCGTCATGTGCTGGAGGTCTTCGTCCGGTGCGGCGCGCCGGAGGAGATCCTGATCGATCAGAAGCCGCACATCGGGACGGACAAGCTGAGGATCGTCGTCCGGAACGTGCGCCGGGCGGTGGAAGATGCGGGCGGCGAGATCCGCTTTCATACGCGTCTCGCGGAGGTCGTACGGGAAGACGGGAACGTCACGGGTGTGATCGCGGAGGGCCCGGACGGGAGAGTAAGGATCCCGACCGAAGCCGTGATCCTCGCGATCGGCCACAGCTCAAGGGATACGCTCCGGGAACTCCGACGCGAGGGGATCGCGATGGAGCAGAAGCCGTTCTCGATCGGGGTCCGGATCGAGCATCCGCAGGAAATGATCGACCGGGCGCAGTACGGCGAGGCGGCCGGGAGCCCGGACCTGCCGCCGGCGACGTATCAGCTCTCGTGGCATGTCGCGGATGGACGGGGTGTCTATACGTTCTGCATGTGCCCCGGAGGACGCGTCATCACCTGCTCGTCAGAAGCCGGGGGCGTCGTGACGAACGGCATGAGCGATTACGCCAGAGATTCCGGGACCGCGAACAGCGCGCTGCTCGTCGACGTCCGGACGACGGACTTTGACGATCCGGACGATCCGCTGTCCGGCGTCGCGTTCCAGGAACGGTATGAGCGCCTCGCGTTCGAGAACGGCGGAGGGAACTACCGCCCGCCGCGCACGGTCTGGGGCGATTTCCGGGACCGGAAGAAGGCCGCGGAGCCGGTGGAATCAAGCCTCCCGGCATTCTGCTCGGATGCGATCCGGGAGGCGATGCCGCACCTCGGCCGGAAATTGAAAGGATTTGACCGGGAGGACGCCGTCCTGACCGCATGCGAGACCCGGAGCTCATCTCCCGTGCGTATCCTGCGGGACCGGAAAAGCCTCGAGAGCCTGCCGGGTCTTTACCCCGGCGGGGAAGGCGCCGGCTACGCGGGCGGCATCATGAGCTCCGCCTGTGACGGGATCCGCATCGCCGAAAAGATCATCGAAGCATTTGCACCCCCGTCAAGAGTATAGTATAATTGCTGTACTCTAAAGAAACGAAAGGGCAGACATTATGGATAAAGAAGCCATTCTGAACATGGATCTGAAAGAAGCGATCCAGGCGTTCATTGATAACAGTACAGAAGAAGTGTTCAACAACCTGATGACGGTGATCTGCATCCAGGCGGCACAGGGCGCGGAGTGCGTGATTCCGGTCGAGGTCGGAGATGGAATGAAGGAGAAGCTCGACGCGCTGCCGGATAACGGAGAGCTCACCCTGGAGCGGGAGGAAGATCTGGATGTCATGATGAAATCCGTAGAGGGAGATAACGGCAAGGATCTTCTCGTTGTTTTCACGAGCCAGGAGGAAGCGGATAAAGGCGAAGACACCTCGACGCTCAGCGTCCTGCTGTATGATTTTCTTTCCCAGGCCTGTGACGCGGGCGATTCGGAGAACGCTCCAGAAGGGATCATCATCGATCCGTGGAGCGAATCGCTGTTCCTCCCGATGGATCTCGTCCGCTCCCTCGTCTCTACCATCGAGGACATCATCGAAGACGATGAAGAGATCGAAGAGGGAGACATCATGCTGGTCCAGAGCGATATCACGAAGCTCGATGTCGAATGCATCGTGAACGCGGCGAACAACACGCTCCTCGGAGGAGGCGGCGTCGACGGCGCGATTCACAGGGCTGCCGGGCCGGAGCTCCAGGAGGAATGCCGGCGTCTGCACGGCTGCAAGACCGGAGAAGCGAAGATCACTTACGGATACGATCTCCCGTGTGAGTATGTCATCCACACCGTCGGACCGATCTACTCCGGGAAATATACGGACAAAAAACTGCTGGAGGACTGCTACTGGAATTCGCTCTCGCTCGCGCGCGAGCATGGCATCCACAGCATCGCGTTCCCGTCGATCTCGACCGGTGTGTTCGGCTATCCGATCGAGAAGGCGGTGGAGACCGCTGTCCCGACCGTGCTGGACTGGCTCGGGGAGAACGATGACTATGATATGAAGGTCATCTTCTGCTGCTATGATGACGAGACGTATCACGTCTACCAGGACTATCTCGATGAGACGATGGAAAAAGCGGATGAGGATGACGACGATGACGACGACTGAGCTCAGATCCTGACGGCGCAGGCCGCTTCGACAAGGGAACCCGAAAGAAGTCATAACAGAAGGAGCACACGGCGAAAATGCTGTGTGCTCCTCTTTTACTTACTTTTTTGCTAAGGATGAAAGCCGGAAATCCCTGTACTTCGTCGTTTTTTCCCTATTTGACGAGGACGTCTCCTGTCATCTCTTTCGGAACCGGGATGTCCATCAGCGTGAGCATCGTCGGCGCGATGTCTGCGAGTTTTCCTTCCCCCTTGAATTCGCGCGGTTCGCTGGAGATGTGGACCAGCGGGACCTTGTTCAGAGAATGCGACGTCACGACGTTCCCGTCCTCATCCAGCATGACGTCCGCGTTGCCGTGATCCGCCGTCAGCAGGATCTGTCCGCCCTTCGCGAGGACGGCGTCCGCGATCTTCGGAACACAGGCGTTCAGCGTTTCGATCGCTTTGATCGCCGCTTCCATGACACCGGTGTGGCCGACCATGTCCGCGTTCGCGAAGTTCAGGATGATCATGTCGTACTTGTCCTGCGCGATCGCCTCCAGGACCTTGTCCGTGACGATATACGCACTCATCTCCGGCTGCAGGTCATACGTTGCGACCTTCGGAGACGGGACGAGGATGCGGTCCTCGTTCTTGTTCGGCTCTTCGACGCCGCCGTTGAAGAAGAACGTGACATGCGCGTATTTCTCGGTTTCCGCGATGCGGAGCTGGTGGAGCCCGAGATTCGCGACATATTCTCCGAGCGTATTTTTGATCGATTCCGGCGGGAAGGCCAGTTCGACGTTCGGCATCGTCGCGTCGTATTCGGTCATGCAGACGTAAACGAGATCGCCGACCTTTTTCTTTTTGTCAAATCCGTCAAACTGTTCGTCCACGATCGAACGGGTGATCTCGCGGGCGCGGTCCGGGCGGAAGTTGTACATGATGACAGAGTCTCCGTCGTCCAGCGTCGAAGGTTTCCCGTCTGTCAGGACCGCGGTCGGCTGGACGAACTCGTCGTTCTCGTCCCGCTCGTAGGCGTTTTTGACTGCCTCATCCCCGCTCTCTGCGGTAAATCCTTCGCCGAGCGTGATCGCGTCGTACGCCTTGACGAGGCGCTCCCAGCGTTTGTCACGGTCCATCGCGTAGTACCTTCCGGAGACGACGCCGATGCGGCCGCAGCCGACTTCCTTGAATTTGTCCTCGAGCTGGGCGATGTATTCCCGTGCGCAGCGCGGCGGGACGTCACGGCCGTCGAGGAAGCAGTGGACGACGATGTCCCGGATGCCCTTGTGGACGGCCATGTCGATCAGCGCGAACAGATGGCTGATGTGGCTGTGCACGCCGCCGTCGGACAAAAGGCCCATCAGGTGGAGCTTGGAGCCGTTTTTCAGCACGTGATCCATCGCGTGGTTCAGCGCTTCGTTCTCTTCGAACGTGCCTTCCTCGATCGCCTTGGTGATGCGGGTCAGATCCTGGTAGACGATGCGGCCGGCGCCGATGTTCGTGTGGCCGACTTCCGAGTTTCCCATCTGGCCGTCCGGAAGACCGACGGCCCGTCCCGACGCGGCGAGACGTGTCGAAGGATATTTGCGGAAGATCTCGTCGAGTTCCGGTTTCTTTGCCTGTGCGATCGCGTTCCCGTACTCGCTGTCATTCAGGCCGTAGCCGTCCATGATGAGGAGCATGGTTGGTTTTTTATTATTCATCGTTGTTCTCCTGTGTTACATAAATGGTCCCTTGGATTTCTACATATCTGAATCAATATTACCACAATGCCGGCGGTTCAGACAGAGATTTTTTGGAACGCGGCATTTTGGTGGCCGCATTGTTTCCAAGTGTGTTACAATTACTTTTAACAACTGTCGGGTGTATAAGAAAAGAGGTCATCATGAGTAAGATCATTGCGTTCTATGTCAGTGCAAGGAAAAAAGGATGTTCCCATCAGCTGATCGACCAGGTCGTCGCGGGCGCGAAGTCTGAAGGCGCGGAGGTCATCACCTATGATCTGAACGACGGTATCAACGGGTGCCAGGGCTGCATGAGCTGCCGTACGCACGAAGGATGCGCGCAGAAGGACAACCTCGCTTCGTTCTTCCGGGAGTATCCGGACGCGGATGGGTTTGTCGTCGGCTTCCCGATCTACTTCGGGAACCTGTCCGGACAGGGGAAGATCTGGCTGGACCGGATGTATCCGCTGCTGGCGGCAGACATCTCGCCGCGTTATCCGGGGAAAAAATGCGTGACCGTCTACGCGCAGGGAAGCCCGGATCCGGACGCCTATAAGGCGGCCATCGACGCGAACAACGGGTTCATCAAAATGTTCGGAGTCGATCTCATCGATTCGATCCAGAGCTGCGGAAGCACCGACCCGGGATATCAGATGCCGCAGGAGCTTTTAGACCGGGCGTTTGAAGCCGGAAAGCGTATGGTCGGATAGACGGCAGGCATCAAAGAGCAGAAGTCGATTCAGGAAGCAGAAGTCGATTAAGGAAAAGGAGTTTTCAGGAACATGAGCTGGACGAAGGAGCAGGAACGGGCGATCACGGAACGGGGCAAAAATATCCTCGTTGCGGCGGGCGCGGGATCCGGTAAGACGGCTGTCATGGTGGAACGCGTCATCCGTCTGATCCGTGAAGGGGAGGTATCGATCGATGACCTTCTGATCGTGACGTTCACCCGGGCCGCCGCGGCGGAGATGAAAGAACGGATCCGTGCGAGCCTTCAGCAGGAAGGCGAAGCGATGCGGCGCCAGCTGGAGCTCCTTCCGACAGCCCAGATCAGCACGTTCGACTCCTTTTTCACTCAGGTGATCCGCCGTTTCTTTTTCCTCACCGATCTCGAGCCGGGCCTTCGGGTCGCGGACGAGGCGGAGGCGGAGATCCTGCTGCAGGAGTCGATGGACGATCTTTTCGAAGAGTTTTACGAACAGCGCGATGAAGAGGGGACCGCTTTCCTGGACTGGTATGCGAAGGACCGGGATGAGAACCGTCTCCGGGAGCTCCTCCGGAATGTCTATGTCAGCATTCGCGCCCTCCCGGATCCGCTCGAGCGCCTTTCCGAAAAGGTGCGGGAACTGAACCGTCCGGTGGAAGAGCTCCGCGAAAGCGAGGTCTGGACCGCGTTTCGGGAAGAGACGGCGTCGGGCCTGAAGACCGCGGAAGCGTTTTCCTCCATGGCAGAGGACGAACTTCGGGACGCCGGCCTGGACCGCTTAGCGGATCTCGCCAGCGGCGACACGGCGGAATATGCGGCCATGGCAGAGGCGGCGGAGGGCGGCCGGTTCGATGAAGTCCGGACGAGGAAAAACAACTTCCGGAGGCGCGCGACGATCCGTGCGAGAGGGGATGAAAAGCCGGTATTCAGAGAGATCGAGGACGATGTCAAGAATCTCCGCAAGCGGGCAAAGGACGCGTATGAGGAGGTGTTCCACCGTTATCTGTATAAGGATGTCGCGGAGCGTCTCACCGACCTCGCGAAGAGCGGACCGAAGGCCGCCTGCCTGGAATCGCTCATCCGGAAACTGGACGAGATCTACAATGACAAAAAAAGAGAGCGCGGCGTCCTGGATTTCCCGGATCTTTCGCACCGCGCGCTGGAGATCCTGCGCTGCGACGAGGCGGCGGAGTATTACCGCGAGCGTTTCCGCATGATTTTCATCGACGAATACCAGGATACGAACCGCATGCAGGAAGCGATCGTGGACTGCTTCCGCCGGGAGGACAACCTTTTCCTCGTCGGCGATATCAAGCAGAGCATCTACCGTTTCCGGCTCGCGGAACCGGCCATTTTCCTCCGGCGCGCGGAGGAATACCGCGAAGAGATGGACCGCGCGGAAGAAGAAGGACGGGAACCGAGATCGATCGTGATCGATCTGAACCGGAACTTCCGGAGCCGGCCGGAGATTCTGGACGGCGTGAACCAGACGTTCCGTCCGATCATGCCCGGATACGACGAGCGGGCGGAGCTGAAACCGGAGCTCCCGCCGGACGACTCGCTCCCGGGAGAGGTCAAGACCTGGATCATCGATCCGGAACTGGAAACGGAGAAACCGGAGGACACGGCGTCCGATGAGGATCCGGTGAGCAGCGAGGGCCAGGAAGGTGTCGAAGATCAGAGAAGCGCCGACCTTCCGGAGCAGGAACTCCTGAAAGAGGAACGGGAGGCACTCGTCTGCCTTTCGATCATCCGGGAGAATCTCGGCAAGCCGTTCCACGATCAGAAGGCCGGAACGATCCGCCCGCTGGAATACCGGGATTTCGTCATCATGGCGCGGTCGGTCCGCAAGCTCGCCGGAACGTATTACACGATCCTTCAGGACGCGGGGGTCCCGCTTTACGTCGAGGACACCGGCGGGTTTTTCCATACGGCGGAGATCGGCGTGTTCTTCGATCTTCTGAAGATCATCGACAATAAATATCAGGACATCCCGCTGATCGCCGTACTGCATTCGGGGATCTTCGGGTTCACGCCGCAGGAGCTCGCGGTGATCCGCGCGGACGGCCAGCGGGACAGTTCCTTTGCGGACGCGTTTGTCCGGTACGCGGAGCAGGGGCAGGATCCGGCGCTCGCTGCGAAAGCCCGCCGCGTGCTCGAGGATCTCGGACGCTGGAAAAAGCTGTCCGTTTCGCTTCCGCTCACCGAGTTTCTGTGGGAGCTGATGAACGAGACCGGGTATTATCTCCGGTGCTCGGCGCTTCCGGACGGCATCCGGAGACAGGGCAATCTCAGAAAGCTCGTCCAGATCGCACAGGACTTCCAGAAACGGGCGCAGAATTCACTCTACCGCTTCATCCGGTATCTCGAGATGATCCGGAAGAGCGAAGCCGTTGAGGATTCCCGGGGCGGCGGCATCCGCGTCGCGCAGGCCGGGACGGTCGGAGAAGGCGAGAACGTCGTCCGCCTGATGACGATCCACAAAAGCAAGGGGCTGGAATTCCCCGTCGTACTGCTGACACGCGCGGGGGATGTGCTGCAGTACGACAAGGAGAGCGCGATCCGGTTCCACAGCGAGTACGGCATCGGGATGGAAGTGAAAAACGAGGATCTGCCGCTCATGGAACCGACGGTGGTGAGCGACATCATCTCGGTCCGGAACCGGGAAGCCGAGGTCGAGGAGAACAAGAGGGTCCTCTATGTCGCGATGACCCGGGCGAGGGAAAAACTGTATCTGATCGGTACGATGAAAAAAAGCGGAGAGCTTGCGAAACATGAAGGGAACGTACGGATGACGGAGCCCACGAGCTTCCTGAAACTCATGGCGGTCCATCCGGGGTGCAAGATCCTGCCGGCGGATGATCCGAGGTGTCTTCCGGACCTCCCGGAACGTCCGCAGAGCGAGGCCCTGCGTCGGGAGCCGGAAGAAGCCCTGCGCCGGAAGGTCGCCGAGCGGATGGAATACCGGTATCCGTTCGAGGATGTCCGGGGGATCCGGCCGAAACTCTCGGTCAGCGAGATCGTCCGGGAATCCCGGGAGGAAAGGGACGCCGGAGAGTCCGGTGAGCCCGTGGAGCCCGCGGCGATGCCGGGGCGCGGGAACGCACCTTCCTCGAAGGAGGAGCCGCGCCGGCCTTCCGCTGAAACCGTCCCGGAATTCCTCCAGGGCGAGAAATCTTTGACCGCGGCAGAGCGGGGCACGATCTACCATAAGATCATGGAATCGATCGACTTCGGCAAGGCGCAGGAAGGCGGATCCCGGTATGTGCAGGAGGAGGCGGACCGTCTCATCCAGCGCGGGATCCTGACGGAAGAGGACATCCGGGCAGTGGATCTCAGCCGGATCAGCAGCTTCTTCGAGACCGACATCGGATGCCGCAGTGCGGAGGCAAGCCGCCGACACGAATTGAAAAAAGAGGAACCGTTTGTCCTGAAAAAAGAGCGCGGCGGAGAGATGACGCTCGTGCAGGGCGTGATCGACTGCTTTTTCGTTGAAGAGGGACAGATCGTTCTGCTGGACTATAAATCAAACCGCACGTATCCGGGCGATGAAGGAGAGAGCTCCCGGTTCCTCGCGATGTACGGAGAGCAGATCCGTCTGTACCGCGAGGCGTTGGAAAAAGCATATGGACGTAAGGTCGGGGAAGCATATCTGTATCTGTTCTCCGCCGGAAAATTTTTGGAGGTGAAATAAATGAAGACAGCGGTCGTATTCGAAGGCGGAGGGATGCGCGGGATCTTCTGTGCAGGAGTCATCGATTATCTGATCGATCAGAATATTTTATTTGACAGTGTCTACGGAGTCTCGGCGGGTGCCTGCCATGCCGTCAGCTACTGCAGCGGGCAGCGTGGCCGCGCGTTCCGCACCGCCGTGGAGTTCCTCGACGATCCGCGGTACTGCAGTCTGACGAGCCTCCGGAAGACGGGAGAACTCTTCGGATCGGAATTCCTGTATCACACGATCCCGGAGGAGCTCGACCCGGTCGACGAGGAGCAGTTCCAGAAGCGCGGGATGATCTTCAAGGTCGTGATGACGAACTGCATCACCGGGGAGGCGGAATACCCGAGGATCCGGAGCCTTAAGACAGACATGGAATATGTCCGGGCATCCAGTTCGCTGCCGCTCCTCGCCAGGATGGTCCCGCTGAACGGGTATGTGTATATGGACGGCGGTCTGACGGATTCGATCCCGGTCAGAAAAGCAGAGGAGGACGGGAATGAGAAGATCGTCGCCGTTCTGACCCGGCCGCGTGATTACGTCAAGCATACCGATATGAACATCCCGGCAGTGCGTATGAAATACCGGAAATACCCGAAGATGGTGGAAGCGCTGGAGCAGCGGCACATCGTATACAACGAGACGCGGGAACATATCGCGGAGCGCGTTGCTTCCGGCAGTATGTTCGTCATCGAGCCGATGGGGTCGCTCCACATCGGGAAGGCGGAGAAAAATCGGAAAAAGCTGGAACAGGCGTACTGGGAAGGATACTACGTCGCGGAAGGCCTGGGCGACCGCCTGAAAAAATTCCTGAGTGAATGACCTGCCGGACGGGACCCGCTCTGCCGGAACGAATCCGCAAGGACGCGGCGGAAAGGGACAAAAAGTTACAAAAAATCAAAGGAGATGCTCCTCATCGGAGCATCTCCTTTTTCCTGCTTTTACCGTGAAAAGCACATGAACTGGTTAAAGTAAACTCAGACTATACAACACCCTGGAGCATCATAGCCTTTGCGACTCTCTCGAATCCGGCGATGTTCGCACCGGCAACGAGGTTGTAGCCGAGGTTGTAGTCTTCGCAAGCCTTGCAGGAGATCTCATGGATGTGGACCATGATCTGCTCAAGCTGCTTGTAAACATCTTCCTTCGTCCAGATGAGGTGTTCTGCGTTCTGCGCCATTTCGAGGCAGGAGCATGCAACACCGCCGGCGTTTGCTGCCTTGGACGGAGCAACGATGACATCGTGTGCCTGCAGATATTCGACGGCTTCGTTCGTCGTCGGCATGTTCGCGCCTTCGATCAGGAACTTCGCGCCGTTCTCGACCATCAGCTTCGCATATTCCAGTGTGATATCGTTCTGCATCGCGCAAGGCATGTACAGATCCGCCTTGATTTCCCAAGGTCTTCTGCCCGGGATGAACTTCGCGCCGAACTTCTTCGCATACGGCTCGCAGATGTTCTCTCCGGATCCTCTGAGCTCGAGCAGGTAGTCGATCTTTTCCTGAGTCGTAACACCGTCTTCGTCCAGGATGTATCCATCCGGTCCGGAGATCGTGATCGGCTTCGCGCCGAGTTCGACCAGCTTCGTGATCGCGCCCCAGGATACGTTACCAAATCCGGAAACAGCAACGGTCTTGCCTTCATAGGACTCGTGCTCATGCTTCAGGACTTCTCTTCCGAAGAAGACGATACCGAATCCGGTCGCTTCTGTTCTTCCGTTCAGGCCGCCGTTATCGGTTCCTTTTCCGGTCCAGGTTCCGTCATAAACATTCTTGATTCTCTTGTACTGACCCATCATGTAGCCGATCTCTCTGCCGCCGACACCCATGTCGCCTGCAGGAACATCGGTGTTCGGTCCAATGTGTCTCTGAAGCTCAGTAACAAAGCTCTGGCAGAATCTCATGACTTCTCCTTCGGATTTTCCGGCAGGATCGAAGTCTGATCCACCCTTGCCGCCGCCGATAGGAAGACCGGTCAGGGAATTCTTGAAGATCTGTTCGAATCCCAGGAACTTCAGGATGCCAGGATAAACGTTCGCCTGGAATCTCAGTCCGCCTTTATAAGGTCCAAGAGCGCTGTTGAATTCAAATCTGTATCCTCTGTTGACACGGACTTTACCGTTGTCGTCAACCCAAGGTACTCTGAACTGGATGCCTCTTTCCGGCTCGATCAATCTCTCGATCAGACCAGCTTCGACGTATTCCGGATGTGCTTCCAGAACCGGTTCGATAGAAGTCAGAACTTCGGTGACCGTCTGGATAAATTCCGGTTCGCCTGGGTTTTTCTCTTTAGCCAGTTCAATGTACTGATCAACTAATTTTCCCATTTTGATCTCCTCTTTTCTCTTAAAAAATTGTTGCAGGTTCTGCGGGCTGAGCCCGCAGTTCAAATATAACACTTCGTTATTTTTAAGTCAATGGAAATCGCAGAAAACTGCGGGTCCTGGCGGTATCGGGGCGATGGGAAAAATCTCCTTTGAATTTCAATGTATTTGCACTATAATATATTGAAGTGATACTTTTTATAGGAAAATCATTTTGTCTGTAAAGAAGGGAGTGAGAACATGGACGCGGTTCCCGATAGGATATGCTGCTTTCAGAAAAGCGGCCGTTCGAGGCTGCAAATCCCTGTTTTCGCATAGAAATGCAAGCTGACTGTTTCCCCCGGGCCGGTGACCGCCGGATCGCCGGGTGAGATCGTCCGGTTTCCTTTTGTCTGTGCGAAGACGCGGGAAATACGAACGATTGGAGGAAAAGTCAGATGAATAATACTGTCCAGGACATGGATGAAATGCTGGATGAGTCGCTTGACAGGATCCTGGAACTTCTTGTGGAGAAGAAGTACTTTCTGGCGCGCGATGAACTCCTGAAGTATAACGCGGTCGATATCGCGGAGATCCTGGAAGAGGTGACGGACGAGCTGGAGATCCAGATGACGATCATCCTGTTCCGTCTCCTGCCGAAGGATGTCGCGGTCGACGTTTTTGCCGAGCTGCCGTCGGATGATCAGATGGATATCGTCCGGGGCATCACCGACAAGGAAGTTCAGTACATTGTAAAAGAGCTCGACTTCGACGATAAGATCGACATGCTGGAGGAACTGCCGGCGAATGTCGTGAACCGGGTGCTGGAGAACACCCCGAAGAACGAGCGGAAGCTGATCAATACGTTCCTGAATTATCCGGAGGACAGCGCCGGAAGCCTGATGACGCCGGAGTACATCAGTCTGATGAAGGACTGGACCGTCGAACAGGCTCTCGAGCGGATCCGGAAGTACGGGTCGGAAGCAGAAACGATCTATACCTGCTATGTAAAAGATTCCGGACGCAAGCTCATCGGGATCGTCTCGCTGTCGAAGCTCGTGATCAGCAGCAAAGACACGAAGATCCGGGACATCATGGTCACGGATTATATTTACGTTGAAGTGAACACCGATCAGGAAGCGGTCTCCGACGATTTCAAGAAGTACGGACTCATCGCTCTCCCGGTCGTGGACAAAGAGCATCGCCTCGTGGGCATCATCACGGTCGACGACATCCTCGATGTCATGGAAGACGAGGCGACAGAAGATATCGAGAGGATGAACGGCGTCATCGACTTTGAGAATTCGGACAAGGGCTACCTTGACATCTCGGTGTGGCAGCACGTGCTGAACCGGCTGCCGTGGCTCCTGATCCTGATGGTCGCCTACATCTTCACCGGAATGATCGTCACGAACTTCGAGAATTCGCTGTCAGCGGTGATCAGTCTCGTCACGTACATGCCGATGCTGATGGGGACCGGCGGAAACTGCGGTTCGCAGGCAGCGACGCTGATCATCCGCGGTCTCGCGACGGATGAGGTCGAACTCGAGGACTGGCTGAAGGTACTGTGGAAGGAGATCCGGATCGGCGTGCTGCTCGGCGTGCTGCTGAGCCTGTTCAACTTCCTCAGGGTGTATTTCCTCGACGGCCAGACGCTGATGATCTCACTGACGGTCTGTCTGGCGATGATCTTCATCGTGATCTTCGCGAAGATCCTCGGGAGCATGATCCCGCTGATCGTGAAGAAGATCCACCTCGACCCGGCGCTGATCGCGAACCCGGCGATCTCTTCGGTGTCGGATGCGGTCGCGCTCTCGATCTATTTCTCGATGGCAACGCTTCTTCTCGGGATCTGATGGACAAAATGTGACCGGGTGGAAAAAATGACCGGGCGGACAAAATGTGACCGGGCGGAATCGCCGCTCCCTGCGGCAGGCCCCCGGCAGGAGAGGAAGGTACGCAGGATGAATGCGGAAGTAAACGGATATCTGAAAGAAGATCTGATCCGGACGCTCATCGGAAAACGCGATCCGGATATCCATAAAGGAGACTGCGGACGGGATCTCGTCATCGCTGGCGGCGCCGGGATGACCGGTGCGGCGGTGTTCGCGTCGGAAGCCGCGATGCGGAGCGGCGCCGGACTCGTCTATGTGGCGACTCCTGCAGCGAACTACCCGGTCCTGCAGATCCGGGTGCCGGAAGCGATCTGCATCGACTGGAATACCGCGGTGGAACAGCTGAGCGGCAATGGAGACGACAAAAGGCCGTACGACGCGGTCTGCTTTGGTCCGGGCATGGGGACCGGCGCGGCAGCGAAGCGCCGTCTCAAGGCACTCCTTTTGTCCTACGGCGGAAAGCTCGTGATCGACGCGGACGGACTCAACCTGCTCGCGCAGGATCCGGAGCCCACAGAGTTCGCACGGAATTTCACCGGCGAGCTCGTGATCACACCGCATGTCGGGGAGGCGAAACGCCTGCTCGGATCTGAGTTTTACGGAAATACCAACGGCCGGAACGGACTCGCCGTCCGTCTGGCGGAAAAATACAACGCGGTCGCGATTCTGAAGGGCGCACGTTCGCTAGTCGCGAGGCTGAGAGGTCCCGAAGACGGGGAAGTGATCCCGGAAGCATCCGCTGCCGGAAGCGAGGCGGAGATCTGGGAGAATACGACCGGGAACCCCGGAATGGCGACGGCCGGATCCGGCGACGTCCTGACCGGTGTGATCACTGCGCTGATGGGACAGGGCCTGAGTGCCTGGGACGCGGCGCGGGCCGGCTGCTGGCTGCATGGCCGTGCCGGAGACATCGCGGCGGAAGAAAAGGGCGAGTACGGTCTGATCGCGCGGGACATCGCGGAGGCAATGCCGTACGCCATAAAAAATGTCATCAATAGTTAATGCAATATAGAGAACGATTGAGAGGAGAAGATCATCATGAACAGAGAGAGCAGAGAGTATTATGAGAAGATCGCCCGAAATGTCCGGGTGGATCTGATCAAAGCCCTCTACCACGCAGGGTCCGGCCATCCGGGCGGATCACTTTCGGCGGCGGACATCCTTACCGCTTTGTATTTCGGCGAGATGAACATCGATCCGAACGACCCGGAAATGGCGGGAAGAGACAAGTTCGTTTTATCAAAGGGCCATGCGGTGCCGGCGCAGTACGCGGTGCTGGCGGAACGGGGATATTACCCCGTATCGGACATGATGACGCTTCGGAAACTGGGGAGCGCGTTCCAGGGCCACGGTAATATGAATGATGTGCCGGGGATCGAGATGTCGACCGGTTCGCTCGGGCAGGGATTTTCCGTGTCGATCGGCATGGCGCTCGCTGCGAAGCTGGACCGGACGGGAAGCCGCACGTACGTGCTTCTCGGTGACGGCGAACTTCAGGAAGGGATCGTCTGGGAAGCGGCGATGTCGGCTTCTCATTACGGACTGTCCGACCTGACCGCGATCGTCGACTGGAACGGCCTTCAGATCGACGGCCGGAATGAAGACGTCATGACCGTGACTCCGATCGCGGAGAAGTTCCAGGCATTCGGCTGGAATACGATCTCGATCGACGGGCATGATTTTGACCAGATCTTTGACGCGCTCGACAAAGCCAGAGCCGAGAAGGAAAAGCCGACGGCCATCATCGCGAAGACCGTGAAGGGAAAAGGCGTCGACTTCATGGAGAACGAAGCCGGATGGCACGGCAAGGCGCCGGATGAAGAGCAGGCGAAGGACGCCGTGCAGCAGCTGGGAGGTGAATGGTAATGTCGGAAACGATCGCAACGAGAGCAGCTTACGGAGAATTCCTCGAGGAAGAAGGGAAAACCAACCCGGATCTGGTCGTGATGGACGCGGATCTTTCGGGATCGACGAAGACAAAATCATTCGGGAAGGCCTTCCCGGACCGCTTTTTCAACATGGGGATCGCAGAGCAGAACATGATGGGTGCCGCCTGCGGGCTCGCGCTCAGCGGAAAGACGGTCTGCGCGTCGACGTTCGCGATGTTCGCGAGCGGAAGAGCGTTCGAGATCGTCCGGAACTCGATCGGCTACACCGGTGCGAACGTGAAGATCTGCGCGACACACGCGGGGATCACCGTCGGAGAAGACGGCGCGACGCACCAGACATTTGAGGACATCGCACTGATGCGGACGATCCCGGGCATGACGATCGTCAATCCGTGTGACGCCGTGAGTGCGAAGCTCCTGCTGAAGCAGGTCGTAGACTTCAAGGGACCGGCGTATGTGCGCCTCGGCCGCGCCGCCGTTCCGGTCTTCTACGATTATTCGGAAAAACTCGAGCTCGGAAAGGGCCATCTCCTCCGGGAAGGGAGAGACGTGACCGTCATCGCGACGGGGATCCTTGTCGCGTCTGCGATGGAAGCGGCATCGACGCTCGCGGAAGAGGGGATCGACGTCCGGGTCATCGACATGCATACGATCAAGCCGATCGATGAGGAGATCATCACGAAGGCGGCGAAAGAGACCGGGAAGATCGTCACGGCGGAGGAGCATTCCGTCATCGGCGGGCTCGGAAGCGCCGTCGCGGAGGTCACATCGAGGACCTGCCCTGTCCGGATCGCCATGGTCGGGCAGCATGATACATACGGTGAATCCGGGAAACCGGCGGAACTCCGTGAAAAATACGGCATGACGGCGGCCGATATCGTCAACGCCGTGCGTGAAGTCTATTAATGAAAGAAACGATTCAGGGAAAAAGCCGCTTTCGCGGCTATATGCTGATATTTCTGGCAGGATGCCTGTGGGGGACCATGGGCATCTTTGTCGATTTGCTCACGGCACGTGGGATCTCCGCGCTTGTAATCGTCTTCCTTCGTTATACCGGCGGCCTGATCGTGCTGACCGCGCTGATCCTCTGTGTCAGAGGGCCGTCGGCGTTCCGGATCTCCCGACGCGGTCTTTTCTGTTCCGTCCTTGCGGGGCTGCTCGGCCAGGCGCTGTTCAGTTCCTGCTACACGGAGTCGATCCGCCTCATCGGGATGTCGAACGCGGTCGTCCTGCTCTATACGGCGCCGGTGTTCGTCTGCATCATGTCACGGCTCTTCTACCGGGAGCCGATCACGAAGAACAAGATCGCGTCGCTCGCGATCAACATTTTAGGCTGCTGGCTCTGTGTGACCGGCGGGACGGTCGGCGGGCTGAAACTGTCCGGCATGGGGATCCTTGCCGGGGTCGGCGCGGGGTTCCTCTACGCGACGATGACGATCATCAGCAAAACGGCGGCGGAACAGGACGATCCGCTGACGATCTGCTTTTTTTCTTTTGTCACCGCATGGGTCTTCGCATGCATCGCATTCCGGCCGCTTTCCGAGACGGAGGCGTTCCTCCATCCGGATGTCCTTCTCATCGTGCTGCTCTACGGCATTTTCCCGACAGCGGGGGCGTATGGCATCTATCTGATGGGGCTCGGCCACGGCCTGGAAGCTTCGCGCGTCCCGGTCATCGCATCGGTCGAGACCGTTGTCGCGGCGCTCATCGGAATCCTGTGGAACGGAGAAGCGGCGTCGCTGTTCAAATTCATCGGGATCGCGCTCGTGCTGATTTCGATCGCGGTCATGAACCTTCTCAAAACGGGACGGGTCTCCGCAGCGGAACGACAAAAATAAAAAAATTTTAAGAATTGAAGGACAGCACATATTTGCCAGAATTCGATTTTTTTGTCTCGCGACGAGTTCCAGTTGAAAATCAGATAAAAAACACTTTTTTCACGCAAACTTCATATAAAAATGAGCCTTAAGAAGTCTTAAGGCTTTTCATTGTTTGGCGAATATGATATAATTTCGGAATGACAAAGAAGATAGTTACTCAGGAATTTACGAAGACTCAACTTCGGGAGCACTGATTTTATGATAACATTTGAAAATGTGACCAAGGTGTATGATGGCAACAACATCGGACTGGAGAATGCCAGCATACATATCGATAAAGGCGATTTTGTCTTCCTGGTCGGTCCGAGCGGAGCCGGGAAGTCAACTTTTGTCAAACTTCTGTTAAAAGAAATTGACGCGGATTCCGGAAGGATCCAGGTCGGCGAATACCGGGTGGATCAGCTTTCCAACCGCGAGGTCCCGCAGCTCCGGCGTAAGATCGGGATCGTATTTCAGGATTTCCGCCTTCTTCCGAAGAAGACGGTGTATGAGAACGTCGCGTTCGCGATGGAGATCCTGCATAAGAGCCATCGTCAGATCCGGCGCAGAGTGCCGCAGATCCTCCAGCTTGTCGGTATCGCGGACAAGATGAAGCGCTATCCGCAGGAACTTTCCGCCGGTGAGCAGCAGCGTGTCGCGATCGCCAGGGCCATTGTCAACAACCCGAAGGTCCTGATCGCAGACGAGCCGACCGGGAACCTCGACCCGGTCACGGCGGACGGGATCATGCAGCTTCTGGACGAGATCAATCAGAACGGGACAACGATCCTGATGGTCACACACGCGAAAGACATCGTCGATTACATGAAGAAACGGGTCGTCGCGATCGAATCCGGGCATATCGTCCGGGATGAGTTCGGTCAGTACGGTTATGAAGAGGACAACCCGATTTACGAGGGGGTATTCGACGATGAGTAGATTATTTTATAATATCCGGCAGGCGATCCAGCAGATCTTCCGTAATTTCGGGATGAGCCTCGCGTCTCTTTTCGCGATCACGGCTATGATGCTGATTCTGGGTCTGTTTTTTGTGATTTCGGTCAACGTCAATCTGTTCACGGAATCCGTCAAGGAAGACTATGACACGGTCGAGGTCTATCTGGACGACAGTGTGGACGCAGAAGGGGCGCAGCGGATCATGAACGAACTCAGCAAACTGGACGGCGTGACGGATACGCAGTACCGGACGAAGGCGCAGGCGCTCCGGATCATGAAGAAGCGCTGGGGCCAGAACGGATACCTGCTCGACTCACTCGGTGAGAACCCGCTTCCGAATTCCGTGCTCGTCAAGGTCGCGGACCTGAGCGCGGCGAACAATGTCAATAAACAGGCCAACAAGATCGACGGGGTAGAGAGCACGAGGTACTATAAAGAAACCGTCGATAAACTGACGAGGATCACGCGGTACATGCAGATCGCCGCGATGGTGATCATGATCTTCCTGGTCATCGTTTCGGTCGTCGTCGTTTCGAATACGATAAAACTCACCGTCTTTGCACGGGCCAAGGAGATTTCGATCATGCGGTACATCGGTGCGACGAACTGGTTCATCCGCGGACCGTTCCTGATTGAGGGGATCCTGATCGGTATTATATCGTCGCTGATCGCGGCGGGTATCACGTATGTGCTGTACGGACGGATCGTAGCGGCGATCGGGGCCAAAGTGATGACGATCCTGTCATCGCCTCTTGTACCGGCGGGATACCTGTCATCCAATCTGATCGTGATCTTCCTTGCAATGGGCGTCAGTATCGGCGCCTGCGGAAGTATCATCTCAATGCGGAGATTCCTGAAAGCATAGTGTTAGGGGGTAAAAAATGAAATTGTCAAAGACAGGGAAAAAAGTATCGACCCTGATCTTGTCAGCGGTTCTGATCGCGGCGTTCGTCCCGTGTTACGGAAGCTACGCTGTGGCGACGAAAAGCAAGCTGAATGATGTCTCCAAGCAGAAGGAGAATGTCTACGCCGATATCCAGAAGCTGAACAAGGAGAAGAAGAAGCAGCAGGAAACGATCGATTCGCTCGAACAGACGATCAAGGCGAAAGAAGCAGACATCGCCGCGGCACAGGCGGATCTGGACAAAACGAAAAAGCGGATCAATAAACGCAAGGAAGGCCTGAACAAAAGAGTCCGCGCGATGTATAAGAACGGAACGGTCGGCTACATCGACATCATCCTGAATTCGAAGGATGTCTCCGAACTCATCGAGAACGTGGACATGGTCCAGAAGATCTACAAAAGCGACCAGAAGACGCTGACGTCGCTGAAGAAGGAAAAGGCGGAGATCCAGGCCAAGGAAGCGAAGCTGGAGGCAGAAAAACAGAAACTGAACACCGAACAGGAGAAGCTCAAGGACAGTCAGAACGAGATCTCCACCGTCCAGGCGAAACTGAAATCGAAATACAATACGCTGAATGCACAGTATGAAAGCTTGAGAAAAGCCCTGATTGCCGCGGAGAAAGCGCAGCAGGCAGCAGCGAAATCCAGCGGAAGCAGTTCGGGCTCATACACATATACAGGCGGGACGTTCCACTGGCCGACCGTCGGCGGAACGATCACATCGGACTATGGAGAAAAGCGTTCCGATGAGAATCATCCGGGGATCGATATCGCGGTAGCGACAGGAACGCCGATCTATGCGGCGGCAGCCGGTGTCGTCGTCATCGCCGGGTCGTATGGAGGATACGGCTATGCGGTCGGTATCTCACACGGCAACGGACTCTTCACAGTCTACGGTCACAACAGCAAGATCCTCGTGAAAGTCGGACAGAAAGTCAAGCGCGGTCAGCAGATCGCGAAGGCGGGCTCCACCGGATGGAGCACCGGCCCGCACTGCCACTTCGAAGTCCGCGCCGGACAGAACGGACACACGATCAGTCCGTGGAAGTACCTGAAGAGATAATCAGTTGAACATGCATCTTGAACCGAAAGTTATTTCATTATTGAATCACCGCGGAATCCGGTCAGAGGAGGACATTTCCGAATTCCTCTCCGACCATCCGAGAAAAACGTATGATCCATTCCTGCTTCTCAACATGGAAGCAGGGGTGGATTTGTTGCTGTCCGCGGTCTCTTCCGGAAAGAAGATCTGCATCTACGGAGACTATGACGCGGACGGGATCACATCGATCGTGATCCTGACGGAAGTGCTGTCGCTCTTAACTCCCCCGGATCTTCTGATGCATTATCAGCCATCCCGTTTTCGGGAAGGGTATGGTCTGAACCGGGAGGCGGTCCGAAAGGTCTATGAAGAAGGCTGTCGCATGCTCGTGACGGTCGACTGCGGCATCGTCTCGAAGGAAGAAGTCGCCTATGCGAGGTCGCTCGGCATGGATGTTCTGGTGACCGATCATCACAACGTCGTTCCGGAACTGAGGCCGGACTGCCCGGTCATCAATCCGCATCAGCCGGAGTGCCATTATCCGTTCCCGGATCTCGCGGGCTGCGGCGTCGCGTATAAGCTCGCGCAGGCCATCGTCCGTAAAACCGGGATCCGGCATTCGATCCTGACGGAGCTCCTCGACATCGTCGCCATCGGAACGGTCGCCGATATCGTGCCGCTCCGGGATGAGAACCGGACGCTGGTGAAATACGGGCTCCAGGTGATCAACGGCGGCTACCGGGAGAATCTCCGGGTGCTGATCGAAGCGATCGGTCTGAAGCCGGGCCGTATCCGGAGTGAAAACATCGCGTTCGGGATCGCGCCGCATCTGAATGCGGCAGGAAGGATGGAGCACGCCGGCATCGCGACCGAGCAGCTTTTGACAAAGGACCCGGACGTCCTTCGGGAGAGGACGCGGGAGCTCGTCGAATGCAATACGCGTCGAAAAGAGGTGCAGGAAACGATCTATCAGGAGGCGGCGTCGCAGGTCGAGACGGACCTCGCGGAAGATCCGTTCCTCGTAATCCGTCTGGACGGCGCACACGAAGGCGTGACCGGGATCGCCTGCGGGAAGATCGAAGAAACGTACTACCGCCCGTCGGTCATCGTGACGGAGCTTTCCGCGGAGAAGGCGAAAGGCACGGGGAGGAGCATCGAAGGTGTCGATCTCTATGAGCTGCTGTCCCGGGAGCGCCCGCTTTTTCAGACGTTCGGCGGTCATGCCGCCGCCTGCGGGTTCACGATGAAACCCGGGGATATCGATACGCTCCGAAAGGATCTGAATGAAGCCTGCACAGAGCTTCGGGAACGCGACCCGGATCTTTTTGTCCGCAAGCTCCACTGGGATATCTCCCTCGACGCGGGGGAAATCAACGAAAAACTCGTGCGGGAGCTTCAGCTCCTTGAGCCGTGCGGGGAAGGGAACCCTTCGCCGGTCATCGCGGCGTCCGGGTACATCCGCCGGTTCGGCAGGATGGGGTCGGAAAACCAGTATGTCCGTTTCCGCCTGCTGCTGGACGACGGGCGTGAGCTGAACTGCGTCGCGTTCCGGAATCCGGAGGAGGTCGCGGAGCAGGCAGAGGCCTGCGGGGACCGCCGGGTGCTCGTCATCGGAGCGCTCGGGATAAATGTGTTCCGGGGGCGTTCCGAGCTGCAGCTCAGGGTTTCCGCGATCCGGGAAGCATGAGCGGGCGGCGGGCGCAGGGACGCCGGGATCATCCCGCAGGATAAGGAAATGAAGAGGTTTCTATGATAAAACTTGAAAAGAAAAAATTCGTTCTTGTGATCGTACTCTGCTGTGTGGTGTCGCTGATCGCGGGGAGCCTGATCTTCGTACTCGGCATGAAGGCCGCGGGGTATTCGCTGATCGGCGGGAAGAGTGCCGAGCGGATGGAGAAGATCGTCAGCCGGTACGGAAAGCTTTATGATATGCAGACGAAGCTCAACAATCAGGGATATTATAAAGTCAGCCTGAACAAAGAGATGAACGCGATGTACAAGGCGCTGTTCAAATCCGTCGGCGATGAGTACACGGAATACATGACGAAGCAGGAAACGAAGAGCTGGAACAGCTATCTGAATGGGACATTCTCCGGGATCGGGGTCGTGTTTTCGAAGAACTCGGACGGCGTTTATCAGATCGTCCAGGTCCTCGACAACAGTCCGGCGAAGAAGGCCGGGCTCAAAGCCGGAGATCAGATCCTGTCGGTCAACGGGAAAACGTACAAGAGCATGGAGACGATGGCCAAAAAGATCCGCGGCAAGGCCGGGACCGGCGTCAAACTGAAGATCCGGCGCAGCGGGACCGTGAAGACCGTTTCCGTCATCCGCGGCGAGGTCGAGGAACAGTCGGTCTACAGCCGCAGGATGAAGGGAAACATCGGCTACATCTATATCTCTTCCTTCTCGCAGGATACGTATAAGGAATTCAACACCGCGCTGAAAAAGTTCGAAGCGAAAAACGTGAAGGGCGTTGTGATCGACCTCCGGAACAACGGCGGCGGCTACATGGATCAGGGGCTCAAGGTCGCAGACCGCCTGCTTCCGGAAGGGACGATCACGTATATGAAGAACCGCGCGGGCAAAAAGACCTATTATAATTCTGACGAAAACTGTACGAAGCTGAAATATGTGCTGCTCGTCAACCAGTATACCGCGAGCTCGTCCGAGATCGTCACGGCGGCGGTCAAGGACAATCACGGCGGGAAGATCGTCGGGGTGACGACATACGGAAAAGGCGTCGTTCAGAGCCAGTACAATTACAAGGACGGTTCGTCGTTCAAGATGACCGTGTACCAGTACTTCTCGCCGAAGGGCCATGTGATCAACAAGAAGGGCGTCCGCCCGGACAAGGTCGTGAAGCTGAGCCGGAGCGGGACCGACAATCAGTATCAGGAAGCGGCGTCGCTCCTGAAATAGAGATCGATCCTGTGCGGAGCGGGGCCGGGTCTCAAGTTGACTTTAGCGCGTAAAAGTGCTATACTCTGAAAGTGTTCGGGATGGCCCGGACGGATACTGACGGATGGTTACAGGAGATCATTATGGCATACCATTCCAGATTTGAATCAGAAGAAATCGATGAGCTTTTTGACGCGATCCTGACGCTGGAAGACCGGGAGGACTGCTATCGCTTTTTCGAGGATATCTGCACGGTGAAGGAGATCCACGCGATCTCGCAGCGGCTTCAGGTCGCGAAGCTCCTCTCCAAAAAGTGGACGTACAACGAGATCGAGAAGGCGACGAAGGCTTCTACGGCGACGATCAGCAGGATCAATAAATGCCTGGTGTACGGTGCGGACGGATATCGCCGCGTGCTGGAGCGTCTGGATCAGGACGAAAAGAAAAAGGAATAACGGGGCTTTTGGCAGAAGCCGGAAGCGGATCCCCGAAGGAAAGGGCAAGGCACTCCGAAACGAAAGGAGTGCCTTTTTTCAAAAGCAGGAGTTTCGGCGGAGCGGCGGGCGATGATCATCTACTGGAAAAAGAAAACAGAAGGAGAAACGAGCCATGGGCTTCTCCGGCGGGCCGCGGCAGCGTATGCCGCGCAGGCGGGGATCCCGTTTGATGCGGCGCGCTGCGAGATCGTGACCGCTCCCGGAGGGAAGCCGTTTTTCCGCGGGGATCCGTTCTTTTTTTCCATCACGCACACAGGGGACCTCTGGGCGTGCGCGTTTTCCTCAGAAAACATCGGTCTGGACGTGCAGAAGAAAAAAGACGTGCCGCCATATAGAGTCGCCGGCCGGCTGTTCACGGAGCGCGAACAGGCTCTCGTCCGAACGGGCGGGCGGGATGCGTTCTATCAGATCTGGACGAGACGGGAAGCGCTCGCGAAGTGGTCCGGGGGAAGCGTGATGACGAGCGGCTTCCCGGATCTGACGGGCGACCGGATCGAGTGGAAAGGCGCCGCGCTCCGGCTGACGGATCTCGACGTCTGGAGCGGCGCCGCCGGCGCGCTCGTGTCAGAACAGGAGGATCCGGAGGTCCGGATCGTGGAAATGGAGGAAGCGGATTGACAGAGAAGAAAAAACCCGACGTGATGGAGAACGCGCTGAAAAAGCTCGCCCGCCGGAGCATGGCAGAAGCCGAGATGCGGGACTTCCTCCGCCGGAAAGGCGCATCCGAGGAAGAACTGGAGCCGGTGATCCGGGAGCTCCGGGATCTCGGCTATCTGAACGACAAGGAGTACTGCCGGATGTATTTCGATCATGCGTTCCGGAAGAACAAGAGCCGCCGCCTCGTCTTCCTGGAGCTCGAGGAAAAAGGTATCGCGGACGAGGTGATCGCGGCCGCGTACCGGGATTATCAGGACGAGGGCGATGCACCGGACGAAGCGGAGCTGGCCGGAAAAGAAGCGCGCCGCATGCTCCGGGAAGCCGGTCTGACGGAAAACGATCCGGTACCGGAGAAGATCCGGGGCCGGATCGCGAGAAAGCTGTACAGCAGGGGATTCGCGGAATCCCTGATCTACGATGTCTTAGATGATCTGAAACGATGAGACCGGGGAAGCGAAGGTGAGGAGCGGGCCGGAAGCCGGCTCCTTTTCGTTCAGCAGAGGATCGCGGCGGATGAAGTCGGCGATGGCCCGGTGCCCTGCGGCGTTCGGGTGCATCCCGTCGACCGAGAGAAGATCCCGGAACGAGGCGGACTCCTCAAACGCCCGGCGGATGTCGATCAGCGGTGCTTCCTTTTCCGCGGCGATCATCCGGACCGCGTCATCGTATTCCCTGTGCCACTTTGTGATGTTCTCCGGATCCCCGTCGAGGTATTCCAGGACGCTCTCGCTGTCCAGCTTCCGGGTGATCCAGCGGAAAAACCGCTCCGGATCGAGCGGCGGGAGCGTCAGGAGGACCGGCGTGCTGCCCCGGCGCCGGACTTCATCGACGAGCCTGCGGTAGCGGTCTTGGAACGCAGCGAGCGGAACGCGGGCCGGATGGAGCTCGAACGGCGTATCAGCGACGGCTTCCCAGTTCAGGTCGCAGTCGTTCCCGCCGAATTCCAGGAACGTGTAGCAGCACGAGGACAGCGGCTCACGGAAGCGATCCAGGATCATTCTGCCCTTCGTGACCGTCGCGCCGAATTTCGACAGGTTCGTGAACCGGACGCCGGTACCGGTCTCCAGGAGGGAGACAAAATTATCCTTCAGGAAAAAGTATTTCTTTTTCTCCTCGTCATAGGCGACGCCTTTTGCGATCGAATCGCCGAGCATACAAATTTTCATGATCTATCTCCTTGTTTTTAAGATTTCGAAATATGGTATTGAAAACTATTTATATAGTATTTAAAATTATATAATGCGGTTTCTGATATGTCAACATGAAATGAAAAACTTCATTGAAACGACATGAAAGACCTTGACAGGGGCGGTATACTGGTTAAGACAGAACCTAGGAGGGCTCATGGAAACAGAACATCTTGACGAACTGAAGACGGCGCTTCGGGAGGAGCGGCCGGAAAGCTGGGACCGCATCCCGGATATCGATCTTTACATGGATCAGGTCATCGCGTATCTCAAGCGTCAGCACATCGGCTTCCTTCCGGAAGTCGGCGACGAGCAGCTGACGTCCTCGATGATCAACAATTACATCAAAAGCGGCGTCATGCCGCGCGCGCACGGGAAGCGCTATGACCGCGAGCACATCGGGTATCTCACCGCGATCGCGCTCCTCAAGCAGGTCTTCAGCGTCAGCGAGACCGGTGATCTCCTGAAAGAGCTCACCGAGAGCAGCGGCGTGGCCGGTTTCTATGACCGCTACAGCCGGGTCGTCGACGAGGAATACACCCGTGTCGCGGATCTTCTGGAGGGGAAAAAGGAACCAGAAGAGCTTTCAGAGCTGGCGCTCCGCCTCGCGGTATCGAGTTATGCCGAGCGTCTCGCCGCACGGATGATCCTGAAAGACCTCGTAAAAAAATGATTTTAGGCCCGGGGTTTCCGGGTATGATAAAAAATGGCAGCTTGTCTGCCGCATTCATTTTTGGAAACAGAAAGAAGGACAGGGGAAATGGCGAAGGTAGATATTTTTTCCGGCTTTCTCGGAGCCGGGAAGACAACACTGATCAAAAAGCTCATCAAGGAAGCATACGGCGATGAAAAAATCGTGCTGATCGAGAACGAATTCGGCGAGATCGGCGTCGACAGCGGCTTCCTGAAAGATACGGGCATCCAGATCAACGAAATGAATTCCGGCTGCATCTGCTGCACGCTGGTCGGCGACTTCGGCGTCGCGCTGAACGAGGTGATCGAGAAGTACGATCCGGACCGCATCCTGATCGAGCCGTCCGGTGTCGGCAAACTCAGCGACGTCATCATCGCGGTGCAGGATCTTCATAACGACAAGATCCAGCTGAACGGCTTCACGACGGTCGTCGACGCCAAGAAGTGCAAGGTCTATATGAAGAATTTCGGTGAGTTCTATCAGAACCAGGTCGAGAACGCGAGCTCGATCATCCTGAGCCACCAGGCAGGCATTTCCCAGAAAAAGCTGGATCAGTGCCTCGAGATCATCCGCGGCCTGAATCCGAGCGCCTCCATCGTGACGACCCCGTGGGACGAGATCAGCGGGAGTCAGATCCTCGAGACGATGGAGAAGAAAAAGACGCTTTCGGCGGAGCTGGACCGCCTGAGAGAAGAAGCGTACCGCGAGCAGGAAGAGCATGAACATGAACACGAGCATGATCATGAACATCACCATGATCACGATCATGAAGAGGGGCATGAGCATGATCACGAGCACGAGCATCACCATCACCACGACGGACACCACCACGCGGATGAAGTCTTCGAGGACTTCGGCGTGGAGACGACGCATAAATACACGAAGGAGCAGATCGAAAACGCGCTGAAGGGACTCGAAAACTTCGCGGAGTGCGGTCAGGTCCTCCGGGCAAAAGGCATCGTCGAAGGGACCGACGGAAGCTGGATCCACTTCGATTATGTGCCGGGTGAGCCGGAAGTCCGCACCGGGACCGCGGAGACGTCCGGCATGATCTGCGTCATCGGCGCAGGACTGGAAAGAGACCGCATCAAGGAGCTGTTCGATCTGAAATGACCCGGGCGGTACCGACCAAAAGTACAGACCGGCGGCAGCGCGCCGGGGATCATTTTGACGGGAAAGGAATCAGAGGAAAATGGAAATACCGGTATATCTTTTCACGGGCTTTCTCAGCTCCGGCAAGACCACGTTCATTCAGGACGCATTGAATGGAGAAGATTTCAACGCGGGAGAGCGGACGCTGCTGCTGCTCTGCGAAGACGGGGAAGAGGAATACGACGAGGACGCTTTTGCCGCCCCGAACGTCTTTATTGAAGAAGTAGAAGAAGAGGACGATCTGGATCCCGATTTTCTGGAGACGCTGCGTGTGCAGCATCAGGCGGAACGCGTCATTGTCGAATACAACGGGATGTGGGGCCTGGACACGCTGTACAGGAACATGCCGCCGGAATGGCTTATCTATCAGGAGATGACGTTCGCGGACTGGACAACGTTTTTTATCTACAATCAGAACATGCGCCAGCAGACGTTCGACAAGCTGAAGAGCGCGGAGCTCGTGATCTTCAACCGCTGCGTCCGGGACGATACGTTTGAGCAAAAGCAGCTCGAGGCGCATAAGATCTGCCGTGTCGCAAACCGGAAGTCCCAGATCCTCTATGAATTCGGTCCGGACGACGTGATCATGGACAACATCGAGGATCCGCTGCCGTTCGACAAGACGCAGGATCTGATCACGGTGAAGGACGACGATTTCGCAGAGTGGTACCGTGACATCAACGAAAACATGAATGACTACGACGGGAAGGAGATCCGCGTCAAAGGGCGCGCGGCAGTCGGCGGCGGTCTGAAAGAGGATAATTTTGTGTTCGGCCGGCACGTCATGACGTGCTGCGTGCAGGACATCCAGTTCGCGGGACTGATCTGCCACTGGACGAAGGAAGCCGCGAAAATGAAGAACGGCGAGTGGGTCAAGATCCGCGCAAAGGTCAAGGTCGAGTACGATCCGGTGTATGAGAGCGTCGGACCGGTGCTCCACTGCACGAGGGTGAGCGAGTGCCCGCCGTGCGATCCGGAGGTCGCGACGTTCTGAGATAAAAAATTTTCTGGCCGGGATCACCGGCCTTTTTTGTTTGTTTTCCCGCTTTTCCGCCCGGTTTTTGTTTTTACACCATTTCTCACAGGTGTCGTGTTTGCTTGAAAATTCCGGCGATTGGGTGTATACTAAAGTCGGGTTAACATTATCTAATTGAAGTAAAAAATTAAAGAAGGAGGTGCGAACATGTATAAGGTGGACGACCTGATCATGTACGGTGGTACAGGCGTCTGCAGAGTTGATAAGATTGGCACTCTCGATTTTGACGGAATGGATGACGGGCAGCTCTTTTATTTTCTCCAGCCGCTGTACCAGGAAGGAACGATCTACGTTCCGGTTGATAACGACAAGGTCTTTATGAGACCGGTGATCTCGGCGGAAGAAGCGAACGAGCTCATTGACATGATACCTTCGATCGATCCGGAGGTCATCAAATGCGGCAGTATCCAGCAAATGTCCAAACAGTACCAGTCCATCATCGATACACATCAGTGCACAGAACTGATCAAGCTGACGAAGAGCATCCGCAAGAAGAAGGAGGATGCGATCAAGCAGAAGCGTCATCTTGGACAGATCGACAGAAAATTCATGAAGCGGGCAGAAGATCTGCTGTATGGCGAGTTCGCGGCAGCGTTGGAAATCCCACGCGAGAACGTTGAGCGTTACATTGAATCGAGAATCACGGATATGTATGCGGACAAGACAGAGAATGAGAAATGAGCGGATAGATCTGACCAGGCGATCGACATGGTTTGTTGAATCGAGGGGGGCTTTTAGCAAAGCCTCTTTTTTGATATAATGAAAAAAGTTTGAACAGCGGGGGAGAAAGAGCCTCTCAGCCGCCGGATCCCGGGGCGTTCCGGCCCCGGAGCTCAGAAAAGGACAGGAGATTGAAGTACATTCAGGTAACGATCGAGACGTCGGAAGCGGGGATCGAGATCGCGCAGGCGAAGCTGCTTGCGCTCGGCATCGAGGATGTGGAGATCCGTGATCCGAACGACGTCCGTGATATCATGGAACATAAAGAAACGTACGAGTGGGACTATATTGACGATCAGGTCGCGAAGGAGATGGAGCTCCCGCCGGAGGTCCGCTGCTATTTTCCGGCGGTCGAATCCGGATTTGAACAGGCGGATCAGGTCGCGGCGGCGATGAAGGAGCTTCACGAACTGCAGGAATCCGGGGCGTTCGGCAGGGACGCGGATCTCGGAAGCCTGAACGTCCATGTTTCTGTACGGGATGACGGCGAGTGGAAAGACAAATGGAAAGAGTATTTCCGTCCGCTCCGCGTGTCGAAGAGCATCGTCGTCTGCCCGTCCTGGGAGCATTATGATAAAAAGGAAGGAGACCTTGTGATCGAGATCGATCCCGGCATGGCGTTCGGGACCGGAACGCACGAGACGACGTCGATGTGCATCGAGCTCCTGGAAAAATATTTAAAAAAAGGCGATAACGTCCTGGATGCGGGCTGCGGCTCCGGCATCCTGTCGATCGCCGCGGCAATGCTCGGCGCCGGCGAGGTGCTGGGCGTCGACATCGACAGGGAAGCCGTCCGCGTCGCTTCGGAGAATCTCGAGAAGAACGGTGTGACGGACGTCGCGTCGGCGGAATACGGTGACCTGACGGAAGGCGTGGATTTCCGCGGCGATCTCGTTGTCGCGAACCTCATGGCGGAACTGATCGTTCACCTGCTTCCGGATGTCCCGGCCTGCCTTGAGGACGGCGGGATCTTCCTTTCTTCCGGCATCCTGCAGGAAAAGAAAGAAATGGTGGAAACGGCGCTCCGCGAAAACGGGTTCCGCATCCTTGACGTTCTGGAAAAAGGTGAATGGGTCGCGATCGCAGCGGAAAAGGAGCGGGGATGAAGGCGGCGTTTCACACCCTCGGCTGCAAAGTCAATCAGTATGAGACCGAACTGATCGCGCAGGAGTTCCGGCGCGGCGGCTTTGAGATCGTCGGGGAGGACGACTTCGCTGATGTCTATGTCATCAACACCTGCACCGTCACAAACCTCGCGGACCGGAAATCGCGCCAGTTTGTCCGGCGCGCGAGGAAGCTCAACCCGGACGCGGTCGTCGCGGTGACCGGCTGCTATGTCCAGGTCCGGCCGCAGGATCTTGCGGCGATTGACGGCGTTTCGGTCATCTGCGGAACGAACGAAAAACATCGGATCTTCGAGCTGGTGGAGGATCAGCTGAGGAAGCGGGACGTCGGAGGCGGAAAAAGCGAAGCCCGACTGCCGTACGGGGACCTCACCGGCTATGAGGAGCTGGGGATCCTGGAGGGCATGGAGAACCGGACCCGCGCCTACGTGAAGATCGAAGAGGGCTGCGACCGGTTCTGCTCCTACTGCATCATCCCTTATGCGAGAGGAAAGGTCCGGAGCAGAAGACCGGACGAGATCCTGGAGGAAGTCGAAGGGCTTTTGACAAAAGGATACCGGGAGATCGTCCTGACCGGGATCAATACCGCGCTTTACGGGACGGATGCCGGAAGCTTCGGGATCGGCCGGCTGCTCCGTGAACTGGATCAGCTGGACGGAACGTTCCGGATCCGGCTCAGCTCACTCGAGCCGACCGTCGTCGGTCCGGACGAGGTCAAAGAGGTGATCCGGTACGACCGGCTGTGTCATCATCTTCACCTCTCGCTCCAGAGCGGGTCCGATTCGGTGCTCCGGCGCATGAACCGCCGCTATACAAGAGAGGAGTACCTCGGGCTCGTGTCGATCCTTAGAGAGTTCGATCCGCTGTACGGCGTTTCGGCCGATATCATCGCGGGTTTCCCGGGCGAGACGGAAGAAGAGTTCGAGGAGAGCGTCCGGATCGTATCCGAAGCGGAGCTCTGCCGGACCCACGTGTTCAAATATTCGCCGAGAGAAGGGACGCCGGCCGCAGCGATGTCCGGGCAGATCCCCGGGGCGCTGAAGACCAGCCGGAGCCGCCGGCTCATCGAAGCGGCGGAGCGGGCGGCAGACGCTTTTTTCCATAAAGCGGAAGGGAGCGAGCGGACCGTCCTGTTCGAACAGCGGGAGGACGGCCGGATCACCGGCTATACTGACAACTATATCAAAGTCTATGCGGACGGCGACGAAACGATGTTTAATCAGTTTTACCATGTAAAACTATTAAAGAAATACAATGACGGCATGCTTGGAGAAATCAAAGCCGGGCCGGGAAAGGAGAAACCATGAGTGACTGCATTTTCTGCAAGATCGCGGGACATGAGATCCCGACGAAGACCGCATATGAAGACGACCGGATCATCTGTTTCTATGATCAGGAGCCGCAGGCGCCGGTCCATGTGCTGGTCGTTCCGAAGAAGCACATCGCATCCCTGGATGACGCGAAGGAAGAGGACCAGGAACTCCTCGGCTACATTCTGCTGAAGATCCGGGAGATCGCGGCTGATCTCGGGCTGGAGAACGGATACCGCGTGGTCATCAACAACGGCGAGGACGCGTTCCAGACGGTGAAGCATCTGCATTTCCATGTCCTCGGGAAGAGGAAGCTCACCTGGCCGCCAGGCTGATCGGAAGCGGATAAGAAAGAACGTGCGGGTTACCGTAACGTGCTGTGCTGAAGACAGGGGGTGCCGGGACGCCGGCGCCGGACCCCTTCCCATGGCCGCATTTCAGCAGGTCGGACAGGATCTTTACAGACCAAAAAAAGCTTGATAAGATTTTTCAAAGATAGTATAATAACGGTTGTTGTACAGAATGACTGTTCACTGCTTAATCTTAGTGAGGTCAGGAGGTGAGACGGGAGATGGCACAGGTATTCGTCAAGGAAAACGAAAGTCTGGAAAGTGCTCTGAAAAGATTCAAGAGATCTTGCGCAAGAGACGGCGTTATGGCAGAAGTAAGAAAAAGAGAACATTACGAGAAGCCGAGCGTCAAGAGAAAGAAAAAGTCTGAAGCTGCCAGAAAAAAGGCGAGAAAATATTAGTCCGCCGATCAGCCCGATGACTTTTGTCCTTTGAATCGAGGTGAAAAGAATGGGCTTGAAGGAACAACTGCTGGAAGACTTTAAAGCAGCGATGAAAGCGCACGACAATGTAGCGAAGAACACGATCAGTCTCGCAAGGGCTGCGATCAAGCAGCAGGAAATCGATCACAAGGAGGAACTCGATGATCAGGGAGTTCTTGCCGTCCTGCAGAAGCAGGTCAAGATGCGTAAAGATGCCCTGGCTGATTTTGAAAAAGCAGGAAGAACAGATCTGATGGATTCGTACAACGCAGAGATCCGTGTTCTTGAGAAATACATGCCGAAACAGCTTTCGACAGAAGAGATCCGCAGCAGGGTCGAGGAGATCTTCGCCGGGCTCAACATCGAGAAATCGAAGAAGAGCATGGGCAGACTGATGGGTGCCGTTATGAAGGAACTCAAAGGGCTTGCGGATGGAAACGCTGTGAAGAAGGTAGTAACGGAGTTTCTTTCAGAAGAATAAGTTAATCAGGAGCTGTGATTGCGCCGGGTGCACGTCACAGCTTTTTTTCTATATGTGATTTTTCTATGTGAAAGGATGGATGACGAACGGATTGAAACAGATTCAGATCGATGACAGTGTGGATCGCCGGGAACTGTTCGGGAACCTGGACGAGAACCTCCGGCTGATCCGGGAGAGCACCGGGTCCGAGATCACGCAGCGCGGGAGCAGTCTGATCCTGAGCGGCGGGGACACGGATCGGGCGGAGCAGATGATCCGGGAACTCGAGGGCGTGCTGGAAAAAGGCGAGAAGCTCGACCCGCAGAAGGTCCGCTATGTGATCTCTCTGCAGGAGGAAGGCGTTTCCTACCGGGAGAATAACGTGTCAAAGGATACGATCTGCTTTACGACAAAAGGCAGGCCGATCCGGCCGAAGACGATCGGCCAGAAGGACTACGTCGAGAGCATGAAGAAAAACGATGTGGTGTTCGCGATCGGACCGGCGGGGACCGGCAAGACCTACATCGCCGTCGCGATGGCGATCGCGGCGCTGAAGAACAAGGAGGTCCAGAAGATCATCCTCGCGCGGCCGGCGGTCGAAGCGGGCGAGAACCTCGGATTCCTCCCGGGCGATCTTCAGGAGAAGGTCGATCCCTATCTCCGGCCGCTGTACGACGGACTGTTTGACATGCTCGGCCGGGAGCGCGCACTGTCGCTCAAGGAGAAAGAGATCATCGAAGTCGTGCCGCTCGCGTACATGCGCGGCCGCACACTGGACGACGCGTTCATCATCCTGGATGAAGCTCAGAACACGACGCAGGAGCAGATGAAGATGTTCCTGACGCGGATGGGATTCGGATCCAAGGTCGTGGTCACCGGGGATGTCACGCAGGTCGATCTTCCGAAAGGGAAAAAGAGCGGCCTGATCGAGGCGGAAAAGATCCTGAAGCATGTCCGGGGGATCAAATTCTGTTATCTGAAGGATGTCGATGTCGTCCGGCACGAGATGGTGCGCCGGATCATCAACGCCTATGATAATTATTACCGGAGCCGCTCGTCGAAGGGAACCGGCGGCCGGAATTCGAAAGACAAAGGAGAAAAAGATTGAAGATTTATTTCAAGAATTCAGACCAGGTCAGCCTGGATATGGGCGAACGGCTGAGAGAAGCGGCGGTCCGCACGGTAGACCTCGATTTTCTGGATGAGCAGATGTGCGCCGTCAGCGTCAGTTTTGTCTCCCGGGAGGAGATCCGGCAGCTGAACAAGGAGTACCGCGGGATCGACAAGGTGACCGATGTCCTCTCATTCCCTCAGTACGATACGAACGACGAACTCTGTGCCGCGCTCGAGCTGTTCGGCCGGGCAGACCTCGGCGACGTCGTGATCTGCATGGACAAATGCCGGGAGCAGGCGGAAGAATACGGCCACTCCTATGAGCGGGAAGTCGTGTATTTGTTCGTGCACAGCATGCTCCACCTTCTCGGGTATGACCACGAAGATCCGGAGGAAAAGGAGAAGATGCGGGAGCGCGAAGAAGTCATCATGGCGGGGCTGCAGCTGCCGAGATAGGATGGAACGGATGGAAGAGCAGGAAAAAAGAGACTTGTTCCGGGCGGCGAAGGACGCCCTGAAAAACTCGTATGCGCCGTATTCGGGCTGCCATGTGGGAGCGGCCCTCCTGGCAGAGGACGGGACCGTGTACACGGGAGTCAACGTGGAGAACGCGTCATACGGCGCGACGATCTGCGCCGAGCGGACGGCCTGCGTCCGGGCGGTGGCAGACGGCTGCCGGAGCTTCCGGGCGATCGCCGTCACCTCAGATCAGGGAGAAGCTCCGATGTGCGGGATCTGCCGGCAGTTTCTGTCGGAGTTCGCGCCGGATCTCCTCGTGATCGGCGGAGCGGACGAAGATCATATGACGGAGCAGACGCTGGGCGAACTCCTGCCGTCCCGGTTCCTCCTGAAGAAAAAAGGAGAAACGATTTGAAATCAGGTTTTATTGGCATCATCGGCCGGCCGAACGTGGGAAAATCCACGCTTCTGAACCGCATCACCGGCGAGAAGATCGCGATCACGACTGACAAGCCGCAGACGACGAGGAACACGATCCGCGGGATCTATACGAGGATGCCGGGGACATCCGGAGAAGATGACCCGGGTGCCCAGATCGTGTTCATTGATACCCCGGGGATCCACAAGGGAAAAAACAAACTGGGCGAAGCGATGACAAAGGCGGCGGAAAACACGTTCAGTGAAGTCGACCTCATTCTTTTTGTCGTGGACAGCTATTCCGAGAAGGGCCGGGGCGACCAGTACATCTTTGATCTTCTGAAACAGGTCTCCACCCCGAAGATCCTCGTCATCAACAAGATCGATACGATGGATCCGGAGGAATACCTGAAGATCTACAACAAGTACGACGAGACCGGCGTGTTCGAGGACATCTACGGGACATCCGCTCTGAACGGGAAAAACGTTCCGGAACTCCTTCACCGGATCGAGAGCGCGCTGGAGGAAGGGCCGATGTATTTCCCGGAGGATATGGTCACCGACTATCCGGAGCGCTTCCTGGTCAGCGAGGTCATCCGCGAAAAGGCGCTCCTCTATCTGAACGAAGAGGTCCCGCACGGCATCGCCGTCGAGATCGAACGCTTCGAAGAGGGAGAGGACATCGACCGGATCTCCGCGGTCATTTACTGCGAGAAGAAATCCCACAAGGGGATCATTATCGGGAAAAACGGGAAAAAGCTGAAGGGGATCGGCAAGGCCGCCCGGGAAGAGCTGGAAGCGCTCCTAGGGGTCAGGATCTATCTTGAGCTCTGGGTCAAGGTGAGAGAGAACTGGCGGGACAGCGATTTCGATCTTGCGAACTTCGGCTATTCCCAGAAGGACCAGGGATAGCGTGATGCCGGAGGATCAGCCGGCGCGGGGGATGGATGTGAGAGTCAGATGATCATCAGCACAACAGGAATCATATTCCGGCAGATCCGGACCGGCGGCGGCAGACGGATGCTACTGCTGTTCACGAAGGATCTCGGAAAGATCAGCTGCGGGACGTCGCTCGGCAAAAACCAGAAGTCGCGCTCCCAGCTCGCGCTTCATCCGTACACGTACGGGAACTATCAGATCTACCAGGGCCGGAACTACTACAACCTGGACCGCGCGGAGACCATCCGCAGCTTTTACCGGATCGGCGAAAATCTGGACCGCTACGCGGCCGCATCCCGGATCCTGGAACTGACCGAAAAGGTGGTCCCCGAGGACCTCCCGATGCCGCAGGTATTCGATCTGCTGATCGATTTCTTCGACGCGCTGGAGCACCGTGGCTCGCGTTTCGAGACCCTGACGCTCGCCTATGAAGTGAAGCTGCTTCGCGCCCTCGGGAGCTTTCCGCTCCTGGATCGCTGCGCACACGGCGGAGAGGAAGGAGAACTCACGTATTTCAGCATCCCGGACGGCGGGATGATCTGTGAAGACTGCGTCCGAAAACTTGCTTCAGAGGGCCAGGATTCGTTGATTTATAAAGTGAAATTTGATATAGTAAGTATAATTAAGTATCTGGAGGAAAAACCGTTCCAGGCGTTTCACGGCACTGCTCTGAAGCAGGAACAGTCTGAGATCCTGGAGAGGATCTTTCGGGAATATTTCGCATATCATCTGGAGATCCGGGGACTGAAGAGCGATTCGGTGATTCCGGCATTCTCAAAGGAGGAATCGTAATGGAAATCACACTGGAAAAAATCGAACTGGTCAAGGACAGGACCGGCGTTACGTATAAAGAAGCAAAAGACGCACTGGAGAAAGCAGACGGCAACGTCGTCGACGCGATCATCAACATCGAGAACATGATCGATGAGCAGAGCTCGTCGAAGAAGATCAGCCGCCGCGGCCAGGATCTCCTGAATAAGATGAAGGAGATCGTGAAGCGCGGAAACGTCAGCCGGATCGTGATCAAGAAGGACGGAAGCGTCGTCCTGAGCATGCCGGTGAACGTCGGCGTTGCGGGGATCGTCGTCGCGCCGTGGGGCGTCGTCGCCGGTGTCCTCGCGGTGCTGGGATTCCAGTGCCAGGTCGACCTGGAGAAGGAAGACGGCTCCGTCATCACGCTGACCGACAAAGCGGATGAGATCTTTGAGGATGCGAAGTCGAAGGGCAGCAAGGTCTATGACGGCATCCGCGAGAAAGCGCCGGGATTCTATGAAGGCGTGAAGAACGTCAGCGAACAGGCGAAGGAGAAGGCGACGAAGTTCGCAGACAACGCGAAAGACGCGGCGGACAAGATCAAATCCGGAGCGGACGAGATGGAAGACGGCTTTTTCGGAGATGACGACATCTTCAGTGAACTTCATGAGGAGAATGACGGCATCGATCTCGGTGCGTTCGATGACATCGATCCGGCGGAATCCGATCAGGAGAAACCGTCCGAAACGCCAGAGGAGACGGAGGAGGATCCGAAGAAACCGGAAGAATAACCGCATATCAATCTGTGAATTCGCCCGGTCGGTACTCCCGTCCGGGCATTCTTAAGCAATAACAACTTATACTGACTTCAGAAAGGGAAACGAATCAATGGGTAGTGAAGTAACAATGGACAAAATCGTTGCGCTGGCAAAGAACAGAGGCTTTGTTTTTCCGGGTTCCGAAATCTACGGCGGTCTCGCGAACACCTGGGACTACGGTCCGCTGGGCGTTGAATTCAAAAACAACGTCAAAAAGGCGTGGTGGAAAAAATTCGTTCAGGAATCGAAATACAATGTCGGCCTCGACGCGGCGATCCTGATGAATCCGATGACCTGGGAGGCGTCCGGGCATGTCGGCGGATTTTCCGACCCATTGATCGACTGCAAGAACTGTCACGCAAGGTTCCGTGCCGACAAGCTGATCGAAGATCATATCGCGGAGACCGGTGCGCCGGAAGTCATCGTCGACGGCTGGTCTGACGAACAGATGGAACAGTATATCAAAGACAATCAGGTGAAGTGTCCTGAGTGCGGGAAGAGCGACTTTACCCCGATCCGGAAGTTCAACCTGATGTTCAAGACGTTCCAGGGCGTCACGGAGGACAAGACGTCGCAGATCTACCTGCGTCCGGAGACCGCCCAGGGTATTTTTGTCAATTTCAAAAACGTGCTCCGCACGACCAGGAAAAAGCTCCCATTCGGCATCTGCCAGATCGGAAAATCTTTCCGCAACGAGATCACGCCGGGCAACTTCACGTTCCGGACCCGCGAGTTCGAGCAGATGGAGCTGGAATTCTTCTGCAAGCCGGGGACCGACCTCGAATGGTTCCATTACTGGAAACAGTACGCGTACGATTTCCTGAAGGCGCTCGGTATGAACATGGAGAATATCCGCATGCGCGATCACGAGAAGGAAGAGCTCTCGCACTACAGTACGGCGACGACCGACCTTGAGTACCTGTTCCCGTTCGGATGGGGCGAACTCTGGGGGATCGCCGACCGGACGGACTTCGATCTGAGACGCCACACGGAATATTCCGGCGAGCAGCTGACGTTCACGGAAGGCGAAGGAAAAGACCGTGAGACATACATCCCGTACTGCATCGAGCCGTCGCTCGGTGCGGACCGTGTCGCGCTGGCATTCCTGATCGACGCGTATGAGGAGCAGGAACTGGAGGGGAAGAACGGCAAAAAGGACACCCGTGTCGTCCTTCATTTCCATCCGGCGCTCGCACCGTTCAAGGCAGCGGTGCTTCCGCTTTCAAAAAAACTTGCGGATCAGGCAGAACCTTTGTATACAGAACTTGCAAAATCGTTTTCAATCGACTATGATGTAACTGGTTCGATCGGTAAACGTTATCGTAGGCAGGACGAGATCGGAACTCCGTTCTGCATCTGCGTGGATTATGATACGGAGAGCGACGGGTGTGTTACGGTCCGCGACCGCGATACGATGGAACAGGTCCGCATCCCGAAATCGGATGTTTGCTCCTACATAGAGGAGCGGATCGGATTCTGACCGGTACGCCGGAGAACTGAGACAACTGAATATTTTATGTTCATGTCAAAGATTTTATTCTGATATATTTTCTTGGAGACTTTGGAGAAAGAATTTATATATATCACGTTTATTTCTGTGAACCATGAAAAGGAGAAATGATATGGGGAAGAAGTACGTCTATTCTTTTAACGAAGGCTCCAAGGACATGAGAGCGCTGCTCGGCGGCAAGGGTGCAAACCTGGCGGAGATGACCCGGATCGGTCTTCCGGTCCCGTTCGGTTTTACCGTCACGACCGATGCCTGCAAGAAATATTACACGGATGGCAGGACGATCGACGATTCGATCGTGGAAGAGATCCGCACCAAGCTTGTGGAACTTGAAGAGGTCATGGGGAAGAAGCTCGGCGATCCGGCCGATCCGCTTCTGGTATCCGTCCGTTCGGGTGCGCCGATCTCTATGCCGGGCATGATGGACACGGTCCTGAACCTCGGTCTGAATGACCAGACCGTCATCGCGCTCGGAAAACTCACTGACAACGAACGCTTCGCATACGACAGCTATCGCCGCTTCATTCAGATGTTCGGCGATGTTGTCATGGAAGTCCCGATGAAGAAGTTCAATCAGATCTTCGACGGAAAGAAGGAAGCGGTCGGTGCCAAATTCGACGTCGATCTGACGACAGAAGACCTCAAAGAGATTATCAAAGATTATAAAGCGATGTACCGCGAGACCCTCGGGAGCGATTTCCCGCAGGATCCGCAGGAACAGCTGATGGAAGCCATCAAGGCGGTATTCCGCTCCTGGGGCAATGACCGTGCGATCCTGTACCGGAAACTGAACGACATTCCGGAAGATCTCGGGACAGCCGTCAATGTCCAGGCGATGGTGTTCGGGAACAAAGGCAACGATTCCGGTACCGGCGTCGCGTTCACGAGAAACCCGGCGACTGGAGAAAACGTTCTCTATGGTGAGTTCCTCGTCAACGCGCAGGGCGAAGACGTCGTATCCGGTGTCCGCACCCCGAAGAAGATCGCGGAGATGAAGGAAGCGTTCCCGGATGCGTACAGCACCTTCGAGCACATTTCCTCGCTCCTCGAAAAACATTATACCGATATGCAGGATATGGAGTTCACCATCGAGAACGGAAAGCTCTACATGCTGCAGACGAGAAACGGCAAGCGGACCGCGCAGGCGGCCGTGAAGATCGCGGTCGACATGGTGGATGAAGGCCTGATCGACAAAAAGACGGCGGTCATGAGGATCGAGCCGGACTTTGTCGAGCACCTGCTGCATCCGAGATTCGATGAGACAGAAGAAGCGGCGGCGAAGCCGATCGCGCACGGCCTCAACGCGTCGCCGGGCGCCGGCTGCGGAAGGATCTGCTTCTCCGCGGATGACGCGGCAGCGGTCGCGAAGTCGGGAGAAAAAGCGATCCTGGTCCGGACCGAGACCTCGCCGGAAGACCTTGCCGGCATGGTCGTCGCACAGGGAATCCTCACGGCGCACGGCGGAGCGACGTCCCACGCGGCAGTCGTTGCCCGCGGCATGGGGAAGTGCTGTGTCACCGGCTGCTCTGAGCTTGTGATCGATGAAGAGGAGAAAACACTGACCGTCGGCGGAAAGACTTATACCGAAGCGGATTACATCTCGGTCGACGGCACGAGCGGCGATGTTTATGAAGGCATGCTGAAACTCGTACCGCCGGATATCAGCGGGAATTTTGAAAAGATCATGACCTGGGCGGATGAGATCCGCACCCTGAAAGTCCGGACGAACGCCGACACACCGAAGGACGCGGCGCTCGCGATCAAGTTCGGTGCGGAGGGCATCGGCCTCTGCCGTACCGAGCATATGTTCTTCGAGGAAGACCGGATCCCGGCCATCCGCGAGATGATCGTCGCACCGAACGAAGAGCTGAGAAGAAAAGCACTGGCGAAGCTGCTCCCGTATCAGAAGGGCGACTTCAAAGAAATGTACAAGGCGATGGGCACCCGTCCGATGACGGTCCGTCTGCTCGATCCGCCGCTGCATGAGTTCCTCCCGAAGACACAGGAGGAAAAAGAAGATCTCGCGAAGCGGAGCGGTCTCTCTCTGGAAGAGGTCGAAGAAGCGACGGCCCGCATGCATGAGTTCAACCCGATGCTGGGCCTGAGAGGATGCCGCCTTGCGGTCATGTATCCGGAGATCGCCGAGATGCAGGTAGAAGCGATCATCACCGCTGCGATGGAAGTGGAAGACGAAGAAGGCATCGAGATCGTGCCGGAGATCATGATCCCGCTCGTCGGTTCGAGAGTCGAGCTCCTCACCGTCAAGAAGACGATCGATGACACCTGCGAGAAATGCTTCGAGAAAGCCGGACGCCGGATCGAATATCAGATCGGTACGATGATCGAAACGCCGCGTGCGACGATGCGTGCCGGAGAGATCGCGGAAGGAGCGGAATTCTTCTCCTTCGGAACGAACGACCTGACGCAGATGACGTATGGTCTCTCGAGAGATGATACCGCGGAAATGATCAAATACTACGTCGATAACGGGATCTATGAATCCGATCCGTTCAAGACGCTGGATGTCAACGGTGTCGGCCGTCTGATCCGTCTCGCTGTGGAAGGCGGGAAGAAGACCCGTCCGAACATCAAGCTCGGGATCTGCGGAGAACACGGCGGAGATCCGAAGTCCATCGAATTCTGCAACTCGATCGGCCTGAACTACGTCTCCTGCTCACCGTACCGTGTACCGGTCGCGAGACTGGCGGCGGCCCAGGCGGCGATCCGTCAGGAACAGGCAGAATAACCCGTCAGACAGAGGAAAAAGGATCCGGAGGTTTGAGAGTAAAACCGGATGACAACGGAAGAAACTGCTTTGCCGAAAGGTGAGGCAGTTTTTTTATGCCGCAGGAAATCATGAAAAATATCTTGAAATCTGCTGCCCCCTGCGTTATAATATAACAGCTCGCGTGGGGATATAGCTCAGCTGGGAGAGCGCAAGGTTCGCAATCTTGAGGTCAGGGGTTCGATCCCCCTTATCTCCACCAGACCGGAAGGCTGCAGTTATGATGGATATCTGCAGTCTTTTTCTTTGAGAAGGAAACGTCGGCCGGAAATTGACCCATTTCCGTAAGAGCAGGAGGTACAGGTCTGTTTGTCCGGAAGGGAGCTGTCTATTGAAAGATCACAGGAACATCAGGAAGAAGGTTACCGCGCTTGCAGCAGCCGCTATGCTGAGCGTTTCGTTTACGCCGGGGGCTGCTTTTGCTGCGGCGTCCTCCGGGGTATCCGGCCAGTCAGCGGCCGCATCGCGTCCGGTGATGGGGATCGTCGTATCACAGAGCGGGAACTTCTTTGATTTTTTTGCCAAACTCTTTCATCTTCACCGGGAGAAGACGAAGGTCAAGGGAGTTCAAACCGATCTTCAGGAGAACGCTTCTCAAAAGAAGCTTTCTGTTTCGATCCGCGTGACGCCGGCGAAGCACCGGAAGGTCATTCTGGAGCGATATAATAAAAAGGAAAAAGAATGGAAAGAAGTGAAGGTCGTCAAGACCGGAAGTCCGGAGAAGGATACGAAGAAGGTTACGCTCCGCTTCCCGAAACGATGGAAAAATCGGACGTTCTCCACATGGCGGATCCGGATTCCGGGGAGTCTCCACGGCACACCATATCAAAGCAAAAATATCCATCTGACGGTACAGAACCGGGAGGAGATCGAGCTTTCGGCACGATCCGCTGTCATCATGAAAATGAAGACGAAGCAGGTCCTCTATGACAAGGACATGAACCGGCGGCTGCCGAACGCCAGCACGACGAAGATGCTGACTGCGATCATCGCGGATCAGTATGGAGATTTCAGTTCGGTCGTCACCATTTCCAAGAAGACGGCGAAGACGGACTTCTCGACGTTCGTCTTTACGAAGGGACAGAAGTTCTACTTCAAAGATCTTTACTATGCGATGCTCGTGGAGTCATCCAATGAATCTGCGGAGGCGATCGCGGAAGAGATCTCCGGTAGTGACGAGGAGTTCTCGAAGCTGCAGAGAGCAGAGCTTAAGAAGCTGGGATGCCGCAATACTAACTTTGTGAATCCTCACGGACTCGATGATGACAATCACTATTCCACCGCGTACGACCTCGCGCTGATCGAACGTCGGGCGATGAAGGATGAGAATTTCCGCAGCGCGGTCAAAACGAAAGTCTATCCGTTCCGCGAGATCCGGAAGGGCACCCTTTATAAAGCGAAAACGACGGATGAACTTCTTAAAAAGAATTATAAGGGACTGATCGGTGGGAAGACAGGATTCACCTACAGTGCGAAGGAGTGTTTCGCCGGAGTCTATCGATATAAAGGCAGGGATTACATCACCGTTGTACTCGGCTCTGATAATCGGTGGAAGGATACGAAGCGGCTCTTCCAGTACATCAGAACGTACGCGGAAAACTAGAAAAATAGTCTGCGGAGGGCTCGCAGGGCCGGGATTTAGGTTTACGATAAGCTGATCTGATGCCGAAAAATAATATACAATAACATTATTATAGAAAACTATTTTCAAAGGACGATTTTGCCCGTCGTCCTTTCTTTTTTTGCCTTATAAAAATGTGGATGATTCACGGGAAAGGCCGGAAAACCACAACATCTGCTAAAGATTTATAAAGAATTTGATACGAGTCCATGGCGGGGATTCCTTTTGTCAAAGAGCTTTCATCATTGAAAAATCAACAGAGTATTGACATTTTCAGGGTAAAAAATGTAAACTATCAATATGTTTGGTATTAAATTTAGATTTCTTAAGTATTTCGGGAGAGCTCTGCTGGTCTTCACTTTGGCAGTGACTCTTACCATCGTGTTCTGCGTACCCGTAAGTAATACTTACGCAGCGAGCAGGACATCGACGATTAACAAGGCAGTGAGCTGGGCTACCAAAGCGGCAGCGAACCGTAACATCGGGTATACGCTGAATACAAGTCGTCGCTGGGGGCCATACGATTACGACTGCGGTACCTTTGTCACCACTGCTTACCGGAAAGCGGGACTCAGCCTGTCCGGGTTTGTTGTCGTCGGCAATTCTATGGTCAACATCTACAAAGCAAACGGATTCAAGTGGATCACAAGCTACAATCTCAATTCGTACAGCAACCTGAAAAAAGGTGATGTTCTGGTCGATAAGGATCAGCATACAGAGATGTACATCGGCGGCGGCAAACTTGTCGGCGCTCATTGGGATTGGGATGGTGTATCCGGCGACTCGAGCGGTCGTGAGGTGAGTGTCCAGAATTACTACAATAATTCCGGTAACATCCATTGGGATGGTGTGCTCCGCTATGTTGGAAACGCTTCGAAACCGACCATTTCTTCAGCGAAGCTTGACCATACCTGGTACGATTCGGATGATACGATCACGGCGACAATGAGTGCGAAGCGTGAGAAGTCGAGGACCTTGACCATCTATTCAAAATCCACCGGTGAAAAAGTTTATTCTACATCCATCGGAAGCTCCGGAAAGGTCACTCTTAGTGCTTCAAAGCTGTCGAGCGGATATTACTATGCGAAGTTCACGGCAAGCAACTCAGTGGGAACGGATACTTCGAAGAAAAAGTATTTCTGCGTCAATACTGTCCCATCATACTCCAGTTTTAAGTTGACAAAATCATCGATCTCGTCAACTTCTTCAACAACGGCAACTGTCACAGCGAAACATGCGTCTTCGATCACGATGCAGGTCAAGAATACCGTGACAGGAGCGACGAAGACGAAGACAACGACGGGCTCAAGCTGCACGATCAGCGGTAAGAACTACGACAACGGACTCTATGATGTTTCGTTTATCCTTAAGAACAAGGCGGGATCGAATACGACTTCAGCACGAAGCCTCAGGATCTACGGAACGAAGTCGAAGACGGTCTCCCGCGCTGCAACGAGTTCCTCGTTCACTTATGACGGCAGTAAGAAGACGCCGTCACTTAAAGTTTACGATAAGAACTATAACGTCGTTTCGTCAAAATACTACAAAGTCAGCTATTCGACGAGCCGTGTCAACGCTGGAACGGTTTCCGGAAAGGTCACCGGAACGAAAGGCTATTCGGGAAGCGCGGGCTTCTCATTCACGATCAAGCGGAAGAGTGCATCGGATGCTACGATCGCAAGTATGAAAGAACGGACATATACGGGCAAATTGATCACACCGAAGCCGTCTGTCAAGCTGAGCGGTAAGAAGCTCGTCAGTGGTCAGGACTATACCATGAGCTGGTCGAATGTCAACACGAAGGGGACCGTGAAAGTCTCATTCATCGGAAACTATAAGGGTTCGGCATCCAAGACATTCACGATCAATAAGGTCAGCATCACCAAATGCAGTCCAAAACTCGCTAAGACAAAATATACCTTCAGTCATGCGCTGATCAAGCCGGCGGTATCGGCAGGATCGCTTACGCAGAATAAAGATTATAAAGTTACTTATACGGACAACTATAATGCGGGTACGGCGAAGGCGAGTGTCCAGGGCAAGGGCATGGTCACTGGAACGAAGAGTCTGAAGTTCACGATCGAAAAGCAGGATATCAACAATCTGAGCATCAAGGTGGCATCCTGCACATATAACGGAAAACTGCAGAAGCCGGCGGTGACCTGCCAGGCGGTATCAGACAATTCCTGTAAACTGAAATACAGCAACAATAGAAATGCCGGCACCGGAAAGGTCACACTGACCGGCACAGGAAATTACACAGGAACGACGACAAAGACGTTCACCATCAATCGGCGTCAATTAAGTACTTGCAATATGATTGGATTTGACAGCCGGATCCTGTATTCCGGAAAACCGGTGAAACAGACTGTCCGCTTCACTTACCTTGGGAAGAATGCGACGTTCAGCAATGTAAAAACAACAGCAAAAACGATCGGCGTCCATAAGGCGGTCTATCGCGGTACCGGCAATTTCACGGGAACTGTCACGAAGACATTCCGGATCCTGCCGCATCGTGTGACCCACGTTAAGCTAACGGCTTGGAATAAAACAATACGGGTCCACTATCCACACGTTGCCGGCAGAGCTCATTATGAGATCGCTGTACGAAAAGCGGGATCTACTACTTATCATATAAAGAAGACGGCAAGAGAGACCGTTTACCTCCGCGGCTTGAGCCGGAACACCCGCTACATCATAAAAGTGCGTGCTTATCGTAATGGCGTGTACGGAAAATGGAGTGTTCGTAAGGCTGTCAGAACAAATTAATTAAAGAAAGATGTTTTAGAAAGAGCAGCACTTCGCCATCCTGCCGGGAACGGATCATCCGCCCGGCCCGGCGGAGTGCTTTGTTTTTTTCTCTTCCCTTTCGCATGCGGAAATTTCGTTTGTACTCCCATCCCGCTTACGGTATAATATTTGATTAGAGTGTATGGAAAGAATTATTGAGAACGGGAGGGAATATGAGCAGAAGGATCATTCAGGTCGAAGAGAAAGTGCCTCTCAGCAGAGGGATTCCGCTCAGCATCCAGCACACGTTTGCGATGTTCAGCGCGTCAGTATTAGTACCGTATTTACTGGGGATAAGTCCTGCGATTGCCTTACTCATGAACGGCGTCGGCACACTTATCTTTATTTTTGTGACAAAAGGCAGGTCGCCGGCCTATCTTGGTTCGAGCTTTGCGTTCATCTCGCCGGCCCTTCTCGTCATCAACAACCCGCATCTCGGGTATCAGTACGCGCTGGGCGGCTTCGTCATCACCGGGCTGATCTTCATCGCGGTCGCGATCATCATCAAGTTCGTCGGCGTCCACTGGATCGATGTCGTGCTGCCGCCGGCGGCGATGGGACCGGTCGTTGCGCTGATCGGACTCGAGCTCGCGAAAAACGCGGCGCAGAACGGCGGGATCGTCGCACCGGACGGAGTGGACGCGTCCGAGTTCACGATCAAGCCGTCGTATGCGGCCGTCTTCCTGATCACGCTTTTGATGGCGGTCTTCGGACAGGTGCTGTTCAGAGGGTTTGCTGCAGCGATCGCTATTCTGATCGCGATCGTCGTCGGCTACTGTGCAGCGCTCGCTGTGGGGATCGTTGATTTCACAAACGTAACTTCTGCGAACTGGTTCGCTCTTCCGAACTTCCTGACACCGAAGTTCAGCCCGGAGGCGATCATGATCATCATCCCCGCGTCGCTCGTCGTCATATCCGAACACATCGGCCATCAGGTCGTGACTTCGGAGATCGTCGGCCGTGATCTGCTGAAAGATCCGGGACTCCACCGGACACTGCTTTCAGACGGGATCTCCACGACGTTGTCCGGACTCTGCGGCTCCGTTCCGACAACGACATACGGCGAAAACATCGGCGTCATGGCGATCACCGGCGTGTACAGCGTCTGGGTCATCGGCGGCGCGGCGGTGTTCTCGATCTGCCTCTCGTTCATCGGGAAGGCTTCCGGTCTGATCCAGACCATCCCGTCCCCGGTCATGGGCGGCGTCAGTTTCCTGCTTTACGGAATGATCGCAGCATCCGGCATCCGCCTGATCGTGGATGAAAAAGTCGACTATTCCCGGCCGAGGAACCTCGCGATGACATCGGTCATTTTCATTACCGGCCTTTCCGGCGCGTACATCCAGATCGGCTCCGTCCAGCTGACGGGGATGTGCCTCGCGACGATCGTCGGGATCCTGATGGGACTCGTCTTCTTCATCCTGGACAAACTGAAGCTGACAAACGACTATGAAGCAGATACGGCAAAAGAAGAAGCTGTAGACACCGGAGAAAATGAGTGACTTGATATTATATGTCTCCCTTACGGTGATCGGCTACATCGCGGGAGACCAGCTGAGAAAAAGAGAAAAAACCATTTCGTGGGCCTCGGCGGCGCAGACGCTGGCGATCCTGTTCATGGTGTTCCTGATGGGAGTCCGCATGGGCTCGAATGCGAAGGTCATACGGAACTTGAATACGATCGGGCTTTACGCGTTCCTGATGACGGTCGTGACGATGGTGCTCTCCGTCATCGCTGTTCATTTTGCAAGAAAGCTCCTCCGGCTCAGCCGGTACGGGCTGCCGGAGGATACGACGACGGGAGATGCGGATCCCGACCGTGCTTCCATGGAGGATCAGGAAGATGATGACACTTCCGAGGAGAAAAAATCCACCGGGTTCGATCCGATGACGTTTCTGATCCTCGGGTTCGTCGTGGCGGGACTCCTCGCGGGCTATGTGTTCGTTTACCGAAAGGCGTTCGGTGTGACGCTGTTTGAGTTTGAGACGGTCGATGCGTTCGCCGCGACGGCGATCCAGATCAGCCTCTCGGCACTTTTGTTCTTTATCGGGCTCGATCTCGGACAGGAGGGGACCGTTGCCGGTCAGTTCCGCAAGGTCGGGATCCGGATCCTTCTGATCCCCGCGGCGGTCATCGTCGGAACGTTTGCGGGCGCGCTGCTGCTGTACCCGCTGATGCCGTTCCATTCTCCGAAGGAGAGCCTTGCGATCGGAGCTGGCTTCGGCTGGTATACGCTGGCACCGGGCATCATCATGAACCGCGGATACATGATCGCCGGTTCGATCTCGTTCATGCATAACGTCATGCGGGAGCTGTTCGCGATCGTACTGATCCCGGTGGTCGCGAAGAAGATCGGGTATGTCGAAGCGATCGGGCTGCCGGCGTCGCCTGCGATGGATGTCTGCCTTCCGGTCACCGCACGGGCGACGAACGGGATGGTAGCCGTACTTTCCTTCGTCAGCGGGGCGACGCTCTCGATGCTGGTGCCGGTGCTGGTGCCGCTGATCCTGAGCTTTTAGGGGAAGGCAGAAGGAATACAGAGAAGTAAAATAAAAGAGAAGCCGGGGACTTTTCCCCGGCTTCTCGGATCCATTGACTGTTCCTCAGGAAAAGTAGCGGAACACGCCGCGGACCTTCCCCTGGATGCTGACGTCGTTCACGATGATCGGTTCCATGTAATCATTCTCCGGCTGCAGGCGGATATGACCGTCTTCTTTATAGAATGTCTTGACGGTCGCTTCGCTCTCCATGTTCTCGACCATTGCGACGACGATGTCGCCGTTCTCTGCCGTATCCTGTTTCTGGACCAGGATCAGGTCGCCGTCCATGATCCCCGCATTCACCATGGATTCTCCGTGGACGCGGAGCATGAAGCACTCGCCCCGCGCGTACTGTACCGGCACCGGGAAGGTGCCTTCCAGATTCTCCTCCGCGGTGATCGGCATGCCGGCGGCGACGCGTCCGACGACAGGAATGTCGACGACGCTGTCACTGACAGAGGAGACTCCCTCGGAAGCGGATCCCGCTTCCGGCTCTTCCTTCTGCTTCACCAGCATGAGCGCTCTCGGCTTCGCCGGATCCTTCTTCAGATAACCCTTCCGGACCAGGCTGTTGAGATCCTTATGCGCAGTCGATGTGGAGCGGATGCCCACCGCCTTGCAGATCTCGCGGACGGTCGGCGGATAGCCCTTCTCCCGGATCTCCTGTTCCATGAACTGGAGGATACGTTCTTCCCTTTCCTTCAATTCTTCCATATATTACCTCCATGAAATTCCTCTTTCCATATTGTATCATGAAAAACACAAGATGTAAACATTTGTTCGCACTGGAAAAAGTGAAAAACCGGCTTTGGATCGATACTTTCCAAAAACCTTTTGACAAGCCCTCGGGCGGATGATATAATGTGCGAGTGAATAAGAAGAAGTAACCGCTTCTCACCCCTAAGACGATCGAGTTTTCCGGGTTGATAACAGGAAACAGGAGGCCGGACAGTCGGGCTCTGCTGTTTTGCCGAAGCGGATACCTCATGTGTATCTGTTTTTTTATGGGAGGTAAGTACCATTAGCAAGGAAAATAGGGTCAATGAAGAGATCCGTGCGAGAGAACTAAGAGTTATCGATGACACCGGTACAATGGTGGGGATCATGAGTCGGGATGAAGCTCTTGACCTGGCCGACGAGAAGAAGCTCGACCTGGTAGAAGTTTCCCCGAACGCCGATCCGCCTGTCGCGAAGATCCTGGATTATGGGAAATTCCGCTACGAAGCGCAGAAGCGCGCCAAGGAAGCCAAGAAAAAACAGAGAACGATTCAGGTCAAGGAGATCCGCCTGAGCACCTCGATCGAGGAACACGATGTCCTCGTGAAGGCGAAGACGGCCTGCAAATTCCTGAAGGACGGAGACAAAGTCAAGGTCAGTCTCAGGTTCCGTGGACGCGAGCGTGATTACGTGGATAAGGGCCGCGAAGTGATGGACAGCTTCGCAGAAGCCTGCAGCGAGTACGGAACGGTCGACAAGCGCCCGAAGTTCGAGGGCCGCAGCCTGACGATGTTCCTGTCGCCGAAGACGCAGGAGAAGAATAAAAACGGGAAGAAATCCCGCTGACATTGACCGTATGGGGATCACTGCAAGTTAAAGCACAAGGGAGGAAGAAGAATTATGGCAAAAGCAAAGATGAAATCCCACAGAGGAGCATGCAAGAGACTGAAGATCACCGGATCCGGAAAGGTCCAGAGACATAAAGCGTATAAAGGACACATCCTTACCAAGAAATCGCCGAACAGAAAAAGAGGTCTGAGAAAGTCGACCGTGCTCGGCAGCGCTGACGAGAAGAGAATGCTTCGTTCGATGGGTAAATAGGAGGTAAGGACATGGCAAGAGTAAAGAAAGGTGTTAATGCACACAAGAGACATAAGAAGATTCTGAAGCAGGCAAAAGGATTCTACGGACAGAAGAGCAAGAACTTCCGTGCCGCGAACCCGGCTGTCATGAGAGCGCTCCGCTCCGCATACATCGGCAGAAAGCTGAAGAAGAGAGAGTACAGAAAGCTCTGGATCGCACGCATCAACGCAGCCGCGAGACAGAACGACATCTCCTACAGCCGTCTGATGAACGGGCTGAAGAAGAGCGGCATCGAGATCAACCGCAAGATGCTGTCCGAGATGGCGATCCACGACGCAGACGGCTTCTCCAAGCTCTGCGATACCGCGAAGGAAGCGGCAGCGAAATAAGGATCCTGATCCGGGAAAAAAGTATGCAGGCCGTTCGGCCTGCTTTTCTAATTTATTTCCGAAATAAAAAAAATCAAGCAGGCCGTCCGGCCTGCTTTTCTGCTAAATTCCGAAATCTGTGATCGCACTGAGTCCGAGGCGGTTCAGCTTCATATTGCGGCTCGGTGTGAGCGCGAGGCCGAGTCCCCGGTTGAACGCCTTGAAGCTCCACGTCGTCGGGAAACTGTAGCGCAGCCAGTTTTTCCAGCTGTATTCCCGTTCGCTGCCTCCATAAGAGGTAACGCCGTGATCCCGGATGCATTCGATCATGTCGTTGCAGCTCGTGATCGGTCCGTCGAACTCGGTGTAGGCGGTCCCGATGTAATCGGTCTTATGCGAGTCCGAGCCGCCGACGCAGAGGAGATCGTATTTCTCCGCGAGCTCCCGGGCGCGTTCATTATCGGATACCCGGTCGCAGGAGTTGAAGCCCTCGCAGAAGTCAAACCGACGAAGGACCTCCGGATCCTGCTTCATGCGGTGCATGTACATCGCGCTGGAACTGTTCATCCCATAAGGATGAGCCGGTCCGAGAACGCCGCCGAGACTGTGGACGACGGTCGTCAGCTGGTCGACAGACATGCCGCGGAGCTCCAGCAGACGGAGCTCAACATGATCCGGCATGATCACAAGAAAGTGACCCGCGTCTCTCGTGTCGTATTCAATTCCTCTGATAACATGGAATCCGTTCGGGATCGTTTCCGGATGGGCTGCCGCGTAGCGGTAACCATTGTAAGAATCGTGATCGGTCACCAGCATTCCCTGATAACCCTGTTTCTTTAACTGATGTGCATACTCGATAACGCTGACTTTCGAATCAATCGAACCTTCACTGGTGTGGCAGTGCATATCAAACTTCATTCAATCACCCTTTCAATGCCGTAATTATACACCGATTTCGTTTAATATAATAGAAAAAAATAATAAAATATATAAAAAATTTTTGTAACAAAAGTAAGAACTGTGGACTGTTTTTTTGGACGACAAAATGAGAATGTTTTTGTAAAAAAACACAAATTTTCATTGACAAAAATTAACAGCGGTGTATAATTACATCACAATCAAAAAACCAAAGACGTTGAAGGAGACAGTAGGTCCGCTGAAAAAGGCGATAAGCGAGCCGGGGACGGTGAAAGCCCGGTGCTGATAAAACGGCGTTTCGAACATCACTCCTGAGTTGCAGTCCTGAAAGCGTTTCGTGATTAAGGGCTGACGGGCCTTCCCCGTGATCGGAAGAGCATATGCTGGTATGCGTTTGTAGCAGGTGGTTTATAAGCGAAGAATGAGATTCTCCGTCCTGATACAGGACGGGGATTTTTTTGTTCAGAGAAAGTGAGGTCAGAACATGAACAGAAAATCCGGAACGGTAGAGATCAGATGGCACGGAAGAGGCGGACAGGGTGCGAAGACCGCGTGTCTGCTGCTCGCGGATGCCTGCTTCGGTTCAGGGAAGCAGGTGCAGGGATTCCCGGAGTACGGGCCGGAGCGCATGGGCGCGCCGATCACCGCGTACAACCGGATCAGCGACGGGAAGAACCGGGTCCATTCGAACATTTACCGTCCGGATTACGTCGTTGTCGTCGATGAGACGCTGATCGGATCGGTCGATGTGACAAAAGGTCTCTCGGAGGAGGGCACGCTCCTTGTGAACACCCGCCGGACACCGGACGAGATCCGGAAGAAGCTTCCGGGATTTAAAGGAGAGATCTGCACGGTCGACGCGGACCGCATCTCCCGGGAAACGCTGGGGAAGAGCTATCCGAACACACCGATGCTCGCGGCCACGGTCAAGGTGAGCCGCGTTGTGGACCCGAAAAAATTCATGAAGGATATGGAAGCCTCGTTCCGGCACAAATTTGCGTCGAAGCCGTATGTCATCGACGGGAACATGAAGGCGCTTTCGATGTCGATGGAGCAGGTACGGGTCGGATGACCGCGCGGAACGAATCAGAAGAAAGGGGTATGGAAATGATCAGAAAAGCAGCGGAGATCCGCGAAACGAGCACATGGAAGGAACTGACGCCGGGCGCGGAGATCTACGAGCCGATGACGTCCTGGCTGGTATGGACCGGTGAGTGGCGCACGAGCACACCGGTCCTGGACAGAGAAAAATGTACGAACTGCCTTCTCTGCGTCCCGTTCTGTCCGGACGTTTCGATCCCGGTCCGGGATGGAAAGCGCCTGGAGACAGACCTGGAGCACTGCAAGGGCTGCGGGATCTGCGCAGAGGTCTGCGGGTTCGGCGCACTGACGATGAAAGGGAGGGATGAGGAATGAGCAGGAAAGACCGCCTGAGCGGCAATGAAGCGGCTGCGTACGCGATGAAGCAGATCGACCCGGATGTCATGGCAGCATTCCCGATTACACCGTCTACAGAGATTCCGCAGTACTACGCGAAATACATCGCGGACGGAGAAGTCGATACCGAATTCATCACTGTGGAATCCGAGCATTCTTCGATGTCGGCCTGCATGGGAGCTTCCGCGGCGGGGGCAAGGGCGTTCACCGCAACGAGCTCAGCCGGCCTTGCGTACATGTGGGAGATGCTGTACGTGACCGCGTCGGCCCGTCTTCCGGTCGTGCTCCTGGAAGTGAACCGCGCGCTGACCGGACCGATCAACATCAACAACGACCACTCGGATTCGATGGGCTGCCGTGACAGCGGATGGATCCAGATCTATTCGGAGAACAATCAGGAGGCATATGATAATGTGCTCCAGGCGATGCCGATCGCGGAAGCGGTCCGGCTCCCGGTGATGATCTGCCAGGATGGCTTCATCACGAGCCACGCCGTGGAGAACATCGAACTCCTCGAGGATCAGGATGTCCGGTCGTTCGTCGGGGAATATGAGCCGGAGCATTCCCTTCTGAAGGAAGGCGAACGCCTCGCGGTCGGGCCGTACGGAATCTCTCCTTATTATATGGAGATCAAACGGGCGCAGGCGGAAGCGATGCGAAGCGCAGCCGGCAGGATCCGGGAGGTCGGACGCGCGTTCGGCGATCTGAGCGGCCGGCCGTACGATATGATCGAGGAATACCGGATGGAAGACGCGGAGCTCGCGGCTGTCGTGATCGGATCGTCCGCCGGCACCGGTAAGGTGGCTGTGGACCAGCTCCGGGAGCAGGGCATCCGGGCAGGACTTGTGAAGGTCCGCGTCTTCCGCCCGTTCCCGGAAGAGGAGCTCAGGAACACGCTCCGGGGGAAGAATGCCGTCGCCGTGATGGATAAGGCGGACGGATTTTCCGGATGCGGCGGGCCGCTGTTCGCGGAGACCGCCGCGGCCCTTCTCGGAGAGGACGGGGCGCCGAAGATGGTCGACTATGTGTACGGGCTGGGCGGCCGCGATGTGACGACGGAAACGTTCTTCCGGGTGTTCTCTGAACTCGGGGAGATCGCCCGTACCGGAGAACGAGGGGAAACGTATCGATATCTGGGGGTGAGAGAATGACGAAGTATCGCTTGAAGACAGAACTGGAAAAAACACCCCGGTTCGCACCGGGGCACCGCCTCTGCGCCGGATGCGGCGCCGGGCCGGTCGTGTCGGGAGTCCTCCGGGCGCTCGACGAAGGCGACCGTGCGGTCGTCACCAACGCGACCGGCTGCCTCGAGGTATCTTCCTTCATTTATCCGAACACGGCATACGCGGACAGCTACATCCACGGAGCGTTTGAAAACGCGTCTGCTGTGACGAGCGGCGCGGAGACCGCGTACCGCGTGCTGAAGAAAAAAGGAAAAATTGACGAATCCTTTAAATTCATCTGCTTCGGCGGCGACGGCGGGACATATGACATCGGCCTCCAGTCGCTTTCCGGCGCGATGGAGCGCGGGCACGACATGACCTATGTCTGTTATGACAACGAAGCGTACATGAACACCGGGATCCAGCGTTCCTCCGCCACGCCGCGCTTTGCGGACGCGACGACGACGCCGGTCGGGAAAGAAAGCGCCGGGAAAGTGCAGGACAAAAAAGATCTGACGGCGATCATGGCTGCGCACGACCTCCCGTACCTCGCGCAGACGACACTCCTCGGCGATTTCCGGGATCTTCATCAGAAGGCGCACCGCGCGATCTACACCGAAGGCCCGTGCTTCCTGAATGTCCTCGCACCATGCCCGCGCGGCTGGCGCTATGACATGAAGGATCTCGCCGAAATCTGCCGCCTCGCCGTGGAGACCTGCGTCTGGCCGCTGTACGAAGTCACGGAAGGGACCTGGCATCTCACATACGAACCGAAAAAGAAACTCCCGGTCGAGCGTTTCCTCGAAAAGCAGGGACGCTTCCGCCACCTGTTCCGTCCCGGGAACGAATGGATGATCGAAGAGGCGCAGGCGTATGTGGACAAAAAGTGGGACGCGCTTTTGTCCCGCTGCCGCTAGCAGGCACCGCGCCCGGAAAAGAAGCGGCGGCAGAACCGAATTCTTCAGAAAAAATTGAATACTGCGCCAGGTTTGCGTTTCCTTCGGAACGGGGATATAATCAAGGGAAAGAATGGCGCTGTTGAAGAGGGGCCGTCTGCTCCTCTTTTGTGTTGTTATGGCGCCCGGGAGGGAGAACAGTCATGCCTATTTCTATCAGGCTGAGCTCGAAATGGGAAAAAGCTCTGAACATCCTGCTTGCGGTCCTGATCTTTCTGGCAGCGACGGGGATCGGCTTCATATTTCGTACATTAGGCTATTCTACGACAAACATCGCGGTCGTGTATCTTCTCGCGGTCCTTCTGATCGTCTGGATCTGCAAGCGGTTCGTCGCGGGGTTTGTGGCGTCGATCGCGGCTTCTTTTGCCTATAATTATTTTTTTTCCAAACCTTACGACACATTTTCGGTCGATGATCCGAACTATTATATGACGATCCTGACGCTGCTGCTCACGGCGCTCGCGACGAGCGTGCTGACAGCCCGTGCACAAAAGGAAAAACGCGCGGCGCAGAGGAAGGAAACGGAGACGAAGGCGCTGTACGCACTGACGAATCAGCTGACGGATGCCCGGAGCATCCGGGATATCGCCGGCATCTCCGCGCGGGAGATCAGCTCGTGCTTCGGGTGTGACGCGGCCTGCCTCTGCATGGATGAGGACGGGGAGCCGGAGCATACGTTCGTATACTATCAGTATGAGACCGGGAACCTGATCACCCGGCGGGAGTATGAAGATCCGCGGGAAATGAAATACCGGATCAGCAACATGCGGACCGGTCCGGGCGAGACGGAAGAGTTCTATGACTGGCCGATCAGCGGAGGAGAAGAATCGACGCTCGGTCTGATCCGGCTGGCGAAAGTGAATTTTACCAGGTTCGATGACTCCGGGGAAAGACTGTTTCACGCGATGGTGGAGAGTGTATCATTAGCTATGGACCGGATGCATGCCGCTCAGGAGCGGATCCGCTCAAGGGAAGAGGCGATGAAGGAGCGCTACCGGGTGAATCTGCTTCGCGCGATCTCGCATGATATCCGGACGCCGCTGACGAACATCATCGGAACGTCGGAGATGCTGACCAGCATGCTGCAGGACAATGATGAGGCCAGGGAGCAGGCGCAGAAGATCGAAAAGGACGCGGAGTGGCTCCATTCACTGGTGGAGAACATTCTGAGCATGACCCGTCTGAAGGACGGGAAGTTTACACTGAAAAAAGAGATGGTGCCGCTCGAGGAGGTCGTCGGCGGGGCGATCGCCCGTGTCAGCGAGCAGGCTCCGGAGTATGATATCGAGGTGGAAGTCCCGGACGAACTCATCATGGCGCCGATGGACGCGAAGCTGATCGAGCAGGTCGTGATCAACCTGCTGCAGAATGCGGTGCATCATTCCGAGCCGTTTGAACCGATCCAGATCTCGATCTCTTCGGATCCGGAGACGGAAGAAGCGGTCTGCACGGTGAGGGACGGCGGAGAAGGAATTTCCAAAAAAGATCTGCCGCATATTTTCAAGCCGTTCTATACGTCGCGTCACGAGCATCGGGAAGGCGAACGGAGCATCGGACTCGGCCTTGCGATCTGCGAAACGATCATCAGTGCACACGGCGGTACGATCACCGCCGGGAACCGGCAGGACGGCGGACAGGGCGCCGAATTCACGTTCCGGCTGCCGATGAAGGAGAAGACGGAGGAGGAAGAAGAGGATGAATGATGCGGTCCGCGTGCTGATCGTGGAAGACGATCCGCAGATCCGGAATTTCATCAGCTATGCCGCCCGCGCTGAAGGATTTCAGCCGACGGAAGTCGGGAGCGGACAGGAGGCGCTGGATCAGTTCCAGAGCGGTTCCTGCGATATCATGATCCTGGATCTCGGGCTTCCCGACATGGACGGGAAAAAACTGATCTCGAGGATCCGCGAGACGTCGCTGATGCCGATCATCGTCGTGTCCGCAAGAGATCGCGAGGACGAAAAGGTCGAAGCGCTCGACCGCGGGGCGGATGATTATCTGACGAAGCCTTTTTCCACGTCGGAGCTTATGGCCAGACTCCGGGTCGCCTGCCGGCATATGACGACGCAGAACGGCGCATCCGCCGGGAAGGTGATGACGATCCGCGGGCTGACGATCGATTTCGGGAAACACCTTGTTTATCTGAACGGGAGCGAACTCCATCTGACCCCGATGGAATATAAGCTTTTGTCTCTCTTGTTCCGGAATGCAGGGAAAGTGCTGACGACATCGACGATCATCGATGAGGTCTGGGGACCGGGCTACGGTTCGGATACGCAGGCGCTCCGGGCGATGATGGCGGGGCTCCGGCGGAAGATCGAGAAAAATCCGGCAAAACCTCAGTATATCATCACCGAGATCGGGGTCGGCTACCGGCTGCGGGATGAATGACGGACAGATTTGGATAGTTCGTAGGATTTGTTTACAATCTTCTGAATCTGTCACAGGATTCTCACACAATAGGAGCAAGTTTCACGCAGTTTTCACAGCAAATTTGCTATTATTATGAGGATGAATTCGAAGGCTTGGAAATGCCTTTTTTGGTTTGAGTAAGGAAAAGGGATCTTGGCCATGGGAGTATTGAATAAGAAAGAACAGCCGGCGTACACGATCATCGTCGGATGCGGCAGGCTCGGTGCGAGCATTGCCAATACACTGTCGGACGCCGGAGAGAATGTGATGATCATCGACCGGAATCAGGACTCGTTCCGCAAGCTGTCGCCATCGTTCGGCGGTCTCGCGATCAAGGGGGACGCGACGGAGATCAGCGTGCTGAAGGAAGCGGAGATCCAGAAGGCGACATCGGTCATCGCGGTGACGAACATCGACAATACCAATATCATGATCGCACAGATGGCGAAGGAGACGTTCCAGATCAAGAATGTGATCGCACGTCTTTATGATCCGGACCGGGAATGTGTGTATCGCGAGTTTAATATTGATACGATCTGTCCGTCGGTCCTGTCCGCGCAGGCGGTCGACCGGCTTCTTCACGGCGGCGGCAACTGTGCCGACGGGATGGTTCGTGAAGCCAGGGATGAGGGATTCCGCGAGGAGCGGTAAGGACATTCGGTTGATACTATGAAAATGAGAGTGTTTCTGATCGGCGGGTTCGATGAGAGCCGGTATCTGGCTCGTTCGCTGATCAAAAAAGGTTATCAGGTTACGGCAATCAACGAAAATGAGAGTGAATGCGAGGAGCTTGCGCTGATCGGCAAGCTGAACGTATTCAACGGGGACGGATCGAAGCCGTATGTTCTCGAGGACGCGAACGCATATGACGCGGACATCGCGATCGCGATGACGGAGTACGATGATGCGAACCTCGTGATCTGCGAGCTCTGCAAAAAACGGTTCAACGTGAAAAAAACGGTCGCCCTGATCTCAGATCCGAAAAATACCGATTTTTTCCACCAGATGGGCGTGGATCAGGTCGTCTGTGCAATCACGACGATCTCCAGCATCATTGAGCAGACCGCACTGATGAATTCGATCGGGACGGTCATGCCGATCGGCGAAGGCGAGATCCAGATCGCCCAGGTCGTCATCCCGAAAGGCGCCGCGTCGCTCGGGAAAAAACTCTGGGAGATCGATCTGCCGGAGGGCGTCATCATCGGGTGTATCCTGCGAGGAAGTCACAGTATGGTCCCGAAAGGCGATACCAGGATATTGGAAGGAGACAATCTGATACTGATCGCATCGGATAACGACAAGGATGAAGCGATCCGTGTCCTGACTGACAAATGAAAAACGTTCTGATCCAACGTATCGCGGATGGCAGCACGTATGGAAAGCTCATGATCCTCGTGGGTGTTCTGATTGCCTGTCCGCTCGTGATACTGATATTTTATCCGTCTGAAGTTGAATACGCCGCCGCATTCGCGGTGCCGGCGCTGGTCTCGGTGGCTCAGGGAGTGATCCTCTGCATCGTCAAACCGACCGGGATCAGCAGAAGAAAGGAATGGCAGTCCCTGATGCAGGAAGGGAGCGCGCCAGTCCTTTTTACGTGGGCGTACGCGTTCCTTCTCGGAGCGATCCCGTTCGTGGTCGCCGGGGAGCTGCCGTTTATCCCGGCTCTGTTTGAGGCGGTCAGCGGCTGGACAACGACAGGACTGACCGTTGTCGACGTTTCGAAACTGCCGCATATTTTCCTGTTCCACCGGAGCTTCATGCAGTTCAGCGGCGGCATGGGATTCGTCATCATGATCGCGATGATCATCAAGGGGAAGCAGTCTGTCAGCCTGTACAGCGCGGAAGGCCACCCGGACAAGATCCGCCCGAGCCTCCGTGAGACGGCGCGCACGATCTTCCGGATCGACATGATCTGTCTGGTGATCGGTTCGACGGCGTTCACGATCCTCGGGATGCCGCTGTTCGATTCGATCTGCCACACGATGTCAGCACTGTCAACGGCCGG
>JBMNVA010000006.1:0-129145 GCA_050946555.1 Anaerovoracaceae bacterium | reverse complement strand
ACAACGCAGGCAGCGGCTTGCTTCCGCCCGTGCGTCGAGCTCGTGCATCCCGAGATTTCGTTCAATGAAGCTCTCGATCGCCGTGTCGGCGTCGATCTCCCGGGTGAGGAACCGGTTGTGCGGGATGATCTCCCCTTCAATATGGTAATCCGTGATCGGCTGATCGAATCCTTTCTTCAGTTCTCCTGTACCGCCGAGATATTTGTCGATCCTCGATGCCGCCAGTTTTCCGTCGTACACGGCATTGACGATATCTTCCGGCCCGCGGTGGACGTCGCCGCCGGCGAAGATCCCTTCTTCCGTGGTTTCATTCGTGAACGGGTTGACATCGATCTTGCCTCCGGTGAGGGAAAGCTCATCCTTTACGAATTCGGTCTCCGGCTCCTGTGAGATGGACGGGATCGCCACATCAAACTCTTCCACATAACTGTGCTCCGTCGGCACCGGGCGCTGACGGCCGGAACTGTCGTATTCACCGAGCTTCTGCTCAACGATCTTTAGAGCTTTCAGCTTTCCACCCTCGCCGAGGAATTCGGACGGGTTCGTAAGGATTCGGATCTCGATGCCTTCTTCTTCGGCAGAGCGGATCTCTGCCGGATCTGCCGGCATATCCTTCCGTTCACGGCGGTAGAAGATGACGACTTTTTCCGCCCCGATCCGGACGGAGGTCCTTGCGGCGTCGAGCGCCGTGTTCCCACCACCGATGATGGCGACTTTCTTTCCGGTGAAATCGAGATCATTATCGGAGAAGACTCTCCGCAGGAATTCCAGCCCGTGGTAGATGCCTTCCTGGTCCTCGCCCGGGAGGCCCATGCGGAGCGCTCTCTGCGCGCCGATCCCGATGAAGATCGAATCGTAGTTCGCCTTTATTTCATCAAAGCTGATATCCTCTCCGACTTTGGTGTTCAGTATGATGTTCACACCGGCACGCTCGATGTTGCCCACCTCGCGTTCGACGATCTCCGTCGGCAGCCGGTAGTCCGGGATGCCGTAGAACATGATCCCGCCGGCGCGCCGCTCGGCCTCATAAACATCTACCTTGTACCCGAGACGGGCGAGATAGTACCCGCAGGTCAGTCCCGCCGGACCGCCGCCGACGATCGCTACCTTCTTGTCAAGGGAGGCGGACGGTTTCAGCTCTTCGTCGCTCGGGAAGCCGAGGTTGTACGCCCAGTCGGTCGCGAACCGCTTGAGTTCGCAGATGTTCATCGCTTCATCGACCGTCGAACGGCGGCAGTGATACTCACACGGATGCGTGCAGACACGTCCGCAAATCCCCGGGAACGGATTGTCACGCATCATGATCCTCGCTGCGCCGACATAATCGCCGGTCGCGATCAGGCTCATATAGCCCGGAATGTTGATGCCAGCCGGGCAGGTGTTTTCGCAAGGACTCGAGAACATGTCCGCGCAGATGCTCGCACGGCAGTGCTTCGCGTAGATGTGCTCTTCGTATTCGTTCCGGAAGAACCGAATCGTCGACAGGACCGGGTTCGGCGCTGTCTGGCCGAGTCCGCACATCGCGGAATCCTTGATGATCGCGCCGAGCTCCTGCAGGACCTCGATGTCGCCGTCCATTCCTCTTCCGGTAGTGATCCGCTCCAGGATCTCCAGCATTCGTTTTGTCCCGATCCGGCAAGCGGTACACTTGCCGCAGGATTCCTCCTGAATGAAGTCCATATAGAACCGCGCGGTATCGACCATGCAAGTGTCCTCATCCATAACAATGAGTCCACCCGAGCCAACGATCGACCCGACCTGCGTCAGGGATTCGTAATCGAGCGGGATGTTGATATATTCCGCGGTGATGCAGCCGCCGGACGGTCCGCCGGTCTGCGCCGCCTTGAACTTTTTGCCGTCCGGGATGCCGCCGCCGATCTTGAACACGACTTCGGACAGCGGGGTCCCCATCGGGACTTCAACGAGGCCGGTGTTCACGATGTCGCCCGAAAGCGCGAACACTTTGGTCCCAGGGCTCTTCTCGGTCCCGTACTGCCGGAACCATTTCGCACCGTACAGCATGATCGCCGGGACCGTCGCGAGCGTCTCGACGTTATTGATGATCGTCGGTTTTCCGAACAGTCCGCGCTGGAACGGGAACGGCGGCTTCTGCCGCGGCTCGCCGCGCTTTCCTTCCACGGACGCCATCAACGCGGTCTCTTCGCCGCAGACGAACGCTCCCGCGCCGATCCGGATCTCGATGTCAAAATCAAACCCGGAGCCCAGGATGTCCTTCCCGAGGAGCCCGGCCTCCCGCGCCTGTCCGAGCGCGATGGAAAGCCGCTCCGTCGCCAGCGGATATTCCGCACGGATGTAGACGACGCCCTGGTTCGCGCCGATCGCCCAGCCCCCGATCAGGAGGCCTTCGATGACGCTGTGCGGGTCGCCCTCAAAGACCGAACGGTCCATGAACGCGCCCGGGTCGCCTTCGTCCGCGTTGCAGATGATGTACTTTTCTTCGCCCGGCTGATTGTAGGCACCTTCCCACTTCACACCGGTCGGGAATCCGGCGCCGCCGCGTCCGCGCAGCCCGGCTTCCTTCAGGGTCTCGATCGCCGCCTTGCGGTCGCCTTTTTCCAAAATATTCGCAAGCGCCGCGTACCCGTCGTTTCCGATATACGCCCGGATGTCCGTCGCGTCGATCGAGCCGCAGTTCCTCAGCGCGATCTTGACCTGATCCTTGAAGAACGGCATATCGTTCATGACCGGGATATGCTTCTGCTCATTCTCATCATAATATGTATACTGTTCCACGATCTTCCCCTGGACGATATGCTGCCGGACGATCCGGCGCGCATCATCCGCGGAGAGCTGGAGGTACAGCACGCCTTCCGGCTCGACCCGGATCAGCGGTCCGAGTGCGCAGCACCCCATACAGCCGGTCTGGATCACATCCACGCTGTCTTCCATCTGGAACGCCTTGAGCGATTCGACCACCGCGTCATACACGGCCTTGCAGTTCGCCGAAACGCAGCCGCCTCCGCCGCAGACGAGGATCTGACGTCTGAACTGACTCTGCTGCGAAGAATATTCTTCCTTGACTTTACTAAGGTCTTCTTTTGTCCTGATCTTCATCCGATGCACCCCCTATTCATACTGCGCAAGGATGCCCGGAAGCTTCCGCACACTGACCTGCTTGTATACGTCATCGTCGACCATCATCGCCGGCGCGAGGCCGCACGCTCCGATGCAGCGGACGATCTCAAACGTGAATTTTCCGTCCTCCGTTGTGTCGCCGACTTCGACATTAAGATAATGCTTGATCTCGTCCACGATCTTCTTGCCGCCGCGGACATAGCATGCCGTCCCCTGACACATGCGGATGATGTGCCGGCCTCTCTTTTTCGTTGAGAAAAAAGAATAAAAACTGACGACGCCGCTGATCTCGGACAGCGGAATGTCCATTCCGGTCGAGATGAACTCCTGCACCTCCAGCGGGAGATAGCCATAGATCTCCTGCGCCTTGTGAAGGACCATGATCAGCGCTCCATCTTTATCCTTGTATTCGTCGATCACATTCTGGATCTCCCCGAATAGTCTCTCCTTCTCTCTCTGATCCATTTCTTCCATACGCGATTCCCCTTCTTCCGGTGCCGCCAATCAGCCCGGCACCGGCTCCTTCTCCTTTCCTTCCAGATTTCTCCCCGGCGTTCTGCCGGACAAAATATTACCTTGTGTTTGACTGATATATATATAAAATATAATCTTATAGAAATTCTGTCAATTGATTGAAAAGGATAACTTCTTGTTTTTTTCGAGATGCAGAATCCTGCTTGTCATAAGACCGGAAGCCCTCGCCCCGGACACGAAAAAACCTCCCGGCAGAGATGCACCCCTGTCGGAAGGTTCCGGATCTTTTCTATTATATTTCCTTGCCGGCTGTAATCCCGATCTACGCACGGGCTTACCGGATATAGTCCCGATCCACGTACGGGCTCGTTGCCGCCTTCAGCATCCCGCCGTAATCCAGTTCGAACTCGATGATATCGCCGACTTTGTAATCCCGGTCGCTGTGCGTGACATCGAGGATCGTATGGTCGGAGCTTCCGCCCATGATCTCGATCTTCGGATCGAGCGGCGTCATGCCATCCAGGTCCGCGTCCTGCTTTCCGATCGCGATGATCGCGCGCTTCATGATGCCGCGGTCTTCATAGTGCGGCTTCTGACCGAACGCGTCGACACCGACTTCGCCGATCGGAAGGGACGGTTTCTCTTTCAGCTCGACGATCTGTGCCTGGAGCGTCAGCGCGTCGCCGACGGTCCCCGGGATATCGGTGCCGTAAGCGGTGTCGTTCCCGAGCAGGAACGATTCGCCGAGGCGGAGGTTGTTGATGCCCTTCGGCATTTCCCCTTTGTCGATCAGATAGATCGAGCTCGAGTTGCCGCCGGATACCATTTCCAGCTTGATGCCGAATTTCTTTTCGATCTTTTCGGCGATCTCGACGAGCTGCGACAGGTTGTCGTTCTTCGGAATGATCGCGCCGTAGCAGGTCAGGTTGACCGCGATGCCGTAAAGCTTGATGTGCTCCATCGAAAGGATCTCGCTCACGGCCTGATCGATCAGGTCTTCGTTTTTGAAAAAGATGCCTTCGCGGAGGTCGCCGAGGTCGATCATCAGGACGACATTATGCACTTTCCCGGCTTTCCCGGCTTCTTCATTCAGAAGGCGGATCGTCGAAAGCTCCGAGTTGAAGGAGATGTCGGCGTATTTGATGACGTCCGGCACTTCCGCGTGCATCGGGATGCGGAGAAGAACAGTCTTCTTGCCGCCCTTGTGCGCGTCTTCGACATAGCTCGCCAGGTTTTTCACCCGTGAGTCCGCCATGTAATCGACCTTCGGATCCTGCGCCAGGAGCTTCGCGAGTTCATGATCCGCGCAGACGCCTTTGGTCACGATCATCAGCGAGCAGTTCCCGTGATCTTTGGTGATCGTCGCGACCGCATCCAGATTCTGCTGGAGCTTCTTTAAATTGATGACTAATTTCGGATACATGTTAACATTCCTTTCTGTAGCGGCAGTGGATGCGGACACAGTGCTTGCAGTCGTGATTGCAGTCCGGGATCCCGGTCTTCGGATCATATCCGACGGTCCCGACGGAACCTGACGTGTCCTTCTTTTCCTGCTCTGCAGTGATCTTTCCCGGATCCTCCGCGCCGTTTTCGACCCATTTGCCCTGCAGGCCCTGGCCGTCCCGGATCCCTTCGAGATCCTGGCGTGCGACCGGCCGGTACGAACCGTCTTCTGCGGTGTTCGCGCCGCCGATCTTTTCCGGGTTTTTGTATTCGCTCATATCATAGCCCATCGCTTCCATCTCTTTGATGTGCTGCTGATATTCCGCTTCTTTCTCCTTCGCTTCTTTGTCCAGGCGCTCGACCTCACGCAGGTACGTCGGGATCTCTTCATTGTCCGGGCGTTTCTCCGGGAATTTGATGTCGAGGCTCTGCTCGAGGAGCTTGATCGCGTCTTCTTTATGTTCCTTGGAGAGAACGCCGAGCGACGCCATGATATAGTCGTTGTCGACGAGGACCTGCGCGTGCTTTGTCGGGAACAGGCGCATGCCGTTGTCGTTGCTTTCCGGGATCTTCTTCATGATCTCGACGCGATGCGGCAGGCGGGTCAGCGCGCCGCCGGTCCCGATGATGTACTTCACCTGCGTCAGGTCTTTTCCTTCCGCGACGGTGCTCCTTCCGGACGGTCCGTACATGTAGCGGAGCTGTCCGGCATGGCGCTCGACCGCGCGGAGCACGGCTTCTTCCGTCAGCCGTTCGACGAGCTTGAATTCGTTTTCTTTCCTCGGGATCGCATGATACGTGCGGAGCGTATCGTCCAGGTCGATCCCTATCTCTTCACATTCTTCGCGAAGGTTCTCTTCTCCGATGGACTCGATGACTTTATACCGGTTGACGTAAACGCCGAGGTCTCCTTCGACTGTGCGCTTCGCCTTCGGTTCCGGCTGGGTCATCAGGCGGGCGATCTTGTCGGATTCGACCGCCACGGAATGGACATCCGTCGTTGCACCGCCGACATCGAGGACCATCAGGTCACCGAGACATTCGTACAGGACCTTGGTGCTCTCCATGACCGCGCCCGGTGTCGGGATGATCGGTCCGTTGACCATGTCACGGACGTGCTGCATGCCCGGCGCTCCGGTGATGTGCTCTTCAAACGCCTGCTGGATGACTTTCCGGCACGGCTCGACGTTCATGCTGTCGATCTTCGGATAGACGTTGTCGACGATATACAGCTTCTGCCCGCTTTCCTCATCGAAAATCAGCTTCATTTCTTCCTGATTCTCGACGTTCCCCGCGTAGATGACCGGGGTCTTCAGTCCGAGCGAGCGGATCTTTTCCGCATTGTCCAGAGCCGTATCGCGTTCCCCGTAATCGACGCCTCCCGCGATCAGGATCAGATTCGGCTGGATGTCCTGGATCTTCTTGAGATCGGTCCTGCGGAGTTTTCCCGCTGTCACGTAATGGATGATCGCGCCGGCTCCGAGCGCGGCTTCCTTTGCCGCCCGGGCCGTCATATCATAGACCAGACCGTGAACTGTCATCTTCAGACCGCCCGCGGCAGAGGATGTCGCGAGCATTTCGCCGTAGTCCAAACGGCTGATACCTTTTTTCTGACAAAGATCATCCACGGCGCCCTGAAGGCCGATCCGAACATCCCCGTCGAGGACGGACGTCGGCGCCTGTCCCTGCGCCCAGAACTTCGGGTGGTCTGTTCCGATATCCGTGAACGCGTTGACGACGGTCGTCGTCGAACCGATTTCTGCTACTAAGACATCTACCTTCATTCTTTTCTCCTTAATCTGCTCTGTTTGCGATGATTCCTGTCTTTGATACCCCCGCGCCGGGAGTCTGACACGTGATTTTGAAAAAAAGGGGCGGGCAGACTCGCCCGCCCCTTCCAGGCTGCTTAGGACATAAGGAGCGGATTATTCTCCGACTTCCTTGTTATCCTCGATGTAGTGCTCACCCGGCTTCAGTTCGCCGCGGCGTCTCATCGCTTCTTCTGCGAGGAAAGTCGCTACATCGATACCGTGAGAATCTCTTCCGAATCCTTCATCGATTCCGGTCTCACGCGCTTCTGCCGGTACGACCTGCGTTCCGCCGGCCGCGATGATGACTTTGTCGCGGATGCCCTTTTCGATGGCCAGTTCGTTGATTCTCTTCATATTCTTATAGTGGATGTTGTCGTGCGAAATGATCGTGGATGCGAGGATCGCGTCTGCATTCAGCTCGACTGCAGCATCGACCAGCTTTTCAACCGGTACGGATGTTCCGAGGTAGTTGACCTCGATGCCCCACTTCTCGATTCCGCCGTGCTTGATGTTGATGATCTCACGCAGTCCTACGGAGTGCTCGTCGTCGCCGACGGTTCCGCAGACAACTCTCATGTGATGATCCTGGAATTCCTTGTACAGGACCGCATCGCTCAGATGATGTGGTTCAGGCGGCAGCTCGAGGGTGTTCGGATCGATATCGAAGGTCAGTTTGCCCTTCATCTCGATTCTGGTACCTTCTGCCGGCTGCATGACTTCCTTGGAAATGACTTCCGGGCTGTCGAGACCGAGCTTCTCACCGATCTGCAGTGCGGTCGCTTCCGCGGTCCGGACGTTTGCCGGGACCATCATCGTCAGCATGACGACACCGTCGCCGCACCATTCCATCTCCGGCTTGATCGCATCGCCGTCGAGGTACTTCTTGACCTTCGCGAGACGGACGTTGACGTTATCCTCTTCATCCAGCTCGTCGATGTAGACGATCTTGCTTCTGTCTTCGAATGTGCATCCGCCGATCAGTGCTGCCGGATCGTTCGGGTCGCCGCCGTACTGCTCAACGTTGTTGTAGCCGTAGTGCGCTGTGACCGGAGCCATGTAGTCTTTTTCTCTCGGGAAGATGTATCCGTAGCCGACACCGCCCTTGATCTTACGGGCGATTCCGTCACCGTTTCTTGCAGGATATTTCGCGGAGTCAACGAAGAATCCCTGCTCGACCGCGTTGAAATATCCGCCGACTTCGACGATCTCTTCCATGAACAGGAGAGCTCTCTCTTTGATCTCTCTCGCGTTCTCACGGAGCGGTCCGTCTTTCTTCAGCTCGACCATGTCCTTGATGCCGTCCATGCCGACCAGAGCCTGCTTCGCGTTGTCGATCGCTTCCATGTTGTAGATGTGCCATGGAACGTTTCTTCCTTCATCCGGTGTGATCGTGGACTGGATGTCCGCGGATGTCAGCTTGGAGATGATCATGTTCAGGACGTGCGTGACCGTCGCTTCACGGACGGAGGAGCAGACATACTTTGTGGTCTGCTGTGCTCTCATCTTGTACTTGCCGCAGATGTCTCTCAGAGCGACGGCATACGGCAGGTCAAGATAGATGTTCGGCGAAGGAGGCGCATCCGGCGGTACTGTGGACAGTGCGATGTTCTCCGGCTTGATCCCGACTTTTTCCGAGAACAGGGAGTTGATCGCGTGCTGCACGATCAGTTCCGGCATGACCTTCCATGCTTCTCTTGCGGTCGCGTTCGCGTTGTGCGCTCCGTCGATCTGAAGGATCCCTGCCCATGCGAGGATCTTCTTGGATTCGCACGCGTCGCAGAACGAACGGACGCAGTTGATATCTCTGTAAAGTACGTTATACTGCGGATCCTGGTGTGCACCGTTGATTCCTTCTTCCGCGAACATGACCGCGATGTCCGGACCGGCAACACCGGATACGTAGGAGTGGTAGTTGATCGGACGACCGACTTCATCCTCGATCAGATCCAGAGCTTTTCTCTGCGCTCTGACCTGTTTTCTGGTGACCGGGATTCCGCCGATTCCCTGCGGAGTACCTTCCATCAGGCCGTCGATGTGGGACTGACCCATGTGACGGATGACCATGATGTGGTCTGCACCGTGCCATGCACCCATTCTCATTCTGCGGATATCATCCTCAAATCTTCCGGATGCGATCTCGGTCGTGATGACCTGATCCGGCTGCGGGTCGATGTTGTCGAAGAATTTCGCCGGCGGCAGAGGTACGCCGTTCTTCAGCGGCTTGGAGCAGTCATGATAGGTGAAAGGTCCCATCTGCAGATTGTCGACGTGCTCTCTCCAGTGCCAGTCGTGTCTTCTCGGTGTATAGTTCTCGAGGTCTTTGAGGATCTCGCGGACATCGAGTTTTTCGTTGCGCTTCAATACCATTTCTGCCATCTTACTTCCCCTCCTTACTGAACATCGCTACTGCGTCGTCCCAGTATTCGCCTTTTGCCATAGCGATCGACGTATCCCGGATGGAAAGCCCTTTGGCCTTGGAGACCTTATACAGGATGTTTCCGCATCCATGACCCATGAGGCCTCTGTCCATCGCGCCTTCAACGATCTTCTGTGTGTCGAGAGAGGAAACTCCCATACGGAGCATGACCGCTCTTTCGACGGAAGGGGTCGTGTTCTTGTAACCCAGCTCGAGCAGCGGGTCGACGACCTGTGCTGTGAGTTCCCAGAACTTGTCGTAGAGTTCCTGGTCAGAAAGATTTGCGATATGCTTTCTTCTTTCTTCGAAATCGTCTTCTCTTACCATTCTTTTTTCTCCTTGATTTTTCTTAGAGGCCCTGAAATGACAGCCCTCAGCCGGATTTCGGGAAGGGCCCCGATATAGATCCGGCGAGCCCTCCCGGCCTGCGCCGGGAAGGTTTTTACCGAATCGTCGTTTCTTGTAAAAAAGGACTGTCTGCAGGGTGCTTCCGTATCTGCTGAAACACGCTCCGGCTTATTTTGCCAGTTCTTTCTGCAGTTCAGCAACTTTTTCCCTGACAAATGCCTCATCCGCTGAAGTTTCTTCCATCAGGAACTTGATGTCCTCTTCGGTCGGATTGGTTCCGTGCGCTTTCATCGCACTCTTGATCAGGGAACGTCTCAGGTGGTTGACATCGAGGTCTTTGACCTTGACCTGTCCAGGGTTCGACGGCAGAACGAGGTTCTTGCCCGGGATTTCGACTTCGTCGTCATCCTTCTGGAAGTGGATGTCTATTCCGTTTTCTCTTGCGAATGTCAGCTGCGGCTGGATGTGCTTTCCGGCACCGGTGTACTCGGTCTCGGAGATGACGACGATCTGGTCTTCCTTGTATTCCTGAGCCAGAGCGAACGCCGCTGCGAGTGCTGTGTTTCCGGCAGGTCCTCTCTCGAGTCCTTCCAGCTGAGCGAGCATCTCGGTGATGTACATGACTTCGCCTTCCGTAACCGTAACATAACGGTCGAGGTAACGGAGCGGTCTCGCTGCCGAACGTGGAACGTCGGAGTGATCCGGGTTCGTCGCATACGGAACACCGAATCCGGTGTGGCCCGTTGTGCAGGACTTCTTGTTGAACGCTTCATCGGATGCCATGTGGAGTCCGGTCAGGTCAACAGATGCTGCGATGATGTCGGTGTCTTTCGCGCCGGCTTTCAGCAGTCCTCTTGCGGTTCCGGTGATCATGCCGCCGCCTGCTTCTGTGCAGACAACTGCGTCAGGATATTTCCCAACTCTTTCCTTGCACTGGTTTGCGATTTCCGCACCGAGTGTCTCGATTCCGGCGATGCCGAACGGAGAATACAGGGAAGCGTTGAAGTATCCGGTGTCTTCGAGGATGTCGAGGAAGCTGTAGAACAGTTCCGGTCCGACGGTCAGCTGGAAGACTTCTGCGCCGAGTGCTTCGCACTTTCTCGCCTTCTCAATGATCTCCGGCTGGCCGACTCCCTTGGAGTCATAACATTCCTGGACGACGATGCACTTCAGTCCCTGCATCGCTGCCTGGCAGGCAACTGCTGCGCCGTAGTTTCCGGAGGTCGCAGCCATAACGCCTTTGTATCCGAGCTTCTTCGCGTGGTGAACAGCGAGCGCCGCTCTTCTCGCCTTGAAGCTTCCGGAGACGTTGCACATTTCATCTTTCGCGAAGATTCTTGCACCGTAGCCCGGCTTTGCATATTTTCTCGCGAGCTTTGTGATGTTGCGGAGCTCGAGCAGCGGAGTGTGGCCGACGCCGGTCTCCTGCTCGATTCTGTCACACTCTTCCAGAGTGTATCCGGTATCGCTCATCAATCCTTCGTAATCAAATGCGAGGGATCCCGATTCATACTTGTTATAGTCCAGGCCCAGAGCATCCTTCTGGATCTCTGCGGATCTACCCATTACGGCCTTGTAGCTTTTATCCAGTGCCATTATTTGTCACCTCCCATCTCGAGTCTCAGTCTCCTGTCGATCTCAATGATTTCAGGGACAAATTTTCCATAGCTGTGGGTATAATACGGACCGACTTCGATCAGCGTTCCGTGCTCTTTGCGTCCGACTGCGGTTTCGACTTCTACCTCGTCACCGATCTCTGCGTCCTGAAGAAGAAATCCTTTTGTCCACATCTCCAGATCGCATTTCTGTGTATCAGGCGGAAGCTTCGCTGTTCTCTCTTCCGCTTTCAGAACCACTCTGTGGATTCTGACCCAATCACCTTTCTTAGCCATTCTTCTCAATCTCCTAACTAAAAAATTACGATTTTTCTGCGTCTGATGCCCGTTTATTAAAGCGGGCAAAACCTGTCCGGGCGGTTTTTCTCCCGTCAGGACAGGCGCTGTTTTTTTCTTAAAATCCTCTTACTTAACGAGCTTCTTGTCCTCTTTGATGAAGTCTCTGAAGTCGCCCATGATCGCGTGAGGTACCGGGATGTCGATCATTGTCTTCAGGCCCGGATCCGCGTTGATGACGTGCGGGATGCAGTTCATGATCATTGCCATGGTTCCGATTCCGCCTTCGACCTCAGGGCTGTTGACCATGTTGATCGGAGGTACTGCGTCGAGGATGACATAGTCACCGGTCTTAACGCCGACCTGTTCCGGCTCGATCTGCTGCGGGTGATCCATATCGATCTTCTTCTCGCCGTCGACGATTCCCCAGCCCTTCATCGCAACACCTGCGACGGAGCCTGCCGGAGCGAATCCATACGGAGACTTTCTGTCAACATCGGTAACGATCGGTTCCATGTCCTGTCCGAACTCGTCGAGCTTCCAGCCCAGAGCTTCGCACATCATGCCGACGGATTCTGCAAATCCGACGTGTCCAGCCATCGTTCCGTCTGCTTTTCTCTTATTGAATTCGTCGACGGAAACGCCGATTCCCTGCTCTTCCATAACGGCCGGGCCGAACGGGGAGAGGGAGTTGACTCTTCTGGAAGTGATGTGGTCAACCGATTCGCAGGCACTTGTCCAGAGGATGACCAGCAGGTCCATGATCAGACCAGGGTTGATTCCGGTACCGAGAACGGTAACGCCGTTTTTCTTCGCGCACGCATCCAGTTTATCGGACAGTTCCGGCTCTTTTGCTCTCGGATAAGCCATTTCTTCTGCAGAAGTAATGACGTTCATTCCTCTTTCCATGACATAGACCAGCTTGTCATAAACGTCTTTTGTGAAGGAGTTCGTGCAGACAACAACGATATCCGCTGCGCCCGGGACGATGACGTCTTCTACGTTTCCGACGATCACGTCTTCTCTGTCACCCTTTTCGATGCCAGGAACGACGTCATAGAGGCTCTTGCCGACTTTGTCGCCGATATCGATCGCGCCGACGATGTCAACACCCTTTTTCTTGACCAGCATCTTGCCGATGCCGCCGCCCATAGCGCCGAGTCCCCAAAGGATTACTTTTACATTTTTCATTGCTTTTCTCCTTTTTCATAGAAACTAAAACTTATACGACTGATAGAACCGTGAAATCCGTGCTGCGAATCAAACCCCGGACTTCCGGTGGCATGCCCGCCAGCATTTCACTGCTGCCAATATAAAGAAGCAACACTCGTGCCACTATCAATTCTGTATACAATGTGCAAGATATTTTTTTCTTCAAACAAAAATCGGTCTTTTTTGGACGAATTCGGACGAAAGGGCACTAATTGTAAAAACATTCTCGCGGTTCTGAAGGCGGTTTCGGACGTCAAGAGGGGGTGGACAAAAAGAAAAACCGCAAAATAATTTGCATTTTGCGCAAAATATTTTGCAGCGACGGCCTTTTCGGGTCATCCGCCCGGAACGGAATCTCATTTTCGGGCCACCCCGGAGGCCGGGCGGAGGCCGTATTTCTTGATCTTGTGCTGGAGGGTCTGCCTCTTCATGCCGAGCGCGTCCGCTGTATGCACGATGTTCCCGCCTTCCCGGCTCAGAGTCTCCCGGATGATGCGTTCTTCCTCCCGCGCGAGATAGTCATGGAGCGGCTCGCCTTCCGCCCGGTCGCTGTCGCGGCCGGAAGCGCTCATCCCGCGGTCCGGAAGCTGCAGGAGTTTCTCGCTCAACACGTGATCGGACGGCTCGGCCATGGAGATCGCCTGGACGATGATGTTTTCCAGTTCCCGCACGTTGCCGGGATAGTCGTAGTTTTTCAGCCTGTCCAGCGCGCCGTCGGAGATCATCCAGAGCTCCTTGCCGAGCGAGCGGTCGTGCTTTTCCATCAGCTTTTCCGCGATGATCTGGATGTCGTCCGGGCGCTCGCGGAGCGGCGGGATGCTGAGATTCAGGACGTTCAGACGATAGTACAGGTCGCGGCGGAGGCGGCCCGATTCGATCAGCTGCTGCGGCGGCTCGTTGACGGTCGCGATGATGCGCACATCGACCGGGATGTCCTTCATGCCGCCGACCCGGCGGATATAGTTCTCCTGGAGGACGCGGAGCAGCTTGCTCTGCAGGTCGTACGGCATCGCGCTGACCTCGTCCAGGAGCAGCGTCCCGCCGTTCGCCTGTTCGAACAGGCCGGCCCGGTCGATCGCTCCGGTGAAGCCGCCGCGGACCGTCCCGAACAGGATGCCTTCCAGCAGGGACGCCGGCAGCGCGGCGCAGTTCTGCGCGAGGAACGGGTGGGAGCGGCGCCGGCTCGCGTAGTGGATGCTCTGGGCAAAAAGTTCCTTGCCGGTCCCGGTCTCGCCGTAGATCAGGACCGAGGCGTCGTTGTCCGCCGCGTGGCGGGCGCGCTGCAGGACCGCCTGGAATGACGGGCTTTCGCCGACGATGTCATCGAACGTATAGTGGCGGATCTTCGCGCCTTTTCCCGCCGGTGTGATCTGGCTCTCGCGGAGCTGCTGGATCGTGTCCGTCATCGTCCGGATGTCCGTGATGTCCTGCGCGACCTCGATCGCCGCCACGATCCGGCCGCCGGAGCGCACCGGCACTGTGCTGTTCACCGTCGTGATCTCTTTTCCGTACAGATTAATGTAGTCCTGCTGCTTGTTCTTCGTGGAAACGCCGTTTTTCAACGCCTGATAGATCGTGCTCTTCGGGAGCTCGATCTCCGGGTACGCGGATTTCATGTCTTTTCCGATGACATCCTCCGCGCTCAGTTTCTCCGCTTTTGCCATCGTTTCGTTGTAAAAAATGCCGACGCCGTGTTCATCGACGATATGGACGCCTTCCGGGATCAGCTCGAGCAGCGACTCGATGATCTCGCGGTATTCTGATTCACGCATGGTCCTCCTTCTTTCCCGGGATCTTTTTTCCCTGAACAATCTCTTTCCCTTGATTCTACACTGCCTCAGGATGAAATGCAAATTTTTTTGCACTTCGTTCGGATTGCATTCTTTCCGCCGCGGGAGTATGATAGAGCGTAAGCGAAAAAATCGGGCCGGCCGGCTGCCGGCACATATTCAGGAGGGGCATCGACTTTGAGAATCCGCAAGACAAACAACTATCACGAATGTCTGGAAGGCATCGACTTTGAGCTGATCGCAACGATCTCCGACGCCATGTCGCACCCTGTCCGGCTGGAACTGTTCCGCTACATCATGCAGTGCAACAAGAACCGGAAGGACGTCTGCAACAAGGATCTCGTCGCGGAGTTTGACTACGCGCAGGCGACGATCTCCCAGCATATGAAGACGCTCGTGAAGTCCGGACTGGTCGACATCCGGAAGAAAGATCGATACTCATATTATTATGCAAATCTCGGCGTTCTCATGCGGTATCTGGACGCGGCGCGGAAATTTTCCGTATGTTAGGACGCCTGACCCGATTTTGGTTTTTTCCAAAAAAAATCGAACTGAAAACGGCGCGGACGATCTGGTTCGTCCGGACGGTTTCCGGTTCTTTTTTTCTGCCTTTTTTCGACTCCCGCGTTTATTTGTGGTACGGCTCATTCCGGATGATCTTGAAGCTCCGGTAGATCTGCTCCAGCAGGATGACCCGCATCATCTGGTGCGGGAACGTCATGTCGGAAAACGAAAGCTTCAGGTCCGCCCGGCGGCTGACATCCTGTGACAGCCCCAGACTCCCGCCGATGACGAACACGACATCGGCTTCCCCGGTGAGCGCAAGGTCGGAGATCGTTTCCGCGAGCTTTTCGGATGTCATCTTCCGGCCGCGGATCTCCAGCGTGATCACGTACTGACCCGGCCTTATTTTTCCCAGGATCTCTTCCCCTTCTTCCCGGATCACACGCGCCTCTTCTGCCTCCCCTGCGTTCGCGCGAAGGCGGGACTCGGGGAGTTCGATGATCGAAAGGCGGCAGTAACGCGACAGGCGGCGGCTGTATTCCTGTACCGCGTCACGCCAGTATTTTTCCTTCAGTTTTCCGATGCATACGACCGAAATGTTCATCGCAGGAAGCTCCTCCTCATCGGCAGCATTCTTCCATACCGTCGGCGGCCTTCCTCACCGGCAGCGGCGTTCTACACCATCAGCATCCGGCCGGCCTCGTCACGCTTCGCAACAGCCAGCGTCAGACTGTCACCGACGTAGTATCCTTTTTCAAAAAGCTCGTTCTTCACCGTGATATACGCCTGGTCCGGCGTATTGTTGATCTTGCTGAGATGCCCGAGCACGACGTTCAGCGGACGGCTCCCCGGCTTCCGGCTCCGCGATTCCAGCAGCGTGCCGAGCGTCTCCGCGCAGGCGTCGTTGGAGAGATGCCCGTGGTCGCTCAGGATCCGGCGCTTGAGCGAATAGGAATACGGCCCCATACGAAGGATGTTCACCTCGTGGTTCGCTTCGAGCAGGATCGTGTCTGATCCTTCCATATGCTCCAGGATCCCGCCGGTCACTACGCCCGTGTCCGTCACGACCGACAGCTTTTTTCCGCCGCTGACAAAAGAAAACCCGACGGGCTCCGCCGCGTCGTGAGAAAGAGCGAACGGTTCCACCTCGATATCCCCGATCGAAAACGGCTGCCCGCTCTCGATCCGGACCGTCTGTTCGTCCGCGACCCGGTCCCGGATCTCGCCGAGCGTCCCTTCCGTTGCGTACACTCCGGCGTTCACCGCTTTTTTCGAAATCATGCGGATGCTCTTCACGTGATCGATGTGCTCGTGCGTGATCAGGATCGCCGAAAGGTCTTCCGGGCTCAGCCCGACCTCCCTCAGTCTCGCAAGGACATTTTTTCCCGCGATCCCGCAGTCCACGAGGATGTTCGCCCGGTCCGTCCTGGCCAGGTAGCAGTTCCCCGAGCTCCCGCTTGCAAATGAACAAAATTCAAATCCCATAGTATACCTCAACCAATACTAGTAGAAAATTATACCACATCTGGATGAGAAATGGTAGAATAAGAGAATACTATTAACAGGAGGACGGCAGATGATACTCAGGATTTACACGGACGGAGCCTGCTCCGGCAACCAGAGCGAGGAGAACGTCGGCGGCTGGGGGGCGATCCTGGAATACGGGAGCCACCGGAAGGAGCTCCACGGCGGCGAGGTGAACACGACGAACAACCGCATGGAGCTGACCGCCGTCATCGAGGCATTCCGGGCATTAAAGCGTGACGGTCTGTCCATCGACGTGTTCTCGGACAGCTCGTACGTGATGAACTGCTTCCGCGAAGGCTGGTATCGCAGCTGGCAGCGGAACGGATGGAAGACAAAAGGAAAAAAGCCGGTCGGGAACCGGGAGCTGTGGCAGGAACTGATCGCGCTGACGGAAAAGCACGACGTCCGGTTTTACCGGGTCAAAGGCCACGTCAATCTCGATTCGGGATCGACTGATACGGACGCGCTGTATCGAAAATTCATCGAATGGAACGGAAACTCGTTTTCCTATGACGATTTCTGCTATATCACAGAGCAGAACAACCGCGCGGACGCGCTCGCAAACCTCGGGATCGATGAGAACCGCTGATCCCTGAACGGATGATCCCCGAGCGACAGAAAACCACTATTTTTCAGAGGACGGAAAGGAGGCGGGGAAGGAACCCATGATCTACGTGATCCTTGCAATCGGTGTGATCACCGCTTATGTGACCGGGATGCACGACGGCGGCACGATCGCGGCAACCAGCATCACTTCGCGGATCACGCCGCCGAAGCACGCGCTCCGTCTGTCCGGCATCGCGAACTTCCTCGGGGCGATCCTCCTCGGGACGGCGGTGGCACAGACGATCTCCACCGGCCTCGTGGACGCGGATCCCGTGCTGTCTTCCGGCACGCTCACCGGCAGCTTTTATGTGCTCTCTGCCTTTCTGGGGAGCCTGGTCTGGAACCTCTTCACCTGGAAGGTCCGGCTCCCGTCCAGCGCGTCGCACTCCCTGATCGGCGCGATGGTCGGCGCGGCACTGATCCTGGCCGGCCCGGACATCGTCCACTGGAACGCCGTCCTGATCAAGGTCGTCCTCGCGATGGTACTGTCTCCGGTCCTCGGATCGATCGCCGGATTCCTGCTGTTCCGGCTGGAGCAGCGGATCCTCCGGAACGCGACGATCGTCTGGGCGAAGCGGGTCAACAGCCTGGACATCTTCTCCATGCTGCTCCTGTCCCTTTCCCACGGCAGCAACGACGCGCAGAAAGTCACCGGCCTCCTCGCCCTCGCGCTCGCGCTGGGAAGCGGCCGTCTGGAGTACCCGCTGTGGCTCACGATCCTGATCGGCGCGGCGCTCGCGCTCGGGACCGTGACCGGCGGCTACAACATGATCCGGACCGTCGGCCTCGAGATCACGAAGCCCGACCCCGACAACGCCGCCGTCTCCGAGCTTTCCTCGACGCTGGTCGTCCTGATCTCCAGCCTCGCCGGCATCCCGATCAGCTCGACACAGGTCATCACCGGCTCGATCTTAGGCGCCGGAAGCGGCAGATCGCCCCGGACCGTCAACTGGCCGGTCACGAAGAGCATCCTCATCTCCTGGGTCCTGACCCTCCCGGCGTCCGCCGCGTGCGGCGCGCTTGCGATGAAACTCCTGACCCTTGCATTTTAAGAAAAAGGAGGACAACGATGGAACGTAAAATCAAAAACTTTTTTTCCAAAGACGAACGCCCAAATTTCGATGTGATCCTCGGGAAGCAGTGCGAGAACGCGCTCCAGGCGAGTGAGCTCCTGCTCCGCTTCATGAAAAACCCGGAGGACAAAAGCCTCGCGGACGAGATCGAAAAAGTCGAGAAAGCCGCGGACCAGAACCGGAACGAGATCGTGTACTATGTCCAGAATTCCTTCATCACGCCGGTCGACCGGCACGACATCTTCGGCGTCTCCCGGCTGCTCGACGACATCACCGACGAGATCAAGGACCTGAAGGATTTCATCCTGTTCTTCTCCTACGTCCCGACGCCGAAAAACATCGAGATGGCGAGCCATTCCCACGACTCGATCTGCATCCTCGAAGGCGCCGTCCGCGAATGGAACAAAAACGACGCGGACCTGTTCTGGCAGCATGTGCTCCAGACGAAAAAGAACGGCTATCAGGTCAAGCGCCTCTACTGGGAGAACATCCGGGAGATCGAGGAGCACGGGCTGGAGGGGGTCGGCATCATCAACCGCGAGATCTCTCACGACCTCTACAGTCTCGCCAAAAAAATAAACCGGGCCGCCGACCGGATCGGCGACCTGAAGATCAAATCGATCCGGTGACCGAAAGGCCGACCGGATCGTTTCTTATTCCATACGTTATATTTCTGTATTTATGCATTCAGTTCTTTCCGGAACTGATTGATGATGTTTTTTTCCGCCCTCGAGATCGTCATCTGCGAGACACCTAAAGTCTTCGCGATATCTGCCTGGGAACGATTGTAAATAAACCGTTCCCGGAAGATGTACCGCGCTTTTTCATCCATCTTCGCCATAACTTTCCGGATGATCTCGCCCTGCTCGACGAGATCGTACCCCTTCTCATTGATCCCGGTGTACTTCTCGAGGAACGCGCTGTCACCGTCTTCGCCGGCGTCTTCAAACGTTTTGTCCAGCGAATAGGTGCTGTACGCCTGTTTTCCTTCCATCGCCTCGATGACCTGCTCTTCCGAAAGATCCGTGAGCTCGCTGAGCTGCTGGACCGTCGGCTGCTGGTGCTCTCTCAGATAAAAATCGTCCTTTGCTTCCTGGATCTTTGCCGCATTTTCCTTGAGACGGCGCGGGACCTTCAGGCTCCACTGCTTGTCCCGGAAGTATTTCTTGATCTCTCCGAGGATCGTCGGCGTCGCGAACGAGCTGAACTCATAGCCTTTATCCGGATCAAAACGCTCCACGGCCTGTACGAGCGCGAGCGCACCGACCTGATAAAGGTCGTCATATTCGACGCCCTTCCCCAGATACTTCCGGATCAGAATGTCGACCATGTTCAGATGACTTTCTACCAGCTCATTCCGCTTTTCGATCGTTGGATTCTTTTTATATTCGATGAATTCATCCAAATCCGACATGTGCTAAATTACCTTTTTCATATGGATCTTCTTCTGGCCCTTTTCGTTTTGGGAAAAATCGACCTGAGTCATCAGCGATTCTATGACATAGACGCCGAGATTTCCCTCCTGCGGGCAGTCCCGGCATGGCTTCGCCATCTTGGACAGCGTGTGCTCGTCGCAGTCGTCCGAGACCGTGATCTCCATTGACCCTTCGTCAACTTTGCATTCGATCTCGTACTGGCTGGAAAAACCGGTGAATCCGTGGCACGAAACGTTCTTGCACGCTTCCGATACCGCGGTCTTCATGTCCTCGATAGCCCCTACGTCAAAACCGGCTGTCGTCGCGATCGAGCTGATCGCCAGACGAATCATCGTGAGGTATTCTGGTTTTCCGGGAATCACGAACTTTAAGGTATCCATCCTGTACCTTTCCTCCCTCCTTGTAAACTCCGGGCAGGATCTCCTGGTCCCGCCCGAAATCTATATACCCACTAACCGGTAACTTTAAAACTTCAGCTGTTCGCCAACGGATGGATCGGAGGATCCGCCGTTTCCGCCGGATTTTTTCTCATCCTCCTGCTTGACGACTTCTTCCTCATTGACGACTTTTGCCATCGCGACGATGCGGCTTCCTTCTTCCACCTTCATGATGCGGACGCCCTGTGTTGTCCGCCCGAGGACGGAGACTTCCCCGGCATTGATGCGGATGATGACGCCTTCGGAATTGATCAGCATGACATCATCGGTATCATCGACCATCAGTGCGCCGATCAGCGGACCGGTCCGGTCGAATTTGCCTTTGTCGTACGTCAGGATGCCTTTTCCTCCGCGGACCTGTTTCTTATAGCTCTTCAGCGCGGTCCGCTTGCCGAAGCCGTTTTCGGTCACGACCAGCAGCTTGCTTCCCGGCTTGACGAGCGCCATGGAAACGACTTTGTCGTCTTTTTCCAGCTTGATCGCACGGACGCCGCCGGCGATCCTTCCCATCTGACGGACATCTGACTCGGAGAAGCGGATCGCCTTTCCGTATTTGGTAACGATGATCACTTCATCTCCGTCCTCGATGTTCTTGACATCGATCAGTTCATCGTCGTCCTTCAGGTTCATCGCGATGATGCCGTTCTGGCGGCGCGTCTCATACTGCGACAGCGCGGTCTTCTTGATCGTGCCGTTCTTCGTGACGGCGATCAGATTGCGGTCATCGGAGAATTCCGTGATCGGCATCATGGCCGTGATGCGCTCCCTCTGCATCAGGTGGAGGAAATTGACGGCCGGCGTTCCCTTCGCGTTCCTGGATGCCTCCGGGATCTCGTACGCCTTCAAACGATACGCCTTTCCGGTATTCGTGAAGAACATGATGTAGTCGTGCGTCGACGTCATAATCAGATCCTTCGGGAAGTCCTTGTTCCTCGTCGTCATCGCGGTGACGCCTCTTCCGCCGCGGCGCTGGGTCCGATACGTATCAGCCGGAACGCGCTTGATGTAGCCGAGGTGCGACAGTGTGATCACGACGTCTTCTTCTTCGACAAGGTCTTCTTCATTCAGATCATCGACATCGCGGACGATCTTCGTTCTCCTTTTGTCGCCGCCGTATTTCTTGTTCTTGCGGACTTCTTCCTTGATCTCCAGGAGTTCATCCCGGACAACGCCCATCATTTTCACGTCATCCGCGAGCAGCTCTTTGTAGTATGCGATCTTCTTCATGAGTTCGTCGTACTCGTTTTCGATCTTTTCCCGTTCGAGTCCCTGCAGACGGGCGAGACGCATATCGAGGATCGCCTGTGCCTGGATCTCGCTCAGGCTGAAGCGCTCCATCAGTCTTTCCTTCGCGTCGTTATACGCGCTCCGGATGATCTTGATGATCTCGTCGATGTTGTCGAGCGCGATCCGGAGTCCTTCCAGGATGTGCGCACGGTGCTCTGCCTTGTTCAGGTCAAAACGGGTCCTGCGCGTCACGACTTCCTTCTGGAATTTCAGGTATTCTTCCAGGATCTCCTTCAGATTCAGGATCTTCGGCTCGTTGTTCACCAGAACGATCATGATCACCGAGAAATTTTCCTGGAGCGAAGTGTGCTTGTACAGCTGATTCAGCGTGATCTGCGGGTTCGCGTCGCGCTTCAGCTCGATGACGATCCGCATGCCCTCACGGTTCGATTCATCACGGATATCGGAGATCCCTTCGATCCGTTTGTCCTTGACCATCTCCGCGATCTTCTCGATCAGGCGGGCCTTGTTCACCTGATAAGGGATCTCGGTCACGACGATGTGGCTTCTTCCCTTGCTCGTCTCTTCGATCTCGCAGCAGGCGCGGACCTTGATCTTGCCCTGCCCGGTGCGGTACGCTTCGCGGATCCCGCTCTTTCCGAGGATCTTCGCCCCGGTCGGGAAGTCCGGTCCCTTGATGTATTTCATCAGATCGTCGACGCTTAGATCCGGATTATCGATCATCGCGACTGACGCGTCGATGACTTCGCTCAGGTTGTGCGGCGGGATCGAGGTCGCCATACCGACCGCGATGCCGTTCGCTCCGTTGACGAGGAGCTGCGGGATGCGGGACGGAAGAACGACCGGTTCCTTTTCCTCACCGTCAAAATTCGGTACGAAATCGACCGTGTCTTTATCGATATCGCGCAGCATGTACAGCGAGAACGGAGACATCCTCGCTTCGGTATACCGCTGTGCCGCGGCACCGTCGCCGTCGATCGATCCGAAGTTCCCGTGACCGTCGACCAGCATATAGCGCATGGAGAAATCCTGCGCCATACGGACCATCGCGTCATAGATCGAACTGTCGCCGTGCGGGTGATATTTACCCATGACTTCCCCGACGATCCTCGCTGATTTCTTATACGGCTTGTCCGGGGTGACGCCCAGCTGGGACATCCCATAGAGGATCCTGCGGTGGACCGGCTTCAGTCCGTCCCGGACGTCCGGAAGGGCTCTTCCGACGATGACGCTCATCGCGTAGTCGATATAGGAGACCTTCATTTCGTCATGTATTTCGTGCTGTATCAGTTTACTGTCTTCAATCAGATTATCCAAACGAGATTTCCTCTCTTTCTAACGATACTCTAAATGTCCATCGTCGCGTACTTCGCGTTTTCCTCGATGAATTTCTTACGCGGCTGGACTTTGTCTCCCATCAGCGTCGTGAAGATCTCATCCGCTGCCGACGCGTCGTCGACCGTGATCTGGATCAGGGTCCGGTGATTGTAATCCATGGTCGTTTCCCAGAGTTGATTGAAGTCCATTTCACCGAGTCCTTTGTAACGCTGGATCTCCACCTTCCCCTTTCCGCTTTCGTTCGCGCCGAGGTCGTTCAAAAGCTTTTCCTGCTCCTTGTCCGAATAGGTGTAATATGTGTCTTTTCCCTTCTGGACCCGGAACAGCGGCGGCTGCGCGGCATAGACATATCCTCCTTCGATGAGCGGCGTCATATAGCGGAAGAAGAATGTCAAAAGGAGGGTCCGGATGTGTGCGCCGTCGACATCCGCATCGGTCATGATAATGATCTTATGATAGCGGAGTTTGTCGATGTCGAACTCATCGCCGATCCCGCAGCCGAACGCGGTGATCATGTTCCGGATCTCCTCGGAATTCAGCATCCGATCCTGACGCGCCTTCTCGACGTTCAGGATCTTGCCGCGGAGCGGAAGGACGGCCTGACGATTCCGGTCTCTCCCCTGCTTCGCACTTCCTCCCGCGGAATCTCCCTCGACGAGGAAGATCTCGCACTCTCTCGGATCCTTGCTCGAACAGTCGGCCAGTTTTCCCGGGAGGGAAAGCGTATCGAGGACGCTTTTTCTCCTCGTCAGTTCCCGCGCCTTTCTCGCGGCTTCCCTTGCGCGGGACGCACGCAGACATTTATCGATGATCACCCGCGCCTGGCTCGGATTTTCTTCCAGGAACGCCGTGAGGTAATAGCTCGTCGTGCTGTCGACGAATCCTCTCATCTCGCTGTTCCCGAGCTTCGTCTTCGTCTGTCCTTCGAACTGCGGCTCGCTCAATTTAACGGAGATCACGGCAGTCAGTCCTTCCCGGACGTCTTCTCCCGCGAGAGAATCTCCTTCCTTCAGGAATTTGTTCTTCTTCGCATAATCGTTGAACACACGTGTCAGAGCCGATTTGAATCCGACGAGATGCGCACCGCCTTCGGTCGTGTTGATGTTGTTCGCGTACGACATGATCATCTCGTTATAGCGATCGGTGTACTGCATCGCGACTTCGACTTCCTGCTGCGCGTTCTCATCCTTCTGCTCAAAATAGATGATATCCGGATGAACGGTGTCCTTGTTGCGGTTCAGGTATTTCACGAACTCGCGGAGGCCGCCTTCGTAATGATAGACCTCTTTCTTTTCTTTTCCCGGACGCCGGTCTTCGAGTGTGATGTGGATCCCTTTTGTCAGGAACGCCATCTCTCTCAAACGGTGTTCGAGTACTTCAAAATCAAATTCGGTCTCATCAAAGATTTCCGGATCCGGCCAGAATTCTGTCCTGGATCCGTTATGATCGGCCTTTCCGACTTTGTTCAGCTTCTTCGTCGTCTTCCCGCGTTCGAATTCGATCTCGTAAAGAATTCCTTCGCGCGCGGTCTCGACGATCATTTTCGTCGAAAGCGCGTTGACGACGGATGCGCCGACGCCGTGGAGACCACCGGAGACCTTATATCCCCCGCCGCCGAATTTTCCTCCGGCGTGGAGCACGGTGTGGATGACCTCGACCGCCGGGATCCCCATCTTCGGGTGCTTGTCGACCGGCATGCCGCGGCCGTCATCCTGGACGAGGATCGAATTGTCCTCCCGGATGACCACTTCAATATTTTTGCAGTATCCGGCGAGTGCTTCGTCGATACTGTTATCTACGATCTCATATACCAGGTGATGAAGTCCTCTCGGTCCGGTCGTCCCGATATACATGCCCGGTCGTTTCCGAACGGCTTCGAGTCCTTCCAGGACCTGGATCTGCTCTGCGTTATAGGAACTAGCGCCTGCTTTTTTTGCCATAAAATCCCACCTTTTTCCGTTACAAAACTTTTTCTATTATACAAAAAAACAGCCCGTTTTTCAACCAAACAGGTCTGTTTTTGACTAATTTTTCGATTTTATTTTAAAAATCTTTGAAAACGGAAATTTTACTCTTTTGGGGATATTTTTTCCTATGGGGATAACCCCCGTTAATTTACCACTGTCCCGTTTTCGATCTGAAGGATATTCGCGTCCGGATACGTCTGCCGGAGTTCGTCGTCGATCTCCGTCGTCGTGATGAAGATCTGATTCTGATCGAGCGCGCTGATCAGATACTTTCGGCGCTCTGCATCGAGCTCGCTCATCACATCGTCCAGAAGTAGGATCCCCTCTTCCCCGGTCTCCCGCCGGATGAAATCGAGGACCGCGAGCTTCAGAGAAAGCGCGGCGGTGCGCTGCTGCCCCTGGGAACCGTAGCTCCTGCAGTCGATCCCGTTCACCGTGAACGTCATATCATCTTTATGCGGGCCGCGGTGTGTCGTACGGAGGCGGCGGTCCGTCTCGCGGGAAGCCGTAAGGATCTCTTCAAAATTCTGTCTCTGTTTTTCCGGATCGCTGTCGTACGGGATGTTCGGCGCATATGAGATGGAAAGTTTCTCCGATCCGTTCGTCACCCTCTCATGGATCTTCGAACTGAATCCGTCCATTTCCCCGATGAACTCCTTCCGCATCTGGATGACCGGTGTGCTGTAGCGCAGGAGCTCCTCATCCCAGAGATCGAGCAGACGGTCCTCCACGACGTCCTCTTTCAGATAGGCATTCCGCTGGAGGAGCGCTTTTTTGTAAGAGGACAGCGCGTTGTAATACGCCGGCTTGATCTGGCCGAGCTCCCGGTCGATGAAGCGTCTTCGTTTTTCCGGCTCTTCCTTCACCAGCTTCAGATCTTCCGGCGAAAACACGACGATGATGATATTGTCGAGGAGTTCGGAAAGCTTCTTCACGGTCCTTCCGTCTTTCCGGATGAACTTCCGGGCGCTCCGGTCGATCGTGATGTCGACCTTCGTGTCGATGACTTCCTTGGCGCATTCGACATGGACGCGGGCCCGTTTTTCCCCGAACCGGATCATCTCGCGGTCACCGGACGCACGAAAAGACCGTCCGATCGAGGTCAGATAAATGGCTTCGATCAGATTGGTCTTCCCCTGGGCGTTCCGTCCGATGATGATGTTCACCTTCGGATCGAACGAGACGGAAAGCTCCGGGTAATTTCTGAAGTTTTTCAGTTCCAGTCTGGTGATATGCATGAATCAGTTGATCCTGACCGGGAGTACCATGTATTCGCAGCGGTCCCCCTCTTCCGGGAGGAACAGGCACGGTTCGACCGCCGAATTAAACAGAAGTTTGATTTTTTCCTCCGTCATCACATTCAGGACGTCGCGGATATACTTCGCGTTGAATCCGATGACGATATCGTCTCCGGTCTTTTCCACCGGGACATCTTCTTTGACAAAACCTTCCTCGGAAGTGGAGGTGATCTCCAGGATCCGGTCGGTGATCGAGAAGCGGACGAGGTTGTTCCGGTCCGCGGACGAAAGGATGGACGCGCGGTCGATGGCTTCCTTCAGCTGGGAGCGCATCAGCTCGACCGTGATCTTATCCGCCTTCGGGATGATCCCTTTATAGTCGATGAACTTCCCGGCGAGGAGGGAAAGCTCCGCCTGGATGTCGTCGAAGACAAACACGGCTTTTTTGTCGCTCAGATAAAGCGTTCCTTCTGTTTCCTCACTCTCATCTTCCGCCAGGATCTTGGACAGCTCGTTCAGGATCTTCGCCGGGATGATAAAGGAATGAGTATCTTCCGTGACCATGGTTTCGCGGTTGATTGCCATCCGATAGCCGTCGATCGCCGCCATCGTCAGTTCGCCGTCCGCGATCTCCAGGAGGACGCCGCTGATGACGCCGCGCGATTCGTCGATGCTCGCGCAGAACGATGTCCCGTCGATCATGGTTCTGAGCGTTTCCTTATTGAAACGGATCGAATGGGTCTCATCGGTTATGTTGTTCACGATCGGGAATTCATCGGTCGAGATCCCGACGATGCGGAAGCGGGAGCTCATGCTCGTGACACTGACGTTGTTCTCCTCATCGCATTCGATCGTGACGAGGTCTCCCGGGAGTTTCCGGACGATGTCGCCGAACAGGCGGGCCGGTACGACGATGGAGCCGGCGCTCTCAACATCTGACTTTATCGTATCACGGATGGAGATGGACTGGTCGGATGCGGACAGGACGACGGTGCCGTCATCGGAAGCTTCGATCATGATCCCTTTCAGCACCGGGATCGTTGTTCGGCTGCTCACTCCTTTGGATACGATGTTCAGTGCTTTTACGAGTATTTTCTGTTCACAGTTGATTTTCATCAGGGCCTCCCGCTTTTCTTATTTTTTTTATATAAAGGTAGTTATAGTAGTAGAGGGTGCGGAAACTGTGGATAACTTCTCTCCATCAGTCTTTTCAATCCTTTTGACTTACTCATAGTCTGTTGATAAGTCGGTCGGAAATTATGGATTATCCACGTTAATCCCGGACACTCTGCTTGATTTCCTCCAGCTCCTGGGAAAGTTCCTTGTCGTCCCGGAGGTCTTTCTGGATTTTTTCACAGGCGTGCATCACGGTCGAGTAGTGACGGTTCCCGAACACCTGTCCGATCTTTTCATACGAATATTCCGTCATGCTGCGGCAGAGATACATGGCGATCTGCCGCGGATACGCGATCTGGCTGCTGCGTTTGGCGGATTCCATGTCTCTGACATCGATCCCGAAATGGCGGCATACAGTCTTCTTGATTTTTTCCGGTGTGACGTTCTCCCCGACTCCGTTCTGGATGATGTCCTTCAGATATTTTCTGGCAAAGTTCCGGTCGATCGGCTCTCCCAGCAGCCGGGAGAACGTGACGAGGGAAGTCAGCGCGCCTTCCAGCTCGCGGTTGTTGTTCGTCACTTTCTCCGCGATGATGCAGATGACTTCGTAAAGGTCATCGTTCAGCGTGATGTTCATATCGTCGAGCTTCTTCAGAAGGATCGCGACGCGGGTCTCGTAGTCAGCCGGCTGGATGTCGACGATGATCCTCCAGGCGAACCGGGAGCGCAGGCGCTCTTCCAGGTTCGTAAGTTTGTTCGGCGGCCGGTCGCTGGAAATCACGATCTGCCGGTTTTCGTCATATAATGTATTGAATGTATGGAAAAATTCTTCCTGTGTCTTCTCTTTTCCTTCCAGGAACTGGATGTCGTCGATCAGAAGAACGTCGACTTTCCGGTATTTCGCCTTGAACGCGCCCATCGTGTTCTCATTGATCGCCCGGATCAGTTCGTTCGTGAACATTTCGGAGGAGACATAGAGAACGTTGATGTTGTCGTTGTTTTCAAGAAGATGGATTCCGATCGCGTGCATCAGATGTGTCTTTCCGAGGCCGGACCCTCCGTAGATGAACAAAGGGTTATAGGCCTGGGACGGTGCTTCCGCGACGGCGAGCGCGGCGGCGTGTGCGATCTTGTTGCAGTCGCCGACGACGAAGTTGTCAAAACGGAAATTCGGGTTGAAGATCCGCTGCTGCGTCAGTGTTTCCTGGATCTGCGTTTTCTTTTTTGACTCTTCTTCGTACTCTTCCGGTTTTTTGATCACGACGTGATACGGTTCGTTCATCACCTCTTCAAACAGCGATTCGAGCTGCGGGGCGTACCGCTGCTTCAGGACACTGTCGGCAAAAGGCTGGTCTTTCGGCGATTCGAGGTAGACGATCTTCAGCGCGTTGTCGATATGATAGATGCGGACCGGTGCGAGCCACGTCTTATAGCTGATTTCATTGACATTTAATTTCAGGAGTTCCAGTACCTGATTCCATATTTTCTGATTATCCATTCTTGATCGTCCTCTTTCGTACTCCTCTAATTTTACAAAAATAGTTATCCATATACAAGATGAAATCGAAATCTTTAATTTTTGAGTAAGGAGTAAAGTTATCAACATTATGTTGATAACTTTATGTATAAGTTTTTGAGGATTAAAGTTAACGGGCAGTAAATGAATGTGAAATATTGTTGAACTCGCTTTTTACATCGATTTTATTGACATATTTTTACGAAAAAAGTATAATTACGAAATGTATGTACGCATGCAATTCAGAGCGTACGGGCTTCCCAATTCAGAGGGGAACAGTAATGAACAGGAGGTAATGAAGATGAAAAGAACTTATCAGCCGAAAAAACGGCAGAGACTGAAGGAACACGGGTTCCGCAAGAGAATGGCAACGAAAAACGGAAGAAACGTACTGAAGAGAAGAAGACAAAGAGGAAGAAAGAAACTTTCTGCATAACATGTTGAAAAAGAATGTGCTGAGAAATCAGAAGGATTTCGATGCCGTCTACAGAAAGGGAAAATCCGCCGCAAACCGGTACATCGTGATTTTTTACAGGAAAAACAGGCTCGGCTATACCCGGACAGGATATCTCGCGAGCAAGAAGATCGGGAACAGCGTGATGAGGAACCGTGCGAGGAGACTGATGAAGGAAGCGTTTCGGACATCCGGACTGACTCTCCCGGACGGATATGATTTTGTCATCATCGCCAGAAAGCCGATCACCGAAGCGAAGTGCCAGGATGTGCGGAAATCTCTGAATTCTGTTTTGAAACGGACCGGAGTGATGGAAAAATGAAATACATCAGCCTTTTTTTCAAAAAGCTGCTGATTTTCATGGTCAGATTTTACCAGATCTGCATTTCTCCGCTATTTCCGCCGACGTGCCGGTACATCCCGACCTGCTCGCAGTACTTCATCCAGGCGGTCGAAAAGTACGGCCCGCTGAAGGGGAGCTGGCTGGGGATCAAACGAATCCTGCGCTGTCGTCCGGGAGTTCCCGGCGGATACGATCCGGTACCATGAATCTAGCGCGGCGCCCTGCGGCTTGTTGCCGTCCGGACGCTGCTCCGAGGACTTTAATTAATGAATATATTTGGCATCATGGCGCAGCCTCTTGGCTGGATACTGGAGTATCTCTACGGTTTGATCGGAAATTACGGGATCACGCTCGTGGTCTTGACGCTTGCCGTAAAGCTCATCCTTTACCCGCTGTACAAGAAACAGATCTTGTCAACGGCGGGGATGTCAGAGATCCAGCCGAAGATGCAGGCGCTGCAGAGAAAATACGGGGACAACAAAGAGCTCATGAACGAAAAGATGGCTGAGCTCTACAAAGAAGAGGGAATTAGTCCGATGGCAGGCTGTCTGCCGATGATCGTGCAGATGATCATCATCATGGGACTTTTTGCCTTGCTCAGAAACCCGTTGAATTACGTTAATTCAGAACATATGTATTTTGCGATCCATGAGGGGTTTTTCTGGATCAAAGACCTGGCACAGCCGGATCCGTGGATCCTTCCTCTTTTGTCGGGCGTCGCGACGTTCATCTCTTTCTGGATGTCGTCGAACAACGGCGGTGTGCCGGGCGGAACGGCGAATAATACCGGTGCGATGATGGTCATCATGAAGTACGGATTCCCGATCATGATCGTCTGGCTCGCGAAGACATACCCGGCAGGACTCGCAATCTACTGGTTCATCAGTCAGTTCATACAGATTTTCTATAACATCCGCTTCAATCAGCTGCGCCGTCAGCTTAAGGAAGGGAAAAAGAACAGTAAGAAGAAAAAGAGAAAACCTGTAAGAGCTGGTGGAGGAGCATATCAATGAATTCCGTTGAAAAATGGGGCGATGATGTCGAGTCCGCTGTCGCCCTGGCGTTAGCTGAACTCAAAGCGGACCGGGATGAGGTCGAGGTGACTGTCCTTGAAGAACCGTCCCGTGGTTTTCTCGGCATCGGCGCAAAGCTGGCCCTTGTTCGAGTTGAGAAAAAAGTAAAAGAAGAAGAAAAGAAAGAAGAGAAGAAACAGCCGAAAGCGGAAAAACAGCTTTCGAAGGAAAAGAAAGAAGAAAAACCGAAAAAGCAGGAGATGACGATCGAGGAAAAGATCGCGGCGAGTGCGGAGAAGGCGAAGCGCTCCGGAAACGACAGACCGCAGCGGAAAGGCGGACGCCGGAGAAATCGCAGAGACGGATCCCGCCCTGCCCCGCGTCAGGATCGTCAGGACCGTGACGTTTCGATCGAAGAGCTTCCGGAGCTCGATCTCAGAAAGGACTTCAAGAATCTTCCAGTCGTGACTGAGCATCCTGCGATGGATTTCCTGAAAGAGGTCATCGACAAGATGGGACTCAAGCTCGATATGACCGCGAAGGCGAATGACACGAACGTGTACATCGAGCTTAAGGGGGAAGATACCGGAACGATCATCGGAAAGCGCGGGCAGACGCTGGACGCGATCCAGTATCTGACGAGCCTCGTGGTGAACAAGAACCATAAAGAGTATATCAAGGTCATCGTCGATGCCGAGGGATATCGCGAGCGCCGCGAAAAGACGCTGGAACGCCTGGCGGAACGGTTGGCGAACAAGGTCGTCCGGACCGGAAAGAGCGTCCGCCTCGAGCCGATGAATCCATATGAGAGAAAAGTCATTCATGCGACGCTTCAGTCGAACCCGAAGGTCACGACGAGAAGTGAAGGACTGGATCCTTATCGAAGGGTCATCATCGAACTGGCTTGACAGGAGGCCCGCTGAAACAGCGGGCTTTTTCATTTAACGGGATGGGAGTGGAAGGTATGGCCAAAGAACGTACCGAAGAACGGAAGGAAGGAATCGAGATTCCGGTGATGGAGGATACGATCGCGGCGATCGCGACGCCGTTCGGCGAGGGCGGGATCGGTGTGATCCGGATCAGCGGGGAAGATTCCCTTTCTGTCCTTCAGAGGGTATTCCGACCGGCATCCGGATCGACAGAATTTACGCCCCGGAAAATGGTGTATGGAAAAGTCGTGGACCCGGAGGACGGGAGCATCCTGGACGAAGCGATGGCGGTGTATCTGAAAGCACCGGCAAGTTATACCGGCGAAGATTCCGCGGAGATCGACTGCCATGGGAGCATGGTCTCTCTCCGGAGGATCCTGTCGCTCCTCCTTCGGAGCGGTGCCCGCATCGCCGATCGCGGCGAGTTCACAAAGCGCGCGTTCCTGAACGGGAAGATGGATCTTTCCCAGGCGGAAGCTGTCATGGATCTCGTGAGCGCGAAAACAGACAAGACGTTCGATGTCGCGATGGATCAGCTGGAAGGAAAATTCTCCGCGGAGATCCGTGAGATCAGGAGCGGTCTGATGGACACGCTCGTCGATATCACGGTGAACATCGATTATCCGGATGAGGACATCGAGGAGCTCACGTATCAGAAACTCGGAGAGAGCCTCAAAGTCGCGGAGAAAAAAGTAAGCAGCCTTTTGTCCGGCGCGAATACCGGGAAGATCATCCGGGACGGTCTTCATATCGCGATCATCGGGAAGCCGAATGTCGGGAAATCGTCTCTGATGAACGAGCTGCTCCGTGAGTCGCGGGCGATCGTAACGGATATCCCGGGGACGACGCGGGATACCGTGGAAGATACGATGAGCATCGACGGGATCCCGGTGATCCTGACGGACACGGCGGGGATCCGCGAGACGGAGGACAAGATCGAAAAGGTCGGGATCGAGCGGTCCCGGAAATCGTTCAATGAAGCGGATATGGCGATCTTCGTCTGCGACCGGTCGATGCCGCTTTCGGAAGAAGATCTTGACATCCTGGAGCATCTGCGGCCGGGAAAGGATCTCGTGCTTCTGAATAAATCGGATCTCGGCCTGGAGACGGAAAAAGAGGAAATCGAACGAAGAGTCCCGGGGATCCGGATCATCGAGACGTCGATGACGACGGGGGAGTTCGCCGGCGTTCCGGAGATCGAGCAGGCGATCCTCGATGTGGTGTACGCGGACGGGATCGACCGGAACCGGAATTCTTTTGTCACGAACATCCGGCACGTCGGTCTGCTGAATGAAGCGGAGGAGTCGCTCCGGAGCGCGATGGATCTGACCGGACGGAGGGAACCGCTGGAGATCATCGAGATCGATGTGAGCAGCGCCTACCATGCGCTCGGCGAGATCATCGGCGAGGATCTGGAAGGCGATGTGCTGGAAGAAGTGTTTTCGAGGTTCTGCCTTGGGAAGTGAGTTGCCTTCGCGGCGCGATCTGCGCTGCGGGATGGGAGCAAGATGGAAAAAGTTTGGATGGGAGAATATGAGGTCATCGTTGTCGGCGGCGGGCATGCCGGATGCGAGGCCGCACTGGCGTCTGCCAGGATGGGCCTTCGCACGCTGATGTTCACGATCAATCTGGAAGCGATCGCGATGATGCCGTGCAACCCGGCGGTCGGCGGGACGGGAAAAGGACATCTCGTCCGGGAAATCGACGCGCTGGGCGGAGAGATGGGGATCAATACGGACAAGGCGTTTATCCAGAGCCGCATGCTGAACACCTCGAAGGGCCCGGCGGTCCATTCCCTCCGCGCGCAGGCGGACAAGCAGCGGTATCATACGGAGATGAAGAAGACGCTCGAAAAGCAGGAGCGTCTGGACATCCGCCAGGGCGAGGTCGTGGATCTCGTCATCGAAGACGGACAGGTGAAGGGCGTCGTCACCCGGACGCATACCTGGTACAGCTGCAAGGCCTGCGTCATCGCGACCGGGACGTTCCTCGGCGGAAAGATCTTCATCGGGGACAGCAGTTTCAGCAGCGGCCCGAACGGACTCGCGCCGTCTCTTGAACTCGCGGAGAACCTGAAAAAACACGGGATCCGGACGCGCCGCTTCAAGACCGGGACGCCGTGCCGCGCCCTAGCGGATACGTTCGACTATGACAAAATGATCCGTCAGGACGGGGATCCGCAGATCGTTCCGTTCTCCTTTATGAATGATTCGCTGGAGCGGGAGCAGGTCCCGTGCTGGCTGACGTATACGAATGAAAAAACGCACGAAGTGATCCGGAAGAACTTTTCGCGTTCGGCACTGTTCGGCGGCGAGATCGAGGGGATCGGCCCTAGGTACTGCCCGTCGATCGAAGATAAGGTGCACCGGTTTCCGGACCGGAAGCGTCACCAGCTGTTCGTGGAGCCGGAAGGGCTTGATACCGATGAGATGTACGTTCAGGGGATGTCCTCCAGTCTTCCGGAGGATGTGCAGCGCGATTTCTATCACACGATCGCCGGACTCGAAAACATCACGATCACGCGTCCGGCGTACGCGATCGAATACGACTGCATCGACCCGCTCGATCTGAAGCCGAATCTGGAATACCGCACGATCCGCGGGCTGTTCTGTGCCGGACAGTTCAACGGCAGCTCCGGCTATGAAGAGGCCGCCTGCCAGGGATTGATGGCGGGGATCAACGCCGTACTGGAAATAACTGGAAGAAAACCGCTGGTCCTCGACCGAAGCGAGGCTTATATTGGCGTTCTCATCGACGATCTCGTGACAAAAGGTACTAATGAACCTTACAGAATTATGACCAGCAGAGCGGAATATAGGCTGGTTCTGAGGCAGGACAACGCAGATTCGCGTTTGACGGAGATCGGATATCGGATCGGACTCGTTACGGAAGAGCGGTATCAGAAGTATCTCCGGAAAAAACAGCAGGTCGAAGAAGAGATCGAACGGCTCTGCCGGGTGTCCGTGACACCGGAGGAGGCAAAAGACTACCTGGAGAAGATCGGAGCGGCTCCTCTGAAAAACAGAGAGTCACTCTATGATCTTTTGAAGCGCCCGGAAGTCACGTATGAAAACAGCGCCGTGATCGATCCGGAGCGTCCTTCCCTGAGTCTTCATGTGGCCGCAGAAGTTTATGTCCGGATCAAGTACGAGGGATACATCGCGAAGCAAAAACGGCAGATCGAAAAGTTCCGCAAGCTGGAGGAGCGGCACCTTCCGGAGGATCTCGACTACAGCACGATCTCGGGGATCCGCATCGAGGCGCAGCAGAAGCTGAACAAGATCAGGCCGCGCTCGATCGGGCAGGCATCCCGGATCTCAGGAGTTTCCCCGGCGGACATCAGCGTCCTGATGATCTATCTGGAGAAGGAGAAGAGGAGACGTCATGACTAGAGAAGAAGAGATCGAAGTGCGCTTCCGGGAAGTGGGGATCGACATCAAACCGGAGCGGGCTTCCGTGCTCGCGAAGTATATGGAAGAGATCCTGGAGAAAAACCGCTCAATCAATCTGACCGCGATCCGGGAGGAAAAAGAATTCATTCAGAAGCACTACGTTGACTCTGCCCTTGTGACACTTCTTCCGGAGTTTCAGAAAGCAGAGAAAATCGTCGACGTCGGGACAGGAGCAGGCTTCCCGGGGATTCCGCTTGCAGTGCTGTATCCGGAAAAGGAATTTGTTTTGAATGATTCCCTCAGGAAGCGTCTGGATGTGATCCGGGAAGCGGCACTTCGCATCGGGATCGGAAACATCCGGACCGTCCATGCGAGAGCGGAGGAACTCGGGCAGGATCCGCAGTATCGGGAGCAGTTCGATCTTTGCGTTTCGCGTGCCGTTGCGGAGCTTCGCGTGCTGGCGGAACTCTGCCTTCCGCTCGTCCGGCCGGGCGGATGCTTCATCGCATATAAAGGACCGGATAGTGACGAAGAGATCCGACAGGCGGAATCTGCGATCCGGACACTCGGAGGGAAGATCGACAGGATCACGGACGCCGGTTCGAGGACCGATGCGCATCGTTTTGTCGTGGTCAAAAAAGAAAACAATACATCGAGGAAATACCCGAGAAGGCCTGGAATTCCTTCAAAGAAGCCGATCAAATAGCTGATGTTTCACGTGAAACATCAACTATTTTTTTACAAAAGGGTAGAAAAACAGAAGGATGTCATATATAATGGATACGCGAGAAAAATTCGGCAGATTGGCCGTCTGAAAGAGCGATCAGAGGCAGGATAACGTTAGTCATTGAAATTCCAGTGGTTTATCGCAGAATGAGGCCAGTGGAAGAGGAGGAAAATGTGGGTAAGGCAATCGCTATTTTCAATCAAAAAGGCGGGGTCGGAAAAACAACGACGAACATCAATCTCGGCGCTAGTCTGGCCATGCTCGGAAAGAAAGTCCTAATGATTGATATGGACCCGCAGGGAAATACGACCAGTGGAATCGGCGTTTCGAAGAATGACCTTTCCGATACTGTTTATCAGATGCTGATCGAAGATGGTTATGATTCCAGAAGAGCGGTTCTTCATACCGGAACACAGAATCTGGATCTGATTCCGGCGAATGTAGATCTTGCCGGAGCGGAAATCGAGCTCGTCAATATCGAGGGAAGAGAGAGCCGTCTCCGGAAATCACTGGATGTGATCCGTTCGTATTACGATTACATCTTCATCGACTGTCCGCCGTCACTCGGACTTCTGACGATCAATGCTCTGGCAGCGGTCGAAAGTGTTTTGATCCCGATCCAGTGTGAATTCTATGCTCTGGAAGGAGTCAGTCAGCTCGTCGGAACGATCAAGCTGGTCCAGAAAAAACTGAATCCGGATCTGAAGATCGAGGGTGTCGTGCTGAGCATGTTCGACGGAAGGACGAATCTGTCGCTCCAGGTCGTGCAGGAAGTGAAGAACTATTTTGGCGCAAAAGTCTATTCTACAGTGATCCCGCGCAACATCCGCCTGGCGGAGGCACCGAGTTACGGCATGCCGGTCGTCGAGTACGATCCGAAGTCAAAGGGTGCACAGGCGTACAGGGAATTCGCGAAAGAATTTCTTGAGTGGGAGGAGCGCTGAATATGACGCCAAAATCACCGAAAAACCGCGGCCTCGGAAGAGGCCTAGACGCGCTTTTTGCGGAGCAGAAGCCGGTCATTGAGCCGGAGCAGTCAGCCGACGGCGAATCGCCCGATGAAGAGCATGTTGTCTACATTGATATCAATGAGATCAAGCCGAACAAGAATCAGCCGCGGAAAGAATTCAATCAGGAAAAAATCGCTGAGCTGGCGGATTCCATCCGTGAGCATGGTATCATCCAGCCGCTTGTCCTGAGAAAATCGGAGGGATCCGGCTACGAGCTCGTCGCCGGAGAACGCCGCTGGCGTGCGGCACGACAAGCCGGACTCAGTAAAGTCCCCTGCCTGATCCGGGATTTCACCGATGAGCAGAACATGCTGGTCGCGATCATCGAGAACCTCCAGAGAGAGGATCTGAATCCGATCGAAGAAGCCGAAGGGCTGGAGCAGATGATCCAGACGTACGGGTTCACGCAGGAAGAGGTTTCCCGCAGTGTCAGCAAGAGCCGCCCGTATATCAGCAATTCTCTGCGGCTTCTCAAGCTTCCGGAAGAGATCCGCAGCCATGTCGTCAGCGGAGAACTCACCGCCGGGCACGCGCGGGCGCTGATCAACGTGGACGCGGACCGTCAGAAGGAACTCTGTGACAAAGTGATCCGCGAGGGTTTGACCGTACGGCAGCTGGAGAAGCTGATCACCTCGAAGAAAAACGGGACTGCCCGGAAACCGGCGAAGAAAAGGAAACCGGCGGATGTGATCCGCATGGAAGCCGAGCTTCGGGAAAAGTACGGGACAAAAGTCACGATCAACAGCAAAGGAAAGAAAGGGACGATCGAACTCGAGTACTATAACCGGGACGATCTGAACCGGATCCTGGAGCTGCTGAACGGCTGAGGAATACAGAGATCGGTATTGGAATTTTGTGTTTTGCATTTTGCATCCCAAAATATGAATTACCGATCAATATGAAAGGGAAAGGGCGAAGTGCCCTTTTTTCTTTGGGAATAAATGTTTCCCGTGAAACATCTCCGCTGTTGATTTCATCAAGCGCTCTCCTATATTTTGTGATATAATATAATACTACTGTTGTCGGTAGGGTTCCTGCCGACGGCTTGTGAATCGTATGAAGTGATCCGGCGGGCGCAGACCACCGATGCGAACCGGACAACTGGATGATTTTTTTCACAGAAATATCATCCCTTCAGAATGTTACAGCCAAATGCAGAGGTTAGGATAAAATGTCAGCGAACAAGAATGAGGGAAAGCTGTTCTCCTTCATCCCGCTGCCGATGTGTATCGTGAACGGGAACGGGAAGATCCTGGAGTCGAACGCCCGGATCGGAGACGTCTTTCTGTATGATGATATCAAAGACAATGACTTTTTTGTTTTGACCGGGATCCGTTTTGAGGATCTTAAGATCATTGCGGAAAGCAACGCCTATCAGATCCTGGAGCGGAACGGGAAGATCTTCCGCATCTACGCGGAGTTCCAGCCCGATACTTCGTATACGTACGTTTATTTCGAGGACGTGACGCATTACGAAGATCTGAAGACGAAATACAATGACGAGCGCGTCTGTGTTGCCAGGATCAATATCGACAATGTCGACGAGCTGGAAGCCAGCACGGTCCCGACGGACCGCCTCGCAGTTTCGACAGAGGCCGACAAGATCATCCGTGACTGGGCGGAGAAGATCCACGGCTCGATCGTGATGAGCCGCGGCTATGAATACGTCGTTTATTTTGAGCATAAATACCTGTCGCAGCTGATCGAGAACAAGTTCTCGATTCTGGACAAGATCCGCGAGATCCATACGGAAACGGATTTTCCGATGAGCCTTTCGATCGGGATCGGTTCGGATGGCAGCAATCTCATGGAGACCCGTCATTTCTCGGATTCCGCTCTTGACCTCGCGCTGGGCCGCGGCGGTGACCAGGCGGTCGTGAAGCAGGGGAACCGCATCGATTATTTCGGCGGCAAATCGCAGTCGGTGGAAAAAGGGAACAAAGGAAAGTCGCGAGTCGTCGCGCATGCTCTGATCCGCCTGATCGAACAGGCGAACAAGGTCATGATCATGGGACATCGAAACGCGGACATGGACGCGTTCGGTTCGGCGCTCGGGATCTGCCGGGTCTGCCATATGAACGGGAAAAACGCGAGCATCGTGATCAGCGAGGTGAACGATTCGCTGCAGGCGATCTACAAGGAGGCGAAGCGCTCGGGGATCTATACGTTCATCGACCGGGACCAGGCGATCGAACAGATCAATAATGAAACGCTTTTGATCGTGCTCGATACGCATCGCCCGAGCTACGTCGACTGCTCGGATCTTCTCGGGATGACGAGCCGCATCGTTGTGATCGACCATCACCGGAGATCTGCAGACGCGATCCGATTCCCGCTCCTCTCATATATTGAATCCTATGCCTCTTCAACGGCGGAGCTTGTGACGGAGATCCTTCAGTATACGAACGCGAAGAAGCTTCTCCGGAAACTGGAAGCGCAGGCACTTCTTGCCGGGATGATGGTCGATACAAACCGGTTCTCCGTCAAGACCGGCGTACGCACATTCGAGGCGGCCGCCTGGCTGCGGCGTGCGGGAGCCGATGTCACAGAGGTCAAGAAGTTCTTCCAGGAAAACCTGGACAGCTTCAAGATCCGCGCGAAGGCGATCGCACAGGCAGACATCCGGGACGATGGGATCGCGATGTCGATCTGTGAGGGCTTCAATGAAGAGGCGCAGGTCATCAATGCGCGGGTCGCGGACGAGCTCCTCAATATCAGAGGGATGCGTGCGAGTTTTGTCGCCGGCATGGATGAGACCGGAAAGACGATGGTCAGCGCCCGGTCGCTCGGCGATCTGAATGTGCAGGTCATCATGGAAAAACTCGGCGGCGGCGGCCATCTGACGACGGCCGGATCGCAGGTCGAGGAGTCGCCGGAAGAGATCCTCGAGATCATCGAGCAGCTTCTTCTTTCGGAAGGCGTGCTGAGCGAGGCATCGGAGCAGTAATGCGGGATCGGGATGCAGAACCGGAAACGATAGAACGCAAATAAGCGATGTTATTGAAATTCTAACATTTTAAGGAGTAAATAAATGATTGTTATCCTGAAAAGAGACGTCAAGGGATCCGGAAAAGCCGGAGATATTGTCAAGGTCAGCGACGGGTACGCGAGGAACATGCTGATCCCTCGCGGATATGCTGTCGAAGCGACAAAGACGAACATGCATGACCTCGAGAAAATCAAAGAGAAAAAGGCGGAGGAAGCGGCAAAGCGCAAGGCTGATGCGGAAGCCCTCGCAAAGAAACTGGATGAACTGACTGTGACGATCAAAACGAAGTGCGGGGAAGGCGGACGTCTTTTCGGATCGATCACTTCGATGGATATCGAAAAAGGTCTGAAAGAGCAGCATGACATCGCGGTTGACAAGAAAAAGATTCAGATCAGCTCCCCGATCAAGAACCTCGGAGATTTCAGTGTGAAGGTCAAGCTTCACCCGGATGTTTCCGCGGATCTTGCGGTAAAGGTCGTGGAGGCATAAGATGGCAGCACGCACGATGCCACACAATATCGACGCGGAGCGTTCCGTCGTCGGCGCCTGCATCATCAGCAGTGATGCGCTGTCCAAGGTCATCGACATCGTCAGTCCGGAAGATTTTTACGATTCGAAAACACGGGAGATCTATTCCACGATCGTTTCCATGTTCCGCGCCGGCCGTTCGGTCGACGAACTGACGGTGGCCGATGAGCTTCGAAGCGAAAAGAAGCTGGAAGCGATCGGCGGTGCCGGGTATATCGCGGATCTGACGGGCGAAGTTCCGTCCACGATCAACGCGCCGGAATATGCGGAGATCGTTCTGGAAAAGTCGTCGCTCCGAAAGCTGATCCAGGCGGCGGAGGAGATCCGCGCCATGGGACTGGACGGAAAAGCGCGGGCGGACGAGATCCTCGACACCGCGGAGAGTAACATTTTTTCCATCGCGAAGCAGCATCAGAACCGGGATTATCAGCCGATCAACGATGTCCTGATGAAAGACCTCGAGCTGATCGACGAGGCGTCGAAGCACACCGGAACGGTGACGGGCCTGACGACCGGATTCCGCGATCTGGACAGAGCGACGGCGGGTCTTCAGAAATCGGATCTCATCATCGTTGCGGCGCGTCCGTCGATGGGGAAAACGGCGTTCGCCCTGAATATCGCGGAGAACGCAGCGCTCAAAGCCGGGGCTTCCGTGCTCATCTTCAGCATGGAGATGTCGGCGGAGCAGCTCGGCATGCGGCTTCTTTCCACGACCGGGAATGTCGAGATGGAGAAACTGAAGCGCGGGAGCACGATGACGGCAGACGACTGGAACAACCTCAGAGGCGCGATCGACCGGCTCCATTCGACGAAGATCTCGATCGACGACACGCCGAACCCGTCGATCTTCGAGATCCGGAACAAGTGCCGGAGGAAGCAGTCGGAAGAGGGGCTGGATCTTGTCGTGATCGATTACCTGCAGCTGATGGGGGATTCGTCTTCGGACAACCGCCAGCAGGAGATCAGCAATCTGTCGCGTGGGATGAAGCTTCTCGCGAGAGAGATGGAATGCCCGGTCATCGTTTTGTCCCAGCTGTCCCGTGCGCCGGAGCTCCGGAAGGACCGGCGGCCGATCCTGTCGGACTTGAGAGAGTCCGGATCGATCGAGCAGGACGCGGACATCGTGATATTCCTTTACCGGGATGAATATTATAATGAAGATACCGAAAACCCGGGGGTCTGTGAGATCAACATCGCGAAGCACAGAAGCGGCGCGACGGGAAAGATCGACCTTGCGTGGGTAGAGCGGTATACCAAATTCGCGGACCGGCAGTACGAGTAGTGCCGGGATCCGCGATGTTTTCGGAAGGAGGGCAGCCCGCCCCGGGCGCCGGCAGGGATAGATGAACTTTATCAAATCGAAAATCAGAGAATTTTACCTGCACGATACCAGCGTGGATAATATTTTTATCAACGAGTATCTGCCGCAGGCGAAGGGCGATTTTGTCAAGGTCTATCTCTACGGCCTCATGTACGCGGAGTATGGGATCGCGGTCCGGGACGAGATCATGGCGAAGCAGCTCGGTCTTTCGCAGAAGGAGATCGCGGAGGCCTGGAATTACTGGGAGGAGATGGGCGCCGTGAAGCGCCGCTACCTGGACAGCGAGGGCGAGGTCGAGAACACGGTCGAGTTCGTGCAGCTCCGGGAACTGATGTATGCCACCCCGGAAGAAGAAGCGGACGAGCAGACGCCGGCGGAGGTCGACGTCAACGTGTTCGGGAGCGAGCAGATCCGCGCGATGTTCGATTCCGTCGAACAGAGTCTGGGAAGAAGTCTCAGTACGACCGAGCTCAGCGACATGCTGAGTCTCGTCCGGGATGAACACGTGCCGACCGAGATGGTGAAGTTCGCGGTCTCCTATTTTACCAAAGAGGGGAAAAGCAGCCTCCGGTACATTTTCAAGGTCATCCGGTCGTGGATGGAAAAAGGGCTCCGGACGGTGGACGACATCAACGAGTACCTTCAGGAAAACGACCGCCGGCATTATCAGTATAACCGGATCCTGCGCGCGCTCGGCTTCACGCGGAACGCGACGGAGGAGGAGCGGCGTCTGATGGACAGCTGGTTTGACGATCTCGGATTCAACATGGACCGGATCCTCGAGGCGTGCGGAAAGACGGCCGGGATCTCCTCACCGAATTTCAATTATGTCAACAAAGTGCTGGAAAACTGGAGCCAGGAGGCGGAGGCGAGCGGTCAGAGCGTGAATCAGGAACACCGCGTCACACCGAAGGTCCTGCGCGAATATTACCGTTATCTCCGCGATCGGGATGAGCGCGAGGCGGAGGCCCGGCGGGCCGAGGTCTATGAGAAAGTGCCGGAGATCCGGACGATCGACGAGAAACGCCAGGATCTCATGATGAAGGAAACGCAGGCACTCCTGAACCAGGACGAAGCTGCGAAGAAGGACATCGATGCGCAGCTCGAGCAGCTGCAGATCGACAAGATGATACAGATGACGGAAAACGGATTCGAAGTGGACTATATGGATGTCCGCTACCACTGCGAGAAATGCAAGGATACCGGAACCGCAGAGGACGGGACCCCGTGCACCTGCAAGGCAGAACGCATCGAGGAAGCGGCCGTGTGGCTTGCCCGGCAGGAAGAAAGAGGCTGAGAGTAACTATGAGCACCGCAGCAGTTGGAAAAAAGAAAAAGAGAAGGAAGAAGATCAACTGGTTCCGCGTGATCACGCTGATCATCGTGGCTGTGCTGGTCATCGCGCTTTCTTTGTCGATCCACAATGTGCTGACGCTCCGGCAGGAGCAGAAGGAACTCAAGAAGACGAACAAGCAGCTCGAGGAACAAAAGGAAGCGATGCAGGAAGAACTGAAGCACGTTAACGATAAGGAATATATCGAAGAGCAGGCGCGGAAACAGCTCCGCCTTGTGAAACCGGGGGAGATCCTGTACATCCTGGATGATGACGACAGCAGTTCCAGCTCCTCGGATTCTTCCGATTCTTCCGATTCCAGCGGAAATTGAGGCCGGAGATGAGGATCAGAGAAGTCATCATCGTAGAGGGCCGCGACGATACGGCAGCGCTGAAGCGTGCCGTCGACTGCGAGACGATCGAGACGCACGGCTTCGGCATGAGCGAAGACATGTGGAAGCGGATCGAACGGGCGCATGAGTCGAACGGCATCATCGTGTTCACCGATCCCGATTCCGCCGGGGGACGGATCCGGAAGAAGATCCTGGAGCGTTTTCCGGACGCCGCGGAGGCGCATCTGCCCCGGACAGAGGCGGTGAAGGGCCGTGACATTGGCGTCGAGAACGCGAGTCCGGAGGCGATCCGTGAGGCACTGTCGAAGGTGCGGCTGACAGAGGCACCCGGAGGCGCGTTCACGATGGAGGATCTTCAGGAAGCCGGGCTCTGCGGCGCGAAGGGAAGCCGGGAGCTTCGAGAAACGGCGGGCGACCGGCTCGGCATCGGGTTCTGCAACGCGAAGACGTTTCTGAAGCGCCTGAACCGGCTCGGCGTGACCAGAGAGGAATTTTATGGAGCTTTACGATCCGCGGACGATCCGATACATCAGAAATAAATTCGGGTTTCGCTTCTCGAAAAGCCTCGGACAGAATTTTCTGATCGACAAATCGGTGATAGACGATATAGTAGAAGGCGCAATGGTTTCCGAGGACGATCTCGTGATCGAGATCGGACCGGGGATCGGCGTATTGACGGACGCACTGCTCGCCGAGGCGGGAAAAGTGGTCGCCGTCGAGCTGGATAATAATTTGATCAAAGTCCTTGATTTTACCCTTCAGGGATGGGATAATCTTGAAGTCATTCATGCGGACATCCTGAAGACGGATGTTCCGGCATTGATCCGCGAAAAAAAGGGGGAGCTGAAAACCGTAAAGATCTGCGGCAACCTTCCGTATTACATCACGACACCGATCCTCGTCAGCCTGCTCAAGAGCCGGCTCGACGCCGAGAGTATCACGGTCATGATGCAGAAGGAGGTCGCGGAGCGGATCCTGGCGGGTCCGGGAAGCCGGACGTACGGAGCGCTCTCCGTCACCGTTCAATACTACAGCAGCGTTTCTCTGATCCGGGAGGTCTCGAAGGAGTCGTTCCTTCCCGCACCGAAAGTGGATTCGGCAGTGCTCCGCCTCGATCTCCGGAAGGAGCCGGCGGTTTCGGTCAAGAGTGAAGACATGTTTTTCCGCGTCGTACGCGCGGGCTTCGGACAGCGGCGCAAAACGCTCAGGAATTCACTGAAGCAGACGGGCGCGTCCACCGAACAGATTTTGTCCTGCCTCACTCAGTGCGGGATCCCGCAGGATACCCGGGCGGAAAAGCTCGGACTCGAAGAATTTGCCTGCATCGCGGACGGATTTACGGAAATGGGCCTGTAACGGCCGGCAGCAAGAGGCATCTACTATGCGAGAAAAACTGAAAGCGATATATAATAATAAATACGTGAGGAACCCGTTTATCTGGGACCTCATCCTCGCGTTTCTATATAATCTTTTGATCGAAACACTGGCGCGGAATTCCATGCCGGGGTACGGCGGGTTCGTCTACCTGTTCACGCAGCCGCTCCAGTTCATCACGAATATGCTGATCATCTACGCGACGCTCGTCGTCAGCACCCTGTTCCGAAGGAGCGGGTTCGTGCTGATGATCGTTTCTGCGATCTGGATCTCGATCGGCGTCGCAAACGGGATCATTCTGACACAGCGGATGACGCCGTTTACGATGAAGGATCTGGCATCGGTCGCAGACGCCGCAAGCATCGCGACGACGTATTTCCATATCGGACAGATCGTCGGCGTCGGCGTCGCGCTCGCGGTGCTCGCCGCAGGATTCGTCTGGATGTTCCTGAAAGGTCCGCGGCAGAAGGGCAAGATCAACCTGAAGAGGAATTTTGTGATCGTGCTTCTGATCATCGCCGGCACGTTCGGCTTTACCCAGGGAATGATCAAGGCCAACGTGATGAGCACGTTCTTCGGGAACCTCGCGTACGCGTATCGCGACTACGGCGTGCCGTACTGTTTTGTCAACACCTGGCTGAACACCGGAATCAAAAAACCGTCGAACTACTCGGAAGCGAGCGTCAAAAAGATCTTCAAGAAGGATGAGTACACCGGCAAGAACGAGACGATGCAGCTGAAGAAGTCGAACGTCGCGAACGAGAAAGATTATCCGAACATCCTCTTCCTCCAGCTGGAATCGTTTGTCGACCCGGAGCTGTTCACGACCGTGAAGCTCTCGCAGGATCCGATCCCGTATTACCGATCGCTGATGAAAAAGTACTCCTCGGGCAGCCTGACGGTCCCGGCCTGCGGCGCCGGCACGGCGAACACGGAGTTCGAGGTCATGACCGGCCTTTCCGTCCGCTTCTTCGGTCCGGGCGAATATCCGTTCAAGTCGATCCTGAAGGAGGAGACCGCGGAAAGTGCTGCCTACGATCTGAAGAGCCTCGGCTACGGGACGCACGCGATCCACAATCACCGCGCCCTGTTCTACAATCGGAACACGGTATTTGCGAATCTCGGTTACGATACGTTCACGTCGGTCGAGTACATGAGCGACGTCGAACGGACGCCGAAGAACTGGGAGAAGGACAAGATCCTGACCTCTCAGATCGTGGATGCGCTGGATTCGACGAAGACCCGGGACTACATCTATACGATCTCCGTCCAGGGACACGGCAAGTACCCGACGGAAAAAACGATCCAGAACCCGAAGATCAAGGTTTCGGGCGCACCGGACAAAGAGACGAAATACAAGTACGAGTACTATGTCAATGAGGTCTATGAGATGGATCAGTTCATCAAGAAACTGATCAAGACCCTGTCGAACTATGATGAACCGATCATACTCGTCATGTACGGCGACCACATCCCGGCACTCGACGTCACGGAAGACCAGTACAAGGCGAAGGACCTCTATCAGACGCAGTACGTCATCTGGAGCAACTTCGGCCTGAAAAAGAAGGACAAGGATCTGGCGGCCTATCAGCTGACGGCGGAGGCCCTCGATCGGATCGGCATCCACACCGGAACGACGACGATCTACCATCAGAACCGGAACCATAACAGCTCCAGCTACCTGAAGAACCTGAAGCTCCTTGCCTATGACATGCTGTACGGGAACCGCTACATCTACGGCGGAAAGAATCCGTTCAAGAAGACGAACATGAAAATGGGCGTCAAGGAGATCAAGATCGACAAGGTCGTCAAAGTCGCGGGCAAATACTATATCAAAGGCCAGAACTTCACAGAGTACAGCAAGGTCACGCTCGACGGCAAGAAGCTCGACACGGTCTACCTCGGCCCGAACCTGCTCGGCCTGAACCAGAAAGTCGACCCGGCAGACGCGTCAAGGATGAAAGTCAGCCAGATCGACAAGTCGAGCGACACGATCATCAGCACGACAGAGTAGTCTGCTGTGGCCATTGCAGGACAAAAACGTCTGCCGGTCATCCGCACGACAAAATCGCCTGCCGCCGGATGGGACAAAAGAAGAACTCGCAAAGGGACAAAAGGACAAAAGATGAAAACGCTGGAAACCGAGCGGCTGATCCTCCGCATGTACACGCTGGATGATGCCGAAGGCCTTTATGAATACGCAAAGAATCCGAACGTCGGTCCGCATGCGGGATGGAAGCCGCACGAAAGCGTGGAGGAGTCGCGGGAGATCATCCGCGATATCTTCCTGCCGCCGGAATCCTGGGCGATCCTTTTGAAGGAAAACGGCCGCCTGATCGGGAGCATCGGACTGGAAGAAGACACGCTGCGGGAAGGCGCGAACTCCCGCGAGATGGGTTATTCCCTCGCCGAAGACTGCTGGGGACGCGGCTTCATGACGGAGGCGGCGTCCGAAGTGCTCCGCTTCGCGTTTGAAGAGATGGGGCTCGATCAGGTCGGGATCTGCACCTCGCCTGTCAATAAGCGCTCACAGGGAGTGATCCGAAACCTCGGTTTCGTCTACGAGGGGACGATCCGAAGGCACCTGAAGATCTACACCGGGGAGAGCCGGGATTCGCTGGTGTTTTCGATGCTGAAGAGCGAGTGGGAGGAAAAAAAGAACGCGTAAGCGAGGGTGTTGAAATCCTCTTCGGAAGATTCTACGAAACCGGATCCTTTACAGAAAACCGGGCAGGCCAGTGACCTTGCCCGGTGATTTATTGAGGGATTCCGGGGCAGCGGATGCTCCTTGGAGCAGCGCATGCCACGCCGCATTTTTCTCCGGCCCCGGTCAGCGTGGCCTCATTCCGAGAGCGCGAGCCGGAAGTATTCCTTGAGCTCTTCCAGGGAGAGATCCCGGAGTTCGCAGCGCCCCTTTTCGGTCGGGACGATCACCGTCATGCGGTTTCCTTTCCGTTTTTTGTCGTTCAGAGCCGCCTGGTAGAGGTCGTCTGCGGCAAACGGGATCGTGAGATCAAAGCCGAGTGCTTCGAGGAGCTCCGTCAGGTACGGTTCCGCCGAAAACGACGTCAGGCCCATGCGGAAGGCGGCGCGGGCTTCCGCCGGCATCCCTTTTGCCACGGCGAGGCCGTGCGGGATCTGATACCCGCTCAGCTTTTCGATCGAATGACCGACAGTGTGGCCGAAGTTCAGAAGCTGGCGGAGTCCGGTGTCCCGTTCGTCCTGTTCGACGACGGACGCCTTGATCTCGACCGAGCGCTGAACGACGGCGGGATAGTCCCCGTTTCGGATCAGCGGGAAGAGGGACGCGTCCGCGAGCGCGCCGGTCTTCACGGCTTCCGCGATGCCGTTTTGGAGTTCGACCTTCGGGAGCGAGCGGAACGTGTCGGTGTCACAGAGGACGAGAGACGGCTGCCAGAACGCTCCGGCCAGGTTTTTTCCGGCGGAGAGATCGAGGCCGGTCTTGCCGCCGACGGAAGAATCCACGGCGGCGAGAAGGGTCGTCGGGATCTGGACAAAACGGATGCCGCGGAGATATGTCGCGGCGGCGAAGCCGGTGAGGTCCCCGGTGACGCCTCCGCCGAGGGCGACGGCAGCGTCGCTGCGTGTCAGATGGGAATCCGCGAGGAATTCCAGCATCCGGCCGTAGGTCGTCAGGTTTTTCGACGGTTCGCCGGCCGGGAACGTGAACCGGACCACATCAAAGTCCGCTTTTGTCAGTGAATCCGTCACCGGATCCGCATAGAGCGGAGCGACGTTGGAATCGGTGAACAGCGCGATCCGACAGGGCGGAAGACACTCCCGGACGCGGGTTCCGGTCTCCGGAAGAAGGCCGCCCGCGATCAAAATATCATAAGGTCTGCTCGCATTGACTCGTGTTCTTTTCATCATCACACCTCTGTGTTATAATGCAGGGAATGCGGCCGAATGAGGGCCGGAAGCTGCGAAAATTTCAGGGAAATTTTAACATACATCAGTATAGTTTGCAAAGAAGGGCAAAGTGCTCATGAAGATATTGAAAAAAATCGGTATTGTTCTGCTCATTGTTATTTTGTTTGTCTTCGGGATCGGCGGGGTCACCGTGATGACGATCAATTCGCATGTTCAGAAGGTGGAATCGGACAGCATCGTCTCCCAGATCCGCTCGGACACCGCGACCCTCACGGCGGCGGAGACCCGCCGGCTGAAGAAGATCGATCCGCAGTGTGCGATCGTGCTGGGGTGCGGGATCCAGGACAACAATACGCCGTCGCCGATGCTCCGGGACCGCCTGCTTGTCGGGATCATGCTGTATAAGAAGGGGCTTGTAAAAAAGCTGCTTTTGTCGGGGGACAACGGGACGGTTTCCCATAACGAGGTTCACGTCATGCTCCAGTATTGTCTGAAGGCCGGGATCCCGGGAGAGGACATTTTCTGTGACCACGCGGGGTTCTCGACGTATGACTCGATGTACCGCGCGAAGTCGGTCTTCCGGGTGAAGTCGGCGGTCGTCGTGACGCAGACCTACCATATGTACCGCTCGCTCTATGTCGCGGACAAGCTGGGGATCAAGGTGCTCGGCGTCAGCGCGGCGCAGCGTACGTACCGGGGCCAGTCGGCGCGGGAGGTCCGCGAGGTTCTGGCCCGGAACAAGGATTTCTTCAAAGTGATGTTCCATATGAAGCCGAAATACGGCGGGAGCGCGATCCCGATCACAGGAGACGGGACGATCTCTCACGGAGAGTGAGGAAAAGCACGGGGAAGCAGGCAGAAAAAACGGCCTCTTCCCTTTTTTTTGCCGCGAAAAAAAGCCTGGAACCAAGCGGTTTCAGGCTTCATAGCTTATTTGCGATCTGCCGCGGACATTCCTTCAGGAAACGTCCGTATGGCATATTCCAGTTCGGTCAGCTTTACAGACCGAGCGCGCTGACGAGCTGTTCTTTCGGTACGACACCGATCGATCTTCCGGCGACATCCCCGTTTTCAAATTTCACGATGTTCGGGATGCTCATCACGCCGTACTGAATCGCGAGTTCCTGCTGCTCGTCTACGTTGACCTTGCCGAATTTCACTTTGCCGGCATAGTCTTTTTCCAGTTCGTCGAATGTCGGCGCCAGCATTCTGCACGGGCCGCACCAGTCTGCCCAGAAATCAAGGACGACCGGAACATCTGACTTCAATACTTCCTTCTCAAAATTGTCCTTTGTGATCACTACCATAATTTATTCCTCCGTAATTTGATATATCCGGACGGTGTCTGTCCGCCCCGAGTGTGCTTCCTTGGATACTCGATATATACCCGGAGAAAGTCAAACTAATCGAGTCAATTTTTTTCGGCGATGTCGGTGAGGCCCTGGCGGATCACGTTTTCAACATTGGTCTCGACGGTTTTCAGCTGCCTGCGGTCGAGGGAAGCGGTTTCGACCGGCTTATGGAACATCACAGTGATCGTCCTGCCGTGGACGACTCTTCCTTTTTCCTCATAGACTTTATAGCTCCCGCTGATGGAGACCGGGACGATGTCGGCCTTTGCGCCGGTCGCGAGCCGGAAACTGCCGGGCTTGAACTCGCCCATTTCCGGGCCGTTGCTCCGGGTCCCTTCCGGGAAGATGACGAGGTTGAATCCCTGCTTCAGCATTTCGGAGCCCTGCCGCATGCTTTTCAGCGCTTCGCGGGCGTCGCCGCGCTTCAGGAAGAAGCCGCGGATTTTGTTGATCCAGGTGCCGAGCAGCGGGATGCGGCTCAGTTCCTCTTTTGCCACAAAGCCGATCTGGCGGCCGGGCAGTGCGAGGATCAGCGCGATGATGTCGGCGTATCCCTGATGGTTGGAGATAAAAACAAGACCGTCATGTTCCGGGACGTTCTCGCTGCCGATGACGTTCACGTGGAGATCCAGGATGCGGGCGACATCTCTCCCCCATTTCCCGACGCAGCTCGCGATGACGCGCCGCTCCTCCACGGGGTCGCCCGTCCGTCTGGCGCGGTCGACGTCCTTGGAATAGTGGTTGAAACGGTGTAACGAATTGCCGAGCCGGATGAGGGTCGGCATGGATTTCATAACTCCCATAAATCCTGCGGCAGGTTTTGTCAGAAAAAGCACGGCGCGCCCTGTGTCGGCGCACCACTGAATGCATTCTGCCGCATCCTCCTTTTGATAACAGTATAGTTGATGAAAGACCTGATTGCAAGGCACAAGACGCGTTGGAACGACTATGTATACAGGCGTTCCGGACGTCTGCCCGAGTCCTTTTTTCAGTGGAACTCCGTGAGGTCTTTTTCCGCAATGGCTTCGGCCTGCTCCAGCGACTCGAATCCGTACGATTCCATCATCTGCCGGAGGGTCTCGATGTGGAGGTTGCGGCCTTCGGCGTCGCAGAAGGCATAAAACTCGCTGAGGATCCGGAGTGTTTTTTCGCTGTAGGTCTCGAACTCGCCGAGGCTGTATGTCTCGATCGAGGTCCCGTACTCGATGTCCTGCTCCCTGCGGATCGGGCGGGAGTGCGCGAGCAGGCCGGGATACTGCTCCTGTGCTTCGACGGCCCACTTGACGAGGTATTCGGTGAGCTGCTCCGCCAGGCGTTTGACCTCGGGGCTGAGCTCGGGAAGAAGGTGACGGATCTGTTCATATTCTTCCGGAGAGGTGGATTCCATCATCCGGGCGTATTTTTCCGAGATCAGATTGCGTCCCTCGCGGCCGGCCTGCTCCAGATCATTTCGCCAGGATTCGAGCGCCTCGTCCGGCCAGGTCACGGCCTGGCTTTTCCGCATGATCTCGAATGTCTTCCGGTCGTCCTGACAGGAGGCGCGGCCGCCGATATTCTGCGTGTCCTGGAACATCGTCCATTCCCGTTCTACGATTTCCTCAATAATGGCTTCTCTTTCCATGGTTCCCTTTTCTCCTTTTGGCTAATCGGTCTCATTCCGCCTGGTTCAGGCGGTCTTCTTCCTCCTGCTTTGGGCGGCCTTGCTCCGCTTCGGTTTACGCGGTCTCACTCCGCCATGACGTGCATCCCCGCGAGGACCGGGTCGCTGATGTGTGACTGGACGCGGAAGGCGTGGTCGGTCAGGAAGTCGCTGTCGGAATCGGTCAGTTCTTCGCGCCGCAGTTCGTCGATCAGGATGGACGCGATGTCTTCGATGGTCTCAGCGTGGGGCGGCGGACCGGCTACGAGCGCTTCCAGCCGGGTGCTGATTTCGCGCCCGAGGAGCGGCAGATCCCGCAGCGCGCGCTGGGACCATTTATAGTACGGCTTATACTTCCGGTTCAGCTGGAACACGGCCGACTGCACGAGCCGGATGTATTCCGTGAGCGCGATGTTGGCCGCGACCTGATCACCTCGCCGCATGATCCGATAGTAGTTGTACTGCCCGGACTGCCCGGCGAGGGCGAGGCTGCGCGCCAGTTTTTTCAGGCGCAGGTCCTCCGGATAGTACGCGGACAGAGCCTCCCGGCGCCGCGTGAATTCGCCGTCCGTATCCAGGAACACGGCACCGTTCGTCACCATCGTCAGGCCTTCCTCCGGAAGACGGCGCCAGTCGAGGACGGTCTGCGGGAGCTCGGCGGTCCCGAGGAATTTCCGGAAAAAATCATCGATTTCCAGGACGCCGACGCGGCCTTCCGTCATTTCGCTGACACGGAGGCGGCGGTATCCGAGGAAGGTCTCCGGAAGGGACTGATAGACGGAGGCGGCTTTCCGGCCGTACTTCTCAAAGTTTTCTTTTGTCAGCCAGATGCAGAACCCCGGGCCCCAGTCATGGTCGCGGGAGATCTCATCGTCATACCCGAAGCATTCGGAGCCCTCGCCCGCGAGGCCGATGGCGGCGCAGTCCAGGATCTCCGGGCAGGCTTCGAGGAACGCGGGGCGTCCGACCTCCTCCCAGTATTTTTTTGCGAGATCAAGACCTTTCATGTGTGTCCTCCTCCGTTCCTCCGGTTTTCCGACGGATGTTTTCGGCGAATTCCAGACTGTTCCGGATCGAGGCGGTCTGCGGATGGTCCGGTCCGAACAGGGCTTCCGCAGAATCGAGGGCGCGCCGGAAGCTGTTCACGGCTGCCGCCGGGTCGCCGGAACTGATCTCCGCGATCCCGAGCGCGTTCCAGGCGCTGAAGTAGTGCGGCGTGTCGCGGGACAGCTCTTCATCATAGATCCTGATCGCGTCGCTGAGAGCGTGCTTTGCTTCTTCATAATTTTTCTCCTGCAGCTGGAGGCTCCCGATGTTGATGAGCGTCGTCGCGAGTTCTTCGCGGAGATCCGGCGCGTCCTCCAGCGTGTGGAGCAGGCGTTCCTGGATCTGCAGCGCGTCGCCGGTGAGGCCCTGGTCCATCTGGATCAGGCTCAGGTTGTTCCACGCGGCGAGCGTGAGGGCGTGCGCCGGCGGCAGGGTCTGATCGTATATCGAGATCGCTTCCAGCAGCTCCCGCTCGGCCTCGTCAAATTCTTTCGTCAGGCGAAGCGTTCCGGAAAGGTTGACCCGGAGCGTCGCGAAATCCGGACTGTCCTCTCCGAATACGTCCCGGCCAAGTGCGACCGCCCGGCGGAACAGCTCCCGGGACTTCTCCAGATTCATCTGTCCGCGGTAGTAAGCGGCGAGTTCACTGAGGACAGCGATATATTCCCGGGAGGTCTCCCCCAGGTCGCTGCGGCATTCGTCGAGAACCGCCGTGAGCTCGGATTCCAGCTCTTCCGGCCGGCTGCTGTCATACGCCGCGTCGACGGCGGCGAGGTAATCTTTTTCCATATTTGGCTCCCTTTGTCCTTCCATACGGCTTTCTTTTCGGAAAATTATATCAGTTTCCCCTTACAAACAGGTGAACTTTTTATAAAAAGTTCCATGAGATCCTTTCAACGCCGGTTTGCCTTTCTTTCATGAATTCATTATAATAGACAAAACATGAAGCGGATCGACAAAAAGAGAAAGGAAAGGAACCGGAAGTATGGATCTTGGTACGATAAAAATCGGCATCCTCGGCTTCGGCAGCATCACGCAGGCGACGGTCGACGGATTTCTCAGGAAAGACGCGGTCAGCCCGGACCGCATTTACGGATACCGCAGGAACCGGGAAGCGCTCGACGCGGACGCTGCGGCGCGCGGGATCCACGCCTGCGGATCGGCGGAAGAACTCGTCCGCGAGTCTGATGTCGTCATCGTCGGGGTGAACCCGAACCAGGTCGAGGGCGCGCTGGCGCCGGTAAAGGACGCGTTGAAAAACAAAATCATCCTCTCGGTCGTCGGCGGGTATTTTTTTGACCGATATGAGGAGATCCTCCCGGCGGGGACGGCGCATCTCACGACGATCCCGAACGTGCCGATCTCGGTCGGCGAAGGGATCACGATCTTTGAGGAAAAACATTCTCTTTCCGAAGAGCAGTACGCGCTGATAAAAGAGCTGTTTGAACGTGTCGGCGTCGTCGTCACGCTGGAGACCGGCATGGTGGAGCTCGGCTGCGCTGTCGCCGGCTGCACACCGGCGTTCGCGGCGGTCATGATCGAAGCGATGGGCGACGCGGCGGTGAAGTACGGCATGGATCGGGAGACGTCGTACCGGATCGCGGGGCAGGTGCTCGCGGGGACCGGGAAGATGGAGGTCCTGACCGGGCAGCATCCCGGCGCGCTGAAGGACAGCGTGACGTCGCCGGGCGGAACGACGATCCTCGGCGTGACGGAGCTCGCGAAGCGCGGCTTCTCCGGGGACATCGTGAGCGGGATCGACGCGATCATGAACGCGCGGGACTGACGTTCGGGATCAGATGATCATGGAAAGACTGGATAATTATGATTTTCACCGGAGCGCGGTGATACGATTCGTGATCGCGGCCGCGGCTCTGGCGCTGTTTATTGTGGACGCGTATCTGGTGCAGACCGGAAGGACAGAAGCGGTCGATCAGGCGGTCGGCTCGTTCGCGCGGAGCACGCGGGGGCCGGTGACGGACCCGATCTGGATCGTGATCACGTACGCGGCGTATAAAATGACGATCATCGGGGAGATCGCGGTGCTGATCCTGATTCCCCGGACCCGGCTCCCGGTCGGCGTCCCGGCGGCACTCTCCAGCACCGCCGGCCTGATCGTCTACAAGATCATGAAGACGTCGTTCGCCCGTCCACGGCCGGACCGCGCGCTCTGGCTGATCACGGAGCACGGGTTTTCGTTCCCGAGCGGGCACAGCATGAACGGCTTGATTTTCTACGGGCTGATGATTTTCATGATCCGGCGGTACTGCAGGGACCGGAAGACGGCAAACATCCTGACGGTCCTTTTGTCCCTGCTGATCCTCGGGATCGGGTGGAGCCGGATCTTCGTCGGAGTGCATTACGTGACGGACGTCGCCGGCGGACTGCTGATGGGGCTCTGCTGGGTGATGCTGGTCTCGGTGCTGCTCGACTGGATCGTGGAAAAAAGAAAGGATGAAGCATGGCGGTCAAAGTCCGGGATCTCTTCCAACTGAATACGATGAAAGATTTTCGTCTGGTCGCTGGCGAGAAGGGCCTGGACGGCGAGATTGTCCGGACCGAGATCCTCGACTATGAATTCCTCAGAGAAGGCCGGGAATTCCGCCGGAAGAGCTTCGAAGGGGACAGCCTCGTCCTCAGCAGTTTCCTTTTTGCCCGTGACGATCCGGACCTCGTGACCGCCGCGGTGAAGCAGCTCCGCGCGTTCAACTGCAAGGCGCTGGCTTACAAGCCCGTGATCGTGCGCGAGCTCCCGGAGGAAGCTATCCGCTATGCTGATGAGGTCGGATTCCCGATCCTGGTGTTCGGCGACAGTGACGCGTTCTTCGAGGACATCATCATCGAGGTCGGGGAGCACTGCAGGAAGGTCAATAAAATGGACCGCGCCCGGCCGCTGATCGAGACGATGCTCCGTCGTCCGCTTTCGGACGGGGAAAAAAAAGAGGCGCTGGAGTTCATGAACCCGAATTTCCGGAGACTGCTCTGCTGCCACTGCCTGAATGTCGGGGAGGAAGCGCTCGGGGAGGTCGTGAACGCGCTGGAATTCGCCAGACGGCCGAAGGATGTGGAGAACCGTGCGTTCGCGGGGCTTTGCCGGGACCGCGTCTTCCTCATCACATCTTTTGATGAAGAGGAGCCGGCCGGCAGAGGGTTCTCGCAGGATCCGCTGGCGGAGGATGCCGCATTGTTCCTCCGGATCGATCCGGACAGGGTGACCGCCGGTTCGAGTGTGGTCCATCCGCTTTCGGACGGGCCGGATGACGCCGTGAGGGAAGCGTACTGGAGTGAGATCGCGGCGGAGGTCTTTGGGAAAAAGGAGCAGAACTTTTCCTCCCTCGGCATGCGGAAGCTCCTGATCCCGTGGTCGGAGGGCAGCGGAGCCGAACGTTTCATGCGGGAGTATCTCTCGCCGATCCTCGACGGGGAAAATGAAACGCTGCTCGCGACGGCGGTGCAGTATGTGCTTGCCGACGGCGATCCGGGAGAAGCCGCGGTGCGGCTGTTCTGTCACAAGAATACCGTCCGATACCGGGTCGACCGGCTCCGGGAAAAACTGGACCCGGACGCGCAGGAAAAAGTGTTCTTCATGCATCTCGCATCCGCTGTCACGACATATCTGCTTTTTGAGCAGGCAGCGGGAAATGATGTGCGCTTCTCTGCTTCGTCAGCGGGCGGCGAAGCCTGACTTCCTATGATGCCTGATTCCTATGAAAAAAAGGATGCCTCCCGAAGGAAGCATCCGGATCAGATCCCGGTTTGAACCGAGGATCTGATGATAAAGCATGCGATCATCCAATCGGATGTCTCAGCGATCAGTTCCATTTGATTTTGTAGTATCCGTTCCCGTTACGATAGCCGCTGACGCGGATGTAATAGGTCCCCTTCTGGAGCTTTGTGCTCCCTTTGGTACGGAGTCTGATTTTCATACCGCGATATTTCTTTGTCAGCGTGCACGTCTTTGAACTGCGGCTGTTCCAGATCCGGATGCGGATCCCGGCTCCTTTGCGGCTTCCGCCGGAGCCGACGTGGCAGGTTGCCTGAAGCGTTACTTTCTGGCTGCGGGTCAGGTGGATTTTATAGTAATAAGACCGGGATGGAGAGGTGGCGAAGACGACACCTTTTTTCGAATGGCCTTTCTTCAGAGTCGCGGCCCGGCGGCTGCTCGATCCCCGGCTGGAGATGCTGACACTGTAGCTTTTTACTCGAACGGCGTACATCGGTGAGGCGGAGAAGGAACGAATGGAAAGGTAATAGGTCCCCCGCTTCACGCCGATGTAGGTATACTGCCGGGTGCTGGAGAGCGGCTCGGCACTGCGGAAGATCTTTTTTCCATTACGGTTCCGGAGGATGACGTAGAGCGTCCCGCTGTATCCGTCCCGGATCGGCTGGGTCTGGAGAAGGAGGTAGCCGGTGCGGCGGACGCGGATCTTGTAGCGGCCCCAGCCCTTCGGGCTCTGACTCCCGCAGTACGCGGTTTTTCCGATTGTAAGAGTCTTTCGGGATGGCGCATAGACCGCGGAAAGACCGGTCTGTACGGTCCCGTCGGTGCTGACGACGAGGACGTATTTTCCGGCCTTCGGGATGCAGTAGTAATAAACTCTGGCGCCGCTCGCGGTGTCATAGCCCTGGTCGGAGATCCGGTCCTGCAGAGTGGTGTCGGTATAGAGACTCTGTACCGCGCTCCCGGTCGTCGCGACGACAAGAGTGCCGGCTTTCGGGACCTTGATATAGAGTGCGACGGTCGTTCCAGCTGTGAGGGTGTATCCTTTGTATTGTTTCCCCGGTGCGGCGGCTTCTGCGGTGATGGTGTCACTGCTGGAGCGGATCCGGGCGATGCCCTGCGTGCGGACGGCGGCTGCCGCGGCAGAGGTGAGCTGCGCAGTGGAGCCGGATCCGGCGTCCTCGAGATCGGCGTGTGAAATGCCGAAGAACGCGGTCACGAAGAGCAGCATCGCGGCGAGCAGGATGATTTTTCCCATATTTATCTTTGTCATGTTTGGTCTCCTTTTTCCCTTCAAAGGATCTTCCTGGGAGCATACGGAAAGAAAAGGCAGGATCGTGCGCCTTGATGCACGGATCCTGCCTTTGATATCTAATATGAGTGGCTACCACTTGAGCGTGTAATATCCGCTTCCGTGTTTATAGCCGTAGACTACAATGTAATATGTGCCTTTCTTCAGTTTATTGTTCTGACCAAGCGTGTACAGCTTAATTGTTCCGGACTTACTGAGGCTGCTGACCGTGGTCCTTTGCACGTTTTTCGAATGTCCCTTCTGGAAGAATTTGATGCGAAGAGCGGAGTAGCCGCTATTGCCGGAACTCAGAAGGAATTTCATTTTAAGTGTGACACGCTGTGTTTTTGGATTGATAAGCTTGTAATAGTACTGCTTTTTGTAGTTGTTGGTATAGACGATGCCCTTCTTCGTGTGACCCTTGCTCAGTTTCTTCGCGCTGCTCTGCGAAGTTCCGCGGCTCGACACTCCCGGTTTGTGCAGCGTGTAATAAAGTACATATGAAGGAGTGTTTGTCCTGACGCGTACATAATAGGTGCCTTTCAGTAATCCAACATACGTTGTATTGTTCTTTGAAGGAGAAAGACTTTCATAGCCGCTGAAGAGGCTCTTCTTATTGCTCTTTAGAACTTTCACCTGATAGCTATATTCATATGTACCCGTCGACTGTGGATGGATCGCAACATAACCGTTTTTCGCAACGCTGATCTTCCAAAGCGTGGTAGGAACGGCGCTGGTTTTGAACGACCCTGCGGTCTGTGTGGATGTGACCGGTTCCGCCTTGATCATTTCTCCTTCCGCGGCGTATGTGTCCGGTGCTGTGAAACATGCGATAACGAGAACCATTGCTGCAGCGGCAAACACTGCCAGCAACCCCTTTTTTAGTGATCCTGTCATTTTACCCCTCTTACTTTCTGTTTATCCCCATAACATTACTGAACAAATTCAGTATATCGTAAACATATTGAGAATTCAATGAATCAATGAACAATTTGATTTGTTTGCAATGTGCAAGAGGGGCCTTGTGTACGCGCTGTTAAAATAACACGGAGCCCGGACCGCGGTCGAAATAAATGCTCTTGGATTTCGTTGACAGCGGGATTCCGTAGCAGACCGTGACATCGGACGGGAAGATCTTCATCGCATGGATCCCCTTCCCGACGGAGAACATGACCCGGTTGTCGATGTGATGGTGAGCGGCGACGGAGACCGCCGAGCCGATCGCGATCCCGAGGTCTGTTATGTTGAGCGCGCAGTCCGCGCCGTGCTGCTTCATATCGCGGCAGTCACGGAAACCGCAGTAGCTGCAGTGAGTCAGGCCGAACGGCTGTGCGCGCACGCCAAACGCGACGACGGCGGTGCTGTTTTCCACATTTTCCGCGTCGCGTGCGATGAACGCGGCGTCCTCCCGGTTCGCGATTTTCTTCATGGCGCGTGCGAGTTCGTCTTTTTCCGGGCCGGTGATCACGGCGGTCACGACCTTGTCCTGTCCGCTCGCTTTCGGGGCGGTGTGTGCGGCAGCGACCATCATGTCGGCGACAGCAAGAACGGCATCACTTTCCGCATCTCTCATCTGTTTGATCATTCCTGAGCTTCCTTCCTTTATCGATCTATATGAAACAGTTTGTTTTTTTACCAAAAGCTATTCTAATGTATAAAGCGTCGTTTTTCAATAGGTGCGCCGGGCGTCTGCTCCCGGCGAGGTGGACTTTTTGCCGCCCGCTTCGTATAATGATTTTGTCAGTAAAATAACAGGGCGCCGCCGGATGCCCCGGCAGGCACGTCCCGTTCAAAAGGAGCAGAATCATGAACAAACCCACACTTCTCGTCATGGCGGCCGGGCTCGGCAGCCGGTACGGGGGTCTTAAACAGATCGATCCGGTCAGCGACAAAGGGGAGATCATTCTCGATTTTTCCTTATACGATGCGATGATGGCCGGGTTCGACGATGTTGTTTTTGTTATAAAAAAAGAGCACGAAAAGGATTTCCGGGATCTGATCGATGAGCGCGCCGGCAAGCACCTCCGAGTCTCCTACGCGTTTCAGGAAGAGGACGATCTCCCGGACGGCTATTCGGTCCCGGACGGTCGGATCAAGCCGTGGGGCACGGCGCACGCGGTCTGGTCGGCACGGAATCTGATCAACGGACCGTTCGCGGTCATCAATGCGGATGATTACTACGGATCCCACGCGTTCCAGCTCATCTATGATTTCCTGGAAAAGAGCCGGGACGGGGAAAAATATCACTATGCGATGGTCGCGTATCAGCTGTCGAAGACGATGACGGAGAACGGTACGGTCGCGCGCGGGCTCTGCAGCGTGTCGGAACAGGGGACGCTTGACCAGGTCGTCGAACAGACGAAGATCGGATGGAAGGACGGCGAGCCGGCGTATACGGAGGACGGCGGTCAGACCTGGATCCCGGCAAAGCGGGAGCAGCCGGTCTCCATGAACTTCTGGGGATTCACCCGTTCCATGATGGACGAACTCGGGCGGGCATTTCCGGCGCATCTGGACCGGATCCTCTCGGACGATCCGATCAAAGGAGAGTATCAGCTTCCGACGGTCGTTTCGAGCCTCCTTGAGCAGGGGAAAGCGGACGTCCGCGTCCTTCATACGCAGGATCAGTGGCACGGCGTGACGTATAAAGAAGACAAGCAGGACGTCGTGAACGCGCTGCAGGCGATGAAGGATCAGGGATTCTACCCGGACCGCCTCTGGAGGTAAATGCCAGAAAAGCGGCGGGGTCGTCTTTTCCGGCTTCCTGAAGAGCTCGAATTTCCCGCGAAGCCCGAACGTCTATTCCTGTTTTTTCATGGACGAGATCCTCTCAAAATGATATAATATTCGCATGTTTGTGCGGTTTGGGTAGTTTTCGAGAAGACGCCTCGAGAGGATCCGGGCGTCGACGCAGGCATCAGGTTTCCGTCTGAAGTGCAGGGGGCAGGCCTGTGCCGGAGTAAAATGATCAGAAAGAATGAGGGAGTGATCAAAATGAATCTACTGGCAAATAAGAAGAAGGGACTCGCGGTACTTGCGCTCTGTTTTTTAACAGCGTTCTGCTTTTTGTCCGTTGATACGGCGTATGCGGATAGCGCTTCCGGAGCTTCTGACGGCGCGCAGGTGACGTCGGAGTCGACGGAGGGAACGACAGACGCAGCGGAAGCGAATGAATCAAGTGATGCGACCGAGACGCAGGGCTTCACGACAGACGATGAAGGAAAGCTTTATTATGACGGCGATCTGTATACCGGCGAGTACAACGGACTGTACTATCAGGACGGTAAGCTCTTCACCGGCACGTACAACGGATTGTATTACAAGAAGGGCGTCAAGTACACGGGATTCCACAATTCGGTCTATTACAAAAACGGCGTCCGCTCTACGAAGAACGGCATCATCACAGTAAACGGCAAAAAGTACTACGTGAAGAACGGCAAAAAGGCGACCGGATTTTACAAGAGCCTCTATTATTATAAATCCGGCGTACGTTCGTACAAAACCGGATTCGTCACCTACAACGGAAAAAAATACTGTCTGAAAAAAGGCAAAAAACTCACCGGCATCTATAAAAGCCACTACTATAAGAAGGGTCGTCCGGCGAAGGGTCTTGTCAAGGTCGGCAGCGGATATTACTATGCGGTCTCCGGCGGGAAACTCGTCAAGAACAGCTTCCGCAAGATAGGGAAATATCATTATTACTTTGGTTCCAAAGGGAGGGCTTATACCGGCTGGCACCACGTCCATGGCATCAAGCGCTACTTTGGCAAGTCCGGCAAAATGTACACAGGGACAAAACGCATCGGCAAGCGGTATTACCGTTTCTACAGCAACGGTGCCGTAAATAAGCTGTTCGCGCACACATACTCACATCTCGTCGGCAAATCGTCCAGGACGAAATACATCATCGTTGTTAACCGCAGGAACACGAAAGTGCTGATCTGCAAAAAGTATGACGGCGTCTGGAAGCCGCTCCACTTCTGGACCTGCACAGTCGGAAAATCGAGCACACCGACACCGGCGGGAACGTTCACGATCGGATACCGCGGCACGCATTTCGGTGAGAACCACGGCTACACCTGCTGGTACTACACCCAGATCACCGGGAGTTATCTGTTCCATTCCGTCCTTTACCAGCCATACTCCAAATCGGCGATCCAGGACGGCCGTCTCGGCGGGCACTACTCGCACGGCTGCATCCGCCTCTATATTGGAAACGCGAAGTGGATCTACAAACATATCCCGCGCCACACAAAAGTCATCATTTATTAGAGACGCCGGAAGGGAAAAAAGAATAAGAATCGCAAATGGCCGCCCGGATATGGGCGGCCGTTTTGGCGGGAAAGCCGGAATATCTCAGGAAAGCGGAAAAGCCGGGAAAAGCGGAAATCCCGGAAAAAGCTGCCTTTTGCCAAAAGAACTTCTTGCTTTTTCCATACCGGTCCGATATAATTGAAGTTGCGTTTCGCACAGGAAACGCGGCAATCTCTGCGCCGTACACGGATGCGGCGCCATTAGTCCACAGGGAGGTGAAACAATGGTTAATTACGAATTGATGTACATTCTCGATTCTTCTTTGGAGGAAGACAAGAGGAATGCGGTTCAGGAGACGGTCCAGAACATCATCACCGGCGCAGGTGGTGAGCTCGGAGAAGCGGACGTCTGGGGCATGCGGAAACTCGCGTATCCGATCGATAAGAAGAACGAGGGCTTCTATGTCGTACTTCCGTTCAAAGCAGATTCGAGTCTGCCGAAGGAGCTCGACAGAAGACTGAGAATCAACGACAGCGTCATTCGTCATATGATTATCAACAAAGACGCGAAATAAACAGAGGTGATTTCATGAACAGTGTAATGCTGATCGGAAGGCTCGTCCGGGATCCGGATATCCGTTATACGTCTGGCTCTCAGATGGCTGTCGCGTCATTTACGATCGCGATCGATCGTCCGACGAGAAACGGCGGAGAGAAGCAGGCGGATTTCCCGCGCATCACGGCGTTCGGGAAACAGGCGGAGACCTGTGAACGCTACCTGAGGAAAGGTCTTCGGGTCGCGATCGAAGGCCGGCTCCAGACCGGAAGCTACGTGAACAAGAAGGGCGACACTGTCTATACAACGGATGTCATCGCTAACCGCGTGGAATTCATCGACTGGGGCGATCGTCAGGATGGCGGCAGCCGCGGCGGTGGAAACGGCGGCTATGGAAACAATGGCGGTTATGGAAATGGCGGCGGCTACGGAAAGGGAGGCGGCAGCTATGGGAACGGCGGCGGCTATCAGACCGCACCGTCACGCCAGGGCGGCGGAAATCAGCCGCAGGGCGGATCCGACAATGACGACGATATGCCGGCGGATTTTGAAGCGATCGACGACGACGTTCCGTTCTGAGTCAAAGAAAGGAGTCTGAATTATGCCAATGGATAGAAGACGTCATGGCGGCATGAGAAGGAAGAAAGTCTGTCAGTTCTGTGCGGACAAGACAGAAACCATCGATTATAAAGATGTTGAGAAGCTGAGCAAGTTCATCACAGAGAGAGGCAAGATCCTCCCGAAGCGTATCACAGGAACCTGCGCGAAGCATCAGAGAGAATTGACGACCGCGATCAAGAGAGCAAGAATCGTAGCTCTCCTGCCGTATGTCGCAGACAAATAAAATCAATAATGAAAAGACCTCGGAAAGCGATCCTGCTTCCGAGGTCTTTTTTTTCCAAAATCAGAGTTTTACCTGTTTGTACATGTTCAGATCTTGGCTCGGTAGAGACCATCCTGGATCGGGTGGTTGTTGATACCGAGATAGAGTTTTCCGTTATACATACTGACACCTTCGACTTCGAACCGGTCGTTTGTCGTATTGTGTTTGTAAAGATAGACATTGACTGTTTTATCACAGTCGAGATCTCTATAACTTCCGGATTCGTCCGTTGAACTGGACAGGGTATAGACTTTCACACGACTCTTAGTGATACTCTTTCCGTCTGAGTCATAATTGAACATTGTGCGGTAGAGCTTTGTTGTGGATGGGTCGTAGTAAATATCATTGCAGCGCGTTTTCAACGAGACTTTATCCGTTGTCAGATACGTAAAATTTCTGGTGAGCGTATCGCCCTTCAGCGTGCCGACGGAAAATTTTTGATAAGCACTTGTCCCGCTTTCGGTTTTTTGCCGACCATCTCGGCAGATGAACTGCAGGTTCCCGTCTGCATCTTTTCCGTAATAAGAAATTGCGCTGATCGGTGTCTGTGTGGAGAGGAAGCCGGATGTTTTGATTTTCGACTTGATCACACCGGTTTTGCTGACTTTCAGGATCGGATAATCCATATCGTTCGCAAGAATATAGAAATAGCCGCCTACGTACGCCATGGAGCAGCCGTGATCCCCTTTATATTTCGTGCCGTTCTCATTCTTGATGTAGTACTGCTTCGATGCTGTGGCGCTGTAAGTTCCTTTGCGCTTCGTTGCGTTTTTCACACAGGAAAGTGTCAGGTAGGTTTTCGTTCCGCTGGTGCTTTTCAGATACCAGATGTCATCGCCGACAAAATCGATCGCGTCGATCCGGTCGATGCCGCTTTTCATAGTCGGGAGTGCGACCACGCGGTCTGCATCTGCTTTGCTGCTGGATCCTGTGTCAAAACTGATGACTTTGGACGCGATGGTCCTGTTTCCTTTTTTCGCAAGGATCTTGACGCTGTACAACACTTCGTACTTTGTTCGGAATGTATAGGATGTCTTTTTCGTTGTCTTTAAATTTTTTAATTTTTTGGAATGGTAGAGTTTCCCCTGAACCGTGTAACGATACGATCCGGGGAGTTTGTTCCACTTGACAGTGACCTTGTTCCGGCTTACCGTAATTTTTGGTTTTATCGTTTTTGACGAAGCATACGACTCGTCTGCTGTCCCCACCGTCAGAAATGTGGACATCAGCAGTGCAAGACATGTGATTACGGCAGTAACGATTTTGGCACGATGGGAAATAGTCATTCGATTCATTTGATTGGACTCCTTTCTTTTCGCAATATTATTGGTGTGTAGATATATTATTTTGTCATCCGTTTCCGGGCGGCGAGCGCGTGACCTTCCAGTCCCTCCCCTTTTGCCATTCGGTCTACGAGCGGTGCGAGCTTCTGCGAGGCTTCCGGGCTCATCCACTGACCGGTGCAGACCTTGAGGAACGTCCCCGCCCACACGCCGCCGGTATAGCGGGAGGCACGGACGGTCGGGAGCGTGTGGTTCGTGCCGGAGGCGTAGTCGCCGAACACTTCCGCGGTGTTTCCGCCGAGGAAAAGAGATCCGTAGTTATGGAGCTGCTCCAGGATGCGTTCCGGCTCCCGGATATTGACCTCGAGGTGCTCCGGAGCGTATTCATTGGCAGTTCGTACCGCCTCGTCGAGATCGTCCAGCACGACGACCTCACCGAAGTCATCCCAGGAACGCCGGGCGACGTCTGCCGTCGGGAGCGTTTCCAGCTCTTTTTCAACTGCGTTGATCACGCTGCGGGCAAAGGGTTCATCTGTTGCGAGCAGGAAAGCTTTCGCGTTCGGATCGTGCTCCGCCTGTGCGAGGAGGTCCGCTGCTGTTACGGAAGGATCCGCGCTTTCGTCGGCGATGACGAGGACTTCGCTCGGACCGGCGATGAAGTCGATGCCGATCTGGCCGTAGCACTGGCGCTTCGCTTCCGCGACGAATTGATTGCCCGGGCCGACGATCATGTCGACCGGCCGGATGCTCTCTGTGCCGTAGGAAAACGCGGCGATCGCCTGTGCGCCGCCGACCGCGTAGATCTCGTCCGCGCCGGCGAGGTCCATTGCGACGAGCGTCTTATAGTGGATGTCTCCCGTACCGTGTACGACCGGGGCACAGGCGGCGACGCGCCGGACGCCGGCGACTTTGGCCGGCAGGATCAGCATGAGGGCGGTCGAGTACAGCGGGTGACGTCCGCCCGGAACATAGCAGCAGCAGGAATCGACCGGGATCACGCGATGCGACAGGTGGATGCCAGGCTCGGGCTGAAAGTCCTCGATCGGCTTCAGGGCGTCTTTCTGGGCGGCGGCAAACTGCTCGATGTTCGCTTTCGCGGCTTTCAGATCCTCGATCTCGCGGCTCGTCATTTTGTCATAGGCGGCGCGGATCTCCTCAGGGGAGACCTTGAGCTGCGGACGGACGAAGCCGTCGAATTTCCCGCTGTAAGATTTCAGCGCGGCATCCCCGTCCCGGATGACGGTATCTATGATATCAGAGACGGTACTGCGAAGCGCACGGTCATCTTTCGCCGTGCGTGCCTTTGCTTTTTTGATGATTTTCATGTGCGCTCCCTCTATTTTACTTTTGTATAATACCACTCGACATGATCATTGTCCTTCAGTTTGACAGTGTCCGGCGAATCGGTGACCTCTTCGTCGTTGATCCGGCATTTCCATTCATAATGTTTCATGTCGCCGTTGTTGACCCCGTTGATCCCTTCGACGACGTTGTTCGTCGTGTCGATGTTCAGGGAGATGTCGTTGACCTTGCAGAAGAGCTGCAGGCCTTCCAGCAGGCTCGTCCCTTTTTCCACGCGGAATTTATAGTCCTTGATGTAGTTCGCGGGCTCGACCTTCTCCGGGTACGTCATCGTGATGGTCAGATGGAGTGCCTTGTTTTCCGGGATGTCCTCTGACGGGTTCTGTTCCGCGCAGGCGCACAGCACCGAAGCGGTGATGACGAGGAGGGAAAGAAGGAGAGCGGTGCGGGCTTTTCTGGTTTTCATATGCGATTCCCCTTTCGATCTAAGTATTATACCATTATAACATTATTTTGCCGGGGCTTGCATCCATCTGGTGAAATTACCGGGCCGGAGATATCTGCGGCGTCAGGATTTTTTTTCGGTAGAGCAGGTAGATGATGCTGATCGCGGCGGCGGTCACGGCCCAGCTGACCGGATACACGAGGACAAGAGTCTGATAGGTCGGGTCCGCGCGGAATACCGTGTAGCACCAGGCGATGCGGATGCCGCAGATCCCGATCAGAGCGGTGAGCGCCGGGGCCAGCGAAGCGCCGTATCCGCGCATCGCGCCGGAGAGTGTTTCGATCACGCAGTTGATGAACTCGCCGTACAGGATGTACTTCATACGAATCGTACCATACTCAATGACGACCGCACTCCCGTTGAAGATATGGAGGAGAGGCGAGGCAAAAAAGATCAGGGTGAGGGAGAACGACTGGCTGATCAGGATGTTCAGAAGCAGCGCGACGCGGGCGACCCGGTAGCAGCGCGGGATGTTCCCTGCGCCGTAATTCTGGCCGATGAACGTCGTCGCCGCCTGTCCGAAGCTGTTGACGAGGAAGTACGCGAGGATCTCGACATTGAATGCCGCGGCGGATGCCGCGATGATGTCGGCGCCGAGCGAGTTGATCGCGGACTGGATAACCAGGTTCGAGATCGAAAACACGGCGCCCTGAAGGCCGGCGGGAAGTCCGATCCGGATGATGTCGCGCAGCAGTATTTTGTCCATATGAAAGCGTCCCGGGCGCAGGCGGATCGGGCCCGGATGCACGCGCAGGAAGTGGAATAAAAGCGCCGAGCTGATGCAGTTCGCGAGAACCGTCGCTGTCGCGACGCCGGCGACGTCCATGTGGATGACGAGCACGAAGAACAGGTTCAGGCAGACGTTCGAGACGCCGGAGACGATCAGGCAGATGAGCGGCGTCCGGGTATCCCCCTGGCTGCGGAAGATCGCGGCTTCAAAGTTGTACAGCAGCATGACCGGAAGGCCGAGCAGATAGATCCGGAGATAGAGCGCAGCCTTTCCCATGATCCCTGCCGGTACGCCGAGAAGTTGCAGGAACGGAACCGCGATCAGCTCGCCGAGGATCATGACGCCGAATCCGCAGATCAGTGCGAGAAGGACGGATGTATGGACCGCCGCGTTCGCACGGTCCGGACGCCGCTGGCCGGTGCAGCGGGCGATGACGACGTTCGCGCCGAGCGCGATCCCGACGAACAGATTGACGAGAAGTCCGATGACCGGCGAGTTGCAGCCGACCGCGGCCATGGAATCCGTGCCGCAGAACTGCCCGATCACCGCGATGTCCGCCGCGTTGAAAAGCTGCTGCAGCATGCCGGTCAGCGCGAGCGGGAACGCGAACAGAATGATCTTGTCCGCCAGCGAGCCTTCCAGCATATTAATCTCTTTTTTCTTTTTCTTCCCCATAAAATCCCCCCGTTGACGGGTCCCCACCCGTCGTGATGGTTCTATTATAACATGAGGCACAAAACTGTCCGGCGGTGGCCAACAAAAAGGAAGGTCCCGGATCAGGGACCTTCCGATGCATCCGTTTCGGTGCGGACCTGCTATTTCACAAAGACCTTCGGCAGTCTCTGGCCGAACGCGCAGGTGATCTCGTAGTTGATCGTTCCGGTCGCGTCCGCGATATCGTCCGCGCTGATGGTGTTCGTGCCGTCTGTTCCCATGACGATGACCTCGTCACCGAGCTTGACATTCGGTACGTTTGTGACATCGATCATGCACTGGTCCATGCAGATGTTTCCCGCGATCGGGCAGACGACGCCGTCCACGATGACTTTTGCGACCGAAGAGTACGGGCGAGGATAACCGTCCGCGTAGCCCAGGTTGATCGTCGCGATCTTCGCCGGAGCCTTGGAGATGTACTTGCGGCCGTATCCGACGGAGAAGCCTTCCGGTACGTCTTTCAGGTGCATGATGTTCGCCTTGACCTGCATGACCGGCTTGATGTCCAGCTGGTTCTTGTCGACCTCGTGCGAAGGATACTGTCCGTACAGGATGATCCCCGGGCGGACCGCGTCAAAGTGGACCGTCGGAAGTTCCATGACGGACGCGCTGTTCGCGAGCGTTCTCCACGGGATATCGATGCCGGAGGAAGTCAGTGCCGTATAGAATTTGTTGAACTTCGCCTCCTGCTGGTGCGAATAGGTCTTGTCAAACGCATCCGCTGTGGACATGTGGGAGAACATCCCGCGGATCTTGAAGTTCGGAAGTGCTGCGATCTTCTTGACGTCTTCCACGCCGCCTTCCAGATCGTCTGCCTGATAGCCGATCCGTCCCATGCCGGTGTCGACCGCGATCAGGCCCTTCATGACCTTTCCTCTTGCCGCCGCCGCGTCACTGAAAGCCTTCGCGTTTTCCGAATGGCAGACGACCGGGGTGATGTCGTAATCAAGAAGTGCATCCGCGTACATATCCGGAGTCAGGCCGAGGATGATGATTTCTTCCTTCGCGCCGGCGTTTCTCAGCCGAATGGCCTCATCAATCGTCGCGATCGCGAAGATCTTCACGCCGTTCTCGCGGAGGACCTGTGCGCACTGAATGCTGCCGTGGCCGTAAGCGTCCGCCTTGATGACGCCGATGATGTCCTTTCCGGGACCGACCTTTTTGATGATCGACTTGACATTGTAGTCAAAGTTGCTCAGGTTGATTTCAGCCCATGCTGGCCGTAATGCTTCCTTATACATTTTGATTCGCCTTCCTTCTAATGTTCCGGCCTTTCGGTGCGCGCGGCTGCCGCCCGTCCGGCTGAGTTTATAATGGTTTATTCGACGCCTTGCCGGCCCGGCGGTTCATGCGGGCATGCCTGGCTTTGTCGACAAAAGGATCGCTGCCGCTTTCCCCGGCGGGGAAAAAGGCAGACTCGTGGGACTCCTTCAGATCAGCGGAGTTCTCTTGATGATATCTTCTCTCGAAGGACCGTTCGAGACCAGTGTGATCGGGAACCCGATCTGGCGCTCGATCTCGTTGACGTAGTCCTGGCAGGCCTGCGGAAGATCTTCGAACTTCCGGATCCCGGTGATGTCGCACTTCCAGCCCTTCATCATTTTGTACACCGGTTTCGCGCGGTACAGGTCCGTCGTGTTCGGGAAGTCATGGAGTGTTTCGCCGTTCAGCTCATAGGCGGTGCAGATCGGGATTTCATCCAGATAGCCGAGCGGATCGAGGACGGTCAGGGCGACTTCTGTCGCGCCCTGAACGAGCGCTCCGTAGCGGGATGCGACGCAGTCGTACCAGCCGACTCTTCTCGGCCGTCCGGTCGTCGCGCCGTATTCGCCGCCGTCTCCGCCGCGCCGGCGGAGCTCCTCCGCTTCATCACCGAAGAGTTCCGTGACGAACGCTCCCGCACCGACGGCGGAAGAATACGCCTTGGTGATCGCGATGATATCGGTGATCGCGTACGGCGGGATGCCGGCGCCGCAGGCGCCGTTCCCGGCGATCGTGTTCGAGGAAGTGACCATCGGGTAGATGCCGTGGTCGATGTCCTTCATCGTGCCGAGCTGACCTTCCAGAAGGATCGTTTTGCCCTCTTTGACCGCGTTCGCGAGATAGATCTCGGTGTTGCAGGCATACGGAGCGATCATCTCTTTATATTGCATCATGGTCTGATAGATCTCGTCCGGGTCGAGTTTTTCCTGGTGATACAGGTGCTCGATCAGGACGTTCTTGATCGTGCAGACATTATTGATCCGGTCGCGGAGTTCCTCTTCCGGCATGAAGAGTTCGTTGACCTGGAAGCCGATCTTGGCGGCCTTGTCGGAATAGCACGGCGCGATCCCGGATTTCGTGGATCCGTACGCCTTTCCGGCGAGGCGGGCTTCTTCATAGGTGTCCAGAAGGATGTGATACGGCATGACGAGCTGTGCGCGGTCGGAAACGAGAAGCTTCGGCTCCGGAACGCCCTGACTGACGAGGTCCTGGATCTCCTCGATCAGTTTCGGGATGTTCAGCGCGACGCCGTTGCCGAGAACGCAGGTCGTACCTTTGTTGAATACACCGGACGGAAGCATGTGAAGAGAAAACTTTCCGTACTCGTTCTTGATGGTGTGGCCGGCGTTGCTGCCGCCCTGGAACCGGACGACGATGTCCGCGTCCTGTGCGAGCGTGTCCGTGATCTTTCCTTTGCCTTCGTCACCCCAGTTTGCTCCTACGATTGCTCTGATCATAATTTACCTCCTATTCATCAGAGATCCGCTACACGTTGATCTCGGCCTGGAAACCGAGAAGATCCGCGTTGGCGGAGAGAATAGGCTTTATGACCCCGTTAAGAAACTCGGTGACCTGTTCCGGCGCACGTCCGACATAGTTCTCCGGCTTCAAAACCTTCTGTAAAGCCTCTTTGCTTACATTAAAGGACGGGTCCTTCACGATCCGGTCGATCAGATCGTTCGGTTTCCCCTCCTCTTTGACTGTTTTTCCCGCTTCCATCGAAAGCTGGCGGATGCGTTCATGGAGCTCCTGACGGTCGCCTCCGGCCTTGACCGCGTCCATCATGATGTTCTCCGTCGCCATGAACGGAAGCTCGGCCATCAGATGCTGCTCGATGACCTTCGGATAGACGACGAGTCCGTCCGCGATGTTGACGTAGAGTTCGAGGATGCTGTCTGTCGCCAGGAAGGCTTCGGAGATGCTGATCCGCTTGTTCGCGGAATCGTCCAGCGTCCGCTCGAACCACTGCGTCGCGGCGGTGATCTGCGGGTTCATGACGTCGCTCATGACATAGTTCGCGAGCGAAGCCATGCGCTCCGAACGCATCGGATTGCGTTTATACGCCATCGCGGAGGAGCCGATCTGTGTTTTCTCGAACGGTTCCTCGACTTCCTTCATGTGCTGAAGGAGACGGATGTCGTTGCTGAATTTATGGGCAGACTGCGCGATCCCGGAAAGGACGTTCAGGATGCGCGTGTCGACTTTTCTGGAATAGGTCTGGCCGGAGACCGGGTAGCAGGAATCGAATCCCATCTTTTCCGCGATCTTCTGATCCAGGGCGAGGCATTTCTCATGATCGCCGTTGAACAGCTCCATGAAGGACGCCTGTGTGCCCGTTGTCCCCTTGCAGCCGAGCAGCCGGATCGTGCTGAGCACGTAATCCAGATCGTTCAGATCCATCACGAGATCGTTCAGCCAGAGCGTCGCCCGTTTCCCGACGGTCGTCGGCTGAGCCGGCTGATAATGCGTGAACGCCAGCGTCGGCAGATCCTTGTATTCGTCCGCGAATTCCGCGAGTTTTGCGATCGCGTTGATCAGTTCGCGGCGAATGAGGCGGAGCGCTTCGGTCATGATGATGAGGTCGGTGTTGTCCCCGACATAGCAGGAGGTCGCTCCGAGGTGGATGATGCCCTTCGCCTTCGGACACTGCACGCCGTAGGCATAAACATGGGACATCACGTCATGACGGACGACCTTCTCCCGTTCTTTGGCGACATCATAGTTGATGTCGTCCTGATGGGCTTTCAGCTCATCGATCTGTTCCTGGGTGATATCGAGACCGAGCTCCTTCTCCGCTTCCGCGAGCGCGATCCAGAGTTTTCTCCACGTCCGGAACTTCTTCTCCGGGGAAAAGAGATACTTCATCTCCTTGCTCGGATAGCGTTCGGACAGAGGACTCGTATAAGTTGTATAATCCGTTGCCATAGATGGCTCTCCTTTTTGATTTCGTCTGGTGTTTCCGCAGGACCCCGGAGGAACGGGATCTTCCATGAAGACCGTCGAATTCCGTCGATTTTCCTGAAAAAACACCGACAAAATTATAGCATTTCAATAAAGAGGTTTCAAGGCATTCTACAGGTTCCGCTTTCGTTCAGGTTTCAATCTTTTCTCGGACTAAACAGGTCGGTTTTTTCCGGGACCGCCCGCGCGATTTGAGATGCGGCGAGATTTCTGTTACAGTAGAGGGGCAGAATAAACTTTTGATAAAATCTGTTCGATGAGGAAAAAGATGACATACGATTTTGATGAGATCGTTGACCGTTCCCATACGAACGCGTTCAACAAAAGCGGCTTCCGCAGATATATCTTCCACGCGGGACCGGACAAAAAGTTCCCTTATGACGACGACGAATTCATCCGCATGTGGGTCGCCGACATGGAATTCGCTGTCGCGCCGGAGATCCGCCAGGCGATGAAGGACTGGATCGACAAAAAGATCTTCGGCTACACGTACATGCACGAACCCGGTTATCTGAACGCCTTCCGGGCCTGGTGCCGCGACCGGTATGACTGGACGTTCGATCCGGAGCACGTCGCCTGGTCCGCCGGGATCGTCGCGGCGATCTATCAGATCGTCGAGGATCTCGTCCGGCCGGACGAAAAGGTCCTGACGCTGGCGCCTTCCTACGGTCCGTTCTTCGGCGCGGCGAAGTACAATCACGTCGGCTTCGTCACGTCGGATCTGAAAAAGGAGGACGGCTGTTTCGAAATCGACTTCAGGGATCTGGAGGAAAAAGCGAGTGACCCCGCGGTGAAGCTCCTGCTGCTCTGCAATCCGCACAACCCGACCGGCCGCATCTGGATGCCGGATGAACTTGAGTGCGTCGCGGACATCGTTGAAGAAACCGGGATCTGGGTCGTTTCCGACGAGATCCACTGCGATCTTGTTCGGACGGGCCTGCTTCACACACCGCTCGGAAAAGTGATGCCGGATTACGACCGGCTGATCACCTGCATGTCGGCGAGCAAAACATTCAACATCGCCGGGCTCCTTTTTTCCAACGTCATCATCCGCGACGACGCGGAGCGCGAACAGTTCAGGAAGCGGGACAAGACGCAGGGGAACCTGAACCCGATCTCGATCGCGGCGCATCAGGCGGCGTACGAAAAAGGCGGCGAGTGGCTCGCGCAGCTGAAGGAATATCTGGACGGGAATTTCCGGTTCACGAAGGAGTTTTTGGATGCGAACTTCCCGGAGACGGACTTCCACGTGCCGGAGGCGACCTATCTCGCGTGGGTGGACATGAGCCGGGTGCTCCCGGATGTCGAGAACCTGTCGCTGTTCTTCGCGAACAACGCCGGCGTGCTCCTGGAATACGGGAATAACAACTTCGTCGCGAACGCGGAAGGATACATCCGGCTGAACCTCGCGATGCCGCGGGCGATGCTTGCGGAAGGGCTTGAGAGGATGAAAAAAGCGATCCTGGCGCACCGCGCCGGGCGATAGACAAAAGGAACTGCAGCGATAAGGCGGCAGGGAACCACAGCGATAAGATAAAAGGAAATCGCAGAGATAAGACAAAAGGAAACTGTGACGTAAAGATAATAGAAAACCGTGCAGATTCCACGCAGCCGGCGGATCCACCGGCTGCAGAAGATGAGAAAAGAGGGATGCAGCATGATCGGAGCAATCGCAGGCGATATGATCGGAAGCCCGTATGAAGCAGAAGGGAAACAGATCAAGACAGAGGATTTTGAGCTGTTTACGGAGGAGTCGCATTTTACGGACGATACGCTGATGACGCTCGCGGTCGGGGAGGCGCTCCTGAACGCGCTCGGCCCGGACGCGGAGCCCGGCAGGTATCTGGACGACGAAGACGATGATGATGAAGAAGAGGACGATGATGAGGAGAATGGGGACGACGAAGAAGGGGACGATTCCCGGATCGGCCACGAACTGATCTTTGATGAGTTCACCGGCACGCTCGTCGGCGGCGAGCCTCCGAAGATCGTCCCTCCGGATGAAGAGGTGTTCCGCCGGGAACTGATCCGTTCGATGCAGCGTCTCGGCAGGAAGTATCCGAACGCGGGATTCGGCGGGAATTTCCTGCACTGGATCTATGAGGACGATCCGAAGCCGTACGGCAGCTACGGCAACGGCGCCGCGATGCGCGTCTCACCGATCGCCTGGTATTTCAATGAAATGGATGTGGTCCGCCGGCTCGCCCGGGTCAGCGCGTCCGTCTCCCATGATCATCCGGAAGGGATCAAAGGCGCCGAAGCGACCGCGGCGGCGATCCTGCTCGGCCGGATGGGCGCTCCGAAAGAGGCGATCAAAGGCTACATCGAGCAGGAGTTCGGATATGACCTGGATCACACCGTGGAGGAGATCCGCCCGGGCTATCAGTTCGACGTATCCTGCCAGGGCTCCGTCCCGCAGGCGATGATCTGCTTCCTGGAGGGAGAGAGCTTTGAGGACACCGTGCGGATGGCGGTCTCGCTCGGCGGCGACAGCGATACGATCGCGGCGATCGCCGGGAGCATCGCGGAGCCGGAATTCCCGGTGCCGGCCTACATCGCGTATGAGGTCATCACCCGGCTCGACGACGATCTGGAAGAGCTTTACGCGACGGAAGAGGACCACGCCGGCTGGATCGAGCGGCTGCCGGTCTACTGATCCTTATCTAAAGGCCGGGTATTAATAAGGAAAAAAAGAAACGCTTCCCATGGGCGGACGGGTGCGGCAGGATGCCGCGCCCGGGGCCCCGGGAAGCGCTGTTTTTTGCGGAGCTAATCAGCGTCCGCTTATTTTTTTTTTTACCAGACCATTTCCTCGTCGATGTCCGCGATCGAATCCGCGCCGCACATCGCCATCGTGTCTTCCAGTTCCGCCGCGAGCTTGTCGATGTAGAACCGGACGCCGTCCGCGCCGCCGCCATAGACCGCTGTGACGAACGGACGGCAGATCAGGACGCCGTCTGCGCCGAGCGCGAGCGCTTTGAAAATGTCCGTGCCGGTCCGGATCCCGCCGTCCACGAGGATCGTGACGTCGTCCTCGAATTCCTCGACAATGTCCGGAAGGATGTCTGCGGTCGCCGGACACTGGTCCAGTACGCGGCCGCCGTGGTTCGAGACGACGATCGCCGACGCGCCGGCTTCGATCGCCTTCTCCGCGCCGCGGACCGTCATGATGCCTTTGACGATGAACGGCAGCCCGGCGTCATCGATGATCTCTTTCAGTTCCCGGACGGATTTCCGTCCGGCCGGCGGCTGCATCCCCTTCAGGAACGGGAGCCCGGCGGCATCCACGTCCATCGCGGCAGCAAACGCGCCGGATGCCTTGACGAGTTCGAGCTTTTCATGGACCGTGTCGAAGTTCCACGGCTTGATGGTCGGAACGCCGATCCCGCCGGCGCTTTTGATCGCGTCCGTCGCGGCCTTCATCACTTCCGGATCGGTGCCGTCTCCGGTGAACGCGGCGATGCCCGCGTCCGCGCACGCGGAAACGACCACATTGTTATAGCTCACATCGTTATATTTTTCTCCATAGTGCAGATTGACGGCACCGACCGGGCCGGCGAAAAACGGCTGAGAAAACTTTTTGCCGAACAGTTCCGTGCTCGTATCGATCGGGTGGTTTTCCGTCAGGGTATCCATGTTCACGCGGATATCCTGCCACGCTTCATAGTTTCGGATCGCGGTGTCGCCGATGCCTTTCGCGCCCGGTCCCGGGATCTTGTTCCCGCAGGCCTTCCCGTCGCAGATGAGGCAGCCTTTACAGTATTTCCCAAGGTCCGGACGGGCCTTTTCCATGAGTTCCTGATAGGTCATATGTCCTCCTTATTTTAAACATTATGTGCTAAGCGGGCAGCTCGCGCTGCCAGATAAAAGTATAGCACAGGAAACTGCGGTCCGCCCGGAGAATGTTGAAAAATTCATTTGGATCCGGGCCCGGATATCCATACTTTTTCGTGATCGCTCCGATCGGAAACAGTAGAGGGGAAAGCGCAATTTTTCGCTGCATACCGGCCGGAACGCGCGGAATCACCGCAGTTTAACAAAAGTTAATAACTTGTTAATAGGCAGTTAATACTTGCTGTGTACGATGAGGATGTCAAAAGGGAGGACAGCGATGAAGATTTTGATCACAACAGACTGGTACAGGCCGGCAGTGAACGGTGTAGTAACGAGCGTTTTGAACCTGAAACGGGAGCTCGAGCGGCGCGGGCATGAGGTCCGCGTGCTGACGCTGTCGATGCAGCGTCACACTCAGGTCGTCGGCGAGATCACCGCCATCGGATCGATCGGCGCAGGGAAGATCTACCCGAATGCGAGGATCCGTGTCGCGCTCTCCGGAGGCTACATCCGCGATCTGATCGACTGGCAGCCGGACGTGGTCCACAGCCAGTGTGAGTTTTCCACATTTCTGATGGCGCGGAAGATCGCAAAGGTCTGCGGATGCCCGCTGATCCACACATACCACACGGTGTATGAGGATTATACGAACTACTTCTCGCCGAGCGTGAGAGTAGGAAAAAAGGCCGCCGCGCTTTTCTCCGAGCAGATCCTGAAGCGGACGACCGCTGTCATCGTGCCGACGGAAAAGGTCAAAACGATGCTTCGCGGCTACGGCGTGGAAAAGCCGATCTTCTGCATTCCGACCGGGCTCGATCCGGAACCGTTTGAATCCCGGATGACGCCTTCGGAGCGGAACGCGATGCGGAGGTCGCTCGGCATCGCAGAAAGCGACCGCGTTCTGGTCTATCTGGGGCGCCTCGCAAAGGAAAAAAATATCGATGAGCTGCTCCGCTATTTCGCGGCATGCGCCTCGGAGCACCCGGATCTCCGCCTGCTCCTGGTCGGGGACGGCCCGTACCGGGACGCGCTGGAGGAGCAGGTCCGGTCCCTCGGGATCGAGAGCCGCGTCGTGTTCACCGGAATGGTGAAGCCGGAAACGGTCGGTCAGTACTACCGGCTCGGCGACATTTTCGTCAGCGCGTCGCAGAGTGAGACGCAGGGCCTGACCTACATCGAGGCGATGGCGTCCGGACTGCCGCTGCTCTGCCGGAAGGATCCGTGCCTTGAACGCGTGATCGAAGAAGGCGTGACGGGAGAGGCGTACGAAACAGAAGAAGAGTTCCACTCGGCGCTCTGCCGGATGCTGTCAGACCGGACGGCGCTCGTGGAAATGGGGAACGCCGCAGAGGCGAAGTTCCGAAAAGAATTTTCTGCCGCGGCGTTCGCCGATAAGATACTTTTTGTTTACGAAGCATTCATGGGCCGGAAGGCGGCAGTCGGGGCAGGATCCGGCGCTTTGAGCCGGTCGTATGAAATGGAAGGGAAGAGGAGAAGCGAGGAGGAACACAGGAATGGACAAGGCCAGGAACTTTACGCTTGATCCGGGGGTCGTCCGGGCGCTTTCCCTCGCGGGGCTGATCGTTTCGATCCTGCTCTGCATCTACGGATGGCAGACCGGGATCTTCACCTCGCAGGCGAAACTGCAGGCGACCATTGCCGAATTCGGTGCGGGCGGTGCGCTCATTTTTATCATCTTCCAGGCGGTGCAGGTCGTCGTTCCGATCGTACCGGGCGGGCTGAGCTGCCTCGCGGGTGTGCTGCTGTTCGGAGCGTTCCGCGGATTTCTGTACAACTACATCGGGATCTGCATCGGATCGGTCATCGCGTTCCTCGTGGCGAGGAGCTGCGGAAAGGAACTGATCCGGAGCATTTTCGGCGATCAGCAGATCCGGAAATATGAGGACTGGACCGCTCAGGACGGGCGCTTTTCCAAAATGTTCGCGGCCGCGATCTTCCTGCCGGTGGCACCGGATGATTTCCTCTGCTATCTGGCCGGGACGACATCGATGCCGCTCGGAAGGTTCCTCCTCATCATCCTGCTCGGAAAACCGGGCGCGATCGCGCTCTACAGCCTCGGACTGAAATATGTATTCACCTATATCCCGGCACTGGTCGGGAGTTTATGACAAAAGGAGATAGGAGCAATGAAAGTCAGAATCTATGCCGGATCGTCGCGGATCGTGGAAAAGAGCGGCGTCGGGCAGGCCATTCACCATCAGGAAGAAATGCTGCGCCGGATGGGCGCTGCGGTCACGAAAAAAAATGAACGTGATGCGGATATCGTCCACATCAACACCGTATTCCCGGATTCCGCTCTGGCGGCCGTCCGTGCGAAGCGCCGCGGCCAGTTCGTCATCTGCTACGGCCACTCGACGATGGAGGACTTCAGGAATTCGTTCCGCTTCTCCAACCGCCTCGCGCCGCTTTTTCTGAAATGGATCCGCTTCTTATACAGCCGCGGGGATCTCATCATCACCCCGACCGAATATTCCCGAAAGCTGCTTGAGAGCTACGGGATCCGGAAGCCGATCGTCGCGCTGTCGAACGGAGTCGATACCGACTTTTTCCGTCCGCAGCCGGAGTCCCGGAGACTGTTCCGCAAGCGGTACGGGCTGCGGGAAGAGGACCGGGTCGTTGTGACGGCCGGCCACTTCATTGAGCGGAAAGGGATCCTGGAATTCATCAAGCTCGCGAGGAAGCTCCCGGACGTCCGGTTCTTCTGGTTCGGAACCACCAGTCCGAAGCTGATCACCAGGGAGGTGCATGAAGCGATGGAAAACAAGCCGGAGAACCTGGAGTTCCCGGGGTTCGTCAGCCAGGCGGAGCTCCGGGACGCCTACTGCGGCAGCGATCTGTTCTGCTTCATGAGTCGGGAGGAGACCGAAGGCATCGTGGTGCTGGAAGCACTCGCGAGCGGGGTCCCGGTCCTGGTCCGGGATATCCCGGTCTACGACGGCTGGCTCGAGCACGGGAAGAACGTCTGGAAGGCGGACTCGGAAGACGAGTTCCTCCGGCTGACGAAAGGCGTACTCTCCGGATCGCTCCCGGATCTGACCGGAGCGGGACGGGAGACCGCAGAAGCGAGGAGTCTGGAAACGATCGGAGAGGACCTTTTGTCCATCTATCAAAAGGCGGAGCAGGCGAAGGCGCGGCAGGACGATGCGGCTGAAAGCGGCGAAGAAGAACTGGCATGGATGGATCCCGCGGAAAGCAGCCCGCTTGTGGAACAGCGAGGTTCCGCCGTCTGAGAACCGAAATGTGAGAACTTTGAAGGGAAGAAGCGCTGCGAAAGCAGGCTGAGATCGGAATGCTGAAACAACTTGTCCGGATCACGGATCATGAAACGATACGATATCTGATCGTCGGCGCGATGACGACGCTGGTGAGCACGGGAACGTTCCTGCTCCTGTGTGAGGTGCTGAGATGGGGCGTCACGCTGAGCAATGTATTGTCGATCCTGACAGCGATCGCGTTCGCGTATGTCACCAACAAGAAGATCGTTTTTCGGAGCCTTACAAAAAGCCCGGCGGAAGCGGCCGCGGAATTCCTACGGTTTGTCAGCACGCGACTTTTTGCAATGGGTGTCGAGGTCGGCGGGGTATATCTGCTCTATAGCATCCTCGGAGTCCATGAGGTTCCGGCTAAGATCCTGACGCAGATCGTCGTGATTATACTGAATTATGTGTGCGGCAAATTCCTGGTCTTTCGCGGCGTGTCCGCAGAGTCCGGACCGGAGACGGAGCGTGGCGGAAAACATGATGTCCCGCGCTCACCGAAGCGGGTTTCGGCGCAAACCCTCCCGGACAGCCGGGCCGGCGGGAAAAAACCGTCGGTCTTCGGAAAGTCGGGCAGGATGGACGTCCGGTATCTGCTGGTCTACAGCGGTGTCTTCGCCGTCACAGCGATCCTCGTCTTTGCGGTGTGCTGCCTGAACGGGCGGTCGCTGATCTGGTCCCATGATGGCTGGAGGCAGCATATCCGCGCTCTGCTCTGCTATTCGGACTGGCTCCGCGGCATCATCAAAAGCATCGTTACCGGCGGCGGGATCTCGGTTCCGTCGTACAGCTTCAGTCTGGGGTACGGTGCCGACATCCTGGGAACGCTTCACTACTATGTGATCGGCGATCCGATCGCCGCGCTCTCCGTCTTTGTGCCGCGGCGCTTCATCATTCCGTGGTTCTATACGTTCACGATCGTCCTCCGTTATTACCTTTCCGGCCTCGCGTTCAGCGTCTACGCGTTCGCGATGAGCCGCAGGGTCAGTCGCGGAAGCGAGGGAAGTGCCTTCTCTTCCATGGCCGTCCTCGCCGGAGCGATGGTCTACACGTTCTCCGGATTCGCCCTCTTCAGCGGGATCCGGCATCCGTACTTCCTGATGCCGATGATCTTCTTCCCGCTGATCGCACTCGGTGTCGAGCGGATCCTGAACGGGAAAAAGCCGGCGCTTTTTGTACTGTCCGTCGCGGCGGCAGCGCTCAGCAATTTTTATTTTTTCTATATGATCGCGATCCTGACGGCGATCTACGCCGGGATCCGGCTGGTCGGCGAGTATGGCGGCAATCAGTGGAAGGAGCTTTTTCGGAAGCTCGGGAAGCTTACGGCATCCGCTGTTCTCGGGACGGCCATGAGCGCGGTGATCCTGCTTCCTGTGATCTATACGTTCTTCCACTCGTCGAGAGGGCAGGAACCGATCCGGTCAGATATCCTCCCGTCCCCCGGGTCGATCCTGAGCCGGGCAGCGTCGTTTTTCTCGCCGGCGGTGATCGGGCAGGACTGGACGGTGACCGGGCTCGCGGCGATCTGCTTCGTCGCGGTGTATCTGCTTTTTCTGCAGAAAGGATTCCGCCAGCTCAAGGCAGCGCTGCTGCTGCTGACGGCGATGATGTTCTTACCCGTAATCGGTAAGGTGATGAACGGATTTTCCTATCCCGCGAACCGCTGGTTATGGGGCTGGTGCTTCCTGGTCGCGTTCATCCTTGTCGTGATGTGGGAGCGCATGATCGAATACCGGCCGACCCGCCGGGAGATCCCGTATTTCCTCGTGATGGCATCGGTGTTTGCGGTATCGACCCTGCTCAGCGTACCGGTCACTATGGGTGTTGCGTTCGGTGCGGTGATGGCAATGCTCTCCATGAGCATCCTGATGCTTTCGGGAACGGCGGTACGGGCAGTAATGGGACCGCTGCTCGTTCTTCTGATCATCGTCAGCATCGCCGGAAACGCCTGGTTCCTTTACGCCGAGCGCTTCAGCGGTATCGAGACGCAGTTCGTCCCATATAAAGACCTGAAGACGAAAATGCAGCATACGGACGGGATGGCGGTCCGGGACGCAGCAGCGGGAGATACAGGATTTTTCCGGTATTCCGGCGGGGACGAAACGCTTCAGAGCAACAGCGCGCTCCTCGCGGGGCTCCACGGGACGTCGTTCTTCTGGAGTCTTGAGAACGGGTATATCACGCAGTTCCGGGATGAAAACGGCCTGACGGAGGAACACGAAGTGCATCACTTCGAAGGACAGGATGGCCGTACGATGCTGAACAGTCTGAACAGCGTCCGGTATTATGTCCGGCGTAAGAACGCACCGTACGGATTCCGCAAGATCGGGACATATCGAGGATATACGGTATGGAAAACCCGGATGGATCTGCCGTTCGGATTTACTGTAAGCGGCAGGATCCCGGAGAAACGGTACCGGAAGCTCCCGGCGGAGCAGAAGCAGGAAGCACTGCTGCAGGGCGTCGTGATCAACGGCGCGGATGCCGCACCGGGACGGGAGATCGTACCGAAGAGTACGAGCCGGAAGGTGTCGTACCGGATCGTATCGAAGAAGAATGCGGAAGTCGATTCGCGGGGGATCACCGCGAAGAAAGCCGGTGCGTCGATCCGGATCCGCTTCCGGACTTCGGAAAAGGGGGAGCTCTATCTGAAACTCCGGAATCTCCGCTGGGAGCCGAAACAGCGAACGTTCCGCACGTTGAAAGTGAAAAAGGACACGTCGAAGCCTTCGACGCAGATCCCGTCTGACTGGAAGAGCGAAAACAGAACGAGGGTGGTCATCACCTTTTATAATGATGCGAACCACAGCGATTCGAAAAAAATCGTGATCTCGACCCCGTATTTCAAATATCACCATTATAAGAAAGAACGCCTCGTCTGCTTCAGCCGCGCATCCGCGGGGACGCATACGATCACGATCCGCTTCCAGAAGCCGGGACGGTGCACGTTCCGGAGTCTGTCGGTCATCGCACAGCCGTTGAAACTCTGGAGCAGGCAGACGGCGGTGCTTCGACGGGATCATCTGCGGAACGTGGATCTTCATGAGACAGGACTGCTCCGTGCGACGAGTCGTGTCACCGGGACCATCCGTGTGCACCGGCCGGAGTATCTCGTGCTCTCCATCCCGTATACCGAAGGCTGGACCGCGTTCGTCGACGGGAAAAAGGAAACTACATACCGGGCGGATACGATGATGACCGCCATTTATCTCCATCCGGGCAGCCACCGGATCGAGCTCCGCTACCACACACCGTGGAAAAAAGCGGGAACAGGCATCAGCCTCGCGGCGCTGCTTTTGTTCCTGATAACAATCATTTTGGAAAGGAGGAAATCCGATGAAAAAAATCACACTGATCGTGCCCTGCTATAACGAGGAGGAAGTCCTGCCGCTGTTCTATGAGGAGACGGGGAAGGTCCTTCAGACCCTTTCCGGATACGATCATGAGCTGATTTTTATCGATGACGGCTCCAGTGACCGTACGCTGGAGATCCTGAAGGGATTCGCGGAGAACGACCCGCATGTGACGTGGCTTTCGTTCTCGCGGAATTTCGGAAAGGAGGCGGCGCTGTACGCCGGGCTCTGCAATTCGGACGGCGATTACACGGCGGTGATGGATGCGGATCTTCAGGATCCGCCGTCGCTCCTGCCGGAGATGCTGAAGATCCTCGAGACGGAAAACGTGGACTGCGTCGCGACGCGCCGTCAGGACCGTGCGGGAGAGCCGCCGGTCCGGAGCTGGTTCGCCCGTCGTTTCTACCGCCTGATGGACCGGATCTCCGACGCGGAGATGGAAGACGGCGCCAGGGATTTCCGCCTGATGAAGCGCTCGATGGTCGACGCGGTCTGCGCGATGTCGGAGTACAGCCGGTTTTCCAAGGGGATCTTCGGATGGGTCGGGTTCCGCACGCACTGGATCACCTATGAGAACGTGGAGCGCGCGGCAGGCACGACAAAATGGAGCTTCCGGAAACTCGTCCGGTACGCGGTCAGCGGGATCATCAGTTTTTCAGATGTGCCGCTTTCGATCGCGTCCTGGATCGGCGGGTTTATGACGATAGCGGGTGTTGTCCTGCTGATCGTCTTCGGGATCGCGGCGGAGTTTGAGGGGCCGGAATTCGGCAGCGCGCTGATCGCCGCCCTCATCGTGCTCACCGGCGGCATGCTCCTCGTGGCGAACGGGATCCAGGGCCGGTACATCGCGAGGATCTGTCAGGAGACGAGGCAGCGTCCGCACTACATCGTGGCGGCCGCGAGCCGGGACTCTGTGGAGCGGATCCGGTAAGCAGAAGAAATGAAAAAAACGCCCGGATCATAAGCCGGGCGAAAAACATATCGATGATCAAACCCTGAAATGCAGGGAAAGAGAAAGGAGAGAGAAATGTCGACATCGTTGGTTATCATGGCGGCGGGACTGGGATCCCGCTATGGAAAAAGTGTAAAACAGCTGGAAGCGATCGGTCCGAACCGGGAATCCCTGATGGACTATTCCGTACACGACGCGGTCGAGGCGGGATTTGACCGCATCATCTTCATCATCCGGAAAGAGATCGAAGCCGATTTCCGGGAGATGGTCGGCGACCGCCTTACCCGGATCTGTGCGAAGCGCGGCGTCCGGGTCGAATACGCGTTCCAGCGTCTGAACGATCTTCCGGCAGGCTTCAAACTCCCGGAGTGGAGAAGAAAACCGTGGGGGACCGGCGCCGCCGTGCTCGCCTGCCGGGATCTCCTGAATGAGCCGTTCTGCGTGATCAACGCCGATGATTATTACGGCCGCGACGCGTTCCGGAAAGTGCATGCGTTCCTCGAGGATGCGGCGGACGGAAAGCACCGCGCATCCGAACTCTGCATGGCCGGTTTTGTCCTCGAAAACACACTCAGCGGGAACGGCTGTGTGAACCGCGGCATCTGCCGGACGGACGAGAACGGCTTCCTGACGAAGATCGTTGAGACAAAAGGGATCCTCCGCGACGGGAAAGATATCGTCCGCACCGCGTCACTCCCGAATGGGGTGGTCGCACGCACCACGCTGGACGGGAAGTCGACCTGCTCGATGAATATGTGGGGGATGACACCGGGGTTCCTGCAGGACCTTGAAGAGGGGTTCAAAGAATTCCTCACCGGGGAAGGGGCAGAGGATCCGGGAGCGGAATTCCTGATCCCGGTCTTCATCGGCAGGCTGCTCGAACAGGGCCGCGTTTCGGTCAAAGTCCTCCCGACAGGGGACACCTGGTACGGGATCACGTATCAGGAAGACACGCCGGCGGTGCGCGGCGCGTTCCGGGATATGGTATGCCGCGGGGTGTATCAGCGGGATCTGTTTTCAGACTGGAGTGACAAGAGGATCGCGGTTTAGTGTTCCGCAAAAAAGAGGATCGGGCATCCTCAACTGCCGCAGGCCGGACCGGCCTGCCTTTTTTTTGTCCGAAACCCTGCCGCCGGGCGTTATCGCTTCAGGACTTGAGCCATCAGTTTTTTCGTTATGGAATTTACGATCTCGGTGAGCCGGTCGATCGGGATATCTTCTCCGGACCGAAACCAGAGAGACACGGTCCCGAGCAGCGCGGACAGTGCGTATTCTATGATGTATTTCGATTCCGGGTCCTCTTCCGGGCATCCGCAGCAGGACAGGATCAAAAGCCTGAGCTCTGATTTCAGGTCCGTTATGAATGAGGTGTGTGCATTCTGTCCCAGCAGGATTTTCAGATACCTGGAATTTTCGCTGTAAAACAATTCCGAGATCGGGATGAATTCTTCGGCGGAGCGGCTGGACAGGCTTGCTCTCGCCTGTTTTTTGATATCGACGATCAGCGAATGCTCGACCCGGCTCAATAAATCGGAAATATCGTCGAAGTACTGGTAGAACGTGCTCCGATAATATCCGGCATGGTTCGTGATCTCTTTTACGGTGATTTTATCCAGCGGTTTCTCTTCTAAAAGATCCCAGAAAGACTGGATCAGATTTGCCCTTGTCTGATCGGTGATATGCGGCCTTTTTCCCATTTTTCCTCCTGTCCGTATGAAATGCGACACACTGCCGTCCGGTGTCGTTGACTTGGATGTGAATCGGATTAATATTTCTTTTATACAACACCGTGTCGCATTTTGCAAAGGAGAAGTCGTGAAAATGAAAAACGGAAAAAAGCGGAACTGGTATGTGTACAACTGGTACAAGCTTGTGGGATATTACTTTATCGGGATCGCGTTCTTCATGCTGTTCTGGGGCACAGAGCACCTTTCCGATATCCGGTGCATCCTTGTGGCAAGTCTGATGGCACTTCTGGCTCATCAGTTCGAGGAGTACGTGTTTCCCGCGGGAGGGCCGGTCGTTATCAACAAAGGGAATTTTAACGAGCGTATCCGCTACAGAAACTATCCCGGGAACATGCTGTCCTCGATGATCGTCAACAACTCTGCCTATTTCGTATACTTTCTGGCCGTCCTGTTTCCTCAGCTCCTGTGGCTCGGGATCGGCACCATGTTCTTCAATCTCTTCCAGCTGATCGGGCACGGCATCAAGATGAACAGAGCGATGGGGACATGGTATAATCCGGGCCTCGGCACGGCCGTGTTTTTGCTTGTGCCGGTGAGCATTTACTATTTCTATTTCATCGTTTCGCGCGGCCTCGTATCCGGAGCTGACTGGGCGATTGGCGCGCCGGCGTTCGTGATCGCTGTCGGCATCACAACGATCCTCCCGGTCCAGCTGTTAAAGGATGAAGACTCCCCATATGTCGTTCCGGAGCATCAGATCACGTGCTGTGATAAAGTCCAGGAATTCGCAAGATTGAAGAGTAGAAGATGATCCGATCATGGAACAGAGATATCAACGAGGATACAAATAAGGAGCATGCTATGAAAAAATTGACGAACAACTGGTATTCGATTTCCGCCTATCTGGCCGGCTTTGTCGGGATGATCATGGCGATGGGAGAATGGGATATCCGGCAGCGGATGGTGCTCGGGTCCTGTATTTTCCTGTTCCTGCATTTCTATGAGGAATTCGCATTCCCGGGAGGATTTCCGAACATGGGAGTGAGAGTCGAACTGAAGATCACGGATCCGGACCCTGTGAACTGGCCGCTGAACCAGCTGAACTCCATGGTCGGAAACTGGTGGTTCGCGGTGGTTCTGTATTTCGGAGCGCTGCTGCTCCCGGGTGTAAAATTCCTGACGCTGAGCGTCGCCGTTTTCGGGATCCTGGAAGCGGTCATGCACACGACCTATTTCAACATCAGCATAAAAAAGCGGTACAATCCGGGGATGCTGACGGCAGACCTGGGGCTGCTTCCGATCTCGATCTGGTATCTCGTGCAGTACGCCGGGATCTACCGCTGGTCCGACCTCGGGCTCGCGCTTGTGTGGATCTTCGGGAATTATTGGTTCGTGTTCCGGTCACCATTTTATCAATGGATGGGAAAAAAGAAAAAATACGCGTTTACGGAAGCGGAGGCCGCCAGAGGGATGCAGTATATGCAGTCGGATTAGCCGGAATCCGTCTCGGCTTATCCAAAAATATGTCACACAGCCTCATTTTGTCAGGATAGAACTGGAAATCGCACGCCGTTTATTCTATCATAGAACAGTAAATCACCTGCTTGTTAAAGGATCCATCGGGATCCGGGAGGCTATGAATGGAAGAAAAGGCAGTTGTTACCGTGATCGGTAAAAATCATATGAATATCCTCGCCCCTGTCGCGAAGGAGATCGCGGAGGCGAACATGGACGTCGTTGAAGTCACGCAGTCGATCGTCGACGGATATTTCAGCATGGTCATGAGCATTGACATCACGCTCGCGACGAAGACGATCCCGGAGCTGGAGGACTGCATCAAGGCGGCGGTCCCGGACATGATCGTTCACGTCATGCATCAGGACATTTTCGCGTCGATGCACCGGATCTAAGGGGGTGGGACAATGCTGGACATGCATGAAGTGCTTGAAACGGTCGATATGATCGAGAATGAGAATCTCGACATCCGCACGATCACGATGGGGATCTCGCTCGTCGACTGCGCGGACGCGGACATCGACCGATCCTGCCGGAAGATCTATGACAAAGTGATGAAAAAAGCGGAGCACCTGGTCCGGGTCGGGGAGCAGCTCGAAGCGAAGTACGGCATCCCGATCGTGAACAAGCGCATTTCTGTCACGCCGATCTCGATCCTGCTCGGCGTCTCGGGCGGAGATCCGGTAAAATACGCCGTCGCGCTCGACCGCGTCGCAAACGAGGTGGGCGTGGATTTCATCGGCGGGTTCTCGGCTCTCGTCCACCGCGGCTTCAGCGCCGGCGACCGCGAGCTGATCGACGCGGTCCCGCAGGCCCTCGCGGAGACAGAGCTCCTCTGCTCTTCGATCAACATCGGCTCCACGAAGACCGGCATCAACATGGACGCCGTGCGGCTCATGGGGCAGAAGATCGTCGAAGCGGCGGAACTGACAAAAGAAAAAAGCTGCATCGCGGACGCGAAGCTCGTCGTGTTCTGCAACGCGGTCGAAGACAACCCGTTCATGGCCGGAGCGTTCCACGGCATCGGAAACGCGGACTGCTGCGTCTCCGCCGGCGTCTCGGGCCCCGGCGTCGTGCGCTCGGTCCTGAAAAAAATGCCGCACGACGCGCCTCTCGACGAGGTCGCGGAGGCCATCAAAAAGACCGCGTTCAAGATCACCCGTGTCGGTCAGCTGGTCGGTTCGGAAGCCGCCCGCATGCTCGATGCGGAGTTCGGGATCATCGACCTGTCGCTCGCGCCGACCCCGGCCGTCGGAGATTCTGTCGCCCGGATCCTGGAAGAGATCGGGCTGGAGCAGTGCGGCGCGGCAGGGACAACGGCGGCCCTCGCGATGCTGAACGACGCCGTGAAAAAAGGCGGCCTGATGGCATCGTCCAGTGTCGGCGGTCTGTCCGGCGCGTTCATCCCGGTCTCGGAGGACGAGGGCATGATGGACGCCGCGAGGACCGGTTCTCTTTCGATCGAAAAGCTGGAAGCGATGACGGCGGTCTGCTCGGTCGGCCTCGATATGATCGTGATTCCGGGGGATACGACGGCGGAGGTCATCAGTGGGATCATCGCGGACGAAGCGGCGATCGGCATGGTCAACTCGAAGACGACGGCGGTCCGTGTGATCCCGGCGATCGGCGTGCCGGAGGGCGAAGAGCTCGACTTCGGCGGCCTGCTGGGAAAGGGCCCGGTCATGCCGGTGAATCAGAAGTCACCGGCCCGGATGATCGCGCGCGGCGGAAGGATCCCGGCGCCGATGCAGAGCCTGAAGAACTGACAACGGAACCGGTGCCGGACGGCACCCGGATAAAAAGAGGCGGGAGCGGCTTTTGACAGATGCCTGCATAACGGGGGCGCATTGATCTGCGAGCCGAATCCTGACGCATGGATGCTTTCCTGTATTTTACAGGGGGGCATCCATTTTATTTTTTGAATATGAAAACAGGCTCGGATGCCGCGGCATATCTGTACTTCGGATCCCGATCCGTATCCGGGTCTGCAGCTACAAAATTTCATGATTTTGTGCAAGATGACCATATTAATTTGTGCATTAATGTGCAGGCCGACGGAGGATTTCAAAAAAGAAGCACGAAACAGGGCGGATTTCTTGACTGGAATTCAGGCGACCCCCTATAATTTACATAATGTCAGAAATAATAGGCCGATTCGCAGAAGATCACAGGGAATTGTGACACTGTGATCGCTGAATCAAACGATTATATGTACCTTCCAGGAGATTCGAGAATGAAAAAGATACATATTAAAGTAATGCTGCTGCTGCTTGCTGCCGCTGTGGCAGCTGTGCTTCTCACCGGGTGCGGAAGCAGTTCGAAAAAGGCTTCTTCCGAGGCGGCGAACGTGAATCTGTCCGAGTTCGTATCGGCGGTCGAGAATGTCGATCCGGTGAAAGATCCAAGGAAGATCGATGACTTCGCACTTGAGAATGAACTTGGTCTGGAAAAAGACAATATCAGTAAATACAAGGGTGTGATCACGAATTCGCAGGACGACTGCGCGCTGATCTTTATCGCGAAAACCAAAAGCGGAAAGACCGATGCTGTAAAGGACGGGCTGGAGACATACCGGGACGGCCTGACGGAAAATGATTTGTATGCGGAAAACGCGGATAAGATCGATAAGGCCAAAGAGGCCCGCGTTGAGGTCCGGGGGAATTATGTCATCATGGTGATTGCCGGAGTGGATTCTGATTACAGCAGGATCGACAAAGCGATCGACCGTGCGTTTGAGTCGTAAAGGGCAACCTTGCCATGAACTTTAACAGCGTTCAGTTTTTATTCCTGTTCCTGCCGGCGGCGCTCAGCATTTATCTGCTGGTGCCGTACCGCTTTCGGAATGGTGTGCTTGCGGCGGAAAGTCTGATTTTTTATTCTATCGGGAATATCCGGTTTCTGCCGCTTCTTCTGTTGCTGGTCACGCTGGATTACGCGGCGGCGAGGCGGCTGGAGCGGGAGGATGCACCCGCTGCCTGGGAACATGCGGCGGCGCAGGAGTCTGTCGCCGGACGTGAGGCGCTCGGTACCGCCGCGAGGCGGGCCCTGTTTCTTTTTGTCCTGTTTTTGAATCTGGCGCTGCTGTTTTTGTTCAAGTACGGCGATTACCTGATCTCACTGATGGAAAAGTTCGGCGAATACGGGTTCTCGACGCTCACCGTCTTTGATGTACTGCCTCTCGGGATCAGTTATTACACTCTGAAGCTGCTCAGCTATGTGATCGATGTTTACACCGGCAAGTGCCGGGCAGAGAGGGATCTCGTCACGTTCACAGCGTACGCGGCAATGTACCCGCAGCTGATCATCGGCCCGATCGTACGGTACCGGGACGCCGCGCCCGATCTGCACAAGCTGGAAGAGCGCGTCAGTGCAGACAAGTTCACATCCGGCGCGGAGATGTTTGTGTTCGGCCTGGCGAAGAAAGTGATCCTCGCCGATTCGCTCGCGGTCCTCTGGGAGGCGGTAGCCGGGAGTGACGGCGCGGGATTCGGGAATGTCTCCTCGGGCCTTGCCTGGATCGGCGTGTGTGCCTGCTCGCTCCGTCTCTATCTCGATTTTTCCGGCTGCTCCGAGATGAGCAACGGGCTGAGTCTGATGATGGGGATCCGGTGCCGGCCGAATTTTGATCATCCGTACTGCGCGGGAAATTTCTCGGATTTCTGGAACCGCTGGCACATTTCGCTGACGCACTGGTTCCGCGATTACATCTACATCCCGCTCGGAGGCAACCGGAAAGGGAAGGGCCGCCAGCTGTTCAACATGTTCGTGGTCTGGGTCGTGACCGCATTCTGGCATGGCGTGACGCCGAATTTCCTCGCATGGGGCATGCTGAATTACACGCTGACGGCCGTAGAGAAGCTCGGCTTCAGACGCTTCCTGGACCGTCATGGATTCCTTTCGCATCTGTACGTCGTGTTCTTCTCCATGCTCGGTTGGAGTGTATTTTCTCTCCCGGGCACCGGGATCTCGACCGGTGAAATGCTTCAGAAGCTCCTGGTGCCCCAGAACGGCATCGGCGCGGGATATTATGTCCGCTGTTACGGAATCCTGCTGGTCCTGAGCGCCGTCACGGCAGCAGGGCTGTTTGAAAAACTATGGGAAAAGACTTCAGGGAAACCGCTCGTCCGCGCGATCCTCTTTTGTCTTCTGCTGCTCCTGTCCGTCGCTTATCTGATAGGGCAGTCGAACCTTCCGGCGCTTTACGCGTCATTTTGATCCTGTAGGAGGAAGCAAATGGAGGGGGACAAAAAGAAAAAAAGAAGAAATACATCTTGGATGCTGATCCTGCTGGTCCTTCTGATTGCAGCATTTTCGCTTTTCCTTCTCTATCGGACCGGCGCGATCTTCGGGAACCGGAATCGGGAAAACGGAACGAAGGTGTCGCTCGACCGGACGGTTTCGTTTGATACATCAAAGGCAGTCAAGGAGACGCGGGAGAACCTCAGCGATCCGGATTTCCGGGAGCGGGCATCCGCGTTCAAAGCATATCCGTCATCGCAGCGGAAAGTGATGCTGGTATTCCTCGGAATGGGCACGCCGACGCAGATGGCGCAGATTCGCTCGCTGCTGAAGCAGTATAAGGTAAAAGCGGTGTTCCTGGTGGACGGGGCGTCGGCATCGGAAGATGCGGAAAGCCTTCAGGCGCTTGCCGGGGACGGGAACGTGATCGGAAACTGCGGATTTGATGCGGAGAAAAAATGGGAAAAGATGGACCGCGACGACCTTGCCGTCTCTCTTGCGAAGACGCAGTCGATCCTGGAGACCGAGCTCGACCGGAAGCCGAAGTACTTCATGGGGAGTCAGACGACGCCAGACCGACGGATCCTCAAGGTGGGGGCGGCCGCCGGCCTGAAGAAATACATCGTTCCGACCTGCTATCTGAACTACGGAAGTTTTTCGAGCTTCAGCGCGGCGCTCGGCATGACAGAGAAGCTCCGGGACGGGGACATCATCTGCATCAAGATCAATGATGTTTTGTCAAAAAAAGAATACGAAGCGATGGAGATCGATCAGGATCCCGCCGAAGACAAAAAATCCTCGAAAAAGCCGGATAAGGCTGCGGCGCCGGAACAGGATAATATCACCAGTGTCGTGGAGAATCTTCTCAAAGCGCTGTACTGGACGCGTACGGCAGTCACTCCGGTCCATCGCTACCGGATCGATCCGGACCCGGTCGTCCGCCGCGAATTCCGGGAAGCCGAATTCAGCAGAGATTACGAGATCGCGAAGACCCCGGCGCATCTGAAAGAATGGCTGGATCACTCTTTGTTCATCGGAGACTCCCTGACGCAGGGATTCCAGGCTTTTGCCGATCCGGGCAGGCACAGCGTGGTCTGTGCGTACCGTTCCGTCTCCGCGATGCAGTTTGTCAACAATACAGAAGTGACGAATCTCCATGGGAGAAAGGAGCACGCGTGGGATGCGGTCTGCAGGGCGAAGCCGAAGAAGATCTATATCCTGCTCGGGACAAATGTGCTCGCAAGCGGGAGTTCGGACAATCTGATCACGTACTATCAGCGACTGATCACGATGCTGAAAAAGCAGTTCCCGGACGTCCCGATCTATGTCCAGGGCATGCCGCCGGTCACCCGTTCGACATCGGAAGAACGGCCGGCGCTGTCGAACTGGAGGATCCGCACCGAGAACGTGGAAATCGCGAAAATGGCGAAAAATAGCGGCGCTTACTACATCGATCTGTATCACGCGTTCGCCGGACGGGATAAAGCACTGCCGGAAGGATATGCCCGCCCGGACGGGATCCACCTGAACGCTGCGGGATGTGAGAAATGGCAGGAGTATCTTCTCTGCCATGACGGTTCGAAGGGAAAAAAGAAAAAACGTTAGAGGCCGGTTTCATGCGACGTCGGAAAAAGAAAGAGAAAACAGAATATGAAGACGTGCTGCTGATGCCGAAGAAAGACCGCAGGTATCTCCCGAATGTCCCGGACCCGACCGGCGAGCGTTCCGTGACGGACCGCCGGGGGACCGGGGATAAAAATGCAGACTTCCAAACGATGGTGGAACATCAGAAATCCGGGATCCGCTATAATTCGGTATTTACGGTGACGGCAGTTTTACGGATGGCGGACGGGAAACGCGAAGTGCGGCATTTCACGGCGCGGGACATTTCCATGACAGGGATGCTTTTGACCACAGAAAATGAAGCGGATGCCGATGATCTCGCCAATGCCGAACGCGTCAGACTGAAATTCCGGATCCCGCCCGGTGCGATGCCGGAGGGGCTCGAGTCGATCCGGATCCGTGTCGGCGCCCGGGTCGTCCGCTGCAGCGAGCGTGCCGGGGAGAAACAGATCGGACTCGAGTTCCATACGGATCTTAACCACTACCTGAAAGTCCGGAAAGACAATCTGGTGCTGATGCTTTCTTCGCTGCTGCTCTTTTTCATCACGGCATTCGTCGTTTTGATGCGGGCGGAGAGCGTGATCTATTTCAAGTTCAACCGGATGACGTATCTTTACAGCATCGTCGCGGCGGTTTTCCTTTTGTCGCGTTATTTCTTCGGAGCGCTGTACCGCCCCGTCCCGGTGGATTCGGACTTTACGCCGGGCGTGACGATCATCATCCCGTGCTTCAATGAAGAGGAGTGGATCCAGACGACGATCCGCCACGCGATGGATCAGGATTATCCCCCTTCGAAGCTGGAAGTCATCGTGGTGGATGACTGCTCGACGGACCATTCGGTGGAGAAGATCCGGGAGATCATCTGAACGCTGTCCGAGGGCGAGGGGGAACGATACGATGTGGCAAACCGGCTGTCTTACTATGTGCAGCCGCATAACGCCGGGAAGCGGGAAGCGCTTGCCGCAGGGAGCCATCACGCGAAGCATGATCTGCTTGTTTTTGTCGATTCGGACAGCTTTCTGGATCCGTACGCGATCCGGAATCTCGTGCAGCCGTTCCGCGATCCTCTGGTCGGCGGCGTCGCCGGTCGGACGGACGTCGCGAACACCTATACGAACAGCCTGTCGCGGATGCAGTCTGTCCGCTATTATATCTCCTTTCGCATCATGAAGGCGGCGGAAAGCATCTTCGATACGGTGACCTGCCTGTCCGGACCGCTTTCCTGCTACCGGAAATCGATCGTACTGGAAAATGAAGACCGCTGGCTCGGACAGACGTTTCTGGGACAAAAGGCGACGTTCGGGGATGACCGGGCAATGACGAATTTTGTGCTCCGCCATCACCGGACCGTCTATCAGGACACGGCGATCTGTTCGACGATCGTGCCGAACGATTATCCGACGTTCCTGCGCCAGCAGATGCGCTGGAAACGCTCATGGCTCAGGGAGTCGCTGATCTGCGGATCTTATATCTGGCGCAAGGAACCGTTTGCCAGCCTGTGCTTCTATATTGGCCTGATGGTCCCGATTCTTGCACCGCTGATCGTGATCTACAATCTGGCGTATGTCCCGATCACGCAGCACATATTCCCGACGACGTTCCTGGTCGGGCTGCTGCTGATGTCGCTGCTGATGAGCATCTCGCAGCTGGCGCTGCGGAAGAGCACGACGTGGATCTTCGGGATGTTCTTCTGCTTCTATTATGAGATGGTGCTGCTCTGGCAGATGCCGATCGCGATCGTGACGTTCTGGAAGTCGACATGGGGGACCCGGATGACCGCGAATGATGTGGAGGCGGAAAAAGCAAAAGAAGCAAAGGAAAACCAGAGCGATGCCGGACTGCTCTCCCGCGGCGTCAGGAGGATCAAGGCAGCACCTTTGTTTCTGCGGAGATCCAAACCGGATGCACAGCGCGTAGAAGCCGTCGGAGCCGAGGATGCCGCGCGGCAGGCAGAGGAAGAGGAGCACGATCAGGATGCAGCGAGATGAATGGCTGACAAAGAAAAACAGGAGGAAAAAGATCCGGGCGGTGATAGAGATCCTCATCGTTCTTCTTCTTGCTGTCGTTCTCGTGCGCGCGTGCTTTTTCCCGAAGCAGTATGAGCCGTATGACGCGTCCGACCCTGCTGTCGTCACCGGGAAGGATGCCGGCTTTATCGCCGTGTCCTATTTTGGGGTGAATCTTGACGGATCCGATGACATCACATCCCGGGAGCGTCTCGATGAACAGCTGAAGGCGCTCCGCGATCAGGGCTTCGTCACGATCACGCAGAAGGATATCATCGACTACTACAACTCCGGGAAAAAGCTGCCGGAGAAAGCGCTGTTCCTTGTGTTTGAGGATGGCCGGACGGACACCGCGATCTTCAGCGAACCGTATTTAGAGAAATATAATTTCATCGGAACGATGGCGGGCTACGCGATGAACCTCAACGGGAAAGATCCGAAAATGCTGGACTCCGGGGATCTGCGGCGCCTCGATCACATGTCGTTCTGGGAGAGCGCGAGCAACGGCTACCGCCTTTCCTATATCAATGTGAAGGACCGCTACGGGCGTTTTCTCGGAAAGCTCACGGCAGAGGAATATGATGAGCTCCATCCGTATCTCGGGCGTCATTACAATCATTATCTTATGGACTATATCCGAGACAAAAACAACCTCCCGGTCGAGAGCTACGCGCAGATGAAGGAGCGGATCACACAGGACTACGACCGGATGAAGAAGGAATATACAAAGTGCATCGATTACGTTCCTTCCGCCTATCTGATCATGCATGCGAACACGGACGGATACGGGAACAATATCCGCGTTTCTGAAGTGAACCGTGAAAATATGGAGTCGCTGTTCAAAATGAACTTTAACAGGGAGGGATACAGCCTGAACACGGCGGATACGGACATCTACGATCTCACCCGGATGCAGGCGCAGGCGTACTGGTATACGAATCACCTTTTGATGCGCCTTCGGGATGACCGGAAGGACGAAGGCGAAAACGACATCACGTTTGTCAAAGGAGACCCGAGCCGATATAAGAAATGGAAAAAAGAAACGGGCGCGGCGGAATTCAAGAAGGACTCGATCGTCCTGACGACAGTCTCCAAGGGGAAAGGAACGCTCCGTCTGAAAAAATGCAGCGCGCTGAAAAACTTGCGTCTGAGCACTGAGCTCAAGGGCAATCTTCTCGGCACACAGACGATCGCTCTGCGATCGAAGGACGGCGCAGACAGCGGGATCACCATTTCCCTCTGCGCGAAAAAGCTGACCGTCCGGGATTCGGGCCGCACGCTGGCTCGTGTCGATCTGGATGATCTGGAAGGCGAGAAGCCGGATTCGGTGGAAGAGAACAAACGGGATTCCCTCGCTGAAGAATATGCCGTCCGCGGTAAAAAATCAAAGAGCCTGAACGAAAGCTTCGCGTATCGGAACGAGTACAACGAGAAAAAGAAAAAGGACGCGAAGTCTGTAGAGGAAGGCGCGGAAGCATATAAACCTACGATCCAGATCAAAGATCCGGGCGATTACAAGCTGCAGATCCGGCTCAAAGGGGACCGGCTGAACGTGAAGGTGGACGGTCGAACGGCGGTGAAAGACGTCCGTGTTCTCACGATGCACAGCGGAGGGCTCACGCTGGAGTCCGAATGGTACGACGGCAGGGAAAGCGAAGGGACCGCGTCCGGTGAGATCGGCGGCGGCCGCAGCTCCGGCCATTACAGCCAGAGGAACATAGCCGATGACGTGTACGACGGAGTCTTCCGCAATCTCCACGTCGTCGATACCTCCCGGGACAAAACCGTCTATGATGACCGCCTGCAGGGATTCCGGCTGTACCGGCACAAAGCCGCCGTATTCTGGGACAAACTCATCACGTGGTTTATCGATTACCTGTAACGTGCCGCACAAAATGGAGACTATCGAATGAAGAAAAAAGTTCTCGTGATCAGCCTGCTCGTGACAGTCCTTGTCCTGATGACAGCCTGCGGAGGGAGCGGGGACAAAGGCAGCAGTAAAAAAGATCCGGCGTTCCGGCCGGATGGAGAATGGATCGTTTACTGGGACGCCGGAAGTCCGGAGGACTATACGGATCTGACAGAGGAAGTCATCCTGTTTTCCTGCTTTTATAAAGAAGACGGCTCGCTTTTTGTTCCGGATGCCCTGGACGGGCTCGTCCGGGAGATCCCGATGGACCGTACCGTCTATCTCTCGTTTACAAACGATGTGAAAAAGGCGGGAGGAGAAACGGTCCAGAAGTCACCGAAGCTTCTCCGGCAGCTTCTGGCAGGAGATCCTTCCGCGCGGTCGGCGGCGTCCGACATGATAAAAATCGCTAAGGCGCAGGAAGCCGATGGAGTAGAACTCGATTTTGAGAACCTCGGGAGCGACGACACGCTCTGGGGAAACTGGCTCACGCTCGTCCGCCAGCTGAACCGCCGCGCGAGCCGTGCCGGGCTCAGGGTCCGCGTCGTGATCCCGGCAGTATTTCCGAAGGATCCCGGGAATCTTCCGGATGGACCGGAGTACACGGTCATGTGCTACAATCTGCACGGCATCGGGACGGAACCGGGGCCGAAGGCCGATTCGGAATTTCTCCGAAAAACCGCGAAGCGGTACCGCGGCCTTAGTGACGTCAGATTCGCCCTTGCAGGCGGCGGCTTCGACTGGAGAAAATCCGGCAGAGCTGTTTCTGTCACGACGAAGGAAGCTGTCCGGCTGGTCGGCGGGAACGCCCGCCGGGACAAAGAAAGCCGGGCGATGCACGGGACCTATACGAAGAATAAGGTCAGACACACTGTGTGGTACGCAGACGATACGACGCTGAAGGCATGGAAAAAAGAACTGCAGTCAGCATCCGGGCGGCAAGTGAAGATCGATCTCTGGAGGCGGGAGCCATGAAGAAACGAGTTCGGGAAGCCTCGAAGATCTTCCGCGGAGACCGGATCACAGCGGGGATTTTCGTGATCGTAATCGTGCTGTTTTTCTTCGCCGTCCTTTTCGTGAAAACACCGGATCTTCTGGAGAAAGAAAACCGTAAAGCGGCTTCACGGCCGGCGTTCTCTCTGGACGCGTTCCTCAGCGGAACGCTTTCGGAAGAACTGGAGGCTTGTCACGAGGATCATTTTCCGCTTCGGGAATCATGGATCGATTTCAAGTGTTTCATCGACGAGGCCGTGTTCCGGAAGACCGAAGAAGGAGGGATCCTGCTCGGGAAAGACGGCTGGATGTTTGACAGCGGCTTATCCGGGCAGAGCGAAAAAAACGCACAGATGATGCGGAATGCCGAGTCGGTCCGTACCTTCGCAGATACATGCGGCGTACCGGTCACACTGATGGTCGTGCCGTCCTCGACAGCGATCTATCGCTCTAAGGTTCCGAGAGGAACTCCGACCGTCCCGGAAGACCGGGAGATGGATCGCCTCACCCGGGCTGTCGGGGATCGTGTCAGGGTCCTGGATCTGAGGAGCACGTTCCGCAGGGAGGCAGCGAAATCAGACAAGGAACGTGCCGGCGCTTCGGAAGACCTGTATTACCGGACCGACCATCACTGGACGAGCCGGGGCGCGTATCTCGCTTACCGGAAGTTCATCGGCTCGCATGCCGGGCGGACACCGTATCCGTGGATCCGGGAGAAGGCCCGGGAAGTACCCGGCTTCACCGGAACGCATTACCAGAAAACGCGTCTTTGGAACGTCCGGAAAGACACGATCCGCTGGTATGACGACGGCTGCCGCATGACGATCTGGAACGTGCGGGGCGATGCGGATTTCACCGCGCGCCGGAGCGGGCCGACCGTGAACCGGAAAAAATTCCGGACGTTCGATAAATATTCCGCGTTTTTAGACGGGAACAACGGATACACAACGATACGGGGAAAAGGATCCGGCAGTCTCCTTGTCGTCAAGGACAGCTACGCGAATTGTTTTGTCCCGTATCTGACAAAGAACTACCGGAGGATCGGGGTCCTCGATTACCGGGGCTATTCCTACGGCCTGCGGAAGCTCATAAAACAGGAGAAGTATCAGGAAGTGCTGATCCTCTATTCGTTCGACGGGTTCCGGCGCGATAAGAAGCTTCCGTATCTGGTGCGATGAGGAAAGAAAGAATGGACAAAATGAAACTGAGTGAACAACTGACAATGCGAAAAACAAAGCTCGCTGTCGTCGGACTCGGCTACGTCGGAATGCCGCTCGCAGCCGCTTTCGACAAGAAAGCAGACGTGATCGGCTACGACGTAAACGAAGAGACGCTGGAAAAATACCGCAGCGGCATCGACCCGACGAACGAGATCGGCGATGAGGCTGTCCGGGGAATGAGCGTTGATTTTACCTCCGATCCGGCAAGGCTCCGGGAGGCATCGATGATCATCGTCGCGGTCCCGACCCCGGTCAATGATGACCACACGCCGGATCTGACCCTGGTGCGCGAGGCCTGCCGGACCGTCGGTGAAAATCTCTCGCCCGGTACGACGGTCGTGTTTGAATCCACGGTCTACCCCGGCGTGACACGCGAGATCTGCAAACCGATCATCGAAAAGGCGTCCGGACTGAAATGCGGCAGAGACTGGGAGCTCGGCTACTCCCCGGAGCGCATCAATCCGGGCGACAAAAAGCACCGCCTGGAGAACATCGAAAAGATCGTCTCCGGTTTCGATGCGACCGCGCTGGATTCGATCGCCGATGTCTACTCCCTGATCATCCGGGCCGGCGTACACCGGGCGGAGTCGATCGAAGTCGCTGAAGCCGCGAAGATTACCGAGAACAGCCAGCGCGACATCAACATCGCGTTCATGAACGAGCTCTCCGTCATGTTTCATCGTATGAATATCGATACCAAAGCCGTTCTGGAAGCCGCCGGCACCAAGTGGAATTTCCTGAAATTCACGCCCGGCCTCGTAGGCGGGCACTGCATCGGCATCGACCCGTATTATCTGACGTATCGAACCGAACAGTACGGCTACCATTCGCGCATCATCCTGGCAGGCCGCCAGATCAATGACGATATGGGGAAATATGTCGGCCGGCAGTTTATCAAGCTGCTGATCCGGCGCGAGATCCCGATCCACCACGCGCGCGTTGCGCTCTTCGGCATCACGTTCAAGGAGAACTGCCCGGACGTCCGAAACTCCAAGGTGATCGACATCATCCGTGAACTTCAGGGCTATCTCGTCGATCCGATCGTCGTCGATCCTGTCGCAGACCGGGAAGAAGCCAGGAAACAGTACGGGATCGAACTCGGAAGGATGGAAGACGTGACCGACATGGACGCGATCATCATCGCCGTTCCGCATCAGGAGTTCGCGATGCTCAGTGCCGAGGATCTTTCCGCACTCTACAGACCGGATGATTCTTCCAAGGTCCTGGTGGATGTCAAAGGGCTTTATCACAAAGAAGATTTCCCTGAGCCGCAGTGGGAATACTGGAGGCTGTAGGACTCTCCGATAAGATAAAATATTACTTTGCAAGGCCGCGGGGCCTTATGTTATCAGCAGACAGGTGAAAAATGGATCGCAGAAAAACGTATGAAGCAAAAGGAAACAGAGAAACGCCGCAGAGAGGCGGAGCGGAGCGAACCGAAAAAACGCTTCAGGAGCAGAAGAAGGCGGGAGCTTTCCCGTTTCAATGGACTCTGATCCTGGCCACAGTCGAGATCGCACTGACTGCCCTTGTTATCGCATTTGCCGCCGTAACATTTTCCGATGTCCGTGCGGGAAACGCGGCCGTTGCCACAAACGCCAGAGCACTGCTCGTGTGCTCTGTTTTCTGGGTTGTCGTGCTGATCCTGCTGGTCGGTATGTACATCCGGTACATCGATCTGACCAAACGGCGGGAGGCCGGGATCATTCACAAGGAACAGAAGATGCAGTACCTGGCAGAGCACGATGAACTGACCGGACTGTACAACCGCCACAAGGCGATCCGGGTCCTGGAAGAGAGATGCCGGCCGGGTGAAACGTATTCCATCTGTCTCAGCGACATCCGTGATTTCCGTGAAGTCAACGAGATCTACGGCCGCAATTTCGGCGACCGCGTCCTGATCAGCATCGCCGATGGTCTGAAAGAATTCGCGAAGCAGAGAGACGTCATCGTTTCCCGCTACGGAAATGACGAGTTCCTGATCATCTTCCTGGGGCGGCACCTTGAAAAAAACGATCCGGAGATCGAACAGATCCGCGCCATTTTCCAGCGTCCGGTCCGTATCGGCTTCGCGAGCATCGACTCTGACGCCAGAGTCGGCATCGCGAACTCCGACGGGGTGACCAGTCCGGAAGCACTGGTATTCGACGCGGAAATCGCACTGAACAGTATCTCCGAGACCGGTGATACGGAATACTGCATGCTGTTCTCCGCCGAGATGAAGGAACGGACAAAAAATAAAAACCGCATCAAGCAGGAGATCCTGCGAGAGATCCGCGAGAACGACCTCTACATGGTGTACCAGCCGAAAGTCAGCGCGGAGACGCTCGATGTCGTCGGCTACGAAGCTCTCGTCCGCGCTTCCGATGCGTCTCTGACTCCGGGCATTTTCATTCCGATCGCCGAGAAAAACGGCTGGCTGCGCGAGATCGGCCGCATGACCACGAGGATGGTCATCGAGCAGCTCGCGGCATGGAGAAAAGAAGGAAAGCCTCTCTATCCGGTCTCCATCAACTTCTCCGGGATCCAGATCCGTGATACCGGCTACTTCGATTATCTGATGGAGACCCTGCGGAAAAACGAGATCCCGCCGTATCTCATTGAAATCGAGATCACGGAGAGCGTCGTCATCGAACACCGGGATATCACCATCCGGCTGATGAACCGCTTCCATGATGCCGGCATCCGTCTGCTCATGGACGACTTCGGGACCGGATACTCCTCGCTCAGCTATCTGGCGTATCTTCCTCTGGATGTTCTGAAGGTGGATAAATCCCTCGTTGATACTTATCTGGCGGATGAAAAACGAACCCTGATGCTGCGCGACGTCATCAAATTAGGGCATGACCTCGGAATGGAGATGCTGATCGAAGGCGTCGAAACAGAGGATCAGTTTGTTCATCTGAAGAGGATGGGGGCCGATACGATCCAGGGTTACTATTTCAGCCGACCGCTGAAACCGTCACTCGCCATCGACTTCCGCTGCAGCGAGGAAGACGGACAGCCGGAATACAGCATCAAACATCCGGCAAAACCGGAACCTGGCCTGATCGATCTCAGTGCGGCGACCGAACCGACTCTGAACATCTGTGTCTGCGACTGGAACTATTCTCTTCAGAATCCGCGCTCGATGGAAGGGCTGCACCGCTTCCTCGCTGAAAACGAAGATGTGCGTATCGTCGTGTACAACGAACCGGACTACGCGGCTTCCCAGACCGGCGGCGGCTATTTTTCCTTTGTCACCGCAACGCCGTTTGACGGATATGTTTTGATGACCGCGCCGGACTGGCCGAAATACGATCAGGATGAACTTGTTCGCCATATCCGGGCAAAGTGGGGCGACGTGCCGGTCGTATCCGTCGACCGCGCCGTTCCGGAATGCATCCATCTCCTGGCAGACATCGAGCGGTCGGAATACAATCTGATCCACGCGATCCTGCAAGTCCTCAATATCTCAATGCGACACGGAGACATGCAGCTCGTGCTCCCGGAAGGAGCCGACGGGTACATCGCCTCCGTCAAAGACGGAGACGTCGAAGTCGATTCCACCGCGCTTCTCAAGGTCGCTTTTGTCGAATCCGGCGAAGCATCTGAAGAAGCGGATGAAATACACAAAGGGTTCCTTCGTGCCTGCGATGAGTTCGGGATCCCGGAGGCGAACCGCCAGACAGTGAACTTCATCGACAGCCGCTCCGATGCGGATCGTGCCATTGACCAGATGATCGCCTCCGGAGACGGCGTTCCGAGCCTGATCGCCTGCAGCAGCGACAGCATCGCCGGAATGATCGCTGACAAACTTCAGCTCAGCGGGATCTACGCGCCGGAAGACGTCATCATCTGCGGTTTTGAAGAAAAATACACCGAATCCGACGAGATGCGTTCGGATATCATCTCCGTCGCCCGCGGCGGCCGTTTCATCTACCGCAGTCTGAGCATCCTGTATGCCGCGATCCATGGCATGACGTACCGGAATGAGTCTGAGCTCCCTTACATCCTGCGCGACCCGGATCAGCTCGTCAGCCGCATCCACATCAACAGCGAGTCCGCTTCCAAACTGCGGAGCGAGCTCCGCCGCTACCGCAAGAACAGCCTTGAGGACGCTGCCGAAGAGCAGCGCTACAAACTGATGCGGGACGGCATGGAAAGCGATTTCATGGATGCGCGTTCACTGACCGAGATCATGGACATCTTTGAGCACTACACGGGCGAGATGGAATGGGAACATCTGTACCTCGCAATCAACAACGACTATCACGACATCACCGAGGATCAGACGATGCCGATCCGCACGCCGGACAAAATGGTCCTCACAGCGATCACCAAATACCAGGGGAGTCCGGAAGAACCGGATCCGGTCAGCCACGTCTACGAGATCTTCCAGACGAGCGATGTGCTGCCAAAACGTTTCCGCGGCAATACGCGCCTGATGAATGTCTTCATGATCCGCCGCGGCAAGAGCGTGATCGGCTACCTCGTCAGCGAAGGGGACTCCTTTTCGATCAGCCGCAGCCATATCAGCAGTCTGATCCGGATGCTGGCGTCCGTACTGAACAGTCATCATGTCACTCAGATCCAGCGCAACCTGAACCGGAAGCTCCTCGATCTGTATACGCACGACAGTCTGACCGAGCTGTTCAACCGCTTCGGGCTGGATGACGTCGGGCAGGCCTATTATTACACTCTGAAAAAGAGCCACAACGTGCAGTTCTGGTTCGTCGATATCGACAACCTCAAGGCCATCAACGATTCGTACGGTCACCACTCAGGTGATGTCGCGATCCGCGGCGTCGCCGGGGTCCTCCGTTCGATCGGCGATGACAACCGGCTGTTCGCCATGCGCTACGGCGGCGATGAATTCCTCCTGTTCGGATCCGCTGACCTGGAAGAGATCGAGGACGAGATCATGACTGGCATGAAAGGGGTACGGGTCGAGATCAGTGCCAGAGACGGATCAACAGAGCACAGCATCCCTGTCATCGTCAGTATCGGGACGTACCAGATCGATGCCGGCGATCCGCGCAGCCTGGAAGAGTGCATCGCTGAAGCCGATCAGGAGATGTACAAAGTCAAGAAACAGCATAAGAACCGCCGCGATGCTGTGTAGAAAAACGGGAAAAAGAAAGTGGATGCCTCCCTGAAAATAAAGGGTCGCATCCACGATTTAGTTTGGTTGGCAGGTCAATGTGCCCCGTTTCCGGATACATATCGTCCGGCTCACAATCGATGCAGCACTTTTTGTTTCTCTATTAACTTTACGGACTCACAGATTCAGAAAAAGAATGTCTTTTCCTTCATACGTCTCCAGACTTTCAAACGTATATCCTTTTTTCTTATAGTATTTGATGACGTTTCGCGTGACGGCGGCGGTGTGCGGCTTCGCGTCCGAGTCGTGCATCAGGATGATCTTCGGATTCTGCCCGCGGCTCGTCCGGATCGCGAAACGCGTCAGCTGCCGGGTGCTGTACCTGACCCCAACGGCATCCTGCGATGCGGCGGTCCAGTCCATGACGTGGTATCCCTTCTGGTGCAGTCTCCGGATGATCCGGCGCGACGTTTTCCGCTTGACGAATCCATTGTTGCTCCCGCCCGGCATCCGCACGTAGTTTGTCCGCTGGCCGGCGATCTTTTCCAGCAGCGCTTCGGTCCGCTCGAAGTCCCGGAAATATGCTTTGCCGTTTTTGTAGATCCTGCGGTAATTGTGGGTGTAGGTATGGATCCCGACGGCGTTGCCGTTTTCAAGCTCCCTTCGTATCAGCTTCGGATGGCGCTTCGCCTGCGACCCCACGACGAAGAACGTCGCGTGCGCGTTGTATTTTTTCAGGACACGCAGGAGTTTCGGCGTCTGATGCGCTCCCGGTCCGTCGTCATACGTCAGGTACACGACATGGCTGGATTTTTTGCGGACAAAAAGTTTCAGGCGAAGTTTCTGATCGTTCGGCGCTTTGCACGTGATGACCGCTTCGCCGGGCTTCCGGGCATGGATCCTGCCCTTCTTTGAAACGGTCGCGATGTTCTTATCAGAGCTCCGGAATGTGAGGTGCGGCTTCGGATGCTTCTTCGTGGCGTCGCACTGGATCTTCATCGTCAGTGTTTTTCCTGTAAACACGGTCCGGTAGGTGCGGTCTGTTGAGATCTTCGCGTACGCCACCTGCTTCTCCGCAGCCTTTGTCGTCGCCCGGGAGCTGTGGTTCGTGCTCCAGAACAGCCCCGTGCACGGCACGACAACGAGCATCAAAAGCAGAAAAACAGCAAGAAAAATCCGGAATTTTCTCGTGCGAAAATGCCGGAAGAGCTCGTCAAACTCCGGTCCTGTAAACTGCTGCAAATCAGTGCCTCCTCTGCTCGTAGTATTACCAGTATATCAAAAATCCGTGCGGATTCAAGCTGTCCGCACGGACTTAATTTTTGCTCTCTTTTGACCGTGGTTTTTTACCGATGCGGCGCGCCCGCTCACAGATATTTCGAGGCTTCCCGGACGGACAGCGGCGCCATGCGGCTGCCCCAGTCGGCGAGGAATGCCCGCACCCATTCCGGGTCGGTTTTGGAATATTCGCGGAGGCTCCAGCCGATGGCCTTGTTGATGAAGAATTCACTGCTTCCGAGGTTGTTCAAAAGGATGGCTTTGAGAAGTTCCGTGTTCGTTTTGTCTTTGCGTTTCCGCTGGTGGTCGATCGCGGCCCTGCGGAGCCAGAAATCCGGGTCCTCCGACCACTTCAGCATCAGGGCGTCGATCCGGTCGTCACGGAACGCGACACTGCCGGCCGTGGTGTCCAGCGCATCGATCGTGTCCCACCACTGTTTGGTGCGGAAAAAAGGTTCCATGCGAAGGACGTCATCGTAGGTCAGCTCCCGCTCTTTCGCTTTCAGATAGTCGGCGACGAAGTACTGGAATTCCCGGTGTTCGTCCGCCCAGCACTCCCGGAGCAGCGGCCAGTCCAGTCCGGGAGTTTTTTTCGCTTCGCGAAGCAGCGGGCGGCAGCATTCCCGGCGGGGCGCGGACTTGATCCCGTAGAACGGGAACTGGTCCCGCATGTACGCCGCCATGTGGACGGCGGTCTCCGGATCGGCTTTTTCGAGAAAACGTTTTTTCAGTTCGTCATAAAGGTTCATTCTGTCCCTGCCTTCCTGCCTCGCAATGCGGCCTGCTCATCTTGCACTTTTTCCATTATACCTTTTTTCCATACCACCTGCTACGTCGATCCGGTTCGCGAAATTCACAGCCCCTTATATGACCGTTATCGGGTGACCATAGAAAAAGCTTGCTGTCACGTGGGCGTGATAGCTTAGACTGGACTCTATGGAGAAAGGGAACCGCAATGAAGAAAGTAGGTGAGGTCAGCAGGTTGACCGGCCTGAGCAAAAGGGCCCTGCAGTATTACGACGACGAAGGTCTCGTTCTGGCTTCGCGCTCAAAACAGAATTACCGGCTGTACGATGACGATGAACTCGACAGGATCTGGGAGATTCTCATCCTGCGCGAGCTCGGGCAGGATCTCAACACGATCCGGAAGATGATCGGCCGCGCGGACTTGTCGCTTCCCGTGGATCAGGCAGTTCTCAAGGGGCCGCTCCTGATGCGGATCGAAAGCCTGGACGAAACGATCCGCCTGATCGACTATGCTGTCTGCACAGGCCTTCCGCCACGGCCTTCAGAGGCTGAGCTGGGGAACAGAACGTATCTCGAATGGATCGCGGCGTGGCGCCGCCGTGCTTTGAATGAAAGGAGGGATCAGGGTTAAGGGAACGACCATATCCGGCAGTTATCAGAAAGAGAATAGGTACTTTTCTTGTATTTATGGAGGAATGTTATGAAAAAGAAATTATTTGCAGTCGTTATATGCTTAAGTCTGGCGTTCTGCTTCACGGCGTGCGGGAGCAGCGGGAGCTCTGATTCCGGGAGCAGCAGTAGCAGTGATAGTGAAGAGGTGAAAACCGTCGAGGAACAGAACGCAGAGCTTCCTGCCGGCAAGTACGTCATCGGCGAGGATTTTGAAGAGGGAGGTTATTACTTTACTTATAAAACCAAATTGTCTAAGGATGATTACTGGGGGACTGACTATCTGTGGATCCTGAATGACGGATCGAAAGGATCGCAGGAAACGTTAGGCGGAACCAAATATGATGATCGATACGGCGGGTTCGAATATCAAGACGCCAAAAAGGGGAAGAAGGTCTATGTCAAATTGAAAGATGGGGATACGCTGACGGTCGACTCTGAAGAGGGCACGTGGACGTATTAAAGGGAAACGTTTTCAGGCAGTTCCCTCGTTAGAAAGACAGGAGCTTTTCATCCATCATTATCACCAAAAAGCGAGCATGCAGGTGCGTGCTCGCTGATTTTACTTTGCAGTACCGGCATCGTATGACGTAAGATCCGCACCATTTCCGCCGTTTCCTACGAGCTGCACCGTGTACGTTTCTGGTGTTTCTTCCGATTCCTCAGCAAAAGCTGTCTGCGCCGGCACGGCCAGGAGCAGCGCAAGGGAGAGGGTGATGACGATCGTTCTTTCCATTGTTCGCAGCATTTTTCTTACCTCCGTTTTTTTGCCGGATCATTCCGGCTGGCTTTTGTTACCATGGGTTTCTTGAAATCTTCGAATGTCAGTCCTCTTGCGCTTCCGTCTCAGGTAATAGATGGGGGATCCGACAGCGAGTCCGATAGTGGACACGACAACGCCTTCGACGATCATGTCGAGTTCCGGTGAATTGAAGTGATGGGCTGATGCCATGTTTGCGGCACTGAAAGTGGCATATTCTGAGAGCATGTATATGACGCCGAAGGCCAGAGCCGAAAACCACTTGCGTTTTCCCCAGTAATCATTCAGACCTATAATCAGTGAATAAATGAAGATGCTCACCGGGAGCAGGACCCCCAGAATCATGATGCTGTATGACAATGCATCTGTTGGATCGGTAAAGAACCAGAAGACGATGAGGCAGAAAGCCCAGATTGACAGGAAACTGATAATAAGGATCGCTTTTTGTTTGTGATCGCTGCTTTTCACGACGTCTGCACTCTCCACTAAATAATTCGGATAAGGCGTTACGGTTTATCTCTTATGTTGAAATTCTAGCATAATTTTCAGGGTTCGGAAAGTTCAGGCCCGCTGCCCCCGCTGCACAGCTATATCCAACGCAGAATTCTTTTTACGAGAATATTAAAAATCTATACGAACAAAAAATAGAAAGGTATAATGGTACTTATAGAGATAACATAATACATAATGACAGTGGAAAATAAATCTACAAAAACAAGACCTGAATATAGAGTCACGATATCATACGTATGGAAAAAACCATATCTGGCGTCATATTATGATGATGCTATTGTAGTCGAGTGGGGAGGCAATCTGCTTCTCAAAGAGGCATCGACTTCTGTGAAATATTATGATTACAATATTCTGAAGTGGAAATGGGAAGATTATACCGGGGAAAGGACAATGTCGATGAGGCAGCTCGGGAGAAATGAGTTCATATTCTTTTTCCCGCAGAATAATGGCTCAAGCAGTTTTGCAACATATGATAAAACAAAGAAAGGGCATGTGACGTTTACGCTTTATCAGAAATCCAAGAAAAATTATGATACTAAAATCACCTCATTTTACTGCCATAAAAATTTATTCACGGGCAAAGACATCGATGATCTTGAGGGTGATGCAGATTAAATCGGCGGTAAAGGATATTACCGATCAGAGCAGCTGCAGGAAAATATTCGTTACTACTAAAAGGGAAAAAAGTATGTTGTTTATGGCAGCGATTGAGATGACTGGAGATAACATAATTCGTAAAAAAGCTGCTCCGCTCTGCTGCAAATGCCGAGCACGCACAGGATTTAACAAAAAGATAGGGCGAATATATGGACGCGCAGTATGAGGATTTTACGATAAGCAGAAGCACAATGAAAGATCTGCCGAAGATGCTGGAGCTCTATGCTAACGCGAGGAAATTCATGGCCGAGCACGGTAATCCGAGACAGTGGGGAGCAACGGGCTGGCCGCCTGAGGATCTTTTGAAAAACGACATAGAAACCGGGCATAGCTATGTGTGCGAATCGGGCGGACGCATCGTCGGGACATTCTATTACAACTTCGGGTCTCATATTGAGGATACGTACGAAAAAATCTATGACGGCGAGTGGCCTGGTGTGCAGAGGCTGGGCGAAGACGGGAACACATACGGTGTGGTGCACCGCATAGCCGGAGACGGTTCGGTCAAAGGGATCGGCTCGTACTGTATCGGCTGGGCATTTGAAAAGTGCGGACACTTAAGGATGGACACGCATTTTGACAACAAAGTGATGCAGAACCTTTTGACAAAGCTCGGCTTCAAACGCTGTGGAGTGATCTACGTACATGAGGACGATGATCCGAGATACGCGTATGAGAAGTTGTAAAGGTGGAAGAGAGCCGGAAGTGCGGACACAGTCTTGGAATAGCCCTTTAAGTGTCCAAAATTATGTCTGCACCCCCGCTTGTGAAATAAAGTCTATAAATTCATAGTGACAGGCCTTCTGTGATGATACAATCATCATAAGGAGGCCTTTGCTATGGCTAACAAAAAGAAAAATGTCTACAAGCCGAAACCAATGACCGAAAAAAGGCGGGAACTCATCCAGGGACTTCTTGAGGAGTACGATATCGAGAGTGCGGATGATATCCTGGATGATGCCGGGAATTTGTTTTTTGAAAAAACAAGTGATTGCAACGATTTCGCCGGTTTTTGAGGAGACGATGTCCAACCGGGCAGACATAAAAATTGAGGCTGCCGCATTTTTTTATGCGACAGCCCCGCTGTGTACTAGTCGTGGTACTTCTACTGCATTATATCATCTTCTTGGCAAATCACCGATGCCATCCGGTAACACGTCCATTGTAAAATTCAACGTACCTTGAATAGCCGTCATAATACCAGGTTGTGTAATTACCATAGACGCTTTTATGAGATGGATGTCGCCAGCCTGGAATATATTTTACTTGACTTTTCGTATACCCCTTTCTTAACTTATTTGCAAAATATACGACATACTTTTTAGTTCGAACCTTTTGTTTGAATCTATTATATACTGTCACTTTGACTGTACGTCCGTATTGCTGCGGTTTGAAATTCACGGCGAGTTTCGTTAAATGCGCACTGCGTTTTATGCGTTTTGTGATTGTCTTGTTGTTCCCGATCTTGATTTTAACATAGTCGTCTTTGTAGGCGTTATAAATCTTGATGGTCTTCTTTTTGCTGAATCTATAGATGCGACTGCACTTAATAAGATCGTCACTTGAGTCTTTTTTGTATGAAAAAGTTTTGATGCGCTTCTTTCCATCTAAAGAAATGGTTACTTTGACTTTTGTTCCGAGCTTTTTGTATTTTGGAAGTTTAATCCGATAACAATAGTAGCCAGAGCCATCTTTTAACATCAATACCCGGCCCTTATATGTTTTGTCTCCTATTTTAGCAATGATTCTGAGTCGTCCCAAATCAAGTAAATCAGGCAATTCTACACCTATATATTCTCCTCCTCCTATTTCATCCTCTCCATATTCAATATCTCCTCCCCCATAGTACGCTTCATCGTTGAAGTCTTTATTGAGATTTGACACAAAAGAATTTGCGTACTCGCTCAAATACGCCTCTGTAACTTGAATACGATCCACCCACTCGATTCTCCCGTTTTTCTTTAAGGTTATGGTCGTAGTGCCGGGCACTCTGGGATAATATCCAATATACATTTCACTATATTTTTTACTGTCCTGAAATATCCTGGTTACGAGAGATCCTTTGCTTGTATCGGAAATTTCGTAAGTATATGGATTCTTACCCGTTTCAAATCTCTCCGTCAAAAAATCACAGTTGTAAAGTTCACGGGCTAGCCCTTTTGTTAGTTTTTCTTCGTTTTCCGGATACCATCTGGCATAGTAAGTTTTATCTCCATTGGCATCACTAGGGATCTTAGTTACTGGTTCTCCTTCTAGTTTTTCGTTTTCATACCAACCGTCAAAAACGTATCCGTCCATTTTCCAGTCCGTAGGCAGCACGGTTTCCGCTCCACTGGTATACTCCGTAAGATCCGTACCGCTATCAAGATCTATATCTTTGTACATTTCTACTTCTTGCCCATAAATATCTTTAACCTCTCCATAAAGTAAAGTCACACGGGATGTCGTCTGTGTATCAGCATAGACGAATAGACTAGAGATCAACGGTATCAATGTGACAGCAACTAGTGTGAACAACATAACAACAAGGACGTTTCTCAGAACATTATAGAATCTTTTTGTCGTTGCGGTATTTTGGCAAATTTCTGAACTATTCATTCTTTCTCCTTCTCAATAAGAACGCATCATCAACTATGTATCAGTTTATCATACGTTCTTGATCCTGTCAGCATGGAGATGTAACTTCTCTACCTGACTTGGTTTTCCCTCGCTCATGATGTCCTCGATATCCTTCTCTGTAAGTTTTCCAGTTTCGAACTTTTCCCTCATCCTTATCGCCTGTGTGCGACGGCGTGCTCTGCTCTATCTCCATCCAGTCCATCAAATCTTTCTGGTATTTCGTCGGAAGATACGATATCTCAACAGCAGGACGTATTCCTATCATCCCCTGATCCACGAGTTCCAGTATCCTTGGTATCAGATAAGTAAGACGTACATACCTTTGTATTTGTCTACTGCTAGCTTCTTTTCCTTTGCTAACTGATTTATGGAATGCATTTGGCTCACTGGAACAGAAGTTAAATCCGTCCTCATACTCTGTCTATTCATTGCTTCAAGTCTCAGCCTACAAGCAAACGCCTTTTCACTCGGCAGGATGTTAGTCCTTTTCATATTGGAATCCACCATGAATATAGAGGCTTCATCCTTCGACATATCGAGCACTTTGCATCTCAGAGTCGGGATACCCGCAATCTCACATGCGTGTTTCCGTCTATGCCCTGAGATCAATTTATACCTCCCGTTCTTCTTCTTTTGGCCACAGTAGGAGTAATAACTCCGTGTTTCTTGATTTTGCGTCCATGTTTGGGGAGTATATAAAGGCATTTTTTTGGTAAAATCTGCGAAGCCGCAGAAAAAAGAAAAATTGCTGTAATGACTGAAAATCCAGTCATCACAACGATCTAGGACTGGTGCACCAGAGGCGATTTACGCAGGTCGCAAGGCGACCTGCCGCCCTTCGGAGACCTAACCCGGCGAGCTTGCGAGCCGCAGGTAGGTCCCGTGCCAGAAGCACAGGAGCTTTGCTCCGTGGTGCTTCACGGCCAAAGACCTAGCCCGACGAGCTTAGCGAGTCGCAGGCAGGTCCCGCGTCAGGCTCACCGACGAGCAAAGCGAGTCGCTGTGAGCTACGGCGGTGTTCGAATCGCTTGATTATACTAAAATCGGGAGATGCCTTAAGGCCTCTCCCTTGTTTAATGCACCAGAGGCGATTCGAACACCCGACGCACGGTTTAGGAAACCGACGCTCTATCCCCTGAGCTACTGGTGCACAATGCTCGAAGAACTGTTGAAAGAATTATAACACAGATTAAAAGTAAAATCTTTACATGCGGTCAATATTCTTTTCATGCTGTGCCTCGCCTTTCGCGGAGGCAGGCCGTACAAGTTCAATTTTTCCAACGATGAGCGGACAAACATCATACTAACACGTTTCATAATTTAAAAGCAACTATCCGCAGATGATTTTCTTTTGTCATGGCCGGATCGGAGGATTCCCGGACCAGAAACAAATGTTGTTGACAATATGCGTCCCGGGCTGAAATCTGTGCTATACTGGACTCGCCAGAAACCAGAAAAATTGAGCGATAAGGAGGATGCCATGTTCCGGAAAGCGATGCTTGATGACGGCAAACGGGTCTACCAGCTGATCTGCGATATGGAAAAAACAGAGCTCCCTTACGATCCGTTCATTCGGATCTTCCGCCGGCAGCTCGAGGATCCCCGCTATTATTGTCTCCTTATGGAAAAAGAGGGACGCGTGATCGGGGAACTCAACCTGAGGTTCGAAGAGCAGCTGCATCACTGCAACAGGATCGCGGAGATCCTGGAGTTCACCGTGGATGAGGGATGGCGGAACCAGGGCATCGGGAAAGAAATGCTGGAAGAAGCGTGCCGCATCGCAGAAAGCGCCGGGTGCGTGCAGATCGAGGTCGCCTGCAATCAGCTGCGGACGGACACCCACCGCTTTTATCTTCGGGAGGGCATGCACAACTTCCATTACAAATTTACGAAGCCGCTGATCGGCGGCGGCTCCGAAGAGAACGCACTGGGGAAATAGAGACGCAGGGTCAGCGCAGGCTTACCAAGAGATCATCGCAGGATCGTCGCGGGATAACTGTGTAGTCGCGCAGGGTCAGCGCAGGCATACCGAGAGATCACCGCTGGATCATTGCTCTCACCGCTCGATCCCATCCCGTGCTTCGATTCCTTTTTCGTAGTAGTGCCGGACCTCCTTCATCTCCGTGATCAGGTCCGCCTGCGCGAGGATCGACTCCGGAGCGTAGCGGCCGGTCAGCACGAGCTCGGTGTGGAAGCCTCCGGCTTTTTCTTTTTCCCGCCACTCCCGGAGCATGGACAGAACGTCATCCTCCGAGAGGATCTTGAAATACATCGGGATGAAGATCTCATCGAGGACGACGAGATCGTAGCTGCCGGAACCGAGTGCGGCGCGCGCCCGGGAAAGCCCGTCCATGGCGGCGCGGATGTCGCGCGGATCCGGATCGCGGTCCACGATGCAGCCTTCGTCGCCGTACAGCTCGACGGTCACTTCCGGAAAGCGCGAGCGGAGGATGCCGATCTCGTGATATTCCATGCTTTTGATGAACTGGCCGAGGTAAACGCGGAGACCGCTTCCGGCGGCCCGGAGAATCAGGCCGAGCGCGGCCGTCGTTTTGCCTTTGCCGTTGCCGGTGTAGATCTGAAGACAGCTCGTATTCATTTTGTCCCTCCCTGGAGTGTGCCCGGAAGGATGTGCCGTTCCGGGAGCCGGCTGCGCGGGGCAGCCAGCTTGGATCCTTTTTCTCCATTATACACCACAGGGCGGGGCGCGGGCTGCGAGGCAAAATATTATATGCCAGTCACATTTTTTTCAGGCAGCGTTTACGTTTTTCTGGTATAAATAAATGTATCACACGAAAAGAGGGGACTATGAGCGAAAGTATTTATGGTGAACATCTTCCGGAGATGCGCCGCGTCATGGACGGCGTGATGGAAGAGATCCAGAATTATCGGGAGGCGGAGCTCGAAAAGACCGGGATGGATCCGGTGGAGCACTGTCTGTCCCGGATCAAGAGCGAAGACAGCATGCGGGAAAAATGCCGCAGGCGGGAGCTCCCGGAGACGGAGGAGAGCGCGCTCGAAGAGATCCGGGATGCGATCGGGATCCGCGTGGTGTGCGCGTTCCTGAGCGACGTCTACGGCGTCCGGGATTATCTGAAAAGCCTTCCGGGATATGAAGTGATCGAGGAAAAAGACTACATCAGCCACGCGAAGGAGAACGGCTACCGGAGCTATCACATGATCCTGAAGACCGGCGGCTACTACGTCGAGGTGCAGCTTCGGACGATCTCGATGGACACATGGGCCGCGCTTGAGCACAACATGAAATATAAGCGGAACGTCAAAGGCAGAGAGGCGCTTCTCGTCGCCGAACTCAAGCGGTGTGCCGATGAGCTCGCGTCAACGGACGTGTCGATGCAGACGATCCGCGATCTGATTTTTCAGGAAGAACTTTAATGGATAGAGGGGGAAAAAAGTGAAAGTACTGCTTGCGGAAGACACCGGTGATCTGAACCGGGCTGTTTCGAAAATGCTGGAACTTCAGGGCTACGAGGTCGACTCGGCGTTCGACGGCGAGGAGGCGCTCAGCTTCACGATGCAGGACAGCTATGATGTGATCATCCTGGACATCATGATGCCGAAGAAGGACGGGCTCGAGGTGCTCCGGGAGATCCGCGGCCGCCACATCCTGACGCCGGTCATCCTTTTGACGGCGAAAGCGGAGGTGGACGACCGGGTCGCCGGGCTCGATGCCGGCGCGGATGATTATCTGCCGAAGCCGTTCGCCATGAAGGAGCTTCTGGCACGGGTGCGGAGCGCGGCGCGGCGGGCGATGACCTATAATCAGAAGACGCTGCAGTACGAGGATGTGAGCCTGAACGGCGAGACGTTTTCGATGGAGACGGCGAATGCCGTGCAGCTGTCTGTGAAGGAATTTGAGCTGATGCAGACCCTGATCCAGAACGCGGACCTCGAGCTCAGCACGGAGTACCTATTGGAGCACATCTGGCCGAATGAGCCGGACGCGCAGGAGGACACCGTCTGGCTGTACATTTCCTATCTGAAAGGGAAACTGAAGGCGATCGGATCGGCTGTGTCGATCAAGGGAGAACGCGGCGGATGTTTTCAGATCCGGCCGGGGACCTCTGAAACGCAGGCGGACGGGCAGCGCGATGCGAGCCCGGCCGGCGCGGAAAGCGGAGCGGACGCATGAATACGAGAGAGATCGAAAAACTGAGAAAGCACTTCATCGCGGTCGCGATGATCTCCGTGATCATTGTGCTGGTCACGCTGGAAAGTGTTGTGTCCATCGGCACGATGTACAGTACGCGCTCGCTGATCAACGACACGCTGGATTCCATCATCAAGTCGCAGGGCCAGCAGCAGACACGCCGTGAAGACGACGCGGCACGAAATCCGTCGTTTTTCAATTCGTTCCAGATCACGTTCAATTCGAGGTTCTTTTTCCTCGCCGTGTATGACAAAAAGGGAAATGTCATAAAATACCGCAGCGCAGCACGCTCCGAGAACGCCGATCTCTACCTCGGATACACCGATGAAATCCGGAAAAATGCAGAGGACTCCAAGCTCGGGCGCTACGGAAAATATTACTACAAGTCGAAGAAGATCAGTAATGGGAGGACTGTCGTCGTGATCCTGGACTGCTCGGCCGAGATCGATACGCTGACCCGGATGATTTATATCGTTATCGGTATCAGCGTCGTCGGTCTGATCGCGATCTTCTTTCTTGTCAGGGCATTCTCCAGCTTTGTGGTCGGCCCGACGATCGAAAACAACCGCCGGCAGAAGCAGTTCATCACGAACGCGAGCCACGAGCTGAAGACGCCGCTCGCCGTCATCCGCGCGAACACCGAGCTGGAGCAGATGATGAACGGGGAGAACGAGTGGAACGACTCGACGATCGAACAGGTGGACCGCATGAGCGGACTGATCCAGAACCTCGTGATGATCACACGCGCGGAAGAGCAGGAGGAACGCGGATCGCTCGAGCCGGTCGATGCGTCGAAGACGGTCAGTGAAACGGTGGAGCCGTACAAGAGCCTCGCGCTCCAGCAGAACAAGACGCTGAAGGAAGAGATCACAGACGGAATCAAGTTCAGTGTGGACGGCAGCAAGCTCCGCCAGCTGACGACGATCCTGATCGACAACGCGCTGAAATACTGCGATCCGGAAGGGACGATCCTCGTCCGCCTCAAGCGGGTAAAAAAAGACCGCGGGCTCGTGCTCACCGTTTCGAACGACTACGCGGAAGGCGAAAACGTCGACTACTCCAGATTCTTTGAACGCTTCTACCGCGAGGATCAGGCGCACAACATCGATAAGGGCGGATACGGGATCGGCCTCTCGATCGCGGACAGCATCTGCACCCAGTACGGTGGCAGCATCCGCGCAGACTGGAAGGACGGAAGGATCTCGTTCATCTGCGAACTGAAATAAAAGTACGAAGGAGGGCACGTCATGGAACTTACAAGAAAAACGGTCGCCGGGATGATCGATCACACCCTGCTGAAACCGGAGGCGACGGAAGAACAGATCGACCGCCTCTGCCGGGATGCGGTGGAGAACGGGTTCTGGTCGGTATGCGTCAACCCGTGCTATGTCCCGCGCTGCGCCGCGAACCTCGCCGGTACGGACGTCCGGGCCTGCACGGTCATCGGGTTCCCGCTCGGGGCTTCGGCCAGTGAATCGAAGGCGTTCGAGGCAGAGAACGCGATCGCTGTCGGCGCGGATGAGGTCGACATGGTCCTCAACATCGGCGCGCTCAAATCGAACCGCGCGGATCTCGCGGAGCAGGATATCGCGGCGGTCGTTCGGGCGGCAAAAGGAAAAACGGTCAAGGTCATCATCGAGACCTGTCTTCTGACTGAGGACGAAAAAGTCCGGGCCTGTCTCGCGGCAAAAAATGCCGGGGCGGATTTTGTCAAAACATCGACCGGCTTCTCGACCGGCGGCGCGACGCCGGAGGACGTCCGGCTGATGCGGCGTGTTGTCGGCCCGGAAATGGGTATAAAAGCTTCAGGCGGCATCCATACCGCAGAGGAAGCGGCGGCCATGATCCGCGCCGGAGCCACGCGGCTCGGTGTGAGCGCGGGCGTCGCAGTCGTCCGGGGATTCCCGGAATAGCCGGATGGCCGGATAGCCGGATGACCGAACAGCCGGATGGCCGGATAGCCGGATGACCGGATAGTCGGATAACGGTATCGCGGTATCGCTGCCTCCTTATACAGGAATGATTTTTATGAAAGAACAGGAGATGCAGCAGATGGAAGACAAAACGAAACGGTATGACCTTATCATCATAGGAAGCGGTCCGGCCGGCCTTTCCGCCGCACTGACCGCGAAAAACAGGAACCTGGATTTCCTGCTGTTCGGCAGCCGGAACATCAGCGACAAAGTGCAGAAAGCCCCGGATATCACGAATTATCTCGGCATCCCGAACGTGACCGGGCCGGAGCTCGCGCAGGCGTTCCTCGATCAGATCGATGGCGCCGGCATCCCGATCCGCGAGGAGCGGATCGGCGGGATCTACAGCATGGGTGACTATTTCAGCGTGCAGATCGGGCAGGATTTCGTCGAGACGAGGACGGTCATCCTCGCCGCCGGCGTCGCACCGGCTAAGACATATCCCGGAGAGGACGAACTCGTCGGTCAGGGCGTCAGCTACTGTGCGACCTGCGACGCGGCGCTGTACCGCGGCCGTCCGGTCCTGGTCATCGGCGGCAGCCAGGGGGAAGAAAACGAAGCGGCGTTCCTCGCCGACTTCAGCTCGGATGTGACTTATTTCCCGCTGTACCGCGAGGAGCCGGACCTTCCGGATTCGATTCGCATCGTCCGCGAGCGTCCGCAGAAGATCTCCCGGGAAGATGCCAAGGTCGTGCTTGAGACAAAAGAAAACTCGTATGAAGCGGACTGCGTGTTCATCCTGCGGCAGAGCATCGCACCGGACCGCCTGGTGCCGGGTCTTTCGACCGAGCGCGGGCACGTCGCGGTAAACCGCAGCATGGAGACGAACCTTCCGGGGCTTTACGCCGCCGGAGATATCACCGGGACGCCGTACCAGTATATGAAAGCCGCCGGCGAGGGCAACGTCGCCGCGATCAGCGCGGCCGGCTACATCCAGCAGCAGAAGAAAGAAGAGAAGTCCGCGTGAAGAAGATCCTGATGTTTTATCTGGACGGCTGCCCGTACTGCCGGGACGCGATGCAGGCCGTCCATGAATTACGAGAAAAAGATCCGGCGTACGGAGCGCTCGAGATCGAAATGGTCGAAGAGACACGCCGCCGGGATCTTTCCGATGCACATGATTATTATTACGTTCCGACGCTGTACGTCGGCGACGAAAAAGTATATGAGGCGCGGCCGGGCCAGCGGTACCGCGAGATCCGCGCGAACGTGAAGCGCGCGTTCGACCGGGCCCTGCAAGGCTGACGCCGAAGGTGCAGGATCTCTGCAGAAAGGGAAATCATGAGTGAGAAACGGGAAAATCAGGCAGTCAAGAACAAGGATCTGATGAACTGCTGCCAGTCGGTGCTTCTGGCATATGCCGATGACCTTGGGAAATCGAAAAGCGAACTCCTCCAGCTCGGTTCCGGCTTCGGCTCGGGCATGGGCGGGCAAAAGGCGACGTGCGGTGCGCTGGTCGGCGCGGTGATCGCCGCGAACCTGCTGAAAGGGGAAGACCGTCATCAGGCGAAGGAGACCTCCTCCGCGATGCTCGATGAGTTCGAGAGCCTGGTCGGCGCGACGATCTGCGGCGACATCAAAAGAGAAGAGACAGGCGATCCGCTGTGCAGCTGCGAGGACTGCGTCCGGTACGCGGTGCGCGTGCTCGACAAACGCCTCTGATCCATTCTCTTCAGAAGAATCTTTTTGACAAAAAGGAATATTGGCCGTGAGAGGTTGGCAATGCCTGTTCTCACGGTTTTTTATTGAATCGTTCAGAATCGTGCGTTATAATGCACATATCGTAGCTTCCGCCGCAGACAAGCGGCGGGGAAGCGGAAAAATGAGAGGAACTGGTGACTGGAGAAAGACGATGGGGAACAGGAAGTCAGGAGAACTTTCGGTCGGACTGGTGATTTTGTTCGGGCTGATCGCCTGCGTGCTGTATGGCGTCGGCGCCGGGATCCGGAGCGACATCGGGATCCTGCTGAACCCGCTGGCGGAGCACTGCGGCCTGCGCTATGAGCAGGTCAGCTTCTGCATCGCGGTGATGCAGATCGTGTTCGGCGCGACGCAGCCGCTTTTCGGGATCCTCGCGGGGAAACGCTCGAACCGTGAAGTGCTCACGCTCGGTTCGGGACTCCTGATGCTGAGCATGATCGGGATGCTTTTGTCCCATTCCTTCGTGATGCTGCTGATCTCACTCGGGTTCATCTTCGGAGCGGGCGCGGGCGCGCTGGCGTTCGGGCTGGTCCTGACCTCCTCGATCCACTTTGTCGGGCAGAAAAACGCGATGCTGATCTCCGGGATGCTGAACGCGGCGGCCGGGATGGTCGGATTCGTTTTGTCGCCGCTGATGCAGGGTGTCCTGAACGCGGGCGGCCTGTTCGCCACGCTGATGATGCTGTTCGGGGTCGCGGCGGCGCTGATCCCGGTGGCGTTTGTTGTGACAAAAAGAGATCCGAAGAGGGAATCGCCGGAACGGCAGGATCTCCCTCCGGTCAATGTGCTGTTCCGGGACGCGTTCCGGAACCGGACGTACCGGCTGCTCCTCGCGGGCTTTTCGACGTGCGGATTCCATATGGTGATCATCGAATCGCACCTGTTTTCGCAGTTTGTGTCGTACGGGATCGAAAAGACGGCGGCGAGCTGGGCGTACTCAGTGTATGGGATCGCGACGATCCTGGGCGCGCTGCTTTCGGGATACCTGAGCACCCGCGTGCGCAAAGGGGACCTTCTCGGATTTTACTACGGCTTCCGCGCAGTCTGGGTCCTGCTCTATCTCTTTTTGATGCCGAAAAATATCTTCACGGCGGTCGTGTTCTCGATCGGGCTCGGATTTACGGGAGACGCGACGGTCTCTCCGACGTCGGGGCTCGTTAATGAGAATTTCCCGCTCGCGCAGGTGGCGTCACTCATCGGCCTGCTGTTCCTCGTGCATCAGATCGGCGCGTTTTTCAGCGCATGGCTGGGCGGCGTACTGCTTGAGGTGACGGGCGGCTACAACGCGATCTGGCTGATCGATGTCTGCCTCTGCACGATGGCGAGTCTCTTCAGTCTCCGGATCCATCGGGGGCCGGGCCGGGAAAAAACAGAAAGAATATAAAAAATCAAAAGCATGCTATTGACATAAAGCCGAAAGCATGCTATTATACTATCGCAAACAATAGTGTGCTATTGAACGAGAGGTGAAAAATGGCATACGCGGTAGCAGAACTGATCAAGCAGATCAATGACGAGCTCGAAAAAAATGCGAACAACGCGATGCGACCGATGGGGATCACTATGGCGCAGCTCGGGATGCTGGTCCACCTCCATGAGGGAGGCGGGCAGCTTTCGATGAAACAGCTCGAAAGCCGGATCCGTGTAGCGCAGTCCACCACAGTCGGCATCGAATCGAGGCTGGAAGCGAAAGGCCTGGTCGAGAGTTTTATCTCGGATAAAGACCACAGGGTGAAGATCGTCCGCATCACAAAAGCCGGGGAAGAGATGTACGCCGCCGCCCGCCAGAACATGGATGAAGCTGAGACGCGCCTGGTCCGATCCCTGAGCGAAGAAGAACGGGATACGCTGATCCGGCTTCTTCTGAAGATGCGGGATGATTTGAAATAGACGATTCGAGAGCACATAAAATAACGGAAACTGCCCGCTTCACCGGCGGGCATTCAACGGCTTAAATCAATAGTTTGCTATTAAATTGGGATTCAGGGAGGTAATGGAATGACAGTAAGAGAAAAAGACAGGGCTTCGATCAGGGATCCGAAACAGAATGAAGAGGAGCTGAAAGAGAACGAAGAAGAGCTGCAGGGGAAGCAGGAGCAGCAAAGCATTACCGCGGCGGAAGATGTATTCCGCACGATGTCCATCCCGCGTGCGATCGCGAACAATGCGATCCCCGCCATCCTGGCAATGCTGATGGTGCTCATCTACAACGTGGCGGATACGTTTTTCATCGGGCAGACGCATAAGGCGCTGGAGGTCTCCGCCATTTCGCTCGCCACGCCGGTCTTCCTGTTCTTCATGGCCGTCGGCACGATCTTCGGTATCGGCGGGACGTCGGTGATCTCCCGGGCCCTCGGCGAAGGGCGTCGGGACTACGCGCGCAGAGTCAGCGCGTTCTGCATGTGGGCCTGCGTCGTCGTCGGGATCGTGATGGCGGCCTGCTTCCTGATCTTCATGGATCCGATCCTGAAGCTGATCGGCGCGAGCAGCGCCACCTGGGACATGACCAAAAACTATCTTACGATCGTTTCGTTCTGTGGTCCTTTTGTCCTGATCTCCAACTGCTATAACAATGTGATCCGGGCGGAAGGAAAATCGCGTCAGGCGATGATGGGGCAGCTGATCGGCAATCTGCTGAATGTCATCCTCGACCCGATCTTCATCCTTTTGCTCCACCTTGATGTGACAGGCGCCGCGGTGGCGACAGTGATCGGAAATATCGTCGGAGCGCTGTACTATATCCTTTACTTCCTGACCGGGAAATCAAGCCTGAGCGTCAATATCCGTGACGTCCAGATCCGGGATCATGTGCTTTCAGGTGTCCTCTCGATCGGGATCCCGGCGGCGATCGGCTCGCTCCTGATGAGCGTCTCCCAGATCGTCGTCAATGCGCGGATGGCCGCGTACGGGGATCTCGCGGTCGCGGGGATCGGCGTCGCGATGAAGGTGACGATGATCACCGGGATGATCTGCATCGGCTTCGGGCAGGGCGTCCAGCCGCTGTTCGGCTACTGCACCGGTGCGAGGCTGTGGGACCGCTTCAAGAAATCGATGCGCTACTCAGTGATCATTTCGTTCCTGATGAGTGCGGCTATGACGATCCTGTGCTATGTTTTCATCAATCAGATCGTCGGAGCGTTCCTGACGAATCAGGAGGCGCTGAATTACGGAATTCGTTTCTCAAAGATCTTCCTGACGACCAGCTTCCTGTTCGGCTTGTATTACGTCTACCTGAACGCGATCCAGGCGATGGGTGCGTCGGGGTCGGCGCTGATCATCAACTCGAGCCGCCAGGGGATCATCTACATCCCGGCGCTGTTCCTTCTGGAGTCCGTAATGGGCGTGTACGGGCTGGTCTGGGCACAGCCGGTCGCGGACGTCCTCTCCACGCTGCTCGTGATCTTCCTTTACCGTCGTGCACTCCGGGATGTGATGGGGAAATCAAAAAAAGCGGAAGCGGCGCCTGAGGTCAGCGCCGCGTAAAGGATCGCAGGGATATAAGAAGTCCCTCAGAGTTTTCAGTCGTTTCGCAGGGACAAAAGGATCCCTCGGATTTTGCCAGTCATTTTCCTTAAGATAGAGGTCCTTCTGATGGAGGCGCAGCGCTTCCTCAGAAGGACCGTTTTTTACTGCCGATGCCGCGGGTTGTACGGGCAGGCTTCCCCGAGGCATTCATTGTTCTCTTTGAAAAAAGGACATACGATCTTCTCCGGGAGCTGCATCGAAACGCCGAGCTCTTCCCGGCAGAATTTCACGGCTTCTAAAAGCGCCGCGTAGGAATCCCGCTTGCAGCACCGCGGCCCGCCCTGGTCCGCGATCCGCTTCAGAGCGAGCGAGGTCATCCGGTTCGCCATGCTCCAGCTTTCCCGGCTCAGCGGATCCGCTCCGGTCACGATGCTGAGGAACATCCCCGCGCTGACTGCCGCGCCGCAGCATCCCCAGTATCCGCACGCGCCGCCCGGATATTCCGCGCCGCGCGCCCGCATCTCTTCCAGCGCGGCGTCCAGGTCGATGCCGCCGCCGCTGTTCCGGTACGCCGCGAGAAGCGCGGCCCCGACCAGGACGTGATGCTCCGGTCCGTGCATGGCGACAAACGGATCCCGCATCGCTTTCATCGCGATCGCGACGGGGTCCCGGCTGTCGGTTCCGCGGCAGACGCGGAGGATCCCTTCGATCCCTTTTTTCGAATGGCACTCGTCGCAGACGTAGTGGCCGTTTTCGCAGACGGCATGGGCGGAGAATTCCCGTCCGCAGAACACGCAGGTGACGGGCTTCGGAGTTTTTGAATATTTCAGCGGCGCGCCGCAGACGAGGCAGCCGGTCCTTTTCTGATTCATAGCAGTCCTTTCTGTATTTTCCATAGGATACCACGAACGGGGCCGGCGCGCGCAGGTTTTTTGGAAATCATTCGTTTTCTCTGGGAAATGGTCCGCTGTGAAATCTGCCCCGCTCGAAATAATTTTCGGCCGCCCGGTGATTCCCGCAGCGGGATATGGTATGCTGTCTGTAGAAGGACCGAAGGGCCGGCAAATGCACCGGCGCCCGGATCCTGTATCGTCAGGGACATTACAGGGAGGTGACGCTTTTTGAAAATCGCAATGGCAAATGATCACGCCGGCACGGCGATGAAGAATGAGATCAAAGCGTATCTGGAGAGTCAGGGCCATGAGGTCGTCGATTTCGGGACGTACGACGAGGAGTCGTGCGACCTGTCGGACTTCGTGTATCCGGCTTCGCTCGCGGTGGCAAAAGGAGAATGCGACCGGGGGATTTTTGTGGACGGGGTCGGCTACGGCAGCGCGCTGATCGCGAACAAGATCAGCGGGATCTACGCCGCGGTCTGTCAGGATCCGTTCTGCGCGTCGCTCGCCAGGCTCCACACGGATTCGAACGTCGTCTGCATCGGCGCGAAGATCATCGGGAGCATGATGGCGATGGAGATCGTCAAGACCTGGCTTTCGACCGAGCCGCTGATGGAGGAGAAATACCGCCGCCGCGTGAACAAGGTCAAGGAGATCAACGACAAACATTGTGTGCCGGTGAAGTAAACGGAAACGGCTGAAAAAGAATATTGACGCTCCGCCGGAGCCCTTGCAGTTCGCAGGGCTCCGGTTTTTTATGCGGCGGAGCGCCGTGCCGGGCGGGCCTCTCCCTGTCACTATTTTTCCATGGAAGAGGTTCATTCATGTCACAAAATCCGGGTTATTCTACTAATAGAAAAATACAGTCAAAGTGAACGAGACGTGAAAAAAGGGGTTTGTAATGAAAGGAGGCCGGCATGGCGGATATTCTGTTTGAACAAAGTGACGGTATCGCGGTGATCACGTTCAACCGTCCGGAAAAAAAGAACTGCGTTTCGCATGAACTGGAAAACGATTTGTACGAGTATATGCAGAAAATCAACCGGGACAAAGGGATCCGTGTCGTTGTAGTGACAGGGGGGCCGGATGTGTTCTGCGCCGGGACCGACCTGAAATCCAACGTCGGATCCTACTCCACTCCCTGGGACTGGCGTGTACGTCAGGGGGAGTACTGCCGCAGCATCCGTGCGATGATCAAACCGGTCATTGCATCCATCAACGGGTACTGCATGGGCGGCGGCTTTGAGATGTCGCTGAACGCGGATATCCGCTACGCGTCAAAATCCGCCCTGTTCGCGTCGCCGGAGAGCAAGCTCGGAGTACTCGGAGGCGGAGGCGTCACGCAGATCCTGCCGCGTATCATCGGCCGGGGGAAAGCCGCGGAAATGATCATGACCGGAGATACTTATACGGCCGAGGAGGCATATGAGATGGGCCTGATCGAACGTCTGTATGATACACCGGAAGAACTGAAAAAAGGCACATTCGAGTTTGCTTCGAAAATCGCGGCGATGAGTTCTTCCGGGCAGCAGCTGGTGAAGAAGGCACTTCGTGTCTCCGACAACATCGGAGTAGACATGGGCATGGATTATGAAAATGAGCTGCTCTGCGTTGGCATGAGCACGAAGGATGCGATCGAGAGCCAGCGGGCATTTGTGGAAAAACGCAAGCCGGTCCTCAACAAGTAATCTTTTGTCATTAATGAAACAATGAATTTATAACAAAGGAGGTAACTAATGAACAGTCCGTTAAAAGGAGTAAGAGTCGTTGACCTGACAAATTATCTGGCGGGTCCGTCAACCGGCCGCACGCTTCATGACTGGGGCGCGGAGGTCATCAAGGTAGAAAATACGTTCGGAGATATGACGCGCCATGTGACGGGTCCTCAGGATGTGAACGAGATCGGCTTTGATTCTGAGAATTACGGGAAGACACTCGTTTCCATCGATATGGAGAGCCCGGAAGGGGCGGAGATCCTCGATAAACTGATCGCGACCGCAGACGTGTTCCTGTCAAGCTATCGGCAGGTAGCGCTGGACGGGATGGGACTGGATTATGAGACACTCCATAAAAAATATCCGAAGCTGGTCTGGGCGCATCTGACAGGATACGGTGATGTCGGACCGTATAAGGACGCGCCGGGCTATGATATGACCGCATACTGGGCGATGACCGGGCTGCAGAGATCCATCACGCCGCCGGATGCTCCGAACATCATGAAGGCGCCGGGCGGATTCGGAGATCTGAACACCGGATTCGCACTCGCCGGAGGGATCGCAGCCGCACTGTACGAACGGACCAACACCGGCGTCGGGGAGAAGGTCACGCTCTCCATCTACGGCCAGGCTATCTGGGCGATGAGCTTCATGCTCTGGGATCTGCAGAACGGCAATTCTTATCCGAGATCCCGTCTCCAGATCGACTATCCGCTGATGAATTTCTTCCGCTGCAAGGACGACAAATGGATCTACATGGGACTCATGGATCACGACCGTTCGTTCGGAAGATGCATGAAGGTCCTCGGTCGGGAAGACCTCATCGACGACAAACGGTTCAATACGATGGTCGAAGCGTTCAAGCATCTGCCGGAGCTCTATGAGACCATCGATCCGGTGTTCCTGAAGAAGGACAGCAAAGAGTGGATCAAAGAGCTGGCAGCGGCGAACATCCCGGTCACTCCGGTCAATGAGATCACCGACCTCATCAACGATCCGGCAGCGCTGGAAAATGAATACATCCTGGAATATACGCTTCGTGACGGGAAGAGCAAGAGGAAGATGGGGACGACACCGCTCCGCTTCGGCGACGACAAGGCGCCAGCCTATAAACCGGCCGGAAAACTCGGCACGGACACGGCGAAGGTATTAAGAGAGCTCGGCTACAGTGAGAGCGACATCCAGTCGTATGCTGACAAAAAGATCATCGTCGCGAGAGATCTGTAAAGGATGACAGAGTCAATACCAGATAAAGGAGGTATCAGACGTGAGTAGCGAAAAAGACAGCAAAGCGATGGAGATGGTGCAGGAGCTGATCCATCCGTCCACGAAGGAGCGGGCACTTCTGAATCAGATCGTCGGAGCGGTCGATGCGTCCATCGACAGTGTTCAGGATACACTCGGGATCAAAAAGGAATGGGAGGAATCGAAAGAGCCGATCGATCTTTACGATCCGTCGGTCGACAAGGATCCGCCGATCAAGCTGCACGTTCTTCACCTCGGGGATACGCTGGTCGATGAATGCAACATTTTCTCGGATGTGGCAACCACGATCAATCCGCTGGGAGGATACCGCTTCGGGCGCAATCATGAGAAGTTCGACATCACGATCCCGGTAACGGCATATCTGATCGAGCACCCGAAGGGCCGTGTGCTGATCGATACGGGATTCAACTCCCGTGTCCGGACCGACCCGGTCGGAGAACTGACGGAGATCCACTATACGATCAATCCGCCGGTGCAGAAGGAGGGGGAAGCGGTCGACGAAGTACTCGCATCGATGGGCATCAAACCGGAAGACCTCGATTACGTCGTTTTGTCCCATATGCATACGGATCACGCGAGCGGACTTCAGCTCGTGAAGAACGCGAAGAAACTGCTCGTCAGCGATCTGGAATACGCCGGCGCACAGAAAAATCCGATGGCGTTTCTCCCGCATATGTGGGAAGGGACCGGCCTTGAGACATTCAAGCTGGAGAAGACCGGGATCGGACCGCAGGGCATGAGCTTCGATCTGTTCGGAGACGGAACGGTCGTGTTCGTCCTGATGCTGGGGCATACAGAAGGTCAGTGCGGGACCATCATCTCCAATAACGGAAAGAAGATCGTCCTCACGGCGGACATCGGCTATGGAGCGATCTCCTGGCGGCAGATGATCATGCCGAAGGTTGTATCCAGCCGGGAGGAGATGGCGGATTCCATGATCTGGATCCGGGAGATGGAGCAGCGGGACGATGTGATCGCCTGCCTGTCCAACCATGAGAAGTTCCTCAAGTCGAGGGAATACATTTTCTGATCAAAGTGTTTCACTCATAAGATAACAGAGTTCTCCTCTGGCCCTTTTGAAAAACGGACGCCGTGCAGCGAAAGCACTGCACGGCGGCTGTTTGTATGGAGAAAGTAGATTGTTATGGCAGTCGATCGGGATCGTTCCGATCGAAATGGCAAGCGTCAGTCTTTTCCCGGGCGGTAGAGGTAGCGCATGACGGATCCGTCGCTCTTCTTGGTGATCTCACCGGCATTCACGAGCCAGGTGAGCAGAGAAAGGATCTCCCAGGAGACCAGCGTCTGGATGATCTCCGGCTGGGATTCCCAGTCCTTCTTCGTGCGGGAATAGAAGATCTTCCCCGCGATCTCAAACGCGGTCAGGCCTTCGAAGTGGAACGGTCCCCAGTATCGTCTCAGTTCGTCGAGCTGGTTCGCGTAATGCTGCTGCAGCTCCCGGGCCCTCGCGTTCAGATCCTCGAACGGATCGTCGTGCCCCGGAAAGACCATGCGGACGGGAAGCGCGGACAGCATTTCCAGGCTGTCCAGATAGGATTTCAGCGGGTTCGGCGTCTGCGGCCACAGACTGATGTTCGGATTGCTCTTCGGGAGGATATGATCTCCGGAGAACAGGAGCTGATACTCCGGTGAATACAGCACCATCTGCCCCGGCGTATGGCCCGGTGAAAGGAGACACTGAAATTCCACGCCGCCGACCGTCAGGGTATCGCGGTCGTGGAGCAGTGTCGCCGGAAACGAGCGGCGCGGGGTATAGTCCGAAACATTCGCGATGAAGCTGGTCGCAGGGATGCCTTCCTGCTCATAAAAAGACGCCAGGCGGCGCAGCCCTTCGTCGGAGGTGAAGGTGCGGATGCAGTTGTGGCACGCTTCACTGATATAGACCGGGCAGTTCCTGTTTTCAAATTCGTCCACGAGACCGATATGATCCGGATGGAAATGCGTCAGAAAGAGACTTGTATTTTTCGGGTCCAGCTCGAGCTGCCGCAGGGCGCGGATCAGCTCCTCCCGGCACCGCTTCGAATAGAGCCCGCAGTCGATCACGAGGCTTTGCGACGGCGTCCGGACGACGTATACGTTCGCGCTGAAATCATGATACGGACGAAGATCCATATCGATTTTGAAGACTTCCGGTGAGTCCAGGTATTTTTTGATCAAAGGATGTCACCTCCTGTGGCGGATGTTCACTCTGTGGAGAGCGCCAGCCATTCCGGCAAGGGTTTTATCTTCCTGATTTCATAATAACCCGGGCGGCCTGACAGGAAGCATCATCTTTTTCGTCACGAATGTGACAAGCGGGAGTTGCCGCGCCCTTCCGGAATTCCGGCGGGGAAAGCCTCTTTCCGGGAAGGCGCAGAGGATGACCTTACAAATAGCTCCGCAGACGGAGGATCGTTTCCTCCCGGGGAAGCTCCCGGAACCCCTTGACCTGCTGCTGGAAATAGGAAGTGATGGAATAGCCGATGAATCCGTCCCGGTCGATCCGCATGATGTGAGGCGGTTCGGCGCTCACCGTGACCAGTTTTCCTTTTTCCGTTACATAGATGTTGCATGGGAAAACATGATCCTGGCAGAGGATCAGGTGATAATTTTCGTAAGTCTCCAGGAGATAGATGAGGTGGCGGATGTGCATCTCAAATTCTTTCGGGGTGTAGCAGAGGCCCGGCGTCTCCAGCATCGAATCTCCGGTGTACGGGATGCTGTCCCGGTCGAGCTTTTCCGGAGCCGGCAGTGCGACATAGTCGTAGACCGGGTGCTTTTCCAGATGCGCGTTCGCCCGTTCCTCGAAGCGGTAGAACATCGGCGGCAGATGGAGGTTCAGGCGCGCCGCGAAGGATTTCACGACGTTGCGCGGGATCGTGCTCGGGGAAGGGCCGTTCCAGTAGTTCCAGACCGCAGAATCGGAGTCATGGTCGAGCACGATGGAATATCTCCAGAAATCGGAAGACATCCCGAAGGAGCAGGTATGGAGACCGTTGACACACCGCTCCAGCAGTGCCTCGATCTCTTTCGTGTACTGCCGGACAGCAGGCTGCTCGGAGACATAGATATACGGAGCGTTGTCGTCCTGCCCCATCATGCTCATATGAAGAAGTGCCGCCGTCTCTGTCGCGACATACCAGTGCAGCTGCATCAGGTTGTCCCGCTGGCGCGGATAGTAATAGAGGTCCATATTTCCCCGGGCGAGATAAGGAAGATAGAGCGCGATGGCGTTGACCGCGGTATTGATGTCCACGCTCCGGTCGACGATCAGAACGAAGCGGGAGCCGGAGTCTTCGATATTCCGGAGCGCCGACATCCATTTCTTCTGATTTCCGGAATCCTCCGTGATCCACGGGAGATACGGCGCGTCGCGGAAG
>JBMNVA010000005.1:0-140343 GCA_050946555.1 Anaerovoracaceae bacterium | reverse complement strand
AACCCGCTTAGGTGGCCTGAATGAAGGAAAAATTGAATCTGTCATCACCGGCTCCCCGTTTCGGAAAGAAACGAGGAAGCCAAGATGGCAATCGAAGTCAAACAAGTAAATTTTTATGACAACGAAAGAGTTTATGCAACAGTAGAAGTTAAGACCTATGAGGATGGACGCGTTGAAATCGTACCTCCTGACGGATACCGGATGTATCCAATGGATATTGAGACCGCTGACACCTCGGCACACAGCTTTGTACCAGAACTTATCCGCATGTGGTGGAAAGGCAGTCGTCAGTACAAATGCTACATGGTACCCGTCCTTGAGGAACTGTTCAATGCGATGATGCGGCCTGACTGGTCGGAGGATAAGCGTAATCTTCGTTCACATAAGTGCCGTGTTGAAGGTGCTCATGGAACACCGATCATCTGCCGCAGGGCATCCTGCACCGGCTGTCCAAATGCCGGGAAGGATATGGAGACAAATCAAACATCCTATATCGAAGACCTGAAGAAGAACAGCAACTGGGAACCTGCCACAGAGGACATCACGAGCACTGAAGCTATGGGGCGTATTTTATACGACGAGCTTATTAACTTTCTTGCGAAGCATCAGAAAAAACTGGCTCAAATCAAGCTGCTCGAGGATGAAGGTTTTAGTGTGAATGAAATTCATAAAATACTGGATCTTCCCAGCAACACAATCTATTCCGATCGGAAGCGGATAAAGAAGCTGGAAAGCGAATTCTTCAAAGAGGATTAACACGATGGGAGGCGGTGCAGATGATGATTCTGCATCGCCTTTTTTCTATTTCTGCTCAAATAGCCTTTCCACAGTCACAACCCCTGAAAATAGCAAAGCCACAGTCTCGCCAGTTAAAAATTCATCAAAATAGCCTTCCCACAGTCACGCCAGACCAACTTTCACATTTTTTCTAAAAGAAAACGCGGCACCCGCCTCTCTTCTCAGAAAGACGGATGCCGCAGAAATGGCTTAAACACGGGCTTTTTCGGCCCTCTTTCAATTTGTTCTTGTTAGCAGAGCCACTGTCTCGACGTGCCCGGTGTTGGGAAACATATCGACCGGCACTGTCTCAACCAGCGAATAACCTTTTGACAAAAGGAACTTCGCATCGCGCGCCAGCGTCGGAGGATCACAGGAAACATAGATGATCCGCTCCGCGCCGGTCTCGCAGGCCGCGTTCAAAAGAGCCTCCTGACAGCCCGCCCTCGGCGGATCGAGGATCACAAGGTCCGCTCCGTCAAAACGAATCTTCGTGAGATCTTCCGGATCGTCGCTGTCGCATTCGCTGCTCTGGCGCATGAGCTCCGGCAAAACGGTCTCCGCCTTCCCCGCGATGTACCTCGCGTCGACGATCCCGTTGATCACCGCGTTCCGGTTCGCCTGCCGGACCGCCTCCTGGTTGGACTCGATCCCCAGGAGATGGATCTTTCCGGCCATCGCGTGCGCGAGCCAGAGACCGATGCTGCCCGCCCCGCAGTAAAGGTCGAGCACCCGACTCCCCGACTTCAACTTCGCGTACTCCAGGACCTGATTATAGAGCTTCTCCATCATCACCGGATTGACCTGATAGAACGCGGTCGGCGAGATCTCGAACCGGACACCGCCGATCTCTTCGCGAATCACATCACGTCCCGCCAGAAGCTCCGTCTTTTTTCCGTACTGCTCCCGTGCGTCCCGGCTGATGTTGACAAAAACGCTCTCCAGGCTGTACTCTCTGCCGTCTTCGTCCGGCGGGAGCGACCAGACCGCATCGTCCAGCAGGTCCACGAGTTTCTGGCTGTTCGGGATCCCCTTCCCGTTGATCACGAGGACCACCATGACTTCACCCGTCCCGCGCGCCGTCCGGACGGTCATGCCCTTCAGGAGCCCCTTTCCCGTTCGACGGTCAAAAGAAGCGATGTTGTCTTCCTTCATGAAACGTCTGAGCGCCTCTGCGCACGCCGCGGCCGGCGGCATCTGGATCCGGCAGTCCCGGCAGTCGCAGACGTCATGCGTCCCCGCCCGGTAAAACCCGATCTTCGAATGTGCGAACGCACCGGCGATCTGCAGGACGGCCTTGTTCCGGTAGCGCTTCGGCTCCGCGGCGCCTATGATCGGCCGGACGAGCGGCTCCCGGATCCCGCCAATCCGCTGAAGCGCGTCTTTTACATGCTGCTGCTTGAGCTCGAGCTGCGCCGGATACTGCAGCTCCCCATACGGGCAGCCGCCGCACGGCCCGGCATATTCGCAGAACGTCTCGCGTCGGGATGGGGACGGTTCCGCCACCTCGATCAGTCGGCCGACGGCGTAGCGTTTTTTCAGCTTCGTGACCTCTGCGAGGACACGGTCGCCCGGCACTGCGCCGCGCACAAAAATAGCGCGCCCGTCTTCCGCGCGCCCGACACCGGCACCTTCCTGCGTGATATCGTCGATATGAACTTCCACCGTCTTCCCTTTTTCCATCCACTTTCCTTTCGCTCTGATCGTTGGTATTTTCTGATCGATCCGGCTTTTATTCTATCATATTGACAAAAAAGAGAACAGAGGCAGAACGTACGCCCTGTCTCTGCTCCCCGAAAATGTATTGTCAATGCGGTCAGTGTATAGCAAAATATTATTTTGTGATCGCGTTCGCCTTGTAGATGAAGGTGACGGATTCATAGTCCTTCTTTCCGCCGAAGCTGTTGTAGTCGTCGGCTGCTGCCTTGACTTCTTTCGCGTTGTCCGCAACTGTCTGCAGCTCATCGACATCCAGCTTGCTGAGCTCGGATTTGACCTGATCGATCGCACTGCTGACTGCCGCGTCGAGGGTGTTTGCTCCCTTTGCCAGTGTCGCCGCGCCGTCGGCGAGATCGCCCTCCTTGGTGCTGAAGAGTTTCGTGCCGCTGTACAGCGATGCCGCACCGCTATTCAGCGTCCTGACGCCGGAGACCAGCGTGCCGCTCGAGCTGTACAGTTTGCTCGTTCCTGCGTAGAGCGCTTTGTTCCCCGCACTCAGGCTCTTCGCTCCGGTGTAAAGTGCGCTCGAGCTCGAGGTGCTGGATGCGAGCTGGGACGCGCCGTCGACCAGGCTGTTTCCTTCCTGGTTCATTCCGGCTGCGACCTGCTTCTTGGTGCTGTCGACAGCAGATGCTGCCGCCGTTCCTGCCGCGCTCTCGATCTGGCTCTTCATCGTATCAGAAATTTGAGATGAACCGGATGAGAGGTTGGAACTGAGGCCTTCCTCAATACTTGAGATCAGAGTATTTGTCGCGGTTTCTGCGCTGGTGCTCAGCTCTTTTTGGACATCATCATTAGAGACTACTTCGCTGGCGATGCTTGCCGCAGCTTCTGTAGACAAATTCGTACCATCTTGCTGATAAGCATATGCTTTTGCACCTGCCGCAGCGCCCTTAGTAAATGACTCCGTCAATGCTGCCTCGATGGCATCCTGAAGCTTCGATTTGCTGCTTGTCAGTCCGCTAGCAATTGCCTTTGTCAGCGCTGTCGTGATATTATTCTGCACTGTTTCATCGTCATACTGCTTGTCAACCTCTTCCTTAGCGGTGCTTTTTGCGGCTGCTTTTTCTTCATCTGTCGCGCCCGCCGCGAGATTATTGTACAGCGTCTGGACACCGTTGTTCAGCGATGCTGTCCCCTGGCTCAGCGTCTTGATCCCGCTGTACAGCTGGCTGCTTCCGCTCGCCGCGCTCTTCGCGCCGCTGTTCAGTGCCTTCACGCCGCTGACCAGTGTCTTCGATCCGGAGTACAGTGTGTTCGTGCCGTTCGCGAGCTTCTGGGAACCCGTCACAAGTTCGCCGCTCGCCGCGTACAGCTGAGATGCGCCGCTCGACAGTTCATCTGCTCCGTCTGCCAGCGCACCGGTCCCTTCAACGAGCTCCGTCGCCGCGCCTTCCATGTCATCCAGCTTGCCGGAGAGTTCGCTGAGATCCGTCGAGGAGGAAAGATCCACGTTCTGGAACGGCTCGCTCGTCGCAGCCGAATACAGAAGCTGCAGCTCGAAGTCTTCCACATTCATGGAGATCTCTACCGTGTCCGGCAGGCTGATCTCGCTCGAATCCAGTCCCAGATCCGATGCAAGCCCCGGGAAGCCGTAGCAGACGATCGTGCTCTTGCTGCCGTCGTCCATCACGCGCCCGTTGTCGACCGTGATATCTGTCGCGTTTTTATCATCCACGATCATCGCCGTCGCGGCAAGGAACGGTGTCTTTCCGATTGAAGAGCTTGAATTCTTCGTATAGTTTATCGTCATCTCGAGGAAGCCGCTCTTTCCGGCGAGTTTCTTCGGATCGATGGTCTTTCCGTCGAGTTTATAGCTGATGTCGATATTGACCGGGACCGTCGCGTCTTCATACCCCTTGTAATAGAGCTTGCCGTCTGCGCTGACGATCCGCTGATATTCCGTTCCGTCCGCCCGGGTCATCAAATAGACCTGCTCTGCATCCTGCGTGTTGCTCGTCTCGTTCGAGACCTTGAGGACGGATGCCGTGTCCGCGGATTTACTGGAGCTGCTCGAACTGCCGCTCCCGTTCCCGCTGTCTGACTTCGCGTAGCTGGCAAGGCCGAGCGAGAACAGCGAAACCACCGCTGCTGCCAGGACCAGCGCGAGCGTCCTTTTATATTTTCTGTTTCTGAGTAAATTTTTCATAGAACCACCTCTTATACATTTTCAAGCTTATTTTACACAGAATCTGAAAATCATTAAAGTAACAATGAATTCAGGCTGCCTAATTTTTGGACACGAGAAAAAAATTATATATTTTTTATACAAAACCGGTATTTCGTAAAACAGACGCCCGCGGTATCCGTTCCGCAAAGCGCCGTTCCACTTTTCTATATCAGCTTTTTCCCTATTTCAACTATTTCAGCGTCCCCGCGTACTCAAGGATCCTCTTCATCCTGCCGTTCACGCCGGCTTTTTTCAGCGGCGGGTCGAGTTTCTCCCCGAGCTGCGTCAGGCTGAGCTCCGGATTCTCCATCCGGAGCCGGGCGAGCTCCTGGAGTTTTTCCGGCATGCGCCCCATCGCGCCTTCCCGCTGGATCTTGCGGATCGCGTTGATCTGCTTTTCCGACGCGCTGAGCGTTCGGTCGGTATTCGCCGTATCGCAGTTCGTCATTCGGGTCGCCTCGTTCACGAGCTCTTTCCGGAGTTTGATATCCTCGAATTTCAGGACCTGCGTGTGCGCGCCCATGATCGCGAGCGTGTCGCTGATATACTGCGAGTTTTTCATATAGACGACAAACGTCCCCTTGCGGGTCGATATCTTCGCGGAGAGGTCGTCGAACGTGTTGATCAGGCGGCGAAGGTCATTCGCGAGCAGCTCCCGGTTCAGCGCGAACTCCAGATGATAGCTCCGCTCGGGATCCGTCACCGATCCGGCCGCGAGGAAAATGCCCCGGAGGTACGCCTTGCGGCAGCACTTCTTCCGGATCAGCTCATCGTAGATGCCGTCGGCGAGGTAGTTGTTCCCCTCGCGCACAAGAAGAAGACCCGTCTCCCGCAGGATCGAGTCGCTCTTCTGGTCCGGTCCGATTTTCAGGATATAGGAATGGCCTTTTTTCAGCGCGGACCCGTTCTCGATCTCGAGTTCCGTTTCCACCCGGAAATAGTCGCGAATCAGCATCTTGAGATGCCTCGCGATCGCGGGGCTTGCCGTCGTGATGCGGATCTCGTACCGGCCGCCGCCGGCGAGTCCGATGCTCCCGCTCGCCCGGATGAACGCCGCGATCTCCGCGAGCTCGCAGCATTTCTTTTTCGGCGTCACATGCGCAAGTTCATTTTTTGTATCAGAAGAAAAAGACATGTCTTCCCCCTTGACGTCACGGCTGGAGGTCTCTGTGCCGGAGCGTGACCTGGCACCCGTCCTCCTTCAGGGCGCGCGCCGCCTCATTCGCCAGCACGACCGAGCGGTGCTGCCCGCCGGTGCAGCCGAACGCGACATTCAGATGATATTTTCCTTCTTTCCGGTAATACGGGATCAGGAATTCGAACATGCGGCGGAACTCCGCGATAAAGTCCTTCGCAACTTTATACTTCATCACATAGTCCCGGACCGGCTCGTCGTTTCCGGTCAGCTCTTTCAGCTCCGGGACATAGAACGGATTCGGCAGGAAACGGACGTCGAAGATCACGTCGGATTCCAGCGGAAGGCCGTACTTATATCCGAACGCGACGACGTTGATGACAAAAGAATCCTTTCCGGGCTTCGCGCCGCCGAAATATTTTTCCATCTCCAGATTCATCTGGGAGACCTTCATGTTCGTCGTGTCGATCACGAAGTCCGCGCGGCGCCGGATGAATTCCAGCTCTGTGCGCTCTTCCTCTACCACTTCCATCGTGACCGGCCCCTGACTGAGCGGGTGGTTCCGGCGCGTCTCGTTGTAGCGCTTGACGAGGACCTGATCCGAAGCCTCCATGTACAGGATCCGGTAATCGACCTCCGGGCTGTCCGCGAGGTACTTGAGCGCCCCGACGAGGCCGTCGTAGAAATCACGGCTCCGGATGTCGACGACAAAAGCGGCCTTGTTGATCCCGGCGGAGTTCATCGCGGTGAGCTCGATGAAGTTCCGGATCAGCTCCGGCGGCATGTTGTCGACGCAGTAGTACCCTTTGTCCTCCAGCCAGTCCGCCGCATGCGTCTTGCCGGCCCCCGAAAGGCCGGAAATGATCACGACTTTCAGCTTTTCCTTACTGCTCATTTTTTCTCTGCTCCCATTCCTTCATCCTTTTGATCAGATTTCTCTTATATTAACGATCCTCGAAAAATCGAGCCCCGCTTCATACGCGCGCTCGAGTCCTCCCTGAAAGCTCCCCACACGTCCCGGGGTATGAGCATCGCTGCTGATGACGAAACGCACATCCTCCTTCATCGCGACGCGGATCTCCTCTACCGTGAGGTGCTTGTGCCAGGTGCTGATCTCCATCCAGGTGTCCGTCTTCGCGCAGGCTCTCGCGACTTCGGCCATATCGACCGGCGCCTTGTCTCCCGGGTGCGTCAGGATCCGGATATCGTTTTCTTCCACGCATTTCACGACCATTTCCGTATTGAGATCCCGGAGGCGCTCCTTCATGCGGCGCGTCGCAAGCCCTTTGTCCTGCAGCCAGTTCCGGATGCAGTATCCGTGCCCTACACCATAGTGATACCCCGCGAGGACAAAATCAAATTCGTTGAACTCCTCCGGTCTCAGATCGATGTGATCCGGCCCGTCCAGCACATTCGCCTCGACGCTCATCCAGATCCGGATCTCCGGGTGCTCCTCCTGCAGAGCCCGGATCTCCTCCCGGATCTTCGGATAGTTCTTCCGCTTCACCCCGTAAAAAACATGGCCCGGCCCGTGCTCAGAGATCGCAATCTCATCCAGTCCGGCGGCGATCCCCGCCTCCACGTTCTCGCGGATCGTGCCTTTTCCGTGCGGAAAGATCCAGCCATGGGAATACGTTGTATGAGTATGATAGTCAAACGTCATTCGGTAGTGGTCAAAATTCATCACCGACGATCCTCACTTCCGGTTCCAGCTGCACGCCGAACTGATCCATCACCGTATTCTGAACGAGCTTCATCAGACGGATGATGTCCTCCGCCGTCGCACCGCCCCGGTTCACGATGAATCCGGCATGCTTTTCCGAGACCTGCGCGCCGCCGACCGAAAGCCCCTTGAGCCCGGCGTTCTCGATCAGCTGGCCGGCAAAATGCCCCTCCGGCCGCTTGAAAAAACTGCCGCAGCTCGGATACATCAGCGGCTGCTTCGCGTTCCTCCGCTCCTTCAGCTCCTTCATCAGATCCACGATCTCCTCGCGGATGCCTTTTTTCAGACAAAAGGTGACCTGGGTGACGATCTCGCCGCTCGTCTGGATCCGGCTCGTCCGATAGCCGAGATCGAGCTCGGAGACCGGTACGTCGTACGTCCTGCTTCCGTCCGGCGCCATCAGCCGCACGGATTCGACGATCTCTTTCATCTCCCCGCCGTACGCGCCGGCGTTCATGAACACCGCGCCGCCGACGCTCCCCGGGATCCCGGACGCGAATTCAAAGCCGCTGAGCGATTCTTCCATTGCTTTTTTTGCCACCTGCGAAAGAAGGCAGGCGGATCCTGCTGTGATCCGCCCGCTCTCCGGGTCCGCCGTGATCGTTTCAAATCCCGCGCCCGGCCGGATGACCGTGCCGTGATAGCCCCCGTCCCGAACGAGGACGTTCGTCCCGTTCCCCAGGATCAGATGCTCCGCGTTCTCTGCGGAAAGCTCCTTCAGAAGGGACGCCAGCTCTTCCTCATCCTCACAGATGATCAGCCGGTCTGCCGGCCCTCCGGTCCGGAACGAAGTATACTCACTCATATCTGCATGTTCTATGATTTTCATTTATCCAGTATGTCCTCTCTGGCGATGTCGTATTTATTGAATTCGATGTAGTCGTCCGTTTCTTCCGGGAGGCCCCGGCTGCGCAGACGCTTTTCGACAAATTTCTTATAGTAATAGTAAATGACCGCGAACGTCGGGACGCCGAGGATCATGCCGAGGAAGCCGAACAGGCCTCCGAAGAAGATGATGCTGAACATGACCCAGAAGCTCGCGAGCCCGGTGCTGTCACCGAGGATCTTCGGTCCGAGGATATAGCCGTCGAACTGCTGGAGGCAGAACACCATGATCAGGAACCAGAGCGCATCCAGCGGATCTACGAGGCAGATGATGATCGCCGACGGGATCGCGCCGATGAACGGTCCGAAGAACGGGATGACGTTCGTGATCCCGATGATGCAGCTGACCAGCGCGACATACGGCAGTTTCAGGATCGACATCAGAATAAAGCACAGGACGCCGATGATGGCGGAGTCGATGATCTTGCCGCTGATGAACCCGCCGAACGTCCGGTTGCAGAAGTTCCCGAAATCGAAGATGTTCTCGGCATGTTCGCGAGTGAAATGCGCGGTGATGATCTTCTTGGCCTGTGCCTTGAAGACTTCTTTGCCGTTCAGGAAATAGACGCAGACGATGAGCCCGATCAGGAGGTTGAACAATGCGCGGAGCGTGCTGATGACGCCGGCGGAGATCTTGCTCAGGAATCCGCCGACTCCTGGCAGGAGATATTTCTCCACAGTGCTGATGAGATAATCGTAGGCCTTGTTCACGATCTTATCCATCGAATCCGCGATCTTGCCGTGCCCGTTGTTGACAAGGATCTTCGACAGCCATTGGGAAAGATCCTCCATCCGCCCCGGAAGGACTTCAACGACCGCGACGACGCTCTTCACGATCTGCGGGATCAGAAGGGCCGCGAATCCCGCGAAGATGAAGATGATGATGAGGACGCAGGCGACGCTCCCGACAACACGGGCCGCGGTCAGCGCGCGCTTGTTTTTCTTCACATGGACGCAGAGTGAATGGTATGTACGCCGCACGATAACGTTATAGATCGGGCAGATGATGTACGCCATCACGAGACCGACGATGAACGGCATCAAAATATTTACCAGTGAGCCGAACGCATCCCCGACCTTATCGATATGTTTAATGAAAAAATAGAACAGAATGATCCCGGCCCCTGCGAAGAAAATCGCGAGGCTGAGATTCCGCTGCCCTTCACTCATTTTCCACTTCATAGCATTTCCTCATTATGTCTGTCCGAAGACTGGGATTTCAATCCGAAGAACGGACCTTTTATTGCAACATAATACTAACACAGAAAGCGGTTTTTGACTATGTTGTTTTTCGTCTGGGCGCGATCTGTCAGTTTTCTTTTTTCCGCTTGCTAAAGCGCATAACTGCCGGGGGCTTCAGGCATGGATTTTTTCCCATCGGTTCTCTTCTTGACACTCCCGGAAACGGTCTATATAATGAAGCTGCTATGAGGATTTTGATATTGAGCGACACGCACGGAACGATCCGCCGTTCCACTGCGGTCTTTGAAAAACTTAGCAAAAGCGACAAGATCGACATGATCTTTCACGCCGGCGACTACGATCGTGACGCGGACGAACTCCAGAACACGCTCGCGGTCCCGGTGATCTCTGTCCGCGGAAACTGTGACTACTGCATGAAACGCGACTTCAAGGTCATCGCGGTCCCGTCGGGAAACGTCCTCCTGACCCACGGCCACATGGAAGGCGTGAACCGGGATCTGAACACGCTCCGCTATCTGGCGCAGGAGAACGGCTGCAACACCGCTGTGTTCGGCCACACCCACGTCCCGCTGTTCCTCCGGGAGGATGACATCACGATCATCAACCCCGGCAGCCTGACCTATCCGAGGGACGGGTCGCACGGTTCCTGTTTCCTGATGGAGTCGACGCGGGAAAACGGCCTGGACGGCACGATCCTGTATTACGCGGATCTGTTCCCGGACGAATTCTCCCGCGAGTTCGGAGCGAAGAGCCGGAAGAAGAAGGCGCGCGGCGGATTCCTCCGAAAGATCATGAACTACAGTGACGGACTGTGATCCGAAATCCGGACGGTTTCCCATTCGGGGGGAGCCGTTTTTTCTTGAGGTGAACTCCTGCCCGCCCGCGAACAGAAAAGCAGAGCGCACTTCTGCGCCCTGCCGTTCTGGGTTCAAAGCCCGGGATCTCCCGGCTTTATTTTTTCCCTTTCTGGTAATAGTCTTTCCGCTCGCTCTCCGGCACCATATTCCCGCCGGTCGCCCACAGGATGTGCGTCGCGTTCTCCATCTTGTCCGCGAGCCCGTTCTTTTCCAGATACTCCGTGCACGAAACGACCTTGGACGGTCCTTCGAACGATGCGCAGGAGGACGGCTCGATGAAGATGTCTTCGCTGTCCTTCAGCTTCGCGAGGAACGGATACAGCTTCTCGTCGACGATCGTGTAGCAGCCGTCGAGCAGCGTCGTCATCTGATCGCCGACCAGGCTGGAAGGCCGGCCGACCGCGAGACCGTCCGCCGCCGTGATCCCGTCGATCCCGATGTCTTTCACCGCGATCTTTTCGTTCAGCCCGGTGATCATGCCGAGCGTCATGCACGGCGCGTGCGTCGGCTCCGCGAAGAAGACATGGACGTTTTTGCCATACACTTCCTTCATGCCGAACGTCACACCGCCCGGCGCGCCGCCGACACCGCACGGGATGTAGATGAACAGCGGGTGGTCCTCATCGACCTTGATGCCGTTCTCTTTGAACTGGGCGCCGATCCGCTTCGCCGCGACGGAATATCCGAGATACAGGTCCGGAGAACTCTCGTCGTCGACAAAATGACACATCGGATCTTTTTCCGCTTCCTTGCGCCCTTCCGCAACGGCCTTCTGATAGTCGTCCGGATATTCGACGACCGTGACGCCCTTGCTCCTCAGCATATCCTTTTTCCACTGCCGCGCGTCCGCCGACATGTGGACGGTGACGTTGAAGCCGAACGCTGCGCTCATGATGCCGATGCTGAGACCGAGGTTCCCGGTCGAGCCGACAGCGACGCTGTACTTGCTGAACAGCTCGCGGAACCGGTCCTCCGCGAGGATCGAGTAATCGTCGTCGTAGGTCAGCATGCCGTTATCCATCGCGACTTCTTCTGCGAATTTCAGGACCTCGTAGATCCCGCCTCTCGCCTTGACGGAGCCGGAGATCGCGAGGTGGCTGTCGCACTTCAGGAAGAGTCTGCCCGGGATCCGGGTTCCGCTTTCCTCCTCGAGGATCTTTTTCATGTTCGGGATCTCCCGAAGCGGGGATTCGATCAGTCCGTTCGTTTTCTCCGTCTCCGGGAAGACCTTTTTGATATATGGGGCAAAACGAGCGAGTCTCGCCTCCGCGTCATCGATATCTGCCATGCCGAATTTCAGCTTGCGTTCTTTTCCGGAATTCGGATTCAGCCAGAAGATCTCTTTGTCATCCGCCATCTCCTTGACGATCGGATAGTCTTTGAATAATTTTTCCGTGTCAACAGCCATGATTTTTCTCCTTTGATCTATCAGGAATCTCAGCGTTATCTCCTATGTTATTCCACGCGGCAAAACCGCCCGGATCATAACCGTTTTCCCGGGGCTTTCTTGTCCCCTTTTTCTCCGCCTTACAGGCCGTATTTCAGCTTCTTCCGGGCGAGCGTCGTCTGCGGGAGTCCGAGGAACGCCGCCGCCTTGCGGGTCGATCCTTCTTTCTCCAGCGCATAGGCGATCAGCTGTTTTTCCTGATCTTCCATGAACGACCGGAAATCGACCTTGGTGCCCGGTTCTACCGCTTTCCGGATGCTGCTCACCTTGTCGCCGAACTCGTTCTCGTTCAGGATATCGTCGACTTCCACGCCCGAGATGATGTTCTCGCGGCTGCTGATGACGAGCCGGTGCACGACGTTTTCCAGTTCCCGGACATTCCCCGGCCAGTCGTAGTCATACAGGATGTCCAGCGCCTCCGGCGAAAATTCCTTCTCGAGTCCGTACCGCTTGTCCAGCGTCTCGATAAAGTTCTCGGCGATCGCGAGGATGTCCTCGCGGCGCTCGCGGAGCGGCGGTACGTTGATCGTGCAGATGTTCAGGCGGTAATACAGGTCCTCCCGGAACTTTCCTTCCTGCACGAGTTTTTTGAGCGGCGTGTTGTTCGCGCAGATCACGCGGACATTGACCGAGATCTGGCGGGACCCGCCGACGCGGTAGAACTGGTTCTCCTGCAGCACGCGCAGGAGCTTCGACTGCATGTTCATCGACAGCGAACTGATCTCGTCGAGGAACAGGATCCCGTTGTTCGCCAGTTCGAAGTAGCCTTTTTTCCCCTGGTTCGACGCGCCGGTGAACGCGCCGCTCTCGTATCCGAACAGCTCGGATTCCGCGAGCGATTCCTGGATCGTCGCGCAGTTGATCTTGACGCACGGGAACGCGCGCCGTGAGCTGTTCTGATGGATCAGGGACAGCACCCGCTCCTTGCCGACGCCGGTCTCCCCCTGGATGATCACATTGCAGTCGAACTTCGCGACGTTCATCACTTCCCGGATCATGTTCGATGTGACCGTGCTCTGATAGACGAACCCGTCCTCCTTGCCGACCTGCTGGACCTGGAAACTCTTCTTGTCCCGGCTCTCGGACAGGCGCTTGAAGTGGCCGGTCTCCTTATAGAGCTCTTCGATCCGCTCGAAGTTCTTATGATACTGCGTCACGATGTGGATGTCGTAATCGATGTGCTTCTCCAGATACTGGACAAACGCGTACGTCTTGAAGATCTTGTCGATGCTCTCCGCGCACAGCGTCGATGTCCCGTACGTGCTGGCGACGGTCGCAAAGTACATGCTCCCGCCTTCCTTCAGCAGCAGGATCCCGAGAGATGCCGTCCCCGGGATATCCTCCGCGATGACAGCGTAGTCGAACGGCTCCGTCGTCCCGGCCTTGCGGTAAAATTCATCCTTTGCCTCAAACGGCACGGCGAGGTTCAGGAAATACGTGCTGTCCGCAAGCGGCTCCAGCACCTTCGCGACCTTCTCCTCCGGCAGGTAATCGTTGAAATACTGGTCGATGATGACGCAGATCTCGCACCCCTCCGGGTCGATCTCGCGGATCGCTGCCGCATACATCATCGCTGTATGAACGTTCCTTCCGATGATCACCGTTCTGCTGCAGTGATCGAGCATCGCGATCTTTTTGGCGGACAAAAGGCTGCCCGCTTCGTCGAATACGGCCATGGAGTAGCTCGGCTCCGCCTCCGGCATGCACCGGATGCACATCGTCGTTTCAAAGATGATCGCATAGCCCGTGCAGGTGATCTGGCCGTACGCGTAGTCGATGTCGAAGATCTCGTCGATATGGATCGGGATCCCGACGAGCGACGTCACGCAGTAGATCTCGTCCCCTTCCTGAAAATCGCATTCCGAATGGAAATCCTCTGAGATCTGCTCCACGACGCCTTTCAGCACGCCGCCGGAGCCGGAAAACGGATTCTGCAGTTTCCCTCTCCGTTCGATCAGATCGAGGATCCTCGCCTTCAGTTTTTCGTCTTCGTATCCGCTGCTGGACGTCAGCTGCTGAAAATTATCCCACTCAAAATGGATCCGTTCGATACGGACCCTGGCCTCGCCTTTCCTGAGCTGCATGTCATTATCCAGCTTCCAGGCGGCCGCAGGAAAAACACCAGACGGTTCCAGCACACGGTTCAACCCAAAATTATGTTCCATTACTGACCTCTTATGCAAATCGGCGGAAAAGCGCCCGGAACGCGCGGTGCGAAACCGAAAAAAAGCGCATCCACCTGACTTCATTTTAGCCGTGAAATGCGCTTTCGTCAATAAAAATATGACCCATTATTGGAATCGATGGGCCATTGTGAATCATAAATGGTACTTTTTGTCTTCCTCTATTTCCCGTCTGTACCGTGGACGTTCCTCAGTTCTTCACTGATATGGACACCGGTGATCGAGAACTCGACCCACTCCGCGACGTTGACCGCGTGATCCGCGATCCGTTCCAGGTACTTTGCGATCATCAGAAGATCGACCAGGAGCTGCGGCTTCTTCTCGCCATTTCGGATCTCCTCGATCAGGTCGCCCTGCATCTTCGAGAAGTCCTCATCGACGGTATCATCTGTCTGCATGACTTCATGCGCGAGATCGAGGTCCTTGTCGACGAACGAACGGATCGCTTTCGTCACCATATTCGCGGCGACTTCCGCCATCTCTCTCAGATGGGTATGATCCTTCGCATCTTCCGGATCGACATACTGCGCGATGTCCGCGATATCTCTCGCCTGATCTCCGATCCTCTCAAGGTCTGTGATCATTTTCAAAGCCGAGGAGATGATCCTAAGGTCGCGGGCGACCGGCTGCTGCTGGAGCATCAGCTTCAGGCAGAGCGATTCGATTTCCCGCTCCTTTTCATCGATTTCATCATCTGTTTCCTTTGTCAGGCGAAGCAGATCTCTTTTCCCTTCAAACAGCAGCCCGATCGCATCTGAAATCACGAGCTCGCAGAGACTTCCCATTTTGACAAGCTCTACGTTGAGAAGCGCAAGCTGTTCGTCGAATCTTTTTCTCATCAGCCAAACCTCCCTGTGATGTATTCTTCTGTTTTCTTTTTCTCCGGAACGGAGAAAAGTTTTTCAGTATCCCCAAACTCGATCATCTCACCAAGAAGGAAAAACGCGGTGTAGTCCGAGATCCGGAGCGCCTGCTGCATATTATGAGTTACCATGATGATCGTGTATTTTTCCTTTAATTCCAGGGCAAGATCCTCGATCTTGCCAGTGGAGATCGGGTCCAACGCGCTGGTGGATTCGTCCATCAGAAGCACGTCCGGATCGACAGCGAGTGCTCTGGCGATGCAGAGTCTCTGCTGCTGCCCACCGGAAAGACCCAGGGCATTCTTTTTCAGCCGGTCCTTCAGCTCGTCCCAGATCGCTGCCTGCTTAAGAGATTTTTCGACGATCTCATCAAGCTTGCGGTGATCCCGGATACCGTGCGTACGCGGACCGTAGGCGACATTATCATAGATGCTCATCGGGAACGGATTCGCTTTCTGGAATACCATTCCGACATCTTTTCTGAGCTTGTTCACGTCCATCTCCTGCGAGTAAATGTCTTTCCCGTCGAGGAGTACGTCTCCTTCGATCCGGCAGCTCTCGATCAGGTCGTTCATGCGGTTCAACGTCTTAAGGAGTGTGGATTTCCCACATCCTGAAGGTCCGATCAACGCCGTGATCCGATGCTCCGGAAGATGAAGATTGACCGATTTCAGTGCGTGAAAATCTCCATAATACAAATTCAGATCATTGATCGTAAATTTATCTTTCATACTTATTCTCTCCAAATCCTGCCAGACTTCAGACGGACCCGGTCAGATGCAGACGGAAAATCCGAGTCACTGCCTGATCCATCCTTCCTGTTAGTCGTCTTCTGTCGTCCCTTTTGATACTTTCCCGGCGACAAATGCGGAGATCGCGTTGATGATGATGACCATCACCAGCAGTACGACCGCTGTTGCATAAGCCTGATCCATATACAATCCCTCAGAAAGCAGCGCATACATGTGTACGGAGAGCGTTCTTCCGGAAGAGAACAGACCTTTCGCGATACCCGTAACGGTACCTGCGGTGTAGATCAGTGCGGCGGTTTCACCGACGATCCTTCCGATGCCGAGGATGACTCCGGAAAGGATTCCCGGCATTGCGGTCGGCAGAACGATCTTGAAGATCGTCCGGAGTTTCCCTGCACCAAGACCGAAGCTCCCCTCGCGGTACATGTCCGGAACCGCCTTCAGCGCTTCTTCTGTCGTCCTCATGATCAGCGGCAGGATCATCATCGCAAGTGTCAGGATCCCGGCGAGCATGGACATTCCCCAGCCGAACGTGACGACGAACATCAGGAAGCCGAACAGACCGAAGACGATCGACGGGATCCCCTGAAGTGTTTCTGTCGTCAGACGGATCAGATGGACAAATTTATTTCCCTGCTTTGCGTACTCGACAAGAAACACCGCCGATCCGACGCCGAGCGGAATCGCAACGAGCAGCGCACCAATCGTCATAAAAATCGTGTTGATGATCGCCGGCATCATCGAGACGTTGTCTGTCGTGTATTTCCACGCGAACAGCTTCGGCTCAAGATGCGGAATGCCCATGATCACGATATACCCGACGATGAACACGAGGACTACGACCGTGATGAGCGCCGCGAGATCGACAAGGAGCCGGAGCGCCAGCGATCCCTTTTTTCCTTTATATTTCTTCAGATCCAGTTTATCAGGCATCTTTCTCACCCATCCCTTTCATGATACTGAACAGCAGATTGATGATCAGGATGAACACGAACAGAACCACTGCCGTCGCGATCAGTGCCTCCCGGTGGAGACCCGTCGCGTAGCCCATTTCCAGCACGATATTCGTTGTCATGGTACGGGCGCCCGTAGCGAGTCCGTTCGGAATGATTGCCTGATTTCCGATGACGACGGAAACCGCCAGCGTCTCACCGATCGCTCTTCCGACGCCCAGGATCACCGCTGCGGTGATGCCGGATTTCGCTGCCGGAACGATCGTCGCGAACACGCTTCGCTCATGCGTCGCACCGAGTGCAAGCGCTCCCTCGTAATATGTATTCGGGACCGCGCGGATCGATGACTCCGAGACTGTGATAATGGTCGGAAGGATCATGATCCCGAGAACGATCGATGCGGCAAGGATTCCCTTGCCGCCGGTTCCCGTCGCGGCACCGATCGCCGGTACGATCACGACCAGTCCGAAAAATCCGTATACGATAGAAGGGATTCCCGCCAGAAGATCTACCGCAGGCTTCATGAGCCGGTAAATCGTCGGCGGACAGAAGCGGGCAAGATAGATTGCACAGAAGATACCGACCGGGACACCCAGTATGATCGCGCCGATCGTGACGTAGATACTTCCGACGATCATCGGCAGGATGCCGTAAACATCGGCAAAAGGCTTCCACTGCGTTCCTGTGATGAAATTCACGAATCCTATTTTGTGGATTGCCGGGATTCCGTTTCCGAAGATGAAAATACAGATCAGGGCAACCGACAGAATAGAAGCGCAAGCGGCTAGCAGGAACACTAGCCGCATCGCTTTCTCTTTGATCGAGTTGGTCATTATTTCACTTCACTCCACTCAGTGATTTTTCCGGTGTAGATCTTTTTGACCGTGTCTGACGAGATGTTGTCAAGACCGTTGCTGTTGTTGACGATGACGGCGATTCCATCACGTGCGATCTCCTGAGATTTCACACCCTTGCTCTTCTCACTGGATTCCAGATCTCTCGATGCCATTCCGATGTTGCAGACGCCTTCGATCGTGGAAGTGATACCGGTCGTGGAATCGGATTCCTGAACCTGGACCTTGACGTTCGAGTTCTTCTTCTGATAAGCCTCAGCGAGCTTCTCCATCAGCGGAGTAACGGAGGAAGAACCTGCTACCGTGATCTTTCCGGACGCGGAAGTCGCTTTGTATGTCTTGCTTGTGTCTTCCTTGACGTATCCTTCCTTCTCAACGATCGCCTGACCCTCCTTGCTCATGATGTAGCTGATGAAGTCCTTCGCCGCCGCATTCGTCTTCTTTCCGGTAACGATGTTGAACGGACGCGAAACTTTATAGGTTCCATCCTTGACGTTCGCGACAGATGCTTTGTTGCCATCGACCTTCAGAGCCTTGACAGAATCATCGAGGGAACCGAGCGAGATGTAGCCGATCGCTTTTTCATTTCCCTTGACTGTCTGCATCATGACCGCAGTACTGTTCGTGACCTCAGCGCTGTCGATCGTCTTGTCGACCTTCTCACCATTGGAATTTTTCACTTCGATCCCGAAAAGTTCAATGAATGCGCCTCTTGTTCCGGACCCGTCCTCTCTCGAGATGACCGAGATCTTTCCGGAAGGAGCCGAGCTGCTGCTGTCACTGCTGGAATCACTTGAGCTGCTTCCGCATGCTGTAAGCATCGTCGCGGACAGAGCAACGATCAGCCCTGCTGTCAGAACTTTTTTGACGTTTTTCATCAAATTCTTTTCCATAATAATAACCTCCATATATTACGTTCTATTGACAGCATTAATACTAAGAAAAAAATGTAAAATCAGTAATCACGCCTCTGTTAAAAGACGGTAAAATGAACGGCTGTTAAATTTCGATGGGACAAAAGAAAAAATCCGCAGTTTTCAACAACTTGCGGACAAAAAAATACCGGGGCAGAGCCCCGGTATGTCATATTAAATTATTCAGGCAATGTTTAATTCTTGCTCTGGATATACTCGTCGATACCAGCCGCCGCCGTTTTGCCTGCGCCCATGGCCAGGATAACGGTCGCCGCACCGGTAACAGCATCGCCGCCGGCATAGATGCCCGGACGGTTTGTTTCCGCCTTGTCATTCGTATCGATCGCGCCCCATTTGTTCGCCGCCAGATCCTTCGTGGTCTTCAGAATCAGGTTGTTGACCTTGGTTCCGATCGCCATGATGACATAGTCGACATCAAACATGAATTCCGATCCTTCGATAGGAATCGGGCGTCTTCTTCCGGAATCATCCGGCTCGCCGAGCTTCATCCGGATGCACTTCATGCCGAGGACGTTGCCCTTGTCATCGCCGACGATCTCGACCGGGTTCGTCAGGAAGTTGAATTCGATTCCCTCTTCCTTCGCGTGCTCGATCTCTTCTGCTCTCGCCGGGATCTCTTTATCCGAACGACGATAGACGATGTAGACCTTTTCCGCGCCGTTTCTCAGGGAGCATCTCGCTGCGTCCATCGCGACGTTTCCGCCGCCGACGACAGCAACTCTCTTCGGACGCATGATCGGGGTGTCGCGGTCCAGACGATAACCGCCCATCAGAACGGTTCTTGTCAGATATTCGTTCGCGGATACCACGCCGAGCAGGTTCTCGCCCGGGATGTTCATGAAGGACGGGAGTCCCGCACCGGTACCGATGAATACCGCTTCAAATCCCTCTTCATCCATCAGTTCATCGACCGTGATCGCTCTTCCGATGATCGCATCGGTGACGAACTTGACGCCCTTCGCCGCGAGCTTGTCCACTTCCGACTTCACGATCTCCTTCGGGAGACGGAACTGCGGGATTCCGTAGACCAGAACGCCGCCGATCTTCTGAAGACTTTCAAAGACTGTGACGTCATATCCCTTGTTGATCAGGTCGCCTGCGCAGGACAGTCCGGCCGGGCCGCCTCCGACGATCGCGACTTTATGACCGTTGCTCGGGACCTTCTCGATCTCGCTCGCGTCATGTCTCGCATCATACCAGTCCGCGACAAAGCGTTCCAGACGGCCGATCGCGACCGGCTCGTCCTTGATGCCTCTCGTGCAGACCTCTTCGCACTGCGTCTCCTGCGGGCAGACACGGCCGCAGATCGCAGGGAGCGAGTTCGTGGAAGTGATGATCTTATAGGCTTCCTCAAAGTTTTCTTCCGCGACTTCGTGGATGAACTCCGGGATCTTGATCATGACAGGGCAGCCGGCCATGCATGGTTTATTCTTACACTGGATACATCTCTTGGCTTCGTTGACTGCCATTTCCTTCGTGTATCCGAGCGCAACTTCTCCGTAGTTGCTGTTACGGACATTCGGTGCCTGTTCCGGCATCGGAGTCTTCTCTTTCTGCATGTTGAATTTAGCCATAGTAACGCACACCTCCCGTCAATTTGCAGAAATGCTGCACAGCGTACTTCTCTTTGTCGCTGTAATACGCACTTCTCTCGATCAGGTTGTCCCAGTCGACCTTGGATCCGTCGAAATCCGGTCCGTCGCAGCAGACGAAATGCGGTTCGCCGTCGATAATCGCACGGCATCCTCCGCACATTCCGGTTCCGTCGATCATGTATGGAGCCAGGGAAACGATCGGTGTGATGTTATTCTTGACCGCAATCTCTGTGACGAGTTTCATCATGATCGGAGGCCCGACCGTGAAGATCTCATCATAGACCTCGCCGCTGTCGATCAGCTGCTCGAGTTTCTGTGTCGTGAACATCTTCTCGCCGTAGGATCCGTCATCCGTAACGACATAGAGATTATCTGTTCCGGCACGGAACTCGTCTTCGAGGATGACAAAGTCCTTGCTCTTGAATCCGCTGATCATATCGACATGGATCCCGTAATCGTGCATGCCGATCGCGATCGGGTACGCCAGCGCGTTACCGGTACCGCCGCCGACCACTGCGACCTTCTTCAGGCCTTCCATTACCGTCGGAACACCGAGCGGACCAACAACGTCCGCGAGGCATTCGCCTTCCTTCTTCGTGTTGAGAAGCATCGTGGACAGGCCGACCGCCGCGAAGATGATATCAACGGTTCCCTTCTCCGAATCGTGTCCGGCCATGGTGAGAGGGATTCTCTCGCCCTGTTCGTCCACGATCAGGATCAGAAACTGTCCGGGTTTAGCTTTTCTGGCAACAAGCGGAGCGTAGATCGACATCCATGTCATGTTGTCGTTCAGTCTCCGTTTCATAGTAATTTCAAAGCGTTTCACCTTAAAACCCTCCTAATTTATTGTGTTGATTCTTGTACAGCCGTCAGACTCTTCTGACCGCCAAATAAAAGATAATACAGGACCCGCTTCAAGTCAACAGTATTATTCGACAAAGCCCTGCAGCTCCCGGGCAGACCAGGATCTGAAGCTTTACCTTCTTAAAAAAACAGTGTGCCTCCTGCTAGAAGGCACACTGCTCAGTAAGAACCTTCTGTACGCCGGGCAAAGCCGCCCTTTCAGTACAATTTAGCCAGGTTCTATTTGCTCAGGAACTCATCAATCCCGTCAGCTGCGACACGGCCAGCCTTCATGGCGTGTACAACCGTCTTCGCTCCGGTAACGACGTCGCCGCCGGCAAAGATGCCAGGGAGGTTCGTGTCACCGTTTTCACCTGTCGGGATATTGCCCCACTTGTCTGTCGCCAGGTTGTCCGTTGTGCCCGTGATCAGCTCATCCATCGTGTAGCCGAGGGCCAGAACAACAAGGTCAACATCAATGTCGTAATTCGATCCTTCGATAGGAATCGGACGTCTTCTTCCGGATTCATCCGGCTCGCCGAGTTCCATCTTGACGCAGTTCATCTTCGCGACCTTGCCGTCCGCTCCGGCAATGTATTCTACCGGGCATGCGAGGTACTGGATGTCAACGCCTTCGTCCATCGCGCGGACAACTTCTTCCGCTCTCGCCGGCATTTCCTTCAGCGAGCGGCGATAAACGATATGTGTCTCAGCGCCCATACGGATCGCGGATCTTGCGCAGTCGATCGCGGTATTTCCGCCGCCGATGACCGCAACTTTCTTCGCTGTCTTGATCGGATCATCCGAGTCTTTCTCGTAGATCTTGTCCAGGCTCATCTTCTTCAGATATTCGTTCGCGTTCACAACGCCCGGAATATCTTCGCCCGGAACATTCATCTTGGTGCAGGTTTCCGCACCGGTTCCGATGAAGACTGCCTTGTAGCCGTCCTTGCTCATCATGTCTGCGATCTTCGTGTCTTTTCCGACCGTCGTTCCGCCGACAAATTTAACACCTTTTTCCTCGAGGTCGCTCGCGATCGCATCCGTGATGGACTGCGGGCAGACGAACTCAGGAATGCCGTAGGCGACAACGCCGCCGGCAAGATCCAGGCTGTCGTAGATCGTGACATCATAGCCTTTTCCGGAAAGGACATCTGCACACGCGAGGCCTGCAGGGCCTGCACCGATCACAGCGACCTTCGTGCCGTTGCTTTCAGGCTTTTCTTCCTTTTCCGCATGTGCTCTGTGCCAGTCCGCGACAAAATACTCGATGCGGCCGATCCCGACCGGTTCGCCTTTGTGGCCTCTGACGCAGTTTCCTTCGCACTGGTTCGCCTGGTCGCAGACGCGTCCGCAGACAGCCGGAAGAGAAGTGGTCTCGGCAAGGATCTGATAAGCTGCTTCAAAATCCCCCATCGCGACCTGCGCGATGAAATCCGGGATTCTGTTGTGCGCCGGGCATCCGTCCATGCAAGGATGCTTGCGGCAGTTCAGACATCTCATAGCTTCTGATACAGCCATTTCCTCGGTATAACCCAGGGAAACTTCGTCGAAGTTGCTGGTACGAACATCAATAGGCTGTTCAGGCATTGGGAATTTATCATTCGACAAACTAATCATTGTTTAGAACACCTCCCGTCCTAATTATCCATGTTTTTCTGCTGTTCGACCAGATTGTTGTATCTGTCCATAGCGTCCTTCTCTGCCTCGGCGAACAGTTTATCCGCTCTCTCAGGGAATCTCAGCTTCAGCGAGTTATAACGTACTTCGCCCATGATGAAGTCATTGTAGCTTTCCGTCGGGGTGTAGCTGTCAACTGACAGAGGGTTCTTTCCTTCCTTCTTGAGTTCCGGATTGTATCTCATCAGGTTCCAGTATCCGCAGCGGACGGCTTCCTTCATCTCGAGCATCGCCTTGTTCATGCCCTTCTTGACACCGTGGTTGATGCAAGGTGCATAGCAGATGATCAGGGACGGACCGTCATAAGCTTCTGCTTCTCTGATCGCTCTCAGAGTCTGTTCCGGATTTGCACCCATCGCGACCTGAGCAACGTAGATGTAGCCGTAAGCCATAGCGATCTGGATAAAGTTCTTCTTGCCAACGCCCTTACCGGAAGCTGCGAACTTCGCAACTGCGCCGAGCGGAGTCGACTTGGATGCCTGTCCGCCGGTGTTGGAGTAAACCTCGGTATCGAATACCAGGATGTTTACATTGTTTCCGGATGCCAGGACGTGGTCCACGCCGCCGTAACCGATATCATAGGACCATCCGTCACCGCCGAAGATCCACATGGACGGCTTCTGCAGGAGGTCTTTGTTATCGAGTACCCACTGAGCATCTTCATTGTCTTTCAGTTTCTCGCACTCTTCGACGAGCACTTCACCGGTTTCCTTGGAAGCGTCCGGATCATCCATGCTGGCGATCCATGCCTTCGCCGGTACGCCGATCACGTCTTCCAGACGTTCCACAGCATCTTTCAGCTCTGTACGGCGGGTCGTTACGGACATGAACATTCCGAGACCGAACTCTGCGTTATCTTCGAACAGGGAGTTGCCCCATGCAGGACCTCTTCCTTCCTTATCCACTGTGTACGGCATGCTCGGTGCACTGTTGCCCCAGATGGAGGAGCATCCGGTCGCGTTCGCGACGTACATTCTGTCACCGAACAGCTGTGTAACGAGTTTCGCATACGGAGTTTCTCCGCAGCCCGGGCATGCGCCGTTGAACTCGAGGTAAGGCAGGTTGAACTGAGAGCCCTTGACCGTCGTGTTGTCGAACGGGATGTCCTTCTTCTGATCGACATTCTTGTACAGATAGTCGTACTTCTCCTGCTCTTCCTTGAACAGTTCGTCGGATACCGGAGTCATCTCCAGTGTCTTGATTCTGGACGGGCAGACCTCAGCGCAGGAACCGCATCCGGTGCAGTCCAGAGCGGAGATTCCGATCGTGAAGTATTTGCCCTTGACGCCCTTCATCTTCTGATAGGAACCGTTCAGCGGAGCGATCTCATCTTCGTTCAGAACGAACGGACGGATGACCGCGTGCGGGCAGACCATCGAGCAGAGGTTGCACTGCATACAGGTCTTCGGGTTCCAGACCGGCGCGTCGTTGTTGACGCCGCGCTTCTCGTATGCTGCGGTTCCGTTCGGAACTTCGCCGCCCTGAGAATCCATGTACGCGGATACCGGGATGTTGTCGCCGTTCATCGTGACCATCGGTGTGACGATCTCGTTCAGGTACTTCGTCATCTGCTCGTCGCGTCCGACCAGCTTCGGTGCTTCCGGATCGTCCGGAGCATCTGCCCAGGATGCCGGAACTTCGACTTTGTGCAGTGCTTCAAGTCCGCCGTCGACCGCGTTGATGTTCATGTTGACGATCTTTTCACCCTTTCTTCCATAGGTGTGCTTGATCGCGCTCTTCATGTAGTCAACTGCCTGGTCGATCTCGATGACGTTAGCGACTTTGAAGAATGCCGCCTGCAGTACGGAGTTCGTTCTTCTTGCTCCGAGGCCGACTCTCTTCGCAACGTCGACTGCGTCGCAGGTGTAGAACTGAATATTGTTCTTCGCGATGTATCTCTTGACTTTTCCAGGGATGTGGTCTTCCAGCTCATCGTCTTTCCAGACGCAGTTCAGCAGGAAGATGCCGCCCGGCTTGACATCCTGGACCATGTCATACTTGGTCAGGTAAGCCGCGTTGTGGCATGCAACGAAGTCCGCCTGCTTGACGTAGTACGTCGATTTGATCGGCTTGTCTCCGAAACGCAGGTGGGAAATCGTAACACCGCCGGACTTCTTGGAGTCGTACTGGAAGTAAGCCTGTACCTTCTTGTCCGTGTGGTCGCCGATGATCTTGACGGAGTTCTTGTTCGCACCGACAGTACCGTCTGCGCCGAGTCCCCAGAACTTGCAGGCAACCGTGCCTTCCGGAGCGGTATCCGGATAGTGGCTCGGAGTCAGCGACAGGTGGGTGACATCGTCGTTGATGCTGAGTGTGAATTCCTTCTTCGGATCAGCAGCTTCCATGTTCTCATAAACTGCAAGGATATCTCCCGGCTGTACGTCCTTGGAACCCATTCCGTAGCGGCCTCTGTAGAGTTCGCAGTCCTGGAATTCCGTTCCGCGCAGTGCAGCATTGATATCAAGATAGAGAGGTTCGCCCGTAGCGCCCGGCTCTTTGGTTCTGTCGAGGACAGAGATCTTCTTCACGGTCTTCGGCATGACGTCGAGCAGGTACTTGACGGAGAACGGTCTGTACAGATGGACTTCTACGATACCGACCTTCTTGCCTTCCTTCAGCATGTGGTCGATCAGCTCTTCCGCCGCATCGCAGACAGAACCCATCGCGACGATGATGTTCTCCGCATCCGGTGCGCCATAGTAGTTGAACGGAGCATAGTTCGTACCGATCTTGGCATTGACCATGTCCATGTACTTCTTGACAGTGTCCGGAGTCTCAGCATAGTTCGTGTTCGCAGCTTCTCTGTGCTGGAAGAACGCTTCCGGCTGCTCCGCGGAACCGATCGCGTGACCGTGGCTCGGAGAAAGCGCATGCTCTCTGAACCGGCGGACAGCGTCCCAGTTCACCATTTCTTTCAGATCATCGTAGTCCCAGACTTCGATCTTCTGATATTCGTGAGATGTACGGAATCCGTCGAAGAAGTTCAGCATCGGCATATGACCGTCGATCGTCGCCAGATAGGAAACGGCGGTCAGGTCCATGACCTGCTGGACGCTGTTGGAGCACATCATCGCGAAACCGGTCTGACGGCATGCCATGACATCGGAATGATCTCCGAAGATCGACAGCGCGTGTGTGGAGACTGCTCTTGCGGAAACGTTGAAGACCGCCGGAGCACCTTCCGCCGCGATCTTGAACATGTTCGGCACCATCAGCAGGAGTCCCTGAGATGCGGTGAATGTCGAAGTATAGGAACCGGTTGCCACAGAACCGTGGACTGCACCGGCAGCACCTGCTTCGGATTCCATCTCAACGATCTTGACCGGCTGATCAAAGATGTTCTTTCTTCCTTCGGAAACCCATTCATCCATGCTTTCTGCCATCGGCGAGGACGGTGTGATAGGATAAATCGCCGCAACTTCAGTGAAGGCGTAAGCTACGTGAGCGGCAGCGGTATTTCCGTCCATTGTTTTCATTTTTCTCACTTTAGTCACTCCCCTTCCCTCAAGCCAAGAGCTTCTCTCTGCAGGTAATTGTACTCAGGTACTTCCTGTTTGTCGATCACGAGTCTTGCGCACATGTACTGGCAGACTTCGCAGTCTTCACAGAGATCCGAATCGATAACGGCATGTTTTTCGTCCATGTAAATTGCCTGGTTCGGGCAGTTGCGGATGCAGTCTTCACAAGCGATGCATCCGGAATCACAGACGGCAGCTTTGTCCTTATAATCATCCGTGGAGCTGCACGGTACGAACTTCATGCCCTTGTACGGTGCGGTACGGATGATGTTCTGCGGACATTCGAAGATGCAGTCTCTGCAGTCAACGCATTTCGCCGGGTCAACAACCGCGGTTCCGTTCTTGACCTCGATCGCGTCATAACGGCAGACTCTCGTGCAGTTTCCGAGGCCGAAGCATCCGGTCGTGCAGAGTCCGAGCTCTTTCAGATCGACGTTCTCCTTCGCGACTTTGCAGTCGGTGTAGCCGAGTTCCTGCATCTTGTTGTTGATCTTGTACCCACCGGAGCATCCGACGAAGGATACCTTCTCCTTGATCTCAGCAAGTTCATGCTGCTTGTCAACGATGATCTTCTTCTTGCACTTGACGGTGCAGGCAACGCAGCCCACACACTTGTCATAGTCGATGACGGCGTGGTTGTTAATGATATCAATGGCGCCTTCCGGGCAGGCTCTCTGGCATTCGCCGCACCCGATGCACCCATAGTTGCAGGTCGCTCTGACCTTCTCTTCCTCTTCTTCGGTCGAAGAACAAGGGATAAAGTTCGTCGCTTCCCTCGGAATCATGCGGATCAGCGCCTGTGGACATACTTCCGGTTTTGCGCAGTCTCCGCATCCGTTGCACTTGGACTCGTCGATGACGATCTTCCCGTCAACGAGGCTCATCGCGCCTTCTTTGCAGGAATCGATGCAGGAACCGATGCCGACGCAGCCGCTCTTGCATTCGCCCCGCTTGAAGCCGGAGTCTACAGCTTCCTGACATGATTTGCAGTCTTTGAAACGCTCTTTGCCGGCAGCGTCACCGGCACAGGCAACGAATGCAATCATGTCCTCGCCAGTCTGCATGTCTGCAGGCGTTACATTACGAGTACTCATAACTACTAATTCCTCCTTTTCTACTAATGATACCGCTAATATCAACAAACCGCTTTCATGAAGATCCATCGTTATCAGACTAAAAACATATTAATATTTAATCATCAAACACACAGAAAATCAGGAAAAATCAGTTCTTGAATATTTGTGTATACATTCAATTTAAATATACTCCCCATTCAGTTTAAAGTCAACATCTAAGGCCGCCTGACCCGTTGGTATTCCAATGTATTTTTAGGTGAACAAGTTAGCCTGCACAAACCCCGCCCATTACCGTTCCCGGCACGCGTCGCCAAAGATTTCGGGCTTGACAAAATGTTCTGTAATATGCATTATTATTCATTGTTGAAGCGCAGTCCCTTTTTGCCCGTCCTTTCGGAAAGGCGGGAATCTCAACATCGGAAAGGAACATGACATGACAAAAAGAAACCCCGGCAGGAAGACCGGCCGGTCGAAAAAAAAGGTCCCCGAAAAGCGGGAAGCGAAAGCGCCGGGCGGGAAGATCGCGTTTGAGAAGCCCGGGAACTTTCTCTACCCGATCCCCGCAGTCATGGTGAGCCTCGCGGACGAAAACGGCGTCCCGAACATCATCACGATCGCCTGGACCGGCACGATCTGCAGCGACCCGCCGATGGTGTCGATCTCGGTCCGGAAGGAACGCTACTCCTATGAGATCCTGAAACGGACCGGCGAATTCGTGATCAACCTGACGACGGAGGATCTCGTCCGCCAGGCCGACTACTGCGGAGTGCGCTCCGGACGGGATACGGACAAGTTCGCGGACATGGACCTGACACCGGAGCCGTCTGAGACGGTGCGCGCGCCGGCGATCGCCGAATCCCCGGTCAGCCTGGAATGCCGCGTGAAAGAGGTGATCGAACTCGGCACCCATGACATGTTCCTCGCGGAGGTCACCTGCGTCCGGATCGATCCGTCATATATGGACACCCGCGGGAAATTCCGGATGGAAGACGTGAAGCTCGCCGCGTGGTCGCACGGCACGTATTACGCGCTCGGAAGGAAGCTCGGCACGTTCGGGTTCTCTGTCCGGAAAAAGAAACCCGGCAGAAAACACAGAAGATAGAGCGCACGAGCGGCTCCTCTTCACCGGGGGCCGTACCATTTCACCGGGAGACGTACCATTTCACCGGGAGCCGTTCCATCCCTCTGAGCGGCCATATCCTCCCGTCCGTTTTCTTCCCGATCTACTCACCTCTCCGTCCGTTCACCTCCCGATCTTCTCACCTCTCGATCCATTTTCCTCCCGATCCGTTCACCTCTCGATCTTCTCCGACCAGATCCTCACGAGATCGTCCAGCGAATACGCCGCGTTCGCCGGGCTGGTCGACGGCAGCTTCACAGCCTCGATCCCGTTCCGCGGGTAGAGATGCTTCCTGTACAGCTCGTACGCTCTGGCGCCGTTCGTGTAGATCCGGCTGCCGACCTGAGACCCGCTCAGGATCGGCGAAAGATCCGCGGGGACGACGTCCCGGATGGAGCTGTCACTCGATCCGCAGATGCTGCACTGCTCGATCACGTCATACAGCGCGATATGGCAGGATGTAAGGAACGCTTTTTTCTCATCGACCGTCTCCGGTACGCGGGCGTCGAACAGCGTCGAAAGAACGCGCCAGAACCGGTTCCTCGGGTGGCCGTAGTAAAAATTCTGCTCTCTGGATTTGACGGACGGGAAGCTTCCCAGAATCAGGATCCGGGATCCGGGATCATAGAACGGCCCGAACCCGTGCGAAAGCGTTTCCCTTTTTGCTTTTCGATCGTTTCTCATACCTATCCTCCGCAAAAGAACATATCACATCCGGCGTGCTCCGTTCAAGGGCCGGCCGCCTCCTTCCGAAGCCGCTTTTTGTCCACCCTCCCCCGCATGTTTTTCTCTTCATTCCTGCGCTTCAAGGTGCAATTTTTTTCTTGACGAAGTGGCCGGATCCGTTTGATAATGAGGCCGGGAGGTATATCACTATGAAGGAAAAAATCAAACTTAACGAATATGCAAACCAGATCATTACGATGCTCCCGAAAGGGATCCTGCTGAACACCAAAGCGGACCGGTTCAATTCCATGGTGATCGGCTGGGGAGGCCTCGGGGTGAACTGGGGATGCCCGGTCTTTACGGCGTATGTGCGTACCGGGCGCTTCAGCCGCGCGCAGCTCGACGCGAATCCGGAGTTCACGATCAGCATGCCGCTCGACAGGCCGGATCCGAAGATCAGCCGCGTCTGCGGTTCGATGAGCGGACGGGACGTCGACAAGGTGAAGGAAGCCGGTCTGGAGCTCGAAGAGCCGGAGATCATCAAGGTGCCGGGCATCCGTCAGTATCCGCTGACGCTGGAATGCCGCGTCCTCTACCGCGAGCCGCAGGACCTGAAGAAATATCCGGAAGAAGCGCTCGCCTATTATCCTCAGGATGTGGGGAGCGAGAACTGCGGCGCGAACAAAGACGTGCATGTGACGTACATCGGAGAGATCGTTTCCGCGTACATCATCAAATAACGAAATCCGGACGGCCGGAAACTGCGGAATTGTGATATAATCATGGTCTAATGACCCGATACCCACAATGCAACAGAAAGGATTTACCAATGGGCGGTTTTTTTGGCGTAACTTCTAAGACGAGCTGTACCGACGATCTTTTTTTCGGGATCGACTACCATTCCCACCTCGGCACGCGCCGCGGCGGCATGGCGGTCTATGACGGGACCGGCTTCCAGCGTTCGATCCACAACATCGAGAATTCTCCGTTCCGCACGAAATTCGAGGGCGATCTCGATGAACTGCAGGGACGCCTCGGCATCGGCTGCATCTCCGATATGGATCCGCAGCCTCTCCTGATCCGCTCCCACCTCGGGAGCTATGCGATCACGACAGTCGGCCGCATCAACAATTCCGAGGAACTGATCCGCGACGCCTACGAACGCGGGACGGTCCACTTCATGGAGATGAGCAGCAAAAAGATCAACGATACGGAACTGGTCGGCGTGATCATCGACCAGGCCGGCAGCATCGTCGACGGCCTCCGCCACGCGCAGCAGATGATCGACGGATCCATGACGATCCTGCTGCTCACGGAAAACAGCATCTACATCTCGAGGGACCGCCTCGGCCGGACGCCGGCGATCATCGGCAAGAAACCGGGAGCGTACTGCGTCTCGTTCGAGAGCTCCGCGTTCATCAATCTCGGATATGAGGACTGCTATGAACTCGGCCCCGGCGAGATCGTCCGCATGACGGCAGACGGCTTCGAATCGCTGAATCCGCCGGGAGACAAAATGAAGATCTGCGCGTTTCTCTGGGTGTATTACGGCTACCCGTCCTCCACGTACGAGGGCGTCAACGTCGAGGACATGCGCTACCGCTCCGGCTGTATGCTGGCAAAACGCGACAATGTGAATCCGGACTTCGTGGCCGGCGTCCCGGACAGCGGGATCGCCCACGCGATCGGCTACTCCAACGCGTCCCGCATCCCGTATGCCCGCCCGTTCATAAAATACACGCCGACGTGGCCGCGTTCGTTCATGCCGACTCGCCAAAGCCAGCGCGACCTCATCGCACATATGAAACTGATCCCGATCAAGGCGCTGATCGAACACCGGTCGATGCTGCTGATCGACGACTCGATCGTCCGCGGCACCCAGCTCGGTCAGACAACGGAATACCTGTACCGGAACGGCGCCAAGGCGGTCCACATCCGTCCGGCCTGCCCGCCGCTCCTCTACGGCTGCAAATACGTGAATTTCTCCCGCTCCAAATCGGACTACGACTATATCACGCGCCGGATCATCCGCGAGCGCGAGGGAGAAGACGTCTCGCCGGAGACGCTGGCGGACTATGCGGATCCGGACAGCACGAATTATAAGGAAATGGTCGCGACGATCTGCCAGAACCTGCATTTCACGTCGCTTCAGTACCAGCGCCTGGATGACCTGATCGAGGCGATCGGGATCGATCCGGACAAAATCTGCACGTACTGCTGGAACGGAAAGGAATGATCCGGCCGAAACCGTTTTGTTAATCAAACAGCCCCCTGCGGCGGCTTCCACGAAAAGAAGCCCGCAGGGGGATTTTTTTGCCATATACATCAGAACTCATGCATCAGAGCTCTCGCGATTAATCAATACTTTTGCCCCGTCAGTCTTTTGCCATGTCAGTCTTTTTTCCGGCGAGCGGCACGCTCCCGGTACTGCTCGAGCTCGACGTTGTCCCGGTGCTCCAGAGAATCTTTTCCCCTTATCCCGCCCATCAGCTCGAAATGGTGGCGCATCTCGTGGCGCAGGACCTCCCGGACTTTCTGACGCACCGCCTCTTCATCCGCCCGGCCCATGACCCGCAGAAAAGAGCCGTAATAAATCGTGACCTGACGGCCGAGCCGCCCGGTGCTGTACGTTCCTAATATGTAAAGCGGCCCCGCGCCGTCTTCCACGCTCTCCGGCTGCCGTTTTTCCTGTTCGCTGACGATGACGCCGCCGCTCAGATCCCGGAACATCCCATCCGGGAGCTCATCCATCGCATCCGCGACGATCTCCCGGAACCGATCGAGTTCTACCATGATTTTCTCCTATCCTGCGGCAGTACCGCACTTTTTCTGCAATTATATCACACACCGTTCGATTTTACTTTACATTCGTCTTCCCCGGTGATAGAATCCAAGTCGATGGACGGTATTCCAATGGAAACTGTACCTTAGAACTTCCGGGAGTCCGGGACCAGCCTGAACCACGTCACCTTTTGAAAGAGAGGTGGACGAGTGAAAGCAGGATTTATTGGAGCAGGAAAAGTCGGCTTTTCGCTGGGGAAACTCTTTGCGGAACGCGGCATCGAGGTCGCAGGTTACGCAGACCGCGACACAACATGCGCCGCCGAAGCGGCTCAATTTACAGACACGAAATGTTACCGGAGTAATAACGAACTCGCAAATGACTGTGACGTGCTGTTCTTCACTGTTCCCGACGGTCTGATCACGACCGCATACCGGTCGGTCCTGCCGGAGACTCTCGCCGGAAAAATCATATGCCACTGCAGCGGGGCGCTGTCTTCTGTGAAGGCCTTCCCCGACGCAGCGAAGCTGGGTACTTTTGCCTATTCCGTTCATCCGATGTCCGCGGTAAGCGATCGATACAACGCCTACCGGGAACTGAAGGATGTTTTTTTTACGCTGGAAGGAGCCCCCGGGCGCCTGGACGAGATGAAGTCTTTTTTGACAAAAGGAGCCGGGCTTGAGGTCCAGGTCATCGACCCCGACTCCAAGGAGCGCTACCACCTGGCGGCGAGCGTCGCGAGCAACCTCGTGCTCGCTCTGATCCAGGAGAGCATCGAGCTCCTGAAGGAATGCGGGTTTTCCGAGGATCGCGCGATCCATGCGCTCGCGCCTCTCGTGACCGGGAACGCTTCCCACGCAGTGACCGCCGGCCCTGTCGCGGCACTGACCGGCCCCGTCGAACGGGGCGACACCGAAACGCTGAAAAAACATCTGAGGCAGCTGGAGACACCGCAGGAAAAACAGGCGTATCTCCTTTTGTCACAAAAACTTGTCACGCTCGCTGAAACGAAGCACCCGGAGCGTTCCTACGCGGACGTCCGGCAGCTGCTGGAAAAGGCAGGAAAGGAACTCACAAAATGAAAGTCACAGTAAACACCTTCCAGAAGATGAAGGACAATGGGGAAAAAATCTCGATGCTGACATGCTACGACTATTCGACAGCCAGACTTCTGAACTCCTCTGATATCGACGGGATCCTGGTCGGCGACTCGCTCGGAAACGTCATGCTCGGCTATGAAGACACGCTTTCTGTCACCATGGAAGACATGATCCGTTACGGCTCCTCGGTCGCGCGCGGCTGCAAGGACAAACTCGTCGTGATCGACATGCCTTTCATGTCATTCCAGGTCTCGGTCGAACAGGCCCTGATGAACGCCGGCCGCCTGATGAAGGAAGGCCGTGCGAACGCCGTCAAAATGGAAGGAGGCGCCCGCGTCTGCAAGCAGATCAAAGCCTGCACGGAAGCCGGCATCCCGGTCATGGCGCACATCGGCCTCACGCCGCAGTCCATCAACGCGCTCGGCGGGAACCGCGTCCAGGGCAAGGGCGAAGCGGCCGCGAAGGAAATGCTGGAGGACGCGTACGCGATCCAGGAAGCCGGTGCGTTTTCCGTCGTTCTGGAGTGTGTACCGGAAGAGCTCGCCCAGCTGATCAGCGAAAAACTCACGATCCCGACGATCGGCATCGGCGCGGGGAACAATACGGACGGTCAGATCCTCGTCTATCAGGACATGCTCGGCATGTTCAACGATTTCGTCCCGAAATTCGTCAAGCATTTCGCCAATATCGGGCAGGATATGGTCGACGCGTTCAACGACTACAGCAGAGAAGTCAAATCACAGTCATTCCCGGACGAAGCGCATTCGTTCCATCTGAAAAACGATGACATCCTGGAACGGCTCTACTGATATACAAGGAGGAAAAAACGAATGATAGTTACGGAAACGATCGCCGACCTTCGTCGGCAGGTCAGTGAATGGAAAAAAGAAGGCCTCACGGTCGGGCTGTGCCCGACGATGGGATACCTGCACGAGGGCCACGCATCCCTGATGGACGCGTCCCGCGCGAGCTGCGACAAAACGGTCGCGTCTGTTTTCGTCAACCCGATCCAGTTCGGGCCGAACGAAGATCTCGCGACGTACCCGCGCGATTTTGAGCACGACTGCAAGGTCCTCGAAGCGCACGGCGTCGACCTCGTGTTCCATCCGGATCCGTCCGAGATGTACGCCGACGATTTCTGCACATTCGTCGACATCGATGTCCTGTCGAAGACCCTCTGCGGCGCGAGCCGTCCGGTCCATTTCCGCGGCGTGTGCACCGTCATCACGAAACTCCTGAACACCGTTCAGCCGGACAAGATCTTCTTTGGAAAAAAGGACGCGCAGCAGCTCGCGATCATCCGCCGGATGGTCCGCGACCTGAACTTCAACGTCGAAGTCTGCGGCTGCCCGATCGTCCGGGAAGCGGACGGACTCGCGAAGAGCTCCCGGAACACCTATCTGAACGAAAAAGAACGCCAGGCCGCTCTGATCCTGTCCCGCACGATCCGCCTCGGCCAGGATCTCACGGAAAAAGGCGAACGGAACAGCGCCGCGCTTCTGAAGGCGATGCGGGAAAAACTCGCGTCGGAGCCGATGGCGGATGTCGAGTACGTTGAGGTCGTGAACGGCGAAGACATGCAGCCGGTCAAGACGTTCCAGGACGGCGACCTTGTCGCGATGGCGGTCCGCATCGGATCGACCCGTCTGATCGACAACTTCACGGTCGGCGACCCGGCGATCGACGTTCCACTGTAAAACGATGTACGAAGAAGATAAAAAAAACGCATCAGCCGCATCACCGATCCCGACAGCGAGGCAGGCGGCCCTGCTGCTCGACTGGTATGATCAAAAGCGCCGGATCCTCCCATGGCGGGAGGATCCGACGCCTTATCATGTCTGGCTTTCCGAGATCATGCTGCAGCAGACCCGCGTGGAGGCGGCGATCGGGTATTACGAACGCTTCCTGAAGGAGCTCCCGGAGATCCGGGATCTCGCCGCGGCCGACGAGCGCCAGTACCTGAAGCTGTGGGAAGGCCTCGGATACTACAGCCGGATCCGCAACATGCATAAAGCCGCGGTCAAGGTCATGGAGGACTTCAATGGAGAGCTTCCGTCAGAACCCGCCGAGCTCGAATCGCTCCCCGGGATCGGCCATTACACCGCCTGTGCGATCGCGTCGATCGCGTTCGGGCGCCGCACACCGGCTGTCGACGGGAACCTCCTCCGGGTATTCTCCCGCCTGACGCTTTACGCGGACGAGCTCCGCTCTGCCGCCGCCCGGAAAGACGCGGAGCATTACTACGACGCGCTGTTCCCGGCGGAACGCCCGGGCGACTTCAACCAGGCGCTGATGGACCTCGGCGCGACCATCTGCCTCCCGAACGGTACGCCGCACTGCGCGGACTGCCCGTGGAAGTCGCTCTGCCAGGCCCACCGGATCGGATGTGAGGAAGCGTATCCGAAAAAAACAGAGAAAGCGCCGCGGAAGATCGAGAAACGGACGATCTTCCTGGTCACGTCGGGGCCGCTCATCCTTCTCCGGAAGCGCCCGGAGACCGGTCTTCTCGCCGGCCTGTGCGAATTCCCCGGAGAAGACGGGACGCTCACTCGTAAAAAAGCAGAAGATGCCCTCTCCTCACTCGGCATCCGCCCTGTCGCGATCGAAAAAGCAAAGCCCGCGAAGCACGTTTTTTCGCACGTCGAATGGAGAATGACGGCGTGGCGGATCGAAGCGGAGAGCCTGGACGATTTCCGCCGCGACGATCCGGGACCGGGAGAGCTGTTCGCGGTGCCGCTCGAACAGCTTCAGAGCACATACCCCATCCCGTCCGCTTTTGCCCCGTTCCTGCGGCAGCTGACTTGACAAAACCATAACATTTCGGTAATATTATCTCTGTTACTCTATCATGTTAATTGATTAAAGTAATAAATGGCTGAATTTTGTGAGCGGCCCGCTGCAGGCACTCACACGAATCATCAGACTGGAGGGGAATGATGAAAAAGAAACTGACCGTATTGGCGCTCACGCTGGCGGCCGTCGCAGCAGTGTTCCTGCTGTCCGGATGCCAGAGCAGTGAGCAGTCCGACTGGGACTACATCAAGGATAAAGGCACACTGATCATCGGACTCGATGACACGTTCGCACCGATGGGATTCCGCGATGAGAACAACAAACTGGTCGGCTTCGATATCGATCTGGCGAAAGCGGTCGCGAAGAAGCTCGATGTGAAAGTCAAATTCAAATCGATCGACTGGGACGCGAAGGAAGCGGAGCTGAAATCGAAGAAGATCGACTGCATCTGGAACGGGATGTCCGCGACGAAGGACCGCCAGAAGAGCATGACGCTCTCCAAGAAATATCTGGAGAACCGGATCCTGATCATGTCGCTTGACAAAAATATCAACATCAAGAACGCGAATCAGCTGAAGAACTACAAGATCGGGACCCAGGCCGGATCCTCCGCGCTGGAAGCCATCAAGAAGAACGAAAAATACGATGAGTTCAAGGACAACGTCAAGGAATACGACACCTACGATGAAGCGATCCTGGATGCCAAGGCAGGCCGCATCGATGTCATCGCGATCGACGAAGTCTACGCCATCTATAATAACAAGAACAAATCCAAGCTCTACAGCTCCGATTACAACTTCGGCGCGGACTACTACGCCGTCGGATTCCGGAAAGGCGCGACCGACACCGCCAAGGAATTCAACAAGGCGCTGAAAGAAACGATCGACGACGGCACGGCCGCGAAGATCAGTAAAAAGTGGTTCGGCAAGGATATGGTCGTTTATAAAGGCTATAAATAAAAAGAACGGATGCGGATGCCGGCAGATCTTAGGGTCCAGATCTTAGGGTCTGCTGGCTTGCTGTCTGTCAGGGAGTACTATTTTGTCTTACGTATTGATGATCCTGCCGCCTCTTCTGAAAGGGGCGGTCATTACAGTTGAACTGTTTATCGTTACACTGCTGTTCTCGCTACCGCTCGGCCTCCCGGTCGCGCTCGGCGAAAACTGCCGGATCCTGCCGATCCGCTGGATCTGCAAGTTCTATGTGTTTATTTTCCGCGGGACGCCGCTCATGCTGCAGCTGTTCTTTTTCTATTTCTTCTTCCCGATGTATCTCGGGATCCAGACGGATTCGTTCACCACGGCGGCATTCACGTTCGTGCTGAACTACGCAGCATACTTCGCGGAGATCTACCGCGGCGGACTGAACAGTATCGACCGCGGGCAGTATGAAGCGTCGCATTCACTCGGACTCGGCCGGGGACAGACGCTGTTCGGGATCGTGCTTCCGCAGATGTTCCGCATCGTCCTGCCGCCGATCTCGAATGAGGTGATCACGCTGATCAAGGACACCGCGCTCGCCTCCTCGATCGCACTCGTCGACATCATGCGCCAGTCGGAGGGCATCGTGAACCGCGACGGCAGCCTCACGGCGTACCTGATCGCCGCCTGTCTGTATCTGGTCTTCACGTTCGTTATGACGATCGTCCTGAACCGGATCGAGGGGCACTACTCCAAATTCGACAACAAGGAGGCGTGAGATGAAGACCATACTCGAGATGAAAGACATAGTGAAGCAGTTCGGGGAACTGAAGGCGGTCGATCACATCGACCTCACCGTTCACGAGGGGGAAACGGTCGCGATCATCGGCCCGTCCGGCTCCGGGAAAAGCACGCTCCTTCGCTGCATCAACGGCCTTGAGCGCATCTCCGGCGGCGAGATCACGCTGGACGGTCAGACATTCGCCCGCACGGAAAACGGCCGCGTCAATTACGTCTCCGAAAAAGAGATCCGGCGGATCAGCAGCGAAACGGGCATGGTGTTCCAGCACTTCAACCTGTTCCCGCACATGACATGCCTCCGCAACATCACCTACGCGCCGATCAAGGTCAAAAAGAAATCGAAGGAAGAAGCCGAACGCACCGCGCTCCGCCTTCTGGACCTCGTCGGACTCCTGGATAAGAAAGATCAGTATCCGGGCACGCTCTCCGGCGGCCAGAAGCAGCGCGTCGCGATCGCGCGGGCGCTGGCGATGGATCCGGACATCATGCTGTTTGACGAACCGACGTCCGCGCTCGATCCGGAGATCACCGGAGAGGTGCTGACAGTCATGAAAAAGCTCTCGGACGAAAAGACGACCATGCTGATCGTCACCCACGAGATGAACTTCGCCCGCGAGGTCGCGGACCGGGTCATTTTCATGGAAGACGGAAAGATCCTGGAGGAAGGGTCCCCGGAAAAGATCTTCGGGAATCCGGACAGCCCGAGGATCCGCGATTTTGTCGGGAAAGCGGTCCCGAGCGCACACTTCTGATAAAAGGCTCTGATATCACAAAGCGGCTCCCGCCCGGACGTATCGTTCGGGAAGAGCCGCTTTTTCATACGCTGTCATGATGCGCTTGTCACGCAGAGAGGCGCCGGCCGCTTCGGTCGGCGCCCTTTTACTTATTTTTTCTTTTTAAAATAGATCGTACCGCCGTCATCCGCTTTCATGGCGAGATACTTCCCTTCCTTATACGTGAAATTCAGGCTGCTGTCACTGCTGTCCGTCATTTTGATGCCCTTCTTGGTCTCTTCCCAGTTTCCGGTGCTTGTCTCACCATCCATCTTGAGTTCGACCGTTCCGTCTGCTTTCAGTGCAAACTGGACATCTCCGATCACATCCGAGACGTCGACTTCGACGCCGGACACTACCGCTTTATTCGCTGCCCATGTCCCGACGTATTTGCTTCCCGCGTACTTTTCGCCGCAGCCCGCGAGGAACACGGCGAGGAAGACTGCCAGCGCAGCGACCGCAAGGATCATAACTCGTTTCTTTTTTGCCACCACTCTTTCAACCTGCCTTTCCGCCGCATCAGGAACCGCTCTCCCCGTCGATCCATTTCGCTTCGTCAACATAGACCATGAAATGATCCCGGATCTCAACGACCCCGCCCCGGACTTCCGCTGTCCTCAGGCCGGCAGGACCCGCCGGAGCACCCGCTTCCCGGATCTTCAGCCTTCCTTCTTTTGTCAGCAGCTTGATCGCCCACTGGTGGTGCGGAAGAAACCCCTCATAGCCTTCTTCCGATTTGACGATCAGCATCTCCACCTCGCCGGAATAAAATATCTCTTTCGGCGTCACGATCTCGAGCTGTACTGTGCTTTCCATCGGAGCCCCTCCTCAGGCGCCTGCCTTATTTCTTTTCACTCTTCGACTTTTCGTATTTCTCGACGACTTCGTCGATCCCACCGGCAAACAGGAACATCTCCTCCGGGATCTCATCATGTTCACCGTTCAGGATCTCCTTGAAGCCGCGGATCGTTTCCTTGATCGGGACATATTTCCCCTTCATGCCGGTGAACTGTTCCGCTACTGTAAACGGCTGCGACAGGAAACGCTGGATCTTTCTGGCCCGGTTGACGATGATCTTGTCGTCTTCCGAAAGTTCGTCCATGCCGAGGATCGCGATGATATCCTGCAGGCTCTTGTATTTCTGCAGGACTTCCTGCACGTCACGGGCGACCTGATAATGTTCTTCCCCGACGATCAGCGGATCCAGGATCCTGGAAGTGGACGCCAGCGGATCGACCGCCGGATAAATGCCGAGCTCGGTGATCGAACGGTCGAGGACCGTTGTCGCATCGAGGTGGGCGAATGTCGTCGCCGGAGCCGGGTCGGTCAGGTCGTCCGCCGGTACATAGACCGCCTGGACCGAGGTGATCGCCCCGTCCTTTGTGGATGTGATCCGTTCCTGGAGCGCACCCATCTCGTTCGCCAGCGTCGGCTGGTATCCTACCGCGGACGGTACACGCCCGAGCAGCGCGGACACCTCCGAGCCTGCCTGTGTGAATCGGAAAATATTATCGATAAACAGAAGGACGTCCTGTTTCTCCTGATCACGGAAATACTCCGCCATCGTGAGTCCTGTCAGCGCGACACGCATCCTCGCTCCAGGCGGTTCATTCATCTGACCGAAGACCATCGCTGTTTTGGACAGAACGCCGGATTCCGTCATCTCACCATACAGGTCGTTCCCTTCCCGGGTCCGCTCGCCGACTCCCGCAAAGACGGAGATGCCGCCGTGCTCGGTCGCGATGTTGTTGATCAGCTCCTGGATCAGGACCGTCTTGCCGACGCCGGCGCCGCCGAACAGACCGACCTTCCCGCCGCGCGTATACGGCGCGATCAGGTCGATGACCTTGATCCCGGTCTCAAAGATCTCCGAGGAAGTATCCTGGTCTTCAAATGCCGGAGCCGCACGGTGGATCGGCGCGTGTTTTTTCGCGTTGACCGGTCCTTTCTCATCGATCGGTTCGCCCAGCACGTTGAACAGACGGCCGAGGACTTCCGGTCCGACCGGCGTCTGGATCGGCGCACCGGTATCATACGCCTCCATTCCTCTCGCCAGTCCGTCCGTTGACGACAAAGCGATACAGCGGACCTGGTCATCTCCTTTATGCTGCTCGACTTCCGCGACGACCGTCCGGCCGTCCTTCATTTCGATGCGGATCGCATTCAGAAGTTCCGGGAGTTCTTCCTGCCGGAACTGGATGTCGATGACCGGCCCGATGATCTCGCGAATAATTCCTTTGTTCATGGAATGCTGCCTCCTTAACTGGTCTGCGCTTCAGATCCTGAAACGACTTCGATGATCTCGTTCGTGATGCTCGCCTGACGGGCGCGGCTGTACCGCTGGTTCAGATCGTCCAGCATATCGTTCGCGTTGTCCGTCGCGTTCTCCATCGCGGAGCGCCGCGCGGCGTATTCACAGGTCGCCGCTTCGATGATGGCGTTGTACAGCGTCATCTCTACGTATTTCTCCGCAAGGTAGGAATACACCTCGCGCGGAGACGGCATGTACTCGACGCTGTTCATCATCTGATGTTGATCTTTTTCCTTTTCCGGCAGGGTGAACGGCAGGATCCGTTCGACCACGACGTCCTGCTTCAGCGGGTTGATGTACGATGTGAAAATCAGCACGATCTCATCGATATCATGCTCACGGTAGCGCCGGAGCAGATCGTCTGTTGTTTCAACTATCTCGCTGAACGGGACCGTATCCGGCGACTCGCTGTGAGTATGGATCAGCTCGTAGTCCATGCGGGAAAAATGATCCTCTCCTTTGCTTCCGACGGTGACGAGCTTCACATCATGCTTCGACTCTTCGATCAGCCGTTCGGTCTCGCGGATGATATTCCCGTTATAACTCCCGCAGAATCCCATGCTCGCAGTGATGACGACATAGCATGTCGTATGAACCTCGCGTCCTCCGTCCAGCAGATCCACCGGTACATCTTCCACCCGGTCAAACGATTCCCGCATGTAAAACGCGATCTTCTTCAGGATGGCGCTGTTATGCTCATATACCGCTCTCGCCCGGCGCAGCTTGGACGCCGCGACGAGCTTCATAGCGTTTGTTACACGCTCCGTACTGCTGATGCTCTGGATCTGGCGCTTCAACGCCTGCATATGCTCAGCCATTCACGATCCCTGCTTTCTTGAATTCTCCAATGCCCTGACGAAGGAGCTTCTCAGTTTCTTCGTCCAGTTCTCCTGTTTCCCGGATCTTCCGGGACACTTCAGGAAAATGTCCGTCCATATAGCGGTAGAATTCGGTCTCGAACGTCCGGATCTGATCCAGCGGCACATCGTCCATCAGACTGTTCACGACGGCGTAGAGGATCATGACCTGATGCTCTACCGGAACCGGCTGATACTGCGGCTGCTTCAGGATCTCCATCATGACCGCGCCGTGATCCAGACGCTGCTTCGTGTCCGGATCGATGTCGGATCCGAACTGCGAGAACGACTGGAGTTCGCGGTACTGTGCGAGGACGAGCTTGATCTGACCGGATACCTTCTTCATCGCCTTGATCTGCGCGTTTCCGCCGACTCGGGAAACGGAGATCCCGGCATTGATCGCCGGCCGCTGTCCCGAGAAGAACAGATCCGTCTCAAGGAAGATCTGCCCGTCGGTGATCGAAATGACATTCGTCGGGATATAGGCCGCGATGTCCCCTGCCTGTGTTTCGATGATCGGAAGCGCTGTCAGTGAACCCGCGCCCAGATCGTCGGACAGCTTCGCCGCCCGCTCAAGCAGCCGGCTGTGCAGATAGAACACGTCGCCCGGATATGCTTCCCGTCCAGGCGGACGCCGGAGAAGGAGCGAAAGCGTACGGTACGCGACCGCATGCTTGGACAGGTCGTCGTAAATGACGAGGACATCCTTCCCCTGATACATATAATATTCGCCCATCGCGCATCCGGAATACGGCGCGATGTACTGCATCGGTGCGACTTCGCTCGCCGTCGCCGAAACGACGATCGTGTAGTCCATCGCTCCACGGTTCTGGAGGTTCTGGACAAGCTGTGCGACGGTCGACTGTTTCTGGCCGATCGCGACGTAGATGCAGATGACGTCTTTTCCCTTCTGATTGATGATCGTATCGATCGCGATCGCGGTCTTTCCGGTCTGGCGGTCGCCGATGATCAGCTCACGCTGTCCCTTTCCGATCGGGATCATGGAATCGATCGCCTTGATCCCGGTCTGAAGCGGCTGCTTGACCGGCTGACGGTGCAGCACATCCGGTGCCGGCGACTCAATCGGCCGGTGATCCGATGCCTGGATCGCGCCCTTGCCGTCGATCGGCTGACCGAGTGCGTTCACGACTCGCCCGATCATCGCGTCCCCGACCGGGACCTCGACGACTTCACCTGTCGGCTTCACGATGTCGCCTTCTCCGATCTCACGATCCGAACCGAGGATGACGACACCGACGTTGTCCTCTTCCAGGTTCAGTGCCATGCCGTAGACCCCGTGCGGGAATTCCAGCAGTTCGCCCGACATGCAGTTCTCAAGTCCGTAGACCCGGGCGATGCCGTCGCCGACCTGCATGACCGTACCGAAATCCGAAACTTCCGTATGGTTCGTATAATTCTTGATTTGTTCCTTGATTAATCCGCTTATTTCATCGGGTTTTAAATTCATAGAATTTTCCCCTTTTCTCACGCTGTAACGCTGTCCGTCAACGGACTCAGCTCTGTTTGATCCTCCGGGTCAGCTCCTCCAGCCGGGAAGCGACGGAAGCGTCAATGATTCGTCCGTCAACGACGATCCGGATACCGCCGAGCAGTTTCGGATCGAGCTTGTTATCCAGCTCCACTTTGCGGCTCAGCAGATGCCCCGTTTCCTCCTCGAACTTTCGGATCTGCTCCTCCGAAAGCGGTACGACAGAGTAGATCGTGCCTTCCGCGAGCCCCTCCGCCCGGTCTTCGAGCTTCAGATATTCCTTTCGGATCAGATCAAGATCCCGGATCCTTCCGTGATCGATCAGAAGGCACAGAAAAGATACGATGTGATCCCTGACTCTGCCGTCAAAGACCCCATGGACCATCTTCTTTTTCTCCGGCCTCGTGATCCCCGGATTCTTGAGGATCTCCATGAACTCCGGCTCATGTTCGAACACTTCGCAGGTCGCCGTAAGCTCTTCACGGTATTCCGGTACGCTTTTCTCCTCTTCCGCGAGCTCAAAAAGCCCCAGAGCATAGACCATCGCTGCTTTTAACTCCATGGCTCGTCCTCTGCCTCTTCAATGACCCGGTTGATCAGCTCCTGGTGATCCTTCGGGTCGATCTCTTTCTCCAGGATCTTTCCTGCCGCCATAGACGCGAGGTTCCCGACTTCATCCCGCAGCTCTTTCTGCGCGTTGTACTTGTCGCGGCGGATCTCCTCTTCGGAGCGTTCGAGCATCTGCCTGGCGCGCTCGTTCGCTTCGTCCAGGATCTCCTGCGACTGAAAGTCCGCCTCGTCTTTGGCCTTCTTGATGATTTCCCGGCTTTCCCGGTCCACATTGGCGATCTTCTCGTTGTACGCCTGCATTTTTTCTTCCGCCTGACGATCGGTCTCCGCGGCGTGATCCAGCTTATCCTGGACCTCTTTCTCGCGCTTCACCATGAAATCATGCACCTTGTCGAAGAAAAAATGCCGGAAGATCAGATAAATGACCAGAAAGTTGATGATGGAAAGGAGGAGATCCCAATTTAATTCCAAAAATGGCTGTACTAACTTCATTACTCTCTCCCTCCGGACAACCTCGTTATCCGATCTTGTTGGTGATCAGCAGCGCGATAACAAACGCGAGAACCAGCGCTGTCTCCATGATCGCCATGGAAATGATCATCGCTCCCGTGATCTTGCCGCTCGCTTCCGGCTGCCGCGAGATCCCGCTCATCGCTCCGTTTGCCAGATGCCCCTGTCCGAGACCGACGCCGAGCGCCGCCAGACCCATACATAATCCTGCTCCAATTGCAATAAGTCCCATTTGATTACCTCCATATAAATCAAAATAAGTTAGACATTTTTATTGATTCCGGCCCGTTCCGGACCGGATGGGAAAATCCGGTCAGGCAGCCTGCGCCTCCTGACGTTTCTCTTCTTTTTTCTTTTTCTTTTTCTCAAGACGTTCCTGCTTGATCTCTGAGATCCCCGCAAGACCGCTGCCCAGATTCGCCGTCGTCAGGATCGTAAAGACATACGCCTGGATGACCGGCTCAAACATGTCAAAGAAGAAGTTCAGCGGGATGACGGTCACGCAGCGGAGGATCGGGATCGAGCAGAACATCAGGCTCAGCTTTGACATCAGGTCAAGCCACAGATCGACGACGATCATGCCGCCGAAGATGTTCCCGAACAGTCGAAGCGCCAGAGTGACCGGCAGTGTGAGATCGCTGATGATCTCCATCGGCATCATGAACCCGTACGGATCGCACAGCTGACTGACCTTCCCGCGGATCCCGTACTTTCGTATCGTCGCGAAGAGGATCAGCAGAAACGACAAAATCGCCATACCGGCTGTCGCGTTCAGATCCGCCGTGATCGGCCGGAGTCCGATCAGCCCGAGACTGTTGCAGAAGAACAGCCACAGGATCAGCGTCCCGAGATACGGTGCGTAGATCTCCGCGTCTTTCTTGCTCATATGCTCCTCAGCGAACTTGTAGATCCAGCCGACGAAGAGTTCTGCCCAGACCTGCTTCCCTTTCGGGACCTTCTTCAGACCGCTCCCCATCCAGATGGCCAGCGCTGAGAGGATGATCACGAGCGCGAATTCGTACACGACCGTCTCCGTAATGAAGAACTTCCCGGACTTTCCGATGTAGATGATGATCCTCGGCCCGATCGTATTGACATCGATCATGAATTTTCACCTTCTCTCATTCGAATCCTGTACAGCAGTGCGCCCGGCAGCACGCCCAGGACCGCAGCGGCGAATCCGTAAAGCGCCGAAAGGCTGTACTTCAGACAGATCAGAGCGGCCGCCGCATAAAGCAGGAGCCGGAAGATGTAGATCATTGCGTTCACTCCCATCCCTTTCTGCTGCACAAACCGGTCGGCGATGTAGATCAGGAGCCGGAGGTTGACTGCCAGCACCAGCAGTCCGGCGACAGCTCCGATCAGGAACGCTCTCCACTCCGTCATAAAAAAAACAGCGACAACACTTCCTGCGGCGGCAAACACCGTCGCTCCAAGCATCACCGGTTTCCAAATAATTCTGGAGTTTTCATTCATTCAAATTCCCTTTTTTCCCCAACAAGCCTGCGTTCTCTGTCTGTATACATATTCTACTCTTGAAGCCCCGGAAAAACAACATATTATTAATTAAAAAACAAACGAGCTCCCCCCGACAGAAATATTTCTGTTTTTATTTGTCCGGTTGTGGTAATATATAGATATATAATACTAATTTCAAATGAGTTTACTCTGAGGAGCGAACAATATGCAAATTACACTTGAAACAGATTACGCGATCCGCACCCTTCTTTATCTGTCAGGAAAAACGGAATACTGCAGCGCCCGTGAGATCGGTGAAGCGATCGCCCTGAAATGGGAGCACGCGCAGAAGATCCTGCGCAAGCTTCACAAACAGAATCTGGTCAAAGCGACCTACGGACGGGACGGCGGCTATCTTCTGGCAAAGGAGCCGAAAGACATCACGATGCTCGACGTCATGAAGATCATGGAGAACAAGCACGTGATCAACCGCTGCCTGGAGGATGACCGGTTCTGCAGCCGGCCGGACGTCACAGACTGCCGCGACTGCCCGGTACATCGTTTCTATGACCATGTCCAGGGCGAACTCGAGGACGTGTTCCGGAACACAACGATCCAGGATTTCGTGGACTGCTCGGACGATCACAGCCTGATCCCGGGGTACACGGATCTCTCCTCCCCGGATGACAAAAAGATCGGGTCAGGAAAAACCCTGTCAGAATAGAAGGCCGGCAGGGCCATTTGACCCTGCCAAAAAATCCCGGCTTTTTATAAATTTTGATGCAAATGCATCCGGATTGTGCTAAACTGAGTTTAGCACTTTTTTCTCGGGGCATTAGCGCAGTTGGGAGCGCGTTTGACTGGCAGTCAAGAGGTCACGGGTTCGAATCCCGTATGCTCCACTTCATAACAAAGACCGAAGAACGTTGGAATTTCAACGAGGCTTCGGTCTTTTGCTTTGCCTTTTATTTCTGTACGCCTGTCTGAAAATTGATGAAAAGTGACGGAAAATGCCGTGAGGGGTGGGCGCCCAGGTGGGCGCCCACTTGCTGCGATCCTCCTTTACCTCATTTTTCTTTTTTCGCCAGATCCGCATACTCCGGGAAACAGTCGAACGTGCTGAAGTAGTCCGCCGGCGTCTCCGCCCGCCGGATCAGCTGCACGCTCCCGTCTTCCTTCAGCAGGAGCTCCGCGGAGCGCAGGCGTCCGTTATAGTTATAGCCCATCGAAAAACCGTGCGCACCGGTGTCGTGGATGATCAGGTAATCGCCCATGTCGATCTCCGGCAGCATCCGGTCGACCGCGAACTTGTCGCTGTTCTCGCAGAGGCTCCCGACGACGTCGTATTTGTGATCGCAAGGCGCATCTTCTTTTCCGGCAACGGTGATGTGATGATACGCGCCGTACATCATCGGACGCATCAGGTTCGCCGCGCACGCGTCGACGCCGATGTAATCCTTGTAGGTATGCTTCTCGTGGATCGCCTGCGTCACGAGTACGCCGTACGGACCGGTGATGAAGCGGCCCATCTCCGTGCAGATCGAGATATTGCCGAGCCCTGCCGGGACGAGCACTTCGTCGAACACTTTTTTCACGCCGGCGCCGATCGCGTGGATGTCGTTCGGCTCCTGATCCGGTCTGTACGGGATGCCGATCCCTCCCGAAAGATTGACGAAGTCGATCGACACGCCGGTCTTCTCGCGGATCTCAAGGACGAGTTCAAACAGCGTTCTCGCCAGCATCGGATAATAGTCGTTCGTCACGGCGTTGCTGACTAAGAATGCGTGCAGCCCGAAGCGGCGGACGCCCTTTTCCTTCAGGATGCGGTACCCTTCGATGATCTGCTCCCGGGTGAATCCGTATTTCGCATCGCCGGGGTTGTCCATGATGTCATTCGACACTTCGTAAACCCCGCCCGGGTTGAAACGGAGACTCATGACCTCCGGGAATTTCCCGACTTCCTTTTCAAACGAATCGATCATCGTGATGTCGTCGAGGTTGATGATCCCGCCGAGATCCTGGCAGTACTGAAACTCGCCGGCCGGCGTCTCGTTGGACGAGAACATGATCCGGTCGCCGGTCATGCCGAGCTTCTCGGCGAGCATGAGCTCTGTGAGCGACGAGCAGTCGCAGCCGCAGCCGTATTCCTTCAGGATGCTGATGATGAACGGGTTCGGCTCCGCCTTGACCGCGAAATATTCGCGGAACCCCGGATTCCAGGAAAACGCGTCGTACACGGCCTCGATATTTCTGCGGATGCCTTTTTCATCATACAGATGGAACGGCGTCGGATATTTCTGAACGATCTCTTCGATTTTTTCTTTTGTGACAAAAGGTTTCTTTTCCATTGATCCTCCTAACCCCTGATACCCCGTCCGGGCTCAGTTTATTTTTTTCATTCTAACACATTCCGCCCGCCTCTTCCCCGCTTTCACGAAAAAAGAGACAAAAATCGGACTCCCGGTTAAGTTTATCCTCTTGCCCCGCCTTGTTCATGCTATAATACAAAAAAAGGAAAGGACGTCTGTGATGAGCTACATCCGTTTTGAAAATGTCTGGAAAATCTATCAGGTAGGAGAAACCCGGATCGACGCGCTCCGGGGCTGTTCGTTTGAAGCGGAGAAGGGCGAGATCACGATCATCGTCGGGGAGTCCGGCGCCGGCAAGACCACGCTCCTCAACATTCTGGGCGGGATGGATACGCTGACCAGCGGAAATGTCTTTCTGGAGGACCGGGACATCTCGAAGATGAGCGGGCGCGAGCTCGTGAACTACCGGCGCTATGACATCGGCTTCGTGTTCCAGTTCTACAACCTGATCCCGAACCTCACGGCGCTGGAGAATGTATCGCTTGCGACGCAGATCTGCAGAGATCCGCTGGACCCGGAAGACATCCTCGCCCGGGTCGGACTCCGGGACCGTCAGAACAATTTTCCGGCGCAGCTCTCGGGCGGCGAACAGCAGCGCGTCGCGATCGCCCGGGCACTGGCGAAAAATCCGAAGCTCCTTTTGTGCGACGAGCCGACCGGCGCGCTTGATTATCAGACGGGGAAATCCATCTTGAGCCTTCTTCAGGATGCCAGTGACCGCCTCGGGATGACGGTCCTCATCATCACGCACAATCACGCACTGACGGCCATGGCCGACCGCATCATCCGGCTCCGCAGCGGGGCCGTCTATTCGCAGGAAATCAACCCGGACCGGAAGCCGGTGGAAGAGATCGAGTGGTGAGCCTATGCTGATCCGGCACGCACTGAGAGAAATACGTTCCACGCTTGGGCGGTATCTTGCCATTATGGCGATCGTCGCACTTGGCGTGGGATTTTTTTCGGGCCTGAAGATCTACAAGGCCTGCATGCTGGAGAACGCCGAGGATTATTATGCTGCCACCCGCTTCCACGATTTCGAGCTCCAGAGCACGAAGGGGTTCGATAAAGAAAACGTGAAAGAGATCGCGTCCGCAAGCGACGTGAAACAGGCGGAGGGCACGCTGTCGACGGACGCGCTCCTGCGCCTTGACGGCGGCGAAGAGAAGGTCTATACGTTCCACTCTCTCACGAAAAACGTCGACAAGGTCCACCTCACCGCCGGAACGATGCCGAAGCACTCGAACGAATGCCTGGCGGACGACCGCTTCTACTCAAAAAAAGACATCGGGAAAACGTTCCGCGTGACGAAGAAGAACAGTCAGCTCCGCCACCGCACCTACCGCATCACCGGACTCGCGAGCTCCCCGCTCTACCTCGATGAAGAACGCGGGACGTCCTCGCTCGGAGACGGATCCGTCACCGCATTCCTCTACATTCCGAAATCCGGCTTCAAAGCGGATTACTATACTTCCATCGTGGTGACCGCAAAGAACAGCGGCCGCTACAGTCTTTATTCCGACAGCTACAACAATTACATCGACCGGATCGACGGCAGAGTCAAATCCGCCGGCAAAGACGCTGCGTCGTCCCGCCTCGACAGGATCCAGGCTGACGCGGAAGAGAAGCTTGACAAAAAGGAAAAGAAGCTGAAGCGGGCGGAGAAGCGGATCCAAAACAGTGAATCCAAACTCGATGAGAACGAGGCTGAGATCGAGAGCGGGAAAAACCAGCTCGATCAGGCGTCCGCGAAGATCACGCAGAGCGAAAAGGAGCTCCGGAGCGGAAAAGCAAAGATCCAGAACGCCCTCGCAACGCTCGATCAGAATGAAAAGGAACTTCAGTCGGCGCTCGCCGGCCCCGCTGCCGCAGATCCGACCGTCAAAGCACAGCTCCAGGCGAAACTCCAGAAGGTCCGGGAGAACCGGAACAGCCTCCAGACGAAGCTCGCCACCCTCAATTCCAACCAGAAAAAACTCGATGCGGAAAAGAAGAAAGTCGCCACTGAGCGAAGCAGTCTCCGGGCAGCAGAAGCCCGCCTCGTCTCCGCCCGTGAAACACTGAGCAAAAGCCGCGCACGGATCACCTCTGCCAAAAAGAAACTCGCGAAAGCGCGGGCGAAGATCCGCCGGATGAAACCGGGCAAAGTCTACGTTCAGAACCGGAAAGCGAACCGCAGCTACACTGTCTATTACAGCAGCGCGGACATCCTGAATCAGATCGCGAAGATCTTCCCGTTGTTCTTCTTCCTGATCGCCGCCCTCGTCTGCGTCACGACGATGACCCGGATGGTGCACGACGGCAGGACCCAGAACGGCGTGCTCAAGGCGCTCGGCTATTCCGGCAGTGCGATCCGGAGAAAATATCTCTTTTATGCGGGAAGCGCCGGGCTGATCGGAAGCCTGGCCGGCTTTTTCGCGGGATGCCGCATTTTCCCGACGATCATCTGGCATGCCTACACCATGCTGTATACGTTCACGGATCAGATCGGGTTTATTTTTGACGCCTGCCTCTTTGTCCTGACCATCGCCGCCGCCCTGCTCTGCTCCGCCGGTGCGGCCTGGGCGAGCAGCTCGGTCGACCTCCGCTCGATGCCGGCTTCCCTGATGATCCCCCGCGCACCGCGCCCGGGAAAGCGGATCCTGCTCGAACGGATCCGCCCGCTCTGGAACCGGATCAGCTTCCTTTACAAGGTCTCCCTGCGCAACACATTCCGCTACCGCGGCCGCTTTTTCATGATGCTGCTCGGGATCGCCGGCTGCACCGCGCTCCTCGTCGCCGGCTTCGGGATCAACACGTCGATCAAGGGCGTGAGCGACCTGCAGTACAAAGGGGTCAGCACCTATGACAGTCAGATCACGTTCGACCGGAACATGACGTCTTCCCGACAGGAAGAGTTCCGGGATTTCTCGGACGGACATTATCAAAGCATCAAATTCCTGCATGCGGACAGCGCCGTCTGTCTGGCCGGAAGCGACGAGCAGGACATCACGCTGTACAGCTCGGACAATAAGAACTTCGGTCAGTTCCTCCACCTGAAGTCGGACGGGAAAACGCTCCGGCTCCCGGAGAGCGGCGTCATCATCTGCCGCCAGATCAGTACGGAGAACGACATTCATGTGGGCGACAAAGTGCGCATCCGGGAGAACGGGAAAACACGTTCAGTCACTGTCCGCGGCATCTGTGACTACTATATCGGAGCGGCTTGCTTCATGAGCGACACCGCGTACCGGGAAGCTTTCGACAGCAGTCCGAAGATCAATACCGCGCTCGTCCGCGCCCCGTCCGGCAGCACGACGAAGGAGATCCGTCGCGACGCCGCAAAAATGAGCGATTACCATTACACCGCCGCTGTGACCGTGACGCAGAGCCTGATCGACTCCATGGACCGGATGATGGAGAGCCTGAACGCGGTCGTCATCCTGATCATCCTCTGTGCGGGGATCCTTGCGTTCATCGTGCTGCTGAACCTGACGAACATGAACATCACCGAGCGACTGAGAGAGATCGCGACCATCAAAGTCCTGGGATTCCGCCCCGGCGAAACGGCCGCCTATGTTTACCGTGAGAATTTCATCATGACGGCGGCAGGCGTCCTCGTCGGCCTTCCGCTCGGCTATCTCCTGCTCCGCTACGTGATCCAGATGATCCGCGCCGCGTCGTTCTATTTTGTGCTCCGGATCACCACTCTTGACTATCTCTGGTCCGCACTCATGACCTTTGTCTTCACGGCGATCGTCTGCATATTCCTGTACCGCAAGCTCGCGAAGATCGATATGACGGAGTCACTGAAATCCGTCGACTGACCGGCCGCGGTCTTTCTGCGCCTCGCACATTTTTCTTTTTTCCCTCCGATAAAAGGCTCCCGCGCGTCAAAAAGTCGTTGACATAACCAGAGAGCAAAAATATTTACATCTTTCTAACAACATGATAAAATATTAACGTTGTGTGCAACAATTAATTAATTCTATTAAAGCATTTATACAAACAGGAGAATTTATTATGCAAGCAATTGACAGTGTCGTCCTGGCTGTGAGCAACGTGCTGTACCAGCCATGGCTCGTCCCGCTGCTGCTCATCTTCGGCGGGCTCTACTTCACGATCCGCGGCGGATTCCTTCAGGTCCGTCACTTCGGAGAAAGCCTGCGGGTCGTTCTCGAGAAGCCGAAAACAGAGAACGGCATTTCCTCGTTCGGCGCTCTGATGGTATCCACGGCGTCCCGTGTCGGAACCGGAAACATCATCGGCGTCTGCACGGCGATCGTCTGCGGAGGTCCGGGAGCGATCTTCTGGATGTGGCTCACCGCGTTCTTCGGCGGCGCGTCCGCATTCGTCGAATCCACGCTCGCTCAGATCTATAAAAAGAGAAACCCGGACGGTTCGAGTTACGGCGGCCCGGCGTTCTACATGAGAGACGCGCTCCATGCGAGATGGCTCGGCGTCATCTTCTCTATCCTGATCATCTTCACTTACGCAGTCGGCTACAACATGCTCGCGGCATACAACCTCCAGTCGACATTCCAGGCGTTTGATTTCTACAATAAATCAACGCCGATGGTCATCGGGATCATCCTGGCGATCCTGTTCGGCATCATCGTCATCGGCGGAGCAAAGCGCCTCAGCAACGTCACCGGCGTGCTCGTCCCGATCATGGGTGTCATCTACGTCGCTGTGTCGATCATTGTTCTGGTCATCAATTACCGAAACATCCCGGCGATGTTCGTCAAGATCTTCTCGGACGCATTTGATTTCGAGGCGATATTCGGCGGATTCCTCGGTTCCTGCATCATGTACGGAATCAAGCGAGGGCTCTACTCCAACGAAGCCGGTATGGGTTCCGCTCCGAACGCCGCGGCGACGGCAGACGTTTCACACCCGGCGAAGCAGGGATTCGTCCAGATGCTCTCCGTGTTCATCGATACGCTGCTGATCTGTACCGCGACGGCGTTCATGTGCCTCGTGACAGACGTCGACCCGAACGGATTCCTGAATGCTGACGGAACCGCGGACGCAGCAGGCTATGTACAGTCCGCGATCGCATCCACGCTCGGCGGATTCGGACCGGTCTTCATCGCCCTGTCGATGTCACTGTTCGCATTTACAACACTGATCGGAAATTACTCCTACTGCGAAGGCTGCCTGAAGTTCATCCTGAACCGCAACCCGAGCAGCGCCGGACTCCTCGTGTTCCGTCTGCTCGCGACGGCGATCGTATTCCTCGGCTCCATCGCGACCGCAAGTCTCGTCTGGGACACCGCGGATATGATGCAGGGCCTGATGGTCGTCACCAACATGCCGACGATCCTGATCCTCGGCGGAACGGCGATCAAATGCCTGAAGGACTATAGAAAACAGAAGGCAGAAGGAAAAGACCCTCACTTCCACGCAAAGGATATCGGCCTCAAAGAGGAAGTCGATTTCTGGGACTAATGGAAGGGAAAAAAGAATAAAAGAAAAAACGAACTCTCCGGCGGCGCCAAAGCCCCGGGGAGTTCTGCTGTCTGCAGCAGAGGAAAGCGGTCCGCGCTTCCCTCTCCCATTTGATCTCTGCTATTTGATCGCGGCGAAGAACTGCTCATAAAAATCATCGAATTCGTAGAGGACGGTGTGGTTCGTCCCGCCGCCGTTGATCCCTTTCTGCATCAGCTCGGTCCAGTCCTCTCCCGCCTCGACCAGATCCATCTCATAAAGTTCAAAGCCGAGGCTCCTCGCATATTCGCAGAACGCCGACACCGGATCCTCCGCACGCCGCGTTTTGAGCAGGGCCTGCCGGACCGATTCGTCTTTTTTCGCCATCCTGAGAAGTTTATCTAATATCGTACCTACTTCGTTCATAGGAATCCCTCCAGAATATGATTATATCCCCGCTGCCCGTGAAATACCACCCTTGATTTAATGGAGGCCGGATAACAGGGAGCGCTCCCGTCGCCGCCGGAAAGCACCCCACAATGCCGGAAAGCATCCCGTGATACCGGGAAGGCTCCCGGGAGGATCAAGAACCGAGGATCTTCTCCTTTAGCTCCTTCAGATCGCGGCAGACCGTGACCGCACCGCAGTCGATCATTTCCTGATCCGAACCGAAGCCGTAGGAGACCCCGATGCAGTCGATCCCCGCCTTTTTCGCGCCGATCACATCGAATCTCGTATCCCCGATCAGCACGATCTTCTCCGGATCCGGATCCGCGCCACGCTGTCTGAGCCGCCGAAAAACTTCATTCAGCACCTCGATCTTGGTATCGATCCTGCCATCCATACTCGCTCCGACGATGTCGTCCAGCTCCCGGTCGATCCCGAACTTCTCCAGGATGCGCCGGCACATCGGCTCCGGCTTGGATGAGGCCAGCATCTGCGTCCTCCCGTCCTCCCGGAACGCATGGATCGTTTCCTGCGCGCCGTCATAGAGGCGGCATTCATAGCATCCGATCGGGTTGTACCGCTCGCGGTACTTTTCGACCGCACGCTCGGTCTCCTCCTCATTGAAGCCGCAGTACTTCGGGAACGACTCGCGGAGCGGCGGTCCGATGAAGCGCGACAGGATCTCCGGATCCTCGAGGCGGATCCCGAAGGAGGAAGCGGCGTACTGAACGCTTTTTGTCACGCCCTCATAGCTGTTGATGATAGTTCCGTCCAGATCCCAGAGGATGATGGGATAGTGTTTCAGCATTTGAATTCCTTTCGATTTAAAGTTCCGCAAAGATCCAGCACGCCGCGATCAGGATCACGAGCGACGCGAGGACGATCCAGGCACAGTTCACCCGGCTGCTTTTTTCCGTCCGGACCAGAAGAAAGAACGGGAGCTCGATCCCCGCCAGGTAGACACCGGTGACCGCGGGTCCGATCCCGCTGAGGAACGCGCCGCCCCCTCCGGACAGCACCGCGCTCAGGATCGACGCCGCCGCGACCGTGCAGAGTGCCGCAGAGAGCAGTGCGACAAGCACCGTCTTTTTCCATTTTGTCCGCCGCCGCTGAAAAAACGCGACGAGTTCGAACGTGAAAAAGCAGACCGCAGCGCCGTATTCGACGGCCGGCCTTCCTGCCCGATCCCCGGCGAAAACCACGGAGGCGAGGAGGATACTGATCACGAAGATCAGCGTATTGATTTTTCTGCTGCCCGGATCCGTATGACGGCTCGGATCCATCTGACTACCCGGATCCGTTTGACTGCCCGGATCCGCTTGACTTCCCGGATCCGTTTTGCTGCCCGGATCCATTCTGCTGCCTGTATCCATCTGGTCCTGTTGTTCCTTACGATTACTGATCATGCATCCTTCTCTTCTTCCCGGCGCCGGGCCCAGGAGACCACGAACCGGACAAACAGTTCGACCGCCGGCGTGAGTTTCTTTTTGTCCCGGACCTCGATCCCGATGCGCCGCTCTGCCGGAAAGTCCATCGGCAGCACCGCGACACGGTCACGGCTGTCCATCACGGAAAGCGCCGGCATGACGCTGATCCCGAGGCCCCGTTCCACCATCGCGATCATCGCGGCATCATCCATCTGCTCGTACGCGACATGAGGCGTGATCCCCTGGGAATGCAGCAGCTGCTCGACTTCCTCCGCGGCATTCACGTTCCCGTCCATCAGCTTGATGAACGGGTAGCGCATCAGGTCATCCGCGCTGACCACCCCTTTCCTCGCCAGCTCATGCTCCTTCGGCGCGATCACGACCATCGGGTCCGATGCGAGCTCGTACGTGTTGACATCGGAAAGCTGCTGGGCCGCCACGAATCCGAGATCGATCTTTCCCTCATCGAACCAGTTCACCAGATCCTCGTGCGAGCCGAAGAACAGCCGGATCTCGATCCCCGGATGCGCTTCGTGGAACCGCGCGATGATGTCCGGCAGCCAGTGAGCGGCGACGCTCGAAAACGTCAGGACCCGCACGAGACCGGATTCCAGACTCCGGAGCTGCTCCGACTTTTCCTTCATCCCCTCATACGCCCGGATGATCTCCCGGAAATACGGCAGCATCTGCTCCCCTTCCGCGGTCGCGCATGCGCCGGACTTTTTCCGGACGATCAGTTTCATCCCGCACTCCTCCTCCAGACTGTTCAGAAGGTGCGTGATCCCGGACTGCGTGTAGCCGAGGTCCGCGGCGGCACCCGTCAGACTCCCCAGTTCGATGCTTTTGATAAAGGCTTCATACTTCGAAATGCTCATGGCTCTCCCAGAATCATTAGTTTTACTAAACTTTATGATGAAATAAATGCGTTTTACTAATTATTATATCGCTATTATAATAGATATCGGCAGCAATCGCAATGACAAAATGAGAAAGGGAGGTATGGAATGAGAACGCTGATCCTTTATTTCGGACTCGCAGCGGCAGGCTATCTGATTGGAAAAAGAAAAAAGGTGAAGAGCGTTCTGACGTCCCGCATCCAGACAGCGGCGCTCTACACGCTGGTCGGCGTGATGGGCCTCAGGATGGGAATGAACGAGGAGATCATCGGTCAGATCGGGAGCATCGGGATCTCCGCCTTCGTGTTCACGATCGTCGTCATGGCCTTCAGCGCGCTGTTCGTCCGGATCTCCCGGCTCGCGATGAACATCGACCGCTACGCCGTCCCGGGCGGGAACGGCGATCCGGCAGCTGCCACCAGAGCTGCCGGGGAAGAGGCTTCTCAGGAAAGCGGCGACGAAAGCCGAAAGACGACGATCGCCATCCTGTTTTTTCTCGCGCTCGGAATGACATCCGGCGTCCTGCTCTCGAACCTGACAGCGGTCTCCGGGACCGGCTTTGAAGTATCCGTGATCGACAGCGTTACAGGCGACATCATCACGCTCGGTCTCTGCGCCCTGCTCATGATGGTCGGGATCGACATGGGAGCGGAAGGCAGCATGCTGGAAAACCTCCGGAAAGCCGGGCTCCGGGTCTTCGTCACACCGGTCGCCGTCATCCTCGGGACGTTCGCGGGCTCCCTCCTGATGAGTCTGTTCCTTCCGATCTCGGCAAAGGAATGCCTCGCGGTCGGCGCCGGCTTCGGCTGGTACTCGCTCGCTCCCGGCATCCTGATGGAGAACGGATTCGCCCTCGCCGGCGCCATCTCCTTCCTGCACAACGTCATGCGTGAAGTCTTCTCCATTGCTGCCATCCCGTTCGTCGCTGAGAAAATCGGGTACATCGAATGCGTCAGTCTGCCCGGCGCATGTGCGGGAGACGTCTGCCTTCCTGTCGTGCAGCGCTCTGCGGGGAGCCGCACCGCGATCTATTCCGTTTTCTCCGGCGGCACGCTTTCGATCGCCGTGCCGCTCCTGGTGACGATGATCGTCAGTTTGTAAGGACTCCTTAAAGTAAAACAATTCGGCGGCCCGCAGGGAATGGATCCCCGGCGGGCCGTCTTAATCATGAGATGGAACTCAGCCGGCAGCATGAGCCGCCTTTATCATGAGACGGAACTCAGCCGGCAGTACCGACACGTTCCCCTTTTGACCCTTCTTCTTTTTTCCTCGTACAGAGCACAGCCGAAACGAACGCCGTGATCGGGACGGTCAGAACGACCCCGAAGCTTCCCGAGAAGCTCTGCATGATCTCGATCCCGATGATGTAGGAATTCGCCAGCTGGTTGAAGCTCAGGTTGTATGCGTAGTTGATGATGAGCGTGACGAGCGAACCGCCGACATACGCCAGGATCAACGTGTTCGTCATCGTTCCCATCATGTCTTTTCCGACACGGAGTCCCGCCCGGAACAGGTCGCTCCGGTTCATCGACGGATCCGCCAGATGGATCTCTTCCGTCGCCGACGCGAGCGACATCCCGACGTCCATGACCGCACCGAGAGCCGCGATGATGATCCCGGCGAACAGGAGCTCTCCGATCCGGATGCTGGAATGCTGCCCGACGAACGACAGCGTCTCGATCTGGGAGACGTTGTAACCGGAGATCTGGGCAAAATGGCCGAACATCGCCGCCGCGATCCCGGCGATGATGACGCCGGACGCCGTCCCGATCACCGCGGCCAGGGTCTTTCTGCTCAGGCCGTTCAGAAGGCCGAGCGTGACGATCGTCGTCAGGACAGAAATGAGGACGGCCATCAGGATCGGCGATGCTCCGCGGTAGACAGCCGGGAACATCAGGTAGAAGATCCCGACGAACGCGAACGCGAGCGAAAGGATCGCCATGATCCCTTTTTTCCCTCCGATCAGGCAGACTGCGAGACAGAACAGGAAGATAAAGACGAAGATCACCGGGACGCGGTCATAGCTGTAGACCGTGACGACATTCGTCTTTTTCGACTTGCTGACGATCACGATGACATGCATGCCTTTTTTGCAGGCCGCGCCGAACAGGTTCCCGCTCGGGCTCGTCGCGTTCACGACTTTTCCCTTCAGCGCTCCGCTCTGGATCTTGACCCGGACTTCCTGATTGCCGTACCGGTTCCCGTCCTCGTTCAGGTTGTCCCAGGTGACCTCCGTGACGACAGCCCTCTCATAGGACTGCCCCTTTGTCGAGACGAGCCGGCTCCGCTAGAAATCGTTGACCCGGACCAGGGTCAGGACAAACAGGATGCACAGGATCACGAGGACGATGACGGTCCGTTTTGCCGGGAGGCTGCTCCTCTCCCTTCGATCATCTTTTTCATGTTTTTCTTTTCCATATCGTTTCTAATGCAAAATGGTCAAAGCGGAAGATCCTGCTTTGGCCATTCTGTTTTTCGGTGTTACTTATTAATGAGCTTTGATGGCCGTGAAATTATTTCACTTTCACCTTTTTGGCCGCGCTCCAGGAACCTTTGTAGGTCTTACTGCCGACCTTCTTGATCGCACGGACTTTGACAGTATACGTCTTCTTCGAAGAGAGCTTCTTGATGACCTTCTTCGTCGATTTGCTCGTCACATACTTCGTGGTCTTGCCCTTCTTATAGGAGAACTGGTACTTGACGCCGCCCGCCTGCTTCTTCGCCTTGCAGGTGATCTTCTTCTTTCCGGCCTTGACGGATTTCAGTGCTGCCTTCGCCGGATTGACTGTGTAAGCGAGCTTGATCGTTCCGACCGCCTTGTAGCTTCCCTTGAACTTCAGAGTGACATAATGCTTTCCGATGTTCCTGCTGTGCTTGCTGTTCGTCACAGTGTAGTTCGTTCCCTTCTTCAGGGTCTTTCCGGATTTCGTCGTGACACGGACCTTCGGCGTATGCGCTTTTCCGTTGTATACAAACGTCTTCTTCTGTATATGTTGCGCAGTTGTAGCTATTAGTGTCCAAAACGATGAATAATGTATTGCCATAGATGTAGTAATAGTCGGTTCCTACCGGAGTCCTTCCTTTCGTGCATCCTGAATACGTCTAAACGTTCAGTGTATTGAAGTGCTGACAGAACTTCACGGTTCCGGAATCATGATTTCTGATGGTCGTTGCGACCGGGAGACTCTTCAGAGCAGATGCATTGAGGTATCCTGCGAACTCTGCCTCATTCTCGCTGCTATTAATCTGGTCACCTGCAGAAATCATTAAGCTCACATTCGGATATTTTGCCGTCGCATAGTTCAGCACGATGTTCCAGTTGTACGCGTCATTCCGCGCCGCAAGGTTCTTCTCCGGATCGCCGCTGTCATTCGTCGACAGGGTCTCATTGTCGCCGTTGACCTGCTTCTTGCTGGCGCCGACGATCTGCGGGTCGCCGTCGAGCAGGAACGAGAAGTTCGATGTCGACTTCGTTTCATACTTCACGGCATTTTTCCATGCCCTATCCTGGAAGAGCTGATAATAGTAAGTTGTGTTTTCATTAAGACCGGTAACGGTAACTTTATTGGAATAATACCCATCCAAATCAATGATTGTTTTCTGGCTTCCGCTGAATTTCTCTGCTTTGGATTCCATGAGTGGAACATCGACGTTTCAATTTGACACTTTTGCTATCCTTACTTTAGGTATCTCCTACATCTTAGAATATCCTCATAGTTCAGCTTTGTCTCATCCACGTCCGGACAGGGAGACGTCTTCATAATCCTTCGCAATTGATTACTAGTTTGCTTTATACGCTGTGTCCATTTGGGGGACGCGTCATTGAAACGTTCCATCTTTTCATGCTCTAGTGGCATATAAAGACATATGACTGCAACAACAAACATCGCGCAGAAAAATATTTCGCTCTTTTCGTCATTTCCCCTGTCCTCAGATAACTTTCTCTTCATCCTGCTGACTACGGATTCTAAGAATTCTGCTCAAGACTACGGATTCTCTAAGTTTAATTAAATATACTCCGTCTATGAATTCCCTTAATATTTCTATGAATTTACTATGAAATAATTATCTATTAATGACAGCACAAAACCGCCCCGCGGCAGAACGGCCGCGGCAGCGGTTTTATAGATTGTTATTATATGGAAAAGAATTAACGGAATGTTATGCGGCATCCGTCAGACGGATCCCGAGCTCACGGAAGACCTCGCGGACCGCTTTGTAGAACGCGTCGATGTCCTCCGGGACGAGCGCGCCGAGGCTGCAGAGGCGGAACATCGGCATGTCCGTCACCTTCCCCGGATAGATCGTGAAGCCGCGTCTGTACAGCGCATCATGCACCTTCTCGAAGTCGAACGCCGGATCGTCCGGATAGGCGATGCAGAGCACAAGACGCGAGGTGTATTCCTTCGGGAAGACCGGCTTCAGACCGACAGAAAGCGCGCCTTCATAGAGCGCGTTCCAGACCGCCTGGTGACGTTCCCACTTCGCCTGCTCCCCTTCGTCAAAGTACTCCCGGATGGCGCGCCGGGTCGCATAGATCGTCTGCACCGGCGGCGTGAAGTGCATCTCTCCCTTGTCACGGATGAAGCTGTACTGGAGATAAAGGTTCGTATAATACGAACGGGTCGGATAATCCCGGGACGCTTCCAGAATGTCGGTCCGGCCGATGACAAAAGAAAGCCCGGTCATGGACTGGAGCCCTTTCTGCGCCGACGCCATGATGAAGTCGAGATTCTCTTCTTCCATATCGATCGGGATCATCGCGTACGCGGACGTCGTATCGGCGATCATCACACAGTCATGCTCGTGAGCGATCGCGCCGATCTCACGGACCGGATTCAGAATGCCGGTCCCGGTCTCATGCATGCAGCAGTAGACGACCGCGATATCCGGTTCCGCTGAAAGCGCTTCCCGGGCACGTTCCGGATCGAGAGGGCGGTCCACCGGGAATTTCAGATCGATCCGATCCATGTGATAGTACTCTGCGACTTCCGCGGCGCGGGCGGAGTAGGATCCGTTGTCCAGGACGAGGATCTTTTTCCCCTCCGGCAGAAGCGAACTGACACAGGCGTCAATGCAGAGCGTTCCGGAGCCGCAGAACAGGACCGCCGTGTACTTGTCCGGATCCGCGTGGACGATCTTCAGGAGGTCGTTCCCCATTTCCTTCATGATGCAGCCGAATTCCTTCTCGCGCGGACAGATGTCCGGAACGACCTGGGCGTATTTCACCGTGTCGGTCGTCGTCGCAGGGCCCGGATTCAGCAGGATGTTTCTTTTTACTTTCGGATATTCCATTTTGTTCACTCCTCCCAACGATTTTCGATCTCCCGGACGACGATATCCGGTACATAAGATACATCCGGCACCAGGAAATCCGGCTGCGCTGCGAGCAGCTCATCATAGCTGTTCGATCCGGACATGTAGACGCCGATCGTCCAGGCGCCGGCATTGTTCCCGCTGCGGATCCCGGTCGCGGTATCGTCCACCTTGACGACCTGCGACGCGGCGAAGACTTCTCCGTTCTTATCATAGATCTGACGCATGCAGTCGAAGATCATGAACGGGCTCGGGCGTCCCGGCACACGGTCGCCGTTGCTTTCCGCGTCGAATAAGATCCCGTATTTCTCCGCCAGGATCTTGTTCAGCGCCTCCGCGTCATCCGCGAAATAGCCGGTGTCCAGTCCGATGGCGATCCCCGCCTGACGGAGGCGGTCGATGCACTCTGCGGTCCCGTCGACCGGCCGCGTGAGATCATCATCCACGATGTATTTCGAAAGCAGCACGCGGAACTCCTTCATGAGCTCCTCAAAATCCTGTTCCGTCGCTTCGTTTCCGTCGTGAGCCTTTTTCCACTGAGCAGCCACACCCGGTTCGTTCAGGAGCCAGCGCATGTGCTCCGGCTTGTAGAGGCCCATCGGCTTCCGGATCGTTTTCCAGTCGCAGGTAACGCCGTGTTTCTTCAGAACGTCGTAAAAAGGAAGCACCGGTGCCTTGCATCCCTTGCCGTCATCCTCCGGCCAGCGCGATCTCAGATCCGCCGGACCGTCGGTGATCGTGCCCGCCGTGTCGAAAACAACGAGCTTTATTTTTTTGCTGATTCCCTTCATTGCGATCCTCCTTTTGATTCATTTGATCCTTTTGATCCTATCTATCCTCCGCATCTCCGTCCGGCCTCCGGTCGGCGAAGCGTTTTTCCGATACCAAATCTATCAATACCGCCTGAAATTTACAACAAACTGCCGGTTAAACCTTTGTAAACCGAACGTAAATTTCAATCAAAAAAAAGAACAGCCTCTGTAATTCTCTTACAGAGACCGTTTCCTTCCTGTCTTCTTTTTGGGACAAAAGGAGATCTGCCCGGCCGGCAGCACCATCCTGTCGACAGTGCCTTCCTGCCGGCAGTGCCTTCCTGTCGGCAGTGCTATCCCGTCGCAGTGCCTTCCCGTGTCTATCCTCGTCCGCCGCGGTCCGCTATGACCCGGCCGCTCCGGTCCAGGTTCTTGGAGAATCGGTCATAGTCGCTCAGGATGACGGACATATACAGAAGATCCACGATCGTCATGTCCGTGACCCTCGAAAAAATCGCATTTCCGTACGCGAACTGCTCGTCGAGACCGGCCAGCAGCGTGATGTCCGCGTAGTGGCTGATCACCGACTCCCGCCGTCCTGTGACTGCGATCGTCTGCGCTCCCGCCCGGTGCGCCAGCATCGTCGCCTTCACCGTGTCGATCGAACAGCCGGAGCGGGAAAACGCGATCGCCAGATCCGACTCCTCAAGGTGAACCGCACTGATCAGCTGAAGATACGGATCCTTATAGTACCGGCACCGGAGGCCGAGATACGTCATTTTCACCACGAAATCCTCCGCCGCCGCGTTGGAATTCTCCACGCCGTAGACATCGATGACCCGGGCGCCGGCGATCTGATCCGCCGCTGTGGCAAGTGTTTCTGTTTCCACAGACTTCAGAACGTTGTCGAGTGCTTCGCGGAGCGTGCTGATTTCCCGGAGCGGCAGCTCTTCGATCCGGTCCCACGGCCGGAGATGCATGTTCCGCATCATCTCGAAGGACTCTGACGAGTCGCTGTCCTGGTTCATCTTGCGTTTGAAATCCTTGAAGCCTTTGTAGCCGAGGCCCCGTACACAGCGCAGGACCGTCGGTTCGCTGACGCCGATCGCTTCCGCGACCTCACGGATATTCATTTTTTCCGCGTCGTCCTCGTGTTCGAGGAAAAAAGCGGCGACCTTCTGCTCCGACGGGCGCAGCGTCGAATACGCTCTGAGTACACGGTCTTTCCAAACGGCTTTCGGATCCATAAACGCCTCCTTTTTGATTTCTGTCCGGAAAAAATTACAGGATTTCACTCTTTTCTTGTAAATTTAATACCATGATTTTTTCATTCTGACAAGCCCCGGACGAAATCCCCCTATTCCGGGACAGCATCGTCCTGCCTTCCCGAGTTCCTGACTGCACAACAAAAAGCGGCCTCCGCTGATCCGGCAGAAACCGCTTTCCTTCTTTAAGTTCAACCGTACACGTTCTCGCCCTGCTCCAGGCGCTCTTCGTAATGATGCGTATCCTCCAGTACCATATCCTTGACTTTCATCAGCCGGGTCTGGTTCGCCCGCTCATTTTCATCGAGCTTCATCTGGATGTAACGGATCGTGTTTTCGAGACGCGGGATCATAACGTATTCCAGCGCATTGACCCGCCGCCTCGTCTTTTCCAGTTCCGCCGCCAGGAGCTGCGTCTCCTTCTCGCGCGCCGCGAGATCCAGAAGTTTCGGAAAAACATCGGAGACCGCCTCGATCGCGCCGTCCAGTTCACCGGACGTCCGCGCGAAGCCGTACGGCAGCACATTCCCTTTTTCCACCTGTGTCGTCTCAAAATCGAACACCGGCACATTGACACTCATGATATTACGCTGCGTGACGTTCAGTTTGACGCCCTGCTTCGGGAACATCAGCGCGGTCTGCATCGCCTCGCTGCTCATGATCGACCGGGCTTTTTCAAAGTCCTTGTACATGACCGCGAGTTCCTTTTCCACATCTTCCCGCAGGCGCGCGTTTTCACGGGCCAGCTCAAGGAAGTTCTTCATCAGCTCGTCGCGCTTGTCCTTCATCAGCTTGTGGCCCCGCCGCGCGGTGACCAGCCGGCGTTTCAGCGTCGTCAGCTCCATGCGGGTCGGATTGACATTTAATCTTTCTTCCGCCATCGTGCGTCACCTACTTTTCTTCGGCATCTTCAGGGGACGGCGCATCGTAGTACTGGTCGAGGAACTCGTCATCGATTCGCTTGAGCTCCGACTTCGGAAGCAGCCGCAGCAGCTCCCAGCCGATATCCAGCGTCTCTTCAATGCTGCGTTCGGTATCGTACCCCTGCGAAACGTAGCGTTTTTCAAATTCCTCACTGAAGTGCGCATACTGGAGATCGGTCTCCGTCAGTGCCGCTTCGCCGAGGATCGTCATCAGCTCCAGACTTTCTTTTCCTTTCGCGTACGCCGCGAACAGCTGGTTCATCGTATCCGCGTGATCCGCCCGGGTCTTGCCCTCGCCGATCCCCTTGTCCTTCAGTCGGGACAGCGACGGAAGAACGTCGATCGGCGGCTGGATCCCTTTCCGGTAAAGATCACGGGACAAAATGATCTGCCCCTCGGTGATGTAGCCGGTCAGGTCCGGGATCGGATGGGTGATATCGTTTTCCGGCATGGTCAGGATCGGGATCAGCGTGATCGATCCGTCGAAGCCGCGTTTCCGTCCCGCTCTTTCATAGATGCTCGCGAGGTCGGTATACAGATAGCCCGGGTAGCCGCGGCGTCCCGGGACTTCCTTCCGTGCCGCCGAAACCTCACGAAGCGCTTCCGCGTAGTTCGTGATATCGGTCATGATGACGAGCACGTGCATGCCGCGTTCAAACGCGAGATATTCCGCCGCGGTCAGCGCCATACGCGGTGTCGCGATACGTTCGACCGCCGGGTCGTTCGCCAGGTTCATGAACATGACGGTCCGGTCGATCGCGCCGGTCCTCCGGAAGTCTGATGCGAAGAAGTCCGCTTCCTCGTACGTGATTCCGATGGCCGCAAAGACGACCGCGAAGTTTGACGTATCGTCCAGCACCTTCGCCTGCCGCGCGATCTGCGCCGCGAGTTCCGCGTGCGGGAGGCCCGATCCGGAAAAGATCGGGAGCTTCTGTCCGCGGACCAGCGTGTTCAGACCGTCGATCGCGGATACGCCGGTCTGGATGAATTCCGCCGGGTACGCACGCGCCGCTGGGTTCATCGGCAGGCCGTTGATGTCCAGCGATTTCTCCGGGATGATCTCCGGCCCTCCGTCAGCCGGACGGCCCATGCCGTCAAAGACGCGGCCGAGGATCTCCGGTGAGACCGGGAGCTGGATCCCTTTCCCGGTAAACCGCACACTGCTTTCCTTCAGGTTGATGCCGGCCGAACTCTCAAACAGCTGGACCATGACGTCGCTGCCGTTGATCTCAAGGACCCGGCAGAGCCGTTTCTCTCCGTTCTGAAGAAGGATCTCACCCAGCTCATCGTATGTCGCGCCTTCCACTCCCTGGACCAGCATCAGCGGACCGGCGATCTCAGAAATACTTTTAAATTCTCTTTTAACCATTCTGACTCTCTCCTTCCGCGATCAATTCCTGAATGCTGCTTTCCAGTTCTTTGTCAATATTGAGATACGAATCATCGACTTCTTCCTCAGACACATATTTAAACCGGCCGATCTTCTCCTTGACCGGAAGGCTTTCCAGCTTGCCGAACGGCACGCTGTGCCCCACGGCATCTGTCGCCAGATCAAAGTAATGGAGGATCAGCTTCAAAAGCTTATACTGTTTGTTCATCGACGAATAGGTGTCGATATCATGGAACGCGTTCTGATGCAGATAATCCTCACGGATCGACTTGCAGGCATCCAGCTTCACGCGGTCTTCCAGGGACAGCGCATCGACGCCGACCAGCTGGACGATCTCGTTCAGTTCCGCTTCTTCCTGCAGCAGCCGGAGTGCACGGGAACGCAGCACCGGAAATTCCGGACTCACGTTTTCCTCAAACCATTTGGACAGGCGGTCGACATACAGCGAATAGCTCTGCAGCCAGTCGATCGCCGGGAAATGACGTTCGTGCGCGAGTGTTGCGGACAGGCACCAGAACACCTTGACGATTCGGAGCGTTGCCTGCGAGACCGGCTCGGAAATATCGCCTCCCGGAGGGGATACCGCGCCGATCGCGGAAAGAGCGCCGACCCGTTTGTCCTGTCCGTTGACGACCACGCGGCCGGCACGTTCATAGAACTGCGCCAGACGGGACGCCAGATACGCCGGATAACCTTCTTCGCCCGGCATCTCTTCCAGACGGCCGGACATTTCGCGGAGCGCCTCCGCCCAGCGGGACGTGGAATCCGCCATCAATGCGACCGAATATCCCATGTCGCGGAAGTATTCCGCGATCGTGATCCCTGTGTAAATGGACGCTTCCCGGGCGGCGACCGGCATGTCGGAGGTGTTCGCGATCAGGACGGTCCGCTTCATCAGGGACTCTCCGCTTCTCGGGTCTTTCAGTTCCGGGAACTCCATCAGTACATCCGTCATCTCATTGCCGCGCTCGCCGCAGCCGATGTAGACGACGATGTCCGCGTCCGCCCACTTCGCGAGCTGATGCTGGACAACGGTCTTGCCGGATCCGAACGGTCCCGGGACCGCTGCGACACCGCCCTTCGCGATCGGGAACATCGTGTCGATGACACGCTGCCCTGTGATCAGCGGAACATCCGGCACCAGTTTCTCCTGATACGGACGCTCGATACGGACCGGCCACTTCTGCATCATGCAGATTTCCTTATCTTCTCCGTCATCGGTCCGGATCACGCACACCGTCTCTTCGATCGTGTAGCTTCCGCTCCGGATGGACTTCACCGTGCCGCTGATGCCGTTCGGCACCATGATCTTATGCAGGACGATCACCGTCTCCTGAACGGTCCCGAGCACATCGCCCCCGACCACGTGGTCTCCGCTTTTGACCGCAGGGACAAAGTCCCATTTTTTCTCACGGTCCAGCGAAGGGACGCTGACACCTCTTGTGATGTTCGGACCGGTCGCTTCCATGATCCCGACCAGCGGACGCTGGATCCCGTCATAGATGTTTTCGATCAGCCCCGGCCCGAGCTCCACGGACAGCGGCGCCCCGGTACTGACGACCGGTGCTCCCGGCCCGAGACCGGCGGTTTCCTCATATACCTGAATCGATGCATCGCCGCCGCGCATCTCGATGATCTCTCCGATCAGACCGAGATCGCCGACGCGGACAACGTCGTACATGTTCGCGTCTTCCATACCGGACGCTACGACGAGCGGTCCGGATACTTTAACGATTTTTCCCTGACTCATCTATTCGTCACCTCCAAAAAGAATATCTGCTCCGACTGCCCGTTCCACGGCTTTTCGGACGTTGTCCAGGCCGCGGCCGGTACTTCCGCTTCGATCCGGAAGTGCGATGATCGCAGGGAGCATCGCGTCTTTGTATTTGTCGATCGTTTCCGGAATGGCGACAGCGAGCGGTTCCATGATGTAAATGATCGCGTAGTCGTCATTCGCCAGTTTCTGGATGGTTTTTTCGGCTTCCTCCGCATCACTGCAGGGGAAGATATCAAGGCCGACGGCACGGAATCCCGCGATGGAATTGATGTCGCCGACGACTCCGATTTTATACATAGCTCTCCTTCAGCCTTTCTTCGACCTCTGCCGGCGTGAAGCCGAACAGCACACCCGACAGCGCCACACGGAGATTATCGATCTCCGTCTCTTTTGCACAGAGATAGGCCTGGATCGGATGAACACCGAATGATTCAAACTTTGCGGTTTTCAGATAGTGCATGATCGCATCGTCGCGGAGCTTTTCCCACGTCGCGATGCTGCCGGTCTCCTTCAGGACCTTCCCGCCTTCCGCGACGGCTTTCCCGAACCCGTACGGTTCGACTTTCTCCGCCACACGTGACGCCGGTTCCTCGAAGCTCGCGATCAGCATCTGCGAAGTGATGTGCCCTCCGTCGATGAAGATCTCCTTCAGGAAATTCCAGGACTTCCCGAGGTTCCTCAGCCGCAGGAACGCGCTGAGGTTCACCGCGTCGATCAGCATCTTCACATACTCGATCAGAAAATCGTCCTCGCTCTCCCGTGCCTGCTCCAGCATGTGGAGGTAGCAGGTGCGGTCCAGGATCAGGTCGATGACCTGCGGATCCTTGCTGCGGGCAAACGCGTCGATGGCTTCCTTCACCCCGCGCTGCATCGTCGGCGGCATCCGGTCGTAATTCCGGTCGCGGACGAGTGCCACGATAACGGCCGGCGGGATCGATGCTGTCGACATGAGATTCGTCAGCTGATCCGGCACGACGCCCATCTGCTCCGCTTTGAGGCAGACTTTCAGATTATTGTAATCGTATGGATAGAGGTTGAACTCCAGCTCTTTCCGGTCCGGGAGGACCGAGAAGACTTCCTCGTAAAGTTCCCGCTGTTCGCGGCGGATAAACGGCTCGATGAACCCCTCGTGCAGGTATTTATCATCATCGTAGCCGAACTCCCGGAGGATCACGCTCGCGCTCTCCAGATCCGGACTCGTCGCGACCCGCATCACATCACGTGTCGTCATGAGCCGTGCTACATTGCTGCCGACATAGGAATCCGCAAAGATGTATTCACTTTCACTTCTCTTTGCCATAATTACTCCTTACCGAACAGCACCTCGGCGATCTCCAGCGCCATACTTTCTCTGACTTCTTCGATATAGCTCTCCACAGTGCCGTTCAAGATGATGTCACCGCTGATGAGCTTGAGACCGGCGGCAAAATCTCCCGTCTGATCGGACAGGGTGAATTTCGCTCCGTCCTGATTCACGGCATGGAGCAGGTCTTCCCCGACCGCCTTCCGGTCCTTTTCATTCAGAACGATCTCGCCGCTCTTCATTCCGGTCTTCTGGACAATGCCCGAGAGGAACGGGACATACTCGTCCTTGTCCATCTCAACAAACGATTCCAGCGCTTCGTCGAAACACTGATCCATCAGCTGGCGTTTCGCCAGGAGCAGCATCTTCCGGCTGTCGATATCGGCGACCGCGTCTTTTCTGCTGATGATCTTTTCTTTCTCCTCCGCGCCGGTTCTTCCGGCGGCATTCCGGATGCGCTGCGACCGGCGAAGTGCGTCTTCCTTGATCGCATCCGCCTTCTCGTTCGCTTCTTTCAGGATCTGATCCGCCTTCTGTCTGGCATCATCCGTAATTTTTGACGTAATCTGTTCCATACTCATAGTGATGCCCGCCTTTTGCTTAAATATCAATACCGAACAGGATCAGCAGGGAAACGAGGAGTGCGAAGATCGCGTACGTTTCGCACATCGCCGCGTAAACGATTCCTTTGGTCATCTGCTCCGGTTTCTTTCCGAGGAGCTGGATGCCGGCGGCTGCCGCACGCCCCTGGCCGATCGCGGAGATGACGCCGACGAATCCGGTCGGGAGTCCTGCCGCGAAGATATAAAGGCCCTGTGTGAGGGTCAGATCCACCATCCCGCTTCCGCCGAGGAATCCGGTCCGGATCAGGATCAGGAATGTGACGATCAGTCCGTAAATGCCCTGCGTGCCCGGCAGAGCCTGCAGGATCAGCGTACGACCGAATTTCTTGTCGTCATCCGCGACGACTCCGGCACCGGCCTGTCCTGCGATACCAAGTCCCATAGCGCTTCCTGCGCCTGCACAAGCGGCGACTGCCGCTCCGATGATAGCCCATGCATTACCTGTCATAAATGTTACCTCCCTGTAACGCGTTACTGGTGATACGGATATATTTTGTATCCCGTCGGAACGGAACGAACGCATCGCCTCCGTCGACATAAAATTTCCCGAAGAATTCGAGATACTGCAGGCGGCTTGAATGGACAAAAGCGCCCAGCAGATTGATGATCATATTCAATGTGTGCCCCAGCAGGAACACGACGATAAAGATGATCAGACCGACCACGCTTCTTCCCGGAAGCGCTCCGATCGTGTTCATGACCTGCGCGATGACGCTCGTCGCCATTCCCAGGGCGAGCAGCCGCGCGTAGGACAGAATATCAGAAAGATATCCTGTGATATCGTAGACCGATTTCAGTCCGCCGCCGATCTTGCCGAAGATGCCTTTGTTCTTTCTCCCTCCGGTGAAGAGCAGCATCAGGATCCCGACGATGAAGACCCATTCCCCGATGCTTCCCACCGCGGCCGGAGTGCTGGACACCATCGCACCGACGCCCCACAGGATCCCGCCGGTGATCACGGCATACCATGAGAAGACATCGCACACGGCATCGACCCATTTTCCGTCTTTGATCAGCATCCCCGCATTGATCCCCATTCCGATGAACAGGTGGACGACGCCGATCGCCAGCGAGAAGATCAGAAGCCTCGTCGGATCATCGATCGGGTTGAACCAGATCGCCGGCAGAGTCGCCTTTGTGCCGAGGAATGTCCCGGAAAAGGCATCCACCAGATTCCCGAACCAGCTGCCGAACAGCGCGCCCCAGAAGATGGAACTGATCCCTCCGTAGAAGAAGGTCTTCCACATCTTGCGGACGGTCCCTTCCAGGTTGAACTTGTGCAGGACGATCCCGCACACGATCGTCAGAACGATCCCGTATCCGGCGTCGCTCAGCATCATCCCGAAGAAGATGGTATAGAACAGCGAGACCCAGTTCGTCGGGTCATAGCTGTGATACTCCGGAAGCGAATACATCTCAACGATCGCTTCGTGCGGCCGGGTGAGCTGACTGTTGTTCAGCAGCACCGGCGGCGTCGGATCCTCTTCTTCCGGTTCGGTCATTTTATACCAGCATTCATTGCGGTCCAGGCAGGTCGCCACGGCGTCCTCCGCCGGTTCCGGGACCCAGCCCTCGAACCGGAACGTCCTCTCCGTATTCTGTAGGCGGTTCTTGATGCGTTCCTCATCCCGCACCACCATCAGATCATCGTGAAGACATTCGATCCTGTGTTTTTTCGGATACAGTTCGGTGATCTGCGCCCGCAGATTTTCGATCGCCTCGTCACACTTTTCGATGTCGGCCTTCAATTCCTGTTCGATCTCCGGGACCTTTCCGTGGAGCCCCTGGAACGATACCGACGTATACCCGCGCTGCCGGATAAGATCCTGCAGCTCCGCAGTGTATTCCTTCATCGTCACCAGTGTGTAATAGACAAAATCTTTATCGCGGTGGATCTCATCGAACATATACAGATCCGTGATCGCGTCCATCTCTTTTCTGAGCTCATCGATCTCGACCGCCGCCGGCATGATCCCGAGGTCAATGTCCAGACATCGGGTCTTCGTAACATCCAGCGGGATATCGTAATCCTTCCACGGCTCGATCGCCAGAAGATCCGCATTGTCCTTGTTCTTCCGCTCCTGCACCTTGTGCACTCCGTCCCGGAGCTTCAGGACGTCCTGAACATCCTTCTCGATGTCCTCACGGTCCCGGAGCACGAACTCGAACTCCTGACGCCGGATATCGCGTCTTGTGGTGAAAAGAGGCTTCTTATCCGTGCGGTGCTCATTCAGCGTCTCTATCGCGAGTTCGATGTCGCCGATCTGCTGATCGAGCTGAGCGACCTTCGCGCTGTCCGCGCTGCCGCTCCCGTTCCCCAGAAGCTGCGTCTCTTCATCCTGCGACTTTTCTTCCGTGATTTCAACAATGCCGATATCGATCAGATCCGAAAGCAGGTGGTCGCGGACTTCGTCCAGTCCGATCACGGACAGACGCTTCATCTTAACTATTGCCACTTATGCTCACGATCCTTTCTACAATCATCCTGACTGCTTCCGGCTTCCGGTCGTGTGCGTTCTCGATCAGCGCGGTCTTCTGCTGCTCGGCCTTACGCATCGCGACCGCGTAATTCCCTTCCGCGATCCGGTTCCCGTCATTGACGTAGCCGCTGGAGATCTTCAGCCGGTCGTCCTCGGCCAGCGTCAGCGTCTTCTGCGCTTCCTGCTTTGCTTCCTGGATAATGGTGCTGCTGTCTGCTTCCGCCTTTTTGACGAGATCGTTCGCTTCCTGCTCGGCAGCCTGGATGATTTCTAATTCCTTTTCGAACATGCCGCTCTATTCCCCCCTTTCTCTCACGAACGACGTTTGAAACAAAATAAAAAATTGTTAAAAAAATATAAAAGAACAGTATGTCTTTCTAATTAGTAATTATATACGGCATAATTCCGCTTTTCAATCAATTTTTTACACTTGTTAACAATTTATCAGAATGTTCGATACGAATTTGTGTGCTAAGTATACAAAAAATGACCTCTGTATAAAATCGCCGAAATCATTGACATTCCCGCATTTCCGGAACCGGCAGCGATCCCGTGATGGGCTTGAGCATATGCAGCAGCTTCGTAACAGGATGACGATCTTTCAACAGGTAAAAAACCAACTCAGTTGAAAAAAAATGCTGCCCGTAAAATTCCGGGCAGCAGCGTGCGTCAATATACTTTTGTCCTTCGACGTGCGTTAGATGAAGTCTCCTTCTCCCGCCGGCGCGTCGACATTGTTCAGGAATTTCTTCGACTCCTGCATCAGTCCATTTGACAGTGCCCAGACGCAGATAACGTTCGGGATGATCATAAGTCCGTTCAGGATATCGGATACTGTGAAGACAAAGTCCAGTTTGATGATGCATCCGATGAATGCAAAGATGATCCAAAGTACTTTGTACGGATTGACGGCTTTTACGCCGAACAGATACTCCGCACTCTTTTCTCCATAATATTCCCAGCCGAGGATGGTGGAAAAAGCGAACAGTGCGAGCGCGATCGCGATGCACGGCCGTCCGACGACCGGGATCAGTTCGAAACATTTGAACGTCAGGACGGTATCGTCACCTCCGGTCAGGAATTCCGGATGTGCGATCGCAGAGCTGACGAGCGTGATCCCTGTCAGTGCGCAGATCACGACGGTGTCCCAGAACGGTCCGGTCATGATGACCAGCGCTTGCCGCACCGGGTTCGGAGTCCGTGCGGAGGCTGCGACGATCGGCGATGAGCCCATGCCGGCTTCGTTGGAGAACAGTCCTCTCGCGATCCCGTACCGCATCGCCTTCGCCACGGTGAATCCCGCGAGGCCGGCTGTTCCGGACTGCATGGAGAACGCGGATTTGCAGATCAGGACGATCGCCTGTCCGACTGCGCCGCCGTTCAGCACGAGGATGACGATGCAGCTGACGATATAGAATGCGGCCATGAACGGAACGATTTTCGTCGTTACGTTGACGATCGACTTGACCCCGCCGATGATGACGATCGCTGTGAGAACGGCAACCAGCACCGCCGCGACCCACGTCGGGATGTGGAAGTTCTGATTCAGTGCCGTCGAGATCGAATTCGCCTGCGTCATGCAGCCGATCCCGAACGCCGCGATCATCGCGAAAAACGCGAACAGGACGCCTAGCCACTTCGCGTGCAGCCCTTTTTCACAGGCATACATCGCACCGCCGATGAAGCGTCCGTCCTCCGTCCGCTCTCGGTACCGGACAGCCATCATGTTCTCAAGATAGGATGTCGCCATGCCGAGCAGGCCGCTGAGCCAGGTCCAGAGGACCGCGCCCGGACCGCCGAGAGAAAACGCGGTCGCGACACCGATGATGTTGCCGGTCCCGATCGTCCCGGCAAGCGCTGTCGCCAGCGCGCCGAACCCGGAGACTTCACCTTCTCCGCCTTCCCCCGGAGCCGGCGTGACAGAAAGCTTGATCCCCAAAAAAACCTTCCGCTGAATGAACCCTGTCCGGAACGTTGCAAAAATATGCGTGCCCAGCAGGATCACGATCAGCGGAAGCCCCCACATTAGTGCGTCGAAGTCATTAACGAAATTTACAAAAGATGTCATAATTCCTCCCCAATGAATGAATGATACCATACTTCTTCATTAACGGATTTCATCCGGAAAGCGCCCTGACGCTGAAGCTCTTTCCAGACAAAACGAACTATTGTTAAAAAAACAACAATAAATCTCACAAGTGCTACTATAACGCTTTTTGGTTCACAAAACAATATAAATATATAGAATTGCGAGAATTTATTGTATATACACAATTTTTATGAGATTCATAGGTTATTTGTATACAAAAAATGACGAAAATGCCCCGGCCGTCACCCGGCCGGGGCATCCGTATCGCACACTCTGATACGTTTTTTTCTCTATAATTTATACATAGAACTCCATCGGATACGCCATGTAACTGATCTCATCCAGCTGATCTGCTGTCACATAGCCCGCCGGCGCATTCAGAAGCGACGGGATCCGGTTCACGATCGTCGAGCAGGTGTGCTCGACAGTTGCCGGCTTGACGACATGGAATTCGGTATCCGGTTCGCCCGTGATCCACCAGTCGCACATATCGCCGTCGTCCGGTCCGTAGACTTTTCCGATCGTCTCCTCCTCGACGGTGATCCCCTGCATCGTCTCGATCGTCACGACCGCCGACATGCCGATGCAGCGGCCGGCCTTGATGTCTTTGCCGAGCGTCGAACTGTAGATATCCTGATCGATCGTGTACGGGACATGCTTCTGCGTGATGGACTTGATGGTGAGTCCCAGCTTGTTGCAGATCCCTTCGCTGGCGTTCCAGGCGTAGGAAGGCTCGAACACCTCCGGATGAGCGATCTGCTTTTCAAACTCGTCCGGTGTCAGATCACAGCCATGGGCCTTCGCCAGCGCGAGCCCGTACTCGTCGACATTGTAGCTGTATGAGCCCTTGATCTTTTCGATCCGGTTGCACCCGCCGGCGACCATCGCGACCATGTTGATCCAGAAAATATCCTGCATTCCGGATCCTGCGATCGTGCAGCCGGTGGTCTTCGCGAGAGCATCGAGACGGTTGATCTCCGCTGCAGCGGTCGTCCACGGGAAGATCGCCTCTTCACATGTCGTGATGACGTTGATGCCGCGGGAAACGCATTTTTCTACGTGATCGTAGATGTCCCTAATAAAGCTGAACAGCGTCACGACCGCGACGTCTGCATCGCATTCATCAAGCACTTTATCCGCATCGTCCGAGATGATGATGCCGGTCTTCACACCGAGATCCGCGTAATCCCCGATGTCCATCCCGACCACTTCCGGATTGACATCGATCGCGCCGACGATCTGCGCACCGTGCTCATACAGATACCGCATCGTGTATTTGCTCATTTTGCCGCATCCATACTGGACCACCTTGATTTTTCTCATGACTGATTCCTCCTTTGATTTCCCCGTGTCGTCTCTCAAAACATGGGGCCGACCCTATTGCGTCCGAAGCGGAACAGGATATGCGTCACTCGAAACCGCTTCGCATCTATAGTATAAAGTCTTCTGTCGGAAGAGAGTCAATATTCAAAACCTTATCCGTCCGCAAACTTACAGGATCTTACAGACGCCTGCTGCTCAGAACTTCACCGGCACCTGCAGCCGCAGGAACATCTGCCGGCTCTGGCTGTCGAAGACGTTGAACTCGGTCATCACCTCGCAGTAGTAATCCCCGTCGATCCGGTAGCCGCTGTCCCTGCAGAACTGAAGCAGTTTCTCCGCGCCTGCGATCTCCTCTTCGAAGCCGTCAACGTAGATGCACGCGAACATGCCGCTTTCCACCGACCCGACATCCCCCGGATACGCCGCGAACGACCGGTCTGAAAAGATCAGGATGCGGTCCGGGAGGAACCGGCTCTTCCGGATGTTCGCCGCCCGGATCGACGTCCCGACGTTATATGAATGGATCTGCGGGATCCCGGCCTCCATCAGGCGGCGCCGGAACTCGACGAGTTCCCGTTCGTAGCTGTCCCGTCCCTCTTCATAGAAATTCTCTCTGCACGGGCTCGACCAGAGGAACCGTTTTTCGATGAACTCCAGGAACACGACGCCCGTCTCCGGCGACTTTCGGTATCGTTCGATGCTCGCGATCGAACGCTCGACCGCTTCGCGCCGCTCCTGCAGCTCACGGATCTGCTCCAGGATCTGTTCGCTTTTTTTCCCAAGGATGCTCTCGATGAGCGAAATATCCTCTTTTTCGAAGACGCGGCCGATCTCGCCGAGGCTCATCCCGAGTTCCTTCATATAGGCGATCATGTCCAGCCGCGCGTTCTGGTTGATGGTGTAATAGCGGTATCCGGTTTTCGGATCCACGTAATCCGGCTTCAGGAGCCCGAGTTCATCATAGTGGCGGAGCGCCGCGATGCTCACGCCGTTGATCTCTGCCATCCTGCCGATAGAAATCCGTCTTCTGTCCACAGCATACCTCCCGGAACCATTCCAAAAACTCTCATCGGGCGGAGAGTTTTTTGTCTGACTTTCAATTCCTGTGAATCTCATTCTATCGCAGATCGGCAAGTTTGAAAAGAAGCAGAACATACACTGCATCTGCTGCAGCGAGAAGTATAGCCTCTCGTACCATCACCATCGCGGCAGAAATCGAGACAAAACATAAAATAACAAAAGCAATGATAAAACATAGGGTCAGTAGCAGACCCATTCCCCCGGAAGCTGCTTCGTTCTTCCCTGACTGCTGCTTTCTATGACGTTTTTCAAGAAGAATCACTAAAGCGAGCAGGCACACAAAGACCACTACCCCCACCACAATGTAAGGCTCCGCAGCATCCCTCGAAGGAGCTGTCGCATTCCGGACGCGGACCCCTTGAACAAGGAGCCTTGTGGAATTCCCATCCTCCGGGCGGCAGGTGATCAGTGTACAGAGATCCTTATCCGAAGCGCCATCAAGATCCGATAAATCGTCCGACTCGATCGTTCGGATCTTTTCCACCCGATACGTCAGTTTTCGGGCAAGAACTGAAACGGTAAAACAGTCACCCTTTGTCAAAAGGTGAAGATCGGTAAAAAGACGGTTTCCCGGAACGCCGGCATGCGCCATGATCACCGCGTTCGTGCCTCTGCCGCCGACTGGGAGCGAAGTTCCTTTCAGATGCCCCGCCCCTGATGCCAGCGCACTCTTTCCGGTGCCATGATAAACCGGGATTGTCAAATGGATTTTCGGGATCTCAAGCACGCACATAAGACCGGTTTCATCCACGTTGAGCAGCCGGTTGTAAATGGGATCCGACTGGCCGGGGTCAAAATGAAGCTTTCGATTATACTTTTGTGCACGCTGATATTCTGCGCGCAGCTTTGGATTTTCCGGGACTGTCGACTTCTCAAGGTAGCTCTTGGAAACATAGTACTGCTCCACCGTATGCACGCAGCGCAGGATCGAAGGGACGCAAAGCATAAGGACAGAGACAGTCAAGAGAAGTGCAAGCAGTTCCCGTTTCGTTTTGTCCTTCATCACTCTTCATGCTTCCTTCGTCCGAATTTTCGTATGAGCAGCGCAGCAGTGATCAGGCCAGCCAGCCCGAACACCATCCAAATCAAGCTAGCCGCATCCCCTGTCTTTGGTGAACCACCAGGGATGAGCGATCCGCCTGGGATGAGCGATCCGCCTGGGATGAATGGCAGCAAGCTCTTATGATTCGGCACGTAAGTTCGGATCACGCCGGTTTGCGCGTTTCCGCGGAAGGTCAGTTTGACGCTCTGCATCCCGATTTTTCCGTGAACCTTGACATTCGTGACGCGGAGAGCGGTCGGAAGTTCTGTTGATTTATCATAGGTCGCGATGATATTGAATGTGACCGGTGCGACCTTGCGGTATCCTTTCGGCGCTTTGACTTCAGTCAGACGGTACCGGCCTTCACCAAGGCCACGGACAGAGTACGCCGCTGCTTTCCCGGAGGAACCGGAAAGCACCATTCCTTCCAGAATCGAAGATCCGTTCTGCTTCACCGATTTCCAAACGGTTTTTCCTCCTGCCGACCGGACTGCTTTTTCCAGTTTGAACTTCGCACCTTCGAGCGGATGTCCCTTGGCATCTGTCTTTTTCCAGTCCAGACGATAGATATAGACTTTTGCCTTATGCGGTCTCAATTCACTCGTATCGTCACGACTCGGGTTATCGGAATAGATCACGATCACCTCGTTGTTACAGGCGCTCCCGGTCTTCATATTTTCGATATCAAGTGAGGCATCATATGTTATGTCGATCTTACTGCCTGCCTGGATCAGTTCACTGAGACTGCCGCCACTGTGTGTTCCGGAGTCGTCGGTATATCGAATATTGTTCGTGTCGCTCTTTGTGTCCGCGAATTCGACCGAAAGCGAATGTTCCTTCATTTCAAAGGTGAAACCGCTGTGCAGCGTGATCGTCTTTCCGCCAGTCTTCACCATGACCTTAAGAGAATCCTGTGTAAGCGTCACTGTACTGTCCGAAAAGTCACGGACGATCAGTCGATATTTTTTGTAATCGGAATAACCGTATGTCAATCCATCTTCACTTTTGTTCTCCGGCATCGTCACTGTGATTTCATAACCGATGCGGGTCCGTTCACCGTTCAAAAATGTCACACTGCTCACAGGCGATTCGTCCCGGACATTACGCCCGGTCATGTCCTGCACAGTTGCCGTCGTCACGGTTTTCTTCACTGAAGGAGCAGCCGCCTTGGGTGATACAGTCACATCTCCGGCGACCAGCCGAAGGATCCCGGATGAGACAGCATCGCCCTCAGCACCATTTCCTTCGTCCACAACAAGATAGTATCCCGGCGCGAGATCGGAGAATGTCACAGAGCTCATCCCTGACGATACTTTTTCCTCCCTGCCACCAGTCAATACACCGCTGGTCTGGATCAATGCCAGTGCGAAGTCTTTCGCAGTCCTGCTCCCGCCGGAAGTGAGTTTATTCAGCGCTTCTCCTGCGGTCATCGGATTCCCATCGCTCTTCCAGCCAGATGGCATCCCGCTGAGTGCGCTGATATCGATCCCGCTCCCCCAGGTCGGGTTCGTTAGTTTATTCCCGCCATCCTCCTTCTCGATCGTTCCGCTAAAAACCTGATAGATCGTGTAGGTATGGCCTGCTGCTGCGTCCTTTACCGTAAGGCTCCCCGCTGTCTCTGTGGTTGCCCGCTCCGCGGCAGAAACTGCCTGAGGAGCGAAAAGAGTCGGCAATAATAGGCAGAGAGCGACCAGCAGGATTGTGAAACTGATTCGATATTCAAATTCTTTCCTCTTGTTCATGTTATTCCCTCCTGCTGATTACTCTACGATCTCCCATGCGACATAGGAACCGAGCCATGAACTGCCGTTTTTCAATTTATCCTTTGTTTTCTGCTTGCAGGTGACCGTGACTGGAGTATCCGAACTAGTGCCAACACTCTCGAACATCCGATAAAACGGCGAATGTGTCCCCACCTCATCTGTTACGCGGTCGGACGGCGATGCGCTGTCCAGATTCCATCCGCTGAGATCAACGGTTTGGAGTTTCGAGTCATCTGCGAACATCGCGCACATATTTTTTACTTTACTGACATCCCAGTTTTTGATTCCGCTGGTATCATTCAGCTTCATTCCGCCAAAGTAATATGCATACCATCCCATAAACATACGGTTCATATCTGTCACACTGCTCGTGTCCCAGGATGATAGCGCATCCAGATCTGTCAGCATTACACATCGATTAAATGTCATCTGCATGTTTTCAACATTACTGACATCCCATCCTGCGATGTCGTATAAGTCAGCACTGTCCATTCTATGACAGTCACAAAATGCCGTGTCCAATGTGGTGACACTGCTGGTATCCCAGTTTTTCAGTCCGCTGAAATCTTCAAGGATATCACAGTAATAGAAAATTTGTGTCATATCTGTTACGTTGCTGACATCCCAGTCTTTCAGAGCGTTCACGTCTTTCAACGAAGTACATACTGCGAACGTCGCTGACATGTCTTCTGCCCGCTCTGCATGCCATCTGGAAAGTCCCGAAATATCTGTCAGACCTTCCAGATAAACGATCATGACAGAGGAATTTCGATTCAGATAAGGCTCTCTTGCCGCGCTGTGGTAGTAAATCGTTCCGTCCTTATACCACATCCAGATCGGAATGCTGTCCTCCGCTGCGACATTTTTCTTTTCGACACTGCTGTCTGGAAGCTCATCCGCCCACTTGATAGCCTTGATATTTTCATCTTCAACTGAAATTTTCTGAGCATCTGTATGCCCCGCGAGCCTCTTCATCGCGATATTGACGATACGCCCGCGGGCAAACGTCGCATTCTTCCAGCCCGCATAAAGCTCGAGGTCGCCGTTCTCCTGCGTTACATCGCCCTCATATTTCTGCGTGCACGCTTCATCTGTATACCAGCCGGCGAAACCGAGCGTCGCCTTTTGTGACTTCATCTCCTCTTCGTCCGGCAGCGTAGTATTACTATTGATCGTCTCACGGGTGACCTTACCGGTCCCGTCCATATAGTGGAGCGTCAGGATGTGGCCTGCCCCCGGTTTTGCGTTGATCAGGCCACCGTGATCCAGTGGGATGTAGTTCTGTCCATCCGTCGAAGCAAACGAGAAGTCCGAGTCTGTGCCATCCATCTCCGTCACATGATAGTACAGCTCTTCCTCTGCCGGGAAAATCGCATATTCCCCTGCTTTCAGGGTGAAAGTACCCTCCTCCGTCGTCGTACCCGTTCGGATCAGCTTGTTGGTCTCCCGGTCATACACCTCGAACGAGACACTGTCAAGCGGTGTTTCCTTCTGGATCTCCACTGAATCACCGCTGATTGTCACGTCCTGTTTGAACACACTTGCAAGTGTAAATGTGAAGTCTTCGTCCGTATGGATCGTATCGTCTGTAAGGGCTTTATCAATCCGGATCTTATTGGAAGACACCGTTCCGTTGACAAACGTATCTGCGTTGTTCTCTACCGAACTGCCAGTCTCATGATTTTCTGTATCGATCAAGCTCCCGAACCGTTTGTCCCCGCCAATTTCTGTGATGCGAAGCGTTCCTTCAGTCGGATCTGACGGATTGTACTTTACCACTTCTTCCGGGAACACGATCTGTGGGATCTCATTTCCTTTTTCCATTACAAGATCAAGCGTGCCATCCTCCTCGGTCTGTCTGAGGTCGGATGCTTCATACGTGTTATCCGCATCGTTCAGCCAGCGGAGATAATATTTCACATCATTTGCCGGTGCCCATCCGCTTCCTGTATACCGCTGTATGCGGAACCGAAGTATATCACCCTGTTTCGGATACTCAAGGCCCTGCACTTTCTTGTATATCACCGATTTTTCATCGAGTTTCTCAACGGTATTCGTGAACTCGACGACCGGCTTCTCATCAATCAAGGCTTCGACATCATCTGATTCCGGTATGGTCCTGTAAATGTGATACCAGCTGTCTCCCGCTTTCACAACTTGATCTGAAGAACGTTCCGTCAGAAGGTATTTCGTTCCCGCCGAAACCGGTATCAAGAGATACTCTCCTGATTTGACCGAGATATTCTCAGAATCTACTGTCCCGATTTCCTTGAGATGCTTTCCATCGAAGCTCTTCACTCCGGAGAGTTCATGATCATACGACCAGCTTCCACCATCTTTCGAAAAGCGGAGCGAGAAATGGTACGGGCCAAAATCCTCATCTGTCACATCATTCTTGACATTCTTTTTAAGGATCAGGGCGCCTGGAGTCCCGTTCACAAATCTCGCCTGCGCCGTCCGATCGAGATGGATCGTGCCAGTCGCAGCCTTTTGATCCTTCGGGACAAGCTGCGGATAGCCCGATGTCGGTGTCTCTGTCACTTCATAGGAGTCACCGTCATAACCCGCGTTCTTTACTACGGCTTTCTGACCAGCTTTGATCGTCAGCTGCCCATTTTCATCCGTTCTATATGAATCAGGCTCCGGATCACCGTTTTCATCGTAAATGACATATTCCGTATCCTTCAGCAGCTTCCCGTTCACTTTAACCGTGAATGTGAACTCCTTGGTCTTTGCATTCACAAGAGCCTCTTCATCCATCGAAACGACCTGCTTGGAGATCTCGATCGGCCGTTTCACATAGATATTTGTCATCGTGATGCTCTTCTTCTCTGACTGTGCAGGGATCCTGAACGTCTGCTCTCCACCGTTCTCGGCGGTATAGATTTCTTTATTCTCACCCGTCAGAAGCTCTTTGATCGTATATTCTTTTCCGCCGGCTAAATGTTTGATCACGATGCGTCGATTTCCGATTGGTGCGGTGAATTTCCCATCACTGCTAAGTCTTCCATACCTACCTTCCTCGCTACTTTCGTTTCCGTCTTCATCGACGATCGCCCATTCATTCTGAGTCGTAACAGGATTTCCCTCAGAGTCTAACAGCTGGAACGTGAATTCATGTCCGTCTGCATCCGTTCTGCTCTGTCCATCGACTTTCTTCGTTAAATAAAGTTTTTTCCACTTGTAATAGTTTGTGAAGCTGGCGACCACACCGTTTGTCGTTGTCGTCACCGTCTGCGATGCGTAAGGGTTAATGTAATCCTCTGTCGTGTCGACTTCTGTGATCGTGTAGTCTTCACGAACCTCGTCACAGAGGAGCGCAACGATCTCTCCCTCCTTCAGCTTGAACTGTCCGTTCGAATCCGTTTTACTTTCGCCGGTCGTTTCCCCGCCGACGACATCACCTTTTGTCAGATCTTTTTCCGGTACGCCGCCATCCGTCCGGGCGGATTTTACATACCAAAATGTCCTACCTGTCACAGGACGTCCGTTTTTCGTTACCTGGAACGTAAAGACCCTGTCTGTACTGTTTTCCCCTTCTACATTCTTCTTTACAAAAAGAACCGGTCGATAAGTATTCGTTGCCAGAGTTGTCTTTTCCTGATCCGGCGAAGAGCCGTCAATATCCTGTAAATCTGTATACTTGACGTCCCAGAACGGATTGTCCTCTTCCTTGACTTCCACTGCGCTTCGCTCCGCTGTCGTGAGATTATGAAAAACAGCACGCTGCCCGGCTTTCAGTGTAAAAGTGCCATCATATCCTGTCGCATGAAGACTTTCGTCATCGATCCATTCTCCATCGGCAGTTCTCGTTTCCAGCGAATAATCCCGGTTAGACAACGGATGTCCGTCTACGGTTGCTGTAAACAGGAACTTGTGCTCCTTCCAGAAGGATGGAACCTTTGACGGATCATTGAACTCTTTTTCCACGATATAGGTGGAGGGCAGTCCGATCGTCGTCCGGGTAGTATCGGATACGACACGTGACGTCGTGTTCGTATTCGTGCTCGTCGAGAAGAACGATGCGTTGTTATAAGTACTCAGGCCCTTTTCGATGCCCTCTGTCGGCGCAGTCATATGGATCTGGAATGAAACGGACTTCCCCTCTCCCAGTTCGAAGTCGCTGCCGCTGGTCGTCTTCCTCATGTCAACGGCGACTGCTTTTACTTCAGCGAGATCCCCTTCATATTCCGATGCTTTGATCCAGTTTCCCTTTTCAAGCAGCTTATCCGCATCGGCAGCATCCCCACTGAGCGCTCCATTGGCTTCTCCGAGATCCACATCCGGGTCCTTGCAATAATATACGACGGCATCGATCCCTCTTGCCTTCAAAGCATTGACGTTGACGCTGCTCAGTGTGCCTGTCCAATGTTCCGGTTTGGATCCGTCACTCCAAAGACTGCTGAACGGATCATTCGTATCATATTCATTGTACGGATTTTCCAAACGATCAAAGACGATCAGATTTTTAAGACCGTTCACTGTTGTCACATTAATATCATAGGAATAACCCTTTCCGCCGCTGACGTATGCAGTTTTCGTGTATGGCGAAGCGGCATTTTCATCTGTGCGGACTTTTTTCATAATCTGATCCTTTGCACTGACTGCAATGTCTTCGCCCGCTACTGTATTGAGATAGAGAACCGAGCGCTTGTTAGTCACTCCGTTCCCATTGAGATCGCCACCCGCAAAATCGTTATACGGAGATTTAAGTTCCGTCTCTCCATCTGCTTCTTTACCATTGTCAAAACAGATTTCATCATCCGTGCCATACAACGTGTCTTCTTTGTCATCCATATACGCAGCGATATTCCGATTCTTGAAATCCCCATCATTGACATTGAGATCCTTATCTGACCAGTTATAATACCCGGTGAAATTCAGCTGATATCCTGACGCCCAGTGTTTCCGGAACCAGACTGCGGATTCAGCCCCGTCGTATTTTATATGGAAACGAACCATCTGCCGCCCGGTTCCACGCCAGTTAGCTGTAACATTCACGTCATCAACAGTGACTCCTGAAGCAGAAACGCTGTACTCTTCATTATTATAGTAATCGAGGATCCTTCCGGCTGTCGGCGCATCATTGGACTCGTATTTCACGCCATACGGAAGAAGATCGTAGAAATACATCCCGTCACGATTCGGAAGAGAGTGTCCGATTTCTTTCAGATATTCAACACCCTCTTCGCCATAGACATTATATCCTTCATATGCGGAAAGTTTATAATGGACCAGTGTCCTGCTGTTCTCAGGGTCATTTTCGATGACACCGGACTTCTGTCCTGCTGCGTGCCGGGTCATCGGTTTCAGATGCTTGTTCGCATTATCACGCATCAGGATCGTGCCGTATAAATTCCTGGTAAATTCTTCGATCCCCGGCTCAGAATAATTTCCATGTTCGATACTGGTATCCTGGAACCACGACCCTTCAATGACACTCCCATCCGAACAGTGTTCCCCGGCAACACCGCCGACATTTTCCAAATGGAATGAATCTGAAGTTTCCGCCAGATTCTTAACGGTTTCCGAATCACCACGAAGTCTCACCTGGACATTGATATAACAGTCTGTGCGGTAATTGACGGACTGATACTCCGCCTTAACGCGGTAAGGTTTTCTTGCAATCTGTTCTTCCGTAAACGTATAAGTGCAGCTCCCGCTGTCCTCGAACGCGCAAGTTCCAACTTCTTCCCATTCGTCGGATCCAGCGAATCTCGCGTAGATGGTCATCGTCTGATCGATTCCCTCCGGATGAATCGCATCCACCCTTTCATCTTCAGTAGGATCATAATCATAGTCATTTCTGGTTACTTTGACCGAACTGAAATAGTAATCCTTCTGTGTCAGAAGATGGGCTTCCGATGCTGCTTCTTTATCAGAATACAGATAGACTGCATCATCGACTGCCGTCATTTTATACGACGTTCCCGGGATATACGTACCAAGATCCTTGATCCCGGACGAACCCGCCGTGATATTGTGTGTCATTCCAAAACCGTTGCAATGTGCATCAGTCGTGAAAGAAAAACTTCCGTAGTCTTCTCCTTTCTTCACCTTTTCTTTGAGGATTTCCCCAGCAGAAGCGTAATTTTTGTTTTTCTTCTCAGTCTCATCAGTATAGTCACTGTTCCATTTATCGACACCGATAATGTCCCCGCTATAGGTCCATTGATAATCCTGATATGTCCACTGATCAGAAACCGTCTTGTTCTCCTCTTCATCCACGCCGTCATATGGCTTCAACGTGAAATCGAGCTCGTTCTTCATGATCGTTTTGCCAGATTCGACCTGATCCGCCGGATACGCAGTGACAACATAAAACTCCTTTTTCTCGATTGTCTTTTGACTGCTCGACATCAGAGTAAAGGAATTATTTTCACCGGTCGATTCGATCTCGGAATATCCGATGACTTTGCAGCCGCTGCTCTCCGGATCTGTCATTGACGGGACTTCGATCCCGGTCATTTTCGCCGGCTGATTTCCTCTCCATCTGGCTGTGACCTTCCAGATGACATACTTGTACTTTTCGACATCGATGTCAGCGTCACTCATCCCACTGGCATATGTCCTAATGTTCCTTTTGACCTGCTTTTCTGTATAGAGTCCCGGGGTGTAACGCTTTCCCGGTGCATAATATGCTTCCTTCGTGAGTGCAACAAGATGGACCTGTGTGTCGACCTTTCCGTTCAGCGGGGCGACCTCGATCTTTTCAATGTTCTCTGGTTCTCCTTCTGCAGACGTATCCACTTCGATCGCCGGATCGATCTTCCAGGTAGTCCCATCCTTGACATAAAAAACATCGATATTCTTATACAGCAGCTGAAACGCCGTATTCGATCCGGTCGGGATTTCCTTGTAATTGATGAAGACGAGATCGTCCCCGTCCTCATAGTAATTAAATGGCGTCGATTCATTGCTGGTCTTGAAGTTTTTCTCAAACGCCTCGGACTTTGTGATTTGCGGTACGGAAATATCGGAAGGATCCACACTTTTACCACTTCTGAGCTTGAAAAGTGTTTTCGGCAGCGTAATTTTCACCGCCCCCTGTTTCAGAGTGATGCTGTTATGAAACTCAACCTGATATTTCAACGAAAAATCGTCGCTCTTTGTAACATCCCGGCGATCGTTCTCTCCGACGTAATAGGCATCCCATCCCCAGGTATCCGATTTGCTCCCTTCGCTATCAGTCAGAATATAATGCGAGAAGCTGTCCGTCTTCACCTTGAGCGAATCAGAACTGCGACGGGCGTGAAGCTTTTCCGCCTTATCGTTATGGATATGATAAACCGAGCAGGAAGACAGTTCTTTCTTTAATTTGCTGCTGCGGAATGTGACCGTAGCTTTACCTTCCGGGTCGATTTTTTTCCCTTCCGGATCGGTCACGTAAATATCGTAGCCGGACTCTGCTTCCGATGCTGCGTTTCTCTCATTATACTGTGAAACAACTTTGGACTTGTCCGGTTGAGTGATCGTCCCACCGATCAGAGACTGATCTTCCTTAAGAGTCGTTTTCGAGAGTTTCTTGACGTGCAAACTGCTTCCTTCGGGAAAGCCTCCTGCCGGTGCGTTAACATCGACAGTGACATCGCCCAGCGTCTTCGATTGTGAAAATGCTTCCCCTTCTTCTGATCCGGAATCTTTTTTCGATGTCTTATCCAACGATTCACTGGTCTTTTTTGTGGATCCAGTCGTTTTATCGGATGATTCCCTCGCGTCCTTCGGTTCGATCGCGTTCTTCACGGTCTCCGTCTGTGTCTTGTTACTCACATTTTGCTTAGCAGGCGCCTGTGACTCTGACAGCGCCCAGGAAAGGGTCATCGGCTGTGACATCGTGATAATAAGAATTCCTGCGAGCAGAATAATCGCTGTTTTTTTCATTTTCATTTTGTGCCTTCCTTTTTCAGCAGAAATATACGATGTGCGACAACTGCACCGATCAAGAGTGCGATGACTGTCAAAATAACCATTGATCGTCCTCCGGTCATCGGAAGTTCAAACAGCCGGCTATCCTTCAGCGACGCGCTGATCACCGCAGTACTTCCCGAAGCCGTGACTTCTGGCTCGTCGCTGATTTCCGGCACATCTTCGCCGCTGTCGGTCTCCTTCACATGAACACCTTCCGCGTCCCTCATGAGCGTCAGACAAATCGGATTTTTCGGGAGCCGATATCCTTCCGGCGCTTTGATCTCCTTGAGCCAGTACACGCCGGTGGAAAGATCGTCAAACCTGAGATTCCCCTCATCATCCGTCACCGCCGTTCCGACACAGGACGCTTCCGTCATCGCAGACGACGTATAGAGAGCGAATTCCGCACCCTCAAGTGCATTCCCGGCGAGATTCTCCTTATGTAGTTTGAGAACGATAGACTGTTTCACAGAATATTCATTGAGCGCATTGAGATCCAAGCTGCCGTTTTCTTTCAGTGTACCCGAAAGCACCGATTCCCCCTCTATCAGTCGATATCCACTCGGAAGGCCTGGCTCCGTGATCCGATATTCGCAGTTTTTCTCCAGTCCCTCGAACACCGCCGCCTCATTGTACTTAAGGCGGAACGTACCATCAGTTTTAGTGCTATGATTTTCCTCACCATTTTCCCGCCGGACAGAGTAAACGGCATCGCTCACCGCTTTCCATTCGTCACCGTCTTTCTTTTCGAGACGGAACGTGAAGATGTCATCTGCGGACGGGAGCTGTACACCTTCCGCGGTCTGAACACGCTTGATCACTGTGAGCCTGCTTTTGTTCTGCGGGTTTTTCTTATTGACAAAAGGATACGTGACGAAATTTTTACCGATCACTTCGTCGGTATAACCGGACGCATCCGCAGGAAGCGTCTGCGTATAATCCTGATCCGCGATCTCCATGATGTTCACCGAGGTGCCAATCGCGACTCCACGAAACACCGCCGTCTGTCCGGCTTTCAGTGTAAATCTGCCTTTTGATGAAGTACGAAGATCCGAAGCGCCTTCTTTGACTTCTTCGCCATTTGTTCCATAAACCGTATATTTCACTCCGCTCAGATATCGATGCATCGAATCCGTAAGTTCAAACTCGAACTCATGGTCCGGTTCGCTCCCGTCTTCCATCTCCTTGGAAACTGCGAACGCAGCGTAGCGGTTGACAAAATCAGCTTCAGTTAAAGGAGCATGTGTGCTTCCGCTCTCATTCACCGCGCTGACCTGATGAAAACCTTCTGGAAGATCCATTTCGGAAACTTCGTACTCCGAATCGACCGGAACCTCTTTGAACTTCGCTTCCTGACCGGCAGCGATCTGGAGTCTTCCGTTTTCATCCGTCTTTCCTTCCTCGACTTTTTCTCCCGTTGATGAGTCCAGTACTGCGTAGCTTTTTCCCGCATAATCCTTGCCGTCCAGCTTCACTTGAAAGGTAAATTTCGAATCCTGCGGAACCTGCAGACCTTCCGGATAGAGAAGCGATTTTTTTATGACGAAATCCGTTGTTTCCTTTGTTTCATCAGTCGGGTTATATTCATTCACAAACTTTACGGTCTTGCCGTTTTTCGGGATCACGCCGGAATCACCGCCGATCGGCGAATAAAGCTGATAATCCTTTGGCGGATCGTTTTCCACGACCTGATATTTTTCACCGGGATCAAGATCCTCAAACCGCGCGGTTTCCCCGTCCTTCAATGTAAAATCCCCGTTTCGATCTGTTTTCCAGGATGTACGGACTCCGAGGACCGTATGGTAAATCTCCTGTCCGGCACGGTTGAACAGGCGATAGCGCTGTTCAGCTGCGCCCTCGCCATCCAGCTTTAAGGTAAACGAAAAGGAGGTATCGCTGTCCTTCGGTTCGTATCCCTCTACGGCAGGCGTTACCTCCTTGGTTACACTTAGGCTAGTATTCACTGCTCTCTTGTTTTTCACAATCACGCTTCCTGAGAAATCATCTGCAAATACAGGTATGGTGAGCAGCAGGATAAGCAGCATGCTTGATACAATTATTTTCCTTTTCTGGATCTCCATTTCAGCAATTCCTTCTTACAGCTTGTAATAAAACCATACACTTGTAACATAAAAAAATCATAGCACAACCCTTTTCTGAATTCAATTTAATTTTGTACCTTGATACAGTTGCACAAAAATTGTACCTGGTTCTGGTTCAGTTCACTTTCAGCCGATACCCGGCGCCCCACACCGTTTCAATATATTTCGGATGCGAAGGCTGCTTTTCGATCTTGTCGCGGAGCCGGTTGATGTGGACCGTGACGGTCGCCGTGTCCGCGGTCGAATCCAGTCCCCAGACGTGTTCAAAGATCTGGTCCTTGGAAAAAACGACACCCGGATTCTGGGCCATGAACAGAAGGAGCTCATATTCCTTATTTACAAGATGGACTTCTTCACCGCCCAGAAAGACACGCCGTTCTGCCGTATTGATCCTGAGACCGTTGATATCGATCTCCCGTTCGACGCGTTGTTCCGGTTCCGACTCCGACTTCAGCCGTTCGTGGATCCGGATGTGCGCCTTGACCCGGGCGACCAGTTCCGCCGGACTGAACGGCTTCACCATGTAATCATCGGCGCCGAGACCGAGCCCCCGGATCTTGTCCACATCCTCTTTCCGCGCCGTCACCATCACGACCGGGATATCGCTGTCGCCCCGGATGACCCGGCAGATCTCAAAGCCGTCCTTTCCCGGCAGCATCACATCGAGGATGACCAGGTCGTAGCACCCGCGCATATATTCCGAAAGACCCTTATCGCCATCCTCCGCGATCACGACCTCAAAACCGTCCGCCTCCAGATAATCCCGCTCGAGCTCGGCGATCAGCCGGTCATCTTCAACGATCAGTATCTTTTTGTCCATCTGTTTCCTCTCCTTCAGCCGGAAGCCGGATCTCAACAACGAAGCCGTTCTCGTTCCGCGCCCGCACTGTGCCGCCAAGGCCCTCGACGATCTGGCGGACCACCGCGAGTCCGATCCCGCTCCCCCGTCCCGGTTCGGTCCTCGCCGCATCGCCGCGGAAGAAGCACTCGAACACGTTCTCCAGGTCTTTCTCCGGCGCTCCCGGACCGTCATCCGCAAAACGAATCAGGGCGTCCTTTCCGTCCCTCTCAAGTGTGATGACGACTTCCGAGGCGTCACTGCTTCTATATTTTACCGTATTATCGATCAGATTGGAATGGATCCTCTTCATCTCCCCGCGGTCGATCGACGCGAACAGCGGCTCTTTCCATTCGTTCAGGCGGATCGTCACATTGTCGATCAGATACTTTTCCCGAAGCTCTTTGACCTCATCCTGATAATACTCGTTCAGCTCGGTCTTTTCCGGGTAAAGATGCGTCCGCCCGGATTCGATGCGGGAAAAGTCCGTGAGATCGGCCGTCAGCCGCTCGAGATTCGAGATGCTGACCTCGATCGCCTTATAATATTTTTCCTGTTTCTCCGGCGTATTGGCGATGCCGTCCCGCAGTCCCTCAACGTAACCTCTGATCGATGTCAGCGGCGTCCGAAGGTCGTGCGAGATCCCGCGGATCATTTCCGTCCGGGACTCTTCATAGCGGAGCCTTGCCTCAACGGAATCCTGGAGATACTCCCGCATATCATCAAAGTCATTGATCACGGTTCCGATCTCATCCTTCCGGTCGGTCTTCATCTCGAAGTCGAGATCCCCCTCCCGGATCCGTTCCGTCCCATCGCTGAGCTCGCCGAGCGGCCGGATGATGCGGCGAGAGATCCACCGGTACATGAGCAGATTCAACAGGACGATCACCGCGATCAGGATGACCAGCATGATCCCGATGAACCATTCGATATATTTTTTGATATAGGAATCCCGCTTATACTGCCCCGACTCCGCTGCGATGGACGGCGTTCGGATCGCCGTCGTCGCATAGGAATGCCCATGATCGCGGAAGCTGATCCGCATGACGACCGTTCTTCCTTTTGTCACAGTAAAGTCGGCCGTTCCTTTATACAACGATCCTACGACCGCTTTTCCCGCCGAGACGTCCTCCGACTTCAGGTTGGAATACATCACGTTTCCGTCCTTCTCGATCCGGAAATGATACCCTGTCTTGGACAGCTCCCGCCGCATCTCTCCGATGGCTTCTTCATGACTGCAGGAACGCAGGATCGATTCCGCGGAAAGCGTTTCATATTTGTCCTTCAGGATGGTCTCCATGATCTCTTCCCAGTACCCCGATCGGGCACCGTCGAAGAATACGACAAAAAGGCCGAGCGCGACGAGGGCGGGAATCAGGATCATCATCACGTTGGCGATCAACATCTTATAACGGATCTTCATGGAAAAAGGATGCTCTTTTAAATAGGCAGCAGCCTGGTCCCGAAACTCTTTGATTTTTTTCATCGGTCTCCTCTTATCATTTTAGGCTATTGCGGAGAAAATCCCCGCCCGTTTTCTTTTGTCCATCATTATATCGCCGTGAAATAAATTTTTTATAAATTATTTAATCCCAGTTTATAACGGGGTGGTTAGATAAAACCATGAACAGATACGAAACTCTTCTTTCAAATACCATGCTCATCAGCATCGGGACATTTGGATCGAAGGTGCTTGTCTTTCTGATGGTCCGGTTCTACACGGACTGGCTGACGCCCGCGGAGTACGGGACAGCCGATCTGATCACGCAGGCTGCGAACCTGCTTCTTCCGGTCGTTTCGCTCGGGATCACGGACAGCGTGTTCCGGTTCGCGCTCGACCAGCCGAAGGAGAGACAGAGCATCTTCACGACCGGGCTTCTCGTGATCGCTGTGGGATCCCTGCTTTACGCATCGCTGATCCCGCTCCTCGGAGAATTCCTGCCGGTCGACAGCTACCACGGACTGATCTCTGTCTACGTGATCGCTTCGTGCCTGCACTCGCTCTGCGCGCAGTACGTCCGGGCCACCGGCCGCACGAAACTGTACGCACTGCAGGGGCTGATCGGGACACTGCTCGTGATCGCGTTCAACGTCCTGCTCCTCGCGGTACTGGAACGAGGCATCACCGGCTATGTGGCGTCGGTCGTCCTCTCGGACATCGCCTGCACCGTGCTGATGGTAATAAAGGAAAAAATGTGGCGCCTGATCACGCGGCACCCGGAACGCGGACTGCTCCGGCCGATGCTCCGCTACAGCATCCCCCTGATCCCGACGACGATCTTCTGGTGGACCACGAGCGTGTCCGACCGTTTCATGGTCACCGCGTTCCTCGGGAGTTCGGCGAACGGCATCTACACCGTTTCCTGCAAGATACCGACCGTGCTCGTGCTCCTGTCCGGCGTCTTCATGGAAGCGTGGCAGTATTCTGCCGTACGGGAAAAGGAGATCGGAGAAAGTGCCTATGAACGATTTTACTCAAAGATTTGGGAAACCTTCACCGCCTGGATGACGCTGGCGTGCTCGCTGGTGATCGCGTTCTCCCGCATCGAGATCCGCCTTCTCGCGGAGCCGGAATATTACGAAGCGTGGAAATATCTCCCTGCTCTGTGTATGGCGATGCTGTTTTCCGCCTTTGTCTCATTCCTCGGGAGTGTGTACATCGTACGCAAAAAAAGCGGCAGCGCGTTCCGGACTTCCCTCGCGGCGGCCGTCACGAACCTCGTTCTCAATTTCGTGCTCATCCCTTCCCCGCTCGGGATCCAGGGAGCCGCGATCGCCACACTGGCATCCTACGCACTCGTCTTCGTGCTGCGGGCGCTCAGTGTCCGGAAAATGGTACCGTTCCGCCTCCAGGGGAAACGGCTTCTCGCAGGGATCGTCCTGCTGTCCGTGCAGTCGTTCGCACTCATAGCGGAGCTTCACGGATCCACGATCATACAGGTCCTTTGTCTGGCCGGGCTCATTGCGATCTACGGCCGGGCGGCAATAAGCAGTTTGAAAAAAGCGTCCCTGATGATGATAAAGATCACCTCAGGGATCCGAAAGAAAGGAAGACTTCAATGATAGGTATCTTGATTACAGGTTTTGCGATGGCGCTTGCGGACAGCGTCCCCGGAGTTTCCGGCGGCACCGTTGTCTTCATCCTGGGATACTATGACAAATTCATCACGTCGCTCAGCGATCTGTTTCACGGGACAAAAGGAGAGCGGATACACGCCGTCAACTTCCTGGGGAAACTCGCGTGCGGATGGATCATCGGCATGAGCGCCGCCGCGCTGTTCCTGAGCCAGCTGTTCATCAACAGCATCTACCAGGTGAGCTCTCTGTTCCTCGGCTTCGTCCTCGCTTCCCTCCCGGTCATCTGTGTGGAGGAAAAGAAGACACTGAAATCCAGCCCGCACTCTGTCGTATTCGCAGCGCTCGGCGCATTCATCGTCATCGCGATCACGACGCTGAACCTGTCTTCCACACTTCACGGGCTCACGTTCACGGCCGGGACCTCTCTGTACGCACTTGCTGCCGGAGCACTTGCCGTATCCGCGATGGTTCTTCCGGGGATCTCCGGATCGAGCCTGCTGATGGCATTCGGGCTTTACATCCCGGTGATCACCGGGATCCATGATCTGCTCAGCCGGAACCTCAGCAGTCTGTGGCTCCTTGCCGCGCTCGGCATCGGTGTGCTCCTCGGGATCATTTTCATCCTGCGCGGCATCAAGCTGCTGCTCGACAGACATCGCAGCGCAATGATTTATGCAGTCCTCGGCATGATGGTCGGTTCTCTCTACGCGATCGCAAAGGGACCCGAGACACTGGCCAATCCGCTGCCGATGATGACGATGGGAACGTTCCACGGAGGATTTTTCCTCGCGGGATGCGCGCTTCTCATCGGGTTATATCTCGTTAAAACCTTTATACTCAGAAAGGAGGCCGAATCGAGGATCATACACAGCAATAAGCCAGTAGAAAGACAGCACTGAATAAAATACTCCTGTTAGATACACAACAGCAGGGCTCTCAGACCGGTCTGCCATTGGTCTGAAAGCCCTGAATCTTTTTGTTTCTTTCGAATTATCGGGATGATCCCACGTTAGTTCATATTGTGATAATGGTTATACCGCCACGTTCCTTTTTTGCCGTACCAGATCTTCCAGCCGTTCCGGCCCGTCTCGTTCTCAAAGTTCGGGTCGTACACATACAACTTCCCGTTCTGACGGATCGTCGTCCAGGAATGCGGCAGATCCACACGGCCCTCGACCTGATGGACGTTGTAGCCCAGGAGTTTTGCCTGGATATAGAACGTCGATGCCATCACGTAACAGTTGCCCTTTCCGTACTTAAATCCGTACAGAGCATAGCTCTCCGCCGACTTTTTCCGCATCCAGCGGTTTGCGTATTTCAGACGCTTGGAATAGTTGTATGCGGTGCGGAGCTTCCAGCCGCGCTTGTCCATCAGACGGATCGCCCGCGCGTATGATTCCCCGAGGTAGCCCTTGCTCCCGATCTTCAGGTATTTGATCTTCGTTCCGATGGCCTGCTTCGCGGTTTTCTTGGAAAAATAGTACGCGCGTTTTCCGATCGCCGTCCAGCCCGTCGCGAGGCGGCCTTTGCCTACGCAGTAGTAGCGGCTTTTCCCGTTTTTGACGAACCCTTTACCGCTCCGGATCCCGCTGGACTTGAAGAAGTACCACTTCCCGCTGATCTTCACCGGGCCGGTCACCATCTTCCCGAAGGTAGATCCCAATTTTCCTCTTGTGGCAAAATAATATTTGTGGCCGCTGATGGTCTTCCATCCGGTCGTCAGCTTTCCGAGGCCGGATCCCGCTTCTCCACTTTCGGCAAAATAGTATTTATATTTGCCGATGCTCTTCCAGCCGGTCGTCATTTTCCCGAGGCCGGATCCCGCTGTTCCACTTTCGGCAAAATAGTATTTGTATTTGCCGATGCTCTTCCAGCCGGTCGCCAGGCTGCCGTCCGAGTCAAAATAATAAACCTCTCCTTCGATGGTCTGCCAGCCGGTTTCTTTCTGTCCGTTCTCATCGAGGTAGCAGACCTCGCCGGTCGCCGCGTCGGTCTGCCAGCCGGATGTGACCACGACCTCATCTGTCGCTGTCCCGGCGTCCTGCGATGCATCGCTCTCTGACGTATCAGCGAAGGCCATCACAGGAAAGACGGTGATCATCGCTGCCGCCAGGATGATTGTGAACCATTTCTTCATTTTCGTTCCCCCCAATAATCTTTGCAAGTTGTTGTAACGGTTTCCATAAATATTATCATTTTTTTACAAAGTTTTCAACTGAGAGGAATTCTGCGCTTTATGCTCAAATGTATTTTCCTGTCACGCTCTCAGACGCTGCGCGGACGTCTTCGACCGTCCCGCAGGCCGTGATGGTCCCGCCTTCTTCGCCGCCGCCCGGCCCCATATCGACGATATAGTCCGCGTTGTGGATGACGTCCGGGTCATGTTCGATGACGATCAGCGTCGCACCCTGATCGAGGAGCGTCTGGAACACCCGGAGCAGCGTCCGGACATCCAGTGGATGCAGGCCGATCGTCGGTTCGTCGAAGACGAACAGCGAGTCCTCCTGCGGGCGCCCCATCTCGCTCGCCAGCTTCAGCCGCTGCGCTTCTCCTCCTGAGAGGCCCGGCGTCTGCTCGCCCAGCGTCAGATAGCCGAGGCCGAGGTCTTTCAGAATCTGAAGGCGTTCCTTTACTTTTTTCAGCCCGCTGCAGGCCCCCAGCGCCTCATCCACGCTCATCGCCATCAGCTCCGGAATGGAGTAGGACACGCCGGCTTTGTTCGTCCAGTGGATCTTCCGGGCATCGCTCCCGTAGCGCGTGCCGCGGCAGTCCGGGCACGTGATCTCCACGTCCGGGAGGAACTGCACGTCCAGACTGATCGATCCCGTCCCGTCACAGGTCGGGCAGCGGAGCGCGCCCGTGTTATAAGAAAACGCCCCCGCTTTATATCCGGCCGCCTTCGCCTCGTCCGTCTTCGCAAACGCCCGGCGGATGGCGTCGTGCACGTCGGAATACGTCGCCACCGTGGAACGCACATTGATCCCGATCGGCGTCGCGTCGATCAGTTTCACCACTGAGATCCCGCCCGTGTTCACGGAGCGCACATGCTCCGGCAGATGCTTTCCTTCGATCTCCGCCTGCAGCGCCGGGATCAGGCTTTCCAGCACCATCGTCGTCTTTCCCGAACCGGAGACCCCGGTCACGACCGAGAGCCGCCCCTTCGGAAACGATACGTCGAGAGGTTTCACCGTATGGATCCTTCCCGTTTTCATCCGGATCCGGCCCTGATCAAAAAGATCCTCTTTCGGACATACGTCCCGGACCATTCCGGCTTCCCTGCCGGACAAAAAAGGACCGATGATGGACCGCGGATCCCGTTCGATCTCCGGGACCGTCCCTTCGGCGACGATCTGCCCGCCGCCGGCTCCGGCACCCGGGCCCAGCTCGATCATCCAGTCTGCTTTTTTCAGGACGCGAAGGTCGTGATCGACAAGGAGGACGGTGTTCCCGTCGCGGATGAGATCGTCCATGACGCCGGCGAGCCCTTCGATGTTCGCGGGATGCAGTCCGATCGACGGTTCATCCAGCACATAGAGCACTCCCGTCGTGCGGTTCCGGACCGCGCGGGCGAGCTGCATGCGCTGCCGCTCGCCGTTGGACAGTGTCGACGCCGCCCGGTCGAGGGTGAGATATCCGAGGCCGAGATCCATGAGGCGCTTCGCCGTGTCCTGAAACGACAGGCAGATGCTCTCCGCCATCGGCCGCATCTCCTCCGACAGGCTCTCCGGGACGCCCTTCACCCACTCGGTGAGCTCCGATAGGGTCATCTCACACGCCTCATCCAGCGAGATCCCGCGGAGACGCGGCGCCCGGGCTTCCTCCGACAGCCTCGTCCCGCCGCAGTCCGGGCAGACCCCGGTCTTCAGAAATTTTTCCACGCGTTTCATGCCCTTCTCGTCTTTCACGTGCGACAGCGCGTTCTCGACGGTGTACTTCGCGTTGAAATACGTGAAATCCATGTCCCCGGACGCCCCGGTCGTCCTGTTCTGATAGACGATGTTCTTTTTGACCGCCGGCCCGTTGAAGACGATGTCCCGCTCCTTTTCCGTCAGATCCCGGAACGGGACGTCCGTCCGGACGCCCATCTCCCGGGCGATGTCCTTCATCAGAGACCACATCAGCTGCTGCCACGGGAGCACCGCGCCCTCGTCGATCGTCAGGCTCTCGTCCGGCACCAGCGTCGACTCATCCACGGTCCGTACGACGCCGGTCCCGCCGCAGGTCCGGCAGGCCCCGCGGCTGTTGAACGCGAGATCCTCCGCCCCCGGCCCGTAGAAATGCGCGCCGCAGACCGGGCAGACGAGCTCCTTCATCGCCGCGACATTCAGCGACGGCTCCACGTAATGCCCGTTCGGGCAGCGGTGGCTCCCGAGCCTCGAAAACATCAGCCGGAGGCTGTTCAAAAGCTCTGTCGATGTCCCGAACGTGCTCCGGACTCCCGGCACGCCCGGCCTCTGATGCAGCGCCAGCGCGGCCGGCACATAGCGCACCTCGTCGACGTCCGCCCGTTCCGCCTGCGTCATCCGCCGCCGGGTGTACGCCGACAGCGCCTCGAGATACCGCCGGGATCCCTCGGAATACAGCACGCCCAGGGCGAGCGACGATTTGCCCGACCCGGACACCCCGCTGATCGCTGTGATCTTCCCCAGCGGGACATCCACATCGATATTTTTCAGATTATGCACATGCGCGCCGCGGACCTCGATCCGGTCCGGCGTTTTTTCAGTCATATCTCTTCTCCTTTTTCCCGGTTCCCCTGTCATTTCTCCAGAAACTCCCCGTCCTCCGTCTCAAGATACTCCGCCGGTCCTTTCTGAGAGGAAAAAAGGAGCGGCGAAAGGGAGTACGCATACGCGCCCGCATTCGTGAACAAAAGGACATCTCCGATCGAAAGCTTCGGAAGCGTCACGTCCTGCGCCATCCGGTCGAGCGGCGTGCAGAGATCGCCGACGATCGTGACGGTCTCCTGTTCATCGGACAAAGGGGGAAGCGCCCGGACTTCAAACTCACTGCTTTCCGTGAACAGCGGCTCCATGCCCGGAAGGTCCTCTGTCCCGGCCGCGTCCACGAGCAGGTTCCGAAGCGGCGCGCGGAAGAACCCGTTCATCCCGTTTTTCACAACGATGTACGTTTTCCCGTGCGACACTTTCCGGTCGACGACCCGCGTCAGATAGCTCCCGGCCCGCATCACCAAGTACCGCCCGGTCTCGATGAGGAGTCTCGCGTTCCAGCGCGCCTCGCATTCTCTCCGGATGGGATCCAGCGCCGCCTTCAGCACCGCGAGGTCCACCGGCTGCTCGCCCGGATGGTACACCGCTCCGATCCCCGACCCGAGATTCAGGAACTCCGGGGTAAAATGAAGCTCGCCCGCGAGCCGGACGCAGGTGTCGAACACCGCCCGGTAATACGACGCCAGCACCTCGGCGCTCAGGACCTGCGACCTGAGGTGCACGTGGATCCCGATGATCTTGACGTGCGGACAGCCGCTGAGCGCCGCCTTCAGCGCATCCATGTCCTCAAGATCCACGCCGAACTTGCTCGGCCGTCCCGGGCTGCGGACAGATCCCGCCGCGCCGGTTCCCATCTCAAAATCCGGATGCACCCGGAGCCCCGCGTCGATCACCTCGCCTTTTTCCTTTCCGATCTCTTCCAGGAGGGCGAGCTCATGCAGAGAATCCGCGGTGATCACGCAGCGGCTATATGCCTCCTCAAGCTCTTCTCTCGTCTTTCCCGGCGCGCTGTAATAGATCCTGCCTGCTCCTGCTCCGCAGCGTTCTCCGAGCAGGACCTCTCCGACGCTGGCCGCATCGATCCCGAAGCCTTCCCCGGTGATCGTCCGGACGACCGGCTCGAACGGGTTGCACTTCGCGCTGTACAGGAACTGCACTCCCGGGAGCGCTTCTTTCAGCTCCCGCAGGGCGCTTCGGATCTTCCGCTCATCATAGATATAACATGGGAGGCTCTCCGGGAGCCTGCTTCTGTCTTTCATACCGCACCTCATTTATTTTCCCGGGCATTCCGTCCCTGCCCGCAGTAACCGATCAAATAAAATTTTAGCATCGTTTGCAAGAGTTTCCAATAAGCTCCCGGCGATTTTCACAGCGCCCGCTGCGGAGCAGGCCAAAATGCAATATATATTAAAGAAAGAATCACTCAAATCGCCTATCAGACAGATCCTTTCTCCTTTTTCCATGTCCCGATTCCGGTACACAGAACGCGTCCCGCCGCCGGTCAGAATGGTAAAATATGATTGAAATAAAGGCGCTGACACACTCCGCGCCACACTCCCCTATATTTTATAGAAAAGAACGGAGGCTCCATTGAAAGACAATCACATCTCAGACTCGTCCTGCCCGCCGGATATGACACCCGAAGGGCTCATCCGCATGATGTATGAAAAAACCGATGAAAACGGCGTGCTCTATCTCCCGTCCTGGCCGTATGAAGAAAGCGATGAGGATCACGAGCTCGAACTCGTGCTGCACTGGGACGAAGCAGGCCGCGATGCCGTCATCTCCGATTTCAGGAAACTCCTGAAGGACCTTGAGGAGAACGACCCCGCGATCCTCGGGACTCTTTCGGATCACGAAAAATACGGCCCGGCATTCCGCGAACAATCGAACCGCGCGTGGAGATACTTTAAACTGTTTCATTACGGAGCGCCGCGGATCCTCCTGCGAAACGAGGCCCGCCAGCTCGCGGAAGCGATGGTCCTCTGCCGGTTTGCCGTGTCGTCACGAATCGTCTGATCTTCATCCGCGATAAGCCCGGTATCACGATGCTGCGGCAGCCAGCTTCCCGCCGGACTCCGTTTTCTATGGACACTTTTCAATAAGGACAAAAAGAAAAAAAATCGCCGGGGCTGCTGCCCCGGCACCGGTATGAAATAGCGTTATTCCGTTTTCGTTACCGTAGTCCCTTCGTACAGTTTTTTCTGGTCCTCCGGATCAAAGTCCCCTGTGTTCGGGGAGAGCGCGTTCGCGGAAGCGACGGACACCGCGTACCGCAGCGCTTCTTCCGCCGGCATGTTTTTCTCAAACGCCACCGCGAAGGCACCGACCATGGAATCACCGCATCCGACCGTGTTCACCGGTTCGATCTCAGGAGATTTTGCCCGGAAGACACCTTCTTCTGTGATCATCGCCGCGCCGTCTCCGCCGAGAGAGATCACGACGTACGGGATCCCCTGCTCCTGCAGCTTTTTTCCATAAAGGACCGCGTCGTCGACCGAGTCGATCTTGACACCGAACAGTGCTTCGAGCTCGTCACGGTTCGGCTTGACCATATCCGGGCAGGCTTTCACTCCTTCTTTCAGAAGATCACCGCTCGTATCCAGGATGACCCGCTTTCCGGACGCTTTCGCGATCTCCGTCAGTTTCGCGTAGATGTCACGGCCCAGACCGGCCGGCACACTGCCGGACATCGTGACGACATCACTTTCCCGGATCTGTTCCGGGAAAACGTTCTCCAGGAAATCCAGCATCTCCTCCGGTTCCACCTGGCGGCCCGGCTCGAGATATTCCGTCGATCCGTATTTCGGATCGAGGATGTTGATGCAGCTCCGGGTCTCGCCTTTGATGTGACCGAAGCCGTGAGAGATGCCGTCTTCATCGAGGAGCGATTCGAGATACGCTCCGTTGTAGCCGCCCACGAGCCCGGTCGCGGTCACGCGGCTTCCGCAGAGGGCGATCACGCGGGCGACGTTCAGACCTTTGCCTCCTGCTGAGTTCCTGCAGGAAGAGACCCGCATGACATGCCCGTTCTCAATGGCATCTGTCATATGATACGCTTTATCGATCGAAGCGTTTAACGTAACCGTCGTAATCATTTCCATCCCTCACTGTTCACTGTCAATCAGTATTTTGCCCTTCACAGTGCCCGGCGTCAGGTACATCTTGAACGCCTCGTCGATCCGGCTCAGCGGGATCTTGCGGAAAATGAAGGAATCATCGATCTTAAGATCGCCTGTTGAGAAGTAGTGCGCCACGAGATCCCATTCATGCCCAGGGAACGGCGCGGAATAGGACATCCACGATCCGGTCAGCCGGAACTCCTTCCGGTTCATCTGCTCCCATTCCTTCACGCTGAAGGAAAGCTCCTTTGTCGGTGTCCCGATGAAGCAGACATCCGCCTTGTTCGCCGCGAGCTGGAACGCCATCTTCATGGTGATCACATTTCCCGCGGTCTCGAATACATAGTCGAACCCCTTTCCGCCTGTGAGCTCCATGGCCTGATCCATGAAGTCCTCGTCTTTCGTGTTGATGGCTGCCGTCGCGCCCAGATGTTTTCCGAGCTCGAGCCGTTCATCGACGATGTCGAAGACGACGAGCTCCTTCGCTCCGAAGATCTTCGCCCACTGCATCGTCATCATGCCGACGGTGCCGCCGCCGAGGATCGCGACCGTGCGTCCGCCTTTATAGTCGGTCCGCTCCAGTCCGTGCAGAGCCACCGTCGCCGGCTCGAACAGCGCGCCTTCCTCAAAGCTGACCGAGTCCGAAAACTTCACCGCGTTCGTCTCCGGCACGCATACATACTCCGCGTAGCTCCCGTTGGAATGGGAGCCGATGAAATCATAGTCCTTGCAGAGCGCGTAGTTCCCTTTCAGGCAGTCGTCGCACTTCATGCACGGTACGAGCGGGATGCCCGCGACGCGGTCGCCCGGTTTCAGGCGGGTGACGTTCTCGCCGACCTTTTCTACAGTTCCGGAGAACTCATGCCCGAGGATGATCGGGAAATAATGTGCGGTGCCCTGATTGACACGCGGCACATCCGATCCGCAGATGCCGGTGTATTTCACTTTGATCTGCACCATGCCCGGACCCGGTTCCGGTTTCTCTGCATCTTCAAAACGAATATCTTTTTCTCCGTGTACCACTCCGGCTTTCATTAATTCTGCCATAACAGAACCTCCTTTTTCTGCTTCTGCTCCAGCTGCTTTTTTCCGCTTTCTGCTCCTGTAGCTTTTTGTCGCTTACTGCTTCTGCTCCAGCTGCTTTTTCTGCTTTATGCTCCTGCAACTTTTTGTCGCTTTACGCTTCTGCTCCTGCTGCTTCTTCCGCGTCAAGCTGCTTCCTGAGATTCCTGGAATAACGGATCGCGAAGATCCAGCAGACGACGTAGATCGCCAGGATCACGATCATTCCGGTCATATTTTCCTGTGTGAACAGCTGCGTGAAGATGTATGTGATCGGGGAACCGCCCTGATCCAGTGCCGCGACCTGTCCGCCGGTCTTGAGGCTTCCGGTCGATGTTGCCAGCTTTGTGAGCCATGGGATTGTCTGATTCGCGATCCAGATGGTGACCGTCATGATGAGTGTACCGGAGAACAGGGTCCGGAACAGGTTCCCTTTGTGGATCCCGACAGCGATCGCGATGAAGAAACTGATGGTCGCGAGGTCGCCGAACGGAAGCACACGGTTACCCGGGATGAGAACAGCGATGATCAGCGTGATCGGGATAAAGATCAGGCCGGCCGTAACGACCTGCGAATCTCCGAGCAGGATCGCCGGATCAAGACCGATGTAGAAACGGGAACCGCTGAACTTCTTCGTCATGAGCTGCTTTGCGCATTCGGAAAGCGGCATGAGTCCGTCCATGATGCACTTTACGATCTTCGGCATCAGGACCATGACAGCGGCCATGTTGACGCCGAGTGCCAGCCAGTCTTTGACTTCATAATCGGCAAGAACGCCGATGACAGAACCGAGGATGAATCCGATCACGACCGGTTCCGCGAATACACCGACCTTCTCCTGCAGACGATCGATGTTCCAGTTGATGTCACGTACCTTCGGGATCTTTTCGATGACCCAGTCGACGAATGCCGCGAACGGCGCCATGTAGGCGGATGTCCCGTGCGGGATCGTCAGCCCTTCGAGTTCGAAATAGTCTTCGCAGACCGGCGCCCAGAGGTCACCGAGCTTATAAGCGATCGCTGCGTGAACGATGATGCCGAGGATGCCGTACATATAGTTTCCGGTCACCGCGTAGCAGATCGCACCGGTGAATGTCATATGCCAGATGTTCCAGATATCGATGTTCACGGTCTTCGTCATCTTCAGAACCAGCATGACGATGTTGACCGCGATGGCGACCGGGATCGCGACGATCGCGATGTCCGATGCCCATGTCATCGGCGAGGCACCCGGCCAGCCGATATCGACGACGCTGAGAGAAAATCCGAACCGTTTGGACATCGCCTGCGCGGCCGGCCCCAGCTGTTCATTCATCATGTTGACGATCAGGTTGAGTCCGACAAAGCCGACACCGATCATCAGGCCCGAGCGGATCGCCTTTCCGACCTTGACGCCCATGATGATACTGAGAATTGCGATAACGATCGGGAGCATGACCGACGCTCCCATGTCGATGATATATTGAATGCCTGCTGCTATCGTTTGCCACATAATGTCCCCCTCTTTCCCGGCAGATCAGAATACTGCCTTCGCTGTGATCAGACGGCTGCTTCCGCGTCGAGTGATAATTCCTTGTTTTTGATGATCTCCAGGATCGCGTCACTGCTCTCGGCGTCCCGGATGTTTTCGAGGACACTCTTGTCCTGGATGATGTTGATGATCCTCTGAAGCTCGTCGATGTGTCCGCCCGGATTGGAAATGCAGAGGATGAAGATGACGCTGACGTCGATCAGACTGTCTTCATCGCCGCCCATCTCGTGGAACTTCACCGGCTTCGCCATGGTTCCGACTGCGATCACGCTCTTGTTGATGTGGCTGATATCGGTGTGCGGAATCGCGACGCCGATCCCGTCGATGTCGAGCGCGGTCGGGTAATCTTTTTCCCGGTCGATCAGCGCCTGGACATAAGAGTCCTTCGCATAGCCCTGACGGGTGAGCTCTCCGCCCATGATTTCAAACACATCGCTGTCTGTTTCCGCTTTCATATCTTTAAAAATAAGTGATTCCTGTAATTTCTCCCAGATCATGTCAAACCCTCCGTTTTCGTTTTCCCTGCAGGGGACTTCTTTTCTTGACTTTATCCTACCAGAGCTTCTTTTGGAAAAACAGTCCAAGGTCTTTCACGGATTTTTGCAAAGATTTTCACAACTCTTTCTTCCGGTCCGGCTGCCTCTCCTGAGTGCCCCGCGTTTCCTAAACAGCCTTTGCCGTCCGGTACTGCTCCGCCTTCCCGACGCTTCCGACGACCTCCATTTTCTGCATCACATATTCCTTGACCCGTTCACGCCCTTCGGCATTGTATTTTTTCGGATCAAAGACGTCCGGGTTCGCTTCGATGAACGCTTTCACGCCGTTCGTGAACGCGATCCGGAGATCGGTCGCGAAATTCACCTTGCACATCCCGCGGCGTACGCATTCCGCTACCTGTTCGTCCGGAACGCCGGAAGTCCCGTGCAGCACCAGCGGGATCGACACGTACTGACGGACCGCTGTGATCCGCTCGACGTCCAGCTTCGGCGTGACTTTATACACACCGTGCGCCGTTCCGACCGCGATGGCCAGAGAATCGACTCCGGTCCGGTCGACGAACTCCGCCGCCTGCTTCGGATCGGTATACGGCGAATCGTCTCCGCCCTCCAGATCGTCTTCTTTCCCGCCGACTCTTCCGAGCTCCGCCTCGACCGGGATCCCGGACGGGTGGCACGCATCGACGACCGACTTCGTGAGTGCGACGTTCTCTTCAAACGCTTCTTTCGATCCGTCGATCATGATGGAGGTGTATCCGGTGCGGAGCGCCTGCATCGCGAGTTCGAAGCTGCTGCCGTGGTCGAGGTGCATGACGACCGGGACCGACGCCGCCTCAGCGGCCGTTTTCACATTTTCATAGAAATAACGAAGACTTGCGTACCGGACCGTTCCCGGCGTTGTCTGCATGATGACCGGCGAGTTCATCTCTTCCGCCGCGGCGACGACCGCCTGCACCATTTCCATGTTTTCGACGTTGAATGCTCCGACGGCATAGCCGCCTGCCTGCGCATCCTGCAGTAACTGTTTTGATGTCACGAGTGCCATAATTTTTCCCTCCTGGATCCAACCGTCAAGATTTACTCCCATATTCCTTTTGTGGTTTCATCGTAGCAGACAGCATTTTCTGAAAACAGTCAAAGATATTTCACATTTTTGTGAAGAAATTTATTTTAAATAAGCTGACACTTTGACGCCGGAATCAAAATTTCTTATAATATTATGGAAACGATGCGCAGTGTCTAAATGGGAGGAAAAAAAGTGAACAAGAGAACAGTCGAAATCGTCCGACGGCTCCATCAGACTGCCGGCCCGGTCACTCTGGCAGATCTCGCGCAGGAATGCGGCGTGTCCGAACGGACCATCCGAAATGATATCAATGCGATCAACGCCATCCTTGACGAAAACGGATTCCACCTTTTGACGCTCGCGAGCCGCGGCGTCATCAACCGTGACGCCGATTTCGCAGACGCCCTCCCGCTTTTCACCGACGAGGATTTCTACAACTACCGGCTTTCCAAAGACGAACGAAAGATCGTCGCGGCAGCGATCATCGTGAACGCGCCCGGCTTCGTCACACTGGCAGAGCTCGCCGATCTTCTTTTTGTCAGCCGCGCGACCGTCATCAGCGACCTGGACGGCATCAAAGACTACATCACCGGCCACGGCATGATCGTCGACTCCCACTCCAACAAGGGCCTCCGCGCCCTCGGAAACGAAAGCACGAAGCGCAGCTTCCTGCTGGACATCATCCTGCCGGATTCCGGATCCGGACGGGAAAGCATGCTGTCAAAATACATCAGCATCCAGGCGGGCGACCGGATCGTCATCCAGAAGATCGTCCAGGAGCAGGAGCATACGTATAAAAGCGCCCTGACCGACCACTCCTATCAGCGGATCGTGATGTATCTCGGCATCATGGTCAACCGGAATCTGCAGGGAGAATACATTGAAGTCCAGGAAGGCGACGAGCAGCATCATTACCGGATGGCGCAGGACATCCTGAAATACGTTTCCCAGTACTGCCACATCACGACGACGGAAGACGAGGTGCGTTTCCTGAGCCGGCTGCTCACCCGCTGCCGCTATATCCGGACCAACGAATACGCAGGCGACGTCGTACGGATCCAGATGTTCACCCGCCGCTTTATCGAACAGATCTCCGAAACACTCGGCGTCAACCTGAACCGCGACTACGACTTCTTCGAAAACCTGTCCAACCATTTCTATTCCGTCTTCAATTCGAAGCCGGGACCCAACGCGGACAACGATGCGGTGAACAAGGTGCTGAAAGAGAACCCGGACGTCGTCGACGCGGTGAACGACACGTATGACATGCTCCGCGAATTCGCCGGGCGCGAGATCAGCAGCGCCGAGATGAAATACATCTCCATCCACGTCTGCGCGGCACTCGAACGGCAGAAACAGAAAGAAGTCGCGTTCCAGGTGATCCTCGCCTGCCACGCCGGGATCGGCACCTCACAGCTTCTGCTCACAAAGCTGAAAGAACATTTCAATTTCCATATCGTTGATATCATCTCCGCTCACGAGGCCGAGAAGCTGCCGAAAGACGCCGCCGACTTCATCATCTCAACCGTCGAGCTCCCGAACTGCAGTCTGGATTACGTCGTTGTCTCTCCTATGCTGAACGACGAGGACTACATCCATGTCGGCACCAAGATCGACACGCTCCGGACCAGCCGCAACCTGCCGTCCCGCATCAACACGGAAGAGAGCTCGCCGAAGGCACTCATGGAAAAAATACGTCCTGTCCTCTACGAGATCGTCCCGGATCAGGCGCAGCAGCTGGAAAAACAGCTCAGGAAAGTGGTGACCCGCTTTTTCAGCGAGCCGTACGAAGAGAGCGATGTCTTCGCCCCGGCCCTCCATCACCTGCTCCCGGCGTCCCATATTCAGCTCGACGTCGGCTGCCGCGACTGGCGCGACTCCGTCCGGAAATCCGCAGAGCCCCTCGTGCAGCGCGGCTACATCGAAGACCGCTACATCGACGCCATGATCGCGAATATCGAAGAGAACGGCCCGTACATCGTGCTGGCGCCGGGCTTCGCCGTCCCGCATGAAGGTGTGGAAAAAGGCAGCATCAAAGTCGGCATGAATCTGATCCGCCTCGCAGAGCCGGTCGAATTCGACGCAGGCGAGCTGGATCCGGTCCGCTTCGTCTGCACCCTGAGCGCCGTCGACCACCGCACCCACCTGAAAGCGTTTTTCAACCTCGTCAACATGCTGCGGAGCGACGAATTCATGACGGGCCTTGATCAGGCGGAGACACCGGAAGAAGCCGCGCATGTGATCGAGGTCTGTGAATACCGGCTGGAAGACATGTAGGATCCCTGTCAGATCTTTTCAAACATTTCTGAAAAACCTTTGACTGTTTTCTAAGGCCCACCGGTGTTACGATTCAGACAACAGAAAAAAAAAAGCGCGGCCGGACGGCGCGTGATCATGTTTGAACAAAAGGAGAGAGTATCATGAAAAAGAAAGTCATCGTAGCATGCGGAGGAGCCGTTGCAACATCAACAATCGCAGCCAATCATATCGTTGAGCTGGCGAAAAAGAACAATATCGATGTCGAGATCTGCCAGTGCCGGATCTCCGAGATCGCATCCAACCTAGACAACGCGGTCCTGATCGTCCCGACCTCCAGAGTCAAGAGAGACTACGGAATCCCGCTGATCACCGGCATGCCGTTCATCTCAAACATCGGCGTTGAAGAGACGGAAAAAAAGATCCTGGACGTCCTTCAGAAAGACTGATCCCGCCGGCAGAAGAAACAGAAACGCAAATCTCAGGGAGGCACGTCCGCTTTACGGACGCCTCCTTTTCTTTTTTTCATCCAGAAAGGGGCTTTAAGAATGGACTACACACTCAGCAATGAAACTCTGAACGTTACCTTCAAGACAAAAGGCGGCACACTGAAATCCATCCGGAAGGACGGCCTGGAATATCTGTGGCAGGGCGACCCGGCATACTGGAGCGGCCAGTCGCCGGTCCTCTTCCCGATCTGCGGCAGCCTGCGGAATGACACCGCCGCCATCGGCAGCGGGAAAACCACGAAGATGCCGCGCCACGGAATCATTCGGAAAAAGGAATTCACGATGGAAAACCAGACAGCGGATAAAATCGTGTTCTCCATCTGTTCCAGCGCCGAGACCCTCGCGCAGTATCCTTTTGACTTCAAGGTCTCCGAGCGCTTCCGTCTGAACGGCAGCACGATCACCGTCACTTACCGCGTCGAGAACACCGGCACCGAGACCATGCCGTTCTTCATCGGCGGCCACCCGGCGTTCTGCTGCCCGATCGAACCGGACGAAAAATTCGAGGACTACGTCGTGAAATTCCCGCAGAAAGAGACGTGCTCGACACCGGACCCGGTGCCGGGGACCGGTCTGCAGGATCTGACCTCGCGGACCCCGCTCCTTGACGACACCGATGTCCTCCCGCTTTCGTACGATGATTACAGCAATGACGCGCGCGTCCTGGACACGCTGAAATCCCGGAGCGCCACCCTGCTTTCCACGAAATCCGGCCGCGGCGTCCGCATCGATTTCCCGGATTTTCCGTACCTCCTGCTCTGGAACAACAACCGCGGGCGCTTCCTCGCGATGGAACCTTGGGGCGGACTCTCGACAACAACAGAGGAGGATGACGTGTTCGAGCACAAAGCCGGCTGCCAGTTCGCCGCGCCGGGAGAAGCGAAGGAGTTCACCTATCAGATCACCGTATTCTGATCGATACTGCTGCCGTGCGACGCGCTCATGGTCACTGCACACATCACTATGGATCTTTTTGTCAAATCCTTCCAGTCCTGGAGCCGCATACAGAGGCTCCCGGTGATTTGTTATCAGAGGGAACGATGTGATCGCAACGGTTCCGCCGATTCCTGAGGAGAGCGGCGCCGAAACCGGTTAGACGATATAACGAGGGCGGCGCACAGTTTTTGTGCGGAAGTACCAAAATTTCCGCTTGATTACCGGCAGAAATCATGATATAAAATAAGAAAAGAGAAAGCTCTGAAAGGGAGTAGCTGACAGCTCAGGCTGCAGCATGACGCGTCAATACGGCGAGAGCCCGCGTGTGCAGTAAACAGCGAGACTTTTGGACGGTTATTCGGATACCGTCTGAAAGTCTTTTTTTATCGCAGAATTCTGTCGCTCCCCGGCGCAGCAGACCGCAAGGAGAAACACATGGAAAAGCAAGACAAGAAATACTACAGCATGTCCACCGACGAGATCATGGACACGTTTGACACATCACCTGACGGTCTCAGCAGTGAGCAGGCAGAAAAAAACAGAGAGAAATTCGGCGTGAACAAGCTCGCCGAGAAAAAGGAAAAAAGCGTGCTCCAGATTTTCCTGGACCAGTTCAAAGACCTTCTCGTCATCATCCTCATCATCGCCGCCGCCATCTCCATGGCGACCGGCAGCACAGACAGCACGATCGTCATCATCGCGGTCCTCATCATGAACGCCGTCATCGGGACGATCCAGTACGTCAAGGCGAGAAAATCTCTCGACAGCCTCAAAAAGCTGTCTTCTCCGGAAGCGAAAGTCATCCGCGACGGCGTCCAGAAGATCATCCCCGCGGCGGATCTCGTCTGCGGCGACATCATCGTGCTCGATGCCGGCGATATCATCCCGGGCGACGGCCGGATCACAGAATCGCACAACCTCAAAACGAATGAGAGCACACTCACAGGAGAGTCCCTCAGCGCCGAGAAAAATGAAGACATTATTGATGAAGAAAAAGTGCCCCTCGGCGACCAGGACAACATGGTGTTCTCCGGCACTCTTGTCACATACGGACGCGCGCGTGCCGTCGTGACTTCCGTCGGAAAAGACACCGAGCTCGGACGCATCGCGTCGCTCATGGAAAACGCCGAGGAGCGCAAGACCCCGCTCCAGATCACGATGGACAACTTCAGCAAAAAACTGTCCGTCGGGATCATGATCATCTGCGCGGTCGTCTTCGCACTCAGCCTTTACCGGCACATGGCGATCCTCAACGCCCTGCTGTTCGCCGTCGCGCTCGCCGTTGCTGCGATCCCGGAGGCGCTCTCCTCCATCATCACGATATCGCTCGCAATCGGCACGAAGCGCATGGCGAACCAGAACGCCATCGTGAAGGATCTGAGCTCCGTCGAAGGACTCGGCTGCGTCTCCATCATCTGCTCCGATAAGACCGGAACGCTGACGCAGAACAAGATGACCGTCGAATACGAAAACGCGGAAGAAGGGCAGGAAAAAGCGATGTACCTCGCTTCCATCCTCTGCAACGATACCGCTATCGTCGACGGCAGTCTCACCGGCGACCCGACCGAGACCGCTTTTGTCGATCATTACATGAAGATCCATGACGACTACGATGAAATCAAAAGATCTCACCCGCGCCTGTCCGAGGTTCCTTTTGACTCCGACAGAAAGCTCATGAGCACACTGCACGAATTCGACGGCAGGTACGTCATGTTCACAAAAGGCGCCATCGATGTTATCCTCCAGCGTGCCGTGAACCTCACAGACGAGCAGAAGAAGGCTGTCATACAGGAGAACTATGACCTCTCCAACAACGGCCTCCGCGTGCTCGGATTCGCCATGAAGGAGTACGACAGCAAAGTCGATCTGACGACGGACGATGAATACGACCTCACGTATGTCGGCCTCATGGCGGAAGTCGATCCACCACGCGAGGAATCGAAACAGGCTGTGGCAGACTGTATCGAAGCCGGCATCAAGCCGATCATGATAACAGGAGACCACAAGGTGACCGCGTCCGCGATCGCGAGACGGATCGGCATCATGCACGAAGGCGACATCGCGGTCACCGGGCCTGAGCTCGACGAGATGTCAGATGAGGAGCTCAACAAAAACCTCGCGAAGATCAGTGTCTACGCCCGCGTGTCCCCGGATAACAAGATCCGGATCGTCAAAGCATGGCAGGATCAGGGCCAGATCGTATCGATGACCGGCGACGGTGTGAACGACGGTCCTGCCCTGAAGAGCGCTGACGTCGGCGTCGCGATGGGCATCACCGGGACAGAAGTCGCGAAGGATTCCGCGTCCATCATCCTGACCGATGATAATTTTGCCACGATCATAAAATCCGTCCTGAACGGGCGAAACATCTACGCGAACATCAAGAACGCGATCAAATACCTGCTCTCGGGCAACGCGGCCGCGATCATATCCGTGCTGTTCGCTTCGCTCGCCGGCCTTTCCATGCCGTTCACCGCGGTGCAGCTCCTGTTCATCAACCTGATCACGGACAGTCTGCCTGCCCTCGCGATCAGCATGGAGCCGCTGAACCCGGCGCTCATAAAAGACAAGCCGCGTCCGCGGACGGAATCCGTGATCAACAAGCCGACGCTCACGGAGATCGCGATCGCAGGGATCATCATTTCCGTATCGACCATCACGGCGTTCCTGATCGGGCTTGGCTATCATCCGTTTGGGATCGTGATTGAAGGCGTGAATTTCAACGCGACGACGGCATCGACCATGGCGTTCGCGACGCTCTGCCTCGCGAGACTGTGGCACGGATTCAACTGCAGAGGAAAGGAAGGGATCTTCAAGCTCGGATTTTTCTCGAACCCGTACACGATCGGGGCGTTCGTGCTCGGCGCCGCCCTGCTCCACATGATCCTGCTCCTGCCGTTCTTCTCCTCCGCGTTCGGCGTGGAGCTGCTCAATAAGCATCTGTTCGTATACGTGTGGCTGCTTTCGTTCCTTCCGACGCTCGTCATCCAACTGTATAAAGGGATCAAATACAGGAACGATCCGTCAAGGAAGAACGCGAGCTCTACGATGGGCTGATCGATCAAAGTTGCGAGTAGCGTGAGAGGATCAGGATCCTGAATAGCTCGGAGTAATCAGAGCTCCGGATATTGCGGGCGGATCTGAGCTCCGAGAGGGGGTCGGACAAACACGTATAAAAAAGACACACCAATACCTTTCCATAAATGAGGCCGTCTTTTCGCCTGGATATTCAGGCGAAGAGGCGGCCTTGTTGCTGTAAATATGCCTGTCAGTGGGTCCCGGTGTAAGCTTTCGCTGATCCGGCGATCTTTCCAGATTATGAGTGCGACAGGTTTTCCTTTGGGCGGTTCTCTTTATAGAAAATCACTTATTCTCATCACTCTGGAATTCCGGAATATATAAATTTTCCTGATCAAAAAGAAACTCCACCGGTTCGTTGTAAAGTACATCCACGATATTAACACTGTCGACAAACTGGTTCACATTCGGATCCTGATAAGCATCAAAATCCGCTTTCACTTTTTCTAATTCTTTATAACTTAAACCTTCCAGAATTTTTCCGCTGCCGATCAGGATTTCGTCAACCGGACCTTTTTCTACGATTGGTATTTTTCGGATAACCCGTCCGGTTGTCTCATTCACGGCAGCAACCCCATTCATAGCGAGTTTTTCAATTGCTTTATCCCCATATTCACAGATACTTTTTCGACTTCTGGCATACAATTCTTTATAATTTTTTACCTGATCATTGATCGTATCTGCCACAAAGCGCAGATAGTCAGTCGAAAAATTGGCCATAAGCATCACTTCGAGATAAGAGGCAAAAGAATAAATGTACATAGAGAACTGGTAGAATTTAAAACTCTCGTTCATCTTATGTGCGATATCCTTTAATTGTGTGTTAGTCCGAATCAGATTCTTTTTCTTTAAAATCTTTTCGATTTCACCGCGATAAAACTCCATTTTCGTTTTGGCATCACTTTTAATGTTCTTCACTTGATTCAGGTTGATCCGGATAAAAGTTTCATCATTCCAGTTATATTTATAACTGTTATGGATATCCGATAACATCTCGAGCCCGGCCTTCAGTTCCGCCAAGTCCTTCTCTTTCATTCTTGCAATCATCTCTTGCTGTGTTTTCTGAATATCGGACAGTTTCTTATCGATACAGAACAGCGCCATTCCCATGAATAATGCGGTTGGATCATACGGAACAACTATCTGCTTTTCCAATTTCTCAGCCTTCACAAGCCGTGCCTGGCCAACAAGCCCATTATTATTAAAAATCGCTCCAATATTACCGGATCCATCTTTCATTGTAGCCAGGTGACCTGTCACACCTTTCGGAAATCGAGCATAATAAAGACCTTCTCCACCCTTCACACCGGCAGCATTGACAGATTCTACAATAGTCCTGCAGGTTTTCGGCAAAGACGCGAACGCTACCCCCATATCCGCAGCTTCAGAAAACGGGATTTTGTGATATCTCTTCTCATCAAAATCCTGATAGCTTACCGAAGGATAAAAATCTACATCGAGCATTTCTCTGATGATCTCATTTTTCCTCTTATCTTCTGACATATCGGCACCTCCCCATTTACCGGTATGATTCCATATCTTTCGACGGTCATCCTGCCTCATCCAAGACTTGTTAAGTTTTTCAAGTGCTAATTATATCTGTCGATCAATCCGGTATCTTTAACAGAGGATCCGTTTTTAAAATACTTATACAGCGGCTTGTAGCCTTTTACATACTTTCTATATACCTTTTTATAGTGTTTCTTCGAAAAACGATTGTGGTAGGTCGTTTTTTCATAGCCGTTGTATTTAACGTACCATTTATACATATAAAATGAATGCGTTTTATATGGATGCCGCGCTACATGGAAGAGGTTAAGCAAGTACTTTGATGTCGGATGAATCCGGAGCCCTGACCATTCCGGCTGCGGATCTCCAGCACCGTGCCAGTGTCCTTTCTCAAGAATATAGCCATTTTTTACACCGATCGCATTCGTGAATTCCACGAATTGGACTTTCCCATTAAGGTATGTCAAGACAAATCCCAGAGTTCCATATTTTTTCTCAGGATGTATATCCGATGTATAAATATAAAGGAATAACTCCGGAACTCCGTCTTTATTCGTGTCATACAGCATATATCGATTGAGTTTGTAATTTTTTCCGAAATACATTTTATAATAACTGTCATCAATAAGCTTTCCGATGTTTCTTTTCGGATGCTTAAGGAAAGTCTTATATGCATCCTGCCATGTCGAACTCGATGTCTGAAGCGCTGCTGATCCGTAAGTTTTATCAACTTTTTTCACCGAGGCATAGGACGGCGAAGAAAACAATACCATCACGAATAAAATAATGAAAACGCTGAAAGCAGTTAAAACAAGTTTCTTTAATGTTCTTTCCATAAATCGTACTCCCCTCTTCATGATATCTATCAACAGACCCAGGTCATTATGCAAAATAACCTTTGCAATCTGCATATAGATATCAGTTAACAAGAAACGACTGCTACAATATTATTTTAATACCATCTATATGTGCTATCAAGAGAAAGAACTTTTTCTCACTAATTTCCATAAAATCAGAGAGCGCTCCGTTTCCTTTTGTCCCTAAATATAAATAAATTTTATGGAAGTCATAGGTTTTAGTTGACTCGAAGGGCTGGCAATGGTAAGATGCCTTTGTGTACACGATAAAAATTTAACAAAGCCGGGAGATGACCCGGCCGGTGCACAAAAAACAAGCGGCGTGACCCGCCGTAAAGCCGACATTTCAAATGAAACAGAAGGAGTAAAAATGAGCGAGACGATCAGACAGGAATGGCACGGATTCAAGGACGGCCCTTGGCAGCACACGATTTTTATCGATGACTTCATCGACCGGAATTTCCATCCGTACGACGGAGACAGCAGTTTTCTGGCGGGCCCGACGGCACGTACAACGGAAGTGAACGACCACGTGAAGGACCTTCTGGTTCAGGAACGGAAAAACGGCGGCACACTGAAGGTCGACGCGAGCCGCATCATGCGGATCAACGCCTATGACCCGGGATACATCATCAAGGGCAAAGACATCATCGTCGGCCTGCAGACGGACGAACCGCTGAAGCGCGGCATCTGCCCGTTCGGCGGGATCAAAATGGTCCGCGAGGAAGTCGCGGAGTACGGCGAAGAACTTCCGGAAGAGATCGATTTCCTTTTCCGCTACATGACCTCGCACAACGACGGCGTGTTCAAAGCTTACTCGCCGGAAATGAGAAAATGCCGCCATCTCGGTTACATCACCGGCCTGCCGGATGCATACGGAAGAGGCCGCATCATCGGCGACTACCGCCGCGCGGCGCTCTACGGGATCGACTACCTGATCGAAGAGAAACAAAAGGATCACGACGAGATCTCCTCCCGCGACGAGATGACCGAAGAGAACATCCGCCTCTCCGAAGAGGTCTGGAACCAGATCGCGGCGCTGAAAGAGATCAAGCTCATGGCCGAAAAATACGGTTTTGATATCTCCAAGCCGGCGGCGGACGTCAAAGAAGCCATCCAGTGGGTCTATTTTGCCTACCTCGCCGGGATCAAGGAGGAAAACGGCGCGGCGATGTCGCTTGGACGCACCGCAACGTTCCTCGACGTTTACGCGGAACGTGACCTAGAAGAAGGCCGTTACACAGAGGAAGAAATCCAGGAATTCGTCGACGACTTCATCCTGAAGCTGCGCGTTGCCCGCCACCTCCGGACGAACGAATACAACGAGCTGTTCGGCGGCGACCCGATGTGGATCACCGAAGGCCTCGCCGGGATCGGTGCGGACGGACGCCACCGCGTCACGAAGATGACGTACCGCTACCTGAACACGCTCTACAACCTGGGCCCGGCGCCGGAGCCGAACCTGACGGTCCTCTGGTCCGAAAAACTACCGGAACCGTTCAAACGCTTCTGCGCACAGGTCTCGATCGACACTGACTCGATCCAATACGAAAACGACGACAAAATGCGCCCGTCCTACGGCGATGATTACTCCATCGCCTGCTGCGTCTCCGCCATCCAGATGGGCGAGCAGATGCAGTTCTTCGGCGCGCGCTGCAACCTCGCGAAATGCCTGCTCCTCGCCATCAACGGCGGGATCGACGAACGCACGGGCGAGCACATCGGACCGCAGATGGAGCCGATGGACGACGGCCCTCTCGACTACGAGGAAGTCTGGAGACGCTACAACATCTACCTTGAATGGCTGATGGGCGTTTACGCCAGGATCATGAACATCATCCACTTCATGCACGACAAATATGACTATGAACGTTCGCAGATGGCGTTCCTCAACACGGAGATCAAACGCCTGATGGCCTTCGGCGTTGCAGGTTTCTCCGTCGCCGCCGACTCCCTCTCCGCGATCAAATACGCGAAAGTCACGCCGATCCGTGACGAAAACGGGATCATCGTCGACTACCACACGGAAGGCGACTTCCCGAAGTACGGGAACGACGACGACCGCGTCGACCAGATCGCCGTCGCGATCTCCGAAAAAGCCATCGCCGAGCTTCGGAAACACACAGCCTACCGGAACGCCGTCACGACCCTGTCCGTTCTGACCATCACCTCGAACGTGATGTACGGCAAAAAGACCGGGAACACGCCGGATGGACGCCGCGCGAAGCAGCCTTTTGCCCCTGGTGCGAACCCGATGCACCAGCGAGACGAACACGGCGCTGTCGCATCGCTGAACTCGGTCGCGAAGATCGATTGGAACACTTGCCAGGACGGCATTTCCAACACGTTCAGCATCACACCGACCGCACTCGGAAAAGACCGGCTGCAGCAGACAAACAACCTCGTCAGCCTTTTGACGGGCTACTTCGGCCAGGGCGCACACCATCTGAACGTCAACGTCCTGAACCGCGAGACGCTGATCGACGCATACAACAACCCGGACAAATACCCGAGCCTGACGATCCGGGTCTCGGGCTACGCGGTCCGCTTCAATGCGCTGTCCAAGGCACACCAAAAGGAAGTCATCGAGCGGACCTTCCACGAATCGATGTAATTTCAGCGGGAAATACTACTAAAGGAAAGCGGCGGGCAGCGACGCCCGCCGTTTGCTAACGCCGGGGCTGTTCCGGCTTCTAACGCCGGCGAAATTTGACCTAGTATCGCCGGTGAAAATTGACCCAGTATCGCCGACGAAATTTGACCCACCATCGCCGGGGAATATTGAATCAGTACCGCCGGCGAAAATTGACCCGCTCACAAGCCAGAAAGGAGGATCGCCAAATGACGACAGGAAGACTGCATTCAGTCGAGACGCTTGGCGCAGTCGACGGTCCGGGGATCCGAACCGTGTTTTTCTTCCAGGGATGCCCGGCAAGGTGCCTTTACTGTCACAATCCAGACACCTGGAGCGAAATCAGCGGAATGACTGCGGCGGTAGAAGACATCGTCCGGCGCGCCGAGCGCGGCCGACCATACTATGGAACCGAGGGCGGCGTCACCTTCTCAGGCGGCGAGCCGCTCCTGCAGGGCGAATTCCTCTGCGAAGCGCTTCAGGCGCTTCGGGACGCGGGGATCCACACGGCGATCGACACCAGCGGGACGTACTTTGATGAATGGACGAAGCGCTGCATCGAACAGACGGATCTGGTGCTTCTTGACATCAAGCACACTGACGAGGACGCGTTCCGCGAACTGACCGGTCGAGATCAGAGCAATCTCTTTCAGCTGATCGATGTGATCAACCGAACCGAGACACCTGTCTGGATCCGTCAGGTCATCGTCCCGGGCATGAACGACAGCGAAGAATCCGTGCACGCCCTGAAACGCTTCACCCGGCAGATCCAAACGATCGAAAAGATCGAGCTCCTTGGCTATCACGACCTTGGGAAGTCTAAGTATGAGAAGATGGGCGTTCCCTACCGTCTGGACGGCGTCCCGGCGATGGACAAAGACCGCCTCCGGGAACTGCAGGAGCTCATTGACGCGGCTGAGTGACAGCTTCTTCCATCAAAAAAACGAGACATCTCTTCTTTCCAATGCGGAAAAATGGAGATGTCTCTTCTTTTTTGTACAAAAAATGGAGATGTCTCCATTTTTTCTTGTTTTTTGATGAGAGTCATGCTAATATTTTTTTGACCACCTACATCAAATGCAAATTCGAGGGGAATATGTACAGAAATTTTACGAAAACACTTGAAGAATGGGATGCGAACGGAGCGAAGAAGCCTCTGATGGTGATCGGCGCCCGTCAGACCGGCAAGACCTGGGTGATCAGGGACTTTCTCAACAGGAAATTTCCGGATCACATCTATCTCAACCTGGAAGAACGGGGGGATCTGCGCTCTGTCTTCGACGGAACTCTGGACCCGGACTCCATCCTGCGGGGCCTGGAGCAGATGCTGAGCAGAAAGATCTCGCCGGACACGCCGATTTTTATCGATGAAATTCAGGCTTCGGAGAACGCTGTCACTTCTTTGAAATATTTCTGCGAAGATCCGAGGAATTTCAAAATCCTCAGTGCCGGGAGCCTGCTCGGCGTCAAGATCCACAGGTTCCACGCCTCATTCCCGGTCGGTAAAGTGGAAATAGAATATCTTTATCCGATGGATTTTGAAGAATTCCTTCTCGCATGCGACGAAGCCCCCCTTCGCGACGGCATCCGAAGCAGCTTTTCGGATCGAAAGCCGCTCCCGGAGGGCGTACACAACAAGGCGCTCAAACTGTATCACGATTATCTTTTTACCGGCGGCATGCCGGAGGTAATCCTGGACTATCTTGCGCATGAAAAAGATGTCTTTGCGATGGACAAAAAGATCCTGAGCAATCTCCAGCTGGCTTATATGGCGGATATGACAAATTATGTCACCAGCCCGCAGGAAAGCGTCAAGATCCTGGATACCTGGCGCTCAGTCCCACGGCAGCTGGCGAAGGACAATCCGAAATTCAAATACAGCGAGGTCCGCAAAGGAATGGGCCGGCGCGATTTTCGCGGTCCGCTCGACTGGCTTGCTGCGTCGGAAATGATCTATAAGGTGGATAATGTCGTTCGGCCGGATGCCCCTCTTCAGGGCTATGATGATCCGAACAGCTTCAAGATCTACCTTTCGGACGTCGGCATCCTGTCGAATCTCTGCGGAGTGCGCTACAAAGACCTGCTCCCCGATACCCACAACATTTACAAAGGCGGCATCGTCGAGAACTATGTCTATCAGCAGATGAGGATCCGATATCCGGAGCTGTATTATTTCAAGCCGAATGAGAGCCTGGAGATCGATCTGCTTCTCGATGACGGAAATGACATCATCCCCACGGAGATCAAATCCGGCAGGCACCGCAGATCCACAAGCCTTAAAAACTACCGCGCGAAATATCATCCGCCTTATGCGATCCGCATCTCGGAGATGAACTTCGGTATGGCCGACGGGCTGCTGTCCGTCCCCCTCTATGCGGTGTTCTGTATTTAATAGTCAAACAGTCCTCGGATACGTTTCCGCTCATTTCAAAAAGCCGCCGATACCGGCGGCTTTTGCTTGATGTTTTTTAACCGAAAGGAAAAAGAAGGCGTCTCTACTTTTCTTTCCATTAGTTATAATTCGAATCCAAACCAGAAATCGTTATGATCATCAAACATCATGTATAAGATGTCTTCAATGTAATCCTTATCGCCCCTCTGAGCTACCGGCAGCATATATTTTCGATAGGTATCCTTGTCAGGATTGATTATCTCAGGCTCAAAGTCAACATGGAAGAAACTGGCTGATGCTTTAACTGGTCGTGGTACGATCATTCTTGGTTTTTCAAGAATATAAGCGTAGTTTCCCTCCTCTGGCATCTTTGACATCATCGCCTTTTTCAGATGCTTCTTTTTAAATGGAACGCAGTCAACGATATCGATCATCCTAATTGCATAACCATACACCATACCGGGAACCGGAGCGTAGAAACGAGCGGTTTTCGAAGCGCAAACCACAAGATCCTTGACTGGCGTATTGATTTTTCTGGTTCTGCATTCTACCGATTTTGCCCCCACAATAATCATGGATGCATAAGGCTGTTGAAAGCTTAAACATTTCATTTTGCTGCCCCCAATACTTTAAAAAATTGTCAGAATGTGAAATTAGAGAATTAGCCTAATTCTAAGACCACCATCCAGATGAAAAACCGCTTCATCTCCTCCTACACTCTTATAGACTCTTATAATATTTCTCGATCATCCGAGACATCAAAATTCTACGTTCCTGAAGGAAGGAATCATAATTATTAATCGTCATCTGTTTGATGCTTTCAGGGATTGCATTTTCTTCCAGATTCTCATTAAGATCCTTTTCAGATGAAATATTTCCTATCTCAATTGCGCCGGTCTTGCACTGATCGATCACCTTTCCAAAATATACTTTTGGTGCCTCATCATCGATAGCTTTATTAACCTGAGTATCCAAATAAATATAATTCGCCACTTGATTATACCTAGTACGAGTTGCTATACCGTTATTTTTCAGGTACGCTCTTGGAAAGATATGATGTACATCCCCGGAAATCGATATTAAATCGGAGATTGTTGTACCCTTCTGCAGCAACGAATTCGCACCCAAATTAATTTGAGCGGCTAAGAAAGTATTGAATGCAGGGCTGTTTGTCGATGTCGTTTCCAAATTCTGTGGAAGCGTAACACTCCAAAAAGTATCTGGTAAAACCGATGCTTCGATTTCCTTGAAATAAGAAAGAAAGCCTTTTTCTTTGATACTTCTGAGATCCCGACTCATTATAGATTCTGGCGATCCCACATATCTGCTCGTTATAGTGGTCAACACAAACCATTTCTGGACATATCTTTTTATTTGCGCTTTTGGTATTTCCGAATCATCCATCAGTTTCAAAAATAATAGATATGAAAAATCCAAAGTCATTTTTGAATTCAACATTTTACTTGAAGTGTATCCCGCGCTCCTAATAGCAAGAATAAATTGTTGGAAATTATATTCATTGATAAATTTCAGTAACCCATCGCTCAATTTATTATACGAATCGTCAACGATCTCTTCTTTGAATTCCCTTGTCTCAAAGTCTCTTCCTGATAACAGGCTCACAAGTTCAGCCAACCGTCCTCTGTTAAAGCTATACATAAATGAAACCCTGAGTACGTCTCCATAATCCGGATCGTATATGTCTGTATTATCATTTTTGAGCCATTTTATCTTATCAGCGTAATTAGTATTAGCAAATTGTTCGTCCTTTTCCATCTGAGTTATGAATTCAGGTTTAACGGCTAAGTGACAGAAATAATCGACTACTTTCCTCATAGTATTTCCATCATGCGCAATATCTGCTGCCATTTTGGACATAACAAAATCGGACTGACTCAAAGCAGTTCCTTTAGAATTGATCCTAATAAAGATTTCTGTGACTTCATCGATATCCAATGTATGATCCAACTCTATAACACCAATTTGCCGATTAACAATACCGCGAAGCTTAGAAACAATATTGTTTACTTCGTTCGGCGTAATCTCGGGGTTTTCCTTGCTATATTCCATAGAAAAATTGAACGCGTCAAAATCGGATTTGAAAACCTGCGATATATCCGGAATCCATTTCTTGTTTTTCAAAGTAGAAGCATCTTGAACAGCGAAAACCTTTGATGGATCATCGGCAAGCGGGTTAAATGCGATCTTGATTCGAATACTCTCAAAATCCTCATCCAATACTTCTCTGCCTGAAATGGCTGCCATAATCGCAGTTATTCTTTGCTGACCATCGATCAAAACATGTTTTCCATTCGCGACAGATCCATCTTTCGCTTTGATATCCGGATTTTTCCAAGTGATTATGTATCCGGTTGGATAGCCGTTATATAAAGAATCAATCAAATCTCGGACCTGACTGCGCTTCCAGACAAATGGCCTCTGTATTTCCGGGATCACAAATTGTTCCGCATCAATCAAACCTAATATCGCGTTAATTGAATATTGCATCATTGAAAATTTTTCGCCAATCATACATTTCCTTCCAAAAAACTTTTCTTGTGTAAAATTCACTTATGAAATCATATTGTGTTTAACACGTTTCAATATCTATATGCAAACTTTATTTTCATTATTTTTTGTTTTTGTACTCTTTTTCTAACTCATCAAAGTCGAGCCCATATCGCTCTTCCATAAAACTCAGTACTTTGGCAATTCCTTCTCCGATGAATAATTGATTCGTACCGAATTTATATTTCATTTCTTCAACTTTTTTTCATTGGTACATCCAGCATATTTATCCCGGCACTTCGTTTCTTTCTTACCATCAAGAATTGTCAATGGATAGCGATATGCAAGTCCTTCTTCATACGTCCAACCGTTATATGAATTTGGATTATAGCATTCATTTCCGATAATATACTCAATTTCAGCAATAAGCTTGCACACATCTCTCGTAATTTTCATTTGTACTCCTATTATGGTTAATTTATTAAATAGCATTCATCACATTGAACAGATTCTGATTTAGAAAGCAATCACCCAGTCTGATGGATAGCTGTAAACCGGTATTGATATCTGAAGGCCATGTAGAAACTTCACATATACTGTGACCTTTTATGGATTACGCCGTGAATTCATCCCGCTTTCCAAAGAAAAACGGGAAAGCCGGCACTGTGAAATCGACCAGCGCTCAGCAGCTTCTTTTATTGTTAAATCCCCATTAGCACCCTCCGCTTTTGTTTACAGAAAAATATTTGACTACATCAGTCTATTCTCAAAGAGGAACAATGGCAAGTTAAAGAGAACCCTCGTCCATCTTTTCTGGCAAATGGATAAAGAAAACAGAGGAAGTTTAGTCAGAAGTATAATATAAAAAATCAGATGTTTTACGTTGCAGACAATTACTTTATATAGTAGTCATCCACGGAATATGACCAGAACCGAATATCAGACATGGTTCGAACATATTAATCCGCACCTTTCTCACTCGATATCAATCCTGCTAAGAGTGAACCCCAGCCGTGTATTAAGTAGCTGCCTCTCGTAAAGCTCAAGCCCCTCCAAACGTTCTGAATGCCTAACGTCCTCTGCCGCGAATAAATATTTCGTCACGTCCGGGCCAAGCGGCTTCTCCCTGTTGATCTCGCATGTCGACACGATGTCCCCTGCCTGATAACTAGCGAATGGAGCCGTGCAGATCTCTCGGATGCCTTCCCGGTCCTTAAACAAGATCGTCGATTGTTCATACTTCGTTCCGAGACGAACGGCGGTCTTAAAAGAGATGCCCGGGATCAGCAGTTTATCCTCCTCGGATTCCTCCCCGCCTTCTGTCCACCGACAGATGTATTCATGCACATTGAGACCTCCTGCCCGTGCATCCTCTCTCAGCGACTTTCTGAATCCTGCAATTTCATTCCCGGAGCTCCTCGTGTCGAACACGGCGAACGTCACATCATCATCGGTGAGATATTCGATGAGCCTCTGCGTACTTTTTTCTTCTAATGAAATCATTCTGTCTGGCACCTCCTGATTTTTCGCTCACATCTCTATTATAACTTTTTTCCACCAAAAGGCATCCCCTTGCTCGTCCCTTTTTCGGTACATAAATACTGGCACTCCGGCATCCCATAGGCTATAATCAAATCAGAAAGAGAGGTACATTCCCCATGGAAAAAAGCAACGGATCGAAAAAACTCGCGCTCATCCGGATCCTTCAGATCCTTCAGAAATACAGCGACAGCGACCACGCCCTGACGCAGGCGGAAATCGCGGGCTATCTGGAAAAAGATTACGGGATTGTGATCGAAAGAAAGGCGGTGAGCCGGAACATCGCGCTTTTGAAAGAGGCCGGCTTCGGCATTTCCTCGGGGCGGGACGGCACCGCGCTGATCGAGCGGGATTTCACGGACGCGGAGCTCCGGATGCTCATCGACAGCGTGCTCTGCAGCAGCCACATCACCAAGAAGCAGTCCGAAAACCTGATCCGCCGGCTCTCGGGCCTTTCGAGCCGGTATTTCTACTCGAACATCGAGCACATCTACCCGGAAAACAAACTGGAGGAATGGAACAAAACGGACAATCAGTCGACGTTTTATAACATCGAGATGATCAGCGAAGCCGTCGATCGGAAGCTTCAGATCCACTACAACTACAACAAGTACGGAACCGACCGGAAACTGCACCGGAGTTCTGAGCAGTATGTCAGCCCGTACCAGCTGATCCTCCATAATCAGCGGTATTATCTCATGGCGTACAGCGAGTACTGGGGAAATATGGTCTACCACCGGCTCGACCGGATCACGAACATGCAGATCACGGATCAGCCCGCGTGGCCGCTCAACAAGGTCCCCGGCTTCGAGACCGGGATCGACTTTCGCGAGATCTCTTCCAGGCGCCCGTACATGTATTCGGATAAGCCGCAGGCGGTCGAGTTCCTCGCGGACAGCGGCATCGTCGACCAGATCATCGACTGGTTCGGACGCGATATCCAAATCGAGGAGCTGCCGGATAACCCGGAAAAAGTGCGGGTCACGCTTTTGGTCAGCACGATCGCTATGGAGCACTGGGCGGTGCAGTACCTGGATCACGTCGAGGTCACGAAGCCTGCGGCGCTTCGTGACAGGATCCGGGAGAGCCTGAAAGCGGGTCTAGAAAAATACAACTAGCGGGCCGGTGGGCGCCGCGGATTGTCCTTGGGAACGGTCAAGCCTTTCAGCCGGCCGTTCCCTGCGCCGGCCGGTCTTCCGGAGCGGTCAGCCCCTGAGCCGGCGGTTCCGCTGGCGACCCGCCTTTTGGACCGCTCAGGATCCTGAAACTAATCATCACTCGCTCAAGCCAGCTTCTTCTCCAGATATTCGCTGTCATTCCCCACTTCCCAAAAACGGCCACAGACATAGTCCCAGGCGATGACGCGTAATCCGGCTTCAGGGAGATACGAAGCATAATCTTCCTCATCGAGACGCTCCACGTTAGAAAAACGATTCGCTTCACCGTTCGGGACCCGAATCTTGATCGCGGAGAGATCGATCGAGATCCCATTCGCGCTGAAGTCTTCCTCATTCTTTTTAAAATATTCATACGCCGGCGCAAGTTCAGTGAAGACGATCGGGAAAACCTGCTCATCATAGATTACTATCGGATCCATATCCTTGGGCGAGTCGTTCTCTTCGTCCCATGAGACGACAGAATAGAGATCGATCTCGTAGAGCGTTACGATTTTACTATCTGCTTCATTATCCATTTTCTGCTCCTTTCGCACAGGCTATGCCTTTTCAGAGGGTTCTTTTACCATTACACTCTGATTATACCATTTGTACGAATCTGCGCCACATTTTTACGCACCGTATTTGGTACATTGGCGCTTCTTTCTTGTTTTCGTAGATGGTATAATACTATTGTAATTCGAGGAAAGGAGGACCAGCCATGAACCCAAATAAACCAGGAAGTTCCCGGAACGCCAGGCGTCGGGCCGGGGACAAAAAGTACAAGAAGTATCTCAGCAATCTGGTCGGATGCGGATATAATGCCGGCGTCAACGAAAAGACCTCAGATAACGGAAAGACCTATTACGTGCGTTCCTACCGGTCTCCTCAGAGGTCTAAATTCCTTAAAAAACAGGCGACCCGGAAACAGCGCCGCACAGAAGATCTTCCCGACGGGAACGGCTACAAAAAAGCCTCCGAATACTGGTGGAAACTTGAGTAAGGTCGCAGCCCCCTGATGTGTTTATAATATCAATGTGCGAGCCATTTTACTGCTCCCGGATAACAAAAATTGCAACGAAAAAGTGCAACTCACTACACTTTTTACGCGGAAAAAATGCGATAAAGTTACACTTTTTACGTTGAAAAACGCGATAAAGTTACACTTTTTACGACGAATCTGTTTTTTCCCCGGCGCGGCCTGAAGCGCCGCTGCCTCATTCACAGACTTCCATCACAGGCTTCCATGCAGGCCATGCATTTCAGGCGGGTATGCGTCCCCGGTTCCTCGATGTTTGCCGGGTCGTTCCGGTACGTTTCGCATTTCTCCCGGTCGAAACCGGACGCGGTGATCGCGCCGGCCGGGCACGCCTTGATGCATTTTTCGCAGTTTTTGCATGGACTGTTTTCCGGATCAACGTCAGGGAAGCGATAGTCTCCTCCCATCAACGGCGCGTCGGTGATGATCAGACCCGCGCTGATCTGGCAGCCGTAGGAGCCGGCGAGAAACCGTTCGTTTTTTCCGACGATCCCCTTTCGGCTCGCAGCCATCATCGCAGCTGCCTTCGGATCCGGGACAGCTTCCGGCAGAACGATCTCCGCGCGGTATCCCTGCATTTCCAGTTTTTCACGATAGTCCAACAGATAATTCTCCGTGATCAGCTGCGCGGCGGTCACCGGCCGGCTTCCATGGATCCCCGGGACGTCCTGCTCCGCGAACAAAAACATCTCATGTACCGTCTGCCCGAGGATGATCGCGCCGTGCGGCTCGAAGTCGACCCGGCAGAACAGCTCTCGCTCCTCTTCCGGGAGCTGATCCAGGTCGATCGCGCAGTAGATCGGGATATGATCCGAAAAAGCCGCCTCCTGCAGGAGGAACGTCAGCTCGCGGCGGTCCTGCGTTTCCGCGTCCCGAGCCTGATAGGACGCCGGGATCTGCGCTTCCACCTGCGCCCGGCTTCTCGGTGATTTCCAGTCCTTTTTCACTTTTTCCCCTCCCATTTCAGCGGTCCCGCCGGTTCGTCCTTCCAGTTGTACTCGCCCTGCGGGCAGACCGCCAGGCAGCGGTCGCAGTCCCGGCTCACGAATTCGCTGTAATACTGCTGGTTCGGCTTCGCGTTGACCATCGCCTCGCACTGGCGGGCGTGGAAAAAACCGTCTCCCAGGATCGCTCCGCTCATGCAGACTTTCTCGCAGGCAGTGCAGTTTCCGCAGCCGGACATCGGCTCCGAAAGCTCCGCCGGACCGGTCGGCTCAAGCGGCGCGTCCGTCGCCAGATAGATCAGATTGACCCTCGGGCCGTATTTCGGCGTGACCAGCGCGTTGCTTTTTCCGATGTATCCCATCCCGCAGGCGGCCGCCACGTCGCCGAAGCGGATGCCGGTGGAAAACGTCCCGCCGCCGTAACTCGTGCCGCCGAACAAATGATACCCGTTCTGCCGGAGGAAGCGCCTCACCATCAGAACCCTGCGGTCCAGTTCCAGCAGCGCGGTGGAATAGAACTTCCCGCTCCGGCCGTTTTTTACCCAGCCCCTGAGGAAGGTATCCAGGAGACCGACGCCGATGATCACGACGGCTTTCGCGGAAGGGAACAGATCCATCGGCCGGCGCCCCGGCCGCGCTTTCTCGTTCAGCAGCTTCACGTCCGCGATCCCGTAGAGGTCGATCTCTTTTTCGTCCATATAGTTTTTAAATTTCTCTGTGATGTCCATCGAATTTTCTCCTACTGGCTTAAGTATAACATGGAGGGGCGAAACTGTGCGTAATAATGAGGAAGCGTTACGCTTTTTCACCGTCACGGTTTTCCCGGATCCACGTTTCCGCGCACCGGATGAACGCTCTGGCCGCGTTTGACAGCATGTCCCTGCTTTTGAAGGCGATCCCCAGCTCGCGGCTTCCCGGCGGATCCAGCGGGAGCTTGCGGATATGCCGCTCCGTTCCGCGCAGAACGAGACCGGGCATGATGCTGACGCCGAGCCCCTGCTCCACCATCGCGATGACGGCGTAATCGTCACGCTCGACAAAACGTGTCCTCGTTTTGATGTCGTTCCTCTTCAGGATCTCTGTGATCTCGTCGTCGACCCCTTCGCTCAGCTCGATATACGGAAGATCCTTCAGCATTTTCAGCGGGAACTTTTTTCTCTTCGCGTACGGGCTGTTCTCCGCGACGATCGCCACGATCGGATCGGTGAACAGATCCACACCCTGCAGCTCCGCCGCCTGCGGGATCCGGACAAAAGCCAGATCGACCCGGCCGGTCCTCACCCACTCTTCGTTTTCATCATTTGTCCCGTGCAGCAGCTCAAAGTCGATCTCAGGATATTTTTCCTGAAAAAGCCGGATCATCCCCGGGAGCCAGTGCGACGAGACGCTCGTGAACGTGCCGATCCGGATCAGGCCGGCAGACAGCCCTTTGATCTCGCGCACTCGTTCATCGAGAGCATACTGCTGATAAAGGACCGCCTGGATGTGCGGGAGCAGGATCTTCCCGTCCGACGTTAGCCGGACGCCGGAATGGTTCCGGTACAGCAGCTTCACCCCGAACTGCGACTCCAGGGCATCCAGCATGTGCGTCACACCCGACTGCGTATACCCCAGCTTCTCCGCGGCCCGCGTCAGACTCCCCTCTTCCACAGTTTTTACAAAGGCTTCATATTGCGAAACATTCATTTTTCAATCCTCCCGGCTGTTTTATGAAGTTCTTTCATTTTCTTTATTCTAAAGATGCGTTTCCTTAATTTATACACCTGCATTATATTGTTTTTAACAGAAAATTTCAATCATATGACGGAGGTGCTCATATATGAAAGAAAACAAGCTGAACATCGTCATCCCGCAGTGGCAGGGCGGCGGCCAGGATCTGTGCACCTGGTACGGCGCGTACGCGCTGAAAGAGAACTACCTGAAGGACGACGGTGCGGTCGTCGTCGACATCGGGACAGAGGACATCGGCCCGGTCAAAAACGATATCCTCGCGTACGACGACATCATGGAGGACATCGGAAAGGTGAACGAGGTCCTGAAGGAAAACAATCCGGACAAGATCTTCACGCTCGGCGGCGGCTGCGACGCGGACACGCCTTGCGCGGCATGGCTGAACAAAAAGTTAAATGGCGATATGGCTGTCGTTTACATCGATTCGCACGGCGACCTGAATACGCCGAAGGCTTCCGACAGCAAATTATATTACGGCATGTCTCTGAGAGCGCTGACAGGAGAAAGCGATCCGTGGATCATCGGACAGCTTGCATCCACCGTATCGCCGAACCAGCTCATCCTCTGTGCGAACCGGAACCTGGATCCGGAAGAGCTCGATTTCAAGAAGCAGAACGGCGTCTCGGACTTCCCGGTCGAAACCATCGAAAGCGACCCGTCCGTCGTCGCAGCCGAGATCGCCCGCAAAGGCTTTAACAACGTTTACATCCACATCGACCTCGATTCCACCGACCCTGAAGAATTCACCCTCACCCCGGTCCCGGAACCGAACGGTCTGAAATGCGACACCCTCGTCACCCTCATCGAGGAGATCCGGAAGAGCGGCGTCCGCATCGCCGGGTTCGGCATCCTCGAATACTGCGGCACCAAAGAGGACAAAGGGAACGACCTGATCACCCGGCTCGTCGATTTCGGAAAAAATATCTAAACCCCCAGAAATATAAAAAAGTAATCCCCGAGAAAATATCCGATAAGTTAATCCCCCTAAGAATAATAAAAAAACAACCCCCCAGGAAACAAAGAAAAGGAGATCCACCATGAAAAAACATCTGAGCATTCTTTTCCCGCAGTGGCAGGGCGGCGGCATCCTCGCGACGTATCAGGGCGCCCAGAGCCTGAAGAAAAACTACCTCGCCGGCGCAGCCTACATAGAACTCCCGGTCGAAATGGATGAGAACCTGACCGTGAAAAACAAGATTGTCGGATACGACCCGATCATCCGCCAGCTGACGAGTCTGAAAGAAACGATCGACCGCGAAAAGCCGGAGACACTTTTTGTCATGGGCGGCGGCGATGATGTCGACATCCTGCCTCCTGCCTACTGCAACAATCTCGCAGGCGGAGACATGACAGTCGTCTTTTTTGATGCGCACGGCGACCTGAACTCGCCGGAGACGTCCCCGAGCGGGAATCTCCACGGCATGCCGCTCCGTTCCATGCTCGGCGATACCGACCCTGCGATCCTCGATCTGATGGACAGCACGCTGAAGCCGGAGCAGATCGTGATGGTCGGCACCCGCGACTGCGATCCGCCGGAAGCGGAATATATCCGTGAGCACGGGCTGGTCTCGCTGAAACCGGACGCCGTCAACAAGGATCCTCAGGTCGTGATCGACGAGCTGAAGAAAAAAGGAAAACAGAAGGTGTTCATCCACGTCGACATCGACGTCATCGACCCGAAGGAGTTCCACTATCAGCCGGTCCCGGCACCGGACGGGCTCCAGGAGAACGCCTTCATCGAAGCGCTGAACAAGATCGAAAAGGAATTCACGATCGTCGGGATGTGCATCCTCGGATACACGGAAATGCCGGAAGGACAGGATCCTGCCCTGGCAAAGCTGGTCAAAATGGGCCTCGGACTGTAAGAGATATTAGAGAAAGTCAGGAGGAAAAAAGAATGAAAATTTTAAATGAGATCATCAACGCGCTCGTCACATTTTCGAACTGGTTCTGGGGCATCCCGGTACTCATTCTGATCGGCGGAGGAGGTCTCATCATCTGTTTCGTCATCGGCTGGCCGCAGCTGCGGCATATGCATTATATCAACGGCCAGACCTTCGGCAAAATGTTCGCCAAGACCGAGAAAAAGGAAGGAGCGGTTTCACCTTTTGCCGCCGCCTGCACCGCGCTGGCATCGTCGATCGGCGCGTCGAACATCGTCGGTGTCCCGGTCGCGATCGCAATGGGAGGCCCGGGAGCGGTCTTCTGGATCTGGATCCTCGCGATCGTCGGCATGGGAACGAAATACGTCGAGGTCGCCCTCGGCATCCGCTACCGCGTCCGGAACGAAAAAGGCGAACTCATGGGCGGGCCGTACTACTACTGCAAAAGCGGATTTAAAGAAATGGCAAAGGAACACGGGAAGAAATGGCTCGCGAAATTCGGCGTCGTACTCGGTACCATTTACGCGTTCTTCCTGATGCTCGAGATCTTCACCGCGTGCGCGACGCAGTCCGCCTCCTGCACGAACCAGTTCGTCGCATACGGCATCGATCAAAAGGTGATCGCAGCTGTCGTTGCAGTCATCGTTGCGGTCGTCTGCATCGGAGGCGTCAAGCGTATCGCGAGCGTCTGCGACAAAATGGTCCCGTTCATGGCTACGATCTACCTCGTCGGCGGCCTGGTCCTGATCCTGATGAACATCAAAGCTGTTCCGGAGGCGTTCGCTCTGATCTTTAAGGACGCGTTCACCGGCGAAGCGGCTGTCGGCGGATTCGGCGGCGCGTCGATGGCGATGGCGATCCGCTGGGGCGCAGCGAGAGGCGTCTATTCTAACGAAGCCGGCATGGGCACCGCGCCGCAGGGTCACGCGGCAGCTGACGTCGATCACCCGATCCGTCAGGCGATGTGGGGCGTCTTTGAAGTTACGGTCGACACACTGATCGTCTGCTCGATCACTGCACTGGCGATCCTGACGACCGGCGTCTGGAAACTGGAAGACGCCACGAAAAACCAGGCAGCGCTCGCCCAGGATGCGTTCCGTAGCGGGTTCGGCGCCGGTTTCGCGGACCTCTTCATCGCAGTCTGCGTGTTCCTGTTCGTTTTGTCCACGATCATCGTCATCGTCTTCTACGGCGAACGTCAGGCGGAATTCCTGTTCGGGATGAAATTCTCAAAGGTCTGGAGATGGGTATACATCATCGCGACGTTCCTCGGCGGCCTCGGGCTTGAGATCGAAACCCTCTGGGCCCTCACGGACTTCTTCACCTTCCTCTACGTCCTCCCGAACATGACGGCGGTCATCCTGCTTTCACCGCAGGTCCGGAGGATGGAAAAAGAATTCTTCCATACGAAAGATCGTTATTACCTTGCGGATGTTGCTGCGAAGCATGCCGCAAAATCGAAATAAAGGGCGTTTCCCATGTTCACTGAAAAGTGATCCCCCTCTGTTTACTTAGAATTGATCCACGATCGTTCTTCTGCCCGGGAAACATTGAGAGTCCGAAAGGGCTCTCTTTTTCTTATGGGGAAGCAATGGGTAAAATCATTGCCAGGACCCGGGCACAGGCCCAGGCGAAATCTGTAATTGACTTTTCATATGAATGTATATATAGTTATATTGTGGTAATTATGGTAATTTTTGTAAATTAAGAATGTAAAAATTAGGAATATTATGAAAAAGAAAAGAATTTGTAAGATAGCAGTGGTTGCTATGACGGTCGTCGTCAGTCTGCTGCTTCCGGGAATTTTAGCGCTTTCTAATAATGATGCGTCAACAAACTCCGTTACGAATGAAGTAACCGCATCGGCTGATGCTTCAACAGCAATCTATCTAAACGGCAGCAGCGGAAATGACAGCAACGACGGCCTGACCACCGACACCGCATTGAAGACGTTCTCTGCAGCCAAAACGCTGGCAGCGACACTCGATTCGCAGACGGACGAAACCATCACCATATATATCACAGGAACAGTCAGTATATCCGGTGATATCTCGCTGGACGGGATCGATGCCATCGTTAAGAGATACTCAGGTTACTCTGGTGCCCTGATGAATGTCGCGAAGTGGTGCAACAGCTTCATTATCGTCCATTACAATCGATGGAAACAGCACTGAAGCGGAATCCGTTTCTGCCTCTTTGATTACTTCTTATGGTACGCTCAACATTGAGGACGGAACCGTACTCCAGAATAATTCGATCACATCAACCGCGTATTTCAAATCTCTTGGTGGCGCGATACGGGTATATGGCGGCACATTAAATATGACAGGCGGCACGATCACAGGCAACACCGCGAACTTCGGCGGCGGCGTTTTCGTAGGAGCCGGTACGATGAATATGTCAGGCGGTGTGATCAGCAATAATAAAGCAGTTAGTATGTATAACACCAGATACAGCATGACTTTCCCGGCATCCGGAGGCGGGATCTGTGTCTATGATAATAATGCAGTCCTGAATGTAAGCGACTCTGCTCAGATCATCAATAATTCGTCTGAAGAAACGGGTGGCGGAATCTCCCTCGGGATCTTCCTGCCAAGTAATTATGCCGAAACTCTCAATATGACCGGAGGCACGGTAAGCGGAAACACAGCAGGCTCAGCTGGCGGTGGCATTTTTGTTCAGGGCGGACGATATGAAACAGCCATAGGAACTGCGAACATTTCCGGAGGCACGATCTCTAACAACAGCATGACTGGAGAAGGAGATGAAAACGATTCCTTCGGCGGCGGCGGAATCTATGTAAATGGTTCCAGCACCTATTACAATGGCGTCGTGAACCTGACAAACGTATTGATCACGGATAATACAGCAACCCTACAAGGCGGCGGCTACGCAGCCTGTCCGATATCTGTAACGCGTATTTATGTAAATGATGGTGCCGCTATCTATGCGAACACAGCTTCATCCGCAGACGAAATTTACATCCTGGCCAGCAATGATTATGGGACTCATAGTGGAGATCCGACATATGATATTTCATCAACGATGCTCGGCGGGACACCGTATGTATGGAAGTATTCTTCTGACGATACTGAAGTCCCGTATAACGATTTAGTCGGGACACTGGACGCAGATAATAACGAAGAGTTGGCTCTCTATACGGATGTGACCTCAGATGCAACCGCAGTATCTCTTGCAGCCGTAACGATAACAGGAAACACTTCTGCTACCAGAGGCGGCGGTATCGGATCAAATGGTACAGTGAATATCGGTACAGCCTCTGATACGATCGATATCACCGTGAATAAAGTATGGGAGAACGATACAAGTTCTGATCGCCCTGATAGTATCCGTGTAAATATATACCGCACGACAGAAGGAAGCGATGAGGACCCGGAATATGTCGGCTATGAAACGATGAGTCCGGATAGTTCAGGTGACTGGCCGTCTATCACGATCAGCAATCTCCCTGAAGCAGACAGTGACGGAAACACGTATACATACACCGTAGAGGAAGCATCGGTAGATGGTTATGCCAGCACAGTGACAGGAAACCAGGACGATGGCTTTACCATTACGAATACAGCAACTGTCTCCATTCCTGTAACTAAAGTATGGAATGGCGGCACCGGGTCGAAAGCTGTGATCCATCTCTATGCAGATGGCGAGGAAGTCGATTCCTGCACATTGATTGAAGATAACAGTTGGACTTACACGTTCTCCGATCTTGATAAGCTCAACTCTGACGGGGACACCATCGAATACACGATTTCCGAAGACAGCGTGGATGGATACAAAACATCGATCTCAGGAGATCAGGACAATGGTTATACCGTAACCAATACAAAGGTCGCCACAACCGATGGCAATACTGTAAAGAATACGAATAAGAATGATAAGGATAAGGATAATAAAAAGAATACGACAGAAAATCCAAAGACCGGTGATTCATCGAATACAGGTCTGTATCTGATCGCCCTGCTCACTGCAGCAGGTGCAGCACTCTTCATCGCAATACGCAAAAAGAAAAGGATATAAGATCCTGATATGAAATGACAGAGCGTTTTCCCGTGATTACTCGGGAAAACGCTCTTTATTAATTCAAGGTTCAACGATGCACAACAAGTGTGAGCATGACCAGGTCTTCCTCTCCTGTATTGATGATGCAGTGTGAGGATCCCTGCGGACAGATGTGGCAGACTCCGGGGCGCAGGGGTGCTTCTTTTCCATCACACACCGCGCGGCCTTCACCCGAGAGGATGTAATTGATGTCGTCGCCGGAATCCTGACGGTGCATTCCGATGGAGCCTCCCGCGTGGATTTTAGTCGGGATGATTTTCCCTTTTTCGCACGAAAACATTTTGACAGACATGGAACCAGTCCCGTTATTCATGCCCGGCATCGTGATTTCTTTTTCGTTATTGAAATCGATCAGGATCGGAAGTTCCTCTGCGTTTTCGCTCATGCCCTCCTGTATAGTACTATTTTCCGAGCGTTTCTTTTTATTCGCGAAATGTGTGGCGAGCAGAATAACGCCTGCAATTAATAACCCGAATAACGCGATAAAAATTATGAGCAGCAGCAATTGAAATTGTCCCGGCATACTGTATTCCTTTCTTCTGCAGCGAAAGCCGATTACTTAGAAAGCTTTTTATTGATTCTTTCGAGCATATCGTGAAATACTTCTCTCTCATCCTCTTGAAGAGCACTGAGAATCAGTTCTTCCTCTTTTCCGCGCTCGATTCCGGATTCATCAATCAGCTTTTTCCCTTTCTCAGTTAATCTGGCATTTTTGGCACGCCCATATTCCGCTGCTTCAATCACGATCAGATTCTTATCCGAAAGGCGCCGCATGATCCCGGAGACGGTAGGCTGAGATGTCTGAAAATGTTTTTCAACATTTTTAAATGAAACCGGACCATCCCCACGATTCAGATACTCCAGGTAGCGAAATTGCGATGCCGTAAGATTTACGTTATTTAGAAGTCTATTGGACTGACTTTGAATATGATCTGAAATCAATTTTATCAACATACCACAGTCAATGTATTCTCCGTTATTGTCTTTCATAGGTTATTTCTCTTTCTTTATTGCCGGCTGCCGTATTCAGCTTTTCAGTTTTTGCCTTCACAACCCTGTAAATGAATAGTTCCAATACTAATGAGAGAACATCTGCTACAGGCTGTGCCCATGCAAGACCATTTAATCCGATCAGTGCTTCCAGAATGAATACAGAAGGGATATATATAAAGCCCTGTCTGCATAATGATATGATCAGTGACGGGGTGGCTGCCCCGATCGCCTGCAGCGCATTCATCAATACATAAAATATACCAAAAAGACAGGCGGTTGTAAGCATAATCCTTGAAAACTGTGTGCCGAGTGACAATGCTAACTTATTCGTCAGAAATCCCATCACGATCTGAGGGGCAAACACATAGCAGAGAATGGTAACTGCCAGGCAGAGAACGAAAGCGAAGGAAACAGAGAAGTGAAGAGACTTCTGGAATCTCTCTTTGTTCTGTGCACCGAAGCAGTAGCCGAGAAGCGGCTGTATTCCCTGTCCGATGCCGATCCCTACTAACGACACGATCATCAGAACCTTTGCGGAAACACCATACGCCGCTACCGCCATATCACCATATCCTGACATACGGCTGTTTGTAATGATCTGCGAGATACTCATCAGAATATTTCCGAGGGCAGCAGGAATGCCAATAGATAACACACCGCTGCAAATCTTGTCCCTCATGCTGAAATCGGATAATTTGATGCTGAGAATCGAACTGCCATGCCAGAAATAAATCAAGTAGTAGAGTGCTCCAACTACATTGCCGATCACCGTTGCAATGGCTGCACCGGCGACACCCCAATTAAATCCGAGAATCATGATCGGGTCCAGGATCACATTCAGCAAGTTGCCGATCAGGGTCCCCATCATAGCGGTTGTTGATTTGCCCTCTGCACGGATGATATTTGTATAGCAGTTTGATATGATGGAAAAAATTCCACTTAGCGATACAATGCTCAGATAGGTCTTCGTATAACCGAGGGTCTGCGAACTGGCGCCGAGCATGATAGCCAGAGGCTCTGCAAAAACCAGAAGCAGGATAGAACAGACAGCACCGATAGCAACACCTGCCCACATACAGAACGATGATACTTTTTTGGCATATTCCATCTCCCCTGCTCCCAGTGCGCGGGAAATCAGTGATGTACCGCCCATTCCGAAAAGTGTCCCTAATGACATAAACAAAAGGAAAACCGGTGTTGCAAGATTTACTGCTGCGACCATGTAATCATTGTTTGTCTGTCCGATAAAAAATGTGTCGGCGAGATTATAAATCAGCACCATGATCATCGCAGCGATCGCAGGCAGCACATTTCGAAGAACTGCGGAACTTACAGATCCTGATACAAAAGAATCAAGAGAGGATTGCTCTTTCTTCATACCTATACACCCTTTCTATTAAATCATTTTACAATTTCATCGTTGTATAATAGCACGCTATCATAGCGCACTATTATATTAATTCATCTGATTCAAAAAGTAAAGTGGCTGCCGCATAAAATATGAAATTTTTTCATTTCCAAAATGAGTACGTGAATTTTGCTATCGATGGAAAACCGGTGGGATAAAATAAGGATAATTTTTGATTCTTAGAGAACGTAACACCCTGGAATCGATAAAATCCCAAGGCTTTTATGCGCCACGGGAGACTGCAGTCGCTTTCTGCCGCTCTGCCGTCGCTCACGCTCCGCCAATCGCGGGAAAGCTTTGCATGGCACCTTCCTTTGCTCCCCTTCGCCTTGCGGCTTGGATCGCAAGGATAGTTGCTCATCGCCTCCCTCTCGGTAGTATAGAAAAAACGGCGGGATAAAACCCAATGTCAATTAGTTAAGGAGCATCAGGCATCGATTTGCCTGATGTTTCTTTTTTTTTCAATATTTCCTGCCGAAAAACGTTAAGTTAAGAGCAGGCGCGAAAAAAACAGAGCATCGGGAAGATGTCCGGGGTTTCGGACATAAGCATCCAACTGTTTTCTGAGCTTCTGGATCTGGTCCATGAGCAGGGACTTCATGCGCTCGGCATATTTTCCCATGAGATCACTCTTCTTTCAGTGTGATGCATGGACCTTTTACCATATTCTGCCGAAAAAAACAAAAATATTTATGATATAGATTCGGATGACTTGACAACCCAGCAAATAGGCGTAAAATCTGAATATGAAAAGGATGCAAATGCATCACTTGTGGGTGGCTATGATAAACTTTGTCAGGGTTTGGATCATAGCCTCTTTTATTTTTTTGTTTACAGAGGTGCGAACCTTCGTTCGTACCTATCGTGATTACATTATAGCCGATATCCAGCAAGGATGCGACAAAAAACAGCCCAAAAATATTAAAATTTCAACAGTTCGAGGTGTTTATACCGGGATCCAAAGCCATCCTTTTAGGCAACGAAAAACCTGTCCGAAAAAATAGGACAGGCTCATTCGTAAACCTTCTTTTTCGTCAGTTTATCCAAACATTTCCGAGTTACATATCATGTCATGCTCTCACTCGTTATTAGATCATTAGAAGATCACTCTGCTAATGATCCTGGTTATCATTTGTCGTACACACCCCAGAATAAAGAGAATCAAATACTTTAGACCTTACTTTCTTCAGGCCGCCGTTCCGGAGCCGATACACGGTGATCCTGCTTTTTTCTTCTTCTGCGTCATCAAGTACATATAATGTATCGTGATCCATCCAAGTCTGATCAATTATACCTTCAAATGGATAAGTCTTTTCCTTTCCGGTCTTCATGTCATAAAGCATGATTGTGCTGTTCCGTTTTATATCAGCATTCATATCTGTGTCATCAGTGATCAGGTATCTCCCGTATTTTTGGATCGCATTCGGCTTTCTGCCTTTGAGCCTGATCTTTTTGAACTTCCCTGTCGCGTCGTCCACGCTCCCGATATAGCAGGTATCGCTGCCGGTAGAGAACGGCATATAGATCTTCCCGTCATATTCGCTCATATAGAACGTTTCGCCCGGGATCCTGATGATCTTCCGCGTGCTAAGATCGTCCGGATCCAGGAGGTAGAGCCAGCCAGGATCCTTCTCATCATCCACAAACCCCGTGCAGTAAACGTTCCTGTCAGTAGCGAATATAGTATACATGATCTTCATCCGCTCTTTATCGAATCGACGGTAGATCATCCTGCCGGTCTTCCGGTCGCGCCTTGAAACGGTAGACGTATCGTTGTGATTCGTACAGACATAAAAAGCCTTCTGATTAACTCCGGTCGAGGTCGGACCGGACATCTCATCTCCGTTATCATATTCTCGGATCTCACCGCTCCTCATATCGATGGATACGGTGATATGGGTGCCACCGACCGCCATATCTCCCTCCGGCGAAGTATACAGGACGTGACCCCGGACCAGCGGGATATACGGCGGAAAAGAGAACGACGAATACTGGAGTTCAGGACTCTTTGCCAGGACATTCAGATCCTTGTCCAGGAAGGTGATCCTCGTCCCTACTCCGTAATTCGCCGTGATGATCATCCATATCTTAGTATTCTTCGGGATCTGGATCTTACTGATATGATGTGTTTTCTGCCATCCGATCTTGATGCCTGCTGCTGCGGCGATGATGACGATGATACAGACCACTATGATCAGGAGACGTCGTTTCTGTTGACGAGTGAGCCTGCTATCTTTGCTTTTTTCCGTTTTCATTGTGAATCTTCCTTGTCAGTAATAATTTCTTCCTTGTCAGTTAACGCCTCCTCTTCGTCAGTTAAAGCTTCTTCGTTACCCGCTGGATCCTCCTGAATTTCTCCATATATATATTCTTCCTGAAACAATTCCTCGGTAAGTTTGTTCATTTTTTCAACTTGCTCTTCATCCAAAGAACCATCCGGATTTAGTTGTATTTGATACTGTTCGAGATCGACTTGGCCTACATCTTCTTCATTCCCTGAGTCAGTAGCAAATGCCATACTGCTCATTGACATAGCAACAACCATACCTAATAATAAAACGAAAATTTTTTTTTAATTGTTCCCTCGTATATAGCTTCGTTTTGAAAAAATTGCTTTATCTATTACTCTTGACTCTCCACATCGGAAACACCTCCTCTCAGCCCTGTTATGTAAACGTTTAATAAGTCGAAAGATATATTTAATAGAGACAGGTTTTCCTCAAAGTCAATGTTGATAAAACCGAACGATTTGATAGGGAATGTTATTTGATTACGATTACAGTATACCATTGTTTACATAAATGTCAATATATAAGAATTAACAAAATTTACAGTAATTTATTATATAACAACGCTATAGACTGAATGTATTTAATTGTAGTTCATATTTTCGGTTTAATGTATTTGTCAAAAAAAACACCTCAAAAAACGAGAAAAGAGCCCCTTGCAAGCCAAAGTCTGCTAGAAGCTCTTAACTTAATAACATTGGGATAAAACCCACCGTTTTTTCTATGCGCCACGGGAGACTGCAGTCGCTTTCTGCCGCTCTGCCGTCGCTCACGCTCCGCCAAAGGGAATCTAGCCCGCCCCTCTTCAATGTGCCTCGGCCATACAAACGGCATACTGAATCAGGAAGAGCCGGCGTGTTATTCGGAACGAAGCTAGGACGAAGCAAGGCAACGAAGCCCGAGAAACCTGAACGAAGCTAGAACCATCCGCACAACCGATCAGAACCCTTTTGTACTCCGATACACAAATTTTGCCCTCGCCGATTTTTCGCCAATTTTTCGCCAAGTTTTCGCCACGAAGTCGCTAATCATTGCCACGATTTACCATATCGCACCGACGTTCACGAACTTTGACCGATCCTTTGAACCGTTGAATTTCCAATGGTAAAAAGAAAAGACCGCTGAGTTTTCAACGGTCTTTAGTGCGCCACGGGAGACTGCAGTCGCTTTCTGCCGCTCTGCCGTCGCTCACGCTCCGTCAATCGCGGGAAAGCTTTGCATGTGACCTACCATCGACTCGCTTTGCGAGTCGGGTTAGGTCATCATCGAACTACGTTCTGCAGTCGGATGCACCCAATCAGCCTTCGCCCCTAGCTCGGCTTCTTGGGCATCCTTTGCATGGCACCTTCCTTTGCTCCCCTTCGCCTTGCGGCTCGGATCGCAAGGATAGGTGCTCATCATCTCCCTCTTGATCGTATAAAAAAGCAGTGGGTTGAACCCACTGCTTTTTTCTATGCGCCACGGGAGACTGCAGTCGCTTTCTGCCGCTCTGCCGTCGCTCACGCTCCGCCAATCGCGGGAAAGCTTTGCATGTGACCTACCATCGACTCACTTCGTGAGTCGGGTTAGGTCATCATCGAACTACGTTCTGCAGTCGGATGCACCCAATCAGCCTTCGCCCCTAGCTCGGCTTCTTGGGCATCCTTTGCATGGCACCTTCCTTTGCTCCCCTTCGCCTTGCGGC